>NZ_KB889704.1 GCF_000372745.1 Embleya scabrispora DSM 41855 | reverse complement strand
CGGATCGTCTCCACCAGGTCCTTGGTCTTCTCGTCCGTGGGGCTGGTCGACGGGGTGGCCCGGAAGACCGCAGTGTCGCCCGCCTGGTTGAAGCGGGCCTGCGAGATCGACACGATGCCGTCCGTGTTGCCGATGCGGTCGCCGATGACGCGCACCGCGGCGCGCGGGTCGGCTGCTCCCCTCGCGTCCACGACGATGGTCAGCGGGCCGTTGAAGCCGGGGCCGAAGCCCTCGGCGAGCGCGTCGTAGGCCCGCCGCTCGGTGGTGGCGGTGGACTTGGCCTCGTCACCCGGCATGCCCAGCCGCAGCGACGCCATCGGCACGGCCAGTGCGCCCAGTCCCAGCACGCCGAGAATCAGCACCGCCACAGGACGACGCAGCACGAAACGAGCCCAGCGTGTGCCCAGGTTGCCCCGCCCGCCCGCGCCGGGCGCACCGCCGCTCGGGAGCACGACCCGGTCGCGGCCCCGCGTGCGTGCCTTGCGGGCCTTGCGGGCCAGCACCGCGTCGGGCCAGAACCCGAGCAGTGCGGGGACGACCGTCAACGCGACCAGTACGGCGACCGCGACGGCCCCCGCGGCGGCCAGGCCCATCTTCGTCAGCGTCGGGATCCCGACCACCGACAGGCCCGCCAGTGCGATCACCACGGTGACCCCGGCGAATACGACCGCCGACCCGGCGGTGCCCACCGCCATCCCGGCCGCCTCCTGCGGTGCCCGGCCGCGCTCGCGCTCCTCGCGATAGCGGGACACCACGAACAGGGCGTAGTCGATGCCCACCGCCAGGCCCAGCATCGTCCCGAGGGTGAGCGTGTCCGCGGACAGGCCCAACGGGCCCGCCGCCAGCAGGATTGCGAACAGGCTCACGGCGACACCCAAGACCGCGGTCAGCAGTGGCAGGCCCGCGGCCGCCAATGAGCCGAACGTGAACAGCAGCACGACCGCCGCCGCCGAGAGGCCGACGATCTCCGCCACTCCGCCGGGCCCGCCGCCGCTGTCCATCGCCGACCCGCCGGTCTCCACCGCCAAGCCCGCCGCCCGCGCCTGGTTCGCCGCCTTGTCCACCGCCGCCCGACTGGCGTCGGTGACCTCGGCGGACTCCACCTTGTAGGTGACGGTCGCATAGGCCGTCGAACCGTCCTTGCTGACGGCCTTCGACTCGAACGGGTCCGCGACACCGGCCACTTGCGGGCCTGCGCCCAGCGAGCGCACCGCGTTGTCGACGGCCTTCCGCATGTCGCCCTCGGTCACCTTCCGCCCGCCCGGGGCGACGAAGACGACCTTGGCGGTGGCGCCGTCCGCAGCCGTTCCGGGAAAACGCTCCTCCATGAGATCGAACGCCTTCTGCGACTCGATCCCCGGCAGCGAGAACTCCTCGTCGGAGGGCCCCGACGCCTGCGCGGCGCCGACCGCGACCACCACCAACATCCCCAGCCACACCAGCAGTACCCGGCCGCGCCGCCGAAAGGCGCCGCGACCGAGCCGATACAGAAAAGTCGCCACGTCAGGGTCTCCATATCCACGAGCGATGACCGCTCAAGGCTCGCCCGGGAAGACCCGTTCCGTCGTCATGCGGCTACAGACACCGCGACCTACCGAAACCACACGACCGACTACTGAAATTGCAGTAGGCGCCCACCGCCGACGGCATGTCCCCGGGACACCGGCGAACGCCACACTTCACCCACCGCGGGCGACCTGAGGCGGCCATGTCACATCCAGCCGGCGAGGCGATGCCGCGGGTGGGCTGTTGTGGCGGTGTGGGAAGACCCGGTCGGCCCGGTTGCCCCGCCGGGCCGACTCGGCGGGTTCGGGTGGCCTGGGGGCGGAGGTCACCCGGGGGTGTCGGGCGGGGGGAAGGAGTGGTCGAGGAAGGACGTCCAGGCCGACTGGACCCTTTCGTGGTGGTCCCGGGTGGTGGCGGCCAGGTGGTCGAGGAGGAGGCCGCGGAGGACGGCGAGGACCAGGGTCGGAGGAACCGGGTGGTCGGCCAGGACGCGCCGGAGTGGGGGGAGCCAGTCGTTGAGGGACTTGCCCGCGAAGTCGGACCAGGGGCCTTCGGGGCTGTCGAAGGAGCGGACATAGCCGTCGAAGAACAGGCGCAGTGCGCCGCGGCGTTCGGGGGCGATCAGCCAGGTCCACAGCAGGTCCAGGGTCTGCCGGGCGGTGCCGCGGTGGCCGTCGGCGCGTTCGACCAGGGCGAGTTGTTCGGCGCGGCCGACGTCGAGGATCTCCCGGATCAGGCCCTCCTTGGCGCCGAACAGGTAGAGCAGTACGCGCGGACTGGAGCCGATCGCCTGAGCCAGTGGGCGCAGCGAGAGTTCGGCCAGCCCGTGCTCGGCCACGTAGGCGACGCTCGCGGCGAGCAACTCGGCGCGGCGGGCGGAGGTGGGGGGTTTCGCGTCGGCGGCCATCCGCATATCCTCTACTGAAACGACTGTTTCAGTGAAGGGTATCGAGAGCATGACCTCGACACCGAGCCCGCGCGCTGTGACCATTCGCGACGCGACCCGTCCCGGCGACCTGGGCGCACTCGCCGCGCTGCACGGCGTGCTGTACAGCCGCGAATACGGCATGGACACCACGATGGAGGCGGGCGTCGCCGCGGGTATGGCCGAACTCGTGTTGGCCCGTGCCCGGGAGGGGGACGACGGACCCGGCCGGATGTGGGTCGCGCAGGACGGGGAACGGGTGCTGGGCGGCGTCGGGTTGACCCGTGAGCAGGACGGGTGGATGCGGCTGCGCTGGGTGATCCTGGACCCGGCCGCGCGCGGTCGGGGTGTGGGCGGTGCGTTGCTCGACACCGCGCTGGCCGAGGCCCGTCGGCGGGACGCGGTCGGCGTGTACCTGTGGACCATCGCGGGCCTGGGCGCCTCCAGGCACCTGTACGACCGGGCCGGTTTCACGCTGACCGAGGAACGCCCGGCCCGAGCCTGGGGGATCGACGCCGTCGAGCAGCGTTTCGACCTGAAGTTGTGATCGGCGCCGATCCCGGGACCACTCCGGGATCGGCGCCGCGATGCCGGGTCAGCCGACGATCGTCACCTCCGTCTCGCGCAGGTGATCGGGGTCGGACAGTAGGTCGATACCGACGATCAGGCCGTCCACGACGGTGAAGCCGAAGATCACCCGGGGTTTGCCGCCCGGTGCCCAGACGGCGCCGACGATGCCGTCGATGAGCGCGGTCCGTGCGCCCCGGGCCCGGCCGGCGAAGATCTCCGCGACCGCCGTCGCGCCGCGCGCCTCGGTCGTCGCGCCCGCCCGGGCCGCGGCCCCGTCGGCGCGTGCCACCACGTCCGGGTCGAGCAGGGCCAACAGCGCCTGGAAGTCGCCATCGCGCGACGCGGCGAGGAAGGCGTCGACCACCTCGCGCTGCCGGGTGGGGTCGACGTCCGGGTCGCCCGGCGAACCCTGGACCCGGCGGCGCGCCCGGCTGGCCAACTGCCGAGTGGCGGTGGGGGTGCGGTCCACGATCGTCGCGATCTCGTCGAAGGGCAGCGCGAACATGTCGTGCAACACGAAGGCGAGGCGCTCGGCGGGCGCCAGGGTCTCCAGCACCACCAACAGCGCGAGGCCGACCGAATCGGCCAGCACCGCCTCGTGCTCGGGATCGGTGCCCTCACCGGGGTCGACCACCGGGTCCGGGACGTGCGCGTCCAACGGGTCCTCGCGACGGGTCCGGCGCGACCGCAGCATGTTCAACGACACCCGGGCGACCACCGTGGTCAGCCAGCCGCCCAGATTGTCGATCTCGCTCACGTCGGAGCGACTGAGCCGGATCCAGGTCTCCTGGACCGCGTCGTCGGCCTCGTTGAGCGAGCCGAGCATCCGATACGCCACCGCCCGCAGATGCGACCGGTGCTCCTCGAAGCGGCCCGCCAGGAACTCGTTGTCGTCCATCGGTCTCACATTCCCGTCGTGTCGTGTCACAGCCCTGACCGACGAAACCCGATGGATGTGACCGACCCGGCGATCACCCGGACGACCGATGGCGTCCGGCCGCCCCGCGCCGACCGACCCGCGCCGACCGCGACTCGACCCGCCCGACCACAACTCGACCACGCCCGCCTCAACGCAGCGGCAGCGTCACCCACACCGTCTTGCCGCCGGCCGTGTCCGGCTGGATCCCCGCGTACCCGCCGGCCTCGGCGACCAGGGCCTTGACGATCAGCAGGCCGCGTCCGCTGTCGTCGTCGACCGTCTCCAAGAGCGCCTTGGGGCAGAACGGATGTCGATCGTGCACCCCCACCTGCACGCCACCGTCGTCGGTGCCGCACACGGTGACGCCGATGGCCGGCGTCAGCACCCCCGCGTGCCGGATCGCGTTGGTCACCAACTCGGACACGACCAGACGCAGCGTGTCCACGAGATCGCCGTGGGCCGGCATGCCCCACTCGACGGCGATCGCGACCACTTTGCGCCGGGCCGCGGACACTTCCGCCTCGTGCGGCGGCAGATCGAACCGACACACCGGATGAGCATCGTTGAGCACGGTCATACCGCGCCTCCCGATCCGGTGGTGGTCACGCGATGGACGGACACGGCACCGTGACGGCGCCCGGTGTGGCTCATGATGTCCCCGATGGCGGGTGTACGGATCTTCCGAGGGAATTCCCTCGGAGCGTACCGATTCCGGCGCCCGGTGCGTCCAGTTTGCGACACTTCACACTCCACTCGGCGGGGCGTTCGGGGGCGTGCGCGCGCGAAACGCCCTGGCGAGCGCGCCGTTCGCGCCCGACGCGCGCCAGGGGTGACCGACCGGGGTCCACCCGTACGCGTGACACCCGCTCCCGCGCGTCCACCCCCGGGTTCGGCGCCGGTTCCGCCTCCGGGCCCGGCGCCGGCCGAGTCCGCCGCTACGCAGTGGCGGGATGTACGCCCGAGCCTTCCAGGTGCGGTCGGACCAGAACCTTGACGTGCTCGTCCGGCCGGCCCAGCGTGTCGATCGCGGCGGCCACCCCGCCGAAGCCCACCTGCCCGGTGACCAGCGCCGCCGCGTCCACGCTGCCCGCGGCGATCCGGGCCAGCGTCTTGGGGTACTCCTCGGGCGGATAGGTCAGACACATCTTGACCGTGAGGTCCTTGTAGATGCCCACCACGGGTCGGAACGTGTCCTCGGTCATGCACACTCCGATCAGCAACACCGTCGCGCCCCGCGGTGCGGCGTAGGTGATGCGATCGAACATGCCGGCCTTGCCCGAGCACTCGAAGACGGTCAGCGGTTGCCCCGGCTCGGCGATCTCGCGCCACGCGACGAACGGGTCCCGCTCGGCCGGGTCGACCACGACGTGGGCGCCGAACGCGCGGGCGAGTTCGCGGCGCCGCGGCGAGGGTTCGGAGACCACCACGGGCGCCACGCCGCGCTCGATCAGGCCGGCGATCGCGCCGAGGCCGATCGGCCCGGCACCGATCACGATCGCCGCGCCGCCCTTCTCCGCGCCGGAGCGGGCCACGTTGCCGAAGCCGACCGCGAGCGGCTCGGTCAGCGCGGCGATGTGCGCCGGCACGTGTGAGGGCACCTTGACCAGGGCCGCGGCCTGCATCACCATGCGCTCGCCGAAGCCGCCGGGGAAGGCGTTGGAGTAGCCGATGGTGCGCAGTATGCCGCCGCCGTCCAGTGCCCAGGGCAGCCCGACCACGACCTCGCCCTCCTCGAAGCCGGTCACGCCCGGGCCGGGCCGCACCACCCGCGCGGACAACTCGTGGCCCATCACCAGGTCGGCGTCCGGGTCGAAGACGAACGAGGGCGTGTCGGAGTCGATGGACGCCTGGAGGAACTCGGCCGTGTGTTTGTACGCGGACAGGTCCGAGCCGCAGATCCCGCAGGCCACCGTCTCCACGAGGACCTGCCCCTCGCCGGGTTCGGGTGCCGCGATGTCCTCGACCGTGAACGCGCCGCCGCGCAGTACCGCTGCTCGCATGATGGGCAATCTCCCTGTCGGGTCGACGGGTCGACCGATTCACCGGGTACCGGGTTGCCGGGCCGTCGAACGAACGTGTGTCGGTGGGTTCAGGAGGCGGCGGGCGGCGTCATCGCGGCGACGACCGCCTGACGCAGCGCGCCGATGAAGCGCTCGCTGTTGTCGTTCGCCCAGGCCATCGAGTCCTGTCGCGGGCGGTTGGCGCCGGTGAAGTGCGGGACCACGTACTCGGCGAACAGTTCGTAGCTGCGCCGCTTGTCCGCGGGCCGCGCGATCGGCAGGTCGAGCAGGAGCAGCGTGCCGAAGCCGCCGGACCGCTCGGCCATCGCGGTGATCCGTTCGATCGCCTGCGCGGGTGTGCCGATCATCGCCACGCCGAAGGTCGGAAAGCCCTCGCCGGTCCACTGCGCCACGGCCTGCCCGGGCGTCGCGCCCCAGGGCATGGTCATCCCGGACAGCCCCTGGATGTAGTCGACCAGGTGGTGCACGCCGTACTCGGCCTGCTCGCGCGCGGCCTCGGTGGTCTCGGCGAGGTGCATCGGCACGACCAGGCGCCAGCGCTCGCGGTCGGCGACGTGGCCGTGCTCGGCGCAGGTCTTGGCGTACACGTCCCAGTTGCCGGCCAGCGCCGCGAAGCCGGACGGGTCGGCGGCGGCGAGCGAGAGCAGGCCCATGCCGTGGGTGCCGGCCTGTACCGACCCGGACGGCGAGACGGTGGAGGCGCATACGGTCTCGATGCCGGCGCGCGTGTACGGGCCCAGGTGCAACCGGGCCTGGTCCAGGGTGAACCAGTCGGTCCGCATGGTCACCGTCTCGCCGCGCAGGAGCGGGACGATCGCGGCCAGCGCCTCGGCCATCATGCCGCGTTGGCGCATCGGGTCGATGCCCATCATGAAGGCGTCCGAGGCCAGTTGGCCGGGCCCGGAGCCGAACATCACCCGCCCGCGCGATTGCAGGTCGAGCTGCACGATGCGGTCCGCCAGGACCAGCGGGTGGTGGTACGGCAGCGAGTTGACGCCGGTGCCGAGCCGGATCCGGGTGGTGCGTTCGGCGGCGGCGGCGATGAACACCTCGGGCGAGGCGATCGTCTCGTAGCCGGCCGAGTGGTGCTCGCCGATCCACGCCTCCTCGAAGCCGAGCGCGTCCAGGTGTTCGACCAGGTCGAGATCCCGGCGCAGTTGCAGCGCGGGGTTGCCGTCGATGCCGTGGTAGGGGGCGATGAACGCGCCGAAGCGGGTCGGCGGGGCGGCCTCTGACACGGGCGACCTTTCATAGGACACAAGAACCTGCTTGGATGAGTTATGTCCTACATGGAGGATGACGAGGAAACAAGGGGTACGCCCGCCGGTCGCTCGGCCCCGCGTACCCGGCGCACCGCCGACGGCGGGCCCAGCGCCCGCACGTTGTTGTTGACCGTGCTGGGGGAGTACGTGCGCTGGCCCGGGCACGACGGAGTGTGGTCGCCGACGGCCGTGGCGGCGCTCGGCGCGCTGGGTGTCCCGGAGGCGGCCACCCGACGGGCGATCACCAGGCTGACCCGGGAGGGGTGGCTGGTGGCCCGGGCCGAGGGGCGCTACACCCGGCTGACCATCGCGCCGTCGCTGTATCGGCTGCTGACCGGGTGGACCGAGCGGCTCGCCCGGGCGACCCGCGAGACGCCCTGGTCGGGGCAGTGGCAACAACTGCTGTTCCGCCCGCCGGCGGCGCTGCGCGAGGCGCGCGCGGTGGTCGAGGAGCAACTCGCCTTCGAGGGCTTCGGCGATCTGGGTCGGGGGGTGTGGATCGCGGCGGACCCGGGTGGGGTGGGCGCGCTGCGGTCGCTGATCGCCGAGCGCGGCCTGACCGGGCACGCGACCTGGATGACGTCGAGCGTGAGCGACGCGGAGCGGGAACGGGCCCTGGTCGAGCAGGCCTGGGATCCGGCCGCGATCCGGGTGGTCCTGGAGGCGTTCGTCGACCGGTTCGCCGGTGCGCGGGCGAGCACCGACGCGGAGGCGTTCGAGCTGCGCACCCGGCTGGTGCACGCGTGGCGGCTGACCTTCGAACGCGACCCGCGCCTGCCCGCCGCGCTGCTGCCGGCGGATTGGCCGGGTGCGGCGGCGAGCGACCTGTTCGTGGCGACGTGGCGCGAGATCCACGAGCCGGCGCAGCGGTGGTGGGCGCGGCTTGATCGGGATCCGCGGCTGGGCTGAACCGGCGTGGCGCGGTTGCGTGTCGATACCCCCTGCCCCTATCTTCATCTCATGCTCGTATGAAGAGCTGTTCAGACGTTACGATGTCCGAGTCGAGACGACGGTGGACGGGGACGGGCCCGACGGTCAGGTGGGCCGGACGCGGGCGTGGACGTGAAAGTGGAGGTGACCCGGTGGCGCAGCCGGTGGACGCGGACCTGGTGGACTCGGTGCGATCACGCCTGCCGGACGGCCCGCACCTGGCCGAGACCGCGGACGTGTTCGCGCTCCTGGGCGACCCCGGCCGGCTCACCCTGCTGGTCGCGCTCCTGGAGGGCGAGCTGTGCGTACGCGACCTGGCCGCGGCATGCGGTCAGGGCGAGTCGGCGGTCTCGCACCAACTTCGGCTGCTGCGCGCACACCAGGTGGTGACGGTGCGTCGGGCGGGCCGGTTGGCCTACTACCGCCTCGCGGACGCGCATGTGCGCCTGCTCCTGGACGTGGCGCTCGCGCACATCGGCCACGCCCCCGCCACCGATCACACCGGCTGCGCGAACGAGCTTCCCGGAGGGACTCCATGACCATCCGCGACCACGACCACGGCCCGGACGCGCCCGGGTCGGCGGCGCCGACCCGCGAGCCATCCGCGGCCCACGGCCGTCACGACGGGCACGACGGGCACGACCACGGGAGATCCGGGCACGCCGGTCACTCGCACGGCGTGGCCGCGGACGCGGATCGGCGCTACCTGACCGCGGCGCTCGTGCTGATCGGCGCGTTCATCGTGGTCGAGGTCACGGTCGGCATCCTGGCGAGCTCGCTCGCACTGATCACCGATGCCGGCCACATGGTCACCGACGCGTTCGCGATCGGCCTCGCGCTGGTGGCGATGCGGCTCGCCGCCCGGCCGGCGCGTGGGCGCTGGACGTACGGATTCAAGCGCGCGGAGATTTTGTCCGCGCAGATCAACGGCATCACGTTCCTGGTCCTGGCGGCGTGGTTCACCTACGAGGCGGTCCGTCGGCTGATCTCGCCGCCCGATGTCGAGGGCTCGTTGGTGATCGTCACCGCCGCGGTCGGAATCGTGATCAACGTGATCGCGGCCTGGCTCATCTCGCGCGCCAACCGCTCCAGTCTCAATGTCGAAGGCGCCTATCAGCACATCCTCAACGACCTGTGGGCGTTCATCGCCACTCTGATCTCCGGCATCGTGGTGCTGGCCACCGGCTTCGCCCGGGCGGACGCGATCGCGTCGCTGATCGTGGCGGCGCTGATGCTCAAGTCCGGTATCGCGCTGGTGCGCGAGTCGTGGCGGATCTTCCTGGAGGCGGCCCCCGCCGGCATCGAGCCGGACGTGGTCGGGGCGGACCTGGCCTCGGTCGAGGGCGTCACCGAGATCCACGACCTGCACATCTGGACCATCACATCCGGCTTCCCGGCGCTGTCCGCACATGTCCTGGTCGAACCCGGGGACGACTGCCACCGGGTGCGCGACCGGCTCCAGGAGCGGCTGCGCGAGCGGTACGCGATCACCCACACGACGCTTCAGGTCGACCACGCCGACCCGGCGGTGCTGGCGATCGGCGCGACGCGTGGGCACTGCGAGGATCCGCACGGGACGGTGCACACGCCCTGACGGTCGGCGCCGACAGCCGGGGAGCCCGCACACCGCTCGGCGGTGTGCGGGCTCCCCGGTTTCGGTGCCTCGTCAGTTCGAGGCGGCGGCCCGGACCGTGCGCAGGCGCTCGGAGCGGAGCTGCTCGTGCCAGTGGTCGCCCAGCGGGGTCAGCGGCACGCCGGTGGCCCAGGTGAGCAGCAGGTCGGCGAGCGCCGGGTTGCGCGACATCACCGGACCGTGCATGTACGTGCCGATCACCCGACCCGCGTACGCGCCCTCGGTGCCGTCGCCGGTCCCGTTGCCGTTGCCGTGGGTGACCCTGGCCAGCGGCTTGGCGCCGGGGCCCACGTGGGTGACGCCCTGGTGGTTCTCGAACCCGGAGAGCACCGGCAGGCCGAGCGCGGGGTCGACCTCGGCCAGCACCTCGCCGACGCAGCGCTTGCCGGGCGCGCCCCGGCCGGAGCGTACGTCCAGCAGGCCCAGGCCCGCCTCGGACTGGTCCAGGTCGTCGATGAACTCGTTGCCGATGATCTGGTAGCCCGCGCACACCGCGAGCAGTGCGGCGCCGGCGCCCACGGCGGTGGCCAGCCCCGGGTCGCGGCGCAGGCGCTCGGCGGCCAGCCGCTGCGGCCGGTCCTCGCCGCCGCCGATCAGGTAGATGTCCCCGGAGGTGGGGACGGGCTGGTCGGAGCGCACGTCCACCCGCTCGACCTCGATGCCGCGCATCAGCGCGCGGCGCTCCACGATCAGCGCGTTGCCCTGGTCGCCGTATGTGCTGAGCAGGTCCGGGTAGATCCAGACCAGGCGCAGCCTGCTCTCACCGATCATGCCTGTGCCGCTTCCTTGATCGTCTTGCGCAGCTGTTGGAACGCCGTGTAGTTGGCGATGACCTCGATCTGGCCGGGCGGCGAGGCCGCGACCGCCTGAGCGAGCGTCTCGAAGACCTGGAACTGCAGGCCCGCGACCTCCAGCCGGACGGCCAGGTCGAGTCGGCGCTGACCCAGAACGAACAGCGGGCGGCCGGCGAGCTGGGTGAAGTCGACGTCCCAGATCCACGAGGTGTCCTTGCCGTCCGCGTCGAGCGCGTTGACGGACAGGATGACCGGGGTGGGCGGCGGGTCGATCAGCGAGAACGTCTCGACCCAGCCGGCCGGGTTCTTCGCCAGCAGCAGTCGCAGCTTGCGACCCATGTAGTCGACCACGTCGTAGCGGCCGGCGACGGCGGTGACGTGCTTCATCCGCTCCAGCGCCGCCTCCACCGGCACGCCGAACAACGATGCGATCGCCGCGGCGGTGACCGCGTTGGCGCGGTTGGCCCGGCCCGGCAGTTGCAGGTGCAGCGGCCACACCCGACCGTCCGGGTCGACCATGCGGTCGCCGGCGAGCGACCAGGTGGGCGAGGGACGACGGAAGTCGCACTGCGAGCAGAACCAGTCGTCGCCCGGACGCTGCATCACGCCGCCGCACTGCGGGCAGGACCAGGAGTCCTCCTGCCAGGTCTGCCCGGCGGCGACCCACAACACGTCCTTGCTGGAGGACGCGGCCCACACGATCAGCGGGTCGTCCGCGTTGGCGACCACGATCGCGTCGCGTCCGCTCAGACCCTCGCGCCATTTCTCGGCGAGCATCCGCGTCTCCGCGGCCCGGTCGAGCTGGTCGCGGGAGAGGTTGAGCAGCGCGATGGCGACGGGATCGGAGTCGCGGGCGACACCCGCGAGGTACTTCTCGTCGACCTCGATCACGCCGTAACGAGCCTCGTTGCCCGCGCCCGCGAGGGCGGAGGTGATCCCCGCCGGCATGTTCGCGCCCAGCGCGTTGGACACCACGGGACCCGCGGCGCGCATCGCCTCGGCGACCAGGCGCGTGGTGGTGGTCTTGCCGTTGGTCCCGGAGATCAGCACCACCTGCAGCCCCACCGACAACTGCGCGAGCAGGTCCGGGGCGAGCCGCAGCGCGAGCTTGCCGCCGATGACCGAACCGCTGCCCTTGCCGGCGCGTCGCGAGATGGCCGCGGTCACCCGACTCGCGGTGATCGCCAATTTGGAACGCGGCGGCAACGCCTCGGAGGTGCGCTGCGGCGCACCCCCCTGGCCGGGAACGCTATTGCCTGACATCGAAGAAGGTTCCTCCAAGCGACGGCCCCGACCGGCGGTGGCCCATGACCGGTTGTACCGGCCGCCACCCTATAGGCGTGGACGCGCGGGGTGGTTGTCGTGGTTGCGCCCCCGGTCGGGTCGGGCGGACGTGCCCGCCCGACCCGCCGGTTGCGCGGGCTGTGGGAGTTGGGGTTTCGCGGCAGCCGGATGAGCCCGCCCCGGCCTCGTGGCCCGGACGGCCTTGTTGGTGCTTTGGGGTTACGGGAGGCGCCAGTCCACCGGTTCGGCGCCCTGGGCGACCAGGAGGTCGTTGGTGCGGGAGAACGGGCGGGAGCCGAAGAAGCCGCCGGCGGCCGACATGGGGGAGGGGTGCGCCGACTCGACCACGGCCGCGCCGGGGCCGAGCAGGGGACGGGCGTTGCGGGCGTCGCGGCCCCACAGGATCGACACCAGCGGGGTGCCCCGGGCGGCGAGCGCCTTGATGGCCTGCTCGGTGACCTCTTCCCAGCCCTTGCCGCGGTGCGCCGCGGGGCGACCGGGGGCAGTGGTCAGGGCGCGGTTGAGCAGCAACACGCCCTGGGCGGCCCACGGGGTCAGATCGCCGTTGGTGGGCATCGGCAGGCCCAGGTCGCGGTTCATCTCGGTGAAGATGTTGATCAGCGAGCCCGGTAGCGGCCGCACCTCCGGGGCGACCGAAAAGCTCAGCCCCACCGCGTGTCCGGGGTTGGGATAGGGATCCTGGCCCACGATCAGCACGCGCACGTCCGCGAACGGTTGGGTGAACGCCCGCAACACGTTCGCGCCGGCCGGGACGTAACGCCGTCCCGCGGCGATCTCTCCTCGCAGGAAGTCGCCCATGGCGGCCACTCGACCCGCCACCGGTTCCAGGGCCTTCGCCCATCCTGCCTCGACAATTTCGCCCAACGGCCGCGCCACCATGGGAGTTGAGCATAGGGCAAGCGGGTGACAGCCCCGGCACGCCTGCCGCGCCGACCGGGGTACGGGCGTGCGGGCGGGGGGACTTGATCCATTTCGGGGGGAGACACGGGGAGATGGGAGAGCGTCGTGGGGCGGTCGGTGCCGGCCGAGTCGGCGGATCGCGGCGGCGTGGACCGAGTCCGGTGACGGGTGGGTGGCCGCGGGCACCCGGCGCGGCGGGGCCGTACGGGCGCCCGAAGCGGTTCGGCCCCACCCGCCGCCACTCAGTCGATCAGGCCCGTCACCGTGTCCCAGGCATCCTCGGCGTCCGTACCGGCCAGCGCCAGGGCCACCGCCGCCTCACCCGCGGCCAACGCGAACACCGCGGCCACCCACGTGCGTTCCGCCGGGGTCAGGCGGCGCCACTCGATCGCGCCGCCCGCCCCGTCGACCAGATCCGAGGCCACCACCAGCCAACCCCACTCGGCGCCGCCTCGGCCGTTCGCCAGGGCGCGCAGTACGCCCGTGCCCAGCAACACATCCCGCGCGCCCAGACCTCGGCCGAGCAACGACGCCTCCCGCGCCGCGGTGGGCCGCAACCACACCCCGCCACGCGGAGCCACCATGGCCACCACTCCGGCGGCGACTCGTCCCGCCGCCAATATTGCCGCCACCCGTCCGGCCGACCCGGATATCGCCCCCGAAACCGCCACCGCTGCCCCTTATCGACACTTGCTCGCACCCCCCGGCCCATCGACCGGCGGCCCACACCGTAGCGGTGCCCCGGATCGCGGCCCTCGCACCCCCACCACGCAGACGACCCCCACCGCGGTTTCCACCCACCGCCGAACCCGGCCCACCGGGGCAAGCCGACGGCGAGCCGGGCGAGTTGGTTCGGATGAGGCACGAGCGGCGGCGGAGCGCGATGGGACGCGAACGTGTGGTGGGACGGGGTCCGTGGGTGAGCGGGCGTGGTCGACGCAACCCGGCCGCCGCGCCGAGGAGGGGGCATGGTCGACCGCGTCGCGGTGGTCCGCCTGCTCGGGCGGCCGGGTCGGCGGCCGCCTTCGAGATCGATCCGGGCCCGGTCCCACCAGGGGACCGGGCCCGGATCGAGGCCGCGTCAGTCGCGTACCGCTCCCTCGGGGCGGTAGACCATCAGGCGGCGGCCCTTGGCGATGCGGAGTTGGGAGGCGCCGGGGCGGACTTCGCCGTCGACGGCCAAC
The DNA here is from genome assembly GCF_000372745.1 of Embleya scabrispora DSM 41855. Taxonomy (GTDB): domain Bacteria; phylum Actinomycetota; class Actinomycetes; order Streptomycetales; family Streptomycetaceae; genus Embleya; species Embleya scabrispora. The sequence continues at coordinate 37,223 of NZ_KB889704.1, read as the reverse complement.
TCGGCGCCCTCCTGTATCTCGGACAGGCGCACCGTGCGGGCCGTGGACGCCTCGTAGACGCGGGAGGTGCCGAGTGTGCCGGACAGGACGGCGGCCACCAGGCGGGTGCGGGCCAGCGGGCGGGAGGCGTCGACGATGCGCACGTCGAGGAGGCCGTCGGTGAGGTCGGGGCGGTAGGTGGGCGCGAAGCCCTCCGGGGCGTATTGGCCGTTGCCCAGGAACAGCAGCCACAACGAGCGCGGGCGGCCGTTGACGCGCATCTTGACCGGACCCGCGTCCCGGAGCACCCGGACCAGGCCCACCAGCATGGCCGGCCATTTGCCGATCTTGCCCTCCAACTCCTCGCGGAAGCGCACCAGGTCGGGGTAGACGCCGAGCGAGAAGGTGTTCAGGAACAGCTCCGGACCCAGTTCCTCGCCGTTGTCGGAGAAGGGGTGCGAGTGGTCGCGCTGCAACTCGGCGACGTCCACCAGCACCGCCTCACCCGCCGCGAGCGCCAGCGCGGTGTCGTCCAGCCGGGCCAGGCCCAGGTCGGCGGCGAAGTGATTGAGCGTGCCGGCCGGGAAGACCGCGAGCGGCATGCCCCGCTCCAGGGCGATCCGCGCCGCGCAGTTCACGCTGCCGTCGCCGCCCGCGACGCCCAGCACCTGTGCGTCCCGGGCCGCCTCGCACAACAGCGCGACCAGGTCGCCGTTCTGGCCGCGCTCGACGACCTTGGCGCCGGGCAGCAGTTCGCGCAGGCGCTGTGCCGTGTCGCCCTCGGGGCCGGCCGAGGAGTTGACCACGACCACCAGGCCGTCACCCTCGACCAGCGCCGGCACCTTCCCGCGCGGCTGCGGTGCGGATGCCGCCTCCACCGGCCGGGTCGGCCACCAGCGCAGCGTCACCGCCGCCAGGCCCGCGCCGAGTGCCGCGCCCGCCAGTACGTCACCCGGATAGTGCACGCCCGTGTACACCCGGGAGAAGGCCACCGACCCGGCCAGCGCGCCGGCCGCCACACCCAACGGACGTGACTCCAACGCGACGCCGGTGGCGAAGGCCGCCGCGGACGCCGCGTGCCCGGACGGGAACGAGGTCGTCCACGGCTGCCGGCTGAGCCGGCGGGCCATCGGCACCGCGTCGATCACCGGCCGGGGCCGGCGTACCCAACTCTTGAGGACCACATTGGTCACGGTCGACGCGAGCGCCACCGAACCCAGCCCGCGCAAAGCCGCCCGGCGCCCGCTGCGTCCACCGGAAAGCGCCATCCCCGCACCGGTCACCGCCCACAGACGCGAATGGTTGGCCGCGCGAGACAAGGCGGGCAGCGCCTTGTTCGCCCACGGCACATGATGCGTTGCCACCCACGCGAAGGCCGCCCGGTCGGCGGCATGGATCTTTCCCATGGCGCCATGAGTACCCGCAACCGGTCGCGCACACCACGACCTGCGTCACATCCGGAGAGCCTCGGACACCTCGGACAGTTCCGCCCGATACTCGATGCGTTCGAGCCACTCGACGGGCCACCCGGCCAGGCCGTGTACGGCGCCGATCATCGCGCCCGCCAACGCGGCGATCGAGTCCGAGTCGCCGGAGGTGGCGGCGGCGCGGGCGAGCGCCGATCTCGGGTCGTCCGGATACAGCGCGACACACAGCACGGCCGTGGCCAACGACTCCTCCGCGATCCAGCCGGCGCCGGTGACGTGGCACGGATCCGAGCGCCGATCCCGCTCCCGCAGGGCGCGGTCCAACCGGTCCAGGACGCCCAGGCATTCGTCCCAGCCGCGCGCGATGAAGCCCTCCGGCGTGTCCGCGAACGGGCCGCGCCACAGGTCCTCGCCGAGCCAGTCGGCGCGGTAGACCTCGCGCTGCGCCTCGGCGTGCGCACGCAGGTGGGCGGGCAGTTCGGCGATCGGCACACCGGTACGCAGCGCGTACACCGCGGTCGCGGTCAGGTCCGAGGCGGCCAGTGCGGTGGGGTGGCCGTGGGTGACCGCCGCCTGGAGTTGCGCCGCGCCGCACCGGGCGGCCTCGTCGAGGTGGTCGACCAGGCCCAACGGGGTGACCCGCATGTTCGCGCCGCAGCCCTTGGAGCCGCGGCGGGTCGCGTCGAGCCAGGTTCGACCGGCGGCCAGCTCCGCGCACGCGGACATGCACGTGTGCCCCGGCGCGCGGGTGTTGTCCGGGGAGTCCCACCAGGCCAGGAACCGCTCGATGACCAGCGGTGCGAACCGGTCGGCGGTCAACGCCGGCGCGCCCGCCCGCGCGTCGATCAGCGCGTGGGCCACCGCCAGGCCCATCTGGGTGTCGTCGGTGACCAGGGCGGGTGTGCCCTCGAGGTCCATCGGGCCGGGCAGTTCGTACCGGCGCACGATCTGCGCGTAGGACAGGAACTCCGTCGGCGCGCCCAACGCGTCCCCGTACGCCAGTCCGAACATGCTCCCGCGCACTCGCTCCGCGTTCCCCGCCATGTGGCACCACCCTTCGTCGAGGTACAGCCTGCCGGCCGGACGGATCCTCATCCGGGCCGGGCAACCGGGGCAGGGGGCGGCGAGACGCGGTGGGCCGGCGGCGGGTGCGGCGATCGGGCGCGGCGTGGGCGCGAGGGCCGCGCGGGCGGGGCCGCGGGTGAGGCTTGCCCGAGCGGACCGGTGGCGCGGGGGTGAGGCGGCGGGTGGCGTGATGGTCGGGCTCGGCGCGGACGCGGGAGCCGGCGGAGGCGGCCGCCGGGGCGTGGTCGCGAGTGCGTGCGCGAGTGGGGCATACCCTCCCGGGAGGGTTCGAAATGGTTGCCCCGGGGCGAAGCTTGAGGGCATGGACGTACTCTCCGGCCGCATCCTGTTGCGCCCCATCGACCTCGATCGTTCGCTGGCCTTCTACCGCGACGTGCTCGGGCTCGCGATCGCCCGCGAGTTCGGGACCGGGATCCATCGCGGGACGGTGTTCTTCCTCGGCGGCGGCTTCCTGGAGGTCTCGGGCACCGCGGCGGAGGCCGGGCCCGGGTGCGCGGACCTGCGGTTGTGGCTCCAGGTACGGGACTTGGTCGCCACCCACAAGGAACTCCTGGGCAGGGGTGCCACCGTGCTGCGCGAGCCGCGTCGGGAGGAGTGGGGGTTGGACGAGATGTGGATCGCCGATCCCGACGGTGTGCGGATCTGCGTGGTGCAGGTTCCGGACCGGCACCCGATCCGCTATCGGCCGGGCATCTGAGCGGTCGCCCGCAGCCGGCGCGCGCACCGTGGGACACGGCGGCGGATGGCGCTCGCGAACCCCGATCGGCCCGTGCCCCCGGGCCTCTTGACGCCCCCTGGCGGCGACGACACACTCAAGCTACCAGCGGGTAACCATTCGACGATGTCCGGGGGCCCACCACCCATGACCGCCTTCAACCTCGCCCTGAACGAGGACCAGACCACCATCCGCGACTGGGTGCACACCTTCGCCGCCGACACGATGCGCCCGGCCGCCGCGGAATGGGACGAGCGGGAGGAGACCCCCTGGCCGATCATCCAGGAAGCCGCCAAGGTCGGACTGTACTCCCTCGACTTCTTCACCACCCAGGCATTCGACCCCACCGGTCTGAGCATGCCGCTGATCATGGAGGAACTCTTCTGGGGCGACGCGGGGTTGGGCCTGTCGCTGACCGGCACCGCGCTCGCCGCGGCCGGCCTGGTGGCCAACGGCACGCAGGAGCAGATCATCACGTGGGCGCCGGAACTGTTCGGCACCGCCGACGACATCCGGGTCGCCGCGTTCTGCTCCTCCGAGCCCAACGCCGGCTCCGACGTCTCCTCGATGCGCACCCGAGCCACCTACGACGAGGCGACCGGCGACTGGATCCTCAACGGGGTCAAGACCTGGGCGACCAACGGCGGCATCGCGCACGTGCACGTCGTGGTCGCCACCACCGATCCCGCCCTGGGCTCGCGCGGCCAGGCGAGTTTCGTGATCCCGCCGAATACGCCCGGACTGTCCCAGGGGCAGAAATTCAAGAAGCACGGGATCCGCGCGTCGCACACCGCCGAGGTGATCCTGGACAACGTCCGCGTTCCCGGCGACTGCCTGTTGGGCGGCAAGGACCGGTTGGACGAGCGGCTCGCGCGGGCCAGGTCCGGTACGTCCGCGCGCTCGAACGCGGCGATGGCCACCTTCGAGTCCTCGCGCCCGGCGGTCGCCGCGCAGGCCGTGGGCATCGCGCGCGCCGCCTACGAGGTGGCCCTGGAGTACGCGCAGGTCCGCGAGCAGTTCGGCCGGCCGATCATCGACAACCAGGGCGTCGCGTTCACCATCGCCGACATGCGCACCCGGATCGACGCGGCCCGGCTGCTCACCTGGCGGGCCTCGTGGATGGCGGCGACGAACCAGCCGTTCACCGCGGCCGAGGGCTCGATGTCCAAGCTGTACGCCGGCGAGACCGCCAAGTGGGTGACCTCCGCCGCGATGCAGATCCTCGGCGGCAACGGGTACACCCGTGAGTACCCGGTCGAGCGCATGCACCGGGACAGCGCGATCTACACGATCTTCGAGGGCACGAGCGAGATCCAACGGCTGGTCATCGCGCGGACGTTGTCCGACGTGCCGATTCGCTGAGTCCGAGCGCGGGCGGCGCCACGCGCCGGCGCGGCGCCCGACCCGTGCCGTGGCCGGGCGCCGCGCCGAGCGTTTCGGCGGGCGTGCTGCTCGGCCGGTCAGCGAAGTGGTCCCGGCTCCGGCTCCGGGTGCGGCTCGTCCGGGGCCGGCGGCGAACCCGGGTCGGGCGGCAACGGTTCGGGGCCGGGCTCCGGCAGCGGGTGCGGCGTGGGCATCGGCGGCACCGGGGGCAGTGGGTCCGGCCATGGGTCGGTCACGGCGACCTCCTGGACAAGGGTCGGTTCCGGGCGGGCCCGGACACGTCGCGGCGGCGACGTCACCTTGCGAATACCCGCGCCGACGCCGACCCACCTCCGGCCACGTCGAGCATGCCGGCGAACGCGCCGGCGAGCGCGCGTTCCATCGCGTCGCCCCGCGGTCGGGTCATCCGACGAAATCCACCCACGACGCCCTCGACGAAGCGCCGCAAAGCCGGGCGGAAGCCGCATCGGTGGGTCAGGAAGAACGTCGAGCATCCCCTGGTTGCACCTAATCTGAAGGCCCTCGTTCGAACAGGAGAACCCCATGGGCGGCCAGGTCCCGATCAGCGAAACCCCCCTCCCGGGCATCGGTACGCAGTACACGCTGTCCACCGTCGCCGGCCGTGCCATCTCCGTGGTCGCCGGGCGGGACGGGGTGCGTCGGATCGCCTTCTACAACGTCGACGACCCCGACGCCTGCGGGCCGGGCGTGCGGTTGACCCGGGCCGAGGCCGTGGCGCTCGCCGAGCTGCTCGCCGAGGACTGACCCACCGGCCCGCGGACCCCCCTCCCCCCGCGTTCGAGCCGCAGACCGTCCTGCCCCTGCGAACACCGCGAGCACAGCCCCACCATGCACCCAGCGACACTGCTCATCGAACTCGGCGCCATCATCCTGGGCCTGTCCATCCTCGGTCGGGTCGCCACCCGGATGGGGATGTCACCGATCCCCTTCTACCTGCTGGGCGGCCTCGCCTTCGGACACGGCGGCGTGCTCGACCTCTCGCAGAGCGACGACTTCATCGAGATCGGCGCCGAGATCGGCGTGGTCCTGCTCCTGCTGCTGCTCGGCCTGGAGTACACGGCCGGCGAACTGGTCACCAACCTGCGCGCGGCCGCGCCCGCCGGAGCGATCGACGCGCTGCTCAACGCGGTCCCCGGCTTCCTGGCCGGGCTGCTGCTCGGCTGGGGGCCCACCGCCGCGCTCGCCCTGGCCGGCGTCACCTGGATCTCGTCGTCCGGGGTGATCGCGAAGGTGCTCGGCGACCTGGGTCACCTGGGCAACCGGGAGACCCCGGTCGTGTTGTCCGTGCTGGTCATCGAAGACCTCGCGATGGCGCTCTACCTGCCCATCCTCACCGCGCTGCTGGCCGGCGTCGGGCTGCTCGGCGGCTCGCTCACCGTGGCCATCGCGCTGGGCACGATCAGCATCGTGCTCTTCCTCGCGCTCAGGCACGGCGGCCGGATCTCCAAGGCACTCTCCAGCGAGGAGCCGGAGTTCCTGCTGCTCGGCGTGCTCGGCCTGACCCTGCTCGTGGCCGGCGTCGCGGACAAGCTCCAGGTCTCCGCGGCCGTCGGCGCCTTCCTGGTCGGCATCGCGATCTCCGGCGACGTGGCCGAACACGCGCAAACCCTGTTGGCGCCGCTGCGCGACCTGTTCGCGGCGGTCTTCTTCGTGTTCTTCGGCCTGTCCACCGACCCGGGCGCGCTGCCGGGCGTGCTGCTGCCCGCCGCGGCGCTGGCGGTGGTCACCGCGCTGACCAAGATCGCCACCGGCTACTGGGCCGCCGCCCGGGCCGGCATCGCCAAACCCGGCCGCTACCGGGCGGGCGGCGCACTCGTCGCGCGCGGCGAGTTCTCCATCGTGATCGCCGGCCTGGCCGCGACCTCGGGCGTCGAACCCCGGATGGGGCCGTTCGCCGCCGCCTACGTCCTCATTCTGGTGGTCGCCGGCCCCTTCACCGCGCGCTACGCCGAACCCGTGCTGCGCCGGCTGTTCGGGCCCAAGCCCGTGCCCGCCCCGATCGAGGAGGACGACGACGATCTGACGCCGCGGTAGCCGCGGGTCCCGCGCCGGCCCCGACCCGGATCACGCCGTCAGGGTGCCGCCGACCACGTGCACCGATCGGCCGATCCAGGCGTCGGCGCGGATGGACGCCAGTACGTCCGGGTGCGTCGACGTCGCCACCGACCGCACCCCGCCCGTACCCTCGACGACCGCGATCGCCACCGCCGGTTCGCCCTGCTCGAACGCCACCGTGCAGCCCACCACCTCGGCCGCACCCGCGTAGTCCGCGTCCACCGGGCGGCTCGGCAACTGCGCGCGCACCTCGATCGCGCGAAAGCCGCCCGCGGCCGGGCGGTCCGACCACAGCGCGCCGGCCTGCTTGGTGACCATCCCGGACACGCTCGTCACCAGCCCGTCGCCGCCCGCGAGCACCCGTCGGGTCACCTCGACCGTGGCCTGCAACGCGTAGTTGTTCAGCGGCCCGCCGGCGAACGCCATCCCGCCCGTCACGGTCAGCTCCCGGCCGGCGCGCCCGGTCAGGCCCAGCTCGTGCCGCTGGATCCGGACCGCGGCCGGGAAGCAGCTGTACAGGTCCAGGTGCGTCGCGTCGAACACCCCCGCGCCCAGTGCCGCGCCGACCGCGGCGAACCCGGGCGAGCGGTCCAGGTCCGGTCGGGCCACCAGCGGCACCATGGTGTTCGCCTCGGCCGCCGCCGTCGGGAACACCCACCGGTCGCGGGCCACCCCGAACCGGCGCGCGGCCTCGGCCGAGCACAGCAGCAGCGCGGCGGCCTGGTCGACGTTCATCTGCGAGCAGTGCCACTTCGAGTACGGGCTCGCCAGCCACGCGTTGCGCCCGGTGGGTGCCAGGAGTTCGTCCGTGTGCGCCGCGCGGCCCCGGACCGAGTGCCCGGCGTCGGCGGCGACCGTGGAGAAGTCCGCCCACAGCGCGGCGATCTCCCGCGCGTCGTCCGCCGGCGATCGGCCCTGCGCGGCGCCGATCGCCGACTCCATCACCGCGTACTGCCGCGCCGGCACCGCCAGATGGCGGTCGATCTCGACCCGGGCCAGGATGTCCGCGCCGGGCGCCCAGACCGTGTCCGGGACCCCCTCCGCGACCGGATCCGCGAGTTCGAGACCGGCGATCCTGGCGCGCAGTCGCCGATGCGCCGCCTCGCCGCCCACCACGAGCACCACCTCGGCCCGTCCGGCGGCGATCTCGGTGCAGGCCCGGGTGATCAACGACTGTTGCAGGACCCCCAGTTCGGCCAACGTGCTGTGCGCGTCCACGATCTTGAACCGGTCCGCCAGCCAGCGCCCCGGATCGCCGTGCCGCCAGGTCCCGCGCGGTACGAGCACCTGCCGCACCGCCCGCAACAGCGCGCCCGACCCCGCCGCGGCGTCCTCGACGGCCTGCGCCATCAGCTCCAACTCGCCGACCCCGGCCCCGGCCTCGGCCAGGCGCTGCCGCGCCACCCCGGCCCCGACCAACACCGGCGTCCGCGGATCGACCGCCTCCAGCCCCATCGCCGCCCCTTGCCGCAACCCATCCGCCCCGGACCACCCGGCGCGCGCCGACGTTAGTCGCGGATCCCGACGATCACCAGTGCGTCCGTCGTCGGGTCCGCGGGGTCGGCCACGGTTGTGGGTCACCTTTCGGCGGGCATAGGACAACCTTCGGCCGGTGGTGCGAGGAGCGGTGTGATGACCGAGCACGATCCGTATGTGCGGGTGCGTGGTGCGCGTGAGCACAACCTGCGGGACGTGGACGTGGACATCCCGCGCGACACGTTCGTGGTGTTCACGGGGGTGTCCGGATCGGGCAAGTCCTCGCTCGCGTTCGGCACGGTGTACGCGGAGGCGCAGCGGCGGTACTTCGAGTCGATCGCGCCCTATGCCCGACGGCTGATCCAGCAGGTGGGCGCGCCGCGTGTGGACGAGATCAGCGGGTTGCCGCCGGCCATCGCGTTGCGTCAGCAGCGGTCCGCGCCGACCTCGCGTTCGACGGTGGGCACGCTGACGACGCTGTCCAATTCGCTGCGGATGCTCTTCTCCCGGGCCGGCGCCTACCCGCCCGGGGCACAGCGGGTGGACTCGGACGCGTTCTCGCCGAACACCGCCGCCGGCGCCTGCTCGAACTGTCACGGCCTGGGCCGGGTGCACGAGGTGAGCGAGGAGTCGCTGGTCCCGGACCCGAGCCGGTCGATCCGGGACGGGGCGATCGCCGCGTGGCCCGGTGCCTGGTACGGGAAGAACCTGCGGGACATCCTGGCCACGCTCGGCTACGACGTGGACCGGCCGTGGCGCGAGCTGCCCAGGGCCGAGCGGGAGTGGATCCTGTTCACCGACGACCAGCCGGTGGTCACCGTGCACCCGGTGCGCGACGCGAGCCGGATCCAGCGCGACTACCAGGGCACCTACAGCAGCGCGCGGCGCATCGTGCTGAAGACGTTCGCGAGTTCCAAGAGCGCGACGCAGCGCAGGCGGGTCGAGCGTTTCCTGCGCAGCGGGCCGTGCCCGGTGTGCCACGGTCGGCGGTTGCGGCCCGCGTCGCTGGCGGTGACCTTCGCGGGCTACGACATCGCCGCGCTGGTCGCGCTGCCGCTGGTCGAGGCGGCGAAGGTGCTGGCCGGCGCGGAGGCCGACGGCGAGCCGGCCGCGACGATCTGCGCCGACCTGGTGGCGCGGATCGCGGTGCTGGTCGAGTTGGGCCTGGGATATCTGAGCATGGACCGGGAGACGCCGACGTTGTCCTCGGGCGAACTGCAACGGTTGCGGCTGGCCACCCAGTTGCGGTCGGGGCTGTTCGGTGTCGTGTACGTGCTGGACGAGCCGTCCGCCGGGCTGCACTCGGCGGACACCGAGGCGCTGCTCGTGGTGCTCGATCGGCTGCGCGCGGCGGGCAACTCGCTGTTCGTGGTGGAGCACCGGATGGCGGTGGCGCGCCGGGCGGGCTGGCTCGTGGACGTGGGGCCCGGCGCGGGCGAGGGCGGTGGTCGGATCCTGTACAGCGGGCCGCCGCACGGGCTGCGCGAGGTGGCCGATTCGGCGACCCGCCGATTCCTGTTCCGGGCCGGCCCGCCGCCGGCCCGGGAGCCGCTCTCGCCGACCGGGTGGCTGACGCTGACCGGGGTGACCCTGCACAACCTGCGTGACCTGGACGTGCGTCTGCCGCTGGGCGTGTTCACCGTGGTCACCGGCGTCTCCGGCGCGGGCAAGTCCAGCCTGGTCGGCGGGGTGGTGGCGGAGGTGACGGCGGAGCATCTGGGCGCCCGGGCGCAGGAGGACGAGGAGCGGCGGCAGGAGTCGGGCGAGATTCGCGCGGTCGAGGGCCTGGATCCGATCGACCGCCTGGTGCGGGTGGACCAGAAGCCGATCGGGCGCACACCGCGCTCGAACCTGGCCACCTACACCGGTCTGTTCGATACGGTCCGCAAGCTGTTCGCGGACACCGACGCGGCGCGCGAGCGCGGATGGACCGCGAGCCGGTTCTCCTTCAACGTGGACGGCGGCCGGTGCGAGACGTGTTCGGGCGAGGGCTTCGTCGCGGTCGAACTGCTGTTCCTGCCGGGGACGTACGCGCCGTGTCCGACCTGCCGTGGTGCCCGCTACAACCCGCGAACGTTGGAGGTCGCCTACCGCGGGCTGAGCGTCGCGGACGTGCTCGGGCTGACCGTGGACGCCGCCGCCGACTTTCTCGCCGAAGTGCCGACCGCCGCGCGCAGCCTGACCACGCTGCGCGAGGTGGGCCTGGGCTATCTGCGGTTGGGCCAACCGGCGACCGAGCTCTCCGGCGGCGAGGCGCAGCGGATCAAGCTGGCGAGCGAGTTGCAACGGGCCCGGCGCGGGCACACGTTGTACCTGTTGGACGAGCCGACGGCCGGGCTGCACCCGGCGGATATCGAGTTGTTGATGCACCAGTTGCACGGACTGGTCGCGGCGGGCAACACGGTGGTGGTGGTCGAACACGACCTGGATGTGATCGCCGGTGCGGACTGGATGATCGACATGGGCCCCGGCGGCGGTGCCAACGGTGGCCGGGTCGTGGCGAGCGGGGTGCCGGCCCACGTGGCGGCCGGGGGTGTGGGGGTGACCGCGCGGTTCCTGGCGGCGCACTGACGGGGCGGCCCGGGCGGGGCCCGAGGAACCGTCGCGGAGCGGGAGGGCGCGGCCCTGCCCGGTCAGCCGGCGTCCGGTCCGGCCAGGAAGGCGAGGATGGCGGCCGGATCCTCGCTCGCGCACGCGGCCCGCACGGCCGACTCGTGGGCCTCGGCCAGTGCGTTCAGCCGGGCCAGGCGATCGTGGCCGCGCCGGGACAGATGGGCCGCGATCCGACGGCGGTCGATGCCGGACTGGCGTCGGTAGATCCAGCCGTTGTCCACCAGCGCGTCCACGATCCGGGTCAGGCTGGCGTGCGGGATCACCAGGCGCTGCGCCAGATCGCCCATCTGTCGGCCCTCGCCGTCGCCCAGGGCACGCAGCACGAGCCACTGGTCGAGGGTGCAGTCCTCCTCGGCCAACGCGTGGGTCAACGTGCGGGTGAGGCGGCGTTGCGCGATGGTGAGCATCTCGATCAGGGGCGGCTGCGCGACGGCCCGCTCCGCGAGTTCGCCGGCGGACATGCCCATCACCCCTTCACCAGGCCCTTTCCAGGAGCATACTTACTCGCCTGATGAGCGTCGAGACAGTCTTGATCGAGCCGCTCGACGCGCTGTATTCCGACCGGAATCCCCAGGTGCTTCGAGTGGGACTCGTGGTGCCCCAGTCCGGTGCGCTGGGGATCATCGGGCCCTCCGCGGTGGATGCGGCGCTGCTCGCGGCGCACGAGATCAACACGGCCTGCGGGGTGCGCGACCGCCCGCTGGAGCTGGTCCTGGTGGACGCCGGCGGCCCGCCCGACGAGGTCGCGGCCCAGGTCGCGATGCTCGGCGACGCCGGGGCGGTGGACGTGTTGGTCGGCTTCCACACCAGCGACGTGCACCGGGCGATCGAGTCGGTGGTCAGCGGCCGGACCCCGTACATCTTCACCCCGCCGCACGAGGGCGGAAGCCGGCTGCCCGGGGTGGTCTGCACGGGGGTCGACCCGATGCGTCAGCTCCGCGAGTCGATCGGCCGGCTCACCGAGCATCACCGGTTGCGGCGGTGGGCGCTGATCGGCAACGACTACATCTGGCCCCAGGCCATCCACGCGGCCGCCACACGGTTGATCGCGGACGCGCGCAGCAGCGTGGTGTACGAGCGGCGGGTGGGCTTCGGCGCGGTGCGCGCGGGGTTGGACGAGTTGTTCGCGGGCCTTCGGGCCACCCGGGCCGACGCGCTGCTGCTCAGCCTGATCGGCCGCGACCTGGTCGACTTCAATCGGGCGTTGCGGCACGCCGGACTGGATCGCATCCTGGTCCGGCTGTCCGGCTCGCTGGAGGAGAACGGGCTGCTGGCCTATGGCGGGGACGACACCGGCGCGATGTACGCGGTGATGCAGTCGTTCGCGTCGCAGACCGATGATCGCCGGTTGGGTCTGGCCGAGCGGCATCGGTCGTTGTTCGGGCCGCAGGCGCCGGTGTTGGACGCCTACGCGGAGGGTCTGTACGACGGGCTGCACCTGGTCGCGGCGTTGGCCGCGCGCGGCGCGCTCGCGCCGAACGGGTTGGCGGCTGCGGTGCATCGCCTGCTGGACGGGGGGCCGGACGCCGCGCGTGGGGCCTGGGCCCGCTCGCCGCTGGGTCCGCCGCGCCGGCAGGTGTTCCTGGCTCGGGCGGAGGGGCTGGATTTCGCCGTGATGCCGCGGCCGGAAAGTACTTCCATTTGGAAATAGTTGGTTCTAGGGTCTTTCCGAGACCCCTCGGGGTCGTCCCGAGGAGAGACCGACATGAGCGAAGTCCCCGCGCCCGAAAAGATCGGCAGACCCGAGTCGACCGGCAGACCCGGCTCGACCGGTGGTCCCGAATCGATCGAGAAGTACGGCTACAAGCAAGAGCTCCGCCGCTCCCTGAGCTTTCGTGACCTGCTCGTCTACGGCCTGGTCTTCATGGTCCCGATCGCGCCGTTCGGCATCTTCGGCGGCGTGTTCCAGGGCTCCGGCGGCATGGTCGCGCTCGCCTACGTCATCGGCATGGTCGCGATGATGTTCACCGCGCTGTCCTACGCGCAGATGTCCCAGGCGTTTCCGATGGCCGGATCCGTGTACTCCTACGCGGGCCGCGGCATCGCCGCCCCGGTGGGCTTTTTGGCCGGCTGGATGATCCTGCTCGACTACATCCTGGTCCCCGGCCTGCTCTACCTGATCGCCGCCGTCGCGATGAACTCGCTGGTCACCTCGATCCCGGTGTGGATGTGGGTGGTCGGCTTCGTGCTGCTGAACACGGCGGTCAACTACCTCGGCGTGGAGATGACCGCCAAGGTCAACAAGATCATGCTGATCGGCGAACTGATCATCCTGGTCCTGTTCATCGCGATCGGCGTGGTCGCGCTGATCGACGGCAAGGGCCGCGGCTTCGACTTCACCCCGATCTACAACAGCGACACCTTCTCCTGGAGCCTGGTCTTCGGCGCCGTCTCGATCGCGGCGTTGAGCTTCCTCGGCTTCGACGGGATCTCCATGTTGTCCGAGGAGAACAAGGACTCGGCCAAGGCCATCGGCAGGTCGATGGTCGCCGCGCTGCTCCTGGCCGGGACGCTGTTCATCGTGCAGACGTGGGTGGCCTCGCTGCTGGTGCCCGACCCCAAGGCGCTGATCGACAACGGCGACCCGGACGGCACCGCGTTCTACGACGCGGCCCGGGTCGCGGCGGGCGGCTGGCTGGCCAAGCTCACCGCCGTGGCCACCGCGATCGCATGGGGTTTCGCCAACTCGCTGGTGGCCCAGGCCGCGACCTCCCGGCTGCTGTACGCGATGGCCCGTGACCGGCAACTGCCGTCATTCCTGGCCAAGGTGCACCCCAAGCACCGGGTCCCGGTCAACGCCACGCTGCTCACCGCCGCGATCTCGCTCGCCCTGGGCCTGTACACCAGCACCCGCGACGACGGCATCACCACGCTGAGCAGCCTGGTCAACATCGGCGCGCTCACCACCTTCCTGGTGCTGCACGTGTCGGTGGTCGTGCACTATCTCGTCCGGAACAAGAGCCGGGACTACTGGCGGCACCTGATCGCGCCCTCGCTCGGCTTCGCGATCCTGGCCTACGTCGTCTACAACGCCGACGGCGACGCGCAACGACTGGGCACGATCTGGTTCGCGATCGGCCTCGCCCTCCTCGCCGGTCTGGTCCTGGCGGGCCGCCGGCCCAAAATTTCCGCCATCGACCAGGTCGAGGAACCCGTATGACCCTGCTCGAAGTCGTCTCCCTGAGGCCGACCTACCACCAGTACGCCTACACCTTCGGCGGGCGCCGCCCCCTTGTGACGGTCCGCCCCGGCACCATCGTCGAGTTGTCCACCGAGGACTGCTTCGGCGGGAACGTCAGGGGCGTCGACGACCTGCCCAGCGCGGTGTGCACCTTCCCCTACCTCAACCCGGTCACCGGGCCGATCGCGGTCGAGGGCGCCGAACCCGGTGACACCCTCGCGGTGCACTTCGTGGACATCACGCCCGCCCGCGACTGGGGCATCTCCAGCACCTTCCCGCACTTCGGCGCGCTGACCGCGACGCCCACCACGGCGATGCTGCACGCTCCGCTGGAGGAACGCGTGTGGGTCTACGACCTGGACGTCGAGGCCGGCGTCTGCCGCTTCCGGGCCCGCAGGAGCGACTTCACGGTGGAGATGCCGCTGGACCCGATGCACGGCACGGTCGGCGTCGCACCGGCCGGCGGCGAGACGCTGATGTCGATCACCCCGGGTGCGCACGGCGGCAACATGGACACGCCCGAGATGCGGGCCGGCACCACCGCGTACTTCGGCGTCAACGTCGCGGGCGGCATGCTCTCGATCGGCGACGGCCACGCCCGACAGGGCGAGGGAGAGGTGTGCGGGACCGCGGTCGAGGCGGCGATGCGCACGGTGATCGTGGTCGACCTGATCAAGGGCGGCGCGCCGGTGTCGCCGCGCCTGGAGAACGACGACCACCTGCTCACCACCGGGTCGGCCCGGCCGCTGGAGGACGCCTTCCGGATCAGCCAGCGCGACCTGGTGGACTGGACGGCGGGCCTGCTCGACCTGGAACTGCTCGACGCCTACCAATTGGTCAGCCAGGCCGGCCTGGCCCCGGCCGCCAACGTGTGCGACACCAACTACACGATGGTCGGCAAGTTGCCCAAGGCCCTGCTCGGCCGACACCGGGCCTACGAGGGGCGGCACGACCACCTGCGGGCGGTTGCGGCGGCCTACCTGGCCGAGCGCTGAGGCCCCGGCACCGGCCGGGACCGGCGAGGTCCCAAGTCCCGTCCCGGTGCCCCGACTCCGGGACCGGAGGGGCCACCGGTTCCCGGTGCCCGGCGGCGGCCGACCGGCCGCGCCGGGCGGGCTGGGGGACACCCCCGGGAAGGACGCGTCCGCCGACGCGGATCCCCTCAGGGGGGCCCGGGGATGCCCGCCACAGGCGGGCCGGCGGCCGGCACCTCTCGTCCCGGGGTGCCGGCCGGGTGAGCCGGTGCGGCGGGAATTCCCGGCCCGTGTGGGTGTTGCCACTCGTGTGAACGTGTTGCCACCGGGTGTCCGGTTCTCCGTGCTCGACAGGTCGCTCACCCTGGAAGGGGAGCACCCCGCCTCGGCGCTGCGCCACGCCGTGGCATTCGCGCGCGACGTGGAGCGTCTGGGGTACCACCGCTTCTGGGTCGCCGAGCATCACAGCGTGCCGGGCGTGGCCGGGTCGGCCCCCACCGTGCTGGCCGCAGCGGTGGCCGCGGTCACCGAGCGGATCCGGGTCGGCACCGGTGGGGTGATGCTGCCCAATCATCAACCGCTCGTGGTGGCCGAGCAGTTCGGCGTGCTCGAATCGTTGTACCCGGGACGGATCGACCTGGGCGTGGGTCGGTCGGTGGGCTTCACCGACGGGATCCGGGCCGCGCTGGGCCGGGGCAAGGACGCGGCCGAGGACTTCCCGGACCGCCTGGCCGAACTGCTCGGCTACTTCCTGGGCACCCAGGACGTGCACCCCGGAGTGCACGCCCGACCGGCCGAGGGATTGCGCCCGACCCCCTTCGTGCTGGCCACCGGGGCGGGCGCGGACCACGCGGCGTCGGCCGGAGTGCCGCTCGTGGTCGCCGCGGCGATCGGCGAGGAGCGCATGTCGAGCGCGATCGAGCGCTACCGAAGCGCCTTTCGCCCGTCCGAGTGGTCGGCGCGGCCCTACGTCGTGGTGGCCGGCACGATCGCGGTCGCGGACACCGAGGAGGCGGCCCACGACCTGCTGCTGCCCGAGGCATGGGCCGCCGCGTACTCGCGCAGCCGGGGCACCTTCCCGCCGCTGATCCCGGCGAAGCGGATCCGCGCGACCGCGATGAGCCCCCGCGAGCGAGAGCATCTGGAGGCCGCGCTCCGTGATCAGATCCACGGCACCGCCGAGACCGTGGCCGGCGAACTGGCCGCCCTGTTCGCCCGTACCGGCGCGGACGAATTCCTGGTGACCACGAGCTCCTACGACCGGGCCGGCCGACTGGACTCGGCCCGACGCCTGGCCGAACTCGCGGGCATCGTGCCCCGGATCGGCGCCGGCGTCACCCGTTGAGCCCGCCTTGCGGACAGGCCCGCGTGGCAGCGGGCGCGCGTTGCTAACGTGGTGCGGCCCGAGCCGGTCGTTCTGCGGGGAGGTTCCGACCGATGGCCCATGCCGGCCAGCACGCACACACGCTTCCACACCCATACACACCCGGGCACACGCCCGCGCACGCGGCCGTCGAGACACCCGCGCAGATCGAGCGACGCTGGATCGCCAACGTCGCCTCGGTGGTCGTCCCCGGCGTGCTCGCGCACCGGATGTTGCGCCCGGCGCACCGGATCGGCAAGCCGGACGGGCTGATGGGCAACCTCAACCGGGTGCGCGCCTGGCTCGGCCTGACGATCGTGCTGGCCGTGTTCCTGCGCGGGCTGTACCAGGAGCGCACGCACACCTCCGGCGAGGCGGCCGGCACCACCACCAAGGTGCAGGGTGCCCAGGTGGTCTCCGAACTGGCGTCGGCGATGGTGCGCCGGCTCGTGCTGCTGCCGCTGTACGGCATCGTCGGCATCCTGCTGATGGGCTTTCTGCTCGTGCTCTGCGCCCGGCCGCACCTGCGCTCGCTGACCATGCGGCAGTTGATCCATCCGATCCGCTCGGTCGGGCTTTTCCTGATCGTCCCGATACTGGGCATCGCACTGGCCTGGGGTTGCCGCAAGGGCGCGGGCCTCGGCGCCGACATCAACACGCTGCGCACGGACGGGACCACGGTGCAACTGGTGTTGTCGTGGGTGTCCATGGTCGCCGGAATCTGGGTCTTCGGGTTCGCCCTGGTGGCCATCTGGCAGGTGGCGCAACATCTGTTCTCGGCGGCGGACGGGCACCCGATCCTGCCCGCGCTGATGGCGATGTGGCTGGCCTGGACGTTCACGCTCACCGACATGCTGGTCAAGACCGACAACCCGCTGTTCGCGGGCTCGAACATCGTGCCGGACAACATCAAGGCCGTCGTCGGTGTCGGCGGTTCGGCGATCATCACCGCGCTGAGCATCTGGGAGATTCGCCGACTCGGCCGCTGGAACGGGATCACCTGGCGCAGCGGTCCGTGGGGTTCACGGTCGCCACAGACCCGCGACGCGGTTCGGGGACCGAGCTGAGGCTCGGCGCGGATAACGGACCGCGACGCGGTCCGGGGATGGAGCTGAGGGCTCGGCGCGGATGCCGGTTCACCGGACGTGCGCGCCGAGCCTTCGGGCACCCGTGTCGGGCCCGCATTCCCGGGACCGGCTAGGGCTTGCTTCGCGCGCCGGCGATCAGGCGGTAGCCGAGGCCGGCGGTGCTCTCGTCGACCAGGAACAGTCGGCCGTCGTGCTCGAAGGGCCTGGGCATCGCGTCGGCCAGGGAGACGCCCAGCCGCAGCGGATACTCGTCGAGGACCCGGATGTGACCGGTCTCCGGGTCGAAGCGGACCAGGCGCGGCGGCTTGCTGCCTCGGGCGTTGACCCACACTCGCAAGCCGCCGTCCGGGTCTATCGCGATCGGCGCGGCCTTGCTGTCCACGCTCAGGCGCACCAGTTGCACGGCGGCGGGCAGCGCGGAGATCCAGCGCACCCGGCCGCTCGCCCGGTCGACCGCGATGATCTGGTTGGCCCCGGGCGCGTTCGACGCATGCACGGACTGCCCGTTGTTGCCGGGCACGTAGATCGTGCGTCGGTCGGCGAGGATGCGCGGCGCGGCGTCGTGCGTGTCCTTGTGTGCGTCGTCGCGCGCGTCGCCGATCAGCGGGCCGCCCGCCTCGATCGGGAAGGCGGGCTCACCGCGGTCGGACAGCACGATCAGCCGGGCCGGCCCGCCCGGCGTGTTCGGCTCGTCGACG
The DNA here is from genome assembly GCF_000372745.1 of Embleya scabrispora DSM 41855. Lineage (GTDB taxonomy): Bacteria > Actinomycetota > Actinomycetes > Streptomycetales > Streptomycetaceae > Embleya > Embleya scabrispora. Next base: position 19,164 of record NZ_KB889704.1, on the reverse strand, counting down.
ATCACGGGGGAGGTGGCGACCACCGGCGATCCGCCCTGGGGGACCGTGCCGTCCTTGGGCAGTTTGTGCACCCAGGCCGGCTTACCGGTGAGCGGATCCACGGCCCAGACCGCGTCGGTGGTCCCGCACAGTCCGTTGGCGACGAGCGCGGGCCCGCCGCGGAAGCCGGTGACGTGGCAGCCCGCCGCGAAGGTGCGGTCGGCGACCCACAGTTGGGCGCCGTCCTTGATCCGGAACGCGGTGTCGCCGCTGACCGCGACGCCGCGCGAGACGGCCACGCGCTCGCGGGCCGGGGCGTCCTTGGCGGCGCGCGGCTTGCTCCACACCTCGGTGCCGGAGGTGATGTCGATGCCCGCGATCCGGTCGCAGGCGGTGCCGACCCCGTAGACGACGACGGCGATCGGTCCGTCGGTCTCGGCGCCCGCGGCGCACATCGCGGCGCCGTTCGGGAGCGGTTTCTCCCAGACGGTGGCCCCGCTGTCCACGCGATACGCGACCACGCGGGCGCGCTCCGAGCGGACCACGGTGTCGCCCTGGAACCAGGTGCCCTCCAGTGTGCGCGGGTTGCCGGCCGCGACCCCGGCGGGCTTGGGACCGTCCCGACCCTCCTTCAATGCCCAGGCGACCGCGACGCGTTCGCCGGTGTTGTCGTAGCCGTTGGGGTGGCGGACGGCCTGGCGGACCGCGCCGACGCTCGCGATCGCGAGTACCACCAGGGCCCAGATCGTGCTGCGGAGCAGGACCGGCCGATCGCGCGCGGGCCGGATCCGGCTCGGGTCGAGCGGCGGGCCGAAGACGAAGTGGTGTGTCGAGGGCGTGGGTTGCAGCGGCATCGGGGCCGGTGTCGGCGGGAACGGTGAGCCGGCGCCGGCCGGCCCGGCGTACCCGGGTGGATGCGGCTGCGGGTAGGGCGCGGGCTGCGGATACGGATCGTGCAGCGGCAGGTTGGGGTTGGCGACGAAGCCGCCGCCCGAGGCGTTCGGGAACGGCGCGGGGCGTGGCTGTGTCTGCGCCGGGGGTTGTGCCTGCGGTTGCGGCCCGGCCTGGGTCGGGATGTGCGGTTGGGGCTGCTGCCGTGCCCGATCCGGCGGTGCGAACGCCGGAGGCGTCGTGGCCGACGGAGGCGGCGCGAACGGCGGGGGCGTCCCGGCCGCCGCCGGCGGTGCGAACGGCGGCGGCGTGGACTGCCCGGCCCGGGCCCGCCGTTGCTCCTCCCACGGGTCCCGCGGGTCCGGGACGCCGTCGGGAGCCTGCGGGTGCTGCGGGGTGCTCACGCGACACCTCCCGAAGTGCCGGGTATCACCGGAGCGCCGAGGCCGACGTTGTGCGGACCGGGCAGGTCCTTCTTGAGGTCGCTCCGGTCCACCGGGCCCACCGACTGGCCGAAGTTGTGCAACCACAGCACCAGGAACACGATCGCGGTCGCCGACGCCAGGGTGATCAGCACGCTCACCGCGATCACCAGGCCCTTGCGCGGCGCGGCCGGCCCGCTCGCCGGCCGCGGCTGCGCGGCCCCGCCCCATGGTTGGGGCGCCGGCCCCGGGCCCCGACCCTGCGGTGGCAATGAGTGCGTCATGACGATCGCGCCCCCCGTGTTCCTGTCCCGAATTCACCCCGTGCCGTGACCGCCGTCCGGCACTCTCGACGCAACGCCGCGTCGATCACCGTACCGACCCCGGCCCGCTCCCGCCGACAATCGCCCCCCTGCCCGGGGGCGAACCCTCGCCGTCACGAGGGAAGATCCGACCGGGCGCCGGGGGCGGCGAGGGCTCGACATCCGGCTCCGGGAGGTGGGCGGACCACCCTGTGGGTGGTTTGTGGAGGTGCGGCAGGATGGCGTTGCGTCGATCGACGTCGTTGTCGTAGCGGGGAAGTGGATCGTGTCGTTTCAGCAGCCGGCGGGAGGCGAACAGCCGCCGCCGCCCGGTGGTGGGCCCTATGGACCGCCGCCGGGATCGTACGGGGCACAGCCCCATGGCCAGTCGTACGGTGGGCCCTACCCGCCGCCCGGGGCGCACCAGCCGGGCGCCCACCCCTACGGGGCTCCGCCGCCGTTCGGGCAGCCGATGTACGGGCCGCCCGGATACGGCATCCCGCAGCCGCCGCAGCGGCGCGGGCCCAAGGTCGGGGTGATCGTGGCGGCCGTGGTCGGTGTGCTGGCGGTGGGTACCGTCGCCGTGCTGGGGGCGACCGGGGCGTTTTCCTCCGACGACAAAAGCTCGGTGGCCGAGCCCACTTCGTCGGCTTCGGCGTCGGTGACCGGTCGGCCCACCTCGGCGCCGCCGGCGCCGCCGGAGCCGCCGACCCGGCCGACGAGCACGCCGTCGACGGCCAAGCGCGGTGTGGACACCCCCGCGCGGGCGGGCGGTCTGGACCGGATGGGCGACGACGCCTATCCGCTCCAGACCACCATCCGGCGGCAGGCGGTGGCCGGTTCCAAGGTCGCCGCCTACGGCCCGGCCGGGGCCGGCACGCCGACGGCGCTGGTGATGGTGATGGCCAATCCGTCGCCGCAACTGTCGCCCGCGCTGGTGATGGATCAGATCATCGCGGGCATGCAGGACGGCGCGCAGGAGAAGTCGGCCGACGTGGGCAACGTACGGCAGATGGACCCCGGCACCCTCGGTGGCGTGTTGCGCTGTACCAGCATCCGGTCGGGCGGGAAGGCGCTGCCCACGTGCGTGTGGGCCGACCCCGACACCGTGGGAGTCGTCTACGCGATCAACGAGACGTCGTTGGACGCCGCGTCGGCGCTGACCCTGCGGGTACGCCCCGATCTGGAGAAGTGACCGACGGGCGACGCGTGCGTATCCGGCGGGCCGGCTCGTGCACCGAGTCGGCCCGTTCGCATTTCCGCGCCCGCCGTCGCCATCCCCGAGCGACACCGGGTTTCGGGAGCCACGGCGGCCCGGTGAACACCTTCGGGCCGGCCGACGACTGCGCCGACGGGCCAATTTCGGCCGGAGGTCTTGGTGGCTCGTCCCAACGCGGCGCTCAGAGTGCTCATTATGCTTCGAGGAGTGGCTACTCGAGGAGTCGGTTATGGTTGCCCCGTTCGACCCGACGGATTTCCGGCGCGCCCTCGGACACCTGCCGACCGGGGTAACGGTAATCACCACCACCGATCCCTTCGGCCGGCCCGTCGGTATGGCGTGCAACTCGTTCATGTCGGTTTCCCTGAAACCCCCGCTGGTTATGGTGTGCGTCGGAAACACGTCGTCGACACTCGTCGATCTTCGGCGGAGTGGCGGGTTTTGCGCCAACATTCTCGGCAGCGGTCAAGGGCAGTTGTGCCGGCAGTTCTCGGTCAAGGAGATCGATCGGTTCGCCGGTGTCCGGTGGACCGATTCGGCGGCCGGGCCGGAACTGTGTGACGCGATCGCCTGGATGTCGTGTTCGATCGACGTCGAGCATGTCGCCGGAGATCACGTCGTCATCATCGCCGAGGTGACCGGCCTGCGGGTGAACCCGGACGAGCCCGAGCCGCTGGTTTTTCACTGCGGCACCTTCGGGTCGTTTCGTGAAATCGTCGAACCGCTCGCCGCGGGGGCGGCTTCTCGGCCGGGGGTCGGCGGCTATTCCCGGGCATCGTCGGCCGGACCCGGTACCGCCGGACAGGCGGCTTCGTAGAGCAGGCCCACAACCCTGGGCGCACGCGGGTGGATCCCCGCACCCGCCCGAGCCCCGGACCCGCGCCCCGAGCGCACCGCGGCGGTCAAACCGCCCGACGGCCGTGGCTCGCCACCGGCATCAACAAGCCACGGGTACGACTCGGCGGCGCCGGCGCTCCCGGATCGTCCGCCGCCTCGGCAACCCCGTGCGCGTGGCAGGTCCACCGCCGTCCGGTCTGGTATCGGCACGCCGCGCGCGTCATGCTTGCCCCCACCTTCCGTGCCGCCGCGAGCCGTCGTGCCGCTGCGGCGAAGACGGAAATGGCGGAAAAGGGGTCGCGGGAACGGTCTTTCCTCTCGCATATCGCTCACTGCGGCGGAGAATGACTCATTAGGGGTCAATTTTTATAAACCGGCGTATTGGTAGAAACATCGAACACCGCTCGGGTATCCTCCCGGAAGGTAAATGGAAGGAATGCATAGTTCACTGGGAGTGCCTTTGTTTCCCGAGCCGGTTGCCGGAATCTTCGAAGTCTATGAATGGAGTTTAGGCAGAGAGGGATTCGCCGTCGACGACGTGGCGCACGAGTTCGGCTTCGAGAGTCCCGGTCAGGGCGAGCGGATCGTCGCCGAACTCCTGGAGCTCCGGCTCATTCAACCGTCCCGTCGGCAGGACGCGTGGTTCGTCCCGGCGGATCCGAGTATCGCCTCCTCGCGGCTCCTGACCCGAAGCGAGCGGGAGTTGCTCGGCTGGAGAATGGCGACGGGTCAGCTCCGGAACGAACTCGCGCGTCTTTCGCTGCTGTTTCGGTCGAGCAAGTTCGGCGGTCGGGAGGCCAATTCGTTCGACGTCGTGAAGGAACCCGAGACGATCAGACTGCTGCTTTCCGAGGCGGCGGCGAACAGTTCCCACGAGGTTGTCTGTATGCAGCCCAGGAGCGGGGGACTGCTCGACGAGTCGGGCGAGGCGCAGAACCGGGATTTCCAACTGCTCGGCCGGGGCGTGCGTTTGCGTGTCCTGTACCAGCATGCCGCGCGGTTCGACATACCGATCCGCGAGTATGCGGGGAAGTTGGTCGACTCCGGTGCCGAGATACGGACGGCGGGGGCACTTTTCGGCAGGATATACATCTTCGACCGCACCGCGGCGTACATCCTCGCCGGCGGCGAGGACGGCGGTGCGGTGGTCGTGCAGGAAAGCGCGCTCATCGACTTTCTCTACTCGTGTTTCGAGCATGTCTGGGCGACGGCGAAGGACTTCGACAGCCGGCGCACCGAAACCGAAGTCATCAGCAGCGACATGAAGAAGGAGATCGTCAGGATGCTGATCTCCGGAGCCAAGGACGAAGCCATCGCCCGGCGTCTGGGCGTATCGGTCCGCACCTGCCGTAAACATATCGGTCAGGTCATGCAGATGTTCGGCGCGACGAGCCGGTTCCAGTTCGGCTACCTCGTGAAGGAGGCGAACCTGGTGGAGGACGTGTAGCGGCGGCCGGTTCCCTCGCCCTCCCGGCCGGCCGCCGCGCGGCCGCGCCCTCCCCCGGCCCGCGCGTCGGCCCGCGCGTCGGCTCGGTCCCGGCGCGAGGACCGTTCGCCGCATGCGGTGTCCGCGCGCTGGTCAAGTGCCGGTCGCGTGAGTTTCCTCAAGTGGAAGTGCAACTTGATGAGCGGGTCGGGGGGTGGAGTCCGCAGCCGTTCTGTCACACACTGTAGGGAGTCGCAACCGCGCGACGGCGGGTACGTCCGCCGAACATCAAGGGGGCCGCGTCGATCCGTTCATCCCTCACGTCACCGGTCTGCCCGAGCACGTCTGCCGGGTTTCGGGGCCACGACGGCGAGGTAGGTTGCGCTCGGAGAATTCTGTAGGAATTCATCTCGTGTCATTCTCCTCGGCTTCGGGGTGACGTAGGAAGTCCGCACCGGGGACGGCCTTGCAGTCGGCGTCGCAAGGATGCGACTCGGTCTACCCGACGCTTCATTCTTTTTGTGTTCGCTTGCATCGGGCGAGCACTGTTTTGATGTGCACAATTCCTTCCGAGGCTTCTTTCCGCACGCAACCTTTCCGTACGCAAACTTTCCCTATGCAAACTTTCCCTACGCAAACCTGGGGTGGTTATGAGCGGGTCTGTCGTTCGTGATATCGGTCGGGGGTCGAGAAAGCCCTTTGCCGTTGTGGAGCGGCCGGGTGTGGTCGGCCGATGACCGAAAACGGGGGCGCGCCGCGGCTTGCGGTGTTCGGCGCGGGAGTAATGGGGATCGGCATCGCGACTCTCGCCATCGGGCGAGGCATGTCGGTCGTGCTCGTGGACGTGGACCCGGCACGGCTGAGTACGGCACGCGAGCGGGTGCGGGGCGAACTCCGGCTCGCCCACATGATGGGTGCGCTCCCGCGAGGCGGACCGATCGGTGAGCTGCGGCTCGCGGACTCCGCAGTGGCGGCGGCGGACGCGACCTGGGTGATCGAGGCGATCACCGAGGTCGCCGAGCTGAAGGCCAAGGTGCACCGGGAGATCGCCTCCGTGGTCGCGCCGGGGACGCTGCGGGTCACCAACACGTCCTCGATCCCGGTCGACGAACTCGCGGGGGAGATTCCGGCACCCGAGTGCCTGGTGGGCATCCACTTCATGAATCCGCCCTACCTGATCGGGACGCTCGAGGTGGTTCGGGGGCCGCGCAGCGGTGACTCGGCGATGTCGGGGGTGCAGGACCTGCTGTCCGCGTTGGACCGCAAGGCGATCGTGGTCGGCGACGGGGCCGGCTTCGTTACCAGCCGCCTGCTGCACCGCATGATCAACGACGCGGCGAACGTGGTGGAGGAGGGGCGGGCCACCGTCGAGGACGTCGACGCCCTGATGGAAGGCTGCCTCGGGCACCCGACGGGCCCGCTGAGGACCGCCGACCTGATCGGCATCGACAATCTCGTCGACTCCCTGTCGGTGCTGTACGAGCGCACTGGAGACGAGGGCTGCCGCCCGAGCGAACTGCTGGTGCGCAAGGTCGCCGAAGGCAACCACGGCCGCAAGACCGGACGTGGCTTCTACGAGTACGGCGTGCGCTGATGGCCGGCCAGGTGGAGCTGAACGAGCGTCTGCTCGACTACGTGCGGTCGGTGTCCCTGCGCGACGACGAGATCCTTCGCGACCTGGTCGCCGAGACGGCGTCCATGCCGGCGCTGAACGCCATGGTGACCATGCCCGAAGAGGGCCAACTGCTGGCCATGCTGGTCGGGTTGACCGGTGCCGGTCGGGTGTTGGAGATCGGCACCTTCACCGGCTACAGCACGCTGTGCATGGCACGCGCGCTGCCGCCCGGCGGGCGGATCGTCACCTGTGACATCAGCGAGCGCTGGACCAGGGTCGCCCGGCGGTACTGGGAACGCGCCGGGGTCGCCGACCGGATCGAGCTGCGGCTCGGGGACGGCGCGCAGACCATGGTGGAACTGCTCGCCGAGCACGGGCCGGAGACCTTCGACCTGGTCTTCGTCGACGCCGACAAGACCGGTTACCCGCGCTACTACGAAGAGGCGCTGACCCACCTGCGGCCCGGCGGCCTGATCGTGCTCGACAACACGCTCTACTTCGGGCGGGTCGCGGACCCGGAGGCGGACGATCCCGACACCCGGGCCATCCGCGAGCTCAACGCCTCGCTCCTGGTCGACAACAGGGTGGAGCTGTCCATGCTCGTCATGGCGGACGGAATCACGTTGGTGCGCAAGAACAAGACGCAATAGGAGGGGACTTCTCCCATGACGGACTCGACTACGGATCTGACGGTCGCCGACATCGAGCAGCGAGTCGGCGAATTTCTCGAGGCGAAGACCAGGATGACCTGGGAGCCGGAGGTGGACCTGTTCGCCTCGGGCGCGGTCTCCTCGCTCTTCGCGATGGAGTTGGTGGTGTTCGTGGAGAGCACCTTCGGCGTGGCCGTTGAGGGCACCGACCTCGCCATGGACAACTTCCGCACCGTGCGGACCATGAGTTCGCTGGTGACCCGGCTGCGTACCGGAGGTGACGGTGGTGCTTGACGCCTTGAGCGCGTTGGTGACCGAGACCGTCGCCGACGCCGCGAGCGAGTGGGACGTGGCGGGCGAGATCCCGATCGACGTTCTTCGGGGGCTCGGCGCCAAGGGTGTGCTGTGCGCCGAGGTGAACCCGAACTTCGGCGGTCTGGGCCTGTCCGGCACGGAGAACGGCGAACTCACCGCGCGCACCGGCGCGTTGTGTAGTTCGCTGCGCAGCGTGATGACCTCTCAGGGGATGGCCGCGTGGACGATCCAGCGGTTCGGTGACAAGGCGCAGCGGACGGAGTACATCGGCCGGCTGACCAGTGGGGAACTGGCCGCGGTGGCGTTCAGCGAGCCGGGTGCCGGCAGCGATCTCGCCGCGATGGCCACCGAGATCCGGCGCGACGGCGAGGACATCGTCGTCGACGGCAGCAAGACGTGGATCACGGTCGCCGCCTACGCCGACTGGATCGTCGTATTCGGCCGCTACCAGGGCGGCGGCGCCGTCGCGCTGGTGCCGACGTCGGCGCCCGGTGTCGGGGTGACCCGGGTGGCCGACCCGCTCGGCTGCCGTGCGGGCGGGCACGCCCGCGTGGTGCTCGACAACGTGCGGTTGCCCGCGGAGAACCTGCTCGCGGTGGCCGGCCAACCGTTGGTCATGCTGACCACCATCGCGCTCACCTACGGCCGGCTGTCGGTGGCCTGGGGATGCGTGGGAATCCTGCGCGCGTGCCTGACGGCCGTCGCCCGACACGCCGCCGACCGTGAGCAGTTCGGCAAACCCCTGCTGCGGCATCAACTCGTCGCCCGGCACCTGGCCGAGCTCTATGCCGGGGAACGCACGGCGACGTTCGCATGCGAGCAGGCGAGCCGCAGTTGGGACGAGGGTTCACCCGAGCAGGTGCCGGCGTCGGTCCTGGCCAAGCACGTCGCGGCCGGGAACGCCGCTCGTGGCGCGGCCTCGGCGATGCAGGTACTCGCCTCCGCGGGGGCGGCGGGCGGGCATGTGGTGGAACGGGCGTACCGGGACGCGAAGTTGATGGAAATCATCGAAGGCAGCAACGAGATCTGCCAGTTGATACTCGCCGAGCACGCCGCCATCGCGGCGGGCTGAGCGGTCGTAGGAAACGGGGGCGGAGATGTCCGAAACACCACCGGTCGTGAAGTGCCTGGTCTGGGATCTCGACAACACGCTGTGGAACGGCACGCTCGTCGAGGACGGCCACGTCGAGGTCGACGACGCCGTCCGCAAGGTGATCGTGGAGCTCGACGCGCGTGGCGTGTTACAGGCGGTGTCCAGTCGCAACGACCACGACGAGGCGTGGGCACGGCTGGAGGAGTTGGGCCTCGCCGAGTACTTCGTCCTGCCGCACATCGGCTGGGGCCCGAAGTCGGAGTCGGTGCGCAGGATCGCCGAGCAGTTGAACTTCTCGCTCAAGACGATCGCCTTCATCGACGACCTGCCGACCGAACGCGCCGAAGTCGAGTACCACCTGCCGGAAGTCCGGTGCTACCCGGCCGAGCAGGCCGACGCGTTGCTCGGACTGCCCGAGTTCAGCCCGCCGGTGGTCACCGTCGACGCGCGCCGGCGTCGGCAGATGTACCAGGCCGGGTTCGAGCGGGACCAGGAGCGGGAGAAGTACCAGGGCGCCGACGAGGAATTCCTGCGCTCGCTCGACCTGGTGATGCGGATCGGGAAGGCCAGGGACGAGGAGATCACCCGGGTCGAGGAACTCACCCTGCGGACAAGTCAGATGAACGCGACCGGCGTGCACTATTCGGATGCCGCGCTGCGCTCGTTCCTGTCCGAGGAGAACCACGACGTGCTGGTGGTCTCGATGACCGACCGCTTCGGACCGCACGGGGCGGTCGGGGTGATGCTGATCGAGAAGGCCGCGCGGGCATGGCGCATCAAGCTGCTGGCGACGTCGTGCCGGGTCGTCTCGTTCGGCGCGGGGGCAGTGCTGCTGCGCTGGCTCACCGACGCCGCCGCGCGAGCCGGGGTGCACCTCGTCGCCGACTTCCGACGCACCGAACGCAACCGGATGATGGAAGTGGCCTACCGGTTCGCGGGATTCACCACCGCGCAGTGTCCCTGCCTGACCTCGTTCTCGCCGCCCGAGGGAACCGAGTGCCTGCACCTGGAGCCGGTCCGGCAGGACCCGCCGACGACCATGCGCGTCATCACGCCCGAACCGCACGTCGCCGGCCCGGAAGCGGAATGGCTGTAGGCGGGATTCGTCGTTCGGTTGAACGCTGCTCGGTTGAACGCTGAACAGGAACGATCTACGGGGGATCTCTTGCAGTTCTTGGTGCTCGGCCCGTTGAAACTGTTGGACGACGAGAAACCGATCGCGATCGGCGGCGACCGGCGCCGCGCGACGCTCGGCCTGCTGCTGCTCAATGCCAACCGCGAGGTGGCGACAAGCAAGCTCCTCGAAGGACTGTGGGGTACCGAGGAGACGCCGGCGACGGCACGCAAGATCCTGCAGAACGCGGTACGCGGCCTGCGGGTGATGTTCGCCGAGCACACGCGGGGGGACGCGCGACCGCCGGCCCTGCTGACCTGCTCGCACGGATACCAGCTGCAGGTCGACCCGGAACAGGTCGACATGTTCCGGTTCCACCGCCTGGCGCAGGCCGGTCGCGCGCAACTGGCGGCCGGCCGGCCAGCCGCCGCGGCGATCTCCCTGCGGGAGGTGCTCGCGCTGTGGCGCGGGCGCGCGCTGGCGGACCTGGTGGAGACCGGGCACTCGTGGGCGGAGCTGACCGCGCTGCAGAACGCCCGGCTGGACGTGATGGAGGACTACTACGAGGCCGAGTTGGCGAATGGTCGCCATCAGGCCGTCCTGGGCGACCTGGAGGCGATGGTCGAGGCCGAACCGCTGCGCGAGCGGGCGTGTCACCAGCTGATGCTCGCGCTGTACCGCAGTGGTCGGCAGGCCGACTCGCTCGCGGTCTACCGGCTGGTACGGCTGCGGCTGGCCGAGGAGTTCGGACTCGAACCGGGCCGGGAGCTGAGGCTGTTGCAGCACTCGATCCTGGTGCACGACCCGTTGATCGCAGCCCCCGCGGGGCCCGCGCGGCCGGTGGCGATCTCCGGGCTCGGGCAGGAGGCGGAGCACCGTGAGCGGCCGGTTCGCCGGCCGGTCCAACTGGTCTCGCCGCCGACCGCCGGCGGTCGCAGCACGGTCAGCGCGGTGCTGATCCGCACCGACTTCGGGGCCGGCCGCCGGGGCAGCGACATCGGCGAGTCCCTGGAACGCACCGCGACGACCGTGCGCGAGGAGGTGGAGCGGCTCGGTGGGGTGGTCGCCGGGTCGACCGGTTCGGTCACGCTGGCCGTATTCCGGCCCGCCTCGCCGCAGGAGGACGGTACCGAGCGGGTCGCCGAGCGGGCGGTCGACGCCGCGATGTCGCTGCGGCAGCGGATCTGCTTCGACGCGCCGGAGGGCGAGCGGCCCGCGCTGCGGGTGGCGGTGTCGACCGGTGAGATTCCGGTCCGTCCCGGTGCGATGTTCCTGGAGCCGCTGCCGGTCAACGGTGCGCTGCTCGCCGACTGCGAGTCCCTGCTCCAGCTGGGCGAGGACACGGAGATCGTGGTCTGCGGCCGGACCAAGAGGCTGACCGGGTCGGCGATCCGGTACGGCCGCGAGGGCGGCCTGCGGCCGCGGTGGACGGTCGAGGGACGCGGTCGCGACCCCTTTGCCCAGTCGGTATCGGAGGTCTTCGACCGCGAGCCCGAACTGGACGTGCTGAGCAGCCTGTTGGAGCGCGTCCGGCGTCGGGCCAGGCCGCATTTGGTCCTGGTCCTGGGTGCCCCGGGGATCGGGAAGTCGCGGTTGCTCACGGCGTTCGAACGCCGTGTGCAGAACGCGGCGACGGTGCGGCTGGATCCCGACGGGCCGCTGACCACATCGAACGTGGCGAAGCTCGCCGAGCACCGCCCGCTCGTGGTGTTCGCCGACGATCTGCACCTGGCCGACAACGCGGCGCTGGAGACCATCGAGAAATTGCTGGACCTGCCGGAACCGATGCCGCTGCTGGTGGTCGCCGCGGCTCGGCCCGAGCTGTTCCGCAGGCGCCCGGGGTGGGGCGACGGTCAGCGGCACGCGAGCTGGATGACCCTGGATCCGGTGACGCTCGACCCACCCGTCGAGTCACCGCAGGACTGCGACATGTCGAGGCTCTGCCACGCCGCCGGCTGAGCACGGATCGATTCGTTGGTTCGCGGAGCCAGATTTGCGGCCCGCTATGGGTTTCCTGAACCCGGCTGCCCACCACCCCCGCAGGGTTGACTGGCCCAGTTGAGAGTACTCGGCCGGAGGAGTGACGAGACGATGGAGAACGAGGGCAGGCTGCGGAACTACCTCAAGCAGGCGGTTGGGGAACTGCAGGACACACGTGAGCGCCTGCAGGAACTGGAGCGGGCGGCCGGCGAGCCGATCGCGATCGTCGGCATGGCCTGCCGCTTCCCGGGCGGTGTCGTCACGCCCGACGGGTTGTGGGAGTTGGTGGTCGAGGGGCGGGACGCGGTCGGCGACTTCCCCACCGACCGCGGCTGGGACGTCGACGGCCGGTACGACCCCGACCCCGACGTGCCGGGCAGCTTCTACGCCCGCGGCGGTGGATTCCTCCACGACGCGGCCGAGTTCGACGCCGACTTCTTCGGGATCTCGCCGCGGGAGGCGTTGGCGATGGACCCGCAGCAGCGCCTGCTCCTGGAGACCTCCTGGGAGGCGCTGGAGCGGACCGGGATGGACCCGCAGTCGCTGCGGGGCAGCGAAACCGGGGTGTTCGTCGGGCTGATGGGACATGGCGGGCAGCGGTACGGGCTCGGCGCGCAGGAGTCCGGACAGGGCGGTGACGGGTTCGGCGGGACCGGTAGCGCGGCCAGCGTCGCCTCCGGCCGGATCGCGTACCTGCTCGGCCTGGAGGGGCCGGCGCTGACGGTCGACACGGCGTGCTCGTCGTCGCTGGCCACGATGCACCTGGCGAGCCGGGCCCTGCGGGTCGGGGAGTGCTCGCTGGCGCTGGCCGGCGGCGCGTCGGTCATGGCGACCCTGGACACGTTCGTGGATTTCTCCCGCCAGCGCGGGCTGGCCGAGGACGGCCGGTGCAAGGCGTTCTCGGCGTCGGCGGACGGTACCGGGTGGTCCGAGGGCGTCGGCATGGTGGTGTTGGAGCGGCTCTCCGACGCCCGGCGGCTCGGGCACCCGGTGCTTGCGGTGATCCGCGGCAGCGCGGTGAACTCCGACGGCGCCTCCAACGGCCTGACCGCACCGAACGGGCCGTCCCAACAGCGGGTCATCCGCGCGGCACTCGCCGACGCGAACCTGACCCCGGCCGACGTGGACGTCGTGGACGCGCACGGCACCGGCACCCGGCTCGGCGACCCGATCGAGGCGCAGGCGCTGCTGGCGACCTACGGCGGAGAACGCCCGCAGGGGCAGCCGCTGTGGCTGGGATCGCTGAAGTCCAACATCGGACACACCCAGGCCGCCGCCGGCGTCGGCGGTGTGATCAAGATGGTGTCGGCGATCCGGCACGGTGTGCTGCCCCGGACGCTGCACATCGACGAGCCGACCCCCGCGGTGGACTGGGCGTCGGGCGCGGTGGAACTGTTGACCGAGGCGCGCGCCTGGCCCGAGACCGGTCGGCCGCGCCGGGCCGCGGTCTCGGCGTTCGGGATCAGCGGCACCAACGCCCACGTGATCATCGAGCAGGCCCCGCCGGAGCCGGAGCAGGAGCAGGAGCCGGAGCCGGAGCCGGTGCCCGAGTCGGGCCCGGCGGCCGGGCACCCGGCCGTGCCGCTGTTGTTGTCCGCCTCCTCGACGACGGCGCTCGCGGCCAGGGCCCGGCAGTTGCACGGCCACATCATCGCGAACCCGGACGCGCCCGTGGCCGGCGCGCTGGCCACCCGGGCACCTCGATTGGTCCACCGCGCGGCCGTCACCGGCGACGACCCGTCGGCGGGACTCCTGGCACTGGCCGAGGGGCGGCCGTCCCCGGACGTCCTGCTCGGCGTCGCCCGCGCACGCGGCAAGACGGTGTTCGTCTTCCCCGGCCAGGGTTCGCAGTGGTCCGGGATGGCCCTGGACCTGTACCGCGAATCGCACGTCTTCCGCGCCCGACTGGACGACTGCGCCGACGCGTTGAGACCCCATGTCGACTGGAACCTCCTCGACGCGCTCGCCGGGCCACTGGACCGGGTCGACGTGGTGCAACCAGCCCTGTGGGCGGTGATGATCTCGGTCGCCGCGCTGTGGCAACACCACGGCGTGGCCCCCGACGCGGTGCTGGGCCACTCGCAGGGCGAGATCGCCGCCGCGTACGTCGCCGGCGCGTTGTCCCTCGCGGACTCCGCGGCCGTCGTCGCCTTGCGCAGCAGGGCCATCACGCGACTGGCCGGCACCGGCGGCATGGCGTCCGTGCAACTGCCGGCGGCCGAGGTGGCACACCGGATCGAGCGGTACGCGGGCGCGGTGGAGATCGCCGCGATCAACGGGCCCGGCAGCACGGTCGTCTCCGGCACGCCCGTCGACCTGGCCGACCTCGTCGCGTCCTGCACGGCCGAGGAGATTCGCGCGCGGATCATCCCGGTGGACTACGCCTCGCACTCGGCGCACGTCGAGGCCCTGCGCGAGGAGATCGTGACGGCCCTGTCCGGCATCCGGCCGCGACCCACCCGCGTCCCGTTCCACTCCACGGTCACCGACGCGGTGGTCGCCGGCCCGGAGCTGGACGCCGAGTACTGGTTCGGCAACCTGCGCCGGACCGTCGGCTTCGCCGCGGGCACGCGCGCGCTGCTGGACCAGGGGCACCGGGTGTTCGTCGAGGTCAGCGCACACCCCGTGCTCACCACCGCCATCGGCGAGACGGTCGAGGAGGCGGAAACGTCCGACGCGGTCGTGTTGGAGTCGCTGCGCCGTGACGAGGACGGGCCGGCCCGATTCCGCGCCGCACTGGCCAAGGCGTACGTGCACGGCGTCGACATCGACTGGCGAATCCCGCCCGCCGTCGCGCAGTTGCCGACCTACCCGTTCCAACGCCGGCGCTACTGGCTGAAGGAACTCGCCGCGGTCGGCGACACCTCGGCCCTGGGCCTGCAACGAGCCGACCACCCCCTGCTCGGCGCGGCGCTGCGCCCGGCGGACGCGGAAACGCTGGTCCTCACCGGGCGGTTGTCCCGCGCTGCCCAGCCGTGGCTGGCCGACCACGGGCTGGTCGATCGCGAGGGGGGCGAATCGGTGCTGCTGCCCGGTGCGGCGATGGTCGAACTCGCCCTGCATGCCGGGGACCGGATCGCCTGCGCTCACCTGGCCGAACTGACCATCCAGGCACCGGCGGTCATCGACGCCGACCTGGACCTGCAGGTGCTGATCGGCGCGGAAGCCGACGGCGGCCGGCCGGTGAGCGTGCACACCAGTCCCGGCGGGCGAAACGACTGGACCCGGCACGCGACCGGCCTGTTGACCGCCGACGGCCCCGCGGTGCCCGGCGACCTGGCCGCCTGGCCGCCGCCGGGCGCGGTCGCCGTGCCGTTGGACGGGTTCTACGAGTCGTTGGCCGAGCGGGGCTACTCGTACGGTCCGGCCTTTCGCGGCGTGCGCGCCGCGTGGCAGGACGGCGATGTGATCTACGCATCGGTCGTGCTGCCGGAGGATCAGGACGTTGCCGGTTACGGACTGCACCCCGCGCTGTTGGACGCGTCGCTGCACGCGGCCGGCCTGGCCGGGACGGACGGCCTGCACCTGCCGTTCGGCTGGACCGACGTGCGTCTGCACGCCACCGGCGCCCGGGCCGTCCGGGTGCGGCTGACCCCGGTCGGGTCGAATTCGATGGCCGTGCTCGTGACCGACGAGGCCGGGCAGGTGGTTGCCTCGGTGGGCGAACTGGCGCTGCGGCCGGTGGAGGCGGGCGCGTTCGGGCGGACGCGCGTGGACGACTCGGCGCTGTTCGGCCTGGACCTGGTACCGGTCGAGCTGCCGGATCCGCCCGCGGAGCAGGGCTGGGTCACGCTTTCGGAGGGAGAGGACCGCCCGGCCTCGCCGCCGTCGGCGACGGCCGTGTTGTGGACGTGCCCCACCGGCGAGTTGGAGGAGGTCGTCGCCCGGACGTTGCGTTTTGTGCGGGAGTGGGTCGCGGAGCAACACCTCGCGGATGTCCCGCTCGTCGTGCTCACCCGGGCGGATGAGCTTGCGCACCGAGCGGTGGCCGGACTTCTGCGCACCGCGCGCACCGAGCATCCGGGCCGGCTCCGGCACCTGGACGTCGACGACCATCCGGACACGCAACGGGCCCTGCCGGCCGCGATGGTTGCCGACCACCCGGAGCTGATCATCCGCGCCGGAGTCGGCGCGGTGCCTCGGCTGGTCCGTGCGTCCGCGTCGCCGGCGCTGTTGGCGCCCGAGGATCAGCCGTGGCGGCTGTCCCTGACCTATCGCGGTGAGCTGGACGGATTGTCGCTCACCGGGTGCCCCGAGGTGCTGCGCCCGCTGGAGGCGGGCGAGGTGCGGATCGCGGTACGCGCGGGTGGGCTGAACTTCAAGGCCGTGCTGCTGGAACTGGGCATGGTGGCGCGGGACGGATGGTCGTCCCTGGGCGAGGGCGCGGGGATCGTGCTGGAGGCCGGTGCCGATGTCACCGGACTGGCCCCCGGCGACCGGGTGATGGGTCTGTTCACCGGCGGTCTGGGCTCGGTCACGATCACCGATCGCCGGCTGGTCGTGGCGATGCCCAAACGTATGTCGTTCGCACAGGCCGCGGGTGTTCCGGTGGTGCATCTGACCGCCTACTACGGTCTCGCGGACCTGGCCGGGCTCCGGGCGGGCGAGTCGCTGCTGCTGCACGCGGCGACCGGGGGCGTGGGTTTCGCGGCCCTGCAACTCGCCAGGCACTGGGGCGCGGAGGTGTTCGGCACCGCCAGTGCCGGCAAACGGGACGTGCTGCGTGCCTGGGGTTTCGACGACGACCACCTCGCGGATTCACGCAGCCTGGGCTACGCCACGCGGTTCGCGAACACCACCGGCGGTCGCGGCGTGGACGTCGTGCTCAACGCACTGGCCCACGAGCATGTCGAGGAGTCACTGGCCCTGTTGCCGCGCGGTGGGCGATTCGTGGAGATGGGCAAGACCGACATCCGCGATGCCCAGGAGGTCGCGGAGATGTATCCCGGGGTGCGGTACCGGGCGTTCGACGTGATGGAGGCCGGGTTCGAGCGCATCGGCGAGATGCTGGAGGAGATTCGCGTCCTGTTCGACGAGGGCGCGCTGCGGCCGATGCCGCTCACCACGTTCGCCGTGCACCGCGCACCGGAGGCGTTCCGGTATCTCAGCCAGGCGCGGCACGTCGGCAAGATCGTGCTGACCCTGCCCGCGCCGCTCGACCCCGACGGCACGGTGCTGGTCACCGGCGGGACGGGGGTGCTCGGCGCACTCGTCGCCCGGCACCTGGTGGCCGAACACGGGGTGCGCAGGCTGCTGTTGACGAGCAGGCGTGGCCCGGCGGCCGAGGGTGCGACCGAACTGCTCGCGGACCTGCGTGCGGCGGGCGCCGAGGTGTCCGTGGTGGCGTGCGATGTCTCCGACCGGGTCTCGGTGGCGGAACTGGTGCGTTCCGCGCACCGGCTGACCGGGGTGATCCACGCGGCCGGGGTGATGTCCGACGGCGTGCTGGAGGCGCTGACCCGGGAGGACCTCGACACCGTGCTGCGGGCGAAGGCGCAGTCGGCATGGCATCTGCACGAGCTGACCCGCGATCACGACCTCTCGCTGTTCGTGCTGTTCTCCTCGGCCGCCGGGGTGTTGGGCAACGCCGGGCAGGGCGGGTACGCCGCGGCGAACGCCTTCCTCGACGGTCTCGCCGAACATCGGCGCGGGCTGGGGCTGCCGGGCACGTCGATCGCGTGGGGTCTGTGGGCGCGGGAGAGCGCGATGACCGGCCACATGAGCGAGATCGACCGGCAACGGCTGGCCCGGATGGGTCTGGGCGCGATCACCGACGAGCAGGGCCTGGCCCTGTTCGACGCCGCGCTCTCCCTGCACCGTTCGGTGGTGGTGGCGGTGCCGGTCGACGCGGCCCGGCTCCGCGAGAGCGGCCGGCCGGTGCCCGACGTGCTGTCCGCGCTGGACCCGGCCGCGCCGACCCGGCGACGGGTGGTGCCGGCGGCGGCAGCGGCGACCCACGCGGACCGGCTCGTCGCGTTGCCCGAGCGGCAGCGGCGCAAGGAACTGCTGGATCTGGTACGGGAGTCCGCGGCGGTCGTGCTCGGCCACAGCGCGGCTGCGGCGGTCGACGCGGACAGCGTGTTCAAGGAACTCGGGTTCGACTCGCTGACGGCGGTGGAATTGCGCAACCGACTGGGCAACGGCACGGGGCTGCGCCTGCCACCGACCGTCGTGTTCGACCACCCGACACCGGCGGAGCTCGCCCGGTTCCTGGACGAACTGCTCGTGCCCACCGAGGAAACGACCGTGCGCTCGATCGTGGCGGAACTCGACCGGCTCGTTGTGGCGCAGCTCGACGAGAGCGAGCGAGGTGAGCTCGCCGGGCAGCTGCAGGAGGTGCTGCGCCGGCTCGCGGCACCCGCCGACCCAGGTGAGGAGCGCGACTTCACCGCGGCCTCCGACGACGAACTTTTCGACTTTATCGACGGCGAACTCGACACCGCGTGATCTCGCACGTCCGAACGGAAGGGGGCTGCCCGGGATGTCCAACGAGCAGAAGCTTCGAGAGTATCTGAGGCGGGTCACGACGGACCTGCAGCGAGCACAGCGGGAGCTGCGCGACGCCGAGGCCGTCGCTCGCGAGCCGATCGCGATCGTCGGAATGGCGAGTCGCTTCCCGGGCGCCGCGCGCACCCCCGAGGACCTGTGGGAACTGCTTTGCGACGGCGGGGACGCCCTCACCGAATTCCCGACCGACCGCGGCTGGGACATCGACCGGCTGTCCGACCCGGATCCCGACACGCCGGGCACCACCTACCTCACGCGGGGCGGCTTCCTGTCCGACGCCGGTCGGTTCGACGCCGAATTCTTCGGGATCTCGCCGCGCGAGGCGCTGGCGATGGACCCGCAGCAGCGGCTGCTGCTGGAGACCTCGTGGGAGGCGCTGGAGAACGCCCGCATCGACCCGGCGTCGCTCCGGGGCAGCTCGGGCGGCGTGTTCGTCGGCGTGATCCCGCAGGAGTACATGCCGCGCGCGGGGGAGACGCCCGCCGAACTGGAGGGCTTCGTGCTCACCGGCGGCACCACCAGTGTCGCGTCGGGTCGGATTTCCTATGTGCTGGGTCTGCTGGGCCCGGCGGTGACGCTGGATACGGCGTGTTCGTCGTCGTTGGTGTCGATACACCTGGCGGAGCAGTCGCTGCGGAGCGGGGAGTGTGACATCGCGCTGGCGGGCGGCGCCACCGTGATGGCCGGCCCCAGCGTGTTCGTGGAGTTCTCCCGGCAGCGCGGGCTCGCTCCGGACGGGCGCTGCAAGGCGTTCGCGGCCGCGGCGGACGGCACCGGCTTCTCCGAGGGCGTGGGTGTGCTGGTGCTGGCACGG
>NZ_KB889703.1 GCF_000372745.1 Embleya scabrispora DSM 41855 | reverse complement strand
CTCGGCGAACTTTCACGGCGTTGTGTCGGGCCTGTCCCGACACAACGCCGTGCCGACGGTACGTGGACCACCCACCGCGGTGCGCCATTCGCGGGTGCGGCCCCCGGCGTTCACGCGCGCGGGCCCGGTCTCCGGCCTGTGCCGCGCCTCGCGTGGGTCCTGGCGACGGCCGGGGTGAGCGCGGTCGGTTGCGTACGTGGACGCGCTCGGTTGAGTAGGTCGCCCCTGTGGGTGTGCTCTCTCGCTCCGGCAGGGTGGGTGCATGCCAACGAAGACGGTGGGGCGGCGCGATGCGGTGGGCGGGACGCGAGCACCGGGGGCGAGTGCCGGGGGTCGTGGCGTGCTGGTGGCGTCGGCGCTGGTGTTGTTGTGGGCGGCGACCGGGGTGTTGATGTTGGTTCTGCCGCTGGGGGCGATGGGGAGCGATCCGTGTGGTCGGCGGCGGACGGTCTGATCTGCACGGCGAGGGGTCAGGCGTTGTGTTGGCGGATCCCGTGGTTCGGCGGGCCGGTCCTCGCCGTCGCCGGGACGGCGGCGATCCTCGCCCGTGTGCGGGCTGTGCGCTACGGCGCGGTCCTCGCGTGGGCCGTAGGCCTGGTCGTGATGGTGGTCTGGGTCGGGGAGATCGCGAACTCCTCCCATCCGCGGTAGCCGACGGTCGCCGCCGAGACGAGAGGACCACGGGCGGACGACGTTTCGCGCACGCCCGCCCTCGGGGTTCGGTTGATTTCGATGCGCACGGCGCGATCCGGGCTGCGATCCCGCACCGATAGCGGTGGATGATCCCCTCGACCATCGACCGCGCATCCGAGAACTTCCTGCCCGGACGTCCCGTCGGCTTCGGGAGCATCCCCTCGATCAACGACCACCGGGCATCCGAGAGCAACCGAAACCGCGACACGGGAGCGAAGTTCCGGCCGGAACGCTCAACCTTTGCCGGACACGCCCCCGGGATCCGGCCAACGGCTTCGGGTCAGGTCCGCTTGCGGCTCGCGATCTCGTCGGAGAGCCGCTGCACGTGGGCGGGGTCCGCGTCCCGGGCGAGGCAGACGTAGTGGTCCATGACGGCCGGCCGGTAGCGCACGGGCAACGTCTGTCCCGGGGCGAGTCGGGTGAGCTCGGTGATCGTGAGGTCTTCGTCCGCGATACCGCGGAACGAGATGCCGTCGGCGGTCTCCACGTCGAGCATCAGGACCACGCGTGGATTGCTGTTGACCTCACGCCAGTCGACGAGAACGCCGAGCGCAAGCGCCCCCGTACGCAGTTCCGCATTGCGCTTTCGTGCATCACCGCTCAGGAGCGGGTTCGGGGCGACGCCCGGGAAGTCGGGCCCGACGCCGAGCGATTCCCGACTCAGGTCGGGCCTGAGCTGCGCCATCAGATCGTCGAGCTTCTTCTTCGAACCGAACATCCTGGCCCCTCCCTCACACCGGTGCCGGAATCTCGGCCCGGCGCTTCGCCCCCATCGCGATTGTACGTCGCGGGTCGACGGCCGTGATCGTGCCCGTCGTACGGGCGGGCCGGATGCGAGTGGGGGCGACGACGGCCGTCGACCCCGAAGCCCGGTTCCCCGGTGGCGTCCATTGTGTCCGTGTCTTGCCCACAGGCCCGGGGAGGGCACGCGGGCCTGGTTCCCGGGCCCGCGTTCAGTACATCGCGGCGAGGAGTTCGCCGTGCTCGACGTCCTCGCGGGGCAGTGTTGTGCCGAACTTGGCGTGCATCATGCGGTGGGTGAGGCGTTGTCGTTCGTCGATGCCGTGGTCGGGTCGGATCCCGTCGGGGAGCAGCAGGCCCGCGCGGGTCAGGTGCGGGACCAGCCGATCGGGGTCGGAGCCCCAGCGGTCGCGGGGCCGGTCGAACCCGCACACCACGTCCCCGGAGTCCGCGTAGTGGAAAATCGTGAGCGCGTCCGCGAACTCCTGGCGGCGGTGGCCCGCCTGGAGACCGAGACCGTCGACGAACTCCACGTCCTGGGAACCCGCTACCGCATCGTGCGCGGCGAGGAGTACATCCACACCGACGGCGACACCCCGGAACCGCCCCGACCCACCGACCCCGACCCCGCCATACCGGACTGGGGCAGGGCGCGAGGGACCCCGATCCGGGCCTCGAACCACCGATGACCAAGCAGGGCCGCCGTACTCGGTCATTGAACGGGGCGTTCGGGGTCACGGACAATGCAGGGCATGGTTGACGCGTTCACACTCCTTCGACAGGCCGTCGATCTGCTGCCCGAGGACGCCGTGTCAGACAACGGCCAGACGGTCGGGGACGTTCGCGAGGACGTCGGGCGCCAGGAGTGGGAGTTGGTGCTCGGCGTTCTCGAGGAGATCGGGGATGTCCATCCCGTGTCCGTGGACTTCTGGGAGCTCCTCGCCGAAGCCGCTCGCCGGATGGCGCTCGACCGCAGTCGTCGTTGGTGTCGGTGGCGGGCCTGGGAAGTCCGGCACGGCACGGTCCGGGCAACGTTGCATTTGATGGATCCGAAGGAGGGCGGACCTCGAACCGCCTTTCCCGGGGACGGTCGGCTCAGGCCGATGTGGGACATCGGTGGTCGCACCACGGACGGAGAACGAGCACTTTGCGTCGCAAGGCTGTGGGTGGAGTTCCAGCCACGGCTCGGCCCCGGAGAGACAGCCACCGTGCGCCTGGCTCCCCTGCGGCCCCAACAGTGGCAGCACCTCGAGCCTGGTGACGTGGCCCTCATGCACCAGGCCCAACCCGTCGCCGGCATCGCCGAGATCATCGAGATCCTGCCGCCTCGCGTTTGACGTCACCGGACCGGGCAGGCGCGAGATGCCCGTGGCGCGCACCGCCGTCAGCCACCACCGGGACTCACCGTGAGCCCGCCGGCGCGGGCACGGAAACCGGGCAACTCGCCGATGCGGGATTCCTTCACCCACAATCCGAACACGGACGGGCAACGGCCGGCGCCGCCGTGCTCCGCCAACACATGGCCGAGCCTCGAGAGCAATACCGGCAAAGGCCCCTTGCCGTCGAGGAGGCACAGGCAGACAAGATCGCCCGCGCTCCTCCGCACGCCATCCTCCGGCCCCCGACCATCTTCCCTCCGCGTTCCCGTCGGGCTCGTCTCAGCTCCATCGCATGCCGAGCCCGGTCAAGGCCGCGACGCGCTCCGGCGGCCACGTGGCCTTTCGCTGTCGCCCGTTGGCGAGCGCCAGCCGGACAGGTCGCCGACGATGGCGATGAATTCGGCGCCCAGGATGGGCCCATTCCGGGCAGGGACTCGGTGATCTCGGCGCGCTCGTCGGTGCGAAAGGGGGAGGTACATCCCGGTGAGCTCGGCGGGGCGCACGTCCTCGTACACGCCCTCGGCGGCACGCAACGCCTGCTCGAACGAGGTCGGTTCCCAGACGAAGGCGTCGACGCCCGAGTCGCAGTGGATCGCCAACAGGCCGGCACGCACGGACGAGGCGATCAGGTCCGGCTGCTCGTCCGCGGCGGCCGACAGGGGCATCGACCACTTCGGCAGCGGGTCGAGGACCCCGGCCTCGGGCGCGTACCGCAGCATCGCCAGCGCCACCGCCTCCTCCCGCACACCCGCCTCGGCAATCGCGTCGGGCGCCTCGCCGTCGGCGTACTTGTGCACGACACGCTCCCTGCGAGCGGCCTCCCACGACCGCCGCGACGCCTCGCACCGGGCCCGGGTGTCCGCCCGCGCGACGGCGGGCGGCGTCTCGCCCGCGCACCTCACCCGGCCCGAGTACACGCCGACGCGTGGTGACGCGCGGGGAACGCGACAACCATCGGCGGCATGTCGGATGCCGTCACTCGTCGCAGTGAACTCGGCGCTCATTCAGGGGAACCGCACGCATCCGGGAACCGGTTCGGGTGTGAATGTGGCAGAACAGGCGTTTTCGGCGAGTGGGATCCGGCAGGAACGCATGCCGTCCCGAACCACCGGGGAGCCGGGGGCGCTGCACCTCCTTGTTCTTCGTGACTTCGTTCTTCGTGACTTCGGAAAGGCCCGCCTCGTGCGCTCCGCTTCTTCTTACCGCCCTCGGCCCACCGGTCCGATCGTCGGCGCCCTGCTGCTCGTGTTCGTCCTGGTCTGCGCGTGTGGAGGCTCCTCCGGAAGCGGCTCATCGAACAAGAAATCGGCAAGCCCGTCCGCTTCGCTGACCGAGACCGCCGACGTGTCCACCATCACGATCCAGAATTTCGCGTTCGCCCCGACCATGTTGACGGTGAAGCCCGGAACCACGGTCACCGTCGTCAACCAGGACTCCGTCGCGCATACGGTAACGGCCCTCAAGGACCAGGCGTTCGACACCGGAACCATCGACGGCGGCACCACCACCACGACCTTCGTCGCCCCGAATACCCCCGGCACCTACGACTACCAATGCACCATTCACCCGTTCATGAAAGGAACCCTCGTCGTGAAATAGCGTCGACCCGCGGTTCATGACCGTCGAGGCCGCGCCGTCCACCGCACCACGGAGGGGTGAAGCCGCCCGAATCACCGCGCGTCCCGGACGGCATGTGCGGGCGGCGGCCGTGAGGCGTCCGCGGGTTGCGGTTGCCTCAGGCGGCGGCTGGGTTCACCGATCCGAAGGCGACGCGCGGCCTGCGGCGTTGAGGTAATCGACTTCGAGCGGCGACGGAGAGCGAGGGCGAAGCCGTCGTCGCCGGGCAGGCGAACCGCGGGGCAGGGTGCGCCCGGCCGTGGGTACGGTTGACAGCCACCGATACGGGGCCGGTGCGGTGGGGGTGCTCGAGGCGTCGGAGCGCGGCGGATTCAGGCGGCGATGCCTCGGCGTGCCGCTGTTCGCGGTCGGCTGCCCTGCAGGGCGGCGCGGAGCGTCGGGCCAACAACCGGGGTACCTCGGTTGCCGAGAGGGCGGACCGCTCCTCCGGCACCGACCACGTCGGACAGCGCCGGTTCGGTGCCGCCGGCGGGCGGTGTCCGGACCATCCCTCGGATCGCCACGCCGGTGCGCGGCGCGGCGTCCGGATTCCCGTTCACATGCCCGGACGGTCTCTTCCACCGGGGCGGGACGAACACTTCGCACTCGGCCGCCGCGAATCGTGGCGTCGCGGTGCACCGGTCCTCGGACCTGACGAGGGCGTGGACGTCCGTCTTCTTCATCCGCCGTCGACCCGCCGAGGGGCAACGACCGCTTTGTCGCCATGGTCTTCGTCGACGAGCATGGCGCGGTGCCTTTACCGTCGCGGACGACGTGGTGGCGGTTGGAACCGGGTCAGGGCACGTGGGTGATCTCCACCGTCAGGGGGCCGCCGGCTTCGGTGAGACCCGCCTCGGTCGCGCACTGTGGCTTCGGCAGCGGAGACAGGGTTCGAGTGGTGACCGTCGTGGCGCCGGCGAAGCGTCCGGAGAGGATCTTCCCCGTGAAGACCGCCGCCCGCCCGCCACCGACCGGGCTTTCGACACTGCCGGACTCCTGGAGAGTACTGCTCCCGCCGTCGTCCCAGGTGATGGTCGTGTTCCGAGTGCGAGTGCCCCCGCCGCAGCTCATCATCCCCGCCATAGTGGAGGTCACGCGGCCCGAAGCGGGCAGCGAGTCGCCGAACGGCACACAGGAGGTCAGCTCGCCGTTGCCTTCGCCGACAACCTGACGCAGGGTCGCGTTCAGCCCCGGGGTGAAGGTCTCGGTCTGGAACCCGGTGCAGGTCTGCACCACGGGCACAGGCAGCGCCGACGCGGTGGGTTCGGCCGGACTCGCCGTGCCCGCCGCGATGAGCACCATCACGGCCGGAAGGGCGACGAGTCCCATGCCGAGGAGTCGCGTGGCGTTCATGGGTCAACCTCGCAGATGGATGTGGCCGTTGGGGTGGCGGGACGAGGACGATGGTGCGTGCATCGCCCACGGGCGCTGCGCGAACGGGACTGCGATCGTGCAACGAGGCAGGCCCGGTGGGTCGTTACGGGCGTTCACCCGAACGGGCGTACAAGCCGTCGAAGGAGCGTGGGACCGCGGACCCGGCTCGGAGCGAGTCGTCGTCATCGTCCACGCGGACGCCCTGGTTCGTGGTCAGGTGCTTGGCCGTGGGACGGACGCGGTACTGCTCCAGTTGGGCGTCCTTGGCGTCGTGCGGGGCGTCGGAGCGTCGGAGCGTCGATGGGTGACGTCCTGGTTCTTCGGGTCCATGCGGGTGGCCTCCTGGGACCGGTTAGTCGGTTCTCGGTCGCCGGGTCGCGACGCGGGTACCCGTCCGCGCGAACGCCCATACACCGGCACGTCATGATTCGAGCGTAGAGGCGGCCGTGGTCCTTCCCTGTGACCGAAACGCCGTTCCTCGACCCGGCTGAGCGGGCCGTCTCACAGGCGGACCGTGACTGTGCCGCGGACGCGCGCGGGGTGGATCCCCAGTCGCACACGAACGTAGCCGTGTTCGGTGAATGGCGCGCCCCAACAGCGGCGTGAAGTGGCTGGTTCCGACTCTGTGGCCTGTGTTCCCATTGCACCGTGAACATCGAGAACTCCGGGGTGCCTGACGAGCGGCCGAGCCACCGCGTCCGGCGGCGGGCGGATGGCGATATCGAGGAGTGTGTGCGCGTCCTCGCGGAAGTCCACGCGCGCGACGGCTATCCGGTGAACTGGCCCGATCAGCCCGGCGAGTGGCTGTCACGCGGTCCCTTGTTGGGCTCCTGGGTCGCCGAAGTCGACGGGCGCCTGGTCGGGCATGTCTGCTTGTCGCAGGTCGGCGAAGGCGATCTGGCTCCGGGGCTGTGGAGCGAGCGACATGGGGCGGGGAGGAGCGCTACCGCCGTGGTCGGCGCACTCTTCGTCGCCCCGCAGGCGAGGGGACATCGGATCGGCGCAGTGCTGATCGACCGAGCAGTGGAGGAGGCACGGCATCGCGGCCTGCATCCGGTGCTCGACGTCGTCACGTCCGACACGGCCGCGGCAGACCTGTACGAGCGCCTGGGCTGGCAGTTGATGGCCACAGTCCAGCAACAGTGGAGCCCGCACCAGACGGTGGCCATCCGCTGCTACGCAGCACCAACGTGACATAGCCGGTAAACAGGTTGAGGGGCGTTGCGAGGGACCCGTCGGGTGAATCGTCACGGCGACGATCGAACCGCATTCGAGGCCGAACGACTTGCCCGAGTCGATGCGTTGGGTTGTTGACCGCAGCGCGCGAACGGTCGTGCGGTGCTCGATGTCCCGGGCCGGGCGATCGCGCGGCATCGCGCGGTAAGGCCACCGACACCGAACACGGCCGATACGAGCGCGCGGAGCGTCCGCCCGGAACACGGGTCAGGTCCCGGGTCTAGGGTTCCCTGCGGTACAGCCATACCCCGATCGGCGCGAAAACGGCGACGATTGCGACGTCCCACGCCAAAGCCTGCCAGACGTCGGTGGCGGTGGGGCCGCCCAGTACGAGAGCGCGTACTGCGTCGGCGTTGCGTGACACCGGTTGATGCTCCGCGAAGGCCTGCAGCCACCCCGGCATGGTTGCCACGGGAACGAACGCCGACGACGCGAAGACCAGCGGAGCAAGCACGGGGAAGGCCGCGGCCTGGGCGGTCTCCGGATCGCCGACTGCCATGCCGACCACCGCGAAGATCCACGACATCGCGAAGCCGAAGGCCAGGACCAACACGATGGCGCCGAGGAAGGCCGGGACTCCGGCGTGGATGCGGAATCCGATGGCGAAGCCGACCGCGGCCATCAGTGCCACGACGAAGACGTTCCTGGCGAGGTCGGCGGTAGTGCGGCCGACAAGTACCGCGGAGCGGGCCATGGGCAGGGATCTGAACCGTTCCATCAGGCCGGTGTCCATGTCGGTGGCGAGCCCTATCGCGGTGTTCATGGCGCCGAACACCGCGGTTTGCACAAAAATTCCCGGGATCAGGAAGTCGACGTAATCGACCCCGTGCAGGGCCGGTTGTACGACGCCGCCGAATACGTACCGGAACATCAACACGAAGACCAGCGGCTGGATGGTGGAGAAGATCAGCAACCGTGGCACTCGGCGCAGGGCGATCAGGTTCCGCCACGCGATGGCGAGTCCGTCCTGAACGGTACGAACGAGGGACAGCGCTCCGCGCGTCGACGGCGCCGAGACTCCGCCGGCCCGGCCGCTACGGGCAACTGTCGCGGGGGACGCGCCTGGCCTGGTCACGACTCATCCGGAGAGGTTCGAGCGGACTCCGGGGCGGCGTTTGCGCGGCGGCCGGTCAGTTCCAGGAACACGTCGTCGAGGCTGGACTCGTGGACCGCCACAGCGCCGGGCACCAGACCGTGGGCATCGAGGAGGCGCAGGATGTCCAGCAGCGGCCGCGACCCGTCGTGGGACGTCAAGCGCAATCGGGAGCCTTCGACGTCCGCGCGGGTGGAGAACCGAGCGCTCACGAGTTGCGCTGCCCACTCTCCCCGGCCGGCCTCCTCCAGGTCGAGTTCGATGACCGTGTTGCCCAGGCGGGCCTTGAGCGCAGCCGGCGTGTCGTCGGCGATGACCCGCCCCCGGTCGATGACCACCACCCGCTCGGCGAGTTGGTCGGCTTCCTCCAGATACTGGGTGGTGAGGAGCACGGTGGTCCCATCGGCGACAAGGCCGCGGATCATCTCCCACAACGCATTGCGGCTTTGCGGGTCAAGTCCGGTGGTGGGCTCGTCGAGGAAGAGCACCGGCGGATCGGGGACCAGAGCCGCAGCGACGTCCAGCCGCCTGCGCATGCCGCCGGAGTACGTTCGGGCAGGGCGGTCGCCCGCTTCCGCGAGGTCGAACCGTTCCAAGAGCTCTGCCGCCCGGGCTCGGACACGGGAGCGCCGGATGTGGGTGAGGCGCCCGATCAGGCGCAGGTTCTCCCGGCCGGTGAGGTTCTTGTCGACCGCTGCGTACTGTCCGGCCAGCCCGATCATGCTCCGGACCGTGGCGGCATCGCGGACCACGTCGTGCCCGAGCACGAAGGCCCGCCCGGCGGTGGGACGCGCGATCGTGGTCAGGATGCGGATCGCCGTGCTCTTGCCCGCGCCGTTCGGGCCCAGGAGGCCGAAAACCGTCCCGGCGGCGACACGGAAGTCCACCGATTCGAGAGCCGTCACAGCGCCGAACCGCTTGCCGAGGTCCTCGACGTCAATCGCCTCGTTCACGGGCCTTTCTCCCTCGTGTGGAGGACACCCGTCGGTTCCATTCTCCCCCGCGCCCGAGTCTTCGCAGCCGCGGCAGCGCCCCTCCCGGCCTCCCCCTGGATCATTCGTGGCCCGGCGGACCTCGGCAGCCGTGATCGCCCCGGACGAAGCCCGGGTCAACATGCTCGACCTGCGTGACGGACATCTTCTCGCCCGCATCCCGTTCGCTGCGGACGCACTCCCGCACGGCGCGGCCCTCGAAACGAGGAACCCACACAGGTAGGACACCGGCCCGCCAAGAGCCCCACACCAGAGGCATAGGGCTCTGACGTGCACGAACACCCTCCCCGCGACGTACGTTGTGGTGGTGTCGAAGTGCCGCCGCCGACCCGGGCTCGAACCGTGGGGCCAGGACGGCGCGGAGGCGGCGAATGCCTGCCGGCCACTTCGGGCCATCCGGGGTCTCGTCCCACAGCGCGGCGAACTCGGGATCCTCGGCGACCACCCGGTCGAGTGCGTCGACGGCAAGAACCCGAAGATCGTCCCGGAAGGTCGGGAGAGCTTCGTCGAGAACGGGGTCGTCGACGACGCGCAACCGGGCGAGAGCGTCCCCGACCAAGTGCGGGAACCGGTGCCACGGGAGCGCGTCGGCAGTGATGCCGCGATCCTGGCGCGTGACTCCCCGGCTCTGGTCGTCTATGCCGACGATCTCCTCGCCTTGTGTCATTCACGGGAACAGGCCGAGGAGGTCAAGGCACGGCTGTCCGCGTGGCTCGGGCCCCGGGGGTTGGTCTTCAACGAGGACAGTGCCGAACTTCAACTCGGCCGATGCCATCGCCAAGCTCCGGACGCAGGGCGTACCCGCGAAGAAGCTGCTGCTCGGCGTTCCCTTCTACGGCCACGGCTGGACGGGCGTCACCCAGAGCGAACCGGGCGGCACCGCGACCGCGCCCGCGTCGGGTGACGGAAGCTACCGCGCGCTCAAGGTTCGTTGCCCCGCCACCGGCCTGGCCGGCGGCACCTCGTACGGCCACTGCGGCAACGAATGGTGGGGTTACGACACCCCGGCCAGCCTCGCCGTCAAGACGAAGTGGGCCAGGGAACAGCAGCTGGGCGGCGCCTTCTTCTGGGAGCTGAGCGGCGACACCGAGAACGGCGAACTCGCCGCCGCCCTCGACCGCGGACTGGGATAACCCACTCGCCCCACCCGAGAAAGGTCGCGGCCGGACCGAGCGTGGCCGGCCGCGACGTTCCGGGCAGTCGGCGCAGCCTCGGACTCCCGGGGTCGGGCCGCGCGCGTCCGGATCCGGTGACCGGCCGGCAATGGCGTCGGCCCTTCCCGAACTCGCCGAGGGCCACTCGGAGGTCGGCGAACCCGGAGATGACGCGTCGCGGCGCTGCCCGGCGGTGGGGTCAGGACAAGCCAAGGTGCCTGGCGATCATCATCTGTTGTACCTCGGTGGTGCCTTCGCCGATTTCCAGGATCTTGGCGTCGCGGTAGAAGCGGCCCACGGGGCTGTCGTTCATCACGCCGGAGCCACCGAAGATCTGGGTCGCGTCCCTGGCGTTGTCCATCGCCGCCCTGGAGGAGACCAGCTTGGCCATCGCCGCCTCCTTCGAGAAGGATTCGCCGCGCAGCATCGAGGCCGCAGCCGAGTAGTAGGCCAGGCGTGCGGTGTGGGCGCGCGTCTCCATGTCGGCGATCTTGAACTGGATCGACTGGTACGCGCCGATGCGCTGCCCGAACGCCGTCCGCTCCTTGGCATGGCGCACACACTCGTCCACGCAGCCCTGGGCCATCCCCGCTCCGACGGCCGAGATCGCGATCCTGCTCTCGTCCAGCACCGACATGAACTGCGCGATGCCCAGGCCGCGTTCGCCGAGCAGGTGCTCGGCCGGCACCCGGCAGTCGGCGAAACCGAGTTCGTGGGTGTCCGAGGCGCACCAGCCCACCTTGGAGTACGACGGCGCCACCGTGAAGCCCGGGGTGCCCGACGGCACGACGAGCGCGGAGATCTCCTTGGCGCCGTCGGCGCGGGTACCGGTCACCGCCGTCACCGTGACCAGGCTGGTGATGTCGGTGCCGGAGTTGGTGATGAACGCCTTGCTGCCGTTGATCACCCATTCGTCGCCGTCGAGTGCCGCCTTGGTGCGGGCCGCCGCCGTGTCGGTCCCGCCGCCGGGTTCGGTGAGCCCGAAGCCGGCGATCCGCTCGCCGGTGCACAGGGCGGGGAGCCAGCGTTCCTTCTGTGCCGCGGTGCCGAACCGATGGATGGGGATCGCGCCGAGCGTCACGCCCGCGGACAGTGCGACGGCCACCGAGCAGTCCACTCTGGCCAGTTCCTCGATGGCCAGACACAGGGTGAACACATCCCCGCCCATGCCGCCGTAGCGTTCCTCGAAGGGCAGTCCGAACAAGCCCATGCGGCCCATGGCGGCGACCAGTTCGTAGGGAAACTCCTCGCGTCGGTAGATATCGGCGATCACCGGAGCCACCTTGGCGCGGGCGAAGTCGGCGACCGTCTCGCGCAGCAGCCGGCGTTCCTTCGACAGGCGTGAGCGTGTCATCGTGCTCCTTCGGGGGGATCGGACGTGGACCCGGAGCCGGACCCGGCGACCGCCCGTCGGGCCGTCGACGAGAGCAGGCCCGGTACGGGTCCGCGGTGGGGGTACAGGGCGTGCGCGCAGGCCGACGCCAGCGCGTCGACGCTGGACACCTGGAATTCCGCCGGCAGCCCGCTGTGCGCGTAGGCGAGCGGGAGTTCGGTACAGGCGCTGATCACCGGCAGGCACCGAATGCGCAGCAGCTCGTGGACCGCCGAACCCAGGGTCGCGCCGGCAGCCGGCAGCCGGTTCGCCTTCACCAGCACGGTGGCGGCGTGGATGCGCTGCTGGAGCGCCTCGTGGGGGAGCAGGAGTCGGTATCCCCGGTGCTGCGCATAGCGCTGATAGATGCCGCCGGCGACGGTACCCGCGGTCGCCGTCAACCAGGCCCCGTCGGGACTGGCGACCTCGGCGGCCCGCACGCTCGCCTCCACGATGTGCACCAGGGGCACCGGCAGTCGGCTGCGGAATCGATCGATGTAGACGTGCGCGGTGTTGCAGGGCACCGCGAGCAGCTCCGCGCCCCAGTCGGCAAGGGTGAACAGCGCCTGCCGGATCGGCAGGAGCGGTGCGTCGTCGCCCCTGAGCAGCGCGGCGGTCCGGTCCGGGATGCCCGGCTCGGACAGCATCAGGATCCGGGGGTGCTCCTGGTCGCTGCCGGCCGCGACGCGCACGGCCAGCAGCCGCAGGAACTCCGCCGTCGCCGCCGGTCCCATCCCACCGAGCACACCGAGGGTGCGTGAGCGCGCCACCTCAGCCGGCCTGCTCCCCGATCAGCCGCTGCGCGACGCGCTCGGGGATGTGGGCCGCCGCCAGCCGCGTGCCCACGGAGGCGGGACACCACCAGGTGAGCACGAGCTCGCCGGCGTCGACGACACCGGTGATCGTCGCATCGGTGTCGCCCGGGTGCCCCGGCCCGGCGAAGTCCCGCCACACCGTGTCGCGCAGCGTCCAGGCCACCCCCGACGGAAGCAGCGCGGCGGCCGGATCGCCGAAGTGTTCGTAGCGCACCCGGGCCGGCTCGGCCGCTCCCGCGACCCGTACGACGCTCGCTCCCCGCGCGAGTGGGGTCACCACCCAGCGGTCCGCTTCGGCCAGCGGACCGATCACCCGTGCCGCGGGCCTGCGCGTGGTGTGATCGAGGACGTCCGCGACCAGTCGCCCGCCGCCGAACTCCTCGACCAGCACGTGCGCGATCGCAGCGGCGACGTCGCGGGCCGTCGCCGCGCGCACCGGGCAGCGCGCTTCGAGCGGCTCCTCGGCGATCGGCTCGGGTGCGGGCGAACCCGGGAGGACACAGCCGGCCCCGGCGACCTCGGGGCCCGCCTCGTCCTCGACGTCGGCAAGCTCGGCCGGGTGGTCCAGGAACGACGCGGCAGGCGGCAACCGGACGTCCGAGCCCGCCTGGAGCTGTCCCAGCCCCAGGGCCAGGTCCGCCAACAGCACCCGCCAGGACTCGACATCCGCGGCCAGTTCGTGCACCACGATCAACAGACCCGCCGGCCGGGTACCCCGGTCGACCACCGCGGCCCGCAGCAGCGGACCCCGATCGACGTGCAGCCGGGCCCGCATCCGGTCGGTGAGCCGACGCAGCACCTGCCCCTGCGCGCCCGGGTCCTGGTCGGTGAGGTCCACCCGCGAGACGTGGACCGCACCGCCGAGGCCGCCCCGGGACTGCCGCCAGCCCTGATCCCCGTGGCCGAACCGCAGCCGCAACGCCTCGTGGTGCAAAAGCAGTTGCAGCCACACCCGCTTCAGGTCGGTGACCGGGAAACCGGCCTCCGAGGTCAGGAACAGGGCTCGGGCCCGGTGCGCCGCCCGGACCGGATCCCGATCGAGAATCCGACGCTGTACCGGACGGACCGCGACCGAGCGATCGGAATCCGCGTCCGCGGTGACGCCCCCGCCCCGCGAGCCCGGGGCCTTCGGGCGGTGCATCCCGCGCAGAGCCCACTGATCCACGGCGCCCGCGACCCTGGGGATCTCCGCCACCTGCACCCACTGCGCCGGTACCAGTGCGGGCGGCAGGGCATCGGCCACCGCGGCCGCGAGCCGGTCGCCCGACGCGCTTCGGTCGGCAACGTAGTAGACCGCCAGCCGGGCACCCGTCCGGTCGGCGTCGGCCGGGTCCGGATAGCCGATCCTGGCCAGCATCCGTTTCACCTGCGCGGTCTCCACCGGGGCGCGCAGCTCCGCGTCCGCCTCGGCGACGTCCAGATGCCCGAGCCGTACCTCCCAGCGGGTCGGCGCCTCGTAGTTGTGGAAACCGCGCTCCGCGGCGTGAACGTAGGTGCCCACATCGTTGATCATGCAGTTCGAGCTGCAGAACCCCGTATCGGTGGGCTGCGCCCAGAACGACGAGCGCTCGCGCAGGAAGGCTCGCACGTCCTCCTTCGTCACCGCCGAGTAGCGGAAGTAGTCGACGACCTGGACCGCGTTCACCGCGGCGGCGTCGACCGTGCCCGCGGCCCGGTGGTACACCTCCCGGCCCAGCCGCAGCTTCTCCTCGATCTCGGCCACGTCGAAGATGCCCTGCTCGTGGAACCAGGACAGCCGCTCGTCCATGATCTGGCCGCGGGAGAGCCCGGTGACCACCGTGGGGATGTCGCGCTGGTGCGCGAGTTCGGTGCTCAGGTCCAGGAGGGAGCGGAAGCACCCGTTGCACACGCTCTTGTGCTCCTGGAGCGAGTTCAGGAAGATCCGCTTCTGCTCGGCGTGGGTGGCGGTGACGTGTTCGATGCCCAGTTCGGCGGTGACGGTCTCGACGTTGCGCAGCGCGGTCCGCGAGATGAACCCGTTGTCGAAGGTGAAGGTCATCACCCGCAGACCCAGTCCCACGAGCTGGTAGAGCACATACGTGCTGTCCTTGCCGCCACTGAACAGCAGCAGGCAGTCGTAGTCCGATCCGCGCCCTCGCGCGGCCTCGCGCAGCCGCGGCGCCAGCTCCCGTGGGTCACGGAAGTAGGCGTGCATCGCCGATCGATGGGCGGCGTAGCGCGCGCACAGCGAACAGACCCCGTCCGGGTCGAAGCGCAGTCCCGGGTACGCGGCGCTGATCCCGCACCGGACACAGGCGCGGGCGCCGGCCGCCGCGGGGTCGGCCTCGTTGAGCACGACGGCGCAGTCGAGGACGCCGTCCTGGTCCAACACGGCCGTCCGCACCCGGCGTTCGACGGACTCGGTCTGCTCGGCGTCCAGTGGCTGGTCGGTCATGTCAGCTCCCGAAGAGGTCGTCGTCGGCGTCGTCGTCGGCGAGCAGCAAGCGCTCGACCAGGTGCGACAGGCCCTCGATCGTCTGGTTCGCCAGGAAGTCCGCCAGCGGGACGGACACCCCGAACTCCTCGGTCAGCCGCGCCAGTACCGAGATCACGGCCAGCGAGGTGCCCACGTCGAAGAACCGGGTGTGCACGTCGTCGACCGGGGCCGGCAGCGTACGCGCCCAGATCCCGGCGATCGTGCGTTCGGTGGCGGTGCGCGGTGCGACGGCGTCCGCGTCCGGTCGGGCGGGGGACCGCACGGGCACGGTGAGCGCCTTGCGGTCGATCTTGCCGCTGATGGTGCGCGGGATGAACTCCAGCGGCACGATCACCCCCGGGATCGCGCCGTCCGGCAGGTGTGCGCGCAGATGCTCGCTCAGCCGGGAGCGAAGCTCCTCGGGGTCCGTCCCGGTGCCGGTCTCGACGAACGCGCACAGGTACGGCGGGGCGTCGTCCGGCTCGACCGACACGACGGCCGCCTCGGCGACCGACGGGTCCTCGCGCAGGAGCTGCTCCACCCCGTCCAACTCCACCCGCACGCCGCCGACCTTGACCTGTCGGTCCCGGCGGCCGAGGAAGTCGAGCGTGCCGTCGAGCAGCAGGCGGGCGAAGTCACCGGTCCGGTAGACGACTTCGTCGTCGCCGGGCCGGGTGGGGTCGGCGATGAAGGCGCGTTCGGTCTCCTGCGGCCTGCGGTGGTACCCGAGGCTGCGGTAGGCCGTACGCAGGTGAATCTCGCCGACCCGCCCCGGCGGTACCTCCCGGCCGCGTTCGTCGAGCAGCAATACGACGGTGTCGGGCATCGGGCGCCCGATCGGGACGGACCTGCCCCGGGCGTCGGCGGCGGTGACGAAGTGGAAGGTCTTCGTCATGGTGGTTTCCGAGGGCCCGTAGAGGTTCAGCAGCCGGATCCGCTCGCCGAAGCGGTCGAACCAGCCGGCGGCGTCGGCGGGCAGCACGCGCTCGCCGGACAGGGCCACGCACTTCAGCGCCTCGAACCCCGGCCGGACCGTGTCGATCGCGCCCGCCAGGGCGCGAAAGACCGAGGGCACGCAGTGGATCAGATCGATCCGTTCCCGGTCCAGCCACCGGCACAGGGCGACCGGGTCGAGCCGGACGTCCTCGGCCGGCACGCATACCGTCGCGCCCACGCTCAACGGCAGGAGCAGGTCGCGCAGCACGGCGTCGAACGCGGGCGAGATCAGCTGGCCCACCCGCCATTGGGGACCGGCGCCGAGCAGCTCCGCCTCCCAGCGGATGTAGTGGTCCACCGCGCTCAGCCGGCCGAGGATCCCCTTGGGCCGGCCGGTGGAGCCGGAGGTGAAGAACAGGTAGCAGGGATCGTCCGGCGCCGGCACGTGGGGCGGGTAGTCGTTCCCGGGTCGGTCCTTGACCGTGCCGAGATCGACCAGGGTGGCCCGGTCGCACGTGTCGCGCACGTCCTCCGCGAGGTCGCCGTCGTCGGCGCCGACGACCAGGAGATCGGGGTCCGCCTCGCGCAGCATCCAGCCCAGCCGATCCGGCCGGGTGCCCACGTCGAGGGGGACCACCACACCGCCCAGCCGCAGGACGGCGAGCAGGGCCGCGGTCAGCTCGGCCCGGTCGCCGGCGAGGACCGCGACGACGGAGGCGCCGCGTGCTCCGCACCGATACAGCTCGGCCGCGACGGCGTCGACGCGTTGGTCCAGTTCGCGATAGCGCAGCGAGCCGTGCGCGGTCTGTACGGCGACTCGGTCGGGGAAGCGGTCGATCGCGCGGGCGACAAGCGACTGGATCGGTTCGAACGCCATTGCGGTTTCCTTTGCTCGACCCGCGTTCACACGTGACCGGGAAGGTTGAAGGTGTCCAGCAGAATTCCGAACGTCAGGACGACGAGCAACAGATCGTCGTCCAGGTGCGGGTGCAGGTCGAAGCCCGCGTCCAGGCTGCGCGAGCGCAACTGCTCCACGACCGCCGGATCGAAGTAGCCCTGACGGGCGATGCGCGCCGGGGACAGCAGGTCGTCGACCCATTCGACGTTGCGCCGGAGCAGCCGAGGGCTCGCGGGCGCGCGGAACCCGTACTTCTCCCGGCGGATGATCTCCGGCGGGACCAGTCCCTCCGCGGCCTGTTTCAGCACGAGCTTCTCGCCCCGCGCGCCCACCTTGAGCCGGTTGGGAACCTGCGTGGCGAAATCGAGCACGGCGCGGTCGAGGAACGGGTAGCGGGCCTCCACGGAATTGGCCAGGGCCATCCGGTCCCCGTGGTCGGTCAACAGGTGGTCCGACAGCCGCAGGGTGAAGTCCAGATAGGAGCGCTGACTGAGCCGCGGCCTGCCCACCAGGCGCTCGTGGTCGACGACCGGGTGGTGCAGACAGTCGAACTCCGCGAAGGCGGCCCGGGCCTGCTCGGAGTAGAGCTCGAACTTCGCGTCCCGCCACGCGTGGTACCGGCGCTCGTAGAAGAGCTCCGGGTCGCCCCACAGCCGGGCGCGAAGGTCGTCCTCGAAGGCGTCCTCCAGCGGATCACCCGACACCACCGGGCCGCGCCCACCCGCGTCGAACCGGTACCCGGGATACCCGCCGAAGAGTTCGTCGGCCCCCTCGCCGGTCAGGATCGCCTTGACGCCGTGTTCTCGCGCGAGCGCCGACAGGACCAGCGAGCAGGTGTTGTAGGTCTCCTTCACCGGGCACTCGGCATGGCGCACCATGCGCTGGAGTTCGGCGACGGTGTCCTGCTCCGTGAAGACCGCCTCGTGGTGCACGGACCCCACCTTGGTCGCCATCAGGCGCTGATACCCGGACTCGTCGATGGCCGCGTCGGGGAAGGTGATGGAGAAGGAGTGGGCGGGGGGCCCCGATTGCGACGCCAGCGCGCCGATCAGCGAGGAGTCGAGGCCGCCGCTGAGATAGAAACCGACCTCGACGTCGGCCCGCATCCGGAGCCGAACGGCCCGGGTGAGCAGTTCACGCAGGTGTTCCGGGTAGAACTCGTCGGGCCGGTGCGCGACGTCCTCGCGGGGGTAGCCCAGGGCCCAGTAGCACCGGTCGGTGACGACACCGTCCCGCACGATCAGGTAGTGGCCGTTGCGCACGCTCTCGATGCCGCGGAACATGGTGCGCGGACTCACCAGCCCGGGGAAGGTGAGGACCTGGTCCAGACCGGTGAGGTCCACGTCGCGCGGTACGCCGGGGTGTTCCAGGATCGACTTGATCTCCGATCCGAAGACGAAGTGACCGCCGGTGTCCGTGTAGTACAGGGGAGCGATCCCGGCGTGGTCGCGCGCGAGGAAGAGCTGTCGCCTGCGCCGGTCGTGGATCGCGAACGCGAACTGCCCGTTGAGTCGCGCCAACAGCTCGGGCCCCTCGTCCTCGTAGAGGTGCAGGATCACCTCGACGTCGCAGGATGACTCGAATCGGTGGCCCCGGGCGAGCAACAGGGCGCGCAGCTCGACGTGGTTGAAGATCTCGCCGTTGCACACCATCGTGACGCTGCCGTCCTCGTTGGACATCGGCTGCCCGCCGCCGGCGAGGTCGACCAGACTCAGCCGGCGGCAGGCCAGCGCCACGCCGTCCTGGATCAGGGTGCCCGCCGCGTCCGGGCCGCGGTGCGTCAACGTATCGCTCATCCGCTCCAGTACCTCGGCCGTCGTCGGTCGAGCGTTGTGCAGGACCATGGACCCGGTGATGCCGCACATGTCAGATCCGCTCCTTGATCGCCGGCGACAGGGGCATCGTCGATCGCAACGCCCGGGCGAGGACCGGTCCGATCACGCGCAGCGCCGCGGGGCGCATCATCCGCAGGTGCTCGCTGTCCACCGGCACCACCGCGATGTCCCCGCCGATGCAGGACCGCCACCGTTGCCCGGCCTGCGTTCCTCGGCCGCCGGGCGCGGCCTCGAAGAGCAGCAGCGAGCCGTCGAAGAACTCCGGGACGATCCCCGGATCCTGCAGGAGGCGGATGTTGTTGCCGGTGGCCCGCAGCAGCGCGGCCACCGACTCCTCGTCCAGGGCCGCCATCGCCTCCCCGCCGTCGAAGGCCACCAGCCGGACGTCGGAGGGCTCTTCGGTGTCGCGATCGGTACGGGCGCCCGCCGGCCAGGCGTCGATGGCGGCGAGCAGAGCGACCGCATGCCCCGACGCGCGCAGTCGGACCGCGACGGCATGGGCCGCGGCTCCGCCGAAGGACCAACCGGCAAGCAGATACGGCCCGTTCGGTTGGATGTCGACGATCCGCGCGCAGTAGTCCCGGACGAGCTCGGGGAAACTGCCGGCCAGGGCGGTGGAGCCGTCGAGACCGCGCGCCTGGAGGGCGTACACCGGGTGTCGGGCCGGAATGTACGGCAGCAGGCCCGCGTAACTCCAGCCCAGGCCACTCCCCGGATGGATGCACCACAGCGGCCGACCCGTTCCGCCGCGTAGGCGGATCAGCGGGCCGAGCAGGTCCGCCGTCGCGGGCTGGTCCCGGAGCAGCTGCGCCACGGTGGGTCGCACGAACAACTGCTTCAGGGTCAGTTCCAGCCCCAGGGCCTCCTTGGCCCGGGTGAGCAACCGCGGCATGAGCAGCGAGTGCCCGCCCAACTCGAAGAATCCGTCGTCGATGCCGACCGTGTCGACGCCGATCACCTCGGCGAACACCTGGCACAGCGACGCCTCCGCCGGGGTACGCGGCGCCCGCCGGTCACCGACCGGTGCGTCGGTCTCCGGCGGCGGAAGAGCGGCGCGGTCGAGCTTGCCGTGTGGCGTGACCGGCAGTTGGGCAAGGACCACGACGGCCGAGGGGACCATCGGCGCGGGCAGTGCGTCGGCGAGGGCCGCCCGGACGGCTGCCGGGCTCACGCTCGCGACCGGACCGGTCGGGACGACATACCCGATCAGGCGTCTGTCGTCGGAAGAACGCTCGTGGACCACGACCGCGCACCGGGAGATCCCGGGCAGGGCCAGCAGCGCGGCCTCCACTTCGCCCGGCTCGATGCGGTGGCCGCGCAATTTGATCTGGTGGTCCGCCCGCCCGACGTATTCGAGTTCGCCGTCGGAGCGCAGGCGGACCAGATCACCGGTGCGATACATCCGGGTACCGGCCCGGCCGAACGGATCCGCCACGAAACGCTCGGCCGTCAGCACGAACCGGCCCAGATAGCCTCGCGCGAGGGCCGGACCCGCCACGTACAGTTCGCCCGCGACGCCGCTCGGCACCGGGCGCAGCCGCTCGTCCAGGACGTACATGCTCAGGCCCTCGTGGGGGCGGCCGATGGGAACCGGTCCGGGCGGTGTGGGCTCGCCCGGGTCGAGCCGGAACCGGGCACAGTCCACGGTCGCCTCGGTGGGGCCGTAGAGGTTGTGGACCACGACGTCCGGGTGTTGCTCCCGCCACCTGGCCAGCGACTCCCCGCGCAACGCCTCACCGCCGATCAGCAGGCATCGGGTCGGCGACGGATCCACCGGCATCGCCGCCATCAGGTCGAGATGGCTCGGCGTGACGTCCAAGAGGGAGTGGCGGAGCGGGCCGGTGTGGGGCCCGGCCAACTCGTCCAACCGCACGTGCCCGCCGCTCACCAGCGGGGTGTACAGGGCGGTCACCGTCAGGTCGAAAGACAGCGAGGTATGGACCAGGCTCGACCCGGCCGCGCTCGGATACGCCGCCCGTGCCTGTTCCACATAGGCGGCCAGGGAACGGTGTTCCACCACCACGCCCTTGGGGCGGCCGGTGGAACCGGAGGTGTAGATCACATAGGCGGCGTTCGCCTCGTGCGGCACACCGGCCCGCGCACTGCGGGTCGGTCCCGCTTCGGGCGGCATATCCGCCGCCTCGTGCTGCCAGGCGGCGATGTCCAGAACGGGGACGGTGCCCGCCCCGGCCGGGCCGGCCGCGCTCCCCGTGGTGATGAGCAGCGTGGGCGCCGAGTCCGTGAGCATGAAGGCGATCCGGGCGGCCGGGTAATCCGGGTCCACCGGCAGGTACGCGGCGCCGGCCTTGAGCACGCCGAGCATGGCGACGACCGCGTCGATGGAGCGGGGCAGCAGCAGCGCCACGATGTCCTCGGCGCCGATACCCCGGCCGGTCAGCCATCGGGCCAGCCGGTCGGCCCGCGCGTTCAGTGCCCGGTAGGTCGTCCGTGCCTGCCCGGCAATCAGTGCCGTCGCCTCCGGAGTACGCGCCACCTGCGCCTCGAAGAGCCCGGGGAGCAACTGCTCCCGGGTTCGAGCCGGGGCCGGGCGGCACGCGCCGAGGAGGGCGCCGCGCTCACCGGGCCGGAGAATCTCCACGTCGCCGATGGAGCGGTCCGGGTCCGCAGCCATGGCCGCGAGCACCGACTCCAGCCGTTCGACCATGTGTTCGGCGGTGATCGAGTCGAACAGATCGCGGGCGAACTCCAGGCCGCCTTCCAGGCCGTCGGGGCTGCCGTCGTCGGTCTGTCGCTCCCGGAGGTGGAGCGACAGGTCGACTTTCGCGTCCGGGTTGTCGATCGGTTCCTCGGTGGCCGGCAGGCCCGGGAGGTAGGGGAGGTTCGTGGTGCGGTCCTCCAGGACGAGCATGACCTGGAACAGCGGGTTCCACGCCGCCGAACGGGAGGGGGCGAGCACGTCGACGAGCCGTTCGAACGGCACGTCCTGACGTGCGTACGCCGCCAGGTCCGTCTCCCGTACCCGGGCCAGGAGTTGCTGGAAGGACGGATTACCGCCGGTGTCGGTGCGCAGCACCAGCGTGTTGACGCACATCCCCACCAGATCGTCCATCGCCTCGTCGGACCGGCCGGCGACGGCCGAGCCGATGGGGATGTCGGTGCCGGCGCCCAGCCGGGTCAACAGGGCGGCGAGCCCGGCCTGCAACACCATGAAGAGACTGACCCGCTCCTGTCTGGCCAGCTCGATCAGGGCCAGGTGCGTCCGGGCTGCGATCAGCATCGGGATCGTCTCGCCGCGATGGGAGGCCGCGGCCGGCCGAGGCCGGTCCACGGGCAGCGACAGATTCTCCGGGATGCCGGCCAAGGCGCCGCGCCAGTAGGCCAGTTGCTCGCTGATCAGACTGTTCGGATCAGCCTCGTCGCCGAGCAGTTCACGCTGCCACAGGGTGTAGTCGATGTACTGGACCGGCAGCGGATCCCAGCCCGGCGCCCGCCCCGCGCACCGCGCCCCATAGGCGGTCGCCAGGTCGCGCAGGAGTGGTTCTCGCGACCAGCCGTCCGCCGCTATGTGGTGCAGGAGGATCAGCAGGACGTGCTCGTCCGGTCCGAGCGAGAGCAGGGTGAACCGCACGGGCGCTTCCGTGGTGAGGTCGAAGACGTGCGCTCCCGCGGCTCGAAGGACCCCGGGCAGTTCCGGCGGCC
Organism: Embleya scabrispora DSM 41855; assembly: GCF_000372745.1. GTDB lineage: Bacteria > Actinomycetota > Actinomycetes > Streptomycetales > Streptomycetaceae > Embleya > Embleya scabrispora. The sequence goes on along the minus strand of NZ_KB889703.1, from coordinate 31,115 downwards.
GAATTCGTTCGACCGCCAGGACGGGCCAGGCCGCGGAGTCCTCCAGGACCACCTGGCGGGGGGCGCCGTCGGACTCGGGAAAGACCGTGCGCAGGCTCTCGTGTCTGGCCAGGACATCGGTGAACGCGGCCCGCAGCGCCGCCACGTCCGGCTCCCCGAAGAGTCGGTACACCAACGGGATGCGGTAGCCCGTCCCGTCGTCCAGCTTGTTGAGGAACCAGATCCGGTGTTGCGCGTACGACAGCGGAATCATCAGCGGTACCCCAGGTGGGTGCGGTCCGAGTGGATCACGAGCCGTCGCTCCGTTCTTCGGCCGCGGGCCCCGGGCGGGGCATCCGCCGCAACGCCGGCCGGCGCGAACGTTTCGTGCCCTTGACCCGGGCGGCCAGCGCCGCCGGCGTCGGCGCCTCGAACACCGCGCCCACCTCGACGTCGATGCCCAGCACGGTCCGGATCCGGCTCGTCAGTCGGGTGGCCAGGAGCGAATGACCGCCGAAGTCGAAGAAGGAGTCGTCCGGTCCGACCCGCTCCAGTCGCAGTACGTCCGCGAACAGCGCACACAGGGCCTCCTCTTCCGGCGTAGCCGGTGTCCGGGTCGAGGCGAACTGCGCGAAGTCCGGGGCGGGCAGCGCCCGGCGATGGACCTTGCCGCTCACGGTCAGCGGCAGGTCGGCCAGGATCAGCACCGCGGTGGGCACCAGGAAGTCCGGCACCGACTCGGCCACGAAGCGGCGCAGCGCGACCGGGTCCGGACGGGTGCCCGCGGCCGGCACGACGTAGGCGACCAGCCGCTTCTCTCCCGCCTGGTCCTCGCGCACGACGACCGCGACCCGGTCGACGTCCGGGTGCCGGGCGAGCACCACCTCCACCTCTCCGGGCTCGATCCGAAACCCGCGCACCTTGACCTGATCGTCGACGCGACCCACATAGTCCAACCGGCCGTCGCCGGACCAGCGCACCAGATCGCCGGTGCGGTACATGCGCTCGCCGGGGCCGTCGAAGGGGTTCGGCACGAACCGGTCGGCGGTCAGGCCGGGACGATTCCAGTACCCGCGGGCCAGGGCCGCGCCGGCGATGTACAACTCACCGGTCACCCCCGGCGGAACCGGCCGCAGGGTCCGATCCAGCACGTACATACGGGTGTTCCAGATCGGCGTTCCCAACGGCGCGGTCGAGGACTCCCAGTGCGTCAGGTCCGCCGGCAGCGAGAAGGCGGTCACCAGATGCGTCTCGGTGGGGCCGTAGAGATTGTGCAGCCGCACCTTCGGCCGCGCGGACAGGAACTCCCGGACCCCGGGGGTCAGTCGCAGCACCTCGCCGCCCTGTCCGATGTCGCGCAGTGCCGGCAGCGCCAACCCCTGGGCCAGGGCCGCCTCGCACACCGCCTCCACCATCACGTTCGGCGCGCAGAACTGCTCCACCTCGTGCTTGTCCAGCCATCTGGTGAACGCCGCCGGGTCGCGCCGGACCTCGTCGTCGGGGACGACCAGGTGCCTGCCGGAGGTGAGGGTCTCGATGATCTCCCAGGCCGAGACGTCGAAGCTGATCGCCGCGAACTGCGCCACCGGGCCGCCGATGCCCGTCCGCTCCCGCCGGACCCACCGGGCGTGCGCCTGCACCAGGTTCACCATCGCACCCGTACCCATGGTGACGCCCTTGGGCCTGCCGGTCGAGCCGGACGTGTGGATCACATACGCCGGGTGCAGCGCCGACAACGGCCCGGTCCGTTCGTCGTCGCGCAGGTCGTCGGCCGACTCGGCGGCCGCCGCGGCGCCGGTCCGCGGCTCGTCCAGGAGCAGGCGCGGGACGCCGGGCGGCAGTTCCGCACTCGTGCGCACGGTGGTCAGCAGCAGGGCCGGCCGGACGTCGTCGAGGAGGAAGGCGATCCGCTCGGCCGGATACTGCGGATCCAGCGGCAGGTACGCCGCACCCGCCTTGAGCACCGCCCACACCGCCGCCACCAGGTCGAGCGAGCGCGGCACGGCCAGGGCGACCACGGATTCGGGCCCCACCCCGGCGGCCACCAGCAGCCTCGCCAGCCGGTTCACCCGGGCGTTGAACTCGCGGTACGTCATGCTCCCGTCGGGCGCGGTGACCGCCGTGCGCTCGGGGCCCTGCTCGACCCGGGACTCGAACAGGGCCGGCAGCGTGGTCTCGACGACCGGGTGATCCGTGTCGTTCCAGTCCCGCACCACCCGCTCGCGCTCGCCGGGCGCCCACAGTTCGAACGCGCCGATCCGGCGGGTGGGCTCGCTCACCACCTGTGCGAGCAGGCGCCGCAGCCGGTCCGCGATGGACAACGCGGTGCTCCGGTCGAACAGGTCGGTGCCGAAGAGCAGGGCGCCGCTCAGTCCGGTGGGGCCCTGCGACCCGGCGGACTCGTCGTCGAACTCCACCACCAGGTCGAACGGGGACATGCCGGTCCACACCGACTCGGGGTGCACCTCGATGCCGGGCAGCACCAGTTCGCCCGAGCGAGTGTTGCGCAGCACGAGCGCCACCTGGAACAGGGGATGCCGGGCCAGGGAACGCTCCACCGCCAGGTCGCCGACCAGCAGTTCGAAGGGGACGTCCTGGTGGGCGTAGGCGTCCAGGCAGGTTTCCCGCACCCGGGCGAGCAACTCGGTGAAGGTCGGATCTCCCGACAGGTCCGTACGCACCACGAGGGTGTTGGTGAAGAACCCCACCAGCTCCTCCAGCGCGTCGTCCAGACGTCCGGCCACCGGCGCACCGATGGGGACGTCGTCGCCGGCTCCGAGCTTGGACAGCAGCACGGCCAGCACGGCTTGGAGCACCATGAACGTGCTCGCGTCGTGTGCCCGGGCCAGGTTCACCAGCCCCAGGTGCACGTGCGCCGGGATCTCCAGCGGAACCGAGTCGCCCGCGTAGGAGGGCAGGGCGGGCCTGGGCCGGTCCGACGGGAGGCTGATCTCCTGCGGCAGCTCGGCCAGGGCCCGCCGCCAGTAGGCCAGTTGTCCGGCGTGGACACTGTCCGGATCCGCCGCCGAGCCGAGCCGGTCCCGCTGCCACAGGGTGTAGTCGGCGTACTGGACCGGGAGCGGCGCCCAGCCGGGTTCCCGTCCGGCGGCGCGCTCGGTGTATGCCCGGCCCAGATCAGCCAACAGCGGACGCAACGACCAGGCGTCGCCGGCGATGTGGTGCATCACCAGCAACAGGACGTGTTCCCTGGGCGACAGGGCGACCAACCGCGCGCGCAGTGGGATCTCCGACTCCAGGTCGAACGCCCGCCGGGTGGCCCGGGCCAGGTCCTGTGCCAGGTCGGCCCGGCCGATCGGCACCACGGGCAGGTCGAGGTCAACCGAGTCGGCGGAGAGCACGTGCTGATACGGATGGCCGTCGTCGGCCGGGAACACGGTGCGCAGTACCTCGTGCCGGCCCACCAGGTCGCGCAGCGCGGCGCGCAGGGCGGCGACGTCCAAGGCACCGAGCAGACGCAGCCCCATGCCCTCGTTGTACGTGGCGACCGGCCCCTGGAATTGTCGAAGGAACCACAGTCGGGACTGGGCGAACGACAGCGGGATCCGGTCGGGCCGCACCGCCGGGACCAGTGCGGGCCGGGCCGGGCCGGCCGTGCCGAGCCGGGCGGCCAGCGCCGCGACGGTCGGTGCCTCGTACACGGTCCGAATGCCCGTCTCCCGGCCGAGCACGGTCCGGATCCGGGTGAGCAGGCGCGTCGCCGACAGGGAGTGGCCGCCCAGCGCGAAGAAGCTGTCGTCGACGCCGACCGAGGTCAGGCCCAGCACCTCGGCGAAGATCGCGCACAGCGCCTTCTCCGCGGGTGTGCCGGGCTCGCGTCCGCCGCTCGGGGCCTGGCGGGAAGGTGCAGGCAGGGCGCGCTCGTCCACCTTCCCCGCGGTGGTCAACGGCAGCGCGTCCAGCACGACGAAGGCGGCGGGCACCATGTAGTCGGGCAGGAAGCCGGCCACCTGCGCACGGATCGCCGCGATGTCCGGCCGCGCTCCCGCCGCGGGCACCAGGTAGCCGACCAGGCGCTTGTCGGTGCCGGGGTCCTCGCGCACCACGGCGAGCGCGGCGGCGACGCCGGCGCACCGGGCCAGGGCGGCCTGCACCTCGCCCGGCTCGATCCGGAAGCCGCGGATCTTGACCTGGCGGTCCGCCCGCCCGACGAAGTCCAGATCGCCGTCCGACGTCCAGCGCACCAGGTCCCCGGTACGGTACATCCGCGATCCGGGCGCACCGAAGGGGTTCGGGACGAAGCGCTCGGCGGTGAGGCCGGGGCGCCGCAGATAGCCCCGGGCCAGGCCGGGTCCGGCGACGTAGAGCTCGCCGACGGCGCCCGGGGGCAGCAGGTGCAGACCGGCGTCCAGCACGTACGCCGCGGCGTGGGCGACCGGTGGGCCGATCGGCGGCGATCGGCCGTCGGAGGGCGCGACACACAGTTTCTGCGCGGCGTCGACGGTGGTCTCGGTGGGTCCGTATCCGTTCCAGAACTTTCGTCCGTCCGCGGCCCACTGGTCCACGAGCGTTGCCGGCACGCGCTCGCCACCGGCGGACACCGTGCGCAGCGCGGGCAGTTCGTCGGGCCGCAGCAGATGCATCAGGGCCGGGGACAGATGCGCGACGGTGACCCGATGGGCGGCCATCAGCCGTTGCAGGGCTTCGGCGTCGAGCCGTTGGTCGTCGTCGGCCAGCACGATCTGCGCCCCGGCGGCCAGGGAGACCCACAGTTCGAGCATGGAACCGTCGAAGGTGAAGGCGTACGCCGCCAGGACACGGTCCTGCTCGCCCACGCCGTACGCCTGGACGGCGTGCGCCACGTACCGGGCGATCGACCGGTGTTCGATCACCACCCCCTTGGGACGTCCGGTCGACCCCGAGGTGTAGATCACGTACGCCGGATGCGCCGGGAGGAGGTCGGGCGCGGGTGCGTCGGGTAACTCGGCGAGGGGCGTCCGGTCGGCGGCGCCGGTGACCTCGTCCACCACCAGACACCGTGGCCCGGTCCAGCCTGGTGGAAGTCCCCGCGCCAGGTCCGCCGTCGTCACCACCAGAGCCGGTCGCGCGTCGTCGAGCATGTACGCGATGCGCTCCGGCGGGTACCCGGGATCGATCGGCACGTAGGCGCCTCCGGCGGTGAGCGTGGCCAGGAAGGCCACCACGCCCGCCGGGGAGCGGGGCAGCAGTACGGCCACGAACCGCTCGGGTCCGACGTCCCGCTCGGTGAGCACGCGGGCCAGCCGCCCCGCCCGGGCCCGGAGTTCGGCATACGTCAAGGAGGTGTCCCCGTACACCAGCGCGGTCCGCTCCGGGGTGCGCAGGGCCTGCTCGGCGAGCAGCTCGGACAGGGTGCGCGGGGGGAGCGGTGCGGACGGCGGGTTCCACCGGGTCAGGAGCAGCCGCCGAACGGCGGCCGGCAGCACGTCGATTCGGCCCACCGGGGTGTTGCCCGGCGTGTCGACGACGCGGTCGAGCGCTTCGTCGAGCAGGCGCGCGCAGCCGGCGTGCGTGCGCTCGTCGAACCGGTCGGGGTCGGTGTCGACGGCCAGTTGCAGGCTGCCGTCGCGCGAGATGTCCCACAGGTTCAGGGAGATCTCCTCGAAGGGCCCGGTGGCGAGGTTGTGGGCGACGAAGGGCCGGCCGGCGAGGGTGACTCGGTAGTCGAACGGCATGACGTTCAGGGAGACCGCCCAGGGCACCTCCCCCGGGGCGAGGCCGAGGTCGTGGCGGATGTCCTCATAGCGGTATCGCTGGTGGCGCATCGCCTCCAGGACCTGGACAACGCTTCGGTCGACCAGGTCCGCCAGGGTCGTCTCGGGACGCACCGACAGGCGGATGGGGACCACGTTGGCCACGACTCCGGGAATCGTCTGCTCGATGCCGGGGCCGCGGCCGGGTACGGCGAAGCCGATGACCACGTCCGTCTCGCCCGTGGCCCGGGCGGCGAAGAGCGCGGTGGCCGCGACCGCGAGGCCGGCCAGGTTGGTTCCGAAGCCGCGGCAGGCGGACCGGAGTCGGTCGGCCGCCGCGGGGTCCAGGTTCCTCGTCTCGCGCCGGCGCGCGCGGGCCGGTCCTTGCACCGTCCCGCCGGCCAGGGACACCGGGCGGGGCCGGTCCGCCAGCAGGTCGAGCCAGTACCGCCGGTCCTCGTCGAACGCGGGGGAGGCGCGGTACGCCGCATCGGCGTCGACGAGGGCCTGCACGGACTCGAAGGGTTCGCCGTCGGCCGAGCCGCCCTCGAACAGGGCGGTGTAGAGCTCGGCGACGCGGGCGACCACCAGGGGGAAGCCGAATCCGTCGTTCACGATGTGGTGGCAGCCCTGGTACCAGTGGAAACGCCGATCGTGCAGCTTGAAGAGCGCGAACGTGACGAGCGGCCCGCGTTCGAGGTCGCGCGGGCGGGCCAGATCGGCACTCATCCACTCCAGCGCGGACCGGTGCGGGTCCCGGTCCGCGCTCACGTCGACGACGTGCAGGCGATGTTCGAGGTCCGGGTCGACCTCTTGGCGGAGCCCGTCCTCGTCCTCGAAGAATCTCAGCCGCAGGGTCTCCGCCTCGGACACGGTCTGCCGCAATGCCTCCTCGAACAGGCCGATGTCGAGGGAGCCGTCGATGTCGAGATACTCGCCCTCGTTGAGGATCGGGCTCTCGGGGTCGAATCGATGGGCGTACCACAGGCCCCGCTGCCCTGCCATGAGCTCGATACGTCCGGCGCTGCGGTCCGACATCTCACACTCCAGATCGAGACGACGCTTGGCGAGGTGCTCCCTGCGGTGGGTCAGCCGGGGTGGTCGAGATAGGAGTCGAGTCCGCCGCTGCGTCGCACGTCGAGGGTGGCGCAGTGGAAGGAGCCACCGAAACTGTTGAAGTTGCGGAAGCTGCACGGAATGGGGGTGAAGCCCCACTCCTTCATCGCGGAGATCATCGGCTCGTCGCCGCGTTCGACCACGACGCGGTTCTCGTCCAGCATCAGGACGTTCATGTTGATCCACTTGCTGGTCAGGTAGAGCGGGTGACTGTCGGGAATCACCGGCCGGGGGGCGCGCATCACGTCCCAGCCCTTGAAGATCGCGGGTACCTTCGACACCCGCTCGGGGTGCACGAGCAGCTTCCCGGGAGCCAGCGGGGCCAGCGTGGCGTCGATGTGCATGGGGTGCGTGTCGTCGAACTCGAGGACGTGGATCCGGTATCGATCACCGAGATGGCGGCGCAGCCAGTCGATGCCGAACTCGTTCGTGACGTTGCTCTTCTGCGCGACGATGTCGCGCCCGAGCCGCAGGAAGTCGGCCGCGTCGAAGGTCGGCTCGAACTCGGTCACGATCAGCCGGGTCGGCATCCCCTCGGCCGGCTCGGTCCAGGTCAAGTCGTATTGTTCGTCGGTGAGTTCGGGCTTGGGTCCGGCGCTCCACCGGGCGCCGGTCCGGAAGTACTCCTTCAGGAGCGGCCGGTAGGCGAGGGTCTCGTAGTACCGGGAGCGCCAGGCCATCGGGCACTCGATGACGTCCTCGCCCACCACCAGGAGGCAGTCCCGCGGCATGGCCGCGTACAGACCGGTGCTGGTCCAGTCGCGCGTGGCGTAGGGCGTGCGCTGCGCGACCGGCTCGGGGCGTCGGACCGTCACCCCCTCGGCTTCGAGGATGTGCACGAACTCGTCGAGTTCCTTGCGGGCCGCGGCGATCAGCTCCGCGGGAAACGGTTGCCCGCCGCAGCGGCGGAAGGTCTCGTGCTGGTGCGCCGGAATGACCGGTTCCAGTGACGCGTGCCACGGGGGAAACGTGGCGTCGTCAACTATCCCGACAATCACTTCTTCGAGTGGATCCCACTCGGTATATGACGAGACGGAAGAATTTCCTGGTAAGGGTATGTCTGCTGACGAATCGGACAACGTGAACTCCAGTCACTCTGCCGCATTCCGGTCCGACGGTCGCGCCAAGCCCTATCCAGGGAGGCCGCAAGGCAGGCGGGGTGACATGAATTCCAGCCGCCGTCCCGGCGTGCCGAGTGGTCGGCGGCCCTGGTCGTCCAGGTGGGTCATGGTGAACCTGCCGTCGGTGCGGTCGCCCTGTCAACACGACGCCGATGTGACGCACGTCACTTGCGTTATCCGATCGTGATCATGGATATTAAATGTCGCCTGTCGTAAATTTTTGTTTCTCACCATTTTGCGTGAGAGGGGTGGATGTGACGCCGGGGGACAGCGAAAGAGCGATAACCCACATATACAATTCTGCGGTGGCGGCTTCGGCCATCGGTGCCGCCTGGGAACTCGGTATGTTTGACGAGTTACACACGCAGGGAATGCTCGACGTGCAGAGTTTCGCGGCCGCACGGGGACTCGACACCGTTTCCGTTCTCGGCCTCTTTCGGGCACTGTCGGCGGTCGAGATCGTCGAGCGCGAAGAGTTCAAGATATTACCGGGCGTCCACTTCTCCGAGGCATACCGAAACAAATCGTTCTTTCACTGGCTCACCAGGGGGAGTGCCGATCTGTTCCGGCGGGCGCCCGAGGTCGTGCGTACCGAGAACAGGGTGGGAAATTTCTGCCCGCGCGACAGCGCCGCCATCGCCTTCGCGTGCCGGGAGATCAGCGAGTTCTGCTACGACCCCTGGTTCTGGCAGACGGTGCAGGGCCTGGACTTCGACTTTCACGTCGTCGCCGACCTGGGCTGCGGCAGCGGCGAGCGGCTCATGCAACTCCTCGGCCGCCATCCGGGTACCCGGGCCGTGGGCATCGACATCGCCCAGCCGGCCGTACGGATGGCAACCGCCGCGGCGGCCGCGGCCGGCCTTGCCGACCGGATGACGTTCGTGCAGGCCGACGTGCTGACGATGGCCCCGGTTCCGGCGTTCGAAGAGGTCGAACTCCTGACCTGTTTCATGATGGGGCACGATTTCTGGCCCCGGCAAAGGTGCATCGAAAACCTTCGGCGGCTGCGCATCCTGTTCCCGCGGGCGCGCAGATTCCTGCTGGGTGACGCCACCCGCAGCGAGGGAGTCGCCGACCGTGACCTGCCGATCTTCGCGCTGGGATTCGAGGTCGCGCACGACATGATGGGCACCTTCATTCCGACCGTGCGCGACTGGGAATCCGTTTTCGAGGAAGGCGGTTGGCGGCTCAGGAGTAAAAATTCGATCGACATCGCCGTCGGCGAGGTCATCTTCGAACTCGAAAAGCTCTGAGCCACGCAGGATGTCGGAACCGGGCCGACGCAGGCCGCCGGCCACCGGAGAGGATTCGTATGCCCGATCTCGAATCGGTGCCCGTTCTGCACCACATCGCGGTGCAGACGGACAACCTCGACAACTCGATTTCATGGTACGAGGACTTCTTCGGCGGCCGGCTGACCTGGGCGACGGACATATTCTCGGACCTGACCGTATCCCGCCTGCCCGGCGTCGTGCGGATGGCCGAACTGGCCGTCGGGGCCGCGCACTTCCATCTCTTCGAACGCGGCACTCCCGCCGAGCGCCGGGCCGCGCCGGACGCACCTCGTTTCCAACACGTGTGCCTGAGCGTCGAAACGCCCGCCGAACTGCGTACCTGGCGCAGCCGTTGGTTGGAACTCTCCGGTTCGCACCGCTACGCGTTCGTCGACCCGGAGCAACCCACCGAGATCGTGACCGACGCGCAGGGCACCCAAAGTTTCTACTGTCTCGACGTGAACGGCCTGGAATTCGAGTTCACCTGCATCGGGGGAGCAGTGGGGGAAAACGCATGAGGCGCCCGTCGGCCGTCGCCGCACTCTCCCTGCCCGGCACCAACGGCTGGGACTTCGGCGACTACCCCTACGGCCTGGAACCGCTGACGATGCCGGCGCCGAACAGCGCCGCGCCCGACGGCGGCAGTCGCGACGAAGCCGACCTCGACGACGCGTGCCTGGGCTTTCTGGCCCGGGCCAAGGAGGGCTTCGGGATCACCCCGCCCGTCGACGACAGCCGCCTGGGGCAACTGTTCTGGTTTCGCTGGATCATCGGCCATCACGTCTCCTTCGTGATCTGGCGCCTGCTGGCGGACGAACTGTCGCGACTGTCCTCGAACCCGAAGGACCGCGAGGCCGCCTCGGTCGCCGTGACGGAATACGTGCGGGCGTACTGCGGGATGCTGCTGTACACGGGCTCGTGCAACAGCGCCATCTACAACGCGGACATCCGACCGAGCATGCATCGGCTGCACAGCACCTTCAGCGGTACCTGGGCGCCGGACTACCCGCCGGTACGAAGCCTGTTCCGAGGCCGGAAACTGCCGCCCGTGGTCGACTCCGAGCGGGAACGGCTGCTCCGACAGGTCGAGTTGAGCCACCGCATCCACCTGGGGGTCGCGGCCAAGCTGGTAGAAGGCGGCAGGTCGCTGCTCCAGCAGTCGGTCGCGCAACGCGACGCCAACCAGCCCCGCATGTGGGAGGGGATCTTCGACTGCTACTTCCTGACCCTGCGGGCGCCGACCACGCGGCAGGAGATCCTGGCGCAATTGCTGCGGCGCAACAAGGCCATCGTGATGGACCTCGCCACGAACGGCCTGTACCCGGGGTCGCCGGAGAGCCGGGACGAGACATTGGCGGAGATGCGACACCCCGACATCGTGGAGTGCGAGGAGGATCTGACCCCCTCGCTCTTTCGCGTCGCCGGTCTGGCCGCCGGCTTCTCCGCGGCCCGGGTGGCCAAGGAGATGACCGCCTCGTGAGCACCATGCGGCACGGGGTGATCCTGCTGCCCGAGCAGCGCTGGTCGCACGCGCGGCGACTGTGGACGCACGCCGAGGAACTCGGCTTCGACCACGCGTGGACCTACGACCACCTGATGTGGCGATGGTTGCGCGAAAAGCCCTGGTTCGGCGCCGTCCCCACGCTGGCGGCCGCGGCCGAGGCCACCTCCCGGATCGGACTCGGGACGATGGTCGCCGGCGCGTCCTACCGGCACCCGGTGACCTTCGCCAAGGAATTGATGACCCTCGACGACATCTCGGACGGCCGGCTGATCTGCGGACTCGGCGCCGGCGCCGGAGGCCACGACGACCGGGTGCTGGGCCACACACCCCCGTCCCCGGCCGAACGCCACGACCGTTTCGCGGAGTTCGTCGAAATGACCGACCTGCTGCTGCGCCGACGGGTGACCGACCACCGGGGTGCCTGGTTCGAAGCCCACGGCGCCTTCATGGTGCCGGGCTGCGTCCAGCGCCCGCGCCTGCCCCTGGCCATCGCCGCGACCGGCCCCCGAGGCATCCGGCTGGCGGCTCGCCACGCCGACATCTGGGTGACGGCCGGCGACCCCGGCTGGGGTGAACCGAGCGGCTACGCACCGGCGATCGCGAACCTTCGCGCACAGGCGCAAGCCCTCGACGCGGCGTGCGCGGACATCGGCCGCGACCCCTCGACGGTGCGCCGCCTGGTCGTCACCGGCGCGATGATCACCGGCGTGATCGATTCGGTGGACGCCTACGAGGACGCCTGCGGGCTGTTCGCGGACATCGGCTTCACCGACCTGGTCGTCCATTGGCCCCGAGCCGACTTCCCCTACCAGGGCAGCCCCGAGGTCGTGGAGCGGATCGCCGGCAAGCTCTTCACGTCGACGGACACACGATGATCGGCTACGAGCTCGTCAACATGTTCACCGACCGTCCCTTCACGGGCAGCGCCCTGGCCGTGGTCCCCGACGCGACGGGACTCTCGTCCGCCGTGATGCAGTGCGTCGCGGCGGAACTCGGCGCCGCGGAAACCGCCTTCGTCCTCCCCGCGACCTCGCCCCACGCGTCGTACCGGGTACGCGTCTTCGGTCCGGACGCCGAATCACCGCACGGCGCGCATTCCGGCGTGGGGACCGCCGCCACGCTGGCTCGGTTGGGCCGCGTTCCCACCGGCCACGTGGTGCAGGAATGTGGCACCGGACGCCAGGTGCTCGCGGCGCGGGCCGACCGCGCCACGCTGCACGCGACCGGGCCGGTGCGCGGCGAACCGCTGGATCGGCAACCACTGCTCGACGCGGTGGGGCTGACCGAGGCCGACCTCGCCGATGCGGACGGCGACGGCGGGCCGCGACTGGCGGGCTTCGGCGGGGGCTTCGCGGTGCTCCCGGTCCGCGCCGGCGCGATCGCTCGGGCCCGACCCGACTACGCGCACATGCGCGACGTCGCGCTGCCGGCTCTGTGCCTGTTCACCTGGGACCCGGCCGATCGCCTCGCCCGGGCCCGGCTGTTCGCCCCCGGCTTCGGCATCCCCGAGGACCCCGCCTGCGGACCGGTGGCCATGGCCCTGGGCGGGTGGCTGATCGTCGCCGGCCGACTGCCCGCGACGAACGGCGAGCACGGATACACGGTCCGCCAGGGAGCCGAGGCGGGCCGCCCCGCACTGCTCGAGTGCACGGTGACGGTCGAGAACGGCCTCGTGGTGCGAGGCAGCGTGACCGGCCGGGTGACACCGGTCGCCTCCGGACACCTCGCGTACCCCGTCGAATCCCCTTGACCGACCCCTCGGAAGGACGTCTCGTGCTGCATCGTCCGGAACTGCACGGCACCGCGTGCGCGGTCTCCTCCACGCACTGGCTCGCTTCGGCGGCGGGCGTGGCGATGTTCGACCGCGGCGGGAACGCGTTCGACGCCGCCACCGCCGCGGCCCTGGTCATCCAGGTGGTGGAGCCGCATCTCAACGGCCCCGGCGGAGACGTCCCGATCATGGTCTACGACGCGGCGACCGGGTCCACCCAGATCGTCTGCGGACAGGGTCCGATGCCGCGGCAGGCGACGCCCGAGGCGTTTCGCCGGCGCGGGCTGGCGGTGATACCCGGCTCCGGACTGCTGGCGGCCACCGTGCCCGGGGCCTTCGGCGCCTGGATGCGCCTGCTGCGCGACTTCGGCCGGCTGACGGTACAGGACGTGCTGGAGCCCGCGATCGGCTACGCCGAGGACGGATATCCGCTGCTGCCCAAGACCGCCGCGATGATCGAGGTGATGGCGCCGCTCTTCCGCGACGAGTGGACCGAGTCCGGCCGTACCTATCTGCACCACGGCGCGGCTCCCGCGCCCGGCGCCCGGATGCGCAATCCGGCGCTGGCCCGGACGTATCGCCGCATCCTCGCCGAGGCCACGGCGGGCGGACGAACGCGCGAGGCACAGGCGGACGCCGCGATCTCGGCCTTCTACGAGGGATTCGTCGCCGAGGCCGTCGACCGGTTCATGGCGACCGAGGAGCCGATCGACTCCACCGGCCGGCACAACGGCGGCTTGCTCACCGGTGACGACCTGGCCGGCTGGCGGGTACCCGTCGAGGCCACCGTGGCCCTCGACTACCGCGGTCACAGCGTGCACAAGGCGGGTCCCTGGTCCCAAGGCCCGGTCTTCCTCCAGCAACTGGCCCTGCTGGAGGGCTTCGACATCAACGCGATGGGCTTCGGGAGCGCGGACCACGTGCACACGGTGATCGAGTCCGCCAAGTTGGCCTTCGCGGACCGGGAGGCGTGGTACGGCGACCCGGAGCACGCCGACGTGCCGCTGGCCGGCCTCCTCGACCCCGTCTACGCGGCGGCCCGCCGGACCCTGATCGGATCCGAGGCGTCCGATGTCCTGCGCCCCGGCTCCCCAGACGGTCGGAAACCGTGGATTCCCCCGGTACTGGACGTGTCCGCCTCCTCCGGCGACCCGGACTGGCTGCGGCAGTTGGCCGACGGCATCCCGACCGTCCTGCAGCGGACGGCGGCGAAGGGCGACACGTGCTGCGTGAGTGCGACCGATCGCGACGGCAACATGGTGGTCGCCACCCCCAGTGGCGGGTGGCTCAAGAGCTCCCCGGTGGTCCCCGGTCTCGGATTTCCGCTGGGCACCCGAGGCCAGATGGCCTGGTTGGACGAGGGGCACAACAACTCCGTCGCTCCCGGCAAACGGCCCCGTACGACGCTCAGTCCGACCTTGGCGCTCCGGGACGGCGCGCCCTACCTGGCCTTCGGTACGCCCGGCGGCGACCAACAGGACCAGTGGACCCTGAACTTCTTCGTCAACCACGTCGACTTCGGCATGAGCCCCCAGCAGGCGGTGGAAGCGGCGACCTTCCACACCGATCACGTACCGAGCTCGTTCACGCCCCGTCGGGCGCGGCCACTGGCCGCGGTCGTGGAGCAGGACGGGTTCGATCCGGCCGTCCTGACCGAGCTTCGCCGGCGCGGCCACGAGGTGCAGACGGTCGCGCCGATGACCCTGGGCAAGGTGTGTGCCACGGGCCCGGACTCGCACGGCGGCGTGCTGGCGGCGGCGAGTCCGCGTGGGCAACAGGCGTACGCGGTCGTTCGGTGACCGTGGACGGGACGGGCGCCGTGGGAGTCGCGCCCGGCCTTGCGGAAAGCGGTGCCCGGTCACCGGGGGAGCGTCGGATCGTCGACCGGATCCGGATCCGGATCGGCTGCGCCGTCGAGTCCGGCGGGTCGGCTTCGAACCGCCTCGAGACTCGCCAACCTGGGGACCACGACGAGGGACGCGAGCAGGACGACACCGCCGAGAATGGCGGGGGTGCGCACGGAGAACGCGGAACCGAGCCAGCCGCTGAGCCCGGCGCCGACCAAGATCCCCAGACGGCTCAGCAACAGGTAGCAGCTGTTGACCCGACCGAGAAGCCGACGCGGTACGACCCGTTGCCTGAGGGAGACCACCTGCACGTTCCAGGTCACCACACCGAAACTGGCCACGGCATACAAGACGGCCGCCAAGGCCACGGAGGAGCCGACCCCCAGACCCAGCAGTGAGGCTCCCATCAGGAAGAAGGACAGACCGATTCTGGCCGTCAGGCCGAGGCGGTTGCGCAGCCGGCCCGAGGTGACGCCGGCCAACGCTCCGCCGACGGCACCCGAGGCCAACACCATGCCGTACGCCACGGGCGACGCCCCCAGGGTCTTCGTCAACAGCAGCACCAGCATGGTGACCGCCAGATAGAAGGCCATCGACGCCACTGCGGCCACGATGGCCAGCAGCCGGATCCCGCGGTGCGTCCAGGTCCAGCGAACGCCCTCGCGGATGTCCGCCGCCACCGGGCGACGAGGTGACGGCGTGCTCGCGCTCGACCGACCCAACGCGGCCACCAGCGCGGCGGCCAGGACGAAGGAGACGCCGTCCACGGCGAACGGGTACCCCGCGCCGACGACGAACAGGGCGGAGCCCAGCAGCGGGCCGACGAAGTGTCCGCCGACGATGAGACCGCCCTCCAGACGACCGTTGGCGGCCTCGAGTTGCTCGGGCCGCACCACATCCGGCAGGGCGGACGTGGACGCGTTGACGAAGACCGTCTCGCCGCATCCGAGCACGAAGGCCAGCAGGGCCGGCACCACCAACGGCGGGCTCGCGACCAGCACCCACGCGGCGAAGCCCAGGACCACCACGGCGCGCACCAGGTCGACCTGCCACATCAGGCGCCGCCGGTCGAACCGGTCGGCCAGGACACCCCCCACCAAGGACATCACCAGCCAGGGCAGCGTTCCGGCCACCGTCACCAACGCCACGGCGCTCGGTGACGACGACACCGTGGCGGCCAACAAGGGCAGGGCCGCGTCCCGCATGCCGTCACCCACGGCGGAGACCGACGAGGCCGACCACAGCAGCGTGAACTTCCTGCCCAGCCTCGACGCCGGAAGCCCCTGCGATGCCGCCGATTTCGCCGTAGTCACCGCCCCAGTCTGGCAGCCGGCCGGCCCCGACGAACGGGAGACGAGAGGGATGGCGCCCGGCAGGCACCAACACGTCGACGGCGCATTCGACCCGTCCGCCCGATTCGTGGTGAGCACCCGGATCCGGGTGAGGACGTTGCCCGCGTCGGTAGCCGTCGAGCAGTCCGCGGGTACCGAACTCCGCGGCGACCCGCTCCGGCCCGGCCGACGATCACGACCCGCAACGGCCACCAGCCTCACCCGGACCCAAGCGCCGGCGCCGATGCGTGATCGGCACCGGTGCGAGTAGCCGCACTCTCCAGGTGGCTCAGGGCCTCTGTGACGTGTCCGGGACCGCCTCAGCCCGCATGGTGCGCCGGCGAACTCGCTCGTTTACACCCCCATCGAGGACCTGACGAACGACGAAGTGTGGATCCCTTTGATGCAGTTGCATGCGAACCCGTGGGGAGGGGACAACAAGGACCTGTTGTCGATGTACCAGGGCGCTTCTCCCGACAACGAGTGCCCCCTGGTCGTCGACACGACCACCCCTAGGGCCTGTTTCAGAAGTTGATCTTGATCTGTCATGATCATCGTGTGGGACGGGGAGATCTGACGGATGGTCAATGGGCGCGCCTGGAACCGCTGTTGCCGGTCGGCGTCAAGTCCGGAAGGCCACCGATACGGACGAAACGGCAGCTGATCGACGGGATCCGGTGGCGGACGCGGGCCGGGGTTCCGTGGCGTGACGTTCCGGAGCGGTACGGGCCGTGGCAGACGGTCTACGGCCTGTTCCGTCGATGGCAACGCGACGGCACCTGGAAACGCGTCCTGGAGCGACTCCAGGCCGAGGCCGACGCACAGGGACCGATCACCTGGGACGTCAACGTCGACTCCACGATCTGCCGCGCGCACCAACACGCCGCCGGGGCCCGCAAAAAGGGGCACTCCAGAGGGAGCCGCCCGGCGGTGTCGCCGTCGAGCCCGACGACCACGCACTCGGGCGCTCGCGCGGCGGGCTGACGACGAAGATTTATCTGGCTTGCGAACAGGGCCGGAAGCCACTCTGGCGAGGGGCCTTCGGACGCCGGATGAACAGGAGAGCGGATTCCCTGTCGCTTCCTCTGCTCCTACCCGGCATGATCTCCCCGGCGGACACGCCGAGTTCATCCATCGAGGAGTCACATCATGAACCGCGCGCGACGCATCGGCCGTATCGGCGCCGATGCCGTGACCGGACGCATCGTCGCCGTTGTCGTCGCGACAAGCGCGGTCCTGATGACGGCCGCGTGCACGCAGACCCAGGACCGCCACCCCCGCGCGGAAGCGGCACAGGAGACCGGGACGAAACCGCCGACACCGGGCCCCGACGCGGTCGACCCCCCACCGTCCGGGGCGACGACTCCCGGTTCCCCGACGGCCGGCACGGGCGCTCCCGCGCAAGCCGAGCCGCCGCCCGCAGCGCCCGCCGTCGAGGACGCCCCGACGGCGGCCGGCGGGACCCGCGCCCCTGCCGGACCGGCAATCCCGCGCATGCCCGCCCAACCCTCCATCGCCGAGACCAACGCCGCCCTGGAGAAGGCCCGCATACTGCGCGCACGCGGCCTCGACCCACGATCCGACCGCGTGGTCAAGGCCGCCGACCACGGCTGCTTCGCCCACGAGTCACAACCGAGTTGCTCGGAATACCTGGCGGCCCGCGAACTCGGCCGGGCGTACGCCGCGGCGACCACCCGGCACGACCCGGCCGACACCCGACCGCGACCGCCCACCCGGCCCGTCCTGCCGCGCGGATGCGTCATCGCCGCCGCCGTCCCCAACGCCCAAGCCCCCAAGGGCTTTCTACTCGCCTGCGCCGACTACACCCCCGAGTGAGATACTGCGACCCGACCCGACACCACCGGCGCCGGGCGAATGGTGATCGCCCGACCGCGCCCACGATCGACACCTCCCACACCTGCGCTTCGCCCGGACGCAAGGTGCCCCAGGCATGACGATGAGGGCGCCGGGGTGGGTCTGTTCGAGCCGCGCGGATGGGGTGGTGCGTACGGCGGCGGTGACGTGGATTCGATCCTACGGTCCGCCGGTGGGGTGGCCGAGGGCGCCGGCGCAGGTTCACCGGGTTCAGCCGAGCAGGTGCTGAGTACTCTGCTGGACAAGCGGGCGGTTGACGATTACCGGGCCCGCGCCAGACATCCCCGTCACCGTCCTGTCAGCTACGGCTGCGCGGCAGCATGCAGGCTGCGGCCGTGGTGGCTATCAGCATCACAGCCGCGACGCACAAGGCTACCCGCAGGCCCACCATGAACTCACCCCGGTCCGCGACCAAGGCTCCGAAGACGGCCACGGCGAGCGCGCCGCCCGTCTGCCGGAAGGAGTTCAGGATCCCGGCGGCCATTCCGGCCCGATCTGCGGCGATGTCGTTCAGCAGGATGGCGGTCAGGGAAGGTACGAGGAAACCCAGGCCGAGGCCGACCGGGATGAGCATCGCCGCGATCACCGGTCTGCTGGTGCCCTCGTCGATCCAGAGCAGGCCGATCATCGCCAGCGCGAAGATCGCTTGTCCCATGGCGATCGGCATCCGCGGCCCAAAGCGTGCCGCAGCCCTGGCCGAGGCCAGGTTGGCTCCGGCGATCACGGCCATCATCGGTAGGAACATGAGCCCCGCGGCCATGCCGGACAGGTTCAGAACGTCCTGAAAGAACAGGCTCAGCACGAACACCAGCCCGTAGAACGCGGCATTGACGACGAAGCCGATCGCGACCGAAACCGTCACCGTGCGCGAACGGAAGAGGTCGAGCGGGACCAACGGCGCGGCGGTACGTGCCTCGATCATGATGAACGCGGCCGTCGCCACCGCGGCGAGCCCCAGGCAGCCCAGCACCACGGGCTCGCCGAAGCTGTTCTCCCCTCCGTCGATCACCGCGAAGGTGAGCGCCGCGAGCGCGACGATCGCCGTGAGCTGACCGTACGGATCGAGCGGCGTGGCACGGCGCGGCGAGCGCTCCACGCGGGTCAACACCGCGAGGGTGGCGATGCCGACGGGCAGGTGGACGACGAAGATCGCCCGCCAGCCCAGAGTGCTGGACAGCACCCCGCCGGCCACCGGGCCGGCGGCAACCGCGACGGCTCCGCCAACGGTCCACAGCGCGATGGCCCGTGCCCGTTCGGCCGCGTTTGGGAAGGCCTGCCGGACGAGGGCCAGCGAGGAGGGCAGCATGATCGCCGCCGCGCTCCCCTGGATCAGGCGGGCGGCGATCAGCTCGCCCAGCCCCGGCGCCAGTCCGCAGGCCGCCGAGGCGATCGTGAAGACCGCGACGCCGGCGCCGTACGCGCGGCTCGCCCCTATGCGGTCGGAGAGCGTGCCCGAGGAAAGCAGGAGTGCGGCGAACATCAGCGTGTAGGCGTCCACGATCCATTGCAGCCCCGCCGTGCTGCCGCCGAAGGTCCGCGCGATCGCGGGCAGCGCCACGTTCATCGCCATGGTGTTGAGGTTGAGCAGAAAGATGCCCATGAACGTGGTCGCCAGGATCAGCTTCGGTGCGGCCGTGCGTTGCCGGGCATCCTGTACGGCGCGGACTGGTTCGAGAGTGGTCATCCGTCCAGACTGGTGAGGCTCGCGAGGGCGAGGCAGACCGTGATCTCCCGGGGTGCGCCATAGGTGGGTGCAACAGGGTCAGGCTCCGGGCTGGACCCCTGATCACACGCCGGCAGAATGACGACATGACCGAATTCGGGAAGTTCCTGCGGGCTCGCCGTGGCGACGTACGCCCGGCAGACGTCGGACTGCCCGCCGGAACCGGCACGCGCCGTACGCCGGGTCTGCGCCGGGAAGAGCTGGCGGCGCTGGCCGGTGTGAGCATCGACTACTACATACGTCTGGAACGCGGCAAGGAGACCCATCCGAGCCCCTCCGTGGTCGAGGCGCTGGCCAACGCGCTCCGCCTCGACCAGGAGGAGAGCGGCTTCCTGCACGAGCTGGCGGCGCGCGCGGCGCGGCGTGCATCCGAGCCCCGTCCCCTGCCGTCACGGCGGGTCCGTCCGACCCTCACGCAGCTTCTGGAGACGCTCCGGCCCAACCCGGCGTACGTCGTGAGCCGCACCAACGACCTGCTGGCGGCCAACCCCGGCGGGCTGCGGCTGCTCCACGGCATCACCGACTGGCCGGAGCGGCAGCGCAACACCGTCCGGTACACCTTCCTGCACCCGGCTGCCCGCGAGCTGTGGACGGACTGGGAACAGAAGGCCAAGGGGTGCGTCGCCCAGTTGCGGGCGATCGCCGGCACCGATCCGGATGCCCCGGATCTCGCCGCACTCGTAGGTGAGCTAATCGTCAAGAGCCCCGACTTCAACCGGCTCTGGGAGCGGTACGAAGTGCACACGATCGGCGACGGCGAGAAGACGCTCCGACACCCGGAGGTCGGCACGATGACGCTCTCACACGAAGGGCTGTCCCTCAACCGAGCACAAGGCCAGCGCCTCGTCATCTACATGGCGCCGCCCGGCAGCCCGGACCACGACAAGATGACGCTCCTCGACCTCGCCTCCGGCCCGTCCGTCGGATCCGGCGAGACGGCGCCCGTCTCACCCTCTCGGAGACGGAACAGCTAGCCAACCGCCTTCGGGCCGCGGTCCGCCGCCCTGGGTCTACCTCGGCCGTCGGACCGCCAAGCTCGATTTCCAGGACGGGAGTCACGGGTCGTACACCCGGACCGTCTCCGGTACGGCCGAGTTCGCCGGTGCCGACTGCGTCGGGGGTTTCCCGACTCGGGCGCGACGCGTCCCGGCTCTCTCCGGGACGAAGGGAAACGGGGGATTCACGAGACGATCGACACCCCGAGCCGGTAACCCTCTCGGCCGGCTCCGCCGTCTCGGGGCGGGCCGCGGTTTCCACCCCTCGTACTTCGTCCCGGCCCCGGGCCGGCGTGGCGGTGACGGCCGGGGTTCCGGAGCGGGAGACGAAGCCGGCGATCCGCGGGACCGCGGCGGTCGCGAAGTCGGTGCAAGGTCTCCGCGTCGGCTTCGGTAGCTGCTCGAGGTGAACGGTTTCGACGCCGCGGCCTGTGACCGGCACCAGGCCCGTCACCGACCTCGGGGCCGGCCGGCGGGCGGGGCTCCACTCCGGCGTTCCGCACCGGGCGGTCGCGGTGGGCACGCACCGGTCGACGGCGGCGACCACACCGCGCTCCAGGGGGAGAACGCCTCGGTCTCCTTCACCGGGCTTCGGCGCTCGCCGACAGCCTCACCGCATCTCGGACCTCTTCACATCCCATACGCCAACGAGTCGGCGGCCGACCTTTCGTTGCCTCGCGCCCCGAGGACGAACCCGAGGTCACCAGCCGGATCAACCGGCCCTGGGCGACCGGGCCTTCCGAAACACCGCTCCGGGACAACTACTTGCGAACCCAGCCGATCAAGCAGCAGGACGCGGGGAACGAAGACCGTGACCGCCGGCGGCAGTTGGTCGCCGTGTGACACGCCAGTGGTCGGGGCGACCTCGCTCCCGACCAAGGCCGCCCCGCCGCCGGCACCGTGAATCACAGTCGGCGGTGTCGACCACAGGTGCGGGGACGGATCGTGGCGGGTGAGGGCGGCCTCGGGAACGGTGAGCCTGCGTCGTGCCGACCGGAGCGTGATCGATGGCGCTGATCACGAGCCTCAACGGGACGACCGTGACTCGCCGGAGCGAGACGAGGTGCCGAGCACCATCCCATCCAACCCGGCCGATTCCTACTCCATCCCATCTGCGTCGGCGAATTCTCCCTGGCCGTCCCGGTCCGCGCCGAGGCATGGTTCACGCAACCATGTTCGAAAGCAAGGAGCCGACGTCCGGATGGATACTTCCGAGCCTCTCACCGACGAAGACCTCACCGAGATCGAGGAACTCGCCGCGGCCACGACCCCCGGTCCATGGCACGTGCGACAACTCGACGACGACGAAGCCATGAGCTTCGTCGCCGTCAGCACTGTCCCGGACACCGGGCTCGGTGAGCGTTGGCCGGACTTCGACCATGAACAAATCGTGGCCGCGACCCTCGTCCAGGACCCACGCTACGTCGACGTCGCCGACAAACGCTGGGACGAGAACGCCCAGTTCATCGCCAACGCCCGCCACGACATCCCCCGCCTCGTTGCGGAGATCCGGCGCCTTCGCCGGCTGCTCGAAGTCCGAAATCAAGAGAACCGTCCCGGCATGCCGTGATCACAACGAGTCAGAGCCGTCATCGTTGAGACCGCAACCCTCCGGCACGGGGCGGAACAGGGTGAAGAATGCCTGGTCGGAGTGAGACGAGACGCAACGAAAAACGAGAACCTACACGTGAACCTGATGCGCAGCGGAGCGACTCTCCGAAACGGTTGCGGGATACAACTCGACCGGGATGCTCACCAACCCGAATGAGACGGACCCCTTCCATGTCGCCCGCATACACACTCCTTGCCAAATGACACAAAATGACCGCTTTTCGAGCGTATGGGATCGGTGCGGTGGTGGCCAGGAACGCTTCGTCATCGACCGAGGCCGGCGAGGCGAGTCGGACACGCACTCGCACGTCGCACCCACGGAACAGCGCCTCACCGGGGCACCCCGGATCTGGGGCGGCGTCCACGACGACAACGCCGCCCTCCTCGGCGGCACCGCCGGCCACGCCGGCACCTTCACCACCGCGAACGACCTCGCCGGCTACGCCGAACACCTCCTCGACCCCGAACACCCGCTCCACACCTGGCTCACCACCTCCCGCGCGCCCCAGGCCCCGATCGAACCGGGCCTCGACCGGGGACTCGCGTGGCTGGTCGCGGACGACGGCAACGTCGTCTACCACCACGGCTGGACCGGCACGAGCCTCTTCCTCGCCCCCACCACCGGCCGCTACATCGCCATCTGCACCAACGCCGTCTACCACGGCCCACCCGGCCCCCGCCTCGCCTCACTGCGCACCCTCGCCCGCAAGACCATCACCGCCACCTGACCCCCACCTCGGAGGCTCACCATGGGTGACCTTCTCGCCGATCACACCACCCTGCGCCTCGGCGGCCCCGCCGACCGACTCCACACCCACACCGACCCACTTACCTGGCCCGACCTCGTCGCGCGACTGCCATGCCGTCCGTGGGTGTTGGGCACCGGCAGCAACGTCCTGGCGCCCGACGCCGGACACCGCGGCGTCGTGGTGATCATGGCCACCCGCGGCATCACCACCACCCACGGCCCACACGGCACCGTCGAGGTGACCGCCCGCGCCGGTGAACCCCTCGCCAACCTCGTCGCGCACACCGTCGCCCACGGCCTCTCCGGAATCGAGTACCTGACCGGCATCCCCGGCACCGCAGGCGCCGCACCCGTACAGAACGCCGGCGCCTACGGACAGGAGATCGCCGACACCCTCACCACCCTCACCACCCACGACCACCACACCGGCCGCACCGTGCGCCTGACCCGCGAACAATGCCGATTCGGCTACCGCACCAGCCGTTTCAAGACCGAACCCCGCCGCTTCACCATCCTCGACGTCACCCTGCGCCTGACGCCACGCGCCCACGCCGCACCGATCACCTACCGGCACCTGGCGCAATCCCTCGACGTCCCCCTCGGGGCGACCCCACCATTGGCCGAAGCCGCCGCCGGCGTAGCGGCCGACCGCAGGGCGCGTGGACTCCTGCTGCCCACCCACGGCCCCGACGCCCGCCAGGTCGGCTCCGTCTTCCTCAACCCGCCCGTCACCGCCCACCAAGCCACAGCCCTACGCGCTGCGGGAGGACCCGTCCACCGCACCCCGGACGGAACCCAACGCGCAAGCGCGGGCTGGCTGATCCAACAACTCGGACACCAACCCGACTCGCCCCTGGGCCCCGGCATCTGGTGCTCGACCCTCCGGGCATTGACCATCGTCGCCCGAGAGAACGCCACAGCGACCGCATTCGCCGACACACTGGTCGGCCTGGTGACCGACGTTGAGACCACCTTCGGCATCCGCTTGCACCCCGAACCGACCACGCCACACTGACACCCGACACACGACAGCCTCCGACCGGGAGCCTGCTCCGGCGTCCCCCCGATGGCCGTGGAGGGACCGGCCTCCGGTGATCGCACGTCGAGCCCGGTGACGACGGACCCGACCGTCACGCCCCCGGAAGCCGTCGCACTCGAACGAGAGGCGGGCCCGACGACCGCGTACGAGCGTGTCCATCACGTCGCGGACGCGTGGACGGTGGGCCGGCTCCGCGAGGCTTTGGCGGGCCTGCCCGACGACGCGCCGCTCACGGTCGCCGTCCCCGAGGGATCGCCCGGGACCGGGGAGTACGCGGCGGTCGCCGATACCGACTGGGTGATCTCCCACGCCGGGCACGGCACGACGACGTGGCCGGACGAGCGCGGCCCGGTGTCGGACACGCACGTCACGATCACGTCGGAGCGCCCGACCGGCGTGTACGAGCGGCCGATCCGGGAGGACCGGGATTCCCAATGGAGAAGATGTCAAGCAGCGAGCGTGACAGGCGGTATGGGTCGTAGTACCGCCCGTCATGCAGGAGGGAGCCCACAGGACGAGAGCGCTGCCGGCACGACGCACCGGCGGCGCCGGCGACCGCCGAACCCGAACCCGTCGGTCCCCGGGGCGACTTCCTCGTGGTCGACGACGGCGCGACCGTGTACGCCCGCCACGCCGCGCGCCCGACGACCGTCCTCACGACCTCGGTTGCGAGGGCGGGTGACCGGTCGAGGCGCCGGCACCACCGGCGGACGGGCCACGCGACGATAGGTTCGCCCGGTGACCGTCGAACGCCTGCGCCACCTGTCCCGTCCCGAATACACCGATGTCTGGGACCGTTTCGACGCCCGGTTCGCGTTCAGGGCCGGTGTGTGCGAGTTTCCGGGGATCACGGAGCCTTCGCCGTCGATCACGTGGAGCCTGGACGCGTTGCGCGACGACCCCGGCGACCGCAACCTCGACCGCCTGGTCGACGTCGTCCAGGACGGGCTCGCCGCCTGCTGCGCGCCGGGGGAGTCGCTGTGGATCCTGGACTGGCAACACACGTGCTACCGGCTGCGCCCCGATATCCCGGAGACCGACATGTTCCTGCCGCGCGTGCTCGAGGGGCGCTCGCGCGAGGGCTGGCCGTTCGGCCCTTACCCGGACGGGGACTACCACGTCTTCCTCGCGGAGGACCTGCGATTCGGCACCTTCGGGCACCCCTGGGAACACACCCTTTGCGTATTCGGCGCGGAACTCCTGGACGCGATCGAACAGGACATGCAACGCCTACTGGGACGACCCCAGCGCCGGGACGGGGCACCCGCCGACTGACCCGCCCCGCGGCGGCGATCACGTTCTCCGGGTGGTTCCGGCCGCCTCCGGCGAGATCCCGGACGTGGTCGACCTCGCGTATCGGCTCGCCGGCCGGCGTGACCTCGCGGAAGTCGCCGCTCGCGCACACCGGGCTTTTATACCGGCCGCCGGAGCGCGCGACGACCGGGCTCCGTACCTCGCGGGAGCGTCGCCGCCGGAGAATGGCGGCCTTGCGTGGCGGGAGAGGAGCGCACGCAATCCGCGAGAGCGTCGAGCCGTTCGTCGAAGAGCCTCCGCGCGTCGGGGGAGCGTCGCGGGCGCCGGCGGCGTCGATCAGCCGCCACGGACGCGGCCGCGACCCGAGGACCGGCCGTCCGCCCCGCCCCCTCCCGCGTCCGCAACCCGCGTGCGGGCCCACGGGATCCGCCTCGTTCCCGCGGGTTCAGCGGGTGTCGATTCGGTCGTCGATGCCCGGTG
Organism: Embleya scabrispora DSM 41855; assembly: GCF_000372745.1. GTDB lineage: Bacteria > Actinomycetota > Actinomycetes > Streptomycetales > Streptomycetaceae > Embleya > Embleya scabrispora. The sequence goes on along the minus strand of NZ_KB889703.1, from coordinate 5,757 downwards.
CGGGGAGGAGGTGATCGAGCGATCGGGCGTCGTCGTGGGTCCCGCTGGGGGGAGTCGAGTTGGTGATCCCGATGTGGACCGGCCCGCGGGTGGTACGTGTCTCCAGCGCGGTCCACTGGTCGAGTTCGTGTTCGGCGTACGCGTGGACCAGGACGGCGAGTCGGATCTCGTGATCGGGGGTGAATCGGTTCTCCCGCGCGCCGAGCGGCGGCAGCAGACGGTCGATCGAGTGGAAGTAGCCGTCGGTGGTGCCCGGGGGGAACGTACGGAACATCTCGAGGTACACGTCCCCGTACTTCGTCCGCACCCGCAGCAGGGCCGACTCGTCCAGGACGTGCTCGGCGTACTCGTGCAACAACAGGGCGAGTTGCCGTCGGTCGGTGTCGTCGAACCCGGTCATCGCCCCAGCGTATCGGTGCCCCCCGGGAGCCTCACCCGGGCGGGTTCCGGTTCCCGGCCGGCGCGACGCACGGTCGGCGTGCCTCACGGATCGGAGGATTTCACCGGGAAGGGCAGGTCCGGTCGCCTCCGCCGGTCGCGGGTGTACACCGCCGACGCGGGACGACCGGTCCGGGTCGGCCCGGCGCGAGGACGGCTGCGGGGCGGCGGTCGGTCCTGTCGAGCGGGCTCGGGCGACTGTGCCGTGGTGGTGTCCTGCCCCCGGTGTGCGGATCGCGTTTCCGTGAGGTGGTGTCGGTGTCCGGTGGTACGCAAGAGTGCTTCGGCCGGTGACATCCGTGGGAGGCGATCGTGACGTCCGAGGAACTCGTGTTCGATTACCGGCGGGCGTGTGTGGACGGGTTCGAGGTGTACGAGGGGACCGCGCTGGACGTGCGGGTCGTGGTCGCTGGCCTGCCGAGGGCGGTTCGGGACGGGTTCCTCCTCGGGGAGGTGCCCTGGGGTCGGTTCTCCCACGCGTACGGCTCGGGCGAGGACGTGCCCGGCCACCTGGAGCTGATGCGTTCCGCGGACGCGACCGGGGCGATGCGCGCGTGCTCGGTGTTGTGGGGTTCGGTGTGTCATCAGGGCACGACGGGTTCGGTGGCGCCGCTCGCGGTGCCGTTCCTGTTGCGGATCGCCGCGAACCGTCTCGGGCACGAACGGGCGAACGCGCTGGGCCTGGTCGCCGCGGTGGCGTGTCGCAACCACTGGGGCGACGGGTCCCGCGAGCGTCTGTTGCGGGTCGCCGACCCCGACGACGAACTGCACTTCGACGGCGGCGGCTACCTGCAGAACTGGTCGGTGCGGGCCGGGCGCGACGCGATCGCGGCCGACGCGCACATCCCGATCGCCCTCCTGGACGACCCGGATCCGCAGGTGCGGGAGGAGGCGGCATGCGTGTCGGCGGCCTCGTCGGGCCGCGCCGGGGAGTTCTCCGCCGCCCTGCACGAGCGCCTGCGCGTCGAGAAGGTCCCTCGTCTGAGGGCGGGTCTGGTCCTGGCGATCGCGCAGTTGGCGCGGGAGCACCGTCACGAGGACGCGGCCGGTTTCACCCACGCGTGCTGGACGGACCCCGAACGCCCCGCCGAGGTCCGCGTCGCCGCGGCGCTGGGGTGGCTGTGCCTGGTCGACGATCCGCCGCCCGCCGAGCTGCGTGCCGTCCTGGCCGATCTCGTCACGCCCGAACTCGGCCGCCTGATGGCCGAGGTGCCCTGGATAGGGCAGGTCGACCACTACAGCGGCGCCGGACTGACGCGCACCCTCGAGCACATGCTCGGCCCCGTCCGACGCCGCACCGCCTTCCCCGACTCCTGGGGAGAGACCGGGTGGTCCGTCGACGCCCCGCCCTTCTGACAGCTCATCGGCGAGCGGGCTCCACCGCCGACCCCGACGGGACGTCACGCATCGGTGGCGGGCCGGCGAGTCGGGGCGTGGATCCGCTACACCCGACTCGTCGGGTGCCGGCCGCCGCAGTCCGGGCAGCGATAGCAGCGCCCGACCACCCGGTCGGCCCTGGGGTTTCGATATTGCCCGAGGCCCGCGACGGCGGAAGGCGACCTCCGACCAAACAGGACCGCGCTCAAGGTCCTCCACCTCGCGGTTCGTGAGCAGATCGAACCACGCGTACGCGATCCGAACCCGGTCGCGCCACACTGGAAGAACGCCCTCGACACCTTCGCGCCCTTCTTCGAAGACTGCGTCAGCGTTCAGTGACCAACTCAGGGCCTACACAAGCCGGCACGTCCGTGTCGGTGGCGCCGGGTACGCTGCGCGTCCGCCGGCCCGGGGAGGGTCGGGGGGCGTGTGACGGCGCGTCGAGGGTCGCGGTCGCGCCGGGCGGGGGATTCGGGGGTCGGGCGAGGATGGACGACAGTGTCGACGCGAAGGCGCTGTACGAGGCGTGGAGCGAGTCGTTGCGTCAGGCGTGGAGCGCTGCGGAGCGAGTGCATGAGCACTGGTCGGAGCGGTGGGAGGGGACCGATCGGGACGTGCGGGTGGTGGTGGCCCGGATGCCGGTCGAGGTGCGGGACGGCTTCGTCTACGACCAGGTGCCGTGGAACCGGTTCGCCCACACCCACGGCTCGGGCGTGAACGTCCCGGACTATCTGAACAGGACGCGGTCCGCCGACCCGGCGGCGGCACAAGGGGCGCTCGGGGCGTTGTGGAGCTCGATCTGCCATCAGGGCACGCGCTGTTCGGTCGCGCCGCTCGCGGTCCCGTTCCTGCTGCGCATCGCCGCCGACCCCTCCACACACCCTCGCGCGGACGCACTCACCCTGGTCGCGACCGTGGCGCGCCGCAACTGTTGGGAGGACGGCTCCCGCGCCGATCTGCTCAAGGTCGCCGATTCCCTCGAGGACGATCCCTGGCACTTCGACATGGGCGGCTACTTCCAGAACTGGACGGTCGAGGCGGCGCGGGACGCGATCGCCGCGGACGCGCACATCCCGATCGCGCTCCTGGACGACCCGGACCCCGAGATCCGGGAGGCGGCCGCGTATGTCCTGGCGGCGTTGACAAGCCGGGCGGGCGAGATCTCCACCGCGCTGCACGACCGCTTCCTGGCCGAGGACCACGGGCGTGTCCGCGCGAGCCTGCTCCTGGCGATCGCGCAACTGGCCCGGGAACACCGGCACGAGGACGCCGCCGCCTTCACCCACGCCCTTTGGTCCGATCCCGCCCGCCGCGCCGAGGATCGTGTGTGCGCCGCCTTGGGGTGGCTGTGTCTGGTCGACGATCCCGTGCCCGACGCGGTGCGCGCGGTTCTCGACGAGTGCGTCACGGTCGAACTCGGCCGCGCGATGGGCTCGGTGCCGTGGATGCGGCAGGTCGACCACGACGGCGACGGACTGGACCGCACCCTGGCGCGGATGTTCGACCCCGACTCGTGCCGACGCCCGGCGAGCGCCGACGACCCTTGGGCAGAGGCCGAGGGATGCGCCGACGACCCGCCCTTTTGACGGCTCTGCGACGAAGCCCTCCTTGAGGTGCCCCGCCCTGTGGCCTGAAATGCACGTTCTCGGCGTGTTGTGACCGCAGGCGCCAGGGCCGGATGCGCTCGGTGGTCGACGTCCGCGCCTCGGGCGAACGCGCGTTCACGCGGTGGTCGACGGGCGCCTCCCGCGTTCGCTCGCGCGGGCGAGACGCAGGGGACCGGTGTCGGGGGTGGTGCGTCGCAGCAGGTGGTTCTCGGTTTCGAGGACCTGGACCAGGCGGGCGGGCCTGAATCCAGTCCGGACGGAATTCCGACCGGTGTGATGCTGCGTCTGCCCTCCATGACCATCCGAACGCGGACGTTTGTCGGGGCCCGGACGACGCGCCCCGTCCCCGACGTGTCCCGTCGCCTGTCAGCCCCTGGTTGGCTGCGACGCGAAGGACGGCGGCTTGCAGGGCGGCCAGGCGTGCGGCCCGGTACTCCTCGACCTCCTCCAGGCCGCGCCGGCCCGGCCCCCGGTTGAGATCGACACCGCCGGCCGTGGCCAAACCCTGGACGGTGGGGTAGGCCACGTCGACCACGACGATCCGCGGTCTCGCGAGCAGGCCAAGACGCACCCCTGCCGCGAGTTCCAGCCGATGGACGGTGGGGCCGAAGATCCGTTCGTCCTCCATCGACGCCACCGCGTGAGGCGGCAGCGACGAATGGACCGGGCGTCCACCGCGCACACGAGGCGGCCGGGCGTCACCCTCGTCCTCGTCTCCCTGGCCGTCCCCGCCGTCGGTGGGCTCCTCGATCCCACCCGCCGGGCCCGCCGCCCCCGGGTCCTCCCACGCCGCGTCGCCGGCGAGGACCGACGGCCGCTCGGCCTCGCCTTCGCCGGTGCCCTCGCCGTACGTGCTGTTGCCGGGCGGTTCCCACACGCGCGGGGTCGCGGTCAGGTACAGCCGCCCCCCGGCCGGGAGCCGCTCGTCGTCGTGGACGGCCCCCACTCCTTCCCCAGCCAACCGCTCGTTCGGTGTGCCTCGTCGATGCAGACCAGCCGCCACGGTGCCAATCGCAGCCCGTACACACCCGCGTGGGCGTCCAGGATCGTCCCCAGCGACTGATACGTGGCGTACACGATCAGCGGCCCGTCCCGGTTGGCCCACAGGGCGAGTTACGGCGCGCTCATGGTCGCCTGTACCCCGGCGTCGCCCAGTGCCCGGTCACCGGCCAGGGAGCAGACCGCGAGCTGGTTGCCGCCGACGCGTCCGGCCCTGTGCCAGGCCCGGACGGTCTGGACGAGGAGGTCGAGGGTGGGCACCAGGACCAGGACGCGCTCGTGGGCGGCGAGGGTGGCCGCCGCTCCGGCGGCGACCCAGGTCTTGCCGGTGCCGCAGGCCATCACCGCGGGTGGCCCGGCGTCCGCTGTACGGGGCGCTTGCGACCGCTTGAGGGTCGGGGTTCTCCAGTTCGCGGACGATCGCCTCGAGGGCGTCGCGTTGGTGAGGCCGCAGCGCCGGAGCTGTGTGGCGCGCTCGCCGGGGGATCGACGTGGGTGGGGGATTCCGCATCTTTCGTCTCCCAGAGCGAGGGGATTCGCGAGTATCGGGTGGGTCCGGGCCTCCCCGTCCGCCGACCGGGGGTCGGGGTGGTCAGGCGGGCCAGGAGCGCAGGAGGGCGGTGACGGAGTGGGCGCTGCAGTCTTCGCGGCGCAGCTCGTCGACGAGCCGGGTGATCTCCTCGGGCCCGGGTTTGACCGACCTGCCGGATGCCTGGAGGTAGGCGACGGCGACCGCGACGGCGACCGTCATGTTCGAGCGCTCGAGCCAGTTCAGGCGGCCCAGGGTGTGCGCGAGGGCGGCGGCGCGCGCGTGGACGCCGTCGTAGACGTCACGATCGAACAGGACGGCCTTGTGGCGCTCGACCGCGGCCAGGGGCACCCCGAAGTCGTCGGGGGAAGGATCCTGTTCGCCTGCGAGGCGCGCGATCTCCAGGATCCAGGTCAGGTCAACCGCGAGGTGCACGCGCGCGCTCCTCGATGAGATCGCCGTACTCCGTGATCACATCGCGCGCGGACGCCACGAACGCCGCCCGCAGCGGATCGGTGTCGCTGCGCACGAGGTGTTCGATGTATTGCTGCAGGGTCATGTGCCTGGTCTCGGCGGCCTGGCGGGCGGCGTCGGCCGCGTCCTCGTCCAGGCGCACGTTGAGTTGTGTTTTCGCCATAAGTCGATGCTAGCAAATGCTAGCAGGCGTGTCGTGGGCACCGACGGTCACCCGCGTGGCGAGCCTGCGGACGGTGGTGTGTCGCCGGCGTCGTAACGTGCCCGCCACCTCGTTGGTTGAAAGCGCGGTGGACTGTCGCTGCGTGAGGTGTCGGCCGCCGGCTCCGAGGC
>NZ_KB889702.1 GCF_000372745.1 Embleya scabrispora DSM 41855 | reverse complement strand
GGGCTTCTTGCCCACTGAGTTGGAATGGTGTGGGTCCGACGACCGTCGGCTTCTCGATGAAGTTCGGCATGTGCCCCATCCTGTCCCAGGGTGCCGGTAAATCGTTGGCGGCCCCGCCCGGGTGCTTGGGACCGTGGCGTGGACGGGGATTCACCCCGAAGCGAGCACGGGGGAAGGGGCGCCTCATGTCCACACTCAGGGTCACGGTCGAGCGGTTGGTCGTGCACGCACACCCCGACGCCGACGCGCTGGAGTTGGCCCAGGTCGGGCTGTACCGCGCCGTCGTCGCCAAGGGGGCCTATGCCACCGGTGACGTCGCGGTGTACATCCCGGAGCAGGCGGTGTTGCCGCACCCGCTGATCGAGGAACTCGGGCTCACCGGGCGGCTCGCCGGGTCGGCGAAGAACCGGGTCCGGGCGATCCGGCTGCGCGGCGAGCTCTCGCAGGGCATCGTGTGCCGGCCGGCCGCGCTGGCCGGCTTGGACTGGGAGGGCGCGCTCGCCGACGACAAGGACTTCGCCGAGTCACTCGGCATCGTCAAGTGGGTGCCGCCGATCCCGGTGCACATGAGCGGCGAGATCGTGCCCGCGGCCGAGCTGCTGCCGTGGGTCGACATCGAGAACGTGCGGCGCTACCCGGCGCTGTTCACGGCCGGTGAGCCGGTGGTGGCGACCGAGAAGGTCCACGGGACCGCGTGCCTGTACACCTACGTGGCCGACACCGGCGAGAGCTTCGTGTCCTCGAAGGGCTTCGGTGCCAGGTCCCAGGCGCTGGCCCGGGACGAGCACAACCTCTACTGGCGCAGCGTGCTCGCGCACCGGTTGCCCGAGGCCGCCGCGGAGTTGGCCGCGCGCTCGGGCGCGGCCCGGGTGGGCGTGTTCGGCGAGGTGTTCGGGCAGGGCGTGCAGGACCTGGCGTACGGGGCGCAGGGTCGGTCGGAGCTGCCGGGCTACGCGGTCTTCGACATCGCGCTCGCGGACGCCGCCGGCGCGGTGCGCCGGGTGGACGCCGAGCAACTCGCCGACCTGCTCGGCGGCTTGCGGACCGTGCTGCCGGTGGTGCCGACGCTGTATGCCGGGCCCTACGACGAGGCCGCGCTGCTGGCGCTGGCCGAGGGTCGGGAGACGGTCTCGGGCACGGCCGCGCACCTGCGGGAGGGGCTCGTGGTGCGCCCGGCTCGGGAGCGGTACAGCGACGTGGTCGGCGGGCGGGCGATCGGCAAGATCGTCTCCGCCGCCTACCTGACCCGCAAGGGCGGCACCGAGTACGAATAAGGGCTCGGGCGTGGCCCACCGGTCCGGACCGAATGAGAGAGGATGGCGTCCATACGTCTGGAGAGGATCCTTCATGAGCATCGACCCGTCCTCGCTTCCGAGGTCGACCTTCGTTCCGGCCGCACCGGTCGTCAAGCCGTCGGCGGATCTGATCAACCAGGTCCTCGACGAGCTTCAGGTGAACCATTTCACCGACGAGGAAGGTGACATCTGCGCGCCTTGGGACGGCTTCCGCGTCTACTTCATGCTGCGTGGGGACAAGCACGAGATCTTCACGGTCCGGATGTTCCTGGACCGTGAGTTCGACCCGGCCGACCGGCCGCGGATGCTGGAGCTGCTCGACGAGTGGCACCGCCAGTTCTTCTGGCCCAAGGTCTACACGCACGAGCACGAGGGCAAGCTGCGGCTGATCGGTGAGGCGCAGCTCGACTGCGAGCCCGGCATCAACCGCGAGCTGTTCGTGTTCACCACGCGCGCGTGGATCAGTACCTGCATCTCGTTCGGGAACTGGATCAACGAGCAGTACGGCCCCGAGGACAAGCCGGCGGCCGACGGCGAGGCGTAGCCGCCGCGGGTGTGTGGGGGCGCCCGCCCCCACACACGCCCGCCGGAGCCCCGGGTGAGGGTCCGGCTCAGTCGGTCGCCGCGAGCCGCTTGGCCGCCTCCTCCAACACCTCGACGCGCTTGCAGAAGGCGAACCGCACCAGCGGTCGGCCGACCTCGACGTCGTCGAAGAAGACCACCTCCGGGATCGCGACCACACCGCGCAGCTCGGGCAGCCGGCGGCAGAAGTCCAGGCCGTCGGCGTAGCCGAGCGCGGTGATGTCGGTGGTGGTGAAGTAGGTCCCCTGCGGTTCGTACACGGTCAGCCCGGCCGCGCGCAGGCCGCCGCCGAGCAGGTCGCGCTTGTGGCGCAGGTCCTCGCGCAGCCCGCTGAAGTAGTCGTCCGGCAGGCGCAGCGCGTGTGCGATGGCGGGCTGGAACGGCGCGCCCGAGGTGTAGGTCAGGAACTGTTTGGTCGTGCGGACCGCCGCGATCAGCTCCCGAGGCGCGCACACCCAGCCGATCTTCCAGCCGGTGAACGAGAAGGTCTTGCCCGCCGAGGAGATGGTGACGGTGCGCTCGCGCATGCCCGGCAGGGTGGAGATCGGGATGTGCTCGCCGGTGTAGACGAGGTGTTCGTACACCTCGTCGGTGACCACGATCAGGTCGTGTTCGATCGCGATCTCGGCGATCGTCTCCAGCTCGGCCCGGGTCAGCACGGTGCCGGTCGGGTTGTGCGGGCTGTTGAGCATGATCACCCGGGTGCGGTCGGTGATCGCCGCGCGCAGCTCGGCCGGGTCCGGCCGGAAGTGTGGGGGGCGCAGGGTGACGCCGACGCGGCGTGCGCCGGCCATCGCGATGCAGGCGGCGTAGGAGTCGTAGAACGGTTCGAGGGCGACCACCTCGTCGCCCGGTTCGAGCAGCGCGAGCAGGGCCGCGGCGATCGCCTCGGTCGCGCCGGTGGTGATCAGCACCTCGGAGTCGGGGTCGAAGGTCTGCCCGTAGAAGCGCTGCCGATGCTCGGCCACGGCCAGGCGTAGGTCGGGGATGCCGTCGCCCGGCGGGTATTGATTGGCGCCGTCGCGCATGGCGGCGACCGCGACCTCGAGCACCTCCGCCGGGCCGTCGGTGTCGGGAAAGCCCTGGCCGAGGTTGATCGCGCCGGTGGTGCGGGCGAGGGCGGACATCTCGGCGAAGATCGTGGTGCCCAGGCCGTCCAGGTGTCGGGCCAGCAGCGGTCGGTTCATCCGTACGGCTCCTTCGCGGGGTTTCGGTCTACCCGCCCATCCTCGCGTGCGGGTCGGGGCCGCCCACAGGGTGGCCTTCACCCATTCGTGTCAGTGCCTTTCACCTTCGCGGGTGACGACGCTGTGCCTTTGGGCACCTACGGTGAGTCATGTCCCCTGGTTTGCAACAGATTGCCGCCCCCGGGAGCCTCCCGTGTGGGTCTTCCCCGTTGCCCGGACAGATGAGCGCGAGAATGCACGCCACACTCACCACCACGTACACCGACACCCGTGCGGACGACCTCGGCTGGTGCCTGGGCCTGCCACCGCTTCCCGCGCTGGCCGAGCGCACCGTCGAACTCGGAGGGCTGAAGCTGGAGCTGCGGCTGCTGGGCGCGTCGCACCAGATGCTGCTCACCCCCGCACGGGGGGAGGGCGAACCGGTGTCGGAGACCGTCGCGTGCGTGCCGGGCGCCGCCACTCCGTTGCCCGCCCGGGCGGCCACCCGGCTCGGCGGGTGGGAGTACGAGTTCACCGCGCTCACCCAGCGCTTCGAGGACACGGCGTTCGTCGCGCGGGTGCGCGAGATCGTCACCCTGGCGAGCGGGCACGAGTACGGCCTGATCGGCGACTATCCGGGGTTGCCGTACGCGGTCACCGCGATGGTGGTCGAGCGGTGCGGGGCCGGTGCGGTCTGGTCCACCTGGCACACCTATCCACAGGAGTGCCGGATCGTGAACACCCGGAGTCGCGCGATGTGACCATCACACGAGGCGATCCGACACAATGACGCCCCATCGGATGATCCGACGACGATGGGGGACGGCGCCATGTTCAGGGACCTTGCGGAGGGTGTCGGCTACGCGTTCGCGTACGGGGGAGTGGGCATCGTGCTCATGGTCCTCGGGTTCGTGCTCGTGGACGTGCTGACGCCCGGCAACCTGGGCCGGCAGATCTGGATCGAACGCAATCGCAACGCGGCACTGGTGCTTTCCTCGGCACTGCTGGGCGTGGGCATGATCGTCACCACGGCCATCGCGACCACCTACGACGAGTTCGGCAAGGGCCTCGCCTCCACGGCGATGTTCGGCGTCTCCGGGCTGATCCTGATGGGCATCGCCTTCCTGGTGATCGACCTGGTCACCCCGGGCCGCCTCGGCGCCACCGTGGTCGAACGCGAACCGCACCCGTGCGTGTGGGTCACCGCGTCCTCCCAGATCGCGATCGCCGCGATCGTGTCGGCGTGCATCGCCTGAGCCGGCGGGGCGAGGCGGGGCCGGCCCGACCCACCCGACCCACCCGGCCCGACGTGGTCCGGCCCGACGCGGGCGACTCGACCTGATCAGGCGTGATCCGCCCGACGCGATCGACCCGCGCCGGGATCGGTGCCGCACGCGTGAACGGGCACCGGTTCCCGGCTTGCGGCATGCGCACTAGCCGGTTCGAGTGAATTGTCGGCGCGTTCCACGCCGCCCGCGTACTTCGCGCCTACCGTGCTCGGGTGAACTCCCCCGCGCCGCGCGCTCCGACCATCGCGCGCGTGTCCGCGGCCCGGCCGCGCCCGGCCGCGATCGCGCCCGGGCCGGCGCGGTTCGTGGTCCTGCTCGCCGTGCTGGTCTGCGCGGCGTGCGGGCTCGTCTACGAACTCGCACTGGCCGCGCTCGGCGGCACGCTCGGCGGCGACCCGGTGGTGGAGACCTCGATCGTGCTCTCGGTGATGGTCTTCGCGATGGGCGTCGGCGCACTGGCCGCCAAACCGCTCGCGCGCCGGGCCGCGGCGGCGTTCATCGCCGCCGAGATCCTGCTCGCGGTGTGCGGCGGGATGTGCGCGACCGTGTTGTACGCCGCGTTCGCCTGGTACGACGTCTACCGCTGGCCGATGATCGCCGTCTCGGCCGTGCTCGGGCTGCTGATCGGGGCCGAGATTCCGCTGCTGATGACGCTGGTGCAGCGAATCCGTCCGCAGGAGGCGGGCAGCGCGGTGGCCGACCTGTTCGCGGCCGACTACGTGGGCGCGCTGATCGGCGGCCTGCTCTTCCCGTTCCTGCTGCTGCCGCATCTGGGCCACCTGCGCACCGTGCTGCTCGCGGGCGGGGTCAACGCGATCGCGGGCGCGCTCGTGGTGTTGCGGTTGTTCCGCACCGATCTGCGGCTTCGGCTGCGGGTGGGCATGTACGCGGCGGTGGGCACGGCGCTCGCGCTGCTGGCCGGCACCTGGCTGTACACGCCCGCCATCGAACGGGCCGCGCGCGACGCGCTCTACGACGGGGAGGTGGTGTCCGCGCGCGAGGACGTGGTGCTCACCCACACCGGCGCCGGTCCCGAGGTGTACGTGGACGGCGAGCGGCGGGTGGCGGCCCCGGGGGCGAGCGAGGCCGCACAGGCGCTCGTGCACCCCGCGATGGCCGGCCGACACGAGCGGGTGCTCGTGCTCGGCGGCGGCGACGGGCTGGCGCTGCGCGAGGTGCTGCGCTACCCGGCCGTGCGCGAGGTGCAGCTCGTGGTCGCGCGCGTGGCCGAGACCGCGCCCGCGCGCACCGATCCGGTGCTGCGTGCGCTGGCCGGCGACGCGTTCGCCGATCCGCGTGTGCGGGTCGTGGGCGCCGACGCCTTCGCGTGGGTGCGGGCCGCCGCGGAGCGCTTCGACGTGGTCGTGGCCGACCTGCCCGGGCCCACCACGGGCGCCGCCGCGCGGCTGTACACGCAGGAGTTCTACGGCCTGACCCGAACCGTGCTGCGCCCGGCCGGCCGGATCGTGGTGCACGCGCCCGCGCCGGACGCGCACCCGCGCGCCTACTGGTGCGCGGAGGCCGGCCTGCGCGCCGCGGGCCTGCGCACCATGCCGTATCGGGTCACCGTGCCGGGCCCGGCCGACCGCGGCTTCGTACTCGCCGCGATCGCGCCCGGCGCCGGGCTGCGGGCCGCCGACGACGCGCCGGACCCGGCCGTGGTGCCGTTCCTGGCCGTCGACCGGCTGGCCCGGGCCGGCTGGTTCCCGCCTCACGAGGCGCGCGTGGACGTGCCGCCGTCCACCCTGAACAACCCGCGCATCGCCGACTACGCGCGCGGGTGAGCGGGCCGGGTACGGTCCTCGCCCACATGGCCCATCACGGCCGCACGGCCCTCGTACAGCCGCACGGCCCTCGTGGGGCTCTCAGCGGATCGACATGTACGCCCGGAACGCCTTGTGCAGCGCCGGCACCACCGGGTACTCCCACTCGCCCAGGTTCTCCACGACCCGCCCGTTGGTACCCAGCTTCCAGCGCAGCACGCCGAACAGCCGGTCGTCCGGGTCGATCACCGGGCTGACCCCGCGCATGTCGTAGACCGGCACGCCGCGTTCGTGCACGTCCTGGATCATCCGCCACTGGAGCGCGTGGCTCGGGCGCACCCCGCGCCCGTGGTCGGTGGACGCGCCGGTCTGGTACCAGACCCGTGAACCCGCGCTGATCAGCGTGTGCGCGGCGAGCAGCCGGTCCTCGAAGCGGGCCAGATAGAGCTTCATCCGGCCTGCGGACTCGGTATTCAGGGCACGGAACTGGCGTTCGTAGTACGGAAGTTCGCGACCCAGACGGAAGCCGTTGCGGCGCTCGGTGACCTGGAGCAACTCGAAGAACGCGGGCAGGTCCTCGTAACCGCCGACGGTGATGTCCACCCCGGACTTGCCCGCCTTGGCGATCGCCCGCTTCCACTCCTGGTTGAAGCCCGCCTTGACCTGGTCCAGCGGCCGGTCCTCGAAGGGCAACTCGAAGGTGTACCGGGGCTGTGCGTCCGCGCCGTCGCCCGATGTGCGCCAACCCAGGTCGCCCAGCCGCAGGGCGACGGTGGCGCCGAGCGGGTCGATCTCGTCGGGGGTGACCCGGTCCAGGTGCTTGAGACCGTGCTTGACCGCGTCCTTGACGGTCTGCGCCTGCCACCGCCGGTACGCCAGCGGTGGACCCATTCGCACGGTGAACACATTGCGCCTGCGCATGAGTTCGATCAGCGGGGCGAGCCAGCGCTGTGGATTCGGATCGGCCCAGTCGATCACCGGACCCTCGGGTAGATAGGCGAACCAGTACGGCACCTTGGGCATCTTGCGGTACAGCACCAGGGCCGACCCGACCACCACCCCGTTCGCGTCGTACCAGCCGATCCCCTCGCTGCGCCAACCCTCCTTGACCACGGCCCAGGAGGGGTATTGCAGGAAGCCCGCGTCGCCGCGTCCGTCCAGATGGGCCAGATGCGCGTCGGACGTCAGCCGGGCGACCCGCAGCTTCGGATCCCCCGGTGCGGTGGGCGCGACGGTGCCGGCGGCGGGTGCGGCGGGCGCCGCTGCGGGAACGTTCGAGCGCGCGGGCGGAGCCGGAAGCAGCGTGACCACGGGACGTCTCCTCGGGGACGGAGGGATGCGGGGGAGCCCCGCATTCCTTTAAGAGCCCGTGGCAGCGGGTTTCGTCACCAAGAAATTCGGATGCAACGGAAGTGGTCTCCCGAGGACTCAGACAACGGGGGAGCATGTCGCAAACCCCGATCGAGCCCGAATTGGAGTCGTTTGTGAGCCATGTCGTCTCGGCGCCGCCTCGGGGCAGGCACGCTCGTGATGAGGGCCGCGACCCCGCGTCCGGGACATCCGCCGCGCAGTCGGCGCGGTCGCCGGCAGCCGCTCGCGGCTCGGTCGCGGGAGGCGGTGCCGTGGCCGCCGGCCGGTCGGTGCTGCGTGGTGGCGCGAACCTTGCCCTGGGCTCCGCGGTGTCCCGGCTGACCGGCTTCGCCCGCAGCGCGACGGTGGTCGCGGCGCTGGGCACAGGGCTGTTCGCGGACGGCTACAACGTCGCGAACACGGTGCCCAACATCCTCTACATCCTGCTCGTCGGCGGCGCGCTCAACTCGGTCCTGGTGCCGCAACTGGTACGTGCCGCCCGGCGGGACGCGGACGGCGGAGCCGGCTACACCGACCGGCTGCTGACCGCGGTCGGCTGCGTGCTGCTCGTGCTCACCGTCGTGGGCGTGCTCGCCGCACCCGCGATCGTGACGGCCTACGCGGACTACGACGGCGCCCAGCGCGAACTGACCATCGCCCTGGCCCGGATGTGCCTGCCGCAGATCCTCTTCTACGGCGTGTTCGCCCTGGTCGGCGAAGTGCTCAACGCACGCGGCCGGTTCGGGCCGATGGCCTGGACGCCGATCCTGAACAACATCGTGGTGATCGCGGTCTTCGGATCCTTCCTGCTGGTCGCGCACGATGTACGGGACGCGGCGGGCATCACCCCGGCGCAGACCCGGCTGCTGGGCCTGGGCACCACGCTGGGGATCGTGGTGCAGGCCGCCGCGCTGGTGCCGTATCTGCGCGCCGCCGGGGTGCGCTGGCGACCGCGTTTCGACTGGCGCGGGCACGGACTCGGCACGCCGCTGCGGATGGCCGGTTGGGCGGTCGCCATGGTCGGCGTCTCGCAACTGGGCTATTGGCTGGTCACCCGGCTCGCGGTCGAGGTCTCCGACAAGGCGGTCGAGTCCGGGCTCGGCCATGGTGTGGGCTATACCGCCTACGCCAACGCCCAGTTGTTGTGGATCGTCCCGCACGGCGTGGTCACCGTGTCGATCGTGACCATGCTGATGCCCCGGATCAGCCGGGCCGCGGCGGACGGACACCCGGCACAGGTACGCGAGTTGATCTCCCGGGGCCTGCGGCTGAACGCGCTGGTGATCGTGCCGGTGTCGTTCCTGTTCCTGGCGCTGGGCCCGCAGGTGACCGCGGTGGTCTTCCAGCACGGCGTCACCACCGAGGCGGACACCCGCGCGATGGGACTGATGCTGACAGCCTTCGCGCCCGGGCTGATCGCGTACTCGGCGCAATACCTGATCCAGCGCGGGCTGTACGCGGTCCAGGACGCCCGCACGCCGTTCTGGGCCAATGCCGCGATGACCGCGGCCGGGGCACTGTTCTCGCTGGTGGCCTACTGGACGCTGCCCGCCGAGTGGGCGGTCACCGGGATGGCCGCCGGGTACAGCCTCGCGCAGCTGATCGGCCTGGTGTGGCTGGCCCTGGTGCTGCGCCGGCGGCTGCGCGGCCTGGACACGATTCGGGTGGCGCGTACCCACCTGGGCCTGGCGATCGTCTCCGCCGGCGCGGCGGGCGGCTCGTGGTTGTTCGCCCGCTGGTGTGCGCACGCGCTCGGCTCCGGGCCGCCGGGCGCGGCCCTCGCGTTGGCGGGGGCCGCGGTGTTGTTCGCGGGTCTGGTGGTGCCGGTCGCCTACCCGCGGGCGCGCCGGTTGCGGTTGCCCGAGGGGCCGGCGGTCCCGGACCCCGATCCCGAGGCGACGCCGCGCGTGATCGACCCGGACGCGCCGACCGGGCGGCACCGGCGCATGTGATGGGGTGGGTGGTAGCCGCCGACCGCACGGGTCGGTCCACGGGCACGCCGGTCGAGCATCGGCCGCTGCCACGAACGGGGAGAACGGATGCAGTACGAAGTCGTCGTGCCGATCCCGGTCCGATCGATCTGGGACACCTTCCACGACGCGGAACGACTGGCCCAGTGCGTGCCCGGCCTGCTGTTGGACGAGCCGGCCCGGACCGGTGCCGAGGGTGTCGAGCTGACCGGGCGGTGGCAGTTGCGGGTCGGCGCCGAGACGGTCACCTACCGCGGCACGCTGCGGCTCGCGGACGCGGTCGAGCCGCTGGCACTGGTCGCGAGTGTGGCGGGCACCGAGAGTGGCGCCGGGGACGCTGCGGGCCGGATCGGCGCCGAGTTCACCGTGCGGCTGTACGACTTGGTGGCGGACGAGCAGGACGGGCCGAGCGAGACCCGGATCGTGTTCGCCGACACGCCGGGACACACCGACGCGGATGTCGCGGGTGACCCGAGCGAGGCGGGCGACCGGACCGGTTCGCACCCGACTCGGCCGGACGCCGCGTTCGCCCGGGCCGCCGACCTGTTCGCCGCCGCGCTCGCCGACGAACTGGCCCCGGTGCCGGCGGCGGACACCCCGTTCGAGGCGGTCGAGCCGATCGCGGACCCGTTCGCGTCGGAGCGTGAGCGCATGCGTCGGGCGCAGCCGCCCGCGCCGCGGCCCGCCGCGGTCGACGCGGAGCCGGATCTGTGGTCCGAGGCCGGCCACGGCACCGGCCGTGCCGCGCGGCGCGCGATCCGGGTACTGGTGCCCGCCCTCGGCGCGCTGTTGGTCTGGCGCCTGGTGCACGTGCGCCGCCGTCGCGGCGCCTAGGCTCCGGGGCCTCCCCGGAATCCGTCGGACAAGCCCCGGGGCCTCCACCGGGATCCGCCGGAAAGGGCCTAGGCTCCCATGCCATGAGTTCCGACCGCGATGCGCTCCTCGACCAGATCAAGACCAAGGCCGTCGTGCACGGCAAGGTCGTCCTCTCCTCCGGCCGGGAGGCGGACTACTACGTCGACCTGCGCCGGATCACCCTGGACAGCGAGGCCGCGCCGCTGGTCGGCCGGGTCATGCTGGAGCTCACGTCGGACCTGGAGTTCGACGCGGTGGGCGGGCTGACCCTGGGCGCCGACCCGGTCGCCGGAGCGATGCTGCACGCCGCCGCCGCGCAGGGGCGCAAGCTGGACGCGTTCGTGGTGCGCAAGGCCGGCAAGGCGCACGGCCTTCAGCGCCGCATCGAGGGTCCGGACGTCAAGGGCCGTCGGGTGCTGGCCGTCGAGGACACCTCCACCACCGGTGGCTCGGTGCTGACCGCGGTGGAGGCGCTGCGCGAGGCCGGTGCCGAGGTCGTCGCGGTCGCGGTGATCGTCGAGCGCGGGGCCGCGCCGACGGTGGAAAATGCCGGCCTGGAGTACCGGGTCGCCTACCACCTGGAAGACCTCGAGCTGAACTGAATCAAATCCCCGGGGTCCATTCGACCGGCGGCCGCACCGTGTGATGCCTTACGCATGCATGGCGCGGCCGTTGCTTTTTTCGCGGTCTCGGATATTGTCGGTTCCGGTTCCGACGTCGGCGCTTCCGCCGACCGGACTTCCCGGGGGGGAAGTATGAATTCGTCGTGTATGTCGTCCTGCGCGCTCGCCGCGATCCCGCGATCGAGTCAATTCGCGCCGATCAGGACGTGAACACCCCTGCCCTTTCCCCTCGGGCCGCCGGGTCGGTTCCCCGTCCGACCCGGCGGCCATCTCCACCGTCGGTACCGCGCTCGGCGCGCGTGCCGCCGCAGGAGCGGCGCTCCACCCGACCGGTGGACGCCGCACCGAAAGCCGCCCTGCTCCCGGTCCCCGTCCGGGGGCAGGGTGTTTTCGTCACCCCGTAATAGGCGCGGATCGGCCCGACGCACGGCGGCCTGAAAAGGTTGTACGCCCGCGCATTTCAATTCGGCCGATTGGCGGCGCCGGCGCGGACAACGAAAAGCGGCGGTGCGCAATGGCACACCGCCGCTTCGCAGCGTATGTGTTCAGTTACTCGACGACGATGAGGCGGCTTCGCGCTTCGCCTCGCGCTTGCTGCGAATGACCTCGATGATGATCGGCAGCAACGAGATCAGCACGATGACGAACACCCCCGGCAGCAGGTACTTGTCGATACTGCTGCCGATCGTGTCGCCCAGCTTGTAGCCGAGCAGGATGATTCCGTCGGTCCACACCAGGCCGCCGATGACGTTCCACAGGAAGAACGTGCGCGCGGGCATCTCCAGGACGCCGGCGACGGGGTTCAGGAAGGTGCGGACGATCGGGATGAACCGGGCGAGCAGCACCGCCTTGGCCGGGCCGAACTTCTCGAAGTACTGCTCGGCCTTGGTCACATACTCGGCCTTGAACAGCTTCGAGTCCGGTTTGTTGAACATCTTCGTGCCGAACCGGGCGCCCAGGAAGTGGCCGAGTTGGGCGCCGGCGATCGCGCACAGCGGTGCGCCCAGGAGCAACCAGGGCAGCGAGATGGACGTGCCGACGATCTCTTCCGCCGACGAGGACGCGGCGACGCCGGCCAGGAACAGCATCGAGTCGCCGGGGAAGAAGAACCCGACCAGCAGACCCGTCTCCGCGAAGATGATCGCGAGGATGCCGATGAGTCCGAACGTCGAGATGAGGGACGTCGCGTCGAGGACGTTGACAGCTTGGAATTCCACCTCTGGAGGGTAGTCCGCGCGGCGCGTGCCTCGTCACCCGTCCCCACCTCGGACCCCGCATCATTACCAGGTCGGGACCTTGCCGACGGGGACGGCGCGCCTCGTCGACGGCGGCCGGGCACTCACGGGCACACGCACGCACACAGAGTCAGGGGTAGTACGTGGGTATCGAGCGGCTGGTGGTGATCGGCGGCGACGCCGCCGGAATGAGTGCGGCGTCCCAGGCCCGACGGCGGCGTGGTGAGGACGATCTGGAGATCGTCGTGATCGAGCGCGGCCGGTTCTCCTCGTACTCCGCGTGCGGCATCCCGTATCTGGTGTCCGGCGAGGTGGACGGCCTCGACGCGCTGATCGCGCGCACTCCGCAGGAGCACCGCAAGCGCGGGATGGATCTGCGGATGGGGGTCGAGGCGGAGGGCCTGGACCTGGATCGGCGCGAGATCGCGGTCCGTGACCTGGGTACCGGACGGGCCGACCGGATCGGCTTCGACCAGCTCGTGCTCGCCACCGGCGCGGTGCCGATCAGGCCGCCGCTGCCGGGCATCGACGCGCCCGGCGTGTACGGCGTGCAGACCCTGGAGGACGCACGCGAGCTGACCGGGTGGCTGGCTCCCGAGCACCGTACGGCGGTGGTGATCGGCGGCGGGTACATCGGCATCGAGATGGCCGAGGCGATGGTCCGCAAGGGCCTGCGGGTCACCGTCGTGGACCGGTCCGCGCACCCGATGTCCACGCTCGACCCGGACATGGGCGCGCTGGTGCAGGAGGCGATGGAGGGGATGGGCATCGAGGTCGTGACCGGGACCGAGGCCCGGGAGATCGAGGTGGTGGACGGTCGGGCGAGTGCCGTGCTGACCGCCGACGGCCGCTTTCCCGCGGACATCGTGGTGCTCGGCCTGGGTGTGCGGCCCGCCACCGAACTGGCCCGCGAGGCGGGTCTGCCGCTGGGTGCGAGCGGTGGTCTGCACACCGACGTGCGGATGCGGGTCGGCTCGGACGGCATCTGGGCGGGCGGGGACTGCGTCGAGGTGCTCAACCTGGTCTCCGGCCGCCGACAGCACATCGCGCTCGGCACCCATGCGAACAAACACGGCCGGGTGATCGGCACCAACATCGGCGGCGACTACGCGACCTTCCCCGGCGTGGTCGGCACCGCGGTGAGCAAGGTCTGCGACCTGGAGATCGGCCGGTCCGGGCTGCGCGAGAAGGACGCCGCCGCCGCGGGCTACGAGTTCGTGACCGCGACCATCGAGTCCACCGGACGGGCCGGCTACTACCCGGGCGCGCGGTCGATGACGGTCAAGATGATCGCGGAACGGCTCACCGGTCGGCTCCTGGGCGTGCAGATCGTCGGCCGGGACGGCGCCGCGAAGCGGATCGACACCGCGGCGGTCGCGCTCACACACCGGATGACGGTCGAGGAGATGACCTCCCTGGACCTCGGCTACGCGCCGCCGTTCTCGCCGGTGTGGGACCCGATCCTGGTCGCGGCGCGCAAGGCGGCACAGAAGGTGGCCGAGGGCCACTGACCACACCCACCACGGCGCGGACCGCGGCCCGTGCCGTGGTGGGTGTGGTCGGAGATCAGTCGGTCGTGCGGGGCTTGAAGCCCGACAGGTCCACGGACGCGACCACGCGGTCGATGGCGGTGTCCGCCTTCGCGTCCGCGCTGGTCGCGAAGATCTCGATGCCCAGATCCGGCATCGACCAGGTCCGCACCTTGAAGTCCTGGCCGCCCTTGCAGGTCACCGAGATCACGCGGTACTCCGCGCCGTGCCCACCGACCGTGCGCTTGTCCCGGGTCACCACCTTGGGCGTGATCGTCTCGGTGCTCTCCAGCAGGACCAGGTGCCCGTCCTTCGCGCACATCGGCTGGGTGGCGTAGTTGTACGCGGAGACATCCAGCGATTTCGCGTAGCTCCATACGTCCGGATCGCCGACCCGGTTGATCAGGATCCGCGCGGAGTCGAGATCGCAGGGGTACTTGACCTCCCCCGTCACGGGCGCGGAGAAGCAGCGGCTGGGGATCGTGCCGTCGCTCAGGGGGGCACCGGGCTGGTCGCGCCACCCCGACGGCACGGTCACCTTGATCGCCTGGGCCCCGAACGTTTTGCTCGCCGTCCGGGTGCCCGTCGGCAGGCTCTGGGTGCTCGGACGACTCGGGGGTGTCGTCGACGGAGTGCTCTCGGGCGGTGGCTCCGAGGCCGGCACCGACGCGGGAGCGGTGGTTCCGGGTGCGCTCGGCGAGGTCGCCGCGAGCGGCGGCGCCTCGGACACCGCGGTGTGCTCTCGGGTCGGCAGCGCGCTCACCGACATCGGCCGGTCCGCGGGTGCGCCGGCGGTGTGCTTTGGCGCGCCGATCAGGGACACTCCGCCGAAGGCCGCGGCCGCTGCGGCCAGCACGGCGAGCGGAACGCCGATCCTCCCGAGCCGACTCCGGTGATCGTTCCCGGACGTGGGTGGGCCCGGCGGTCGCAGCGAGCCGAGCGTGACTGAGTCGGCGCGCGAGGCCAGGGCCGCGCGCAGCAGATCCTCCATCGATTCGTCGCGCGCATCGCGTTCGGTCACGACTGTTCGTCCTTCATGAGTTTTTCGAGGGCGTCGATGGCACGGCTTGCCGTGGACTTCACCGCTCCACGGGAAAGCCCGAGGGTCTCGGCTATCTGGGCCTCCGTCATATCGGACCAATAGCGCAGCACCAGCACTTCGCGCTGTCGCGGGGCCAGGCGTTGCACCGCACCGAGCACCCGCAGGTGCTCCTCGGACAGGACCACCGCGTCCTCGGGCGAGGAGGCGTCGGGTTCGTGCGGGGGCACGTAGGCACGGGCGGTACGCCGGCGGCGCAGTACCGAACGCGAGAGGTTGACCACGGAGGTGCGCAGGTAGGCCAGCGCGTTGTCGACGTCCTCCAGTTCCTCACCGAAGCGTCGGTACAGCGCGGTGAAGGCGTCCTGGACGACGTCCTCGGCGGTGCCGAGGTCGTCGACGAGCAGGATGGACAGCCGGACCATGCCGAGCCGTTGGGCGTGATAGAGCTCGGTCAACGTCGGGCGGGCCGGCGGTTCCCCGCCGCCGCCCCGCAGGATGCGAAATCGCGACCGACGTGATGCCTCGGGCGCCACCGTGTTCTCCGACGGGGAGCCGGACGACTGCTGGTCGCCCCCGAATGCCGGCATGCTCAGCAGCGCCACAGCTCCGCCGCCCCCTTCGCTGTCATGTGACCGCCCCCTCCGTGCACAGCCTGTGTCCTGGTGACGCCCCGCACCCCGAGGGGTTGCGTGATGACCCGAAGTTCTTTTCCTCGTAGCTCAGTTGGTGCGTCGCGGCGGTTCGGTTCCCGACCCGACCCGACGCCGCCGCATCGCGACGATGGGCATCCGCCCATCGATCTTCACAAAGACACTCATAACGGGCGCGCGCATGACAGGGGTGTCCCCTGGGGAAGGTTGTGGACAAGGAAACGAGGTTTCCCGAGATCCCGGCGCCACCCGCGACGCCGACCTGACGCTTCGTCAGGCATGGCATCCGGTCCCCCGAACGGGGAGGGCGGGATGCGGTGTCGTCCGGAGCGGTCTGCCAGGATGGGCGGCAAGCGGGGATACGGCCATCCGTGTCCGAAAACCCTCATATCACCGCTTGGCTGAGCAACGAGGAGCAGACGCATGCCCATCGCAACTCCCGAGGTCTACGCCGAGATGCTCGACCGGGCGAAGGCCGGTCGATTCGCCTACCCGGCGATCAACGTGACCTCGTCCCAGACCCTGAACGCCGCCCTGCGCGGCTTCGCCGAGGCGGAGAGCGACGGCATCGTCCAGGTGTCCACGGGCGGCGCGGAGTTCCTGTCCGGCACCACCGTCAAGGACATGGTCGTGGGCTCGGTCGCGTTCGCCGAGTACGCGAAGGTGGTCGCGGAGAAGTACTCGGTGAACATCGCCCTGCACACCGACCACTGCCCCAAGGACAAGCTCGACGGGTTCATGCGCCCGCTGATCGACATCTCCGCGGAGCGGGTGGCCAAGGGGCAGGACCCGCTGTTCCAGTCGCACATGTGGGACGGCTCGGCGGTACCGCTGGACGAGAACCTGGAGATCGCGCGTGAGCTGATCGCCAAGTGCGCCGCCGCGCGGATCATCATGGAGCTGGAGATCGGCGTCGTCGGCGGCGAGGAGGACGGCGTCGACAACGAGATCAACGACAAGCTCTACACGACCCCGGCCGACGCGCTGGAGACGGTCGAGGCGATCGGCCTGGGCGAGAAGGGCCGCTACATGCTGGCCGCGACGTTCGGCAACGTGCACGGTGTGTACAAGCCGGGCAACGTCAAGCTGCGCCCGAGCATCCTCAAGGACATCCAGGACGCGGTCGCCGCCAAGTACGGCCGGGAGAAGCCGTTCGACCTGGTCTTCCACGGCGGCTCGGGCTCGCTCCTGGAGGAGATCCGCGAGGCGCTCGACTACGGCGTGGTCAAGATGAACGTCGACACCGACACCCAGTACGCCTTCACCCGCCCCGTCGTGGACCACATGCTGCGCAACTACGACGGCGTGCTCAAGGTGGACGGCGAGGTCGGCAACAAGAAGCTGTACGACCCGCGTTCGTACGGCAAGGCGGCCGAGACCGGGATGGCCGAGCGCGTGGTCGTGGCCTGCCGGGACCTGCGCTCCGCGGGCACCCGGCTGAAGTAGGCGACACCCGAGCCCGACCCGCGGCACCGAAGCCCGCGACCACGAGGTCGCGGGCTTCGCGTCGTGATGGGCGATCATGGGCACCATGACCATCGATCAGAACCTTTTCGGCGGACCCGACCCCACCTACCTGCCCGAGGAAGCCGAGCCGCTGGCGCTGCTCGTCGACGGTGTGCCGCCGGCCGAGGTGGCCGCGAAGTTCCCGACCTTCTCGCTCGCGTGGGCCGACCTGGCCGACGACGCGTTCGCCAAGGGCAACGTGATCGAGTCCTACGCCTACGCCCGAGTCGGCTACCACCGCGGCCTGGACGCACTGCGCCGCTCCGGCTGGCGCGGCCACGGTCCGGTGCCGTGGGAGCACGAGCCCAACCGCGGCTTCCTGCGCTCGCTGCACGCGCTGGCGCGGGCGGCGGGGGCGATCGGCGAGGAGGAGGAGTACTCGCGCTGCACGATCTTCCTGCGGGACAGCAGCCCGGCGGGTGCGGACGCGCTGGAGGGCTGAACCACGGCCTTGGGCCGAGGTGGCCTCGAAAGGCCGGGCTGAACTCTCTTCGGCCCGGCCGGTCTCCTCGGCCGCGGTTCCGGCCCGCCGGTTTGCCGGCGGTTCCGGTGCCGGGCTATGCGGGGACGAACAGGCGCCATCCCGTCGGCCGCACCGTCCAGGTGCGCAGCCGTACCGGTCCGGTCGCCATGCCGTCCGCCGCATAGGTGAAGTCGCGACCGCACACCGTGATCTCGTGTGCGCGCAATTGCACGAGTGCGTCGCGGGCCTGGGCCGCGCCGAACCGGGTCGCCCCCGGATGCCCGGTGATCATCACGCTCGCCGTCCCGGCACCGTTCGCACCGTTCGCGTTGGATGCTCGATTGCTCCTGTTCGTGCCATTCAGGCTGTTCGGGCCGTTCATACCGTTCACGCCATGGGTGCCTTCGGACCCGTTGGACGTGACTTCCGTCATCTTCGACCCGGGTGTCACCAAGCCGTCGCAGCCCAGATGCACGGACAACACCGGCCGATCCGTGTCGGCCACGACACACCCGTCCGCCTCGATCCGCAGCCGGTGCCCCGCGGGCCCCACCGCCGCGCCGACGGTGTTCGACACGGTCCGTACGGCGTGGTCGACCAGGTCGCGCCAGCCCCGCCCCGACGTCGGCCGCACCGGCGCCGAACGGGTCGAGCGGACCCCGTGACCGATCCGGACCGAGCGCAGCGCGAGGCCGCCCAGGTCGTCCGACATCAGGTCGAAGGAACGTTCGTTCTCGCCCAGTGCCACCCGTGCCGCCTTGGCGGGCTCGGCCGGCAGGCCCAATGCCTCGGCCAGTCCGTGGCCGCTTCCGGTGTCCACCGGGACGATGCCCAAGGGCGTGTCGCCGAGCTCGCCCGCACGATCGAGTAACCGCGCCACGGCGTGCACTCCGGCATCCCCGCCGATCACCACGACACGCCGACGCCCCCGCCGCGCGAGCGCGCGCTGCAGGTCGGCGGTGTCCGTGGGAATGACGATCTTGCTGGGGGCGCAGGCCCGCAGAACATCGAGCGCGACCCGGACGGATTCGCCGTCCGCCGAGCGAGCCGCAGGGTCCGTGATCACGAGCAGCGAGCGCTCGGCCGACACCGGTCGTCCTTCCTCAGGTAACCTCTCCCCGCAAGAGCCCCTTGCCGCGCACCGCGTCAAGGGGCTTGGACCGTCCGGGGCTCCCGTTGTCAAACATGCCCCGCCTGGAAGGGGTGTACGCCTCATGCCCGCACTCGTACTCGTCGGCGCCCAATGGGGAGACGAGGGCAAGGGGAAGGCTACCGACCTGCTCGGCGGATCCGTCGACTACGTGGTCCGGTACCAGGGCGGCAACAATGCCGGCCATACCGTTGTCATCGGCGATCAGAAGTATGCCCTCCACCTGTTGCCCTCCGGCATCCTCACGCCCGAGTGCACGCCCGTCATCGGCAACGGTGTCGTGGTCGACCCGGGGGTGCTGCTCCACGAGATCAGCACCCTGGTCGAACGCGGCATCGACACCTCCAAGTTGCTCATCTCGGGCAACGCGCACCTGATCACGCCGTACCACCGCACCCTCGACAAGGTGACGGAACGGTTCCTCGGCAAGCGCAAGATCGGCACCACCGGGCGCGGTATCGGCCCGGCCTACGCCGACAAGATCAACCGGGTCGGGATCCGCGTCCAGGACCTGTTCGACGTCGGCATCCTGACCCAAAAGGTCGAGAGCGCGCTGTCGGACAAGAACCAGATGCTGGTCAAGATGTACAACCGCCGCGAGCTGCGGGTCGAGGAGGTGGTCGAGGAATACCTCGGCTACGCCGAGCAGCTCAAGCCGTACGTCGCCGACACCACGCTGGTCCTGAACCGAGCCCTGGACCAGGGCAGGGTGGTCCTGCTCGAAGGTGGGCAGGGCACGCTGCTGGACGTGGACCACGGCACGTATCCGTTCGTGACGTCCTCCAACCCGACGGCGGGCGGCGCGTGTGCCGGATCCGGCATCGGCCCGACCAAGATCACCGGCGTGATCGGCATTCTCAAGGCGTACACCACGCGCGTGGGTGCCGGACCGTTCCCGACCGAGCTCTTCGACGAGGACGGCGAGGCGCTGCGTCGGATCGGCCACGAGCGCGGGGTGACCACCGGTCGCGACCGGCGCTGCGGGTGGTTCGACGCGGTCATCGCGCGCTACGCGACCCGGGTCAACGGGCTCACCGACTTCTTCCTGACCAAGCTGGACGTGCTGACCGGCTGGGAGGAGATCCCGGTCTGCGTCGCGTACGACATCGACGGCGTGCGGTACGACGAACTGCCGATGTCGCAGACCGACTTCCACCACGCGAAGCCGATCTACGAGAAGCTCCCCGGCTGGACCGAGGACATCACCGGCGCGCAGACCTTCGAGGACCTGCCCAAGAACGCGCGGGCGTACGTCCGGGCCCTGGAGGACATGTCCGGCGCCCCGATCTCGGCGATCGGCGTCGGCCCCGGCCGCACGCAGACCATCGAGATCAACAGCCTGCTCCGCGGCAAGTAGCCGACGGCGAAACGCAGCACCGGCCCCGGTCCGACACACTGTCGGCCGGGGCCGGTGATCGTTGACAATCTGACGGTTCGAGCGGCGTTTGTCCGGCCGTAGGGTGGCCGCATGAGCACTCTGGACCCGGCGGCCGGGCAGGCCGTCTACGACGCCGACCGCGCCCATGTCTTCCACTCCTGGTCCGCGCAGGGGCTCATCAGCCCGCTGGCGGTCGCGGGTGCCGAAGGTTCCTATTTCTGGGACTACGACGGCAACCGGTACCTGGACTTCGCGTCGCAGCTGGTCAACACCAACATCGGACACCAGCACCCCAAGGTCGTCGCGGCGATCAAGGCGCAGGCCGACAAGCTGTGCATGATCCAGCCGGCCTTCGCCAACGACGCCCGCAGCGAGGCCGCGCGGCTGATCACCGAACTCGCCCCCGGCGACCTCAACCGAGTCTTCTTCACCAACGGCGGCGCCGAGGCGAACGAGAACGCGATCCGGATGGCGCGCCTGCACACCGGCCGGCACAAGGTGCTCTCCACCTACCGCTCGTACCACGGCGCCACCGCCAACGCGATCGCGCTGACCGGCGACCCGCGCCGCTGGCCGAACGAGACCGGCGTGTCCGGCATCGTGCACTTCTGGGGTCCGTACGCCTACCGCTCCGCCTTCCACGCGGACGGCGAGGCGCAGGAGTGCGAGCGCGCGCTGGCGCACCTGGAGAACACCATCGTGTTCGAGGGCGCCCAGACGATCGCCGCGATCGTGCTGGAGACCGTGGTCGGCACCGCGGGCATCCTGGTGCCGCCGGCCGGCTACCTCGCCGGTGTCCGGGCGCTGTGCGACAAGTACGGGATCATCTTCATCGCCGACGAGGTGATGGCCGGCTTCGGCCGCACCGGCGCGTGGTTCGCGGTGGACAACTGGGACATCACCCCGGATCTGATCACCTTCGCCAAGGGCGTCAACTCCGGATACGTCCCGCTCGGCGGCGTGATCATCTCCGACCGCATCTTCGAGACGTTCCGCGAGCGCCCGTTCCCCGGCGGCCTGACCTACTCCGGTCACCCGCTCGCGTGCGCCGCCGCCGTCGCGACGATCACCGCGATGCGCGAGGAGAAGATCGTCGAGAACGCCAAGTGGCTCGGCGAGAGCGTGATCGGCCCCGAGCTGCGCGCGATGGCCGAGCGGCACGCGAGCGTCGGCGAGGTCCGCGGCCTCGGCGTGTTCTGGGCGATCGAGCTGGTCAAGGACAAGGAGACCCGCGAGCCGCTGGTCGCCTACAACGCCGCGGGCCCGGCCGCGCAGCCGATGAACGAGTTCACCGCGGCCTGCAAGGCCCGCGGCCTGTGGCCGTTCGTCAACATGAACCGCACCCACGTGGTGCCGCCGTGCACGAGCACCGAGGGTGAGGTCAAGGAGGGCCTGGCCATCCTGGACGAGGCGCTGACCGTCGCGGACGCGTTCTGCGCGTAAGCACCCGCCGGCCCCTTCCGCGGATCCGCCCGACCGCCTCGGGCGGTCCGGGTCGGGCCCACGCAACGAGCCGTACCCGCACCCCGACCGGTGCGGGTACGGCTTTTTCGGCGTCCGCGGCCCGCCGTCGGCGGATCCGACGGACGAACTCCCGACGTCGCGGGCGAAATCGGATGGGCACGTTGCTCCCCAAATCGGATATCCGTTCATATGATCGACGCGATCGACTTGATCGGACGGATGCCCGTCGACGCGACGGCGTCGACGGCCGGCGGGAAGAGACCGCGTGCAGTCGGCACAGGGCAGTGTTTTAGACGGCGGCCTGTTTTTCGGCGCGGCCGATCCCCTCGGCGGGAAGGCCCCGTTGCGGCGGATCAGCCTGCGCCAGGAGATCGCCGAAGTGCTCAGCGACGACCTGGTGACCGGGCGACTCGCGGCCGGCACCTCGCTCACCGTCAACGAGACCGCGCAACGCTTCGGGGTCTCGGCAACTCCCGTGCGGGAGGCGCTGATCCAACTGGCCGCGCAGGGTCTGCTGCTCGGCGGCCACCACCGCGGCTTCCAGGTGTGCACCTTCACCTGGACCGACTTCGCCGAGATCGTCGAGTCCCGCCGACTGCTCGGCGTGCCGCTGATCGGCCGGGTCGCGCGCACCGCGCCGGAGGAGGCGATGCCCGCGCTGCGTGCGCTCGGCGACCGGCTCGACGCCGCGCGGTGGAACGGCGACGTGTCCGAGGTGGCCCTGCTCGATCGCCGCTTCTTCGCCGAACTCGGGCGCTGGAGCGGCAATCGCCGACTGGCGGACGTGCTCGCCGTGCTCCGGGTCCAGGCCTGGATGTACATCGTTCCCTACCTGCGCGACGCACCGCCGACCACGTCGGGCTGGGGCCGCTACCGCGAACTCGCCGACCGGGTCGCGCGGCGCGACGCGGAGGCGGCGATGGCGCTGATGCGCGACTACACCTCGGTCGGCCGCCGGCTCGCCCGCGAACTGGCGGACGCGCGCTGACGATCGCTTCGCCGCAGGACGGTACGGTGGCGCCCTGACCCGCCACCCGCACCGACAAGACCGGGAGCTGCACCGTGGATTGCGACGTCTGGCTCGTTCCGCTGGTGGACGCGCTGTGTCACAACCCGGAGAATCCGTTCCGCGACGAGCTGGCCGCCTACGATGCCGCGCTCGTCGTCAACGGCCTGCCGGCCGTGCCGGTGCGCACGTGGCAGCCGGGCACCGCCGAGGTACGCCTCGCGGGCGCGTTCGACCACGAATCGCTGCACTACCTGCGCCGCGCCTATCTGCTGCACCGCACGGGGTTCCCGGTCACCCCGGTGGAGCGGCTGGGCGAGGACTACGACCGCCTCCTGGAGACCTTCGAGGCGGCCGCCCAGTTCTCCCACCTGGTCTGGCACTACGACCACGCGGGCGCCTACCTGCCCGTCGACTTCCCGCAGCCGCTGATGGACGACCCGCTGCCCGAGGACGGCGGGCCGTTGGGCTCCAGCCTGGGCATGCTGCGCGAGCTGGAGGACCTGGCCCCCTACATCGGGGTGGACCTGCTCGACCCGCCCCGGCCCACGCCCACCTACGACGGCGCGCCCTTCGCCCGCGAGCGCTTCGTGTGGGCGACCCTGTACGCCGCAGCCCAGGAAAGTGTGACGCTGGGCGCGATGGTGGTCTTCGCCTGAGTTCGGTGCTCGTGGCGCACGGCACTAGGCTGCCGGTGTGAAGGTCCTCGTGATTGGCAGCGGTGCCCGTGAGCACGCGCTGTGCCGCTCGCTCTCCCTCGACTCCGCGGTCTCCGCCGTCTACTGCGCGCCCGGCAACGCCGGCATCGCCCAGGTGGCCGAGCTGCGCCAGGTCGACGCCCTCAACGCCGGGGACGTGGCCGACCTCGCGCAACGGCTCGGCGTCGACCTCGTCGTCGTCGGCCCCGAGGCGCCGCTGGTCGCCGGGGTCGCGGACGCCGTGCGCGCCCGTGGCATCGACTGCTTCGGCCCGTCCGGCACCGCCGCCCGGCTGGAAGGCTCCAAGGCGTTCGCCAAGGAGGTGATGGCCGCGGCCGGCGTGCCCACCGCGCGCAGCTACGTGTGCACCACCCCCGAGGAGGCCGACCACGCGCTGGACGCGTTCGGGCCGCCCTACGTGGTCAAGGACGACGGCCTCGCCGCCGGCAAGGGCGTCGTGGTCACCGACGACATCGAGGTCGCCCGCGCGCACGCCGCCTCCTGCGACCGTGTGGTGATCGAGGAGTTCCTGGACGGCCCCGAGGTCTCGCTGTTCGTGCTGTGCGACGGCAACGACGTGGTGGCCCTGCAGCCCGCCCAGGACTTCAAGCGGGTCGGCGACGACGACGCGGGCCCCAACACCGGCGGCATGGGCGCCTACACCCCGCTCCCGTGGGCCCCCGAGGGCCTGACCGAGGACCTGGTGCGCACCGTCGCCCAACCCACCGTGGACGAGATGCGCCGCCGGGGCACCCCGTTCTCCGGTGTGCTGTTCATCGGGCTGGCGCTGACCTCGCGCGGCCCGCGCGTGATCGAGTACAACTGCCGGTTCGGCGACCCGGAGACCCAGGTCGTGTTGGCGAGCCTGGCCACCCCGCTGGCCGGCGTGCTGCACGCGTCCGCCACCGGGCGCCTGGGCGGGCTGGAGCCGCTGCGCTGGCACGAGGGCGCGGCGGTGACCGTCGTGGTGGCCGCGGAGAACTACCCGGCCACCCCGCGCACCGGCGACCCGATCAAGGGCCTGGCCGAGGTGGCCAAGCTCCCGCACACCTACGTCCTGCACGGCGGCACCCGCCGCGGCGAGGCCGGCGACGTGTTGTCCTCCGGTGGCCGGGTGCTCTCGGTGACCGGCACCGGGGCGACCCTGGAGCAGGCCCGCGACCGCGCGTACGAGGGTGTCGCGCTGATCGGCCTGCCCGGCTCGCACCATCGCACCGACATCGCCGCCAAGGCGATCCGGGGCGAGATCAGCGTCGCCGGTGGGGTCGCGAACGGCTGAATTCGGCCGTTCGCGAGCGTCATCGGTCGGCTCAAACACACGCAGCCGTCCGGCCCCGGATCTCACTCGCAGGGATGGTGTTCCGCCCGAAGGGGCTGAACACCCGAACTCGTCGCATTATCGTGCGAGCACCGCGGGTCGTGACCGACGACCCGGACGAGTGATCCCCGGATCCAGGATCGGATGGGGGCGATGCGTGTGGGCGAGTCGGCCGAACCGCTGGCGCTGGCCGAGGCGCGCGCGCGGGCGCGCGCTGTGTTGTGGGTGCGCAACGGCGCTGTCCTTGCCACGCTCGCGGCCGCCGGCCTGCTGCTGTACGGCGCCTCGCGCACCTACGGCGAAAGCGCGTCGGGAACGCTGCTCGCCGCCTTGGCGGCGGCCCTGGTGGCCGTGCTCGCCTGGGTCGCACTCGACCTCGCGCTGGTGCGCAGGACCGGCGTCCCGGCGATCACGCTGAACCCACGGGACGCCCCCGAACTGCACACGATGGTGCGCGCACTGGCCGAGGAACTGCGCGTCCCGACGCCGGACGGCATCCGGCTGTGCCCCGAATGCGACAGCTGGCTGGAACCCGACCCCCGACGGGCCCGGCGCACCGTGCTGGTGATCGGCGCCCCGTTCCTGTGGTGGCTGCGGGAGGGCGAACTGCGCGCCCTGCTCGCCCCGGTCGTGGCGGGCACCGAGGCATCGGCCGAACCTGCCGTCGCGGGCGCGCGCCGCTGGGTGCGCAGACTGGACGCCGTCGCCGACGTACGACGCTCGCCCGGCCCGCGCCCGCTGCGCCCGGCCCGCCGCGTCTCCCGCGCGTTCGCCCGGCAACTGCTGGGCCTGTGCCGGGGGCACGCCGAGCTGATGGAACGCGAGATCGCGGTCGGCGCGGCGGCGCTGGCCATCCCGCTGGAGCCGGAACTGCGGGCCGCCGCACACGAACAGGTCGGCCTGGCCTACGCGGGCTGGGACCGGCTGCTGACCCGGCTGGCGGCCCCCGCCTGGACGATCGGACGGCGCCCGGACGCGCTGATGGCGGGCGTGGTGTCGGCGCTGACCGAGCTGTCCCGGCGGGACAAGCTCGCCGACGCGTTCGGCGCGCGGCTGGCCGAGCGGCCCGCCAGCGACCTGCTCACCGACCCGATCGCCATGGACGGCGAGGTCTCCCGCCTCGCGGCGGACATCTTCGCGGACGGCCCGACCCCGGACCCGGTCCGCTGGGCGGACTACCCGCGAGCGGTCATCGAGCCGGTCTGGCGGGCGAGGGCCGAGGCGTTCGCGGCCCCGGTCGACGACGCCCTGGCGGGGCTGCGCCGGGATCCGGACGAGGGCCGGCGCGAGGCCGCCGACCACCTGTTCGCGGTGGTCGCGTGCGCGGCCCTGGACACCGGCCGGATGCGGCCGGCGGTGGACTGGCTGGACGGCCCGGTCCTGGTCGACGGCGCCGGCCGGGCGGTCGACCTGGCGACCCTGATCACCCGCGCCGTCGACGAGGGCAACGACGCCCCGCTGCGCACGTGGCTGGCCCGCATCGGCATCCCCACCCGAGAACCGGTCCACCCGGGCGGCTCGGCGGCCTGAACCCGGTCCGGCGAACCCTGGAGCGGACGCGTCGCCCGGGGCACCGCATCCGAGGCGCGGGCTCCTCGCCGCACCGGCGAACAGCCGATCGGACCACCGCGCGGCTGCTTCCCCGGGCGCGCACGCCGGACGCGCTCCGCGCGCTCCGGGGAAACCGCCGATCACAGACCACTACGCGGCTGCTTCCCCGGCACGCCGAGGCACGCCGCCGTACGACGCCGTGGCCCGACCCACCGGAATCCGCCGGCCGTGGCTTGGGTCGGGCCGTCCGGCATCCACGCACGAGCGGCCCCGCCGTCGGCCCGGCGCGTTCCGGCGTCGACCGGTGCCGTGAAAGACTCGGCTCGCCTCGCCCCGGCGCACACGCGGCGAGCCCACGACCCGAGAAAGTGCTGGTTTCAGTGAGCGGATTCGTCACCAAGCCCGAGCCGGTCGAGGTTCCCGGCCTGACCCACATCCACACCGGCAAGGTGCGTGATCTGTACACCGACGCCGAGGGCAACCTCGTGATGGTGGCGAGCAACCGGATGTCGGCCTTCGACTGGGTCCTGGACCCGGAGATCCCGGATAAGGGCCGGATCCTCACCAGCATGTCGCTGTGGTGGTTCGAGCTGCTCGCGGACCTGTGTGCCAACCACGTGATCTCCACCGAGGTACCGGCCGGCGCCCCCGCCGACTGGGCCGGCCGCGCGCTGGTGTGCCGACGCCTGGACATGGTGCCGGTCGAGTGCGTGGCGCGCGGCTACCTGGCCGGATCCGGCCTGGTGGAATACCGCTCCTCGCGCACGGTGTGCGGGATCACGCTGCCCGAGGGCCTGACCGACGGCTCCGAACTGCCCGCACCGATCTTCACCCCGGCCACCAAGGCCGAGGTCGGCGAGCACGACGAGAACGTCTCGTACGACTACGTCGCCGAGAACCACGGCGCCGAACTGGCCACGTCGCTGCGCCAGGCCACGCTGGCCGTCTACAGCCGGGCCCGGGACATCGCCCGCGAACGCGGGATCATCCTGGCCGACACCAAGTTCGAGTTCGGCTTCGATACGGATGGCCGGCTCGTGCTGGCCGACGAGGTGCTCACTCCCGACTCGTCGCGTTTTTGGCCGGCCGACGAATGGGAGCCCGGCCACGCCCAGCCGTCCTTCGACAAGCAGTACGTGCGCGACTGGCTGGCCTCGCCCGAGTCCGGCTGGGACCGCGCGGCGGACACCCCGCCGCCGGCTCTGCCCGAGGAGGTCGTCCGGCGTACGCACGAGAAGTACGTCGAGGCGTACGAGCGGCTGACCGGCCGCCGCTGGGCCTGACCACGACACCCGATCACCGCCGGACCCCCGCCGGGTCCGGCGGTGTCGCCGTCTCGGCCCCGCGCGCCCGCTTCCCACGGGCCCGGGAGATGCGGCACACGCTTTTCGCGCACAGCAAGAAGGCCGGATCACAAGTGATCCGGCCTTCTCATGGAGCGGACGACGAGATTCGAACTCGCGACCCTCACCTTGGCAAGGTGATGCTCTACCAACTGAGCCACGTCCGCACGACCCGGGGTTTTGCCCCGCGTTGTGTCCCCAACCCTACCCGATCCGCGGAGGTGGTTGCCACCGACCTCGGTTCGAGGGGTCGAGCAGAGCAGGCGACAGGAATCGAACACTGCGTCTCCCCCTTGGAAAGGGGGCGCTCTACCACTGAGCTACGCCTGCGTGTGTTCCCCGGTTTCCCGGGTGCAAGAGAACTCTATAGGACCCCCGGAGGTGCCAAGCACGCTCCGGAGTCGGATCGTTACGGATGTCCGACTTTGCCGGAAAAGTTCTTTCGCGGTTGCCCCGATCCCCGCCCTGCCGACTGGTGCGGGACGGGGATCGGAAGGCCCGGCCGGGCGTCGATCGCGGGGGGCGCCGGGAGGGTGGTGATGTCAGTTGGCGGTGTTGGCGGCCTCGAATTCCGCGTACACGCGGGCCGGGATGCGCCCGCGGGCGGGCACGTCCATGCCGCGCGCCCGAGCCCAGGCCCGCACCGCCGCGGGGTCGGAGGCGACGGTCGTCTGACGGAACGGCTTTCCCGTGCGCGCGGTTCGCCGTGCGACCGCGAGATAAGGGGCCAGGGCATCCCGCATCTGCTGAACGTGCTCTTCCGAAAGGTCGATTTCATACGACTTGCCGTCGAGGCCGAAACGGATGGTTTCCGTGGCCTCGCTTCCGTCGATGTCGTCGTGCAGGCTGACGACTACACGCTGGGCCATGGCGGTGTCCTCTCGGGTGATAGCACCGAGGCGAAAAACAAAACTACATTGCCGAGTCTAAGCGCTAAACGCGAAGCGTCGCGGTGTGGTCCGCAGTTCTTCGGTTCGGTAAGCGCTAATTTACCGGTCGGCGATTCGTTTTCACGATACGCGAGATATTCCTCTCGCCGGGCGCGGGTGGGCGTGTCCGTCCGCCGGCCGACGGAGGATCCACAGCCTGTGGATAACATTCGGCCGCACTCGCGGCCCGGGAGGGCCGAGCGGGGAACATTGCCCGTTTGGAGGCGATTTATTGACATCAGGGCTCGATGGGCACGCCTGTGGACAACCCCAAAGCTGTGGATAACTTGACGTCGGGGCGGTCGCCCGGAGGCGGCCGGTACCCTGATACCGCCGATCCATCGGGTGCCGGCGTCGACCGACCCGATCCAGCAGCAGGGTCCGAACCCCCGTATCCCGGATACGGACCGGCCCGAACCATCACAGTGGGAGTGCCTGTGGCACGCGTCGTCGTCGACGTCATGCTCAAGCCGGAAATCCTCGATCCCCAGGGGCAGGCCGTGCAGCGCGCGCTGCCGCGTCTGGGATTCGACGGAATCACCGACGTCCGCCAAGGCAAGCGTTTCGAACTGGAGCTGGAGGGACCGGTCGACGAGGCCGCCCTCGCCCGCATCCGCGAAGCCGCCGAGTCGTTCCTCGCCAACACCGTGATCGAGGACTTCGTGGTCCGCGTCGAGACGGAGGAGGAGAAGTGACGATCCGCGTCGGCGTCGTCACCTTCCCCGGCTCGCTCGACGACCGCGACGCCCAGCGCGCGGTGCGTATCGCCGGTGCCGAGCCGGTCGCGCTGTGGCACAAGGACAAGAACCTCCAGCAGGTCGACGCGGTCGTCCTGCCCGGTGGATTCTCGTACGGCGACTACCTACGTTGCGGCGCGATCTCGCGCTTCTCGCCGGTCATGGAATCGGTGATCGAGCAGGCGCAGGCCGGCCTTCCGGTATTGGGCATCTGCAACGGTTTCCAAATTCTTTGCGAATCCCACCTGCTGCCGGGCGCGCTCACCCGCAACGATCACCTGCACTTCATCTGCCGTGACCAAAAGTTGCGCATCGAGAACGTGTCCAGCGCATGGACGTCGGACTTCGCGCCGGGGCAGGAGATCACCGTTCCGCTCAAGAACATCGATGGCGGTTTCGTCGCCGACGAGCGCACCCTGGACATGTTGGAGGCCGAGGGGCGCGTGGTCGCGCGATACCTCGACGTCAACCCGAACGGATCGCGTCGCGACATCGCCGGCATCAGCAACGCCGCCGGGAATGTGGTCGGCCTGATGCCGCACCCCGAACACGCGGTCGAGCCGCTGACCGGTCCCACGACCGAGGGCCTTCCGTTCTTCACCTCGATCCTGAAGCGCCTGGTGAACGCCTGATGAGCCTGGACACCGTCAAGAACGCGCTCGAGCACCCCGGGGTCGAGCAGCCCTTCGCCGAACTCGGCCTCAAGCCGGACGAGTACACGCGCATCCGGGAGATCCTCGGCCGCCGGCCGACCTCTTCCGAGTTGGCGATGTACTCGGTCATGTGGTCCGAGCACTGCTCGTACAAGTCGAGCAAGGTGCACCTGCGCCAGTTCGGCGACAAGATGCCCGAGAACGACGCCATGCTCGTGGGCATCGGCGAGAACGCCGGCGTCGTCGACGTCGGCCAGGGCTACGCGGTGACCTTCAAGGTCGAGTCGCACAACCACCCCTCCTACGTGGAGCCCTACCAGGGCGCCGCGACCGGCATCGGTGGCATCGTGCGCGACATCCTGGCGATGGGCGCCCGCCCGGTCGCGGTGATGGACCCGCTGCGGTTCGGCGCTGCCGAGCACCCCGACACCCGGCGTGTGCTGCCCGGCGTGGTCGCGGGCATCGGCGGCTACGGCAACTGCCTGGGCCTGCCCAACATCGGCGGCGAGATCGTCTTCGACCCCTGCTACCAGGGCAACCCGCTGGTCAACGCCCTGTGTGTGGGTGTGATGAAGCACGAGGACATCCACCTCGCGCAGGCGTCCGGCGCGGGCAACCTGGTGATCCTGTACGGCGCCCGCACCGGCGGCGACGGGATCGGCGGCGTCTCGGTCCTGGCCTCGGAGACCTTCACCGAAAACGATGGTGGTGGGTCCGGCCCGGCCAAGCGCCCGGCCGTCCAGGTCGGTGACCCCTTCCAGGAGAAGCTGCTGATCGAGTGCACCCTGGAGCTGTTCCGCGAGCACCTGGTCGCGGGCATCCAGGACCTCGGCGGCGCTGGGCTGTCCTGCGCCACCTCCGAGCTGGCCTCGGCCGGCTCCGGTGGCATGCGGGTCGAGCTGGACACCGTTCCGCTGCGCGACCACACGCTCTCGCCCGAAGAGATCCTGATGAGCGAGTCGCAGGAGCGCATGTGCGCGATCGTGGAGCCGGCCCACGTGGCCCGCTTCATGGAGATCTGCGACAAGTGGGACGTGATCGCCACCGTCGTCGGCGAGGTCACCGAGGGCGACCGGCTGGAGATCTTCTGGCACGGCGAGCAGATCGTCGACGTGCCGCCGCGCACGGTCGCGCACGAGGGTCCCGTCTACGAGCGCCCCTACGCCCGCCCGCAATGGCAGGACACGCTCCAGGCGGACGCCGCCGAGCGGCTGCCGCGCCCGGGTACGGCCGAGGAGCTCAAGGCAACCCTGCTGAAGGTTGTCGCCTCGCCGAACCTGGCGGACAAGTCGTGGGTCACCGCGCAGTACGACAAGTACGTGCTCGGCAACACCGTGCTGGCCCAGCCGGAGGATTCCGGCATGGTCCGGATCGACGAGGAGAGCGGCCTGGGCGTCGCGCTCGCCACCGACGGCAACGGCCGCTTCTGCAAGCTCGACCCGTACACCGGTGCGCAGCTCGCACTGGCCGAGGCGTACCGCAACGTGGCCACCACCGGCGCCAAGCCGCTGGCCGTCACCGACTGCCTGAACTTCGGCTCGCCCGAGGACCCGGCGGTGATGTGGCAGTTCGCCGAGACCACGCGTGGTCTCGCCGATGCGTGCCAGATCCTGGGCACGCCGGTGACCGGCGGCAACGTGTCCTTCTACAACCAGACCGGCGAGACGGCGATCCACCCGACGCCGGTGGTCGGCGTGCTGGGTGTGATCGACGACGTCGAGCGGCGCACGCCGATCGGCTTCGCCGAGGAGGGGCAGATCATCCTGCTCCTGGGCGACACGCACGAGGAGCTCTCCGGCTCGGCCTGGGCCCAGGTGGCCCACGACCACCTGGGCGGCCTGCCGCCGAAGGTCGACCTGGAGCGCGAGCGGCTGCTCGCCGAGATCCTGATCGCGGGTTCGCGGGACGGCATGATCGACGCCGCGCACGACCTCGCCGACGGCGGCCTGGCCCAGGCGCTGGTCGAGGCGTGCCTGACCGGCGGCAACGGCGCCCGGGTGGTGCTGGCCGAGGACCTGGACCCGACCGTCGCGCTGTTCAGCGAGTCGGCGGGCCGGGCGATCGTCGCGGTGCCGCGGAGCGAGGAACTGCGCTTCAGCGACATGTGCAAGGTGCGCGGCCTGCCGTGTGCCCGGATCGGCGTGGTCGACGGCGACACCCTCGACTTCCAGGGCCACTTCACGGTGGCGCTGGACGAGGTGCGCGCCGCCCACGAGGGGACCCTGAAGGGTCTGTTCGGCTGAGCCGCCCGCACCGAGGGTGCCCGTGCGACGTGCTTTGCGCACGCCGCACGGGCACCTTCGGCGTTTCGACCGCACGATCCGATCGAAGCGCGCCCGCACCGCCGACCCCGCCGGGGACCGCGCGGTGCTACGTCCCCAACCGATATGGGCGGAAGGTGCCGTGTCCGGGCCAGTACGGATAGGGCACCGTGCCGTGGTGCGCGCCCTTCGAGGCGCTCTCCTCGTACGCGTGGTAGCTCGTGTGCGCCGCATCGGCCCAGCCCGCGAAGATCAGCGTGTGTCCGGCCGCCCCCGGCGCGGTGTTCAACAGGATGTCGCCCGGCCGCAGGTCGTCCTCGGCGATCCGGTGGGACACCTCCGGCAGGGTCACCGTGGTCAGCCCCGGGGGCGGCAGCCCCCAGGCCATCGAGACCAGCCCCGAACAATCGGTGCGGTAGCCGTCGTGCAGTCCGCTCATGCTGTAGCGCAGGCGCAGGTCGGCCCACCGCTTCGCCCGGGCCACGATCTCGTCCGCATCCGGCACCGATGACGCGACGGGAGTGACCGACGCGGCCGGTGTGTCGACGGCGACCGGTGTGATCCGGGTGATGCCCGCGCCGCGGCCGATCGGCCGGACGGTGACCGGTCCGTCGAACGCCTCGGGCAGCGTGAACGGCGGTTCGGCGACCCGGACCGAGGCGGCGGCCGGCGGGGCGGCGCCATTCGGCGCGGCCAGGTCGAGCAGTCGGGTCGCCGCGACCGAGTCCACATCCGCGTACGCCCGAGCGTTTTCGGCCAGCCGATCGGCCAGATCCACCCCGGTGCGCTCGGCCCGATCCAGTGTCTCCACCGCCTCGCGCAGCCGAGCGAGCACCGCCTCGAAGGTGGGTGGCGCCAGCGGCCGACTCGCCGCCACATCGACCGCCGCGACGCGCTCGCGCAGCGCCCACACCTCGCCGGCGATGGCACGCAGCCGGCCCGCGAGCGCCACCAGCACATCCGGTGCCGCGCTGAAGGCGCCGGTCACCGCGGCGCCCACAGCTCGTCCAACCAGGCCGCGCTGCCGCCGGCCGGAAAGTGCTCGTGCCCGCCGGGCCCGGCCGCCTCCCGGGCCGCCCGCTCGTTGGCCGCGATCCGGGCGAGCGCGGCCCGCATCGCCGCCGCGTGCGCCCGCAGCGCCTCGACCACCGCGAGCACGGCCGGCTCGGTCGCCGCGCACTCCCGCCGCCAGGTCTGCGCGCGAACCGCGAAGGCGTCCGCCGCGTCGCCGTGCCAGTCGGCGGCGATGACCGGCCCGGGCCGTACCCGTTCGGTCGCCGCCGCCAACTCGGCCGCGATCGTGTCGATGCGGCCCGGATCCCCGTAATTGCTCATGCGCCCAGCGTCACGATTTGTTGGCCGGTCCGGGTGATCGCGTGCCGAATCTGTGCAGAAACGAATCGGCTACGCGCGCTCGGCCACGCGCTCCGGGCCTCGTCCGGTGGACCCGCCGAGATCCGCCGGACAGGGCCTAGCCTGCACCCATGACGAGCCGCCCCGCCGCCCCCCGCCCCCGCAAGGTCGACCCGGTCAAGGTGCGTGCCGCACTGGTCGCGCAGTGGCGCGCGATCGTGGACGTCACGGCACGGTTGACCCCGGCCCAGCTCGCCGCCCCCTCCGGCCTGACCGGCTGGTCCACCGCCAACCTGGTCGGGCACTTGGCCGCGAGTATCCAGGCCGTGCCGCGCTGGCTCGCCGAGCCGACCCCGACCGGCCCGGTGATCACCGTGGAGCAGTGGGCGAACGGCACCTCCGCGTACGCCGCCGTGATCTCCTCCATCGCCGACGAGATGGCCGAGGCCGGCCACACCCCCGCCGACTACGCGGACGCCGCGATCGCGGCCCTGGACGGCGTCTCGGACACCCGGATCACCATCACCCGGATCGGCCCGATGCGCGTCGCCGACATGCTCGTGACCCGCCTGGTCGAGGGCGTCGTGCACGCCGACGACCTCGAACGTGCCACCGGCGAGCCGTTCCCGCACGACCGGCACGCACTGGCCACCGTGGTCCGGGCACTGGCCGACGCGCTGGCGAGCCGGGTGCCCGGCCACTCGGTCGAGGTCCGCGTCCCGCCGTTCGCCGTAGTGCAGTGCGTCACAGGCCCCCGGCACACTCGGGGCGTTCCGCCCAACGTGGTCGAGACCGACCCAAGGACCTGGATCCGACTCGCCACCGGCCGCCTGACCTGGGCGGACGCGGTCGAGGACGGTCGGGTGCTGGCCAGTGGCGAACGCAGCGACTTGTCCGGATACCTGCCACTGATGGGGTGATCCGCGACTGATCCGGCGCTGTCGTAGACTCGATCACGTGCCACGTGGCGATGGACGACTCAACCACGATCTCTTCCCCGGCGAGAAGGGCCCGCAGGATGCCTGCGGCGTCTTCGGCGTTTGGGCCCCCGGCGAAGAGGTCGCAAAACTCACCTACTTCGGTCTCTACGCATTGCAGCACCGCGGAACGGAATCCGCCGGGATAGCTGTGAGCAACGGATCCCAGATCCTGGTCTTCAAGGACATGGGCCTGGTTTCCCAGGTCTTCGACGAAACCACCCTGGGCTCGCTCCGCGGGCACATGGCCGTCGGCCATGCCCGCTACTCGACCACCGGTTCGTCGGTCTGGGAGAACGCCCAGCCGACCTTCCGGGCAACCGCGACCGGCAGCATCGCGCTCGGCCACAACGGAAACCTCACCAACACGGGTGAGCTGTCCCGTCTGGTCGCCGAGCAGGGCCCCGATCGCGGCGAACTGAACTACCCCTACCAGGGCCGGATCGAGGCCAGCAGCGACACGGATCTGCTGACCTCGCTCCTGGCCGGCAGTCCGGACCTGTCCCTGGAACAGACCGCGATGCAGGTGTTGCCCCAGGTCAAGGGCGCCTTCTCGCTGGTCTTCATGGACGAGACCACGCTCTACGCCGCGCGCGATCCCCAGGGCATCCGGCCCCTCGTGCTCGGTCGGCTCGAACGCGGCTGGGTGGTCGCGAGCGAGACCGCGGCCCTGGACATCGTCGGTGCCTCGTTCATCCGCGAGATCGAGCCGGGCGAGCTGATCGCGGTCGACGAGCACGGCCTGCGCACCCGACGCTTCGCCGAGGCCAAGCCCAAGGGCTGCGTCTTCGAATACGTCTACCTGGCCCGCCCGGACACCACGATCGCCGGCCGCGGCGTCTACGCGTCCCGGGTCGAGATGGGCCGCCGACTGGCCCAGGAGTTCCCGGTCGACGCCGACCTGGTCATGCCGACCCCGGAATCGGGCACCCCCGCCGCGATCGGCTACGCCGAACAGTCCGGCATCCCGTACGGAAACGGCCTGGTCAAGAACTCCTACGTGGGCCGGACCTTCATCCAGCCCAGCCAGACCATCCGGCAACTGGGCATCCGGCTCAAGCTCAATCCGCTGCGCGAGGTCATCCAGGGCAAGCGACTGGTCGTCGTCGACGACTCGATCGTGCGCGGCAACACCCAGCGGGCGCTGGTGCGCATGTTGCGCGAGGCCGGCGCGGCCGAGGTGCACGTGCGGATCTCCTCGCCGCCGGTGAAGTGGCCGTGCTTCTTCGGCATCGACTTCGCCACCCGGGCCGAGCTGATCGCCAACGGTCTCTCGGTCGACGAGATCGCCAAGTCCCTCGGGGCCGACTCGCTCGCCTACATCTCGATCGACGCGATGGTCGAGGCGACCACCATCCCCAAGGACCGGCTGTGCCGGGCCTGCTTCGACGGGGAATACCCGATCGAACTGCCCGATCCCGAGCGGCTGGGCAAGCACCTCCTCGAAGGCATCGAGCAGACCGTCCGCACCGACGTGGACGGCGTGCAGGCCCTCCTCGGCGGTGGCGGGGCCGAGGACGCGCTCCGCCGTCCCTGATCAGCCGAGTCCCCGAGTTCTCTTCTTCGGATCGCCACGTCGTGTCCCCTTCCCGGGGGGCACGACGGGGCGTCCGAGGAGATCCACCGACCCGACCCGAAAGGGCCGCCGCCGTGAGCGACCAGTCCACCCCCACCCCCCGCACCGCGACCTATGCCGCGGCCGGCGTCGACATCGAGGCCGGTGACCGCGCCGTCGAACTCATGAAGCAATGGGTCGGCAAGGCCACCCGGCCCGAGGTCGTCGGCGGCCTGGGCGGCTTCGCGGGCCTGTTCGACGTGTCCGCGTTCAAGCGGTACGAACGCCCCCTGCTGGCCACCGCGACCGACGGGGTGGGAACCAAGGTCGCCATCGCGCAGGCGATGGACAAGCACGACACGATCGGCCACGACCTGGTCGGCATGGTCGTCGACGACCTGGTCGTGTGCGGCGCCGAGCCGCTGTTCATGACCGACTACATCGCCACCGGCAAGGTCGTTCCCGAACGCATCGCGGCGATCGTCAAGGGCATCGCCGAGGGCTGCGTACTGGCCGGCTGCGCGCTGGTCGGCGGCGAGACGGCCGAGCACCCCGGCCTGCTCGACCCGAACGAGTACGACGTCGCGGGCGCCGGCACCGGGGTCGTGGAGGCCGACGGCCTGCTCGGCGCGGCGCGGGTGCGCGAGGGCGACGTGGTGCTCGCGATGGCCGCCTCCGGTCTGCACTCGAACGGCTACTCGCTGGCCCGCCACGTGTTCTTCACCCTCGCCGGCTGGAGCCTGGACCGGGACGTCCCGGAACTGGGCCGCACGCTCGGCGAGGAACTGCTCGAGCCGACCCGGATCTACTCGCTCGACTGCCTCGACCTGGCCCGGCGTACCGACGTGCACGCCTACTCGCACGTCACCGGAGGCGGCCTGGAGGCCAACCTCGCGCGCGTGCTTCCGACCCACCTGGACGCGCGCCTGGACCGCTCGACCTGGACGCCGGCCCCGGTCTTCGGCCTGGTCGGCGCGCTCGGCGACGTGGCCCGCGCCGAGTTGGAGAAGACGCTGAACATGGGTGTGGGCATGGTCGCGGTGGTCGCCGCCGACGCGGCCGACGCGGCGCTCGCGGTGCTCGCCGAGCGCGGCGTACCGGCCTGGATCCTGGGCGACGTCGTCACCGGCTCCGGCCGGGCCGTACTGAGCGGTGATCACAAGGCATGACGAAGGCACCCTCGGCGGTGGCCGTCGTCCCGGATCGGGACGGCGGTGCCTCCGTGGGCGCGTTCGCGAACACGCCAAACGGCCCGGGGTCGAGTAGTCGTCCTACTCGGTCCCGGACCGGGCGGTGTCACAGCGCACGGGCGCCCCGGCTGAAGAGGGCGTTCGTTCCCGTGCCCGAGAACGAAGAACGCAGGGTCAACGATGGCGCGATCGGCCGTCGTCTTCCTCGTCTTCGTCATCGTTGTAACGAGCCGAATACCCCGCGTAGGGGTCGTCGAACTCGTCTTCACTCGTGTCGTCGTCAACCTCAGGCTTGCCGATCGGCAAGTCGGTTGGCGACGACGCGCCCAGCTCTTCAGCCAGACGGCTCAGATCCGTCCCGCCGCTGTTGTACTTCAGCTGGCGGGCGACCTTTGTCTGCTTGGCCTTGGCCCGGCCGCGCCCCATGGCTCGACCCCCTCAACGACGGGGCTCACGGCCCCGGGTCTTGACACGCGTTCATAGTCAGGGTCGGTTCGATGGCACTTGAGAACCGGCCCGTAGGGGATTAACGGTACCTGCTTCCGCCGCCGGACGGTACGTCGCATGGGTGACAGCGGGGCTCGGACCCCGACCGGGCTGTGCCGTTCCGGCTGGTCAGGGGCCTGGTCTGGGGTCCTTTGCCGAGTCTGACGATACCGTGTCGGTCAGCTTTGGAGGTAGATGTCACGCAGGCGGCCCACATCCGCCATGCGCCGCTCGGCCAATCGGTCCGCCGCGACGGCCGGTGGCACACCCTCCTCGTCGGCCAGCGCGAAGATCTTCGCGGTCGTCGCGCGGATGCCCGTGGCCTTGCGCT
The DNA here is from genome assembly GCF_000372745.1 of Embleya scabrispora DSM 41855. Lineage (GTDB taxonomy): Bacteria > Actinomycetota > Actinomycetes > Streptomycetales > Streptomycetaceae > Embleya > Embleya scabrispora. The sequence continues at coordinate 16,177 of NZ_KB889702.1, read as the reverse complement.
TGGCCCGTTCGAAGTTGAATCCGTGCCGCTCGTCGGCGACCTGGATCACCCCGCCGGAGTTGACCACGTAGTCCGGCGCGTAGAGCACGCCGCGTTCGGCGAGCGCCTTCTCGATGCCGGGGTGGGCCAATTGGTTGTTGGCCGCACCGCACACCACGGCGGCGGTCAGCACCGGCACGGTGTCGTCGTCGAGCGCGCCGCCCAACGCGCACGGCGCGTACACGTCCAGGTCCGAGAGCCGGATCAGGGTGTCGGTGTCGGCCACGGAGTCCACCTCGGGGTGCTCGTGCCGCACGTGCGCCACCGCACGCTCGTCCACGTCGGTGATCACCACCGAGGCGCCGTCCGCGACCAGGTGCCCGACCAGATGCCGGCCGACCTTCCCGACGCCCGCCACGCCCACTCGGCGCCCGCGCAGCGTCGGGGTGCCCCAGCGGTGCTCGGCGGACGCCAGCATGCCCTGGAAGACCCCGTAGGCGGTCAGCACGGACGAGTCGCCCGCACCGCCGTTCTCGGGGGAGCGGCCGGTGACGTAGGCGCACTCCTTGGCCACCACGTCCATGTCGTCGACGTAGGTGCCCACGTCGCAGGCGGTGATGTAGCGACCACCCAGCGATTGCACGAAGCGTCCGTAGGCGCGCAGCAGCGCCTCGCTCTTGTCCCGGTTCGGGTCGCCGATGATCACGGCCTTGCCGCCGCCGTGGTCGAGTCCGGCGAGGGCGTTCTTGTAGGCCATGCCGCGGGAGAGGTTGAGGACGTCCGCGACGGCCGCTTCCTCGGTCTCGTAGGGGTGGAACCTGGTGCCGCCGAGGGCGGGTCCCAGGGCACTGGAGTAGATCGCGATGATCGCGCGCAGGCCGCTCGCGCGGTCCTGGCAGAAGACGACCTGTTCGTGGCCGGTCGACCTGCCGAACACCAGGCCCGACGTCGTGCCGTCGGGGCCATCCATCCTGTCGGTCACTGTGGTGACTCCATGGGATCGTGGTGATGTATCCGCCGCGCGGATCTGCGCGGCTGTCCAAGCCTAGAACCCGGGCGGATCACCGGGTTGGACCTTCTTCACGTCGGGGCCGGGCCGACGTGCCAAGATTCGTTCGTGCGGACTTCGGTGGTTGCCCCCTACGCGGCGTACCTGCGGGTGTACGAGCCGCTTGCCGCGTTTCCCGAACCGGAACGCGAGCGGTGGGCCGCCTACGCCGCCACACAGCCGGCAGGCACCCCCGCGTCGCCCGAGGCACCCTCGCCCGCCGGGCTGACCGCGCAGGAGCACCGGAGCGGCCTGGAGAACCTCCTGGCCACCCCTCCCGTGATCGCGCCGCCGCACGAGAGCGAGGACGCCTACGTGCACGTCCTGGACGGCGTCACGGTGATCTGCCCGCGGCAGACCCGGCTGCGCTGCTGGACGGCGCTGGCCGAGCTGCGTCGGGAGTATCCGGCGACGGTGCTGGACGTGTTCTGGCCGCGGATGGTGATCGATCAGGCGCACGTGGAGCACGAGCGGTGGAAGTCCGCGCATCCCGACGTGCAGCCGCACATCCACAGCAGCACGTGGCACGTGCCGGTGCGCTGGTTCGTGCTGTTCGCCCCGGACGAGCGGGTCCTGGTGCCCGCGGCCGAGGACGCGTCGGCGGGGCCGGGCGAGCTCTACTACCGGACGCCGATGGTGCAGGCCCGACGTCGGGTCGCCCGGGCGCTGAAGGTGCTCCGCGAGACGGTCGAGGACGGTGCGCTGATCACCGGGTTGGAGAACGTGGGCCGCTGGCTGGAGGAGTTCCATCCGCGCGCGCTGGTCGAACTGGACTACGGCGGTCTGGTGCGACTGCTCGGAACGGGTGATCCGGCGGCCGAGAACTCGGTCGGGGACGTCGCGGAGGGCATCGCCGCGCTGGGTTCCGGTGACGGAGCGCGAGCATCGGCGGCCTACCGCAGGATTACGGAGCGTTGGCAATCGGTACGTGCGCTGGAGCACGCGAGCTGAGCAAGCGTCCGCATTTCATGAAGTTTCGGCGTGACCGTCGTCACTCTTTCGTGTTCACTCACCCTGCGATCTGAAAGCCTCTCAACCTGCTGGTTCGAGTTGTGGGACTCCCAGCCCTCCAGGTTGGTGGAGATCGACTCACAACAAGGTGCATACGCCAGCGAATGGTTCGTATATGATGAAAAGGACAAACCAGATGTAGTCGGTCTGGTCCGGTCGGGTCATCGGGGATACTTCGTTGCTGGTGGGACGGGGTGGACACGAGGGGCCGATCGGGCTTGAGTGACTCATCGTCACAGTCGAGTGACTGTCCGCTATGCCTGGTCCTTCGGGATCGCGTGGCTTGAACCCTGGGATGCCAATTCCGGCGGTTTGACCAACCGGGTGCGGCGGATGGTGTACTTGTACTGTGAAGGACAAGCCGTTCGTCCTATAACCGACTTGGCCCTCGTGAACTATTTAGGACATCGTGGGTCAAGGTGCAGAATTTGAAGAAAGAACCGTGTTGGTTCGGTTCTCCCGAGGAGGCCGCTCATGACCGCTCGTACGCCTGATGCCGAGCCGCTGCTGACGCCGGCCGAGGTTGCCAGCATGTTCCGCGTCGACCCCAAGACGGTGACGCGCTGGGCCAAGGCCGGCAAGCTCACGTCGATCCGCACGCTCGGCGGACACCGTCGCTACCGCGAGGTGGAGGTTCGCGCCCTGCTCGCGGGCATTCCGCAGCAGCGCAGCGAAGCCTGAGGGCTGCGTCGAAAGCTTTTCCCCCGAGTGCTGCACCGGACCCCGCCGGGTCCGGTGCAGCACTCTTTTGTGCGCCCGGTGAGGTCGATCCGGCGTGCCGGTCGGCCCGGCGTCGCTTCGCTGCTGCTCCGGGGGCCGGCCCGGGGTCCGGACGGCGGGTCGGATGGCGGCTCGCCGGCGTCCGGCACGGTCGGTCGGGGCGCCACGGGGGGCCCGCCGGGCCGTTTTCACCGGGGATCCATGACGGCGTCCAGTAAAATATCACATAGAATGAACGGTCGATTTCCGGCCGTCGATGAAAACCATTTCCAGTCAAAACAGTGACCTTGGTCACACAGGTGTTCCCGGTCGGCCCGCGCGGGCGCTCGGGGCAGTGGTCCGGACCTTTCCCCGGTCCGGCCGATCGACGAAGCCCTCGGCGGGGCGGCGCGAGCCCGTGGGACACCGGGAGCCCCCGCCCGGTGGCGGGGATGCCGCGGGCGTCGGGACGCCGGTGGGCGCCGTAGGGGCCGCTCGCGGCGCGGTCGGCCGGGGGACGCCGCGGCGCGGCTCGGTGGACTCGGGGTCTTCGCGCCCCATTCGGGTCGCGCGGACACGACGACCGGGGGCATCGGGGCGGATTCGACGGGCCCGGCCCGACAACGCCGATTGAACACGCTGAGTGAGGATTCGAGTGTTCGCGGCGCGATTTCGATTTCGCCGAATCGCCGGCCTTGGTGACTGTGCGCAATCAACGTGGGCGTGCGCGCGGTGGTGGGTCGGTCAGTCCTCGTCGAGCCAGGCGAGCCGGGTGTCCTCGTCCGGCGCCGGGCCGTCGATCACGTGCGGCAGGAAGCGCGCGTACCCGTCGGTGACCGGGCCGCTGGACTCGCGGATGCCGACGCCCGCGGACTTCCCGTCCACCACCCATGCGCCGAGCACGGGCTTGTTGCCGTCGAAGTCGGGCAGCGGCACGTACTCCTGGAAGCACCAGCCCTCGTCGCCGTACGCCTCGGCGGGCTGGATGTGCTCGCCGGCCGGGGTGACGATCCGGATCGCGTCGCCCTCGCGCCCGTGCAGCGGCTTGGCCACGTACGACTCCATACCGCGCGGTGAGTCCAGGAAGGCGGGCAGCAGGTTCGGGTGGCCGGGATACAGCTCCCACAGCACCGCGAGCAGCGCCTTGTTGGACAGGATCGCCTTCCAGGCCGGTTCGATGAACAGGCACGAGCGGGGGTGGCTCACCAGGTGCTTCCCGAACGGCTCGGCGAGCATGTCCTCCCACGGATAGAGCATGAACATCGTGTCGATGCCCCGCTCCTCCAGGTCGACGAAGCGCAGCCGCTCGCTGTCCCAGCCGATCTCGGCGACCTCCAGGCCGATCGTGGTCAGTCCGGCCTCGGACGCGGTGTCGCGGAGGTAGGCGGTGTGCAGCCACTCCTCCTCGTCCTCGGTGCCCTCCACGTGCGCGAAGTGCATCGTCTCCGAGCGCAGGTAGGGCTTGATCCGCCGCCACGCGTGGACCAGTCGCTCGTGCAGGCTGTTCCACTGGTCGCGCTCGGGGAAGCGGTCGCGCAGCCAGTACCACTGGACCAGGGACGCCTCGATCAGTGCGGTGGGGGTGTCCGCGTTGTACTCCAGCAGCTTGGCCGCGCGACCGTCGCCGCCCCACGCGAGGTCGAACCGCCCGTAGACGCTCGGGTGTTCCTCCTCGAGCGTGATCCGCAGGTAGTCGCGGGCCTCGTCGGGCAGCCCGAACGCTGTCAGGTCGCCGCGCTCGATCACGTGCCGGGCCGCGGCGACCGACATCTCGTGCAGTTCCTCGGTGACGTCCTCGAGCCGGTCCACCTCGTCGAGGGTCAGCTCGTAGTACGCCTCTTCGTGCCAGTACGGCACCTCGGTGCCGTCGTCGTCCTCCCAGGACGCGTAGAGCAGCCCCTGTGACTCGACGAGCGGCTTCCAGCCCGGTCGAGGTGTGGTGGGTATACGGCGCATGGCTCAAGCCCTCCCCGGATGTGACACCGCGTCAACTTGAACTCTTCGACGGGCACGAGCCGAAGCCGCCGCGTTCCACTTTGCCCTTGCGCGGGTGATCGAAGGATCCCTGCCCGGCGACGAGTGCCGTACCCCTGGCGGGGGTGAGGGTCTGTCCACACGAATGCGGGACGTAGTACCAGGACAGGGTCGGATCGGTTCGGCCCAGGCAGCGGAAGTCGTCCACGCGCACGTTGTGCGTGCGATCCGCGCAGACCTCCGCGTAACCGCTCCTGGCGGAGTTCTTGCCGCCGCCGCTCCCGCACGCGGTGAGCGCGCCCGCGAGGGTCAGGGTCAGGGTCGCCGCGACGGCGGTCGACGTCATGCCGCCCTTGCGCTGCGGACGCGTGCCCGACGACACGAGCCTGACGATACGAGAGGGGGTGCCGGCCACGAGTCCTCCGCTCCATGGGCTGTCGGTGACGGTCCGATGCGAACCGACTCCGAGGACGGTACCGACACCCGTGCGCCCGCGGTGGGCCGGTGAGTGGGAAAACACTGAAGTCCTCGGCGACTTCGGGTCGATTTGTTCGACGGTGGCGGGGATGCCCGATCCCGGACGCGGGCGGATGTTCGACCGCCCGCCGTGCTCGCCGGCATCGCGGGCCGCCCGATCGTCGGTGTCGGCGGTGGCCTGGTCCAGCCGAAGCGCGAGCGCTGGGACCGCCGGCTCGACGTCGCCGAGCGTGAGGCCGCGCGGGCCGGCGTGAACGCCTGCCGGCAGGGCCGCGGCGACGCGATCGCCGGGCAACCCGTTCCGCTCAGACCCCGCTCGCACCGAGCAGGGTGCCCACCGCGTAGGTGACCGCCATCGCCAAAGCTCCGCCGGCGGCGGTGCGTACGATCGCGCGGACCGGCGCCGCACCGCCCAATCGGGCTCCGCTCCAGCCGCACAGTACGAGTGCGACCAGTACGGCGGCCACCGTGATCGGCAGCCGGGTCGAGGCGGCCGGCAGCACCATCGCGAGCAGCGGCAACAGCGCGCCGACGGTGAAGGCCAGGAAGCTGGCGCCCGCCGCGTGCCACGGGTTGGTCAGCTCGTTCGGGTCGATCTTGAGTTCGGCCTGGGCGTGAGCGGCGAGCGCGTCGTGGGCGGTGAGTTGTTCGGCCACCGCGCGCGCGAGCGACTCGGTGAGCCCCTGCTCCTCGTACAGCCCGGTCAACTCGTTGAGTTCGGCCTCGGGTTCGTCGGTCAACTCGCGCCGCTCCTGGACCAGCGCCGCCTTCTCCGCGTCGCGCTGTGTGCTCACCGAGACGTACTCGCCCGCCGCCATCGACAACGATCCGGCGAGCAGTCCGGCCAGCCCGGCGGTGAGCAACTGGGCGCGCTCGTCGGTGGCTCCGGCGACGCCGACCACGAGACCCGCGGTGGAGACGATCCCGTCGTTGGCGCCCAACACCGCCGCCCGCAGCCAGTTCAGCCGCGTCCCCATCGCCTCGTCGTGCGGGGAGTGGACAGGCATCCGGTCGGGGGTGTCCGCGGCGCTCATGACCGAAGTATCACGACGAAGTCCGGGACGAACGGCGCGGACACGAGCGCGTGCCGGGTGCTGCACCCGGGCGGGTGAGCCGGCCGGGTGCGTCGGCATCCGACCCGCGTGGTCGGCCCACCGTGATCGGGGCGACAACGCAAGAACGCCCCGGACGATGAATCGTCTGGGGCGTCGGTATCTCCGGCTGCGGTGGCCAGGGGCGGGGTCGAACCGCCGACCTTCCGATTTTCAGTCGGACGCTCGTACCAACTGAGCTACCTGGCCTCGATGGATCAGGGCGCCTCTCGGCGCCCCGACCTCTCCATCTTGCGGTCCTGACGGGATTTGAACCCGCGGCCTTCACCTTGACAGGGTGACGAGCACTCCAAACTGCTCCACAGGACCTCTACCCGCGTTTCCTTGGGCTTCCTTCGTGTTGAACCTTACCGTACTGGCTGTGCGGCTTGTTCCGGCCCCCCGGAGGGGGTTTGTTGCGTGCCCCCAACGGGATTCGAACCCGTGCTACCGCCTTGAAAGGGCGACGTCCTAGGCCACTAGACGATGGGGGCTTGTTGGCCGTGTCCGGCGTCTTGTTGCCGTCGGGGACGTCCCGAACTATACGGGGTTTTCGGCGGCGCTTGCAAAGCGGATAACCGGGGGCCGGCGCGAGCCCGGGACCGGCCCGGTGAACGGGGGTGCGAAGCCGCAGAATGGGGGAGTGCTGGAGATGTCGCGCGAGGAGTTCGAGGAACTGGTGGCCGAGGCCCTGGACCGGATCCCGCCTGAGCTGACCAGGCTCATGGACAACGTGGCGATCTTCGTCGAGGACGAGCCCGCCCCCGACGGCGAACACGGGACCGGCCTGCTCGGCCTGTACGAGGGCATCCCGCTGACCGAGCGCGGCGACTGGTACGCGGGCGTGCTGCCGGACCGGATCACCATCTACCGCAACCCCATCCTGCGGATCTGCGAGACGTACGAACACGTCGTCGAGGAGGTGGAGGTGACCGTCGTGCACGAGGTGGCGCACCACTTCGGGATCGGGGACGAGTGGTTGCACGAGCACGGGTACGGCTGACCGCGCGTCAGCCGGCCGCGGCGTGGCCGAGGGCGGCCGCGGCCAGGCCCAGGATCAGGCTGAGCAGGACGTAACCGGCGGCGACGGCGCGCCGGCCTCGGGCGTAGGTGTCCACGGTCGCGTAGCCGAAGGTGCTGAACGTGGTGAGGGCGCCGCAGAAGCCGGTGCCGATCAGCGCGGTGATCCGCTCGCCGGGGGCCAGGCCGGTGAGCACGCCCAGGATCAGCGAGCCGACCACGTTCACGGTCAGCACGCCCCACGGGAAGGCCGATCTCGTGCGTGCGGACACGTGCAGGTCGGTCAGGTAGCGCAGCGGGGCGCCGATCAGCGCGCCCAGGACCACCATCAGCGGGATCATCCGGCGACTCCGCGCCGGCGGCGGGCGCCGGCGAGGCCGACCTGTACGGCGGCCAGTCCCAACGCCACGCTGCCCGCGGCATAGAGGCAGGCCGAGGCCCACGCGTGGCCGGCCGCCAGGGTGCGCGTCTCGACGGCGAACGTGGAGAACGTGGTGAAGCCGCCCAGCACGCCGGTGCCCAGGAAGGGGCGGGTCAGCGGTCCGGGCGGCATCAGGCCCATCAGGATTCCCATCAGCAGGCAACCCGTGACGTTGGTGAGCAGGGTCGCCCACGGAAAGGCCGTGCCGCTGTGCGGGAGCGCCTCGGCGAGCGCCCAGCGGCCCAGTGCCCCGATGGCGCCGCCGATCGAGACCGCGGTGAGTACTCGGGTCTGTGACACCCGAACACGCTAGGGCCTGTCCGGCGGACAGGGCCTGGTGCCGGGCTCGGGTTCGAGATCGCGCGCTCCCGTCGCGCCCTCACGCGCTGCGGCCGAACGGGTGACGGGAGGTGTCGCGAGATTGGAGCCGGGGTTTCCCATGCCCATGCTGAAGCGGTGACCACGCAGGGGGACATCGGGCCGATGCCGGACTTCGCCGACGAGCCCGAGTTTCCCGGAACCGGAGCAACCACCCGAATGGGCGAGCCCGCATCGGCCGCGTCGGTCGTGCCGCGCGCTCGCGGCGAGCGGCGGCACCCGCCGGGACCGCAGGCGTACGGACCGGTCCCCGGCCAGGCGTGGGGGGATCCGGAACCGCGGACCCGGGAGAGGGGACGCGCGGGCGCCGGGGAGCCGGCGCCGGCGGAGGGCGCCGGGGAGCTGGACGCGTTCGCCGAGCCGGCCGAGCCGGCCGAGGGGAGCGGGCAAGTCCCGGGGCGGGCAGCCGAGTTCGCCCCGTTCCGGGTGACCGGCAACCTCGCGGCGGGGTTGGCCGAGGTCTCCTGCGCCGAGCCGGTCTCGATGCTCACCCGGTGGTTCGGCGTGCAGGTCGCAACCGAGCCCGGGCCCGCCGTGGAACACGGATCCCCGGTGGTGCCGGATCGGCGGGCCACCAGGCGTCGCGGGTCCACGCACCGTGCCCATCGGGTCGTCGAGACGGCGCACACCGAGGTCGCGAAGGGCCCTGCGGAGGGGCGATCGGCAAGCCCCGGCGGCGAGTTCGCCACCGCCTTCGTGGTGGCCGCGCTCGTTCTCACGGGGTTGCTCCACCACTTCGGCTGGGCACGTGCCTCGGCCCGGTCCGACTACCTCGGGTTCGACGAGAGCGTGCTGGACACGCCGACGCTGGAGTATCTGGCGGACGGCCTGCGCACGCTGTACCGGCCGCTGCTCGTACTGGTCGCCGCGCTGCTCGCGGTACGGGTGACGCATCCGCGGCTGCTGGTGTGGCTGCGCCGGCATCGGCGGATCGCCGCGTGGTGCGCGTGGTCGCTGCGTTGCGCGTGGTTCGTGGTGCCGGGCGCGACCTGGATCGCGGTGTACCGGTGGCCCGCCCGCGGTGCGCAGTGGTGGTCGCTGCTGCTGCCCTGCTCGCTCGCGGTGGGGCTGTTGATCAGCGCGTACGGAGTGCTGCTCTCGCGCCGGATCGGGGCGCACCGGCGCAGCCCCGCGACCGGTTCGCGGCTGTGGTCGCCGGCGGTGCTGCTGACCGGGGCCGCCGTGGTGTTGTGTCTGTTCTGGGCGTCGGGGACGTACGCGAAGGTGTCCGGGCGCGACGCGGGCAAGGCCGTTGCGCACCAACTGCCCAGGCGGACCGGTGTCGTCCTGTACTCGGTGCAGGATCTGCGGATGCGGTCGGACGACGGGATCGCGGTCGAGGAAGAAATCGGTGCCTCCTACCGTTACCGGTACACCGGATTGCGCTTGTTGCGACGTGCCAGGGGGACACTGTTCCTGCTCCCCGAGCACTGGTCGTGGCAGCGTTCGAGACTGCTCGTCGTACACGAGGACGCACGCCTGCGGGTGGAGTACGAACGCACCCGATAGGCGTAAACGAGCAGTGATCGGGTACGCTGGTGAATCGCTTTGCCCATATCCAGGCGCCGCCATGAGTCGCGACGCCTCGTAGGCTCGTTCTGGTGCTCCGCAGAAGTGTCGCTTTCTCGTGCGACCACATTTCGGCTGCGGACCTTCGAGACGGGCCGCATCCGGAAGGTTTTGCATGCCCCCCTATGCCAATGACACTGCTACGCCCATGCCCGGCACCGAAGGTGCCGAGGTGCAGGAGGGTGTGGCGGGTGCGCAGGCAGCCGAGGTGACCGAGGTCGCCGCGGAGATCACCGAGATCGCTCCCGAGGTCGTCGAGAACGACGACACCAATGACGGCGACACCGAGCTCGCGGCGCAGGACGAGGCCGCGACGGACGCCGATGTGCGCAACGACACCGATGGCGACACGGACGTCGAGGCGAGCGTCGAGGACGACGCCGCCGACGAGGCCGGGCTCGACGAGGCGGACGACGCCGCGGACGGGGTCGACGCCGAGGCCGTGCCCGAACCGACCGGCCCCAGCTTCGCCGAGTTCGGTCTGCACAAGGACGTCGTGGACGCGCTCGCGCGCCGCGGCGTGACCCACCCGTTCCCGATCCAGGCGGCGACGCTGCCGGACGCGATGTCCGGCAAGGACATCCTCGGCCGCGGTCGTACCGGTTCCGGCAAGACGCTGGGCTTCGGTCTGCCGATGCTGACCCGTCTGTCGGGTCGCAAGGCCCGGGCCCGTCGCCCGCTCGCGCTGATCCTCACGCCGACGCGTGAACTCGCGATGCAGGTGCACGACGCGTTGGAGCCCTACGGCCGCATCCTCGACCTGCGGATGAAGACGGTCACCGGCGGCATGTCGATGCCGAAGCAGATCTTCGCGCTGGAGCGCGGCGTGGAGATCCTGGTCGCCACCCCCGGTCGGCTCCAGGACCTGGTGGACCGCGGTTCGGCCGTGCTGGACAACGTCGAGATCACCATCCTCGACGAGGCCGACCAGATGGCGGACATGGGCTTCCTGCCCGAGGTCACCGCGCTGCTCGACCTGATCCCGGCCGGCGGCCAGCGGATGTTGTTCTCCGCGACGCTGGACAAGGGCGTGGACGCGATCGTCCGCAAGTACCTGGTGGACCCGGTCACCCACTCGGTGGACCCGCACTCGTCGTCGGTGACGACCATGTCGCACCACGTGCTGGTCGTGCAGCCCAAGGACAAGACGTACGTCACGGCGGCCATCGCGGCTCGTCGCGGGCGCACGATGATCTTCGTGCGGACCAAGTTCGGCGCCGACCGCGTCGCGCAGCAACTGCGTGAGGCGGGCGTCCGTGCCGAGGCCCTGCACGGCGGGATGACCCAGGGCGCGCGTACCCGCACCCTGGCCGAGTACAAGGAGGGCCGCACGCCGGTCCTGGTCGCCACCGACGTCGCCGCCCGCGGCATCCACGTCGACGGCATCGACCTGGTCCTGCACGTGGACCCGGCCGCCGACTCGAAGGACTACCTGCACCGCGCGGGTCGTACCGCGCGCGCCGGCGAGGCCGGTGCGGTCGTCACGCTCGCGCTGCCGCACCAGCGCCGCACGGTGGACCGCCTGATGGAGGACGCCGGCGTCGAGCCGACCCGCCTTCGGGTGCAGGGCTCCAACGACCCGGAGATGCGCAAGCTCACCGGCGCGCGCACGTTGTCCGAGGTCAAGGCGCAGTCCGTGGCGGACGCCGCGGTCGAGGCCGAGGCCGAGGCCGAGCGGCTCGCCGGTCGGATCATCGAGCTCAAGGCCGAGGCCGCGGAACTGCGCCGCAAGGCCGCCGAGTTGGCCGAGGCCGCGAAGAACGGCGACGTGCCGGCGCGCACCGAGCGCTACGAGCGTCCCGACCGGGGCGACCGCGGCGGCGACCGGCGCGAGGGTGGTTACCGGGGCGACCGCGGTGACCGCGGCAGCGACCGTCCGCCGTACGGCGGCGACCGCGGCGGCGACCGTCGTGGTGGCGCGCCGCGTGGCGACCGGCCGTCCTACGGCGACCGGGACCGGGCACCGCGTTCCGGTGACCGTCCGTCCTACGGCGGCGGCGAGCGGCGCGAGGGTGGCTACCGCGGCGACCGTCCGTCGGGCGACCGCGGCCCGCGTGGCGACCGTCCCGCCTACAACGACCGTCCGGCGTACAACAGCGGCGACCGCGGTCCGCGCACGGGTGACCGACCGGCCTATGGCGACCGGGCGCCGCGTACCGGCGACCGTCCCGCGTACGGGGACCGGGCACCGCGTTCCGGTGACCGTCCGTCCTACGGCGGCGGCGAGCGGCGCGAGGGTGGCTACCGCGGCGACCGTCCGTCGTACGGGGACCGCGCGCCGCGTACCGGCGACCGTCCCGGTTACGGCAACGACCGCGCCCCGCGCGGTGACCGTCCGACGTACAACAACGACCGGCCGTCCTACGGCGACCGCGACCGTTCGCACGACCGCGCGCCGCGTCGGGACGGTCACTACGACCGTCCGGCCGGTGGCCCGGCGGGCGACCGCAAGCCGCGGTGGAAGCGCGACGCGTAAGCGTCGAGTGACCTCGCGATAACTGACGCGTAGTCAAAAACACTGGGCGGGGCGGGATCGATCGCGTATCGATCCCGCCCCGCTCAGTAATGTGGCGACATGAAGCGGACCTCGTTCGGAACCTGGCCGTGTTCCATCGCGCGCGTCCTCGACTTGTTCGGCGACGGCTGGACGCCGCTCGTGTTGCGAGAGGCGTCCTACGGGGTCCGGCGGTTCGAGGATCTCCAGGAGAACCTGGGCATCGGCCGCAACGTGCTGGCGCAGCGGCTGAATCTTCTGGTCGAGGAGGGCCTGCTCGATCGGGTCCCGTACGAGGAGCGGCGCCCCCGGCACGAGTACGTGCTGACCGCCAAGGGCCGTGACTTCTTTCCGGTGCTCGTCGCGATCGGCCAGTGGGGCGACACCTGGCTCGCGGACGAGACCGGACCGCCGGTGGTCTACCGGCACGGTGGGTCCGAGGGGCACGAGGCGGAACCGGCCGTGGTCTGTTCGGTGTGCGGCGACCCGCTCCATCTGGAGGACGTCGAGCCCTTGGCGGGACCGGGTATGACGCCGCGTCAGGCGCATCGGGCGGTCGCCGAGGGGCGCTGTGGGCCGCGTGCCTCACCGGTGCCGGCGCAGCGCGGGAACTGGTTGCCGCGGATCTGATGCCTTCGGGGATCGCACGGTCGCGGATCCGATGTCTTCGTGGATCCGCCGCCTTCGGGACCCGATGTCCGTGCGGGTCCGCCGCCCTTGGGGATCCGATGCCTTCGGGTCTACGAGCGGGCCGGCTCGCCGCGGTCCAGCTTGTCCCGCAGGCCCAGTTCGGCCCGGTCGGCGGCGGCCTGGCCGTGTCGCCACCCGTCCGCGTCGCGACCGCGCAGGCGGTGTGTGGTCTTGGTCGGGAACATGCGCTCGGTGGTCTCCCGAACCGCGACGTCGCGCGCGGCCAGGACCGGCAGCAGGCGGTTCTCCGCGGCCTTGTTCGCGCTCGTCTCGGCCTCCTCCTTGGCGGCGGTGAGCCGCTCGCGGATCCGGTCGGCGTAGGCGATCAGGAACGACTGGCGGAAGGTCTTGGTCCGCCGGGAGCGGCCGGACTCGTGGTAGCGCGAGCCGGCCCGGTTCATCGCGGCGGTGGCCTGCACCAGGAGCGAGGTGTAGAGCAACTCGACCGCGTCCAGGTCGGAGTCGAAGCCGACCACGGTGGAAAAGCCCAGCGAACTCGACCAGATCGCCTGGCAGCCGTTGGCGTCGGCGACCGCGTCCAGCAGCAGTGCCTTCGCGCCCTCGTACGGATTGTCCACGCCGATTCGGCACGCGGCGGGAGCGTGGCGCGAGCCCTCCTGCGCGCCCAGCAGCGCCTCGTCGATCCGATGCCGGGTCATCAGCTCCTGCGCCTTGGCGGTGAACGCCTCGGCCTCCTCCGGGAACTCGCTCGACTCGGCCTTGGCGAGCAGGGCGCGCACCCGGCCGAGTTGGCGGGGTTCGCCGGTCGCGGGCCGGCTGCGGGCCGGCTCCTGGAAGGACGCGGCGGCGAGCGGCTCGATGGCGGGCAGTCGGGCGATCGAGCGGAGCAGTTCGAGCACTCGCGCGGCGGTGCCGAAGCGGTCCAGGTTCTCCCGGGCGCCCAACTCGGTGAGGTAGGCGTCGTCCGAACTCCACCACGGAGTGCTCGCGTCCAGGTCGCGCAGCTGGGCCGTCCATCGGCGGCCGGTGCCCGGATGGCTGCGGGCCTGTGCGGCGACCAGGTCGGCGGCGATCGGGGCGTGTCGCTCGCCCAGCTCGCGGGTGACCGCGCGGACCACGTCGGCGGGTTGCCAGCCGCGCCGCCAGCAGCCGTCCGCGGTGCGCTCGTACAGGGCGAGCACCGCGCGCGAGATCTGCGGCCAGTCGGCGGCGGAGGCCGCGAGCAGGGACGCGCCGAGGTCGATCGTGTCCTCCAGGGCGTCGTCGGACGCGCTCAGGACGGCATGGAATTGGGTTTCGACGAGCGTGGTGGGCACCCGTCAAGGATTGCATTTTCGGCGCGCGGACGATCCGGGCCCGAGCGGCGCCGGACCCGCCCCGGGTCCGCGGGGCTCAGATCCTGGCGTAGCGGCCTGGCGCGGTGCCCACGGCGGCGGTGAAATCGCGGGTCAGATGGGCCTGGTCGGCGTAGCCCAGGTCGGCGGCCAGCGCCGCCCAGTCGATCCCGTCGCCGTGCTCGGCCCGCTCGGCGACCTCCTGGAGGCGGGCCCGGCGGAGCACCCACTTGGGGCCGACCCCCACATATTCGGCGAACAGCCGCTGGAGCCGGCGGACCGGAACACCGACCTCCCGGGCCAGGTCGTCGACCCGGAACAGGTTCGGGTTCGTGGTGACGCGCTCGACGATCGCGGCCACCTCGGCGATCGTCGGGTCGACGCCGGTCGCGGTGTCGAGCGGCGCGGGCAGCACGCCGCGCAGCCAGGACTCCACGAGGGCGACCCGGTCGGACTCGTCGACGGTGTCGAGCACCCGTTCGCCCGCGGCCACGACGCCCGGGCCGAACAGGTCGGCCGCGGCCGGCACCCGATCGGTCAGCGCCGCCACCGGACCGGTCAGGAACGGCCGGAAGCCGCCCGCCCGGAACCGGACCCCGAACACGTGGCCCGCGCCGCTCAGCTCGCGCTCGAACACGTCCCGCACCACGCCGTACACCGCCGGGTGCGGCTGCTCGAAGACCAGGTGCACGTTGGGATGGGAGAGCACCTTCTGCCGGTAGGGCGATCGCCCGCGCAGGTCCCAGCGCACGATCCAGTGGTAGTCGACGAAGGGCGCCAGATCGGCGGCCGGCTCGTACAGGCTCAGGTCCCAGGCACCGGGCGCGACGGCCGCGCGCAGCACCCCGCGAGGGCGGTAGGGAAGCCTCATCCCACCACCGTAGACGGTGCCTGTGACATGGCCCGGGGGTGCGGACGGGCCCCGGTGGTCGGGCCTGTCGCGTTTGTTCAAGACCGGCTTCGGGGGGCCGCATAGCGTCGTATCCATGAACATTCACCACCTCTTCGTCGAAGCCTCCGCCGAAGCCGACCGGCTCGCCCACGGCGTTGCGCCCGAGCAGACCGCCGGACCGACCCCGTGCCCCGAATACGACACCCGGGCGCTGCTCAACCACTGGATCGTCTACACCTCGCACGGCTTGGAGCACCGGGCGCGGCGCACGACGCTGCCCGAGGAGCTGACCACACGCGACTTCGTGGGCGAGCCGGACTGGGCCGACGCGTACGGCGCGCAGCTGCGGCGCGGGGTGGCGGCGTGGGCGGAGCCGGCCGTGTGGGAGGGCGAGATCGACTTCGGCGGTGGCGGGACGATGCCCGCGACGGAGATCGCCGCGATGCTGCTCCTGGAACTGGTCCTGCACGGCTGGGACGTGGCCCGGGCGACCGGACAGGAGTACCGGGCGTCGGTGGAGCTGGGCGAGGCGGTCGAGGGCATCGTGGCGAGGTATGCGCAGATGTATCGCGAGTACGACGGCTTCGCGGTGGCGGTGGTCGTGCCGGAGGGTGCGACCGCGTTCGAGCGAGCGATCGGGGCATCCGGCCGGGATCTGCTCTGGAAGCCCTGAGCGCTGAGCCCTGAGCCCTGAGCGCTGAGCCCTGAGCGGATCGGCGCCCGGGTTGATCGGGGCGCTTGGTGGCCGGATCGTCCGTGGTGGGGCGAGGGGCGTGGGGCGTGGGGCGTGGGGCGAGGGGCGAGGGGCGAGGGGCGTGGTGGCACGGAGGCACGGGGGCGCGGGTGAGGGGCCCTACGTTTTCCGGACGCCTGGCTTCTCTGTCTTTTACGCCGCGAGGCCGAGTTTGTCGTGGTCCCGGAGAGCTTCAAGTGGCGTGCGGTATCCCAGGCCCGAGTGGATTCGTCGGCGATTATAGAAGCCCTCGATGTATCTGACAACTTCGCGGCGTGCCTTCGCATGGTCCGTGAAGACGTAACGGTTCAGGCATTCGTTCTTCAGCGCGCCGAAGAACGACTCCGCCATTGCGTTGTCCCAGCATACGCCGGTGCGTCCGACCGACTGGCGCATGCCGTGACGG
>NZ_KB889701.1 GCF_000372745.1 Embleya scabrispora DSM 41855 | reverse complement strand
CCCCCGCACCCACCCAAACCGCCCGACATCGCCCCCGCAACCGGTGGCCGCTTCGGTCGTTGGGCCAGATATGTTCAGTTTCGACGACTCCATCAGCAGTCGGGCCCTCGGCCATCCCGTCGTCGCCGTGGGGGCTCCCGCGGCGCCTACCCACGACGTTCTGACGCCGATCTACAACGCGCTGGAGACCGAGTGGCGGCGGATGTTCCGCGCCGTCCCGCACGAGCGCTCGAACGAGGACTTCGCGGCGGGCCGCCCGTCCTATGGCGCGCCCGCGGCGATCAGCCACTCGTACGCGCAGGATCCGCCGTTCCCGAACTTCTCGCTGCCCACCCAGGGCGGCTACACCACGTACGGCCGACACCGCGGCGCCTCGCTGGTGCCCGCCCAACCCCCGCGCGTACCCGCCCCGCACGGCCACCTGCCGCTCTGATGTGCCTCGACCGGGCGAAGCCGGCGGGAAACGAGGAGGGCCCGGACGCCACCGGCGTCCGGGCCCTCCTCGTGTGCGTGGTCGGCGACTACATGGTCAGCGACCGGTCTTGTTGCGGCCGCGCTTCTCCCTGACCTTCATCCGGATCTCGATCGGCGTGCCCGGGAAGCCGAATTCCTCGCGCAGCCGGCGCTCGATGAAGCGGCGGTAGCCAGCCTCCAGGAAGCCGCTGGTGAACAGCACGAAGCGGGGCGGCTTGGTGCCCGCCTGGGTGCCGAACAGGATGCGCGGCTGCTTGCCACCGCGGATCGGGTGCGGGTGGGAGGCCACCAGCGTGCCCAGGAACGCGTTCAGCTGGCCGGTGGGAATGCGCTTCTCCCAGCTGGCCAGCGCGGTCTCGATGGCCGGGACCAGCTTCTCCATGTGCCGGCCGGTCAGCGCCGACACGTTCACCCGGGGCGCCCAGGTGACCTGGACCAGGTCCTGCTCGATCTCGCGTTCGAGGTAGTAGCGGCGCTCCTCGTCCATCAGGTCCCACTTGTTGTACGCGATCACGATCGCGCGCCCCGCCTCGACCGCGAGCGAGATGATCCGGGTGTCCTGCTCGGTCAGCCGCTCGCTGGCGTCGATCAGGATCACCCCGACCTCGGCCTTCTCCAGCGCGGCCGTGGTGCGCAGCGACGCGTAGAAGTCGGCGCCCTGGGTCAGGTGCACCCGCCGCCGGATGCCCGCGGTGTCGATGAACTTCCAGGTCTTGCCGCCGAGCTGGATCAGTTCGTCGACCGGGTCGCGGGTGGTGCCCGCGACCTTGTCCACGACCACCCGGTTCTCGCCGGCGACCTTGTTCAGCATGCTCGACTTGCCCACGTTCGGGCGGCCGAGCAGCGCGACCCGGCGCGGGCCGCCCTCCATCACGCCGAAGCGCTGCGCGGGGGCCTCCGGCAGCACCGCCAGCGCGGCGTCGAGCAGGTCGCCGCTGCCTCGGCCGTGCACGGCCGAGACCGGCCAGGGCTGGCCCAGGCCCAGCGACCACAGCGCGGCGGCGTCCGCCTCCTGCGCCATGTTGTCGACCTTGTTGGCGGCCAGCACGACCGGCTTGCCGGACTTGCGCAGCACCCTGACGACGGCCTCGTCGCTGTCGGTGGGGCCGACGATCGCGTCGACCACGAACATCACCGCGTCCGCCGAGTCGATCGCGTATTCGGCCTGGACCGCGACCGACAGGTCGATCCCGACCACGTCGCGCTCCCAGCCGCCGGTGTCGACCACGGTGAACCGTCGGCCGTTCCAGGTGGCCTCGTAGTACACGCGGTCGCGGGTCACCCCGGGGGTGTCCTCCACGACCGCTTCGCGGCGCCCGATGATCCGGTTGACCAGCGTGGACTTGCCCACGTTGGGTCGGCCCACGACGGCGAGCACCGGCAGCGGTCCGCCGGACTCGTCGCCGTGCTCGCCTCGGTCGGGGGCGTCCCCGTCCAGGTCGACCCATTCCTCGGGGTCGTAGCCCGCCTCCCACGCCTCCGGGTCGAAGGCGCCCTCGGTCGTGGCGTCGGCGTGCTGCTCCATGGGGGTGTTCCTCGTTCGGGTAGCGGTACGGGTGAAGATCGTGGTCAGCCGGCGCGGCCGGTCATCCGCTCGGCCTCGCGCAGGTGCGCGGTGAGCCGTTCGACGATGCGGTCGGACGCGGCCTGGACGGCCTTGCGGGTGGCCCGGCGGTCGGCGTTCTCGACCGCCTCGAAGGGCTTGCCGTAGACCACGTCGATCCGGGAGCGCAGACCCGGCAATGCACCGATCGAGGATCCCCGCGCACCGGTGCCGAGGCACGCCACCGGGACGATGGGTGCCCCGGAGCGCAATGCCAGATATGCAAGTCCATTGTGCACTGCCGAGAAGTCGGCCTGTCCCCTAGTGCCCTCCGGGAACACGCCGAGCGCGCCGCCGCGCGCCAGTACGTCGAGCGAATCGGTGATCATTTTGCGGTCGGCGACCCCGCGCTGGACCGGGATGTGGCCGATCCCGCGCAGTACCGGGCCGAGCGCGCCGGTGAACATCTCGCGCTTGACCAGCACCTGCGTGGGCCGCGGCGCGAAGGCGAAGAGCATCGGCCCGTCGACGAAGTTGGCGTGATTGCCCGCCAGGATCACCGGGCCTGCCATCGGCACGTGCCACGCGCCCAGCGCGCGCACCCGCCAGAAACTGCGCAGCAGCGGCTCGCCGATGAAGTGCGCGGCCCCGGCGAGCGGGGGCTTCGAGGTGGTCCCGAAGGCCCCGGTCACCGCACGTGTTCCGCGACCAGGGCGAGCAGGTGGTCGACCACCTGATCACGGTCGAGTTCGGTGGTGTCCACCAGGATCGCGCCCTCGGCCATCCCGGCCGGCGCGACCGCGCGACCGGAGTCCAGCGCGTCCCGGCGGGCCAGGTCGGCCCGGGTCGCCTCGACGCTGGTGGCCTGCACGCCGAGCAGCTCGGCGTTGCGGCGGGCGGCGCGGGCCGCCTCCGACGCGGTCAGGTAGACCTTGACCGCCGCGTCGGGCGCCACCACGCTCGCGATGTCACGGCCCTCGACCACGATGCCGCCCGCACCGATCACGGCCCGCTGAAGGTCGACCAGGCGGGTGCGCACCTGCGGCACGGCGCTGACCGCGCTGACCGCCTTGGTCACCTCGTCGGTACGGATGGGGCCGGCCGCGTCCTTGCCGTCCACCGTGATGGTGGGCCCCTCCGGCGCGGTCCCGGAGACGATCTGCGGCTTGTCCGCGACGGCGGCCACGGCGGCGGGGTCGTGGATGTCGATGTCGTTGGTGAGCATCCACCACGTCATCGCCCGGTACATCGCACCCGTGTCCAGGTAGCGCAGGCCCAGCCGGGCGGCGACCGCGCGCGAGACGCTGGACTTGCCGGACCCTGACGGACCGTCGATGGCGACCACGGCGGTCGCGAGCGGCGTACGGGCTTCCACGGTCGCCGACCTTTCGCTTGTTGCCGGCACGGGGGCCGTCACGGGTATTGCCGAACCGGGCGGCGCGATGGATGCCGCGGGGCGATAGGACACCGCCCGAGGGTACCGTCACGGATAGCCTTGATCGGTTCCCCCATTATTCCGTCACCTGTCCCTTGGAGTTCCCGTCGTGCGTACCGCCGCCGTGGTCGGCACCGGACTGATCGGTACATCCGTCGCGCTCGCGCTGACCGCACGCGGGGTCACCGTGTATCTGCGGGATCGGGACAGCACCGCGGTACAGACGGCGGCGGCGATGGGCGCGGGGCTGGAGGCGACACCGCCGGAGCCGGTGGACCTGGCCGTACTCGCGGTGCCACCGGGGCGGATCGCCGAGACGCTGCGGCTGGTGCAGGCGGAGCGGCTCGCGCTCAGCTACACGGACGTGGCCAGCGTCAAGGAGCAGCCGCTCCGGGAGATGGCGGAGCTGGGCTGCGACGCGACGCGCTACATCGGCGGCCATCCGCTGGCCGGGCGCGAGCGTTCCGGGCCGCTGGCCGCGCGGGCCGACCTGTTCGACGGCCGGCCGTGGGTGCTCACCCCCTCGCGCGAGACCGACACCGAGACGCTGAATCGGGCGCTGGAGATGGTGTCGTTGTGCCGCGCGGTGCCGGTGGTGATGGCGCCGCGCGACCACGACCACGCGGTCGCGCTCGTCTCGCACGCGCCGCACCTGGTGTCCGCGCTGATGGCCGCGCGCCTGGAGCACGCGCAGGACACCGACACCCGGCTCGCGGGCCAGGGTGTGCGGGACGTGACCCGGGTCGCGGGCTCGGATCCGCGGTTGTGGATAGACATCCTGGGCGCCAACGCGAACGCGGTCGCCGACGTGCTTGCCGGCCTGGCGACCGATCTGGACACCGTGGTCGGCGCGTTGCGTTCGCTCGGCGCCGAGGACGAGGCCAAGCGCGAACTGGGTTCGCGCGGTGTGGAGGCACTGCTGCGCCGCGGCAACGTGGGGCACGGCCGGATCCCGGGCAAGCACGGGCAGCCGGCCGCGCGGTACGAGGCCGTCCCGGTGGTCGTCCCCGACCGGCCGGGCGAGTTGGCCCGGCTGTTCGCCGACGTGGGCCGGGCCGAGGTCAACATCGAGGACATCCGGATCGACCACGCCCAGGGCCGGCCGGCCGGCCTGGTCGAGCTCCAGGTGGACCCGCGGCGGGCGGAGGCGCTCACAACGGCGCTGCGGGCCGGCGGCTGGACCGTGCAACGCTGACACCCGGGCCCGCCCGCCGGTGGCCCCCGTCGACCTGTTCGGGCGTCAACCACGGACGCGCGCGGCGGATTCGCCCGTGCGAGCGCGGCGGATTCGCCCGGACGCGGCGCGGCCGGCCCGTGCGGGTCGCGCCGCGGGCCGGGCTCGGCGCGGATCCGTTCAGGGCGCGGCGCAAACCGGTCCGTGCGGGCGCCTGCCGACGCGACCGCTCCACGCGGGTCACCGCGCCGGGCCCGGGCTCGGCACGGATCCGACCGGGACGCGGCGCGACCGCTCCGGGCGGACCGCTCCGCCGGCCGGGCTCAGCGCGGTGGGTTCTGCTCCGCCCAGCGGCGCCCGAGTTCGGTGCGGAAGTCCTCGCCCCATTGGGAGTTCAGTAGAATCTCCTCGATCAGCGGGTTCGGCGACCGGTCCCGGCGATCGGAGAGCACGCAGATCGCGATCTGGCGCAACACGCCCTTCGTGTCGGTCTTGGGTGCCAGCACCACCACGAGCAGTTGTTCGAGGAGCTTACGGGTGCGTTTGTCGCCCGCGCCGGCCGCTTCCAGGCGGTCGCCGAACTGCTCGGCGTCCAGCAGGGTTTCGCGCATCGCCCGCAGGTCGTCCGGGTTCCACGCCTCCGGCGCGAGCTGCCGGCGGCGCTGTTCCAGGCGCGTGGTCAGCCGATCCGCGATCACCGGCAACACCCGCAGGTCGGCGAGCCGCAGCGCGACCGCGAGCGTGACGATGTTGTCGATGCCCGCGACCTCGGTCTTGGCCGCGCCGCCGCCGAGCGCGCGTTCGCGCAGCGTGGGCTTGTCCGGCAGGCGCTTGACCGCGCGCCGTATCTTGTCCACCTCGGTGTCCGGGATGCCGTACTCGGCCCACGAACTCCACGGCGCGTTCCGGGCGCTGGCGGGCAGCGTGCCCGGGGTCGGCGGGCTCCCCGTCGCGCCGCCGGCCTCGCGATCCGGGTCGGTGTCCGGAGCTGCGTCCGGGTCGTCCTCGGTGAGTGGCAGCGCGGGTATCGGCAGTTCGCCGCGCTCCTCCTCGAAGCCCGGCCACGGCCCGGTGAAGGCGTCCTCGATCTCCTCGAACACCGCGCCGTCGTCGGCGTACCAGATCACGTCCGGAGTCTCGGCCGGCTCGGCAGGCTCGACCGGGCGCACCGGCTCGGTCGCCCGCACCGGTTCGTTCGCCCGCACCGGCTCCGGCGGCGCCTCGGCGGCCACCGTCGGGCGCGGCACCCGCTCCTTCGCGGAGACCGTGGTCCGGGCCGGCTCCGCCGCGTACGGGAAGGCCGGCTCCTCCTCGGCGGCCCCCGCCACGGTGACCACCCGCGGCTCGCGCGGGGCCCGCTCGACGCGCCCGGCGTGCTCCACCCGCCCGGCCCGCTCCGCTTGCCCGGCCCGCCCGGCGCGCTCGACCGATTCGACCGGTTCGACCGGTTCGACTGATTGAACCGGTTCGACCCGTCGTGCCCGCGCAGCCCGTTCGATCGATGCGTTGCGCTCCGGCCGCTCCGCCCGGCCCGGCGCCGGGGTGGCCGACGGCGCCGGTTCGGGAGCCCGCTCCGCTCCTGGTGCCGCGATCTCGGCGCCCGACACCCGGGGCGCGGCGATCCACCGGCTCAACCGGGTGCAGATCTCCCGGGACCGCTCCTCGGCCCGCTCGTGCGGGAACCGACGCAGGTCGAGCATGCCCTCCAGGAGTTGGTGGACACCCGACCAGTCGGTGTCGACGTACCGGCTCACCAGCAGCCCGGCCGCGTGCGCGTGCACATCCGAACCCGACTTGGGCTCCTCCCGCACCAGCAATCCGTACCGACCCGCCCACGGCTGTGCGTCCCGCGGCCGGCGCGGCAGCACCACGAACCTCGGCTTGGCCGAGTGAGCCAACGTCTCGAACGTGGAGAACGTGAACGCCCCCGGAACCAGCCGCGGGAGCAGATCGGCGAGCCCCCACAGCACCGGCACCGGGTCGATCCCGACGTCCGCCTGCCGGAACGAGAAGAAGCGGCTCGGGTGGCGCAGCACCGCGGCCACCGTGACCTCCAGCAGGTGTGCCTGGTCACGGGCCCGCCCGCGCAGCCGTTCGGCGTTGCCGTCCAGCGCGGCCTCCACGAAGTCCCGGGCGATCGGGGCCAGGCCATAGCCGCGCGGGATGTCCTCCAGGGCCGCCTCCTCCGCCCACACCGCGTCCTGGGTGAGCACCAGCGCGCGATGCGGGCCCAGGTCGCGGCCCGGGTCGAGGAGGACGCGCGCGTTGTTGCCCTCGACCACGTACTCGCGCCGGATCACCGCGGCGCCCCGACCGGTGTGCACCAGCGCGACACTGGTCACCGGCGCGCCGCGGTCGTCCACGTCGACCGCCACGTGCTCGCGCAAGTCGTCGTGCCAGGAGAGAAGTTCGTCCCGGGACACCGAGGAGGCGATCGGCCCCAGGCCACGTCCGCCGAGCAGGCTGTCGTCCTGGCGTCGATAGACGATCTGCCGAAACCCGTCCGCGTCGGCAGCGGTCGGCGGATGGTCCCCTCGCGGCTGCGATGCCCGTGCCGTCATGGCTACGCTTCCATCCTGTATGGCGTGATGCCGAGTTCCTCGATCAGGAGCCGACCGCATTCGCGCTGGAACGGCCCATAGCAGTCGGTGGCCGACATCGCGTCCACCAGGACGCGTTGATACCGCGCCCACTCTCCGTCGAACGTGCGAAGCCGCATGACCGTGCCCGCGACGCCGGCGACGAAGTACGGGAACCGATCGCTGTCCTCGGCGACCATCCGGGTCATCTTCCACAACAGGGCGTGCAGCACGTCCTCCTCCAGCCGACAGCCGGCCACGGCGGCGAGGCCCTCGTGCAGTCGTCCGAGCACCTCGGCGTAGGCACGCAGGGAGCGCCATTCACGCCGCGGATTCGCGTACTCGCGATCGACCCGGACGGCCAGGCTTCGCACCACCGCTTCGAGCAGTGGCCGCTCGACGAGCAGCAGTGCGACCGCGAGCGATCCGGTGTCGGCCCGATCGATCGCCTTGCCGACCCGGCGGGTCTCCCGGCCGTCCTCGGCCATCTGTTCGGCGGCCTGCCCAAGCGCCACGAATCCGTCCCAGGTCGCCGTCAAGTCGTCCCACGCGTCCCAGTCCCACCTGCCTCGCGCGGACCGAGCCGGCGTGTCCTGCGGAAGTTCGGGACGGTTCGTCGACCCGCCGGCCTCGCGGCGGGTCGACCCCGCCGGAGTCGTCGGCCGATCGGGACGCGTCGGCCCGGGCACGATCGGACCGCTGCCGATCCAGTCCGCCCACGATGCGGACGCACCGCCCGAGCCCCCCGCCGTGGGGGCGTCCCGCCGGGCACGCGCGTCGTAGGCACCCGCCCGATCCGGCGCGTCCGGATCGAAGTATTCGCCCGACTCGCCCTGTTCATCGTGTTCGTCATACGCATCGTATTCGTCGTGTTCGTCGTGTTCGTCGTGCTCCTGGGTCCAGGTGTCCGTGTACTCGGTCGTCTGGAGGTCCTGCGAATACCCCAGCTTCGACCACCCCACGACCGGGCTGTCCACCTCACCCGCCGGGTCGTCCCGCGACACCCGGCCGGTCGCCGGCACCGCAGGCGTGGCCCCACGGGCGGGTTCGAGCACGTGGTTGGCCCGCTCCGGGTTCGACGCATGGGTCCCGACCGCGTCGTTGAGCTCCCGCAGCGTGCCCAGCATCTCCTCCCACGACCACTCGCAGTAGCGCCGCACCAGGATCCGTGCGGCCAGCCGGAACACGTCCTGCCCCGGTTCGGCGGCCGGGACGATCCGGACCCGGTTCGCCGGCTCCGGGGTATTGGGCCAGCGCGGCACCAGCACGAAGCTCGGCTTCATCGCCGCGTCGCTGGTCTCGTACGTGGAGAAGGTCCTGCCTCCCGGCGCCACCCACCGGGCCAGATCGAACACCCCCCACAGCACGGGCACGATGCCTTCACCGACATGCTCCGTGAGCAGCGTGAACTTCTGCCCCTCGTTGCGCATCACCGCCGCGAGCACGACTTCGACCAGTTCCGCATGCTCCCGCGCCTGGGCGCGGATCGTCTCGTGCACGTCGACGCGGTACGCCTCCGGGCGGATCGACACCCCACCCAGCGCCACGTCTTCGCGCACGTCCAGGCTCGGGATCCCCGATCCGGTCAGCCCGCCGTCGTACCGGTCGTGCAGCCATACGGCCGCCAGCATGGTGTGCGGCCGGATCATCCGCTCGGGGTCGAGCAGCACGTGCGCGTTGTTGCCGGGCCGGTTGCTGGCGTGGATCGCGGCCTCGCGCAGGATCAGCGCATGCCGGTCCCCCGGCAGGTGCACCTGGCACATGCTCCAGTCGGGGGTCTCCGGCAGCGAACGGTCCATCGAGACATGGCTGTTCAGGCCCCGGTCCCATTCCCGCAGCCGTTCGCGGTCCAGCGAGGCGGCGACCGGGCCCATGCCCTGGCCACCGAACAGATCCCCGTAGCTCCAGCGATACACGACCTGATCCAGCGGATCCCGCTCGTCCGCTCCGGTCTCCGACGCCATCTCACACCCCCACGCGCTCGACCCCGGCCTGATCGAGCATGTCGCACATCGCCAGGATCGACACGACGGGTTCGAGAACACGACGCGGCCGGATGCCGCCGGGGAAGCGGCCGTCCCGGTCCCGGGCGCCCGTGGCCGACACGAAGTGCATCGTGCAGCGCCGGAATTCCTCGAACGGACTGAGCCAGGCCACCGCGTCGTGGGCGTACAGGAAGGAGTACACGTCGCGGCTCTCGGCGGCCACCCTCGCCGGATCCAACCGTCCGGGCTTGGGCGGCTGCGAGCCCAACCAGGCGTCCACGGGCGGCTCGAACCGGATCAGGTCGGACTTGGTCACCGCGACCGCGACCGGCTGGCCGAGCAACTCGGCCGTACGCGGCAGCCGGTCCATCACCGCGGCGAACGTCCGGTCGCCCCGGCGCGTACCGGGTGGATCGTCGCCGTCGCCGGTGAGCCTGCGCAACTCCGGCAGGTCGACCGCCACCACCGGGTCCACCACGAAGACGAACGCGTCGGCAGCGGCCAGGAATTGCATCTCCCGGCCACCCCTGGCCAAGTCCTCGCCGCTGACGTCGAAGAACGCGATCGGCCGGGTCCGGCCGGCCGAGCGCAGCAGCAGCGCGTCGGCGAACTGCACCAGGTTGCCCTGGTGGTTGACCGTGGTCGCGAGCATGGTCCCGCGCTGGAGCGGGTCGACCCGGTTGCGCAGGTAGTCCTGATGCTGATCGGGGTCCACCGGCTGATGCGTGACGCCGTACGGACGCAACCCGCCGGCGTCGATCTCGGCGATCATCGCGGCGAGCAGGTGCGTCTTGCCGGAGAGACCGTCACCGATCAGCCCGATCACCAGCGGCGGTTCGTGGATCAGGTAGTTGGTCGGCAGGTAGTGCTCGCGCTCCTCGTCCCCGGCCGGGTTGGGGCAGCGCATGAAGGTCGCGCGCAGCCGGTCGTGCCGCTTGACCGGGTCGGTGACCGTGCTCAGGTTCACCCGTTCGTAGCGCAGCCGTTCGTCGCGCTCGTAGAGATCGTTCTCGTTCCACCGGATCAGGTCCAGGCAGTAGGGGCAGCGCACCTCGGGTCGATTCGGGTCGATGGGACCGGCCGCCGGGGCGGCGGTCGGTTGGGCGCCGGGAGGCGGCGCCTGGGGTGGCACGCGGGGCGTCTGTCGGGTGCCCTCCTCCGGCGGTGGCTCGGAGCGGGTCCCGGGCGGCGTGCGCGGCTTGGTCCGCGCCTCCTGGCGGGCGCCGAGCGCGTCCAACCGGCCCCGGATCTCCTCCACCCGGGTCGCCTCGGGCATCGTGTGCACCTCGGTGGGCACGTTGAGCAGCCGGTGGAAACCCGCCCATCCCTCGCCCACGTAGTGCTTCACCATGCGCCGGGCGAGTTCGCGATACGCGTCGAACGGCTCGTCGCGGCCGGTCAGATCGACCCGCACCCGGGTCCCGGGCCCGCTACCGGGCCCCCGGGGCAGGGTGATGAAGCGGGGTGCGCCCTTGGGATCGGGGGCCGTGTCGTCGACCTCGAACGTGGAGAACGTCCACGGCCCCGGCAGTAGCGCGGTGAGCAGGTGTTGCAGGCCCCACAGCAGCGCCGTGGCGTCCTCGGCGGTGGCCGGCAGCAGGGCCACCTTGGCCCGGGGCCGGCGCAGCACCGCGGCGGTGAACACCTCCAGCGGGTCGCCGAGCCGGCGGGCCCGCTCGTGCAGGCCGCCGGCGGCGAGTTCGAACGCCTCGGCGAGCCGCTCGTCGGCGAGCGGCTTGAGGCCGTAACCGGCCGGGACCCGGTCCGGGTCGAGCGCGCCGGGGGCCCGCGCTTCCAGCGAGCCCCACGCGATGGCGTCGAACGGCGCGATGCTGTCCCGGGGGCCGACCAGGACGTGCGCGGAGTTGTTCAGCCGCTGCCGGCGAGCGTCGGCGGTGAACGCGCGACGCACCAGCGCGACGCCCAGCGGGGTGTCGAGCAGACACACGCTGGAGGCCGGGCAGGCCGGGTCGCCGTAGTCCATCGTGACCGCGTCGGCCAGCCGGGTGCGGGTGTGCCAGCCGAAGAGGTCGTCGCGGCCCAGGGACGTGGCGACCGGGACGATGCCGCGGCGCCCGAGCAACCCGTCGGGGTCCCAGCGGTACACGATCTGATGCAACATCAGCCGACCTCACCTGCCGTCGCGTTCAACTCGGTTGGTTCTTTCCGAAGAGCCGGAACCGGCCCGGCCTCGGCTCGGTGACCGGCGGGTTCGCCGGTTTGGGCGGGACGCCGCCCGGCGGTGGGACGAAGGCGGACGGCGGGGCGTCGGGGGCGGCCGGCGGCGCCGGTTGGCCCGCCAGGGGCATGCGCTGCCGTTTGCGCTGCAGGGCCGCCTCGTAGCCGCGCCGGCCCTCGGCGAGCGGGTCGTAGTGGGCGTGGCCATGCACGTACGGGTCCGGTTCGTTGAGCCGGCGCAGCAGCTCCGCCGCGCTCGGTCGACGCTGCGGGTCCGTCTCGAACACACCCTGGAACAGGTCGAACAGCAGACCCTGGCTCTCCACCCCGGCCGGAACCATGCCCTGGCGAACCGGGCGGCCGACGGTGACGTGGTAGGCGACCTGGGCGGCCGACCACAGATCGTCGCGCGGGTCGGCGGGTCCGGGTCCGCGCAGTGGGCCCGGCGCGGCCCACAGCGCGGTGCCCAGGCTGCTGCGGGGCTCGCCCGCGAGTGCGGCGTGGTCGAAGTCGGCGATGTACAGCCGGCGCTGCTCGCGCTGCCAGCGCACGCTGGTGGGGGTCAGGTCGCCGTGCACGACACCGGCCGTCTCCAGGTGGCGGACGGTGCGAAAGAGCGCACGCCGAAAGGCGTCCTGTTCCTCGGTCAGCAACTTGCCCACCACATCCTCGGCGGGCGGGCAGGGCACCGCCTCCAGCAGCAGGAACGGCTCGACGCCGTCGAAGTCGTGCCCGGCGATGCGGGCCAGCTCGCGCGGATGGTCGGCCGGCCCGAACGTGCGCGCGAGCCGCAGCAGCACCCGGATCTCGGTCTCCAGGCCCGCCTCCGCGCCGATCCGGCGCCGCGCGTCCAGCGGAGCGAGCCGCTTTTGCACGAACGTGCTGCCGTCCTCCACGTCCCGAACGTCGCGGATGCGAAAGGGACGGCCCGAAGCGGCCGGTCGGTCCGGGCCGAACTCGACGCGGCGCTCCACCGATCGACCCTCGGGGTCGGTGTATCCGAGCTTCTCCTCCCCGGACTCGCCCGGCCGCCCGGGCGCTCCCGCCGTGCTCACGAGGCCCGTCCGTCGTCGCGGCGGGCAGCCGATCCGCCCGCGTGGTCCGGGCCACCGCCCGGCGCGCCGTCGACGCTTTCCTCCCACATCCGCGCGTCGTCCACCGAACCCGGCAGCAGCGGCAGCAGGCGCAGCACCCCGGCCATCCGGCCGGCCCCGGTCCACACCAGCTCGTGGTCCACGAGTTGCCCGTCGCCGCGCTCGCGCAGGGCCTCGCGGACGGCCGGGCGCACCCCGCGCGGCGCGAAGCGCACACTGCGAATGTGCGTGGGGACGTGGTCGAGCAGCATCAACTGGTCGGTCGCGCACAGTTGCAGCATGGACCGGTCCGCGGGCAGGGCGAGCAGTCCGGCGATCCGGTCCGCGTCGCCGCCGGCCGTGTTGCCGACATGCGGGCGGTCCTTCCTGCGACGTGCGAACGGCGGCGCGGCCTGGACTCCGTGGTGGGCGAGGTGGTCGGCGTACGAGCGCAACACGCGCCGCAGTTCGCGTTCCGCGCCCTGCCGGGACGCCTCCGCCGGATCCCCTTCGAGCAGCGACCACATCGGTTCGAACGCGGCATGCAGCCCGTCCACCAGGTCGCCGAGCACGACGTCGTACAGACTCGGGCCCGCGCTCGGCGGCGGCGTCGAGGGCGGTGCGGGCCGACCGGGCGGCAAAGGGCTGCCGGTGTCGTATCCCGTCGGGGTCGGCTCGGGACCGGCCGGCTCACGCACGAGTTGCCGCTCGATCGCGGTCGCGTCCTCGGCGAGCACCTTGGCGCTCTCCTCCAGCAGCGCGGCCAGCACGATCGCCCGGTCCACCGCCTCACGGCGCGGACCCGCCAGTGCCCAGTCGTTCCACACGGTGCGGACGAGCAGCGCGTGCAGTGCGTGCAGCGCCCGACCGGCCGCGCCGAGCGCCAGCGTGCGCTCCCAGCGCCGCACCCGCACCGTCCAGTCCACCCCGGGCAGCACGACGAGCACGGCCAGGCCGAGCACGAGGGCGAGCGGGCCGACGCCGGTCGGCGGCCCCCACGCGCGCCCGGCGAGCACTCCGCCGACCGCGCCGATCAGCGCGACCAGGCCGGCCGGCACGATCATCGACAACGCCTCGGCGGGCAGCATCGCGCCGCCCCCGCGGTCGGGGCGGCGCAGCGCGATCAGGGTCGACCCGAACACCGCGAGCAGCACCGCGAGGGTGGCGCCGACCACCGCGAAGGCGGGCCACAGCGCGGTCAGGAACGAGCCGACCAGGAGCCCGCCGACGACCCCGATGTGGGCCGGACCGAGCGGGAACGCGGCCGGGCGCAGGTAGTGCCCGAGGAAGCCGTCCGAGCAGGTCTGATCCACCTCGAACGCCCGCGAGGCGCCCGCGCCCGGACCGACCCGGTCGGCCAACTCGCGCAGTCTCTCGGCCAGTCCGCGCAACCCCTCGGGTCGGTCGAAGGCGGCGGCGGTGCGCTCGCGCAGCGCCGCGGCCACCGAGGTCACGCTCAGTCCGGGCGGCTCCGGGATCAGCACGCCGATCTGGTCCAGCCAGGCCCGCGCGTCCGCGTCGAAGCCGGCCGTGCCCTGGCCCACGGTCTGCCGGACCAGGTCCCGGTATTCACCCAGCGCGGTCGCGGAGTCGACGACCTGATCGTGGATCGATCGCCCGTCGCGGCCGGCCGAGCCGTACAGCGCGAGTGGGCCGGCCAGCAGCGACAGACGCCGCTGCGCCTGCCCGAAGCCCTGGTCGACGTGCGCCCACCGGGCACCCAGAGGGCTGTCGGCGCGCACACATTCGCGGATGCCGCCGCCGACCGCGGCGAGCCCGGTGCCCTGGTTGTCGGCGAGAGCCGCGAGCGGCTCGGGCCACGGTTCGTCGACGCCGCCCTCGGCACCGACCAGCCGCTGCGCCGCGCGGATCCGGGCCCGCTGTACCGCGTCGTCGCGGATCCGGTGCACGAACGCGTTCAGCCCCGGCGCCGCGATCGAGCGGGGCATCTCGGTCACCCCGGCGAGCACGTGATCGAACACCTCGGGCTGGGTGAGCACGTCGACCAGCGGGGCGAGCGCGTCGGCGTCGTCCGGCCGCAGGGTGGTCCCGGGCGCCCGGCCCGGCTCCCAGTCGGTGCCCCGGACGTCGCCGACCCACAGCGTGGCCGCGTCGCTGCCGACGAGTTGGCCCGGGCGGCGCAGCACGATCGAGCCGTCCACGGGCGAGCCGACCGCGACGCACACGACCTTGATGTAGTCGCCGCCGAAGATGCGTTCGTACGCCCGCCGGTGGGCGACCAGGTCGTCCACGGAGTCGAGCACGAGCACGCGGTCGGCGGCCACGTTCAGGGTGCCGGCGGGCACCCGGGTACGCGCGTACGCGGTCTGCACGTCGGCGAACCGCCGGGCCGCCATGACCGCTTCGTACTCGGTGCGCAGGTCGACCACGACCACCAGCGGGCGCGGCGCGCCCGCGTCGACGGAGTCGGTCACCAGCCACCCCCGGGCGTCTCGCGCTCGTCGTGCTCGTCCGGCAGCGGCAGGGTCCGGTCCAGGCCGTCCAGCCGCACCGTGCGGTCCTCGGGATCCGCGTCGTCGCGCCCGGCCCCGTCACGCGGGTCGAACGGGCCCCGTGCGTCGCGGGCCCGGTACGGGTCGTGCGGATCGCCCGCGCCCCGCGTCCCCAGCGGCCCGCGGTTCTCGCGCGACTCCCCCGGGTCGTACGGATCGTAGGGGTCGTACGGCTCCCGCCGGGTCCCTCGCTCGGCGGCCGGCGGCCGGTCCGGGCCGTCCCGATCGTCTCGGCCGCGGTCGCGTCGCTCGGGTTTGTCCAGGTTCGGCCGGCCCAGATCGCCGGTCTCCGGCAACTCGGGCACCCGCCCCCACTCCTGCGGGTCACGCGGCGCGCGGTCGCGCCACTCGCGCGGACCGCTCGGGCCCTGCTCGTCCCGCTCCTGTTCGTCCCGCCATGCCCGCGGGCCCCTCGGCTCCCTCGGCTCACGGCCGTCCCGCCGATCCGGGTCGCCCTTGTCGAACACCGGACCACCCGACTCGCGTCCGGCCCGCCGCTCCCACTCCCGGTCGCCGCGGTCGCCGCGGTCATCCCGGTCGTCCCGATTTCGCCTCGTCGGTCGCGACTCCCGTCGCTCGGCCCACTCCTCCCGGTCGTCACGGTCGTCCCGGTCGTCGTCGCGCACCCGTTCGGCAGCCCGCCGAGGCCGCTCGTTGCCGCGTTCGTCCCAACCCTGATCCCGGTCCCGCACGCTGCCGCGCTCGTTCCGGTCCCGATCCCGGTCCCGCGGCCCCCGGTCACGCACGTCACCGCGCCCGCCGAACACCTCGTCGTCGTCCGCCGCCCTTTCGGCGTGGTCCAGTTCGCGCAGCGAGTCCCGGTTGGCGCCCTGGTGCGAGAAGGACAGGTCGAGTGCGGCGGGCAGCGTGACCTGCCACAGCCGCAGCAGTTCCTCCGCCCAGCCCCGGCTGCGCTCCGGCAACCGGTCGCGCAGTTCCTTGAGCACCTTGACCTGGCGCGGCGCGACGTCGTGCACGAAGTGCCGGTACAGCGGCGAGGGTTCGCGCACCCGCGAGCCCAGGCCCTCGGGATAGGTGAGCATCAGCTGCTTGGCGAACTCCCGGCGCACCGAGGCGTCGTCGGTCAGCGTCCACTCCTCGTAGGCGCGCAGCAGGCTGCCCCACGAGGAGGCCCGGTCGAACGGGCGCAGCGGCAGCTTCATCACGGTCGGCCCGTGCGGCAGCCGGATGTCGATCACCTCGGGCGAGGACCGGTCCCCACGCGCGACCTCGACCTGCCCGTTCCACATCGCGCACAGCAGCCGGTGCAGGATGTACGCCCGATGACCCTCGGTGGTGGCCAGCCAGTCGTAGGTGAAGCCCAGCCGCTGGCGCCACTTGAGGAAGTCGACCGGATCCTGTCGGTCCAGCGAGCGCGACCACTGCGCGAGCACCTGGCGCACCTCGGGCACCTCGGTCAGGCTCATCGCGCTGCGGAAGAGCACCACCACGATCGACTCCTGCTCGACCGCGCGGAACTCGATCTTGCGGGACGGCTCATTGGGGATGTTCAGCATGCGTTCCAGGTATTGCCGCACGTCCGAGTCGTGCGAGGTGCCCGGGTGGGCGATCAGCACCTTGAGTTCGCCGCTGCCCTCGGGCGAGAAGCCGTTGGGCAGCATGCCCGCGAGCTTTTGCACGAACTGTTCGAGGTCCTCCTCGCCCACCGCGGCACCGCGCCGGGTCGCCGCGCGGGTGAGCAGATCGCGCACCGGCGGCAGCAGCGGCTGCGCGTTGAGTTCGCCTGCCTGCACGAACAGGGTCTTGACGTGCTGCTTGATCTGGTCGCGCACGTAGGTGACGGCGGCCGGGCCGCCCTCACGCTCCTCGCCCAGCTCGTAGGCGCGCTGCCAGATGCCCGCGCCGAGCAGCTTGCCGACGATCTGCGCGGCGCCGGCCGTCTCGGGCAGCCGCTCGCGGTCCACGAAGCGGCGCAACACCTGGCGGTAGAACGACTCCAGGTTGCCCTGCGGCGGCAGCAGGTAGGAGACCCCGGAGCGCTGGCGGTACAACTCGCGGGTGGCCCGGCCGAAGTTCGCCTCCTCCTGGTCGCGGTGGTCGTTGAACGCCTGCCCCAGGCCGTCCACGACGTGCCGCAGGTAGATCATCCTGCGATCCCACACCTCGGCCTGACCGCCCCACTGGGCATGCCAGTTGCGCCGTGACCGCCACTCGAACCACTGCTGCTGCGCACCCAGCGCGCGCTGCACCTCGGGGTCGCCCCACTTGGCCTTGACCACCCCGCCCGCGCGGTCCTTGATCGCGGGTATGTGCGGCGCGTTCACGGTGATCCCGGGCGGCGGCGTCGGCTCGGTGCTGCAGTGCGCGAGCAGCCCGGCCACCCCGGGCCGGTCCGTGTCGCTGTACAGCCGCCGGTCGCCGAAGAGCACCCGGCGGGCCCGGAACAGGTCGCCGTCGGCGAGCAGTTGTCGAATCCCGCGAGCGTGGTTGAACTCCTCGGCCAACTGTGCGGTGTGCGCCCGCAGTTGGGCCTCCTGTTGGCGCAGTGCCTGCTCCATCGCCCGGGTGCGCGCGTTGAGCGCCTGCATGATGGCCGCCGCACCCTTGGCCGGCGACGGATCGGCCACGTGCGGCGGTGCGCACAGCCACAGTTCGCCCAGGCCGGACACCGACATGAAGGACTTGATCTGCTCCAGGTTGGCCTCGGAGGACACCCGGACGTCCGAGGTCAGATCGCGCACGGCCTGGGCGAGCAGTCGGCCGGCGACGATGTCGGCGAGTTCGTCCACCGGTACGGTCATCGAGGCGACCAGGCTGGTGGACACCCCGCAGGCGCCGATCCCACTCGGCGCCGGGACCTCCCGGCGGACCCCCTCGTTGATGAAGCTGTCCGCGAACGACTGGTACAGGTCGCCCTGGATGACCGCGTTCTCCAACTCGGGCCCACCCGGGTTGAGCCCGGTGCCGATCAGCGACATCACCAGGGACACCACCGAGCGGTGCAGGTCCTCGCGCTCGATCCCGCTGGTGCGGCTGAACAGGAAGCCGGTCTGGACGGTGCCGGCCTTGAGCCGGGTGGACTCCAGACCGGGATAGCGCACGGCCAGGTTGCCCGCCGGCGCGCCGAGCCCGGTGTCGAGTTCCTCCTGCGCGTACTGCCCGTTCTGGTCGTCGACCAGTTGGAACAGGTCGAGCAGCGCACGACCGGCGTTGAGCACCGCGGGTCGCCCGCCGCCGCGCTCCTCGTCGAACGCGGACGGCATCAGCACCAGCGGGTAGATCTTGATCCCGTCGTAGCCCTGCGAGAACGCCTCGCCGATCAGGTGCAGGTAGTCGTAGAAGATCCCGCAACCGGTGCCGCCGGCGATCGAGAAGGCGACGAACACGTCGCACGTGTTGCGGTTGTTCTGGCTGCCGCTGAGCGCCATCAGGTGGTCGTTGCCGTTGCTGATCAGGCCGACCGCGCGGCGCAACGGGTCCATCGCGGGCGCGAGTCCGTGCCGGAAGGTCTCGAACAGTGCCGCGCGCCCGACGGTGGGCAACTGCCCCGCGCCGCGCCGCAGCGGCGTCACCCGCGGCTCGCCCTCCCGGGCGGGCAACCACGGGATGGTCTCCTCCGCCGCGTTGATCCGCAACGAACGGGCCACCTCGGGATAGGTGTTCAGCGGCGGCACCAGCTGGGTGGTCAGGTGCGCGTTGCGGTCGGCGGCGGCCCGGTGCGCGGGCGGCGCGGCACGCAGCCGCTGGCGCTGCAACTCGTTCTCGTTGAGGTCGGCGTAGACGAACTGGATGCAGTTGGGCAGTTGGTACGGGGCCAGTTGGCCACCGAGCCGCTGCATCAAGCCGGTGCCGTCGGCACCGCACAGTTCCTCGCGCAGCCGTCGTTCGAGTTCGGCTCCGATCAGACATCCGGTACCGCCCAGGCCCACGAACAGCATGGACTGGTGGATGGACATGCCCCTGCGGCCTTGCGCTGCCACGGGCCCTCCTCGAAAAGTGCGTGACGTGCGAGTTCAGGTGCCCGGACCCCCGCGTCCGGGACTGGTACTGCAACGGCACTAGCGCGGGGGTCCGTAGCCGAACGTGGTGTCGTCGGGGCCCGGGCCGGCTCCGGGATCCGCGGCGGGTCCCGAGCCGTACGGACCGTACGGGTTGTACGGCTGGTCGGATCCGTAGGCTCCCTCGCCGTACGGCCGCGGGGGCGCGGCCGCGGGCGCGGCGGAGCCGTACGGGCTGTAGGGCTCGCCCGACCCGGAACTCCCGCTCGGCGGCGCCGCGTTGTGGACCCGGTCGTCCGTGAAGCCGAGCGCGAGCCCGGGCTCGATCTCGGTGGGCCGGCCCGAGTCCAGGTGCAGGTGGGTGCCGAGCGGGGTCTCCACGTCCAGAGTGCCGGTCGCCGCGGTCCGCCGCACGATCCACGCGGTTCCGGGTTCGTGCTGGTACAGCGGGATCAACTGGGGCG
This sequence comes from Embleya scabrispora DSM 41855, assembly GCF_000372745.1. Lineage (GTDB taxonomy): Bacteria > Actinomycetota > Actinomycetes > Streptomycetales > Streptomycetaceae > Embleya > Embleya scabrispora. Next base: position 35,795 of record NZ_KB889701.1, on the reverse strand, counting down.
GGAAGCCGGTGGTGTCCAGCCGGAACCACATCGCCTCGGCGCGCTCGTCCAGCGGCCGGGTCTCCACGCCGATCGGCTGCCCGTCGCGGTACAGGCGCAGCGCGATCGGTCCGATCCGACGCGCCCGCCCGCGCCGCTTGGCGAGGAAGGCGAGCAGTGCGAGCAGCAGCGCGAGCAGCACGACGCCCCCGATCACCAGCCACAGGTACTCGTCCCAGAAGCCGGGCGGCGGTTCGACGGTGACCGTGCGGGTGGTCTCGAAGAGCACCTTGTCGCCGTCGGTGGTGTCCAACACCCTGACCCGGCCGGTGTGGTCGCCCTTGGCGATGTCCTTGCCGAACGCGAGCTCGAAATCGAACTTGTCGGAGCCGGCCGTGACCCGCTGCTCGGCCCCGGTGATCCGCAGCCCGGTGTTCGCCGGGAAGTCGGCGACCACCCGCAGCGTGTGCGGCTTGGCGTCGTTCACCTTCCAGGACACGGTGCCGGCGACGCTGCCGCCGGGTTCGATCGTGCCGTCGCCCCACTTGATCTCGGCCGAGACCGCGGCCGGTCCCCCGCCGAGGGTGACCGTCTTGACCTCACGGGTGCCGGCCACGCCCGGTGCACTGATCGTGCCGGTGAAGCCGACCCGGCCGGTGGTGTCGCCCGGGATCTTGTAGTCGCTGAAGAACTCGCCCTTGTCGCCGGGCCGGAGCGGGATGTCCGCCTTGAGCCCGGGTCCCTCGACGTGGCCCGACACCGTGACGCCCTTGAGCGCGGCCGGATCGGTCAGGTTCTTCTCCCGGGTCTGCAGGAAGACGCTGAATCTGACCGACTCGCCCGCGCTCGGCTGGGGCGGGTTGAGCTGGACGTAGGACTTGACCACGCCCTGCCACAGCGCGGCCGCGCTGACCGGTCCGGAGAAGCCGGCGGGTGCCTTGAGGTGGATCCGCCACTTGCCCGCCACGGGATCGGTGATCCGCAGCGTCTCGGTCCGCGAGCCCTGCCCGCGCTGTTCGGTGCCGGGCGCGTTGTCGACCTGCTTGCCGTCCGGGTCGAAGAACGTGGTCTCGATCCGCTCGTTGGCCTTCTGCACCTGGATGACCACGTCGGTGGCGATCGCCGGAATCGTCACGTGCAGGTCGGCCTCGCCGTTCACTTCGGTCGAGTCGGTCTGGGTCACCCCCGCGCAGCGCGCGGTCGCGAACGCCCTGCGCAGGGTCTGCACGACCTCACCGGAGTCCTTGACCGTGATCGCCTTGGGCTTGTCCTCGGGCCGTTCCGAGCACATCGACGGCGCGCCGCCATCCGCCATCCGGGCCAGTTGTGCGGCGTCGATCGCGCTGCCGAAGCCCAGTGGCCAGATCTGTACGCCCGCCGCCTTCGCCTGGGCCAGTGCGGTGCCCAGGCCCTTGTCCAGCTCACCCGGGATGCGCGCGGCGTCGTTGCCGTAGCCCTCGCCGGGCGCGACCGCCATCGCGCCGTCGGTCAGCACGAACAGGACCCTGGGTTGCCCGGCGGGAGCCTTGGCCAGCATGCTCACGCCCTGCCGGATCGCGGCCGGGATGTCGGTGTTGTTGCCCTCCTGGTCGGTGCGCGCGTGCAGCTTGTCGGCGCACCGGGCAGCCGCCGGATCGGACACCGCGGTCGGCTCGCAGACCACGTCCACCGGCGGTTTCCCGTCGGCGCCGCTGCCGAAGCCGATCACCCCCACCCGCGATTCCGGCGAGAGTTCGCCGATCGCGGCCAGCGCGGCGGCGTCCTTCTCCCGGTCCAGATCGGCGCCCTTGAGGCTGCCGGACTCGTCGACCAGGACCGCGTACGAGATCGGCGCGACCTTCAGGCTCGGATCCCCCACCGTGGGATCCGCCGCCCTGGCCGCGCCGGGGGTCAGCGCCAGTGCGAGCGCGCCGAGCAGAACTGCGGTGGCCAACCGTCGTGGATGCCGTGTGGAGGGCGCCGGCCGTGGCGCTCCCCGGCGGACAGGCAGCACCAAAGTGGCGTCCCCCCTGCTGTCGGCCCCGCGGGCGCGAGGCACACCTCGGGTATTCGGCAACGTTTCTAGCAGCAACGTGGGGGGTTACGGGCACCGTTCGCGATCACTGGCACACGCTCGGTTCCGAACCGTTATCAGCCAATGCCCGTGCACCCCCGTGCGGGCTTCCACGATGCACCATCGGGCAGTGTGGCGGAACCGAATCGGCCAGATACGAACAACGGCCGCAGCGGTTCCACTCGGAAGTGGAACCGCTGCGGCCGTCGGGGCAGTTGGCTGCCGTTGCCGAGACGCCGCGCCGGCGACTACAGATCGACCTGGCGGAACAGCAGGCCGATCTCCTCGTTGGACAACCTGCGGGTGCGGCCCGGCTTCTGGTCGCCCAGCTGGATCGGACCGAACTGCGTGCGCACCAGTCGCTCGACCGGGAAGCCCAACTCGGCCAGCATCCGCCGGACGATGTGCTTGCGGCCCTCGTGCAGCACCACCTCGACGAGGAAGTTGTTCCCGACGCTGTCCACGATCCGGAAGCTGTCGGCACGCGCGACGCCGTCCTCCAGTTCGACCCCGGCCTTGAGCTTCTTGCCCAGGTCGCGCGGGATCGGGCCCTGGATCGAGGCGAGGTAGGTCTTGCGCACCTCGTACCGAGGGTGGGTCAGTCGGTTGGACAGCTCGCCGTGGTTGGTGAGCAGGATCAGGCCCTCGGTCTCGGTGTCCAACCGGCCGACATGGAACAGGCGCTGCTCGAACTCGGTGATGTAGTCGGCGATGGTGAACCGGCCGTCCGGGTCGAACATGGTGGACACCACGCCGGTCGGCTTGTTGAACGCGATGTAGGTCTCCGCCGGACGAGTCGGGATGCGCATCCCGTCGACCTTGATCTCCACCGTGTCCGGGTCGACCCGCTTGCCCTGCTCGGTGACCCGCTCGTCGTTGACCTGGACCCGGCCCGCCTCGATCAGGTTCTCGCAGTGCCGACGGCTGCCGATGCCCGCGTCCGCCATCACCTTCTGCAGGCGAACGCCCTCCTGCTTCTCACGCTCGTTGCGCTCGGTGGAGCGCATCGTGGTGGGGCGACGGTCCGGGCGACCGGTGCTCGCCGACGGGCGGCGATCCTTGCCACCCGCCGCGCCCGACTTCGGCTGCCCACCCGCGCCGCCTCGACGATTGTCGTCGGCGACCCGGCGGGGCTGCGGAGTGTTGCTGCCGCGCCCGGTGCCCCCGCGCTTGTTCACCGAGCGTTCGTTGCCTCGGTCGTTGCCGCCGGAGCCTTGCCTGTTGGTGGGTGCCATCAAACTTCCGTAGTCGTCTCGCCGTCGTCGAGGTCGGCGTGCACCGCCCCGGTATCCCTCCCAGTATCCCCGCTCCGCGCAACCGGGGACGCCGCGCGGTGCGGGAAGCCGTCCCAAGCCCCCCCGCTCTCCGCCTCCAGCGCCTCGATCTCGGGCAGGAAAGGGGCCAATTCCGGCAACTCGTCCAGCGAGCGCAGGCCCATCCGCTCCAGGAAGAACTCGGTGGTGCGGTAGAGGGTGGCCTGGGTCTCGTATTCGATGCCGTATTCCTCCACCAGGCCACGCGCCAGGAGGGTACGCATCACGCCGTCGCAGTTGACCCCGCGCACCGAGGAGATCCGGCCGCGGCTGACCGGCTGGCGGTAGGCGACCACGGCGAGCGTCTCCAGGGCGGCCTGGGTCAGCTTGGACTGCTGCCCGTCCAGGACGAAGCGCTCGACCGCGGCGGCGTGCTCGGGACGACTGTAGAACCGCCAGCCGCCGGCCACCTCGCGCAGGTCGAAGCCGCGGCCCTGGGCGGTGTACTCCAGCGACAGCGTGCGCAGCGTGGCCAGCACGTCGGCGAGCGGGTGGTCGAGCACCTCGGCGAGCAGGTGTTCGGAGACCGGTTCCTGGACCACCATCAAAATGGCCTCCAGGGCCGCCGGGAGCGGACTGTCCGACACCGGCAGGGCGGGCGGCGGGGTCTTGCCCCGGGCGACCCGCGCGGCGGGCACGGCGGCCTCGGCGGGGGTCGGCCGCTCGGGCCGCGACACCGCGGCGGCATCGGCCGCCGGCTCCGACGCGATCTCGCCGCCCGGCTCGAGCCGAAATCCCTCGTCGTCGCTCACGCGTCCTCCTCGCCCTCGCGCACCACCGTGTCGAACTCGTCGAACCCGTCGCCGACCACCACGTCCTCGTCCGTCCCGGCCGTCCATCGCACGGTCAGCTCGCCCAACGCCTCGACCTGGTCGAACCCCACCGCCAACTCGCGAAAGAGTTCGAGCAGCACCAGGAAGCGGGCGACCACGTGCAGCGTGTCCGGCGCGTCCTCGGCCAACTCGGCGAAGGTCGCGCTGCCGGTGCGCCGCAACCGCTCGACCACTATCGCCGCCTGCTCGCGCACGCTCACCCGCTGCACGTGGATGTGGTCGATCGACACGATCCGCGGTGCCTTGGGGGTCATCGCCTTGGCCGCCAGCCGGGCGAATCGCTCCAGCGACGTGGTGATCACCACCTCGGGCAGCAGGTCCCGGTAGCGCGGCTCCAACGCCACCTCGCGCGGATGGCGGCGCGACTCCCGGGCCCAGCGCTCCTCCAGGATGCCCGCGATCTGCTTGTACGCCCGGTACTGGAGCAGCCGCGCGAACAGGATGTCCCGGGCCTCCAGCAGGGCCAGGTCCTCCTCGTCCTCGACCTCGGCGGCCGGCAACAGCCGGGCCGTCTTCAGGTCGAGCAGGGTCGCCGCGATCAGCAGGAACTCGGTGGCCTGGCCCAGATCCCAGTCCGCGCCCCGGGCCCGGATCCAGGCGATGAACTCGTCGGTGACCCGGGAGAGCGCGACCTCGGTGACGTCCATCTTGTGCTTGGCGATCAGGCCCAGGAGCAGGTCGAACGGACCCTCGAAGTTGGCCAGGTTGACCCGGAAGCCGGTGCCGTCGTCCGCCGGGAGCCCCGGGGCGGGAGCGGGTACGGCGGGCGGGCCGGGCTGCGACACGGTCTCCGGCACCGCCTGCACGCCCGACGCGGCCGGCCCCTGGGGGGCGGCGGGCCGACCCGGGCCGCGCCCGAGCGCGCGTCGGCTGGGGGCGGGACCGTTGCTGTTGGACATGGTGCGCTCAATGGTGCGGGCCGCGACTGCGGGAAACGGCACGGACCCGCCGGGCGGTGGTCCGAATTGGGCCACTCAGGGGACCGGCGGGTCCGTCGAGACTTCGCGAAGCCGGCGCCGCGGCCGGGTTCGCTCGAATGTCGCTTAAGAGCCACGCAGTCGACGGACGAGAATGCTCGCCTCGCCGCGCGCCTCCAGGTCGGCCAGGACCACCGCGACCGCTTCACGCACTATCCGACCGCGGTCCACGGCCAGGCCGTAGTCGCCGCGCAGGCTCAGGCGCGCGTGTTCGAGGTCCATCAGTTCCTCGGCGGACACGTAGACCGTGATCTTCTCGTCGTGTCGCTCGCGCCCGCTCGGGCGGCGCTGCGCACGTGTGCGGCGGTGGGCCGGGCGCGCGTTCGGGTCGACGCCCGCTGCGGCGGCGGACATCGAGGACGCTCCCGACGGCGTGGGCGCCTCGCGGCGGCCGGGCACGGGATGTTGCACGGCGTGCTGTTCGGCCTCGCCGGGGCCGCCGTCCGGACCGGACGACTCGTGTCGTTCGGTGCCCTCGGAGCCTGCTCCGACCGGCGGAACCTGCGCGGGTACGGTGCCGCGCGACTCTCCCGAATCCCCGCCGGCGCTCTGCTGCTGTTGCCGCAGCATGGCACCACCGGTGGTCCGGAACAGCTCGTCGGCACCCGGGAGACTCACTCGGCGCGACACCGGGCGAGCACCTCCCTGGCCAGTTGGCGATAGGCGGCTGCGCCCACCGAGTTGGAGGCGTAGGTGGTGATCGGTTCGCCCGCGACGGTGGTCTCGGGGAACCTGACGGTGCGTCCGATCACGGTGTGGAAGACCTGGTCGCCGAACGCCTCGGTGACGCGGGCCAGTACCTCCCGGCCGTGCACGGTGCGCACGTCGTACATCGTCGCCAGGATGCCGTCGAGCACGAGGTCGGGGTTCAGCCGCTCGTGCACCTTCTCGATCGTCTCGGTGAGCAGCGCGACCCCGCGCAGTGCGAAGAACTCGCACTCCAGCGGCACGATGACGCTGTTCGCCGCGGTGAGCGCGTTGACCGTGAGCAGACCGAGCGAGGGCTGGCAGTCGATGATGATGTAGTCGTAGTCGTTGACCAGCGGCCGGATCGCGCGCGAGAGCGTGGTCTCACGAGCCACCTCGGTGACCAGTTGCACCTCCGCCGCCGACAAGTCGATGTTGCTGGGCAACAGATCCATGCCGGGGATGATCGTCTTCAGCAGGACGTCGTCCGCGCTGAGGTGACTCTCCATCAGCAGGTTGTAGACGGTGAGTTCGAGTTCCATGGGGTTGACGCCCAGGCCCACCGACAGCGCGCCCTGGGGGTCGAAGTCCACGAGCAGCACTCGTCGACCGTATTCGGCCAGCGCGGCACCCAGGTTGATGGTCGACGTGGTCTTGCCGACGCCGCCCTTCTGGTTGCACATCGCGATGATCTTCGCCGGGCCGTGTTCGCTCACGGGCGCCGGAATCGGGAAGTACGGAAGGGCGCGGCCGGTGGGACCGACCCGCTCGCGCCGCTGCGTGGCGGCGTCGGGGGCGAGAGTCGCGGCGTACTCCGGATCCGGTTCGTAGTCCGCGTCGGGGTCGAACGGTCCGCCACGCAGTTCCTCGGCGTAGCGCAACTCGTCGTCGTAGTAGTACATGTCGTAGGCGTACTCGTGCGCGTCCGGACCATCGAGCCCGTCTTGCCCGGCCTGGGCAGTCTGGCCCGCCTGAACGGCGCTGTCCGTGCGCGTCCCCTGCTGGTCCTGCGGGCCGTCGGCGGGCCCGTAGGAAGAGGTAGTCGGCGCTGCACGGCCCGGCGCCGCCCCTGGCTGGGCACCCCCGGGAGCAAATGTCGACTCGTTCACAAGTCGTCTTACCTCCTTGCCGACCAGGTCATTTCTTGCTTCGTCAGCCTGAATCCTTGCCGACGGATCGCGACTCTATGGCGTTGCGGACGGTCGCAGCAAGGCGAACCGCCCGACGCATGCAACATGTGAGGCGATCTAGTCAAGCGCCCGAGGGTGGGATCCTGCGTACACATGACGGGGCCCGTCGAAGGTTTCGCGCCCGTAGACCCGGGTCGTGGACACCGAGGAATGACCCAGGAGTTCCTGGACGACCCGGACATCGGCCCCACTGTCGAGCAAATGCGTGGCGAACGAACGCCGCAGCGTACGCGGGGAGATGGGGTCCGGCGGCGGCGCCCGCGCAGCCGCTCCGCCGTGACGATCCGCGGCCTCGCGCGTTGAGGTGGACGGCGGTGCCGCCGCGCCCGGCGGCGGCGAGTTCGGGGCGGGCCCGCACCGGATACACGTCGAGCGCCTCCAGGACGGGTGCGCCCGGACACACCCCGCGCGCATCCGGACAAGAGGGGTAACGTCGCGGATCCCGCCGATGGCGAGCAACGTGTTCCGCGCCACCCCGCGCTCACCCGTCACCCGAGCCGGACAGGCCCCGACCACCGCGTCCACGACCCCGTTCCGGCCCCAAAACACCACATGCCGCACACCCACGTCATTGGGGGTGTACGGCATGCGGCCGTCTTCGGCCCGGGGTCACCTTTGTCCCCGCACCGAACCAACCAATCCGGCCCGAGGCAATCCGCCCCGGCCGGCGCTTGAGGCCGACCGATCCGCAGCCCTCAAGCACCGGCCGAGCAAAACCCGGCCCGGCCGGCGCTTGTGGCCAATGGCCGGTCCTAACCCAGCACGTCTTCCAACGACACAGCCGGCAGGCCGAGCGCCTCGCCGACCGCGGCGTTCGTGAGCCGACCCTCGTGCGTCGACAGGCCGAGGGCAAGTGCCCGGTCCGCCTTCGCCGCGTCGCGCCAGCCACGGTTCGCGAGCTGCACGATGTACGGCAGCGTCGCGTTGGTGAGCGCGTAGGTCGAGGTGTGCGGGACCGCGCCCGGCATGTTCGCGACGCAGTAGAAGATCGAGTTGTGCACCTTGTACACCGGGTCGTCGTGCGTCGTGGCGTGCGAGTCCTCGAAGCAGCCGCCCTGGTCGATCGCGATGTCGACGAGCACGGAGCCCGGCTTCATCCGCGACACCAGCTCGTTGGTGATCAGCTTCGGGGCCTTGGCGCCCGGGATCAGCACCGCGCCGATGACCAGGTCCGCGTCCAGCACGGCCTTCTCGATCTCGTACGTGTTCGAGGCGACGGTCTGCAGGTGGCCCTGGTAGATCCGGTCCGCGTCGCGCAGCGCCTGGATGTTGCGGTCCAGCAGGAGCACCTCGGCCTGCATGCCCAGGGCGATCGCCGCCGCGTTCATGCCCGAGACACCGGCGCCGATCACGACGACCTTCGCGGCGTAGACACCGGAGACGCCACCCATCAGGGTGCCGCGACCGCCGCCCTGCGCCATCAGGTGGTACGAGCCGACCTGCGGCGCGAGCCGACCGGCCACCTCGGACATCGGGGCGAGCAGCGGCAGCGCGCCGTTGGGCAGCTGCACCGTCTCGTACGCGATGGACGTGGTGCCGGCGTTGAGCAGGGCCTCGGTGCACTCCTTACCTGCGGCGAGGTGCAGGTAGGTGAAGAGCGTCTGGTCCTTGCGCAGCCGCCCGAACTCCGACGCGATCGGCTCCTTGACCTTGAGGATCAGGTCGCCGGTCGCCCAGACGTCGTCCGCTGTGGGGAGAATGGTCGCCCCCGCGGCCACATACTCCTCGTTCGGGATGGAGGAGCCGACGCCCGCGTCGTGCTCGATGTAGACCTCGTGACCGTTGCGCACGAGCTCGTGCACGCCGGCGGGCGTGATCGCCACGCGGTACTCGTGGTTCTTGACCTCGCGGGGGATACCGACCTTCACGGCTATCAAGTCCTGTCGACAGAGGGTTGGGCACCAGCGAGCCCGGGCATGCGAATGCACGCCGAACCTCGTGGTGTTCCTAGCTTAGTGCGGTTGGAACGCCCCGCCAACCTTACAAAGTGGCAGTGAGGGGTCGACCGCTTGTCTATTTCGTAGGTTGCGCCCGGGAAAGATGGACGAGAGCGAGTACCCGCAGGGCCGCTATTCGTCACCCAGGAAGCGACGAACCTCGTCGACTTCGGGCGCGCCCGCGTCCACGAGCAGGGCCAATGCCTGCCGGCGGCGCAAGCGGGCGTCCCGGACGTCGCCGGCTTCCAGCGCCAGTTCGGCGCTCTGCAACAGGGCGAGTGCCTCCAGGCGCTCGTCGCCCGCCGCCCGAAACGCCTCCAGCGCGTCCCGATAGACCGCGAGCGCCTCCTGCGCGCGGCCCGCTTCGCCGAGCACGGCGGCGATGTCGGTCAGCACCCGGCCGATGTCGGCGGGGTCGCCGATCCGACGGCGCACCCCGAGCGCGGCCCGGTGGTCGCGGATCGACTGTTCGAATCGGCCCATCCGCGCGTGCAGCCGGCCCAGGTGGGACAACACCCGGGCCTGGCCGGCCGCGTCGCCGATGGTGCGACGCAGCAGCAGCGAGCGGTCGTACCAGTCCGCGGCGCGCTGCAGGTCGCCCAGGTCGGCGTAGGCGTTGCCGAGGTTGACCATCGCGCGGCCCTCGCCGGCCGGGTCGCCCAGTCCGCGGGAGACCTCCAGGGCCGCGCGGTAGCAGGACAGCGCTTCCTCCAGTTCCTGGCGCGCGACGTGCAGATTGCCCAGGTTGAGCAGGGCGACCGCCTCCTGCCGGCCGGAACCGGCCCGGCGTGCGGTGGTCAGCGCGAGTTCGTGCAGCTCGCGCACGTCGCTCCAGTGCGCGCGGCGGTCCAGCAGCCGGGTCAGCACCGAGACCAGCCGGCGGGTGGCCGCGTCCAGGCCGGCGGCCGCGGCGACCCGGGCGGCGGCCAGCAGCTCCGGCCGCTCGTCACGCAACCACGCGCGGGCCTCGTCGGCGGACTCGAAGCGCACGTCGGCACCCGGATCCGGGCCGTCCGCGCCGACGATGATCCGCTCGGCCGAGCGGGCCAGCCGCACGTACCGGTCGAGCAGGCGCACCCGCGCGTTGCGTCGCTCGCCCGGCCGCTCCTCCGCGTCCAGGCGCTCTTGTACATAGCCGCGCACCAGGTCGTGGAAGCGGAACCGGCCCGGTACCGAGCCCTGCTCCAGCAGATGCAACTCGCGCAGTTCGATCAGCGACCGGGTGGCCGCGTCGGGCCCGCAGTCGGCGAGCGCGGCGGCGGCGTCCGCACCGAACTCGCGCCCGGGCACCAGCGCGAGCAGCCGCAGCAGCCGCGCGGCGGAGGGCACCAGTTCGCGGTGGATCAGCGAGAAACACGCGCGCACCGCGAGGTCGTCGCCGGCCTGCTCGTGCAACCGCAACCGTTCGGCCCGCAACCGGCGACCCACGTCGGCCATCGCGTAGCGCGGCCGGGCCCGCAACCAGGCACCGGCCATCCGTAGCGCGGCCGGGTGGAAGTCGCACAGTGCGGCCAGCTCGTCCGCGGCGCGCGGATCGCACGCCACCCGGGTGTGTCCGGCCAGGTTGCCGAGCAGTTCGGCCGAGGCGCGCGCGTCCAGCATGTCCAGCGCGCAGGTCCGCACGGCCGCGGCCCGGCCGAGCCCGGTGAGCGGGGACACCGAGGTGGTCACCACCAGCGCGGTGGGACTCTCCGGGAGCAGCGGGCGCAGCTGCGCGGTCCCGGTCACGTCCTCCAGCAGGATCAGGAAATGTTTCCCGTCCAGATGCTGCCGAAAAAGCCTGATGCGTTCCTCGTGGGCGGACGGTATGGCCACCGTGCCGAGCGCGTACAACATCGATTCGAGCACGTCGCCGGGCGGGATCAGCTCGCCGCGCGGCCCGGTGAGGCGGGCATACAGTCGGCCGTCCGGGAAGTGCGGGGCCAGCCGGTGGGCCAGCCGCACCGCGAACTCGGTGCGACCCACGCCCACCGGTCCGGTGATCGCGACCACCCGATCCCGAGGCAGCCACACCGTACGGGTGGTGCCCGGGTGTTCGGGGTCGGTCGGCGCGAGCTGCGCGGGGATCGCCGCGCCGGGTCCGGTCACCCAGCCGTAGATGGTGTCGAGTTCGTCGGCGCGGCCGACGAAGTCGGGTCCTCCGGGCGGCAGTTGGTCCACGATCGCGGGCAACGCCTCGACCGGCGCGCGCATTCCGGGAACCAGCCCCTCGGCCGTCGCGCACCCGACCCCGGACTCCCCGGTCACAGCCACCGCAGACGCCCCCTGTCTCACCCACACCCATCGCGCAGATTACGGCCACGTACCGGCCCGGGAGGTCCGACTCGCCAACCCCGAGGCGCCGAATCCGCGGCCTTTCCACCCCGAGGCGACGGGTGGGGGCGGGCACGAAAGATCCCCGGCCCACCAAGACGCGATCGTGGCCTGTCAATAAGGCCGAGCGGGCCAGGGCGCATCCGCGGCCCGGAGCGCGTCCAGCCCGTCCCCCGCCAACGCGGCCGAGAGCGCGAGCGCTCCCGAAACCAGTATCGGGTTGTGCAGTTCGCCGGCGAGGATCCCGGTGATCGCCTCGTCCAGCGGCAGCCAGGCCAGTTCCATCCCGACCTCCTCGTGCTCGACCGCGAACCGCTCGGCCCGCGACTCGGACAACCCGCGCGCGAGGAACACCCGGATCGCCTCGCCCGAGGAACCGGGTGTGGTGTAGACGTCCACCAGCACGTTCCAGGTGCCGGCCTCGTGGTGGGCCTCCTCGAACAACTCCCGTTGGGCGGCGTGCAGCGGGTTCTCCCCCGGCACGTCCAACAGTCCGGCCGGGATCTCCCACAACTTGTGCCGCACCGGATGCCGATATTGGCGCAGCACCAGCAGCCGCCCCTGCTCGTCCAACGCCGCCACGCCCACCGCCCCGGGGTGGTCCAGGTAGTCGCGCCGCGCACTGCTGCCGTCCGGCATCTCGACCACGTCACTGCGCATCGACCAGGCCCGCCCCTTGAACGGCGTCTCGCTCTCCGCGACGGGCCACGCCTCGGCGGTGTCGACGATCCTCGCCCGAGTGCCCGGGTCGTTCACGATGCGCTCCCCTTCAACCGGCCGCCGGCCGAATACCGCCGCCCGACCGGTCAGCCTAGTGCTCCCGGATCACCCCGCCCGGCTCCGACAAGCCGAAGCCCGGCGCAGCCCGCAGCCGGACGCGTGCCGATCGTTCCCGGCCGCTCCCGACTCCGCACGAGTGCCGGACTGGTCGCCGTTCTCGGGGTCTGGTCGACGGCCACGTCGACCGAGGTGTTCGGGTCGATGAGTCGACGGGCGACCTCCTGCCACCAGTGCTGCGTGAGCCACGACGTGCCGGCCCAAAGAATCACGACCCCGACCAGACCCACTCGTGCGCGAGTCACCATCGCCGACCCCCCACGTGCAACGGCGGAGGCCGCGATCCCGAGTGCGGGCATCGGCGCCCGGACCTCCCCGGACCCCACACGCCGCGGGCGACGCGGATCAGATCCTGACGACCTGTCACCAACAAGCGCCATGGTTGGCCGAGGCATTCACCAGGCGTTTCCCCGCCGGTTGTCGCATGACGACCGAGGTGCCTGCGATCGTCGTCACGAGACGGCCACCCGGATTGAGTGCTTCGAGCCAGGTCCGAGGATTCCGAGGCATCCCGACCGTGGCGACGATGCGATCGAACCTGCCCGGAAGCGACTCCAGCGCACTGCCGACCAGGACCCGGGGGGACAGTCCGATCGATTGGAGGCGTCGTTGCGCCACCTCGACCGGGTAGTCATCGACATCGATGCTGGTGATCCGCCCGGCTCCGAAGCGGGACGCCAACAGCGCTGTCCCATATCCCGACCCTTTTCCGGACTGAGACGACGACCTCGTGCCGTGGCGTTCACTCCGTGTTGCGGCACTGCGACGATGGATATCGTTGCGCCATGACCACGCATGATCTGGCTCCGTTTCTACTCGAAGACATCGAGTTCGATCCCGGTCACAGCCTTCGACTCACGGACTGGCGTGAGCTGATGCCGGTGATCCAGGCCGCGGGCCGAGAAGGCAACGGCTATACCTGGGAAGGCATCGCGCGACTTCTCGTGGCCCGGCACCTGCCCGATGCGGCGGACCGGTTGGAACACGATTCCGAGTCCGGGATGTTCGCCGTGTACTCGTCGAATCGCGAGGTCCTTGAAGCTCTGGGCGTCCTCATGCGCGATCTGTATCGATCGCCCGAGCAATTGGGCATCCTTCTGACCTCGGTCGATCCGGACTTCTTTGACGACTGACCCCGCTTGGGCCGGCTCCCCGCTCACGGGTCGACCTTCTTCAGCACGCGGGGACGTGGGCGTGAAGATGAGTAACGTCGACCTCGCGACCGCCGTCTCGAAGCCGTTCGTTCCATCGCTCGTCCGGCATCTGTCGCGGCAGGCGCCGTGGGACCTTGGGGTTGTAGCGCAGCCGCCCCTCGCCGCCATACGGACCCAGTGGATTGTGATGGGCGTCGGGCGCCGCCTCACGCTCCTGGCCAACGGCACCGGATTGACCAGCGGACCGCTACCCGATGCGATCCAGAACTCGTGGAAGCCGCGGATCACGGCGTTGCTGTGCCTGATCGTGCGCGGCTTGTGTCACGAGATGTTGCGTCCAACTCTGTTGCGCTCCTTCATCGTTCGGATGCGCGACGTCTACCGACCAGGCCATGCGGGGGACGTACTCACTCGCGGCGTTGTCGCCCGCTAGTCCGGTCGACAACTCGGTGCCGATCTCCAACACCTCGGATTCCGGCGCCGGTTGCGCCAACGAAATCATGTCGACCACCAAGCCGGGCAGCGTCGAAGACGACGTGGGCCGCCCGTGCGCAACCCGCTCCGATCCATCCGCGTGATCGGCGTGTCGGTCTCCGACTCGAATCACCAGCGACGTATCCACCACGAACCTTCGGTGTCATGACGCCTCCGAAGACTGTTCGAACACTGCGGACCATGACCCGAGCAGACCTTCCGCGCCATCCCACGCGGAGGCGACGGACCCGGGAGCCGGGGCCACCCGCAACCGAGCTGCTACCAACTTCCCGTTGGTGGCCTTCATCCACGTGAAGCCTTCAGCCAGGCCAAGCACAATGGCAAGGCCCCGCCCGCACTCGAGTTCGGCGCCGGCGGGTCGGATCACCGGGCATGGCATGGGGTCGTAGTCCCAGACTCCCATCTCGAACTCCCGCCGCTGCCAGGTGAGCATCAACTGACACTCCTGCGGCGCGCCCACCTGTGGCTTCACGTGTACGACGGAGTTGGTCACCAACTCGGACACGATCAGCAGGGCCCCGTCCCCGACCCGCTCCGGGAAGCCATGCCGTATGCAGAAGTCCCGAACGAGACCACGAGCCGTCTTGACGGAGTGGACGGACAACGGAAGATCGAACTTCTGGGCACACGGCTGCATGGCAGCTCCCGAGATGTGACACCGAGGGTGTGATGGGTCCGTCCTGAGGACGACAGCGAAATCACGCCTCGCATGCATACGGATGCAGTACGTAGCGCCCCTCTACCGTTCCGCTTCGCATGAGAATTGTCAATCTGGACAAGAATTCTCATGGCAGCCGACTTGCGTCGCTCTTCCGGCGGCAGACTGAGCGGCATGGCCCTATCCAGCCCTCGACACGTCAAGCTCGGGCAGGAGCTGCGCCGCCTCCGGGTGGCCGCGAAGCTGTCCATGGTCGACGTACACAGCGAAGTCGACATGTCAGTCGCGACGTTCAGTCGCCTCGAACTCGGCAAGAAGAAGGACATCGACGAGCAGACCGTCTGGGTCCTGCTACGCAGATACGGCGCAAGCGACGATGACACCCGGGCCGTGCTCGCCCTCTGGGAAACCTGCCGCCAGGAGGTCGAACAGTGGTGGGACGCCTACGGCGACACGGTCTCCAGCGCCTACGCCGAATTCATCCGCGCCGAGCACACCGCGATCGAATGCCAGACGTTCACGCCTCTCGGCCTCCCGGGCCTGACGCAGACAGAGCGCTACGCGAGGGCCCTCACCGCCCAGACCGACGGTGGCGGCGAGGAGCGCACCGCCATCTTCACGGAGGTGCGGTTGCTGCGCCAGAAACGTCTGTACGCCGACCCGCCCTTGCGGATGACCGCGTTCATCACCGAAGCGGCTCTCCGAATCGACGTCGGCGGCGAGCGGGTGATGCGTGAACAGCTGCAACACCTGCTGATTCTGGCCGAGTTGCCCAACGTCCACCTCGTCGTGATCCCTTTCGGATCCGCTGCCGTCGCCATTCTGGGATCCGGGTTCACGAAGTTCGACTACCCCGACGAAGAGCCGAGCGTGATCATCAACGCCGGTGCCGCAGGCCCCTTTCCGGCAACCGACGAGCCGTCCTATATTCAGCGCGGCCAACGACTGATCGACAGACTGATGGGCGCGGGACTCGCCCCGGGAGAATCCGTCGCCATGATCCGGCAATACGTCACAAAGTGGAGTGACCGTGAGTTCTGAAGCACATCTGGCGTGGAGAAAGAGCCACCACAGCACCCAGGACAGTGACTGCGTCGAGGTCGCGCCCGATCGCGACGTCGTTCGCGCGCGGGACTCGAAAGTGGTCCTGGGCCCGGTTCTGGGCTTCGGAGAGGCACCCTGGGCGCGCTTCGTGAGTGCGCTGAAGTAGACGCCGTCGAGGACCCGACGCCAAGGAGCCACCGGCCCGATCATCCGGGCGGGTGGCTCCTTGTGTTGTCGGCCTACCGGCCTGTCGGCTTGTCGGTCGGGCGCCGGCCGTGCGTCAGGACGTGGTCTCCGCGACGCGGTCCTCGCCCTTGATCCGGCGGACCGCCGCCGCGACCAGGCCCGCGAAGAGCGGGTGCGGGCGGGTCGGGCGGGACTTGAGTTCCGGGTGGGCCTGGGTGGCGATGAAGTACGGGTGCTGCTCGCGCGGCAGTTCCACGTACTCCACCAGGCGGCCGTCGGGCGAGAGGCCGGAGAAGACCAGGCCGGTCTCCTCCAACTGCCCGCGGTAGGCGTTGTTGACCTCGTAGCGGTGCCGGTGCCGCTCCTCGGACTGTGCCGCGCCGTAGACCTCGCGGGCGATCGAGCCCGCGGCCAGGTCCGCCGTGTACAGGCCGAGCCGCATCGTGCCGCCCAGGTCGCCCTGGCCCGCGACGATGTCGAGCTGGTCGGCCATGGTCGCCACCACCGGGTGCGCGGCCTGAGGGTCGAACTCGAGCGAGTTCGCGCCGGCCAGGCCCGCCAGGTTGCGCGCGGCCTCGATCACCATGCACTGCAGGCCCAGACAGATGCCCAGGGTCGGGATCCGGTGCTCGCGGGCGTAGGCGATCGCCTGCACCTTGCCCTCGACGCCGCGGTCGCCGAACCCGCCGGGGATCAGCACCGCGTCGCAGTCGCCGAGCTCACGCGCGGCGCCCTCCGGCGTCGCGGTGTTGTCCGACGTCACCCACTTGATCCGGGTCCGAACGTTGTTCGCGAAGCCGCCCGCGCGGATCGCCTCGGTGACCGAGAGGTAGGCGTCGGGCAGGTCGATGTACTTGCCGACCAACGCGACGGTGACCTCGCGCTCGGGCTGGTGCACCCGGCGCAGCAGGTCGTCCCACTGGGTCCAGTCCACGTCCCGGAAGTTCAGCCCGAGCCGGCGCACCACATACGCGTCCAAGCCCTCGGAGTGCAGGACCTTGGGGATGTCGTAGATGGACGGCGCGTCGATGGCCGCGACCACGGCCTCCTCGTCCACGTCGCACATCAGCGAGATCTTGCGCTTGATGTCCTGCGGCACCGCCCGGTCCGCACGCAGCACGATCGCGTCCGGCTGGATGCCGATGCTGCGCAGCGCGGCGACCGAATGCTGGGTCGGCTTGGTCTTCAGCTCGCCCGACGGGCCGATGTAGGGCAGCAGCGAGACGTGCAGGAAGAACACGTTGTCCCGGCCGACCTCGTGCCGGACCTGGCGGATCGATTCGAGGAAGGGCAGCGACTCGATGTCGCCGACGGTGCCGCCGACCTCGGTGATCACGATGTCCACGTCGTCCACGGCCATGGCCCGGATCCGCGACTTGATCTCGTTCGTGATGTGCGGGATGACCTGCACGGTGTCACCGAGGTACTCGCCGCGACGCTCCTTGGCGATGACCGTCGAGTAGACCTGACCGGTCGTCACGTTGGCCGAGCCGTGCAGGTCGACATCGAGGAAGCGCTCGTAGTGGCCGACGTCCAGGTCGGTCTCGGCGCCGTCGTTGGTGACGAACACCTCCCCGTGCTGGAACGGGTTCATCGTCCCGGGGTCGACGTTGAGGTAGGGGTCGAGCTTTTGCATCGTGACCCGCAGGCCGCGCGCCTTGAGGAGCGCTCCGAGGCTCGACGCGGTGAGCCCCTTGCCGAGCGAGGAGGCGACGCCTCCGGTGACGAAAAGGTGCTTCGCCTGCCGGGCGCGACTGGGCGTCTGAGGCACTGCCAAGGAGGGGCTCCCGTGGTTGCGATCGAGGGGATTTCGAAGGGGACGCTGCTGGGCCGATGCGGGCCCGGAACAGTCCCACCAAGTCCACGGGATACCAGCCTAACAGCGTCCGGGGCCGAGGTCCCGCACCCGGTGCGGAACAACTGCGACACCATACGGCGATTGCCCAGAGTGACAACGCACGGGAGATTCCGGGCACATGCCGACGGATCGGCCGAGTCGGATTCGACACAGAGTCAACGATCGGGTCGGCGAAAGCAGGCACGTTTCAGCGCCGATGGCGCACTATGCTACGCAGGCGGTGCACGAGCCTCTCTCCGTTCGCCGACACCCGCGCGCAGCGGTGGGCACACGCGCGCGACGGGTGCGCGTCCCCCGGATCCCGACGGGACGACATTTCGGGAGCACCGGTCGATCCGACCACCGTTACGGCGGTCGATCACGCGCGCGTGGTGCACTCTGGAATGAATCGATCAATCGCTGATCAGAACACGTCGAACAGCGAGCGCGGTACGCACGAACACAGCACTCACGAACGCAGCACGTACGAGCCAGTCACGTGCGAGCCCAGCCCCTCAGCCGAACCCGGTACGCACGACGGGACGACCGGCACCATCAGGACGACCAGGAACGGAAAGCGTTGCCCGTGACCAGCCGCATCGAGGACTACGCCCTCATCGGGGACATGCAGACCGCCGCTCTCGTAGGCCGCGACGGTTCCATGGATTGGCTCTGCCTCCCCCGCTTCGATTCCCCCGCCGTGTTCGCGGGCCTGCTCGGCAGCGAGGAACACGGCTCGTGGCGGGTCGCGCCGCTTTCCGGCGGCCCCGCGACACGCCGCCGGTATCGCGGCGACTCGCTGATCCTCGAATCGGAATGGGAGACCCCGCGGGGGACCATTCGGGTGATCGATTTCATGCCTCCGGCGGACGCGCTTGTCGGCGCGCCGGTCGTGGTGCGGATCGTGGAGGGCGTGTCGGGTCGGGTGCCGGTGCGCTCGGAACTGCGCATGCGGTTCCACTACGGCAAGGTCGTGCCGTGGGTGCGCCGCGAGGAGGACGGACGCACCGTCGCGGTGGCCGGCCCGGACGCGGTGTGGTTCGCCAGTGACACCGAGACCTACGGGCGCGGCCTGACCACCTATTCGGACGTCACCGTCGGCGAGGGCGACCGGGTCACGTTCACCCTCACGTGGCACCCCTCGCACGTCGAGGGCCCGCTGCCCACCGACGCGCTCGCCGCCCTCGCGGACACCGAGGCGTTCTGGACCGACTGGATGACCCGCTGCACCTACCGGGGTCCGTGGCGCGAGCCGGTGGTGCGCTCGCTGATCACGCTCAAGGCGCTCACCTACGCGCCGACCGGCGGGATCGTCGCGGCGCCGACCACGTCGCTGCCCGAGGACGTGGGCGGGGTGCGCAACTGGGACTACCGCTACACGTGGCTGCGGGACGCGGCGATGACGCTGGGCGCACTGCTCAAGACCGGTTTCGTGGACGAGGCCAAGGCGTGGCGCGAGTGGCTGCTGCGGGCGGTCGCGGGCGACCCGGAGAACCTCCAGATCATGTACGGCGTGGGCGGCGAGCGCCGACTCACCGAGTACGAGGCGACCTGGCTGCCGGGCTACGAGGGCTCGCACCCGGTCCGGATCGGCAACGCCGCCGCCGAGCAGTTCCAGCTCGACGTCTACGGCGAGGTCATCGACGCGCTGCACCTGGGTCGGCAGGCCGGCATGGAGGGCAACGACCACGCTCACGCGCTCCAGCTCAAACTGATGGACTACATGGAGCAGCACTGGCGCGACCCGGACGAGGGCATCTGGGAGGTGCGCGGACCGCGCCGGCACTTCGTGCACTCCAAGGTGATGGCCTGGGTCGCGGTGGACCGCACCATCAAGATGCTGGTGGACGAGCCGATGGACTCCGACACCGGCAAGATGCTCGAACACCTCAAGGGGGTGCGCGAGGAGATCCACCGCGAGGTGTGCGCGTACGGGTACGACGCGGACCGCAACACCTTCACCCAGTACTACGGCTCGACCGAGTTGGACGCGTCGCTGCTGCTGATCCCGCAGGTGGGCTTCCTGCCGCCGGAGGACAAGCGGGTGATCGGCACGATCGAGGCGATCCAGCGCGAGCTGACCGAGGACGGCTTCGTGCGCCGCTACCCCACCAACGGCACCAGCGTCGGCCTGGACGGCCTGCCGGGTGACGAAGGGGCGTTCCTGGCCTGCTCGTTCTGGCTGGCCGACGACCTGGCGATGATCGGCCGGGTGGAGGAGGCACGCGAGCTGTTCGAACGTCTGCTCGCGCTGCGCAACGACCTGGGCCTGCTCGCCGAGGAGTGGGACCCGCGGCTCCAGCGCCAGGTGGGCAACTTCCCGCAGGCGTTCAGCCACGTGCCGCTGATCGACACGGCGCTGCGGCTGACCGCGACGATGCGCACCGAGGTGGGCGAGCAGGACTGATCGCGGCGGGCGTCACGGCGGCGGGACACCGCGGCGGCGGGACGAGTGGGTCGGGTGGGCGCCCTGTGCAGGTGTGCGCACCGATCCCGGGCGGTACCTCCCCGACGCCATGTCCCGCGGACCACGTTTGACGACCACCACAAGGGGCGACGAGCCGACCGGCTCGTCGCCCCTTCTCGTCGCCCGTGTCGCCGTTGCCGTCGACCCGCCGGTCCGGCGCGGTGCACCGGCCCCCACGACGGGCGCGGGGTCACACCGGGCCGAGTTCCTCGTAGATGCTCAGCACCTGGGCGATGGTCTCCCGCTCGTCGGGCCAGGTCACGGCCTGGGCGCGGCCCGCCTCGACGAGTTCGGCGCGCCGGGTCGGGTCGGCGAGCAGGTCGCGGACCGCGGCGGCGAGGTCGTCCGGCCGGCCGGCCGGAACCAGTACCGCCGCGTCGCCGACCAGCTCCGGGATTCCGCCGACCTGTGTGGCAACCAGTGCCACACCGGTGCGCAGCGCCTCCTGGGCGACCAGTGCCCGGGCCTCCCAGCGGCTGGGCAGGACCGCGAGATCGGCGGCGCCGAGCAGGTCGGCCACGTCCGCACGATGGCCGAGCAGGCGAACCGGCAACGACTCGGCGTCGATCCGGTCCTGGAGCGATTCCCGCAGCGGCCCGTCTCCGGCGATCACGAGCAGGGGCGCCGGTCGTTCGTCCGACCACTGCCGCGCGGCGTCCAGGAGCACCGGGTAGTCCTTCTGCGGGGCCAATCTGCCCACGGCGACCAGCAGCGGCCGGTCCCCGGCGTCGAATTCGGCCCGCACCGCGGCCCGGTCTCGCTCGGCCGGCGGCAGCGGCGGAGCCGATACCGGTCCCAGCCGGGCGTCACGCGCGCCGAGCTGCCTGGCCCGGTCGACCAAATCGGTCGAGGCGCCCAGGACGACGTCGGCCGCCCGTACCGCGCGGCCCTCCAGCACCCGGGTCAACGCACCCTTCGCGCCGCCGACCAGGACCGCGTTGTGCAGTGTGAGCACCAGCGGCCTGCGGCGCACCCGATGCCGACCGAGAGCGTTGCCCGCCGCCAACCCGGCGCGCAGTCCGTGCGCGTGCACCACGTGCGCGGGTGCGCAGGCCGCGCGCAGCTCGCGCAGCGCCGCCCGATCGGTGGGTCGCGGCCCCGAACCGATCTCGACGACCCGAAATCGGGCGCCGGTGCCCGCGAAGTCGAAGTGCTCCTCGGTCGAGGCCGGGCCGCACACGGTCACCGCGACCCCGCGCCCGACCAGGCCGGCCGCCAGCGAGCGCACGTGCGCGCCGATCCCGCCGGTGGACGTGGCCAGGACAAGGACGGCCCGCAGCCGGGCCGGCTCGGTGCGCTCTCGCGCCTCAGTCGTCGTGTCCACGTCGCTGCTCCCCTTCCGATTCGGCCGTCCGCCTCCCGCGCAGCGTGGCCCTGACGGCCTCGCCGACGGTCACGGATACGACTCCCGCGAACACCAGGGTGCCCACGATGGCGGCAACCGCCGCGATGATCAACGTGAAGACGATGCCGCCGGTCCCGAATGCCCGCGACGCCCCGAACCCGGCCGCGCCACCGGCGAACGCGGCCGCCGACGCGCACACCGCCGTCCGGACCATCGCGGCGCCGGACAACGCCCGCGGGCCGGCCGTGCGGACCACGGCGTAGGCCAGCAGCAGTCCCGCCACGGTCATCCCGATCGTGTTGCCCAGGCCGAGCGCGGCCACCGTCCAGCGCGCGGGCAGCGCGAAGGCGAGCGCGACGTCGGCGACCACGACCACGCACCACCCGGCGACCACGCAGCCGGCGGCGGCGCGACCGTGGCCGGAGGCGTTCAGCGCACGGCCCAGGTGCGCGATCAGCGCGTACCCGATCAGGCCGGGCGCGAAGGCGGCCAGCGCCCAGGCCATTTGTTCGGGCTCGGTGGAACCGGCCATGAACAGCGCGAAGAACCGACCCAGCGGCGCGGCGGCGGCCAGCAGCAGCGAGGTGCCGGCCGCGCCGACCAGGAGCACGGTGCGGGTGGTCGCGGCGACCGCGTCCGCGAACGCGTCCCGGTCGCCGTCGTGCGCGTGCGCGCTCAGCCGCGGGAAGGCGGCGGTGGCGATCGGCACCGCGAGCACCGCGTACGGGAGGAGGTAGACCATCCACGTGGTCTGGTAGACGACCAGGGATCCGTGCGTACCGCGCCCGTTGGCGAGCAGGATCACCGCGATCGTCGCGGCCTGCTGGGCGATCAGCGTCGCGACGCCGGCCAGCGCGAGGGTGCGCACCCGATGGGCCACGCCGTCCGGGAAGCGCAGCGTGGGGCGCAGTCGCAGGCCGGTCGAGCGCAGCGGTACGACGGTGACCAGCGCCAGGGCCAGGACGCCGGCGGTGGTGCCCAGCGACAGGGTCAGTTCGGCGCCGCGCGGCAGGGCGGCCAGGTTGTCGAGGTCGACGTCGTACCGGTTCGCGAAGAGCAGGTAGCTGCCGGCCACGACCAGGCTGGACACGAGCGGCGCGAGCGTCCCGGCCAGGAAGCGGTGATGGGCCTGGAGAATGCCGCCGGCGACCACGGCGATCCCGTACAGCAGCACCTGCGGCACGAAGACGAGCAACATCCGGGAGGCGACGTCCGCGACGCCGGGTCCGTCCGCCTTGCCGGCCAACAGCAGTTCGGCGATCGGGCGGGCGAGCAGCGCGCCGAGCAGCACGATCGGGGTCAGCACCAGGACGACCCAGGTGAGCAGCGCCGACGCGATCCGCCCGGCGTCCTGACGTGCGCCCTTGGCCACCGGGCCGGCCAGCACCGGCACCACCACACTCGCCAGCGCCCCGCCGGCGACGATCTCGAAGACGATGTTGGGCACCGAGTTGACCGTGCTGTACGCGGTGCCCAGGACGGTGTCACCCACCGTCCCGGAAAACACCAACTGCCGCCCGAACCCGGCCAACCGGGCGAACACGGTGACCACGGCCATCAACGCGGCGGCCCCGGCGATACCACGGACCACGCCGCGGGGGCGGGAGGCGGCGGCGGGGGGTGCGGCGCCGGCGGCGGACTCGGGGTTTACGCCGTCGGCTCCCTTGCCGTCGGTGGCGGGCTCGTCGGCCTGCCCGCGAGGCGGGGTGTCGGCCCCGGGCTCGGAGGGCACGCCGCCGGTCCGGGGCTCGGCGAGCGCGGCGTCGGCTCCCTCATCGGCAGGCGCGGCGCCGGTGGCGGGCTCATCGGGTACGCCGGCGGCTCCCCTGTCGTCGGCGGCGGACGCGGCGGCCTCGGGCACGGCGTCGGCTTCGCCATCGGCAGGCGGGGCACCCGCTCCGGGCTCGGGACGCACGCCGCCGGTCCCGGCCCCGGTCCCGGTCCCGGCAGGTCCTGCGTCCGCTTCGCTGCCGTGCGGCCGGCGAGAGTGGCCTCGGGTGGCCGTCATCCGTCGACCTCACCCGTCGGGAGTGGAGGGCGGGTGCGGGCGGTCCAGGCGGCCGGCCGGGTCGGGACGCCGGTCATCCGCGTACCGCTCGTGGGCACGCCCCGTCGCGCGCCCACGGGCCGTCGGTCGTTGCCGGTCATGCCGGTGCGACGGCTCCCTCGGCGGCCGGCTGCCGGGGCACCGGGGTCGCGGCGGGCGCACGGCGGCCGAGCATGTCGATCGCGTTCAGCGGCCGGTTGCCGGCGATGACCTTGGTGAAGCTGACCTTCTCGCTGGCGGCGGTGAGCGCGGCCAGCACGAGCGCCTTGGCCACCAGCCCCCCGCGCCCGGAGCCGGCCGCGAGGGCCACGCCCAGGGCCGCGCCCAGCGCGTTCGCGCCCGCGTCGCCGAGCATCGACTTCTCGCCCAGGTCCTCCGGCAGCAGCGCCGCCGCCGCACCCACCGGGGCCGCCGCGAGGGCCGCCGCCGGTCCGCCCCGGAGCACGCGCGGCGCGCCCGCGATCAGGACCGCCTTGGCCGCGCGGCCCGGCCGCAGGTCGAACAGGTTGATCAGGTTGGCCGTACCCGCGACCACCCCGCCCGCGAGCAGCTTGTCCACCGGCCGCCGCTGCACGAGCGCGCCCGCCGCGAGGCCGGCCACGCCGAGTCCGACGATCTTGACGCCGCCGCTGGTCAGTTCGCCCTTGGCGAGCGCGCCGAGGTGGCCCTTGAACCCGCGCCGATCGCTCGACCCGGCCATGTCGTCGTAGGTCCCGAACCCGGCCCCCGCGACCGCCGCCAGCACACCGGCCGCACGCCACCGACCCGGCACCCCCGGGGCACACGCGGCGGCGACGGCCGTACCGACCGCCGTCGCGGGCCCTTCGAGCAGGGTCAGCACCTCGCCGCGGTGGTTGCGCCGCTCCCACAGCGCGGCCTCGCCCGGCGGGCGGCGGGTCAACGCGGCGTACGCGGCCCGCGCCGCGCCGGTCGCGGCCAGCGCGGTCGCCAGGCGACCCGGCCGGCCTCGGCGGGCCGCGACCGGGGCCCCGACACGGTCCGCGACACGAGCGGGGGCAGCGGCCTTCGTCACGACGTCTCCTTCTTCGGCAGCTCCGGCAACGGACCGTCGGTGGTGCCCGTCGTACCGTATTGACCGGAACTGCCCTGCTTGTCCTCGACTATCAGGGACCACACGACCGCGACCTGCCCCACAGGCGTGTCGGCGGTGTCCACGGTGGAAACGGCCTTGGCGGTCTGATCGTTACGGCGCAGCGCCCAGATCACGCCGTTCTCCTGCGCGGCGGACGCGGTACCGGCCATGACCGTACCGTCGTCGCCGGTGTCCAGGGCGCGCGCGAGCGAAAGATGGATGTTGTTGATTCGCCCCGGGTCGTCCCCGCCGGTGGCCCCGGACGGCGCGACGATCACGACCAGGTCGGCGCCGGTGGCCGGGTTGTCCTTGACGTCGACGAAGCCGGCCTCCTTGAGCCTGGTCAGCGTCTCGGTCGCGGCCTGCGTGTTGTGCGTCGCGGGCGTGGTGGTGCCGTTGTTCTGGTTGGTGTTCTGGCCCGGGGTGCCCGAGCCCGGGGTCTGGCCGGGCGTCTGGCCGCTCGGCGGCGCGGACGTGGTTCCCGCGCCGGTCGGCGGCGCGCCCGACGCGGACGTGCCGGGGGGCGTCGAGCCGGCCGGCGAACCGCTCACGGGCGGCTGGGTCGAGGTTCCGCCGGGCGTACCGCTCTGCACCGGCGGCAGCGTCTCGGTGATCGCGCCCGCGAGCACCCGCGCCGCCCGCTCGGTCGCCGACCCGGTCGGGAACGCGGTGGCGTTGGTGCCGAGCGCGGTGACCAGTTCGGCCTCGCGCTTGGGGTCGGTCCAGGCGCCCTTGATCCCCACCTGGCCGGTGACCGTCGCGGAGGCGCCGTCGAGCAGCTTGACCATGCTGTCGGTCAGCTTGGTGTCCGCGCCGGGCAGCGCGACCACGACCGCCTTGTGGCCGGCGAGCTTGCCCTTGACCAGCTCGGGCCCGACGGTGTTCATGATGCCGTTCAGGTACCTCGTACCGGCGTTCGCCCGGTCGAGTTCGCGACGCAGCCCTTCGTTGTTCCGGGCCAGGTCCTGAACCTGCGTGTCGAGCCCGGTGACGGCCGCCTCCTTGAGGAAGGACGCGCCGAGTACGAGCCCGACCGACAGGGCCAGGAAGACCGCGATGATGGAGACGACGTGATATCTGAAGTCGATCAACTGAACAGTCCCTGGAGCCAGTAGACGAAGGCGTCCCACTGTGCCCCGAACACGTGGAAGTACGCGCGCCCGAGCGGGGTGACCCGCACGGTGACCGCGATGGTGATCAGCGCGGCGAGGCACAACATGAGCAGCGATGTCGTGGAGATGCGGCTGCGGTACAGACGGCTGACGCCCTTGGCGTCCACAAGCTTGCCGCCCACCCGCAGCCGCGTGAGGAAGGTGCTCGCCATGCCGGCCCGGCCCTTGTCCAGGAACTCGACGAGCGTGAGGTGCGTACCGACCGCGACGATCAGGCTCGCGCCGCCGTCGTCGGCGAGCAACATCGCGATGTCCTCGCTGGTGCCGGTGGCGGGGAAGGCGATCCCGTCCACACCGAGCTCCTCGAGGCGTTCCATCCCGGGGGCGCGCCCGTCGCGGTACGCGTGCACGATGATCTCCGCGCCGCAGCGCAGCGCCTGGTCGGACACCGAGTCCATGTCGCCGACGATCATGTCGGGCTTGTAGCCGGCCTGAAGCAGCGCGTCGGCGCCGCCGTCCACGCCGATCATCACCGGGCGGTACTCGCGGATGTACGGCCGCAGCGCGGCGATGTCCTCGCGGTAGTGGTAGCCGCGGACCACGATGAGCACCTGCCGGCCGTCGATCCGGGTCCGGATCTCGGGGACGCCGACACCGTCGAGGAGCAGTTCGCGCTCCTCGCGGATGTACTTGAGGGTGTTCTCGGCGAACGCCTCGATCTGCTCGGACAGCCCGGCCCGGGCCTTCTCCATCGCCGCCGCCACCGATTCCGCGTCGAGCAGGGTGCCGACGGCGATCGGGTCGTCGCCGCGATAGAGGACGTTGTCCTCGACCCGAACCAGCTCACCCTCACGGATCCGGTCGAGCACGCTCCCGCCGACGGCGTCCAGGAGCGGTACGCCGGCCTCCACGAGCAGCTGCGGCCCGATGTTGGGGTAGCGCCCGCTGATGCTCTCGGCGGCGTTGACGACGGCGGCGGGCCGACACTTGACCAGCGCCTCGGCGGCGACCCGGTCGAGATCGCCGTGGTTGATGATGGCGACGTCCCCGGGGCGAAGCCGCTTGGTGAGGTCCTTGGTACGCCGATCGACCCGGGCAAACGAACCGGTGACCTCGGTATGCCGTCGACGACGAAGCGCGGGAATCCTCACCGGCGCAATCCTGCCATGCACAGTATTCGTGGGCGGCCGGCGACCGCTTCGGGAAACGGCCCCTCGGGCCCGGTGTGGCGGCTCCACCGCTCTCCTCGCGAGCTCGTCGATCCCTTGTCGACGATCAAGTCGTGGGCGCTGACACGCCGGGATGGCGCCGAATTCGCAGCAGCCCGGGGATACGAGTGGGTCGAGCTCACGATGGCGCTCCGGGGCGACGTGGCCTGCGTCACGGACGGGGACGGGGGTGAAACCGGAGCGGGGCTGTTACACGGGGGCGCGGGGCGCGGGGTGACGAGGGGCGGAGCCGGGGTCGTGGGCGCAGCGAGGGGGAGGCGGGGGTCGCGGGCTCGGCCGGGACGCGCGACGCGCGACGCGCGACGCGCGGGAAGCGAGGGGGCGGAGCCGGGGTCGTGGGCGCGGCGAGGGAGAGGCGGGGGTCGCGGGCTCGGCCGGGACGCGCGACGCGCGTGAAGCAAGGGGCGGAGCCGGGATCGTGGGCGCGGCGAGGGAGAGGCGGGAGTCGCGGGCTCGGCCGGGACGCGCGACGCGCGACGCGCGGGAAGCGAAGGGGCGGAGCCG
Organism: Embleya scabrispora DSM 41855; assembly: GCF_000372745.1. Classification (GTDB taxonomy): domain Bacteria; phylum Actinomycetota; class Actinomycetes; order Streptomycetales; family Streptomycetaceae; genus Embleya; species Embleya scabrispora. Next base: position 8,505 of record NZ_KB889701.1, on the reverse strand, counting down.
GAGTCGCGAGCGCGGCGTTGCTGCTTGTTGGGCGACTTCGTCGCCGGCTCGCGAGGCACCACCTCTTTCTCTCCCCCGCTTCGCTCCTCCGAGAAAGAGGCGGCCCCTCGCTCGGGACGGTGTGCCCCTCCGCTTCGCTCCGGGTCACACCGTCCAAGTTCTGCGGCTCCGCCGCTCTCCGCGCTTCGCGCGTCGATCGCTGGGGTGGGCTGGGTCGGGGGCGCTGACGCGCCGGCTCGTGCGACGGCGGGCGGGCAGCCGCGCTCGAGGCCCGGGCGCCTGTGGAAGCCCAACCTCCGCGCCGAACGCGATGGGTGGAGCGGGTGGGTGCACATCCCAGTGGCCGAGACGTGGCCGCGATCCGGCGCGGACCTGTTCGGGGTCGGTAGGTATGCCGATGAGGGGGCGTCCCCCATCCGGGGGATCGGGATCGGCGTGTGCGGCGACGCGGGCGGGGCTGGGTCGGCGGAAGGCTGGTCCGCATGGAGAGCAGAGAGCCCACGCATTCCGACCCGCACTCGGCGGCGCCCGATCCGACATGCGCGGACACCGCCGCCCCGGATCCCGCGCAGGCGGGCCCACGCGCCGACGTACCGGACGCCGCCGGGCGGGGTGCGTTGCGGCGGCGGCTTGCGTGGTCGGCGGTGCTCGCGTGTTCGCCGTACCTGTTGTTGAAGCTGCTCTGGGTGGTCGGCGTCGACGTGGGTGTGGTGCATCCCGACGAGTTGAATCGCGCGCAGTGGGTGGCCGCGAACGCGCTCACGTTCGGGATGGACACGATCGCGGCGCTGATCGCGTACACACTCAGTCGGCCGCGCGAGGCCCGGATCCGGGCCTGGCTGATCACGCTGCCGCTGTGGGTGGCCTCGGGGCTGCTCGTGGTGATCATGACGGCCGTCCCGCTCAGCCTGCTGGGCGCGGCGGTCGGGAGTACCGGCAACCCGTTCGCGGGCGACGATTTCCTGCGGCCCTGGGTGTACGCGGTCGTCTACGGCGGCTTCATCGTGGAAGGCGCGGTGTTGTTGGCGGCCTTCGGGCTCTACGTCCACGAACGTTGGGGTGCGCTGTTGCGGGTGCGGGTTCGGGCGCTGCCGGATCCGGCCGGCACACGCGACGCGCAGCGAGTCCTCGGTACGGCCGCCGCGGTGCTGCTCGGCGTCGCCGGGGTGCTGCGGATGACGTGGGCGCTGGGTTCGGACCTCGGGATGAGCGAGCGCTGGGTCGCCGATCGCGACGCGACCGGGCGGTGGATGGACGGCGTACAGGGTGGTCTCGCCCTGATCGGCGCGGTGGGCCTGATCGTGCTGGTGTATCGGATCGGTGGCGCGCGGGTTCGGGGTCCGTTGGCGATGGCCTGGTTCGGCGCGGGCAGCGCGTTCGGGTGGGGCGGCTGGATGGGGCTGATCAGTGCCGGGGCCGCGCCCGAAAGCACGTTGGCGGAGCGGACTTCTTCGCTGCTCCACTTTGTCTACACTGCCGAAATGATCTCCGGTGTGCTGGCGTTGACCATCGGCTGGTTCTTCCTGGCCGAATACGCCCGGCACGCCGCCATCGTCGCGCGGCCCGCCCCGACGCAGTCGCAGCCGTCCGGTGGGAACGGGTGTCGGAGTGAGTTGTCGGCCGGATGATCGGGGGGCTCGGGCGGCGGCTGCTCGGGCGGCAGGCGCGGTTGCGGTGGGTGCATCTGGTTTTGGGGGGTGCCCTGTTGATGCCCTTTCATCTGGCCGCGCTCACCGTGCTCACCGCCACCGGACTGCTTCGGGGCACGCCGGCGGAGCCGCTCACCTCGCAGTTGGTCGCGCTGGCGTTGGCGCTGCCGTTCGTGGCCGTGGCCGGCCTGGTCCCGCTCGTCCGCACCCTGGAAGGGAGCGCCGCACGAGTGTTGTGCGCCCCGCACGGTGAGGTGCTCGGCGTCCCGGCGACCAGTGCGGCGGCGCGGCGGCGGGCCTCCGCGTGGTTCACGTCGCATGCGCTCCTGGGCGGTGTGGTCGCCGGTGTCTCGCTCGCCGCGCCGCCCGGGGGTGTGGTGTTGTTGGTGCTGCCGTTGGCCCCGGCCCTCGCCAAGGTGTTCCCGTGGGCCGAACCGGCGAACGCGCTCCCGATCGCCTGGCTGCCGGTCGGCCTGGTGCTGGTGCTGCTTCCGTTGCCCCTGTCCGCCGTTGCCGGCTCCTGGTTGGCCCGACTCGCTCCGACCCTGCTCGGCCCGACCCCCGCCGACCGTCTCGCGCTCGCCGAGCAACGCGCCGAACGCCTCGCCGAACGCGCCCGGATCGCCCGCGACCTGCACGACTCGGTCGGCCACGCGCTCAGCGCGGTCGGCATCCAGGCGGCTGCCGCGAGTCGGCTCCTGGAGCGTGATCCGGCTTTCGCCGCCCGGGCGTTGGCCGCGATCGAGGACACCGCCCGCGATGCGGTGGCCGAACTCGACCACGTGTTGGGCCTGTTGCGCGAGGAATCCGACGCCACCACCGCCCCGACGCCCTCCCTGGCCGATGTGACCGGCCTGGTCGCGCGTACCCGGGCGGCGGGAGCCGACGTCGAACTCGACCTGGTGGGCGCGGTGTCCGTCGTGCCGAAGCCGGTCTCCCGGGAGGCGTACCGAATCGTCCAGGAGGGCCTGGGCAACGTACTGCGGCACGCCGGCGAGGTCCCGGTCCGCCTCCGAATCGCGGTGATCGACGGCGAGTTGGCGATCGACCTGGCCAATCCGGCGGCCGAGGCCCGCACCACCCGACGCGGTGGCGGACGCGGCCTGCGCGGCGCCGCCGAGCGCATCGCCGTACTGCGCGGCACCTTCACCGCCGGCCCACGTGACGGGTCGTGGCACCTGAGCGCCCGCATCCCCCTGGAAGGACATCCGTGAACGACCCGGTACGCGTCCTGATCGCCGACGACGAAAGCCTGGTCCGCGCCGGCCTGTCCGCCATCGTCGCCGCCGAACCCGACCTGGCGGTGGTCGGCGAGGCCGCCACCGGAACGGAGGCGGTCGCGGGTGCACTCGAACTACGCCCCGACCTGATCCTGATGGATGTCCGCATGCCCGACCTGAACGGCATCGAAGCCACCGCCAGAATCCTGCACGAAACCCCGAGCCCGCAGCCGAGGGTGCTGATCGTGACCACCTTCGAAAACGACGACTACGTCTACGACGCCCTGCGCGCCGGCGCCCACGGCTTCCTCCTGAAGCGGGCGAAGGCGGATGAAATGGTGCACGCGATCCGCACCGTGGCCCGCGGCGATTCGCTCCTCTTCCCATCCGCCATCCGCGACCTGGCGCTCAGCCACGCGTCGGCCCGCACCGCGAACGCCGGACTGCGAACCCGCCTCGCCCGCCTCACCGACCGCGAGCGGGAGGTGTTGCGCCTGATCACCTGCGGCCTGTCCAACACCGAGATAGCCGATCGGACCGGCCTGGGCCCGGAGACGGTCAAGACGCATGTGGCCCGTGTACTGGGCAAGTTGGGTGTGCGCGACCGGACCCAGGCGGTGATCGCCGCATATGAGGGCGGCTTCGCCGCGGCGGGCGGGGCCGGGTTGCGATAGTCGTCGTCGGGTCGGACGGACGGCGCAGGCTCCCGTATGGACGGAAGGCCCGGGAGGACCGGCTGCCTCACCGCCGGGGGCGTACCACCCCGGGCCTGCACGAATCTACGCCGAGGACGTGGAGGGTGCGGTCCGCGGATTGCTCATGCCCCGGTTCCGGGCGTGTGCAGGTCGCCGTGCTGGACGGCGAAGACCGTGCCGAAGTCGCGAGCGGTGTTGCTCTGTTCGAGGACGAACGCCCGGCGGTCGGCCGGGAGCGCACCGCCGACCTCGTGGGTCAGCCGGGCGAGGTCCTCGCGGCCGGCGGGGTCCCGGCGGAGCAACTCGGCCAGTTCCTGGGCCCAGAAACCGAGCAGCGCACGCCGGACGTCGTCGGGGACCGCGGCGGTCCGCACCAACGCTGCGTTGGCGTCGAGTTGCGCCTCGACCGCGGCCCGGCGCCTGCGGTCGGCCCGGCCGAAGAGCCCGAGGACGGCAGCGGTTCCAGCGTCCCCACTCCTCCCGCCCACACGGAGCAGTTCGGCTCCTGACCCGGCTCGACGACGACGCCAGGATAACGTCCGGTGCCCGCGCGCAAGGGCGGAGCCGCGCCGGCCCTCGGCCTGTTGGAGCCCGGCGCGGTGCGGGCGTTGTCGGCGCGGGCCGGTACTTTCCGCACGCTTGAACGACAGCGAGGGACGGGCCCACGATCGAGAGGCGCTGTAGCCGTGTCCATGTGGTTGACGCTGGTGAAGATCGAGCCCGCGCTGCCGGGTAAAGCGCGGGAACGTCCGCATCCGGTCGCTGAATTGCGCGGCACCCACGAGGCGCACGGCGAGGACTACCGCGCCCTCTGCGACATCGCCGAGGGCCGGGCCGAGGTCGAGGAGGGCACGGCCGAATGGATGAGCGTGTATCCCGCCTTGGCCCGGGCAACCGGCAACGGATGCGCCGCTGTCGAGGCGTCCGACCCCGGCGGCGGGGCCGCCTTCGTCCTGACTGCGGACGAGGTCGCGCGCGTGGCCACAGGTCTCGCCGACGAAGGCTGGACCGGCTTCCTCGAAATCGCCCGCTTCTACGTCGCGGCCGCCGCCGAGGGCCGGGCCGTCGTCGGGGAAGTGAATTAGGACGCACGGGAATCGGCCCGCAGTGCGCCCGGGCCCCACGACCTGGGACGCCAATTCGCTGGTGACTCCGGTCCGCCGCGCACTACCCTGCGCCGACAACGCCGACCGGATCACTGCCGTGCCCGGCGGTCGTCGAAGAACCGGCGGAAGGACGGACGAATGGACCTGGATCCGGCTGATTTCTACACCGGGATCGTCGCGGAGTCCTATGCCCCATTGAGATCCTTCTCCCCGGACCCCGAAACCTACGCCGCCTTCCTCCGCGAAACCGGCGCCCCGGCCCTGGAGTTGGGCTGCGGAGACGGCGATCCGCTGCTCGCGCTGCGCCGACACGGCCTGGACGTCGAGGGCGTCGACTCCTCCGCCGACATGTTGGCGCGCTGCCGGCGTCGGGCCGGCGAGGCGGGAATCGCCGTCACCCTCCACCATCAGCGGATGGAGGCGCTCGACCTGCCCCGCAAATTCCGGGCGATCTTCCTGGCCGGCCCGACCTTCAACCTGCTTCCGGACGACAGCGCGGCCACCGCCGCCCTCGAAGGCATTCGCCGCCACCTGGTCGACGGCGGTACCGCGTTGATCCCACTGCACGTCCCTTCCCCCAGCCCGGCCGATCGGATCGGGGAAGTACACACCGCCATCGCCGACGACGGCGCGGAGTTGCGGTTCTCCCTGGTGTCCGAGGAACGCAACGAGGCCCGACGAACCCAGACGTCCCTGCTGCGCTACGAACGCCACACACCAGAAGCGAGCACCGTCGCGGAGCGCCCATGGTTGCTCCACTGGTACACCCGCCCCGGATTCGAGGCACTCGCCGCATCCGCCGGGCTCACCACGGTGTCCGTCACGGACGCGGACGGCAACACCACCGAGGACGACGCCGACTACACGGTCTTCCGGCTACGTACCGACCAACGCCACAGCGAATAGCACTCGCACGGCGACCAACACGAACCCGGCCCGGACTCGGCCCATTCGACCTCGGGGTACTCGTCGACTGAAATCGCCGTCCCTTGTTCGACCGTGCCGGATCAGAGCGCAAGTACCGGCCGAGTGGACAAGTCCTCGCAGAGGTAGGGCCGAGCGGAATTCGCCATTACCTTTTCGGCGGCTCCGCAATGGGGAGCCCGGCCTCCGGAGCTCTCGGCCACACAAACCTACCGGTCTCCAACCTTGGCCAAAGACCGGGGACCGGCCCCTCCTGCCGGCCCGAGCCCCGCACCGCCCGACAAAGAGCGGTGCGGGGAAATCTCAACACGGATCGAGGTCGGCCGTCAGCCGTATGCCTTCTGCCAGCGCCAGAACTGGTCCGTCCACGGCCCGACTTCCTCAAGCTGTAGGACGGCATTCCCTCCCTGATAACTCTGGCGCGTGGCGACCACCAAGCCGTCGACCCCCAGCGGCTTGATCACGAAGTCCGCCTGAGCGCTGTCCATCGAGACCAGGCGCCACAGTTGCCCTTCGCTCTTGCTGTCGGACTTGCTCGACAGCACGGCCGCACCGCTCTCGGGGGTTTCCCCGACGATGGCGAGGCTCCGATCGAAAGCACCGGTGTCCTTGTTGTATGCGGCGTTCCTGATGCGTACGACGCGGTCGCCGTATCCGACCTCGGGGATGAGCTCCCACTGCGACATCTTGTACGCCGACGCGGCGGCGTCTCGCCACACGACGGCCGATACGTCACCGTCGGCCCATCCGAGCGGAGTGATGTGCATTCCGGATACCGACTGGATGATCAGTTGCGGGCCTCGGGGTATGGGCAGGCTGACCATATGCATCCTCTCGTCGGGCAGGCCGCACTCCTCGGATCACCGGCCGAACCACCGCACGTGCAAAAAATGCTCGGCCGTTCGGAAGTGCACACCGCCAGGGAATCGAGCACCCCGCGCAGACGCTACAGGCGGGCTGCGCACCCCGATGAGAGATAAACGGGCCATGCACCGGGTTGCTTTCCGGTCAGCGAAATCATTCGATGAAAATACGACAACACTGCGAGCCCTGCCGGGCGAGAGAATTTTGCTCTCCGGCCAAACGTCAAATCCGGTCTCACCGATACCATTTTCTCACAAGAGAAAAGAGTGGCTTCCGAAAAACGGCCGGAAATCCCATCCGGAGAGGCAACACGGCAGGCGTCGATCACCCCGCCGGTTTCGGGTGGGCTCCCGGGTGTCGTGCCCGATCAGCGCGGTGCCGCGGACGCCGAGCGAGATCCACCCGCCCGTTGATGGGGCACCACCGCAGGCATCGTGTACGCGCCAAACCGAAGACGTCGACACACCAGGGACGTCGGCGTGCGCCTTCGGCATCGCGCCCGGCCGGCCACAGACTTCGCGGGTCGGCCACCAAAGACACATCTCCCCATGGGCGTTCACGGCCGCCGTGATCACCACCGCTAAACTGCGGCCACTGTGCGGGCTCGGGGTTCGCCCGGGTTCAACAGAGGAGCACGACCACATGATGGGGCCGGCCCATTCCCTGTCCGGAGCATGCGCGTGGATGGCCGCGGGTGCCGCCGCCGATGCCTACGGTCGGCCGATGCCCTGGCCCGTCCTGGTGGTCGGCGGCCTGATCTGCGCCGGCGCCGCCCTCGGCCCGGACCTGGATCACAAGGCCGCCACCGTCTCCCGCTCGTTCGGGCCGATATCCCTGATCCTCTGCGGCCTGGTCGACGCCCTCGCCACCGCCACCTACAAGGCCACCCGCAAGAAGGGCGACCCCCGCCGCAACGGCGGCCACCGCACCCTCACCCACACCTGGGTATGGGCCCTGCTCGTCGGCGTCGGCGCCTCCGCGATCTGCGCCTACGGCGGCCGTTGGGGCGTACTGGGCGTCCTGTTCGTCCACATGGTGCTCGCCATCGAGGGCCTGCTGTGGCGCCAGGCCCGATTGCACAGCGACATCCTGGTCTGGCTGCTGGGTGGTACCAGCACCTGGATGCTCGTCGAGATTCTGAACCGCCCCGGCAACGGCTCGAATTGGTTCTTCACCGAGCCCGGCCAGGAGTACTGGTGGGTCGGCCTCCCGATCGCCCTCGGCGCCCTGACCCACTGCATCGGTGACGCGCTCACCATCTCCGGCTGCCCGATCCTGTGGCCCATACCGATCGGCCGCAAGCGCTGGTACCCCCTGGGTCCGCCGAAGTCCATGCGCTTCCGCGCCGGCGCCAAGGTCGAAGTCAAGGTCCTGATGCCCCTCTTCATGGCCGCCGGCGGCCTGGGCGCCGTCGGCGCGCTCGGCTACCTCGGCTGACCCCTTCCACCGACGCAGGACAGTTCATCGACATCGTCTACCCAAGCCCATTCAACTTCCTTACACCCAGCGCGCCTTGCCCACCCAAGACATGAGAGCCTCGGCGCAACGACCCAACCCCCGATCGCCGCCACCCCGGCAGCGACCCGTACTCAAGGAAAGCCCCATGACCGAGTTGCTCCACCGATGGACCTGCTACTGGATCGAGCTCCTGCAACGCCACGACTCGACCCCCGAGAACGGAGCCTGACCCCACGTCGGTTGTGCGGCTTTGTGTACCCACCCCCTCCACCTGTTCCTTCCGCCACGAAGGTTGGGCCCTCACAGGCTCCGAGGATTCCGCTCCGACCCCTCAGCCCCCGACGCGGCCGCCGCCGGCAGGCAGTTCAACTCGTAAGCAAGGAAACTCTCCCCGGCCCACCGAGTCCGCCCGCCCCAGGCGCGTCAGCGCCCCCGACCCGCGCCGCCCTCGGTGATCGACGCGCGAAGCGCGGAGAGCGGCGGAGCCGCCAGTGTGGACGGTGTGGCCCGGAGCGAAGCGGAGGGACACGCCGTCACGAGCGAGGGGCCGCCTCTTTCTCGGAGGAGCGAAGCGGGGGAGAGAAAGAGG
>NZ_KB889700.1 GCF_000372745.1 Embleya scabrispora DSM 41855 | reverse complement strand
GGCTGGGGTTGGTGGGTCGGGGGAAGTTCGGCACCTCGCCGCGGCTGATTCGACGGACCGTGGGTGGCTACACCGGGGGCTGCGGGGTCGGAGCAGGCTTCGTCGGGGTGTCTGGAACCTCGACTGGACCGGGTCGTTGCCGCAGCACGCGACTGTGCGTCTATGCAGGTACCCCGTACGGGTAGGCTGGTCGAGTCGGGCTCTGGGGCGGGGGGTGCTGTGGGAGTGGTTGGTGGTAGCCGGCGTGGGGCCTCACTGGGGCGGTTGTTGTTTTTGTTGCTGCTCCTGCTCGGCACCGCCGGAATGCATACCGTTGGCCATCCGCAACAGGCCGCGCCGGCTTCGATGTCGATGGGTGATGCGGGTGGTCATGACCGGCACCTCGGCGGTCCGGAGCGGCCCGCGTCCGGGCACGACGGGCATTCCGGGCCGAGTCCCGCGTCGGTTTGTGTCGCGGTCCTGCTGGGTGGCCTCGCGCTGGGGCTGATCGCCCTTGTCCGGGGTCGCGTGGACGCGCTTCGCGGGGGAAGGCGCGGCGGGGTCGGCGGTGGCCTGTGGGGGCTGTTGCGGGCCGTGCTGCCGGCGCCTCGGCCGCCCGACCCGGCGCAACTCTCGGTGCTGCGCAGATAGGCCGACTCGGTTGCGGGCCGCGGCCCGTGACGCCACGTCAGCCCGACCGGTCCGCGCGAGTACGCGCCGGCCGGACCGCAGTCACGACCGGGAGTCGAAACCCATGCAATCGCATTCCGACGGGCGCCTTCGGCGCGCCCGCAACCTGGCCATGCTCGCGCTCGCGGGCACCCTCCTGCTCGCCGCGTGCGGCGGGGACGGCAAGGACGACCGGGGCGGCAGCGCCCCCACCACGCCCGCCGCAGCGCCGGGTTCGCCGGGCGGCGCGGGAGCCTCGGCGAGCTTCTCCGAGGCCGACGTGATGTTCGCGCAGATGATGATTCCGCACCACGAGCAGGCCGTGGAGATGGCCGGGCAGGCTCCGGGCAAGGCGGCCGATCCCGAGGTGAAGCGGCTCGCCGCGGCGATCGAGGCGGCGCAGGCTCCCGAGATCGCCATGCTCAAGGGCTGGTTGACCGGGTGGGGCAGGCCGCTCGCGGCGCCGACGGGGCATGACATGGGCGGGATGATGTCGGCCGCCGAGATGGCGGCGTTCGGAAAGTCGTCGGGCGTCGAGTTCGATCGGCGATTCCTGGAGTTGATGATCGTGCACCACGAGGGCGCGATCGCGATGGCCCGGGACGAGCTCGCCAAGGGCACCGACCCGCAGGCCCGCAAGCTGGCCGAGGCGATCCGTACGTCGCAGGCGGAGGAGGTCACGCGGATGAAGCGCATGCTCGCGAGCACGAGCGGCGGCACCGGCACCCCGCCGGCCGGGACCGGCGCGCCCGCGCACCACTGACCGACCGGGTCGGGGCGGCCGCGACCGCCCCGACCCGCTCTCGGATCAGTCCCTGGCCGCCATCATCGGCACCAGGGCGTTGTCGACCAGGGATTCGATCTCGGCCCTGGACATCGGCACGCCGGTGAGGGTGAACCGCTGGCACAACACCGAGGGGCCGGTGAGCACGCATTCGGGGGCCAGCGCGCCCGTGCGGGCCTCGCCGCGGGCGATCGCGTCGGTGATCAGCTCCGCCAGGAGGGCCTGCCACGGCCCGATCACCCGGTGCTCCCACATCTCGGCGAACTCGTGGTGTCGGTTCATCTCGGCGCTGAGCACCCGCATGCCCAGACCGAGCGGGCCGAGCATGCCCTGCGCGACGGTTTCCAGGTAGACGATCAGGTCGGCGCGCAAGCCGCCGGGCAGCGTCAGCGATTGCGGATCCGGCAGCGCGGCGGAGAGCGCGTCGGCGACCATGCTCATCTTGTCCGGCCAGCGGCGATACAGCGCCGACTTGCCGGTCCCGGCTCGGGTCGCGACGCCTTCGAAGGTCAGCGCGCCGTAGCCGCGCTCGCCGAGTTCGGCGAGCACCGCCTCGGTGATCGCTCGCTCCAGCGTGATGCCACGCTTTCGGGGGCGCTGTCGGTAGTCGGTGACCAGCAGGGCTGTCTCGACGTGCCCCGCGCGTACTCCTGTGCTCACTCTCGCCTCCGCTCGCCATGGTACAGAAAACGTTTGCGTTCTCTAAGGCAAAACCTCTAGATTCGCGTAGAGAACGCTCACGTCCACTAGTAATGCGAGGCAATCCATGACGACGGCACCTTCCGAGGTCGCCGGCTCGACCGGATCCCCGTCCGTCGACGCGCCCCACGCGCGTCGCGGACTGGCCCTGGCCCTGCTGGCAGGGGCCCAATTGATGATCGTGCTCGACGCGACCATCGTGAACATCGCCCTGCCCGACATGGGCAAGGCGCTCGACATCAGCGAGACATCGCTCTCGTGGGTGATGAACGCCTACATGCTGACCTTCGGCGGCCTGTTGCTGCTCGGTGGTCGGCTCGGTGACCTCTTCGGCCGACGCCGCCTGCTGGCGCTCGGCCTGATCGTGTTCACCGTCGCGAGCCTGCTCGGCGGGTTCGCCACGAGCGAGGCGCTGTTGCTCGCCGCACGGGCCCTGCAGGGCGTCGGCGGCGCGATGGTGGCCCCCGCGGTCCTGTCGTTGGTGACCACCACCTTCGAGGAAGGACCGGAACGCAACAAGGCGTTCGGCGTCTACGCGGCGGTGTCGGGCATGGGTTCGGCGGTCGGGCTCCTCATGGGTGGCCTCCTGGTCGAGTACCTGTCCTGGCGCTGGGTGATGTTCGTCAACGTGCCGATCGGCATAGCACTCGTGGCGGCGCTGCCACTGGCGATTCCCGACGACGCCCAGACCGGCGAGAAGGCGATCTGGCGCGGCCGGTTGGACATCCCCGGTGCGCTGACCTCCACTCTCGGTGTGACCGCCTTGGTCTACGGCGTCATCCGCGCCGCGGACAAGAGTTGGACCGACGGGCTGACGGTGGGTTCGCTGATCGTGTCGGCGGTGCTGCTCGCGGCCTTCATCGCGATCGAGCTTCGGGTCGAGCGGCCGCTGATGCCGATGCGGCTGTTCCGCAACCGCAACCGCTCGGCGAGCTACGTGGTGATGGCGCTCGCCGCGGGCGGCATGATGGGCGCGTTCTTCTTCATCACGCTCTACATGCAGATCGTCGCGGGCTACTCGCCGATCAAGGCCGGCCTGGCCTACCTCCCGCTGTGCGCGGGCGTGATGGTCTCGGCCCAGTTCACCAGCGTGATGCTGCCCAAGATCGGGCCGCGGGTGTTGCTGACGGTGGGTCCGATCCTGGCCGGCCTGGGGCTGTTCTACCTGTCCCTGCTCGAGGTCGACTCGAACTACGTCGTGGGCCTGCTGCCCGCGATGGTCGTGTTCGGTCTGGGCATGGGCCTGATCTTCGTCGCGATCATGGCCACCGCGGTGGCCGGAATCGCCCCGGAGGACGCGGGCATCGGCTCCGCGATGCTCAACGTCACCCAGCAGGTGGGCGGAGCGGTGGCGATCGCGGTGCTGACCACGATCTACACGAATGCCCGGGACGACGAGTTCAAGCACCAGTTCGGCAAGCTCGGCGAGAAGGCGCTCAACAACGAAGCGGTTCGGAACCTTGCCCTCACCGAGGGCTACACGGCCGGTTTCCTGACCGCCTCGATCCTGCTCGGCATCGCCGCCGTGGTCGCCGTGGCGGTGTTGCGGGTCGGCAAGTCCGACCTGCCGACCGAAGCTCCCGCCGGCCTGCACTAGGCCGACTTGCAGACATACTGACAAACCGTCAGTACCGCGATGCCCGGGCCCGGTTCGCATCGAACCGAGTCCGGGTGTTCGTGTCCGTGGGCATGATGCGTCCGATTCGGGCCGATCGGAGCAGGAATTTCCGCTTCCGTGGCCACTCTTCGTGATCGGCGTCCGGGGGAATCCCCTGTGTTTCGGCCGAAGCGGGACGCGGCGTGGGCGGCAGCCCGGGCAGGCGGGTACCCTGCGACAGGCAGCGGGTGCTCCACCCCGGGGCACCTCTATCGCGACGACGGGACGACCGGCGCCGTGGCACTCCTCCCGCCTGTTCCTGTCGAAACGGCCGCTCGGCGGGGATGATGGGCGGTGGGGCGACTTCGGGGGGATTGTGACGGAACACGGATGGCCGGGTGAGCCACCGGCCAAGGGGGATCCGGAACGGATCGGCCCCTATGTGGTGCTCGGCCGACTCGGTGCCGGTGGCATGGGCCGCATCTATTTGGGGCGTTCGCCCTTCGGGCGACTCGTCGCGATCAAGACGATCCGCTCGGAACTGGGCGGCGACCCGGGCTTTCGCGCGCGCTTCGCCCAGGAGGTGGCCGCGGCCCGCCGGGTCAGCGGCGTGTTCACCGCCGCCGTGGTCAACGCCGATCCGGACGCCGCGGTGCCGTGGCTGGCCACCGCGTACGTGCCCGCGCCCTCGCTCGAATCGCTGGTCCGCGCGTGCGGCCCGCTGCCGCCGCGCGCGGTGCGCTGGATGGCCGCGGGCATCGCCGAGGCGCTGGAGTCCGTACACGCCGCCGGGCTGGTGCACCGCGACCTGAAGCCGTCCAACGTGCTGGTGGCCAGTGACGGGCCCAAGGTGATCGACTTCGGCATCTCGCGCGCCGCCGACTTCGGTTCGCTCACCATGACCGGCGTCGCGGTCGGGACACCGGCGTACATGTCGCCGGAACAGGCGCAGGGTGTCCGGGACATCACGCCGGCGAGCGACATGTTCTCGCTCGGCGCGACGCTGGTCTACGCCGCTACCGGGCATTCGCCCTACCCCGACCGCAAGCCCGCCGAGGCGCTGTTGCGCCTGGTCACCGGCTCCCCCGACCTGGACGGGCTGCCGCCGGAGCTGACCGGTCTGGTCAACCTGTGTATGCAGCGCGCCGCGGAACACCGGCCGAGCCCGACCCAGTTGCTCAACCAGCTCGCGCCGCTCCTGGACGACAGCGACGCGGACAGCCAGTTGCCGGACAACGCGTCGGCGATGGTGCAGCGGTTCGAGAGCCAGTACCGCCCGACGATGGGCCCGCGTACGCCGCCGGTGCGCGAAGTGGTCGAGCCGGAGCTTCCCCAGCTGCCGGAGAACGTCCGCCCGGATCCGAACAACATGGGCAAGCTGCCCAACCAGGTGCGCGAGGAGCCGCGTCCGGCGCCGCGCCCCGAGACGCACCGGCCCGCGCCGCCACCGCCGCAGCGCCCGCCGACCAATCCGACTCGCAAGCCGCCGCCCCGACCGCCGGTGCCGCCGACGAACACGCCGGTGACCGGGCAGCCGGGTGGCCCGCGTCCGGTCGCGGGGCGACAGGTGTCCACGTCGTCCCCGTCGCCGGCACTGCCGACCGAACGGGTGGCCAGGCCGCCCGCGGCGATACCCAACTCTCCGGTCACATGGCCGGAGAGCGGGCCCGACGTGCCGCGCCAGCACCCCACTCCGCCGCGCACCCCCACCGGCGGTCTGGAGACGTCGCCGGTGTGGCGGTTCACCGCGACCGGGGAGATCCTCACCCCGCCGGTGCGCGCGGGTTCCGGTCGGACCGCGCGCGTGCACGTGCACAGCAACGACAACGGGCTGCACACCCTGCACCTGGCCACCCGCGAGTGGCGGTTCGACTCGTCGGGCTGGTCGCACCCGCCCGCCGTGGACGGCGAGCTGATGTACCTCAGCAGCCAGGACAACCATGTCTACGCACTGGAGCTGACCTCGCGTCAGTGGCGCTGGAGCTTCCCCACCGGCGGCGAGGTGGTGGCCGCTCCCGTGGTCGCCGACGGCACCGTGTACTTCGGCTCCAGCGACAACGCGCTGTACGCCGTGGACGCGGCCACCGGCCGATGTCGCTGGCGCTTCCCCACCGGCGGCTGGGCCACCTCGCCCACCGTCGTGGACGGCACGGTCTACTTCGGCTCCAGCGACCGCTGCGTGTACGCGCTGGACGCCGCGACCGGCTGGTGCCGGTGGCGCTTCGCCACCGGCGGCTGGGTGTCCTCGCCGACCGTGGCGAACGGCATCGTGCACGTCGGCAGCACCGACCAGTACCTCTACCTGCTCAACGCCACCGACGGCGCGATGCGCGGGTGGTTCGGTGCGGGCGGTCCGGTGGCCCAGCCCGCCACGGCCGGCAACCTGTCCTTCTTCGGCAGCGGTGACGGCGGGCTGTACGCGGTCGACGTCAACACCACGCGCTGCGTGTGGCGGTTCGGCGCCGAAGGGTGGGTCACCTCACCGGTGGTCGGCGACGACATCGTGTACGCGGGCAGCAGCAACGGCTCGGTGATAGCGGTCGGCCTGGGCGGCGAGCCCCGCTGGCGCTTCACCACCGGAGGCCGGGTGACCTCGCCGGTCGTGGCCGACGGGCTGCTCTTCGTGGGCAGTGCCGACCGGCATCTGTACGTACTCGACGCGGCCACCGGAAAGGGCCCCTCGGTGGCGACGCCCGCCGGCTGATCACGACGCGACCTCGATCGACGCTCGTCCCGTGGGACGAGTCCGCTCCATAGGTCACGTCGAGGTCACAAAACTACCGATCAATCGGGAGTTCGCGTACAGTCTCCCGCACCGGGGTCGATCGAGAGCGCTGCACCGCCCACGAGCGACTCCGGCGCGCTTCGGCACGACCACGCCGGGCCGGCCCGCACACTCGGGGCCGGCCCGGCGGCTCGTTCCGCCGCACGGAAGTCGCCCCGGACAAACAAAACGATCTCGGAGTCGAGGGACTCGAACCGTGGTTCGAGGTGTTCGACTCCGAGATCGTTTTCGCGTGTGCTCTGCGGTCAGCGGGCACCGATGGGGGTGTAGTCGCGCAGCGCGACGCCGGTGTACACCTGGCGCGGGCGGCCGATCTTCGCCTTCGGGTCGGCGATCATCTCCTGCCAGTGCGCTATCCAGCCCGGCAGCCGACCGATCGCGAACAACACCGTGAACATCTCGGTGGGGAAGCCCATCGCCCGGTAGATGAGGCCGGTGTAGAAGTCCACGTTCGGGTAGAGCTTGCGCTCGACGAAGTAGTCGTCCGCGAGGGCGCGCTCCTCCAACTGCATCGCGAGGTCCAGCAGTTCGTCCTTCTTGCCCATCCGGGACAGGACGTCGTCGGCGGCCTTCTTGATGATCGTCGCGCGCGGGTCGCGGCTCTTGTACACCCGGTGGCCGAAGCCCATCAGGCGCACGCCGTCTTCCTTGTTCTTCACCTTGTTCACGAACGAGTCGATGTCGCCACCGTCGTTCTTGATCTGCTCCAGCATCTCCAGCACCTGCTGGTTGGCGCCGCCGTGCAGCGGGCCCCACAGCGCGTTGATGCCGGCCGAGATGGACGCGAACATGTTCGCCTGGCTGGAGCCGACCAGTCGCACCGTCGAGGTCGAGCAGTTCTGCTCGTGGTCACCGTGCAGGATGAGCAGCTTGTCGAGCGCGTCCACCACGACCGGGTCGGCCTTGTACGACTCGGCCGGGACCGCGAAGGTCATCCGCAGGAAGTTCTCGACGTAGCCGAGCGAGTTGTCCGGGTAGAGCATCGGCTGCCCGACCGACTTCTTGAACGCGTAGGCCGCGATCGTCGGCAGCTTCGCCAGGAGCCTTATCGCCGACAGCCGAACCTGCTCCTCGTCGAACGGGTTGTGGCTGTCCTGGTAGAACGTGGACAGCGCGGACACCACGGACGACAACATCGCCATCGGGTGCGCATCGCGCGGGAAGCCGTCGTAGAACCGCTTGACGTCCTCGTGCAGCAGGGTGTGCTGGGTGATCTCGTCGCGGAAGTTGTCCAGGGCGCTCGCGGACGGCAGTTCGCCGTAGATCAGCAGATACGCCGTCTCCAGGAACGTGCCCTGCTCGGCGATCTGCTCGATCGGGTAACCGCGGTAGCGGAGGATGCCCTCCTCGCCGTCGATGAAGGTGATCGCCGATTTACACGCGGCGGTGTTGACGAACCCTCCGTCGTAGGTCACCAGCCCCGTCTTGGCGCGAAGTGTCGAGATGTCCACGGCGGTGTCGCCGATGGTGCCCTCGACCAGCGGGAGAGTGTGCTCGTTTCCTTGGTGGCGCAGTACTACCGAGTCCTCGCTCATGGGGGTCCCCTACTTCTCGGCTCAGGCTCCGGCAGCCACCCGGATCGTGTCCGTGCGGTTCCGGTCTTTGTGACATGTGTGCATCAGTACGAATAGCAGGCGCGCGAGGCGACCTCGCAGCCACCTCCCACTCGAGCGACAAACCGTGAGCCGCGTCACCTGACCCAGGGTGGCGGGTCCAGACGCCCGGAGTCATCGTCGCAACAGTGCACGCGTTTGGGCTTCCCGCTACGAGTGTCACCCATGCGGCGCCATGATGAGGGCACACGATCGGGTAGCCGGGGGGACGTTGCGTGACCGATGTCAGGAGACGGGGCCCGGCCCCCCTGGACGCGTACGATCCCCGCCGGATCGGGCCCTACCGGGTGCTCTCCCGACTCGGCCAGGGCGGGATGGCCCGGGTCTTCCTCGGCCTGTCCCCCGCGGGACGCCTGGTCGCGATCAAGACCATCCTGGCCGAGCTGGACCACGACGTGGACTTCCGCCGCCGGTTCGCCCGCGAGGTGCACGCGGCCCGACTGGTCAGCGGGGTGTTCACGGCCGCCGTGGTGGCCGCCGACCCGGAGGCCGCGCGGCCGTGGCTGGCCACCGCGTACGTGCCCGCGCCGTCGCTGCGCGAGGTGGTCGACGAGTGCGGGCCGCTGCCGCCGGACGCGGTGCGCTGGCTGGCCGCCGGCGTGGCCGAGGCGCTCGGCGCGATCCACGGCGCCGGCCTGGTGCACCGTGACCTGGCCCCCGGCAACATCCTGGTCACCCTGGACGGCCCCAAGGTGATCGACTTCGGACTCGCGCTGGCCGAGGACCAGGACACCGTCAATCTGGTCGGCACGATCGCGTACATGGCCCCCGAACAGATCGAGGGCGAGTCCGGCACCGTGCGCTCCGACGTGTACGCGATGGGCGCCACGCTGCTGTTCGCCGGCACCGGCCACGCACCGTACGAGGGCAGCGCGATGCGGGTGATGAGCGCCGTGCGCAACCGCGACCCGGACCTGACCGGGCTGCCGGACGCGCTGCTGCCGCTGGTCGAGTCCTGCCTGCGCCGCCGCGCCGATCGACGCCCGACGCCGGATCGGGTGGTCGCCGACTTCGCCGACCTGCTGACCGGCCGCCGGCGACCGCACGAGGCGGCCACATGGCTGCCGCGCCCGGTGCTCGAACTGCTCCACGAGCACGAGCGGCGGATCGGACGCGGATCGCGGGGGCGCGCCGTCGAGTCGGCCCCGCGCCCCACGCCCGATCCGGAGCCCGCCCGGGCTCCCTCCGCCGAACGCCCGCGCCCGGCCCGACCGGCTGCCCGGCCCACCGAACCCACCGTGGACCGGCCCGCGCCCGCCCCGACCAAGCGCTACACGGAGGATCCGTACGCCCGCACGCCGATGCTCGACCGGATCCGCTACGAGGTGGGCGACACGGGGGCGGCCACCGTACTGGCCTCGTCACTGTCCGAACCGGACCTGCGCCGCTGGCACGCCGTGCTGGCGCCGGTGGTCGGCCCCGCGCTGGGCGCCGGGTACTACGGGCCGCGCCGGTCCGCGGTCCGCTTCGGGACGCTGGGCGGGCGACCGACCCTGATCCGGCGCACCGCCTCGCACGCGCTGGTCCTGATCGCCCCGCCCCGGGCCGAGGTCGGATCGGCCGCGCTCATGGGGCCTCGGCACGCGCTCGCTCTGGGCGCGGCCCCGACCGAGTGGCCCGATCCGGGCCACCCGGGCGGCCGGCCCATGCCCCCGCTCGACCCGGCGGTGCTGCACGCCGAGCAGGCCCGCCGCGGGGTCGGGCTGCGCCTGCGCGCCGGTCGGCATCCCGACGTGCTGACGGACGTCGTCTCGGCGGTGCTCACCCGGCCGGAGGAGACGTTCGCGCTGTCCGAGGCGGACGGGGTGCCCGACCCGGACGCGGTGTTGTGGGGCCTGTGCGACCTGCTCGGCCCGCTGCTCCCGTACCCCCTGTCGCTCTCCACGCTGAGCGCGCCGGAGCCCGCGGACGAGCCCCGGCTGGTGGTCCACCGCCAGTGGCCGGCCGACGAACCGCGGGGCGGCTGGCGGCACCGGATCGTCCCGGGCGAGGAGCTGTATTCGATGGGCGACGTGCACCGTGCCGCCGCCGAGGCCCTGGTGCGCTGCTACACCGGTCCGCACTGGGCCGCCGCAGCGGCCGCCCTGACGCCGCCGGCCCCCTTCCGCTCCGCCGCGCCCGGCGCCCGCTCGCAAGCCGTCCTGCGGGCCCTGGGGAGTCGTTAGCACGGCTCGACGACGCGCCGGCCCGCTCACCCGGCTGTTCCGACTACTCCGGCGGTCGGAGCAGTCCGGCGGTGAGGCCCTCCAGCAGACCCCGGCCCAGGTCCTCGCCGAGCGCCGCCGCGCCGCGCAGGTCGGTCACGAACGCGCGCAGCGCCCGGAAGGTCTCGCCGTACGCGCGCTGCCGAGCGGGCGGCAGCAGCGGGATCTCGATCCGGCGCACGTCGACCCGGACGATGCTGGACCCGTAGCCGGCCCGCTTGGCGTGCGCCGGGTCGGTCAGGAACCCGGCCAGGAACCACGGGTCCAGGGTGGCCGGGTCGGGGCGCAGCAGGTGCAGGTTGGGCCCGAGCACCGCGTCCTGCTCGGCGGCTCCGGCCACCCGGACCGCGCCCGCCCAGCCGCTCTCGCCGCTGCCGAGCAGGGTCGGCACGATCACGTCGCCGGCCCGGATCCGCGGATGTTGCGCCTCGTCCGCCTCGGCCGCGGACAGGCGCGCGCTCGGCGGGACGGCGGCGGCGAGGTCGGTGGTGGTGAGCATCGGCACGGTCGGCCCGGTCGGGCTCTCCTGGCCGGCGCGGCCGGAGCGCGAGGCGCTGCGGTACAGGGTGACCGCGCCGGTGCGGGCCAGGTCGGCGAGTGCGACCGCGCGCCAGGTCGGCGCGCCCGCGTCGGCGGCGGGTACGGCCGGCACCAGTGCGGGGAGCCGGGTGAGCAGGGCGAGCAGACGTTCCCGGGCGTCGTGCACCCGCTCGGCCACGTTCAGGTCGGTGCGTTCGGGCAGGTTGTGCGAGGGGGTCAAGTCGACGTTGTCGTCGAGCAGTTCGATCAGCGGCACGGCGCGGTGTCGACCGGGCACCTCGGTCAGACCGCCCGGGTCGGTGCCGAACTCGCGCCAGGCGTCCACGGTGGCCCGCGCCTCGGCCGGGTCCTCAAGCGCGGCGAACAGCACGTGTGAGGGCATCAGCGCACCCGAGGGCCGTTCCAGGATCCACAGATGCAGGGCGACCCCGAACGGCGGCGCGGCGCCCGCGGGCAGCGCGATCACCGCACGCAGCGCACCCCGGCGCAGCAGTTCGGCCCGGATCCGGCGCCCCGAGCCCCGGGCCGCCACGGCCGGCGGCATCAGCAGCACCACCCGCCCACCGGCGTCGGTGTGGGCGAGCGCGTGCTGGACCCAGGCGAGTTCGGACTCGGTGCGCGCCGGCAGGCCGTATTCCCAACGCGGGTCGTAGGCCAGTTCGTCGTGGCCCCAATTGCGGTCGTTGAACGGTGGGTTGCCCACGACGGTGTCGAACAGTTCGCCGGGCCACGCGTCCGCGCGCAGCGCGTCGCCCTCGGCGATGGCGATGTCGGTGCCCGGTGCCGCGTCCGGGTGCAGCGCGATGCGGGCCCGGACCAGCCGGGCCAGGGCCGGCGCCTCGGTCTGCCCGCGCAGCGTGTGCGCGGACCGCACGAAGCCGAGCAGCAGGTCGCCGTGCGTGGTCGCGGGGTTCAGCACCGAGGTCGCGGATTCGCGCCCCACGCCCGCGAGTTCGGCGATCAGCGCGACGGTGGCCGCGGGGGTGACGCCGCCCGGGCCGGCGGCCGATTCGGCGAATCGGGAATAGAGGTCGGCGAACACCGCGGGCGCTCCGCGGGTGTCGGCCAGGTCGGTCGCGGCGCGCAGCAGCGCGGCGTGCGGACCCTCCGGCGCGGGCGAGCCGGCCAACAGGTGGTCGCCGAGGTCGGCGAGCCGTTCGGGGACGTCGCCCGAGGCGGCGATCATGCGCCACAGGTGCTCCTCGGGGGCGACCTCGGCGATCTTGCCCTGGGCGCGCAACCAGCTCTCCACCTGGGACAGCGCGAAGGTGGGGCTCGCGTCGCTGCCACCCACGGGCCGCGGGAAGTCGTCGAAGCGCCGACGCCAGTTGCTCACGGCGGCGCGTCCGACACCCGCGATGCGGGCGATCTCGGCAGCGGTGACCTGGGGGCTGGTAGGCACCGTCTCCTCCTGATGGCAGGGGTTGTGAACCTTCGCGAGTTAACCACAGGAAGGCGACTTGCCGCGTGAGCGGATTCGCTGTTGACAGCGTTCACAGGCACTGCTTGTATTGACCTCGGCAGCACGGAGCATCGCCGGAAACACCCGCACCGCACTGTCGTCCCACGATCGGCCGTTCGGGCCGACCGACCCGATCGGCGCCGTTCCGGCTCCGACCCCGCAGTGCCACCGAAGGGAATCCCTCATGTCCGCGCTCGCTCCCCGGCCGACCGTCCGTCCGCAGTCCGCTTCGACCGCGACCTCGCGGGGACGGCGCCGCGGCCTGATCACCACCGTGGCCGTCGCCGCGACGATCGCCCTGGCCGGCTCGCTCGCCGCCTGCGGACCGGAGAAGAAGGACGAGGGCAAGGCGGCCAGTGCCACGGTCGAGTCGCCCAAGACCACCGGCGCGGCCGACGTGAGCGCCGCACCCAAGGCCGAATCGCCCAAGGCGAACGACAAGGGGGACGCCAAGGGCGGCGCCGACAAGGCGGCCCAGGACCTGCTGGCCTACCTCAAGACCACCAAGCACGGCGGCCTGGTGTCCGAGGTCCGGATCGCGAAGCAGTACGAGCGCTACGAGGTCACCGTCAACACGACGCTGCCCGCGGAGGTCTCCATCACCGAGGACATCAAGGGTGCGAACGCCCGGATGGACAAGGGACAGAAGCTCGCGGTCGAGGCCATGCAGTGGGTGCAGGACTCCTCGACTCTGACCATCTCCTCGGTATCGGTGCTCGACAAGGAGAAGGGCACCGCCGGCATCGAGAACGGCGCGGAAAAGGACACCGACAAGGCCGGCTCACAGAAGTACGCCGCCGACCTGCTCGCCAAGCTGAAGACCACGACCTACGGCTCGTTGGTCACCAAGGTGCGCATCGCCAAGACCTACACCGGCTACGACATCGCGGTGCTCACCACGCTGCCGGCCGAGGTCTCGCTCTCCGAGAACCCGACCGCCGAGTCCGCCCGGATGGACAAGGGCGGCAAGCTCGCCAACGAGGCGAAGCAGTGGGCCGAGAGCAACACCGCCCGCAAGGTCTCCTCCGTCGAGATCCTCGACGTCGAGAAGGGCACCGCGGGGATCGAGAACCTCGGCTGACCAACGCCGGGCCCCGAAGGGACGACGAAGAACTTTCAGACGAAGAACTTTCATCCGGGGGGATGAGGGGTGGGGACGCGGGGGCGGGGCGCCATTCGGTGCCTCGCCCCCGCGGCGTGCCGGGTGCGGCGTGCGGTGCGCCCTGCCGCGCTACCGCCAGGGCAGGTCGGCGAGCGCCGGCGCCGCGTCGTCGCGCAGGACCGTGCCCTCGATCAGGCCGTACGGCCGGTCCGTCACCTGGTAGACCTCGCCCGCGTTGTGCCCGCCGAACGGACTCGGGTCGACCGGTACGTGGTGCCTGTTCGGCAGTTCCAATCGCACCTCGACCAGACCCTCCCGCTCGGTCAACACCGCCTCCCCCATCGCATACAGGGTCTGTTGCAGGGACAGGCTGTGCGTCTCGGCGAACGTGCGCAGCAACGTGTCGCGGGTCCCGTCGAACGACGCGTCCCAGTCGATCGACGCGCCGTCCTCGTCGCGCCGATGCCGCCAGCACGCGTACACGCTCGTGGCCAGGACGCGGTCCCGGGTCGGCGCCAGCGTGGTGTATCGGTCCGTCAGGAAGCCGTGGAATTCCGACCCGGTGGACTTGAGCACGGAGACGTCCGCCAGGCCCGAGCAGACCTCGGTACCCGCCGGCCCGTGCAGGACACCCGCGTACCGGGAGCCGGCGGCCCGGGTCCACGCGTGCGGATGCGGTCCGCGGGCGCCGGGGATCCGGATCCAGGGATACTCCAGGACGCGCACGCGCGCGGTGTCGATCGGGTCGTACGCGTCGACGAAGTGCCGGGCCAGACGCAGCCCGAACGCCTCGATCGCAGGCAGCGGTTCGTCCTGCGCGAAGGCGTACACCACGCTGCGCATCGTGTCGGTCGGGATCACATGGGCGTTGTCGCCGCGCAGATGGGTGTCGGCGAGGTCGCCGGACAGCGACACGGACACGTTGAGATCGCACAGTTCGTGCTCGGTCGCGGTGATCCGGGTGACCCGGACCAGCCGTACCTCGGCCTTGCCATATCGATTCGGCCCCAGAACGATCGCCATCGGTTGAGCTCCCTCGCCGTGCGGGGTGATGTTGCCGGGTGTCACCGCGTGTTGCGGTGAAGCTAGCCGGGCACGCGGAGCGTGGTCAAAGGCGCGAATCGGGACATGTCCCGGCGATCCGAGGATGCCGCGGCGCCGGCGGCGGAAGATCGACAGAAGGGATACGGGACGTCGACAGGCTCGTCCCGGTCCTCGGTGGGGTCCCGGCTCGAAGGGTAGGCTGCGGCACAGTCCGCGGGGAGGCGAGACAGACAGGGCCGGTGGTATGCCCTGCGGCCGCTCCCTGCCTTGGCACGGCACGTACATGGAGGGGGCGGCAGTCATGGATCCGCTGAAGCCGGGCGATCCCGGGGTTGTCGGGCGGTATCGACTGTCGGCCCGACTGGGGCAGGGTGGCCTGGGGGCGGTGTTCCTCGGGCGCGCGCCGGGCGGTGAGCACGTCACGGTCAAACTCGTGCGGCCGGATCTGGCGTCCGACACGACGTTCGTCGAGCGCTTCCGCAAGGACGTCACGACCGCGCAGGAGGTCGGCGGTACCCACGTCGCGCACGTGCTGGACGCGGACCCGGACGGCACGCCGCCGTGGCTGGTCGTCGAGCACGTTGCCGGCCCGTCCCTGGAGACGGCGGTCGCGGCGCACGGACCGCTTCCGGAACACACGTTGCGGGCGCTCGGCGCGGGGTTGGCCGAGGGGCTCGCGGCGATCCACGAGGCCGGCCTGACGCACCGTGACCTCAAGCCCGCGAACGTGCTGCTCGCGGCGGACGGGCCGCGCGTCGCGGACTACGCGCTGGCCCGGGCGCTCGGTTCGGCCGGGATGACCCGCACGGGCGTCGTGGACGTACCCGGGCTGCCCGCGCCGGAGCAGGTCACCGGCGGCTCCATAGGCCCGGCGATCGACGTGTTCGCACTGGGCGGGGTGCTGTGCCATGCGGCCGGCGTGGCGCCGTTCGGTGCGGGGTCGGTCGCCGAGATCGCGCAGAAGGTCGTGCGCGAGATGCCGGACCTGACGGAACTCCCGGACTGGCTACGCGAGATCGTCGCCGACTGCCTGAAGAAGCGTCCCACGGCGCGGCCTTCGGCGGCCGACCTGGTGGCACGGTTCGCTGCCGCGGATCCGGGCGTGGACTGGCTTCCGGACGACGTGGCCGCACTCTCCGCACGCTCCGCGTCCGCGGGTGTCGACACGGGCTCGGATTCGGGCTCGGATTCGGCTTCCGGTGCCGCCGAGCGGGCGGGCTCGGGCGACGGGGACGAGGCGGAGGACCCGGAGACGGCCGAGGTGCCCGCACCGGCCGCGCCGGCGACCACGGAGCCGGCCGATGCGGACTCGACGCCGGTGGCGACACCGGCGAAGCGAACCGCCGAGGGCCGGGATGCCGAGGCCGAAGACGATGCGACTCCCGTGGCCACGCCCGCCGTGCGCGCGGGCGGGAAGGGCGCCAAGAAGCCGGCGGCGAAGGCCGACGCGGACCGGGACGACAACGTCACGGGCGATGAAGGCGACGCGACCCCGGTGGCCACGCCCGCCGCACGGGCGCCCGGGAAGGGCGCGGGCAAGGCGACCTCGAAAGGCCGCACCGGCAAGGCCGGCGCCGAGGACGACGCGAAGTCGGCCACGCCCGCCGCCGCCGCGAGTGCGGACGAGGCCGACGACGCGACCCCGGTCGCCACACCCGCCGTACGCACGGGCGGGAAGAGCACCAAAAAGCCGGCCGCGACTCCCGGCGCACCGGCCGACGACGACGCGACCCCCGTGGCGACACCGGCCGTACGGACAGGCAAGAAGAGCACCGGGAAACCTGCCGCGACCTCCGACACCCCGGCCGACGACGCAACTCCCGCGGCGAAACCGGCGGTCGGTACGGACGACGATGGCCGCGGTGTGAAGTCGGCTCCCGGGGCGGGCAGGGTCGACCCCGACGCGGACGCGACGACTCCCGTGGCGACGCCCGCCGTTCCGATCGGCAAGGACGACGACGCGCCGGCCGCCGACAAGCCCGCGGCCAAGGAGCCCTACGACGGCGGCGCGCCGGTCCGGGTACCGGCCATCCGGCGCGGCACCGCCGCCGAGACCGTCAAGGTCGCCCGGGACCCGGACTCCCCCGCGCCCGGCGGCACCGACGACGAGACCGTCAAGGTCGCGCACGGGCCGGGCGTGCCCGCGCGCGGACGCACCGACGACGAGACCGTCAAGGTCGCCCACGGGTCCGCGGCGCCGGCGCCGCCGCGCCTGAACGCGTGGGACGAGATGCTTCCCGCCGCCCCGCCGATTCCGGCCGGTGCGCCCGTCGCCGCCGCGCCTCAGGCGTCGCCGCTCCCGACCGGTACGCCGTTCCCGCCGGCTCCCGGGCCGGCAACCGACCCACGGCCGGCCAACCCGGTGATCTGGCACGCGGTGATCGCGCTCCTGGGGGTGACCGCCGTCGGAATAGGGCTGTTCCGACTCACCGACTCCGCGTGGCGCGAGGCGCAGAACGTCGTCCTGGGCGTCATCCTGCCCGGCATCTCGGTGTTGGCGGGCCTGGCCGGCCTGGCCGCCCTGGTGTCGGCCGTACTCGCCGTACGCGGCAAGGCGGCGGCCGGCTCACCACCCTCCCCCGGCACGGCCCCCGCCGCCGAACACACCCCGGCCGGGGCGGACCAGGCGCGATAGCCGCCGACCACACGCACCCGGTCTCACCCAGGGCCCGCCGGCCGTCCGGCGGGCCCGACCGCTTCGCGTCGACTGCCGCAACGCGGGCCGACGCCTCGGTGGATGTGGACGCCCCGTAGCCGAGGCCACCCCGGTCGGTGCGATCGCCGACACCCGCCCGGTACGTGCACGCCCCGCCGAGGCGCCCGCCTCGGCGAACACGCCTCCGGCGTGCCCGGGGCTCCCGCTCGCCCGACGCGGGCGCGGCGTCCGTCGCGGCCGGGCTCCACGACGAGGGAAGCCCCGCGAACTTCCCTGCGCTTTGCATTACTTGACTCGATTCCGGTTGGCCTCGCCGGGCACCGAACGTAGGTTTGGCAGCGTCGTTCGGTCACTACGGGGGTAGTTCGTGCGGCGGCCCGATCGGGCTCTTCCGCGCACGAGCGCACCTCGGCGGGTTGCGTCCGCCTCCTCCCGGAGCGTCGAACGCGCGCGACGGCCTACGGGGAGGCGATCGGCGATGAGCAAGACGCACAAGGGTCCGAAGGGCGGCGATTCGGGCAACGGACACGACGCGCCCGGCGCATCGAAGCCGGGCGACGCGCCGGCGGCCGTGCCCAAGGCGCCCAAGCGGCCCGGTACCACCGACACCTCGGGCAAGCCCGGCGGTACACCGCCCACGGACGGCGGCGCACCCGGTGGCAAGCCCGTCGGCCCGCCACCCACCGGCACCAACGGGTTCAAGCACGTCCCGGAGCACGTCGAGTCCGGCGCCCGAGGCATCGACGCCTCCGCCGCCCGGATCGAGGCCGCGCACACCAAGTTGACCGGCGTGCTCCAGGCCAAGGGCTCGTTCTGGAACAAGGACAGCCTCGGGCAGACCTTCGGCAAGGTCTTCGAGCCGTTGTCCACCGGCCACTCCCGCGCCGGCGGCGCGCTCCAGCAGGCCGTGGCCAAGACCGCCGGCAATGTGCGCACGAGCGCCAAACGCACGACCGCGACCGAGGAGGAGAACCTCAAGCGGTTCGGGAAGCGGATCGGCGGCCCGGACCCGAGGAAACCCGGCGGCGGCGACAGCCCGACCGGCGCGGGTGACGGCAAGAACCCGGGCGGGTCCGGTCAGGGTCGGCCCGGGCAAGGTCGCACACCCGTGTACTTCGTCGACGAGGACGGCCGGGTCCATCAACTGGTCGACGGCAAACTCGTCCCGGTCCGACCCGGCGGCAATTCCGGTATCGACCGGGTACTGAATCCGGACGGCACGATAAAGGTCAACATCAAGACCGACAAGGACGGAAATCCCGAGGTCACTCCGCGCGGCAAACCGAAACGTGTGCCGGTGCCCGGCGGCAAGGGCCGCTACGACAAGTACGCGAAGGAAGAACAGAACAACACCGGAAATCCCACTCCGCGCACCCCCGTGCAATCACAGCCCCTGCAACAGCCCACGGACCTGTCCCAAGCCGTCGAGGACGTGCGCCGGGCACAGAGCGACTACGGCGGCAACAACTACGCCTCGCTGCATTACCAGGATCCCTCCGGACGCAGCGGCGATTTCATCCTGGTGGGCAGCAGCGGCAACAACGGCGGGCACTCCGAGCGGGCGATCGGCCTGCCGATGGTGCACAACGGCATGCAGAACGACGTGACCCGGCTCTATACCGAGCGGGCACCGTGCCAGCCCTTCCCCAAGACCGGTGGCGCCGGGTGTGACATCTGGGTGGACATGCACCTCAACGGCAGCGGCCGAAACGCTCCGTTGGAGGTGAGCCACGTCGCCGACTTCGATTCGCGCCGGCTCGACGGCGCGGACCGCAACGGCCCCTTCAACCTGTACATGCACGACCTGCAGCAGCAGCACGCCGCGGGCAACACCGGCCCGCTGGCCGGTGTATACACGTACCAATATCCGTAGGGATCCGCAGACTCGAAGCCGCCGGAACGGCGGCAGGCGGTTCGAAAGGCCGGGCAGGCGGCCGGTAGGCCCGGGAGAGGGCCGAAGGCGCCGGACACAGCTGGAGTGATTCATGATCTTCGACATCGACCGCCGCGGCCTGCTGGAGGTCTTCCCCGAGGACCGGGTGGTGCGCGCCTCGCGTGCCGAGCTCGCCGAGGTCCCGGGACGGGTCGAGGACCTGGACTTCCTGTGCGACGTGGGGATCCCGCAGGGGCTGTTCCAGATGGCCCCGGCCCTGGCCGGCGAACCGGGCGCGCGGGCGTCGCGCCTGCTGGACCTCGGCGACCCGGACGACGGGGTCGATCTGCCCGAACTCGACGGCGTCGGTCCGGTGCTCGTGCTCGGCGGAATCCAACAGTGGTACATCTTCCTCCAGCTGAAGACCGGCCGGATCCATGCCTTCGCGGACGGCGGATCGGAGTACTGCGAGATCAACGGCGACCTCTCCTCGTTGTGCACGATGCTGTGTCTCCTGTGGACGCGGACCCCGCGCACGCGACCCGGGAGCACGGGCCCGGGCAACGAGGAGTACCGGCGCGTCGCGGACTCGATTCGGGCCCGGATCGAGCCGCTGGATCCGATTCCCTTCCGCGGCGAAAGCCTGTGGATTCCCTATTTCGGTTCGTACATCGACGGCCTGTATCCGCTGCGCTGATCGCGCGGACATCGAGCCGTACCTCGGGCCCGCCGTCGAAAGAGAGATACTCGAATCACCATGGACTCCGACCTCTCCGCCGCCCTCCGTCAACGCTTCGGCCGGGACGGACTGCGCTTTTCGAGTTCGCCGCAACTCGCCGGTGTGCCGATGCCCGTGCAGGTCGGCGCGTACTTCATCGGCGCGGACGACGAACATCCCGTCACGCTCGGGGCGTTCGCCGACGCGGTCGGGGAGTCGCTGCCCGATCCCGCGGTGCGTGAGCGGGTCCGGCTCGGCACCGATCAGGGCGCGGAGATCTACGTCGCCGCCGACGGCTCGGTCCGGGCCCTGTTCCTGGGCGTCGATCTGCCGGAGATGCCCGTCGCGAGCAGCGTGGAGGCGTTCGCCGCCGGGCTGCTGACGCTCGATCAGGCGTTGCCCCGGATCGCCGCGGTGGACGAGCCGGTCGAGGGCTTCCCGCTCTTTCGCGACTTGCGCGAGGAACTGCTCGCGCTCGACCCGGCCGCGTTCGCCGAGCGGGAGGCGTGGTGGCCTCGGGTGCTGGACGATGTGCGGCTCCCACTGAACATCGCCGGCTCGGCCGCGTTCGAGGTCCTGGACGCGGACGGGAACAGGCAGATCGTGACCGAGGTGTCCCGGCCGGGACTGCCGCACCCCGAGGAACTGCTGTGGTACCGCCTGTCGGCCGGGGGTGTGCCGGCCGGGGACGTCCTGCGGGTGTACTGCGAGCTGGAGCCGTGCCTGATGCCCGGCCACTACTGTGCGCTGTGGATGGGCCGACTGTTTCCCGACGCCGAGTTCACCCACAGCTTCGGCTACGGGGAGAGCGCGCAGTCGCGGGAGGACGGCGTCCGGGCCCTGATGACACACGTCGCGGAGCAGGCCGACAATCGCTGACCGGTCAGCGGCACCACGAATCGGGGGACGGAAACCGTGGTCGACAACGACGGGCATCGACTGCCGCACATGGGCGCCGGCCGGCACCTGGCCGCCCGCGCGCTGCTGGGCTGGCTGGACGACGAGCGGTCACCCCGCCTGTGCCTGGTCGGCGGCTCGTCGGGTTCGGGCAAGTCGCACCTGCTGGCCTGGTTGTACGCCGCCACCGCCACGGACGACACCCCGCCCGCCCGCCGACTGCACGCGTTCGTGCCGGCCGCCGGCCTCACCGTGCCCGGCGTCGTCGCGGAACTGGCCGCCCACCTGGGCGTCGCCGCCCGCACGCCCCGACAACTGATCGCCGCGGTGGCGCTCGACCCCCGACGCACGGTGATCGCGGTCGCCGACCCGGACCACGCCGGCCTGCCCGGCCTGCCCGGCGAAGGCGCCCGGATCGTCGCCGAGTTACTCGACCCACTGCTCCGACTTCCGCACGTACGACTCCTGATGGAGTGCGCCGGGCCGGACACCCGGGCAGCGTTCGGCGGCGTCGCCGCGCCCGCCGCACTGAACCTGGACGAACCCCGCTGGACCCATCCCGGCCGATTCGAGCGCTGGTACGCCGAACTCGCGACCGGTTCATCCCTCACGTCGCCGTTCGGCGCCGACGCCGCCTTTCCGCATCCCGGACTGGCCCGACTGGCCGCCCGCGTGGACGGGGCGCTGTCGCCCGCCCCGCCGAACGACAACACTCCCGGCGGCCTGCCGGAGCGGGCGGCAGGGATCCACCAGACCTGGTGGGCGACCCTGCCCGAGGACGTGCGCTCGGCCGTGGCCGCGTTGTTCGGGCTCGACCTGCCGCTCTCGGCCCACCAGTGGGAACGGGCACTGACCGCGCTGTACCCGGCGGCCGACCCCGGGACCGCCGCCGCGACGATCGAACACGCGACACGCGTGTTCCCCGCGGTGTTCGAGGGGGGCGATACGTGGGCGCTGCCGGCCGGGCCGCTCGCCGAGTTCGTGCTCGGGCAACGCCCGGAGAGCGCCGGCCCCGACCGCCCGGGCCGGGTACACACCGCGCTGCGGCACGCGGCGGACGCCGGCATCACCGACCTCGCGGGACTGTACGACGCGGGCGAGGAGCGCATCTCGGCGATCCTGGCGCACAGCGTGCGGATCGGCGACGCCGCGGCGCTGGCCGCCGACCCGGTCGTACAGGCGCTGGCCCGGCCGCAGACGGTGGCCGGTGCCCTGGTGGCCACGGGGCAGTGGGCGCAGCCCGCCCAGGCCGCGTTTCGCGGCGCGTTCGGCACGCTGCTCGGGCAACCCGCGCCGGCGGCCCGCGCGGCGCTGCTCGCGGTGCACCGGCTCGGCCGCGACGACGCGGCCGCGCGCATGCTCACCGAGCGCTCCACGTCGCCGGGCTGGCGGGCCGAGTGGGCCCGCTGGGGCGAGGGCGACACACACCGCCCGGACCGCTGGCCGGGGCCGGCGGCGGCGGCGACCGCGGGCCGCGGCGGCCTGGCCGGTCGGGTGCTGCTGGTCGACGACACCGGCGTGATCCGTACCGTCGCCGGCGCCGACGGCACGATCACCGGCCGCGTAGTCGCCGGCTCCGGGCCGCTCCCGCTGCGCGCCCTCGCGAGCACCTACGGCGGCCGGGTCACCACGCTGAACCGGTGGGGCGGCGTGGACGTCCTCGACGCCGCCTACCACGGCCCGCGCGGCGCCTTGGAGGCCGCCTTCCAGCGGCTGGTCAACACATGCGGGGCCGAGTTGACCGTGCTGTGCGCACACCCGCTGCCGGCGGTCGGCGACGTCGACGGCGGCGTCTGGTGCCACGGTTCGCCGCCGGGCGTGCCGGGCGGTGAGCCACCCCCGCGCGGGGTGTTGTCCGCGCCGCTGCACACCGGCCCGGTCACCGCACTCGCGGCGGTGCGCACCGGCGCGGACGGCGAGCCGCCGCTGCTGCTCAGCGGCGGCCGGGACGGCCGGGTGCGGATGTGGAGCCCGGGCGCGGACCCGGCCACGGACCCGCTCGACGCGCGGGCGACCGCGGTGACCGCGCTCGCCTGCGAACGGACCACCGAGGGCCTGCTGATCGCGGCGGCCTGGGCGGACGGTCTGGTCCGGCTGCGCCGACCGGGCGACGACACGGCCGTCGATCTGAACCTGGGCGCGCCGGTGACCGGGATCGCCGTGGCGGTGCAGGGATACATCGTGCTGGGCATGGCCGACGGGGTGCTCGGGCTGCGCCTGGAACGCCCGCCACGGTGACGGCATTTCGCCCGGCGCTGGATCCGGCGCGCGGATGCCGCGTAGGGATGTACCGGATCCGGAACAGGCGTAACGTCGAGACGGCGCGCCCTCCGGTTCGGGCGTGCGCGACGACGACGGGGGTCGATTGTGGGCATCACCATACCGGGCTATCTGGACACGGCGTTGGACGTCATCGGGGTGGACTGGCCCAACCTCGACGAGGACGAGTTCAAGGAACTGGCCCAGGCTTACCGCGAGTTCGCCGACGAGATCGACGAGGCCAGAGCCGACGGGAAGAACGGCGCGGCCTGGATCCTGTCCGGCACCAGCGGGATGGCCGCCGAGGCGTTCGAGGCACACTTCGGCAAGCTGAACAACGAGCACCTGCACGACCTGGCCGAGGGCGCCCGAATGCTGGCCAAGGCGTTGGACGCGGCGGCGGTGGTGATCGAGGTCGCCAAGGGCAGAGCGATCGCCCAACTGATCATCCTGGCCGAGGCGATCGCCGCGGCGGCGACAGCCGCCACCTTCACCCTCGGCCTGTCCGCGATCGCCGGTCTCGCCGAGGTGGGCATCGTGCGCACCGCGGTCAAACGCATCTTCAAGGAACTGGAAGAGGAGCTCATGGCGCGCGTCGTCGAGATCGCCACCGCGCCCGCCGTGGCCGCGCTCGAGGGCACGGCCAACGAACTGCTGTCCCAACTCGTGGAGAACGAACTCGGCGCCCGCGACGGCTACGACGTCGACGCCGCGATCGACGCCGGCAAGCAGAGCGGACAGGACGCGATGCCGACGGTGTCCGATATCACCACGGCGTTGAACCCGGTGGCCTGACCGGGCGGCGGGGCTTCACACGCCGGTACGCCCGCCTTGACTTCGTGCCGCCGCGTCGGGATCCTGCCGGCGGGCGGCACGGTCACCCGGTGCCGTCCGCCGCCGGACGCGGCGCCAGGACTACCGGGAGGAACCGCGAATGAGCCGCGACACCGGCGGGGCGTACCAGCGGGCCCATCGGCGCAGCCTGGAGGATCCGGACGGCTTCTGGCTGGAGGCGGCCGCCGCGATCGACTGGGTGACAGCGCCCACCCGGGCGCTGGACGCGAGTGCCGCGCCGCTGTACCGCTGGTTCCCCGACGGCACGCTGAACACCTGTTTCAACGCACTGGACCGGCACGTCGCGGGCGGGCGCGGCGCGCAGGCCGCGATCGTGTACGACTCACCGGTGACCGGGACGCGGCGCACCCTGACTTACGCCGAACTGCTGAATCTGACCGCCCGCTTCGCGGGCGTGCTGCGCGGGCTCGGGGTGGGCCGCGGCGATCGGGTGGTGCTCTATCTGCCGATGGTGCCCGAGGCCGTGGTGGCGATGCTGGCCTGCGCCCGGCTCGGCGCGGTGCACTCGGTCGTCTTCGGCGGCTTCGCCGCGCACGAATTGGCGGTGCGGATCGACGACGCCCGCCCCAAGGTCGTGGTGGCCGCGTCCTGCGGAATCGAGCCGACCCGGACGATCGCCTACAAACCGCTCGTGGACGCGGCCCTGGCCCAGGCGAGCCATCGGCCCGAGCGCGTCGTGGTGCTGCAACGGCCGCAACTGGTCGCCGAATTGACCGAGCGGGACCTGGACTGGGACACCGCGATGGCCACGGCCGAGCCCACCGAGTGCGTGACCGTCGCGGCGACCGACCCGCTGTACATCCTCTACACCTCCGGCACCACCGGGCCGCCCAAGGGCATCGTGCGCGACAACGGCGGTCACGCGGTCGCGCTGCGCTGGTCGATGGAGAACGTGTACGGCGTGCGCCCCGGCGAGGTGAGCTGGACCGCTTCCGACGTCGGCTGGGTGGTCGGCCACTCGTACATCGTCTACGCGCCGCTGTTCACCGGCTGCACGTCCGTGCTGTACGAGGGCAAACCGGTGGGCACGCCGGACGCGGGCGCGTTCTGGCGGGTGGCCGCCGAGCACCGGACGACCATGCTGTTCACCGCGCCGACCGCGTTCCGGGCGATCAGGAAGGAGGACCCGGACGGCGAACTGCGCGCCGGACACGATCTCTCCGCGCTGCGCACGCTGTTCCTGGCGGGCGAACGGCTCGATCCGCAGACCTACCGGTGGGCCGGTGACCTGCTCGGCATCCCCGTGGTGGACAACTGGTGGCAGACCGAGACCGGCTGGCCGATCGTGGCCGACCCGATGGGCTTGGAACCGCACCCGACCAAACCCGGTTCGCCGACCCTTCCGGTGCCCGGCTACGACGTGCGGATCCTGGACCCGCAGGGCGCGGAGGTGCCGCCCGGTGTGGACGGCGCGGTGGTGCTCAAACTGCCCATGCCGCCCGGCACGCTGACCACGCTGTGGGGCGACGACGAGCGCTACATCGCGTCCTACCTGAGCGCCTACCCCGGCTACTACCTCAGCGGCGACGGTGGGCGCAAGGACGAGGACGGCTACGTGTACGTGATGGGCCGCACCGACGACGTGATCAACGTCGCCGGCCACCGGCTGTCCACCGGTTCGATGGAGGAGGTCCTGGCCGCCCACCCGGACGTGGCCGAGTGCGCGGTGATCGGGGTGGCCGACGAACTCAAGGGTCAGGTGCCGCGCGGTCTGGTCGTGCTCAAGGCCGGCGTGCACCGGGAACCGGCCGAGGTGTCCGCCGAGTTGGTGCTCCGGGTCCGGGACACCATCGGCGCGGTCGCGGGGTTGCGTCGGGTGGACGTGGTGCCCGCGCTGCCCAAGACCCGGTCGGGCAAGATCCTGCGCCGCACGATGCGCGACATCGCGGACGGCGGGCACCCCGAACCGCCGTCCACCATCGAGGATCCGAGTGTGCTGGACAGCCTGCGGCCGACCCTGACCGGCGAACGGACGAACGACTGAGCGGGCGAACGGCGGCGAACCGGTCGGCCGGCGGCCGGTGATCGCTCAGCCGACGTAGTGCGCGCGCGGCGGCGACTGCGGACCCAGCGGCCCGGCCAACCACGTGTCGTACAGCCGCTGCCACGAGCCGTCCCGCTTCATCCGCTCCAGCAGCCCGTTGGCGAATCGCACGAAGTCCTGGTGCGCCAACGGGAAAGCCATCCCGTGCGGTTCGTCACTGAAGGCCGGTCCGACCACGTCGGTGTCGGAGTCCTGCGCCTGAAGTCCCCGAAGCAGCGCGGAAGTGGTCGAGACCGCGTCCACCTCGCCCTGCTGCAACCCGACCAGGCAGTCCGTCCAGTTCTCCACCGCGTACGGCAACACTCCCGCCGGGTTGTCGCGCAGGAACACGATCGAGGTGGTGGCCCGGACCGTGCACACCCGCTTCCCACGCAGATCCGCGAGACTGCGCACGCCCGAGTCGGTCCGGACCAGGACCCGCTGGCCGTCGGTGTAGTAGTCGCTGCTGAAGGCCACTTGCAGCTTGCGGTCACACGTGATGGTCATCGTGTCGACCACCACGTCCACGGCGCCGGCCCGCAGCACATCGGGCCGCTGGGCCTGGGTGATCACCTTGTACCGGATGCGCGCGGGGTCGTCGGCGCCGCCGAAGACGGCCCGGGCCAGGGCCTTGGCCATCTCGATGTCGAAGCCCTTGATCAGGCCGCTGTGCCGATCCGACTCGGCGAAGAACCGGGTGTTTTGGTCCACGCCGACGATCAGGTAGCCGCGCTTGTGAATGGCGTCCATCGTGGACCCGACGGGCATCTGCCCGGGAGGGGGCAGGGTGGTGGGCGGGGTGAGGCTCTCGCGCGGATCGCAGGGCGCGGCGACGGACGGCTTGGGGTAGTCCTCCGGCGTGGCCGGGTGGGCGCCGGAGATCACCGGGTCGGCGACGGGAGACGCCGCTTCGCCCGGCCGGCGGCTCGACCCGCCGGAGCACGCGACCAGGGTCGCGGCCAGCACGACCGCCGAGGCGGTGGTCGCGATTCGACGGGATCTCCGGTGCATGCCGCCCCCTCGGTGCCGGTGCGCGCATCGACGAAGTGGTCGCCGCGGGGATCGCCGGACCCGTCCGACATTCGCCCGACATCCGCCCGTTTGATGGTCCGCGCTGACGAAGTCCTCCGAGTATCGGCCGACTCCGGCTGAAATCCGGGGGGATTGCACAAAGAATGGGGGCTTCCCTCAACCGTGTCGATCAGGACGGAAGCACGTGACGAGCTATGGCATCACGGGCCACATCAATATCTCGGCCGGCACCGTGCCGCTGGTCGACCGGGCCATCCGAGACCTGCTGGCGGGGGCCGC
The DNA here is from genome assembly GCF_000372745.1 of Embleya scabrispora DSM 41855. Classification (GTDB taxonomy): domain Bacteria; phylum Actinomycetota; class Actinomycetes; order Streptomycetales; family Streptomycetaceae; genus Embleya; species Embleya scabrispora. Next base: position 28,421 of record NZ_KB889700.1, on the reverse strand, counting down.
GCCGGAGGAGCTCGTTGGCTACAGCTGCCTCGCGGCCGGCGCGGACGCGATCTTCGCCCGAGCCGTGCTGGACCTGGGTGGTCGGCTGGTGGCGCTGCTGCCCTCGGCCGACTACGGCGACGCCAAGGTCGGCCCGCACTACCGCGCGAGTTTCGACCAACTGGTCGCGGCTGCCGCCGAGGTCCGGGTGATGCCTTTCCGCCGAGCGTCCGCCGATGCCTACGCGGCGGCGAACGAGGCGCTGTTGGCGGCGGTCGACGTGGTGTTCGCGGTCTGGGACGGGCAGCCCGGCCGCGCGCGTGGCGGTACCGCCGAGGTGGTCGGGAAGGCGCGCTCGGCAGGCAAGCGGGTGCACGTGGTGTGGCCCACGGGAGCCGCCCGCGGTTGAGTCGGAGGTCGAACCGATGGCCGGCGGTGGACTCGGGGACGTCGCCGGAGACCGAGCGGCACCAGGACACCTGGGACGGTTCGGTCTCCGGGCCGACCGGCATGGCCCCGGTCCACGCCTGCTCGGCGGCGGTGCGTCTACCAGGCGCCGCCCGCGATCTGTCGGGTGGCGAGGTTGATCCGGTTCCAGACGTTGACGGTGGCGATGGACAGCAGGAGGGCGCCGAGTTGCTGCTCGTCGTAGTGCTTGGCGGCCTCGTCGTAGATCGCGTCCGGGATCGGGTCGCTGGTGTCGGCGACCCGGGTGACCGCCTCGGTCAGCGCGAGGGCCGCACGCTCGGCATCGTCGAAGTACGGGGCGTCGCGCCAGCCGGCGACGGTGTCGATGCGCTCGTCCGACTCGCCGGCCTTGCGCAGGTCGCGGGCGTGCATGTGGACACACACGCTGCAGCCGTTGATCTGGCTCGCCCGCAGGTTGGCCAGTTCGAGGGTGACCTTCGGGACGCCCGCCTGGGCGGTGGTGGTGCCGAGGGCGATCAGCGCCTTCATCGCGCCCGGAACGACCATCGCGGGGTTGCCCATACGTGCTTCCATGACTGTGCTCCTTGTGAGGTGGTCTCCACCGGCGGGCCGGTCTCCCGGCCTGCGGCTGCGGGCCCTCGTTCCCGGGCCTACACAGCACTGACGGAACGCGCCGCGAATGTGTGACGCCTGCTCGGAAAGTCTTTCTTCGGTGCCGTCGCCGCGGTCGGCGCCGACGCGTGCGCGCCGATGTCGCCGGGTGACTGGACGCCGCCGGTGCACGGGTGAGAGCGTCGGCTGCCGGGAGCGCCCGAGGAGCCGGCGTCCGCCGCGAATCCCGGCTCCCGATCGCGTTCCCGGCAGGCCCGGCGGCGCACGCCGAAACGGAGGCACGCGATGACCGCGCCCGGTTCGTCGGAATGGCCGTCCGAAACCGTTCTGGAGCCGCTACGGCGCCACCTCAGGTATCCGTCGAGCGAGTTCTGGATCGGCCCCGGGTGGTACCAACTCGCCCTGCGCTGCCATGAGGTGCTGGTGGCCGAGTTCCCCGACTACGTACTCTTCGCCGTCAAACAGAAGTGGGCGGCCCTGGTCGTCCAGGCCGATCCCCGGCCGTCGACGCCCAACGGCGCCGACTGGACCAAGGAGGAGGCCGGCCGGCTCCGCGCCGTGACAGCGGAGTTCGATCGCCTTTCCCGTGCCGTTTGCGAGAGTTGCGGCCGCCCCGGCACGCTGCGCGGCACCCGACACCTGCGCCTGACGCTGTGCGACGACTGTGAGACGGCGGTGCCGCCCGGGGGTCTTTGGCGGGCCGCGCCCTGACGCACCGGCGCCGGCGTCCGCGCCCCGTTCACGCCCCTCCCCCCGCTCCCTTCCGTTCGCACCCCGCCCGTTCGCGTCGCTACAGGCGGTCGTACCAGCCGGGATGGCTGTTGTGCAGGGCGGCCAGGGCCAGGAGTACGCGGCCGTCCACGTGGCCCGGTGGAAGTTCGTACGAGTCTGTGGTGCCGACGCTGCCCAGGTATTCGAACACGCGCCTGCCGTCGTGGCGCCAGATCGTGCGCAGAGGCAACCTCGGGGCCTTGCCGCCGAGTACGGCGACGGCCATCATCAGGCCCCACAGCGGCGACAGCGCCCACCACGCGATCCAGCCGAAGGTGGTGCCCTTGGCCGCGTGCAGTGTGGGGCCCTCGGCCGGGCGAATCGTCCAGGACGTGCGGCGCAGCCGGCGGATGCTGCCCTGTTCACGATGCACGGTCGCCAGGTGTTCGCCGGCCGGGCCGGTGATGCTGTAGACCGCGTAGTCGGCGGCGGCGGAGTACGTGCCCACCGCCGCGATCCGCCGGCGGCGGGCCCGGTCGGCCCACAGGATCAGGTGGCGCGAGGGGGAACTGCCCATGCCGTCGGTGGGCGCCGCGTCGATGTACGCGATGTCCTCGTAGTGCCGTTCGCCCTGCGGGCGGGCCCGGACGATCGGGCCGACCCACGTGTGTTCGGGAACGTCCCTGGCTTCATCAGCCTGGAGCGCGCGGCGTACCTCGATTGCGGCACCCGCGCCGGTGTGAAGCGCGACGGTCATGTGCGTCCAGAGTTCGGGAAACGGCCGGTCTGAACAGCAGGGTAGACATCGCGACAACCCCTTGGGGAGCGAGGGACCGAGAACTCCACCAAAGCGTGGACCGGCCGGCCGGATTGTGCCGGTCCGGCCGGTCCGAAGTGGTGGTATCCGAGCGGTTGTCGGGGATTTACCCGCGCTGCCCGTCGCCGTCGGCGAAGTCCTCGCGGTGGTCGTGCGCCCATGCGCGGAAGGTGCGGCCCGGCTTGCCGGTGATCGCCTCGGTGGTGCCGGAAATCGGCTCGGGGTCGACCGCCGACTCCCACAGGTCCAGCAGCGCGTTCGCGTAGCCGGGCTGCATGTGCCGGGTCAGGCCGGCGAGCGCCTCGTCGCGGGTGACCTCGGTGAACGGCAGCTCGCGGCCCAGGACATCGACCAGGATCGCGATCTGCTCGACGAAGGACAGCGACTCGGGGCCGTTGAGGTCGAGCGTCTCACCGAGGTGGTCGCCGGCCAGGAGTATCGCGGTGGCGACGTCGGCGATGTCCTCCTCGTGGATCGGGGCGACCTGGGCGTTGGGGTAGGGCAGTTGGATGCTGCCGCCACCCATCAGCTGGTACTTCCAGCCGATCGCGTTGCCGGCGAACGCGCCGGGGCGGAGCACCGTGTACGGAATTTCGGACTCGGTGACCGCGACCTCGACCGCGTGGTGGCTCGCCGCGAGCGGATTGCTCTGCGGGTCGGGGGCGTTGGTCGAGGCCGAGGACAGCAGCACGATGTGCCGGACGTCGGCGGCCTGGGCGGCCTTGACGAAGTCGGCGATGCCGGCGGCCTCGGCGTAGAGGAAGACGCTGGTGACGTCGCGCAACACCTCGGCGGCGTTGTCGGGTTCGCGCAGCGAGAGGCGGACGGCTTCGACACCGGCGGTCGGTTCGAGTTCGGTCGGGTCGCTGCTCGCGATCCGCACGGACCGGCCGGCGGCGACGAGGCGGGTGATGACACCGCGCGCGACGCTGCCGCGGGCTCCGGTGACGAGGATGGTCATGGTGACTCGTTTCCTTGCTGATCGGGTTTCGTGTGGCTGGGCGTTTCGTGGACCGGGTTCATGAACCGGGTCCTTGGACCCGATTCATGACCGGTTCTTGGACCCGGTTCTTGCGGGCCAAGTCCTCGAACCCGGTTCCTGTGGACCAAGTTCTTGGACCCGGTTCCTGCGGATCGGGTTCCTGCGGATCGGGTTCCCGGGGTCCGGTTGTTGTGGGCCAGGCAGCCGTCGGGCTGCCCGGAGCGGAGCAATGGGCGTCGGCGCGAGGGCTATGCCTCGTGCGGCCTGGCGTGCCGAGGGAGTAGGAATACCAGGCCACCGGCGAGCAGGCCGAGGCCGGCCACCGCAAGGGCGCCGATGGCCATCGCGGCGGAGGCGGTGTGGTGTTCGCCGAGTTGGAAGAACAAGGTGGTGATACCGGCCGCGCCGAGGGCGCCGGCGAGTTGCTGCATGGCGGACAACGAGCCGGACGCGCTGCCGAGTTCGTGCTCGGCGACACCGGCCAGGATAACGTCGAACAGGGGCGCGAACACCGCGCCCATGCCGAGACCGGCGACGAACAGCGGTCCGATCAGGTCGACGCTGGTCGTGTCCGAACCGTAGTGGGTGACCACGGCCGCGAGGGCGATCAGGCCGGCCATGTGCACGCCGACGCCGATCAGGAGCAGGGTGCGGCCGAGCTTGGCCATCACCTGGAAGCCGGCGATGGAGGCGACCACGATGCCGACCGCGATCGGGGCGAGGGTGAGGCCGGCGTCGAGCGGGCCGTAGTGCAGGTGCAGTTGCACGAACAGTGACGTGATCAGCATGAAGCCGGTGGTGCCGGCGAAGAACGCGAGACCGAAGAGCATGCCGGACTTGTAGGCGCGGTTGCGCAGCAGCGTGGCCTCGATCAGCGAGTGGGTGCTGCGGCGCTCGCGCAGGATGAACCCGGCGAAGGCGGCGACGCCGGCGACGAGGCAACCGAACGACCACAGCGGCCAGTCGGCTTCGGGGCCCTGGATGAGCGGCAGAATGATCAGCGTGGAGGCCGCGGTCAGCAGGGCGGCGGCAGGGACGTCGATCCGCACGGCGGGGTTCGGGTCGTCCCGGGGGATGTAGCGGAGGCCGCCGAGCACTGCGGCGAGGCCGAGCGGGACGTTCATCAGGAAGATCGACCGCCAGCCGGTGCCGAACAGGTCGAGGTGGATGAGCGCGCCGGCCAGGATCGGGCCGCCGACGGCGGACAGGCCGAGCACCGGGCCGAAGGCGGCGAACGCCTTGCCGGTCTCGCCGGGCGGGAAGACCGACTTGAGGATGCCGAAGCCCTGCGGGATCAGCAGGGCGCCGAAGGCTCCCTGGGCGATGCGGGCGGCGACGAGCAACTCCGGCGAGGGGGACAGCGCGCAGAGCAGGGACGCGGCGGCGAAGCCGCCGGCGCCCAGCAGGAACAATCGGCGTCTGCCCCAGCGGTCGCCGAGTCTGCCGCCGACCACCAGCAACACGCCGAAGGCGAGCGTGTAGCCGGAGGCGAGCCACTGCAACAGCGAGGCGCCGCCGCCGAGATCGTCGCGGACGGAGGGGCCGGCGACGTTGGTCACGGTGCTGTCGAGCAGGTCCATCACCTCGGCGACGAGGACGATCGCCAGGATTCGCCAACGCCAGGCGTAGGCGGCCGGGCGCGGGGCCTCGGCGGGGGCGGGCGAGTCGGCGGCCGGCGGCTTCGGGGCGGTGTCGTCGAGTGCGCCGGCGGCGGTGGCGGTGGCGGTGGCGGTGGCGGTGGCGGTCATCGGTACTCCTTCGGGTCGGGGCCGCACGGCCCCTTGCGAGGCGATGGACTGCGGCGGGGTGAGCTGCGTTCGCTACGAACGCCGTTCGTTACGAACAATGTACGTAGCGAACGGTGTTCCGTCAAGGCGTATACTCGGGACATGGCGAAATCACCCGGCGAGCCCCGCCCGTCCACCCCTCCCGCACCGGTCAGTCGGCGGACCCGACCGGCCAAGGCCGCACTCAGCGCGGACGCGCTCGTCTCCGCCGCGCTGGCGATCCTGGACGCCGACGGCCTGGACGCGGTGACCATGCGCCGGGTCGCGCAGGCGCTGGACACCGGCGCCGCCTCGCTCTACGTGTACGTGGCCAATCGGGACGAGTTGCTCGCGCTGGTCTACGACCGGGTGCTCGGCGAGATCCCGCTGCCGGCCGTGGCCGCGGTCGGCGAGCCGTTCCCGCGCTGGCGCACGGAGCTGAGCACGCTGGTCCGCACGGCGATCACCGTGCTGGGCAGCCATCGCGGGATCGCCACCGTGGCCCTGGGCGATGTACCGACCGGCCCCAACGCGCTCGCGCTCGCCGAGGCGATCCTGGGGCTGCTGGCCGGCGCGGGCATCGACGACCTGACCCGCTCACTCGCGCTCGACCTGATCAACCTGCACATCACCGCCGCGGCGGCCGAGGAATCGGCGTACGCCGCCAAGGGGGCCGAGGGGCACACCGAGGAGAGTGCGGTCGCGGCGATGGACGAGGCGTTCGGGCGGTTGTCCGCCGCCGACTACCCGCACCTGGTCTCGATGCGCGAGACGCTGACCGCGGGCTCCGGCGACGAACGCGACGCGTGGGGCATCGAGGTCCTGCTCAACGGCATCCTGGGCACCCCGGCGCGCGGCTGAGCCGACTCCGGGCCGCGGCCGGCGCGGGCCGGATCGTACCCGCGTCGACCGCGACACCGTCGATCGGCGATCTCCGGTATAGCTGTCGGGTCGTCAGAGGTCCCCGACCCGAGGAATACCCGTGTCCGATGCCTGGTCCCTCGCCCTGCTCCTCGGCGGGATCGTCCTCCTGGGCGCCTCGGTGCAACGCCTGACCGGCATGGGCTTCGCACTGGTCGCGGCGCCCGGTCTGGTGCTGCTGCTCGGCCCGGCCCAGGGTGTGGTGCTGTGCAACGGCGGCTCGGGCGTGATCGGCGCGATCGGGCTGGCCGCCTCGTGGCGCCGGGTCCGGCTCGGCGCGATGTTGCCGCTGGTGCTCGCGGCGGCGTGCACCGTACCGCTCGGCGCGTGGGTGGCCGCCCGACTGCCCGAGCCCTGGCTGCTGGCGGGCATCGGCGCGGCGGTGTGCGTGGCCGTCGGCCTCGTCATGCGCGGCGTCCGGATACCCGCCCTGCGCGCCCGCAAAGGCGCCGTGGTGGCCGGCGCCGCGAGCGGCTTCATGAACTCCTCGGCCGGCGTCGGCGGCCCGGCGGTGTCCCTGTACGCGCTCAACGCGGGTTGGACCGCCGCCGAGTTCGTGCCCAACGCCCAGTTCTACGCCGTCGTGGTGAACGCCTTCTCCCTCGCCGCCAAGTCGCCCCCGCAACTGAGCACCCCGGCCTGGGCCGCAGTCGTCACAGCCCTGCTCGCCGGCGCCGCAGTCGGCCACTTCCTCGCCGCCCGCACCCCCGAACACCAGGCCAAACGCGCCGTCCAATGGCTGGCCCTCACCGGCGGCGCAACAACCCTGCTCAAGGGCCTGTGGACCCTGTGACGTTGCGCACCCGGCCCGGCGGAGGCGGGATCGCCGCGTCCTCGCCCCCGTGAGGCGGCGTCGCGCGGACATCGTCTCCGGAGACGATGCGGTGTCGTGGGTCCCGGCGGTGCGGGCGGATGATCACAATGGGCGTCATGGTTGATCTCGCCGACTCCCCCTCACCCACTCCGCCCCGTCCGACCCCCGGCGGTGTGGTTCGTACCGCGGCGGAGGTGGAGAAGCTGCGTGGGGTGCGGCGGATGAAGGTGATCGCCACCGGGTTCCTGGTGTTCGCGATCGTGTTGTACGTGCTCGCGCGGTGGGCCGAGTCGCGCGGGGCCGGGGCCTGGGCCGGATACGTGCAGGCCGCGGCGGAGGCCGGGATGGTCGGCGCGATGGCCGACTGGTTCGCGGTGACCGCGTTGTTCCGCCGGCCGCTGGGGCTGCCGATTCCGCACACCGCGATCATTCCGACCCGCAAGGACGCACTGGGCCGCAATCTGGGCGAGTTCGTCGGGGAGAACTTCCTCTCCGACGCCGTGGTGCGGCAGCGGCTGAGCCGGATGGAGGTCTCCCGACGCGCCGGGACCTGGCTGGCCGCTCCGGGGCACGCCGAGCGGGTCACCGACCAACTGGGCGCGCTGGCCCGCGCGGCGCTGACCGTGTTGCGCGACGAGGACGTGCAGAGCGTGTTCGGGCAGGCGATCACCCGTCGGGTCTCCGCCCAGGCGGTGGCCCAGCCGATCGGCGAACTGCTCGACCGGCTGGTGCGCGACGGCGCGCACCGCGGCCTGGTCGACCTGGTGGCGACCAAGGCGCACGACTGGCTGGAGCAACATCGCGAGGCCGTCCTGCGGGTGGTCGACCAGGAGTCCCCCGGCTGGTCGCCGCGCTTCCTGGATCGGCAGATCGCCAACAAGGTGCACCGCGAACTGGTCCGGTTCGCGGGCGCGGTGCGAGACGACCCGGGGCATCCGGCCCGGGTCGCGGTGGACAACTTCCTCGCCGAGGTGGCCGCCGACCTCCAGCACGATCCGGCGATGATCGCCCAGATAGAGCGCCTGCGGGATCGCACCGTCGCGCACCCGGCGGTCCAGGAGTTGATCGCGTCGGTGTGGAGCGCCGCCCGGGCGATGCTGGTCGAGGCCACCGAGGACCCGGACAGCGAACTGCGCAACCGGGTCACCGCCGCCGTGCGCTCGCTGGCCGGCCGGCTGGCCGAGGACTCGCGCGTGCGGGGCAAGGCGGACCGCTGGATCGAGCAGGCCGCCGTGTATGTGGTGACCACCTACCGCGACGAGATCACCGCGCTGATCACCGACACCGTCGGCGCCTGGGATCCGAAGGAGACCAGCCGCAAGATCGAGATCAACGTCGGGCGCGACCTCCAGTTCATCCGGATCAACGGCACCGTCGTCGGCGCCCTGGTCGGCCTGCTGATCCACACCCTGACCCGGGCGCTGAGCTGAGCCCCGGGCGGGCGCCGCGCCCGACCCGCCCGGCTACCCGGAAAGTTCCTCCGCCCGCGCCTTGGCCGCCCGCAGGTCCACCTTGCCCGCCGCCGTGCGCGGGATGGACTCGACGAAGTGAATGCGCTTGGGCGTCTTGTAGCCCGCGATCTGCGTGCGCGCGTGCGCCGTGATCGCCTCAGGCTCCGGCGCGGCGCCCTCGCGCAGCACCACGAGCGCGGTGACCGCCTGCCCGAAGCGCGGGTCCGGGACGCCGACCACGACCGCGTCGAACACGTCCGCGTGCGACTTGAGCACGCTCTCCACCTCGTCCGGATAGACCTTCTCGCCACCGGTGTTGATGGTCGCGCTGCCGCGCCCGAGCAGGATGATGCCGCCGTCCTTCTCCAACTGCGCGAAGTCGCCCGGCAATACCCAGCGGCGCCCGGCCGCGTCCTTGACGAAGGTGGCCAGGGTCTTCTCCTCGTCACCGTGGTATCCCAGCGGGATGTGCCCGCTGACGGCCAGTCGGCCGACGTCGCCGGAGCCGGGCTCGACCGGCACCAGGCGGTCGTCGAGCACGGTCGTGGTCGCCGACGAGGCGAACCGCGTGGCCGTGCCCGGTCCGCCGGTCTGGCGTGCCGCGGCGCCCGTCTCGGACGCGCCGAAGCTGTCGATGACGAAGATGCCGGTCCGTTCCAGGGCGGTGCGCACCGAGGCGCTCATCGGCGCCCCACCGTTGCTGATCGCCTTGAGCGCGGACAGATCGTAGGTGTCCGGATTGGCCGCGAGCCAGTCCGCGAGCGGCCTGCCCATCCCGTCGCCGACCACCGCCATCGACAACACCCGCTCCCGCGCCGCCAGGGCCATCACGGTGTCGGCGTCGAAGGTGCGCCCGGTCCACATCAGGTACGTGTTGCCCATGTAGAAGGTGTTCCACATCGACCACTGCCCGCCGCCGTGCATCATCGGCGCCAGACCCAGCGTGGTCATCCCGGCCGACTCGCGCACCGTGTCCGCGAGTTCTCCCGGCGTCTCCAGCTTGGGCCGAGCGCCGCGACCGGCCTGCAGGGCCGCGAAGAAGATGTCCTCGCCGCGCCACAGCACACACTTGGGCATGCCGGTGGTCCCGCCGGTGTACAGGCCGTACAGGTCGTCCTCGCTGCGCGCGCCGAAGCCGCGTTCGGGCGAGGCCGCGGCGAGCGCGTCCTCGTAGCCCACCGCGCCCTCGGTCGGTTCGGTCGAGCCGTCCTCCAGGATCAGCACGTGCCGCAGCGCCGGGAAGTCGGCCCCGATCGCCCGGGTCGCGCCCGCGAACGAACGCTCGGCGATCACCGCGACCATGCCCGAGTTCTCGTACAGGTAGCGCAACTCCGCCTCGACGTAGCGGTAGTTGATGTTGATCGGCACGGCCCGTGCCTTGTGACAGCCGATCATCGCCTCGACCCACTCGGCGCGGTTCCACGCGTGGATCCCGACGAAGTCGCCGGGCTCGATCCCGGCGCCGATCAGGTGGTGTGCGACCCGGTTGGCCCGCTCGTCGAGTCCGCGGTAGGTCAGTCGTACCTCGCCCGCGATCAGCGCGGTGCGATCGGGAATCGCGTCCACCACGATCTCGAAGAGGTCGGCGAGGTTGAACGACGGGCTGACGGGCGTCATGGTCGGCTCCCACGGCGGATGAAACGGGTGCTTCCGAAGCCGGATCCAAGGAGTGGACCCGATCCGGGTCGAAGCAGGGTCGGGTCAACTTACCCTTGACTCGATCAAAAGAATAGGTTCGCCACGATCCGGCGGAGCACTGCCGGAACGTCCTTGCCGAGCGGTACTTTCCCGCCACGAAGGTCCTGGTCCGGGGGCCGCTCGCGGTGCAGGCCGCGGCCTTGTTCGCGGCCCTGACCGGGTGGTCGAGCTCGTCCATCGGCGACGACACGATGGTGCTCACCCTGGGCTCGTGCTCGGCGTGTCGGCCGCGGCCGAGCTCGTTCGGGAGAACCGGGCCCGGCGGTGCCCGCGTCGGCGTCGAGATTGCCCGGGCGTCCGACGCAACCCGGAGGACCGCCCGTGCGTCGACATGATGAGGACCCGCCGGGGGATTGCCGTCCCTGACCCGGCGGGCCCGTTTCATGCCGAAGTCTTCCGATGGCACATCAGGTGCCCTTGAACTCCGGGGTCTTCTTCTCCGCGAAGGCTCGCGGACCGATCTTGGCGTCGTCGCTCATGAACACCCGCATGCCGATCTGCGACTCCAGCTTGAACGCATCTTCCTCGGTCAACTGGTCGGTTTCACGCAGAACGCGCAGGACTGCCTGAACGGCGATCGGACCGTTGGCCGCGATCTGGTGGGCGATCTCCTTCGCCTTCTCCAGTGCGCCGCCATCCGGCACGACGTGCCCGATCAGACCGAGCTCCTTGGCTTCGGGCGCCTTGATGTGGCGGCCCGTGAGCAGCAGGTCGGCGGCGACAGTGTACGGAATCTGGCGGCGCAGGCGCACCGCCGACCCGCCGAGCGGGAACAGGCCCCAGCGGACCTCGGACACGCCGAAGCGCGCCGACTCGCCGGCCACCCGGATGTCGGTGGCCTGAAGGATCTCGGTGCCACCGGCGATGGCGGGTCCCTCGATCGCGGCGATCAGGGGCTTGGTGAGGGTGAAGCCCTTGAGACACCACTTCATCACGGACATGTCCATGGCCGGCTTGCCGCCGCCGCCCTTGAACGCGTCGCCCGGCGCGCGCCGGCTCATCGCCTTCAGGTCGGCGCCCGCGCAGAACGCGCCGCCGGCGCCGGTGAGGATGGCGACCCGGATCTCCGGGTTGTCGTTGACCTCGTCCCAGGCGGCCTCCAGGATCTCGATCATCTCTCCGGTGACCGCGTTCCGGGCCTCGGGGCGGTTCATCGTGATGATCAGGACGTGGCCGTCCCGCTCGACCAGGGCGTGGGGTTCGCTCATGTTCTGTTCGTCTCCAGGAATCACAGGGGTGCGGCGCCGGCGCGGCCGGGCCGAAGGCGGGGTCGGGCGAACCGGATCAGGCGAACTCGCCCGCGGCCGTGGCGGCGAAGCCGGCGCCGATCCGCAGCGCCTGCTCGGTCGCGCCGCCGAGTGAGAGTTCGAGTTGCTTCGCGTGGTTGAAGTAGCGGTGCACGAAGTGCTCCTCGGCCACGCCCATGCCGCCGTGCACGTGCACCGCCGCGTGCGCGACGCGATGTCCGCCGTCGGCCGCCCAGAACTTCGCGGTCGCGATCGCCTCGGCCGCGTCCAGCCCCTCGGCGACCTGCCAGGCGGCCTGCCACGTGGTCAGCCGGATGCCCTCGACGTCGATGTACGCGTCGGCGAGCCGGTGGCCCACCGCCTGGAAGGAGCCGATCGGGCGCTTGAACTGCACCCGCTCGCTCGCGTATTTCGCGGTCTCGCGCATCGCCTTCTCGGTCACCCCGAGCTGGGTCGCGCACAGCGCCAGGGTGGCCCGGTCACGCAATTCGCGCGCCGCGTCGGGACCGCCGAGCGGGGTGCCCACCGCGTGCTCCAGCGTGACCAGGCCCGCGATCTCCTTGGCCGTGGTCAGCTGGGCCTCGATCCGCACACCCGCGGCCTTCGGGTCGACCAGGAACACCCCGGCGTGGCCGTCCACATCCGCGGACACCAGGATCAGGTCGGCGACGGTCGCGGCCGGCACCCCGGTCTTGACACCGTCCAGGTGCCAGACCCCGTCGGTGTGCACCGCCTTGGTGGCGGGCGCGGCGCCGTCCCGGGCGAACGGCTCGGCGAGCGCGTAGGTCAGGATCCGCGAGCCGTCCACGGCCCCCGGCAGCCAGGCCGCCTTCTGCTCGTCCGTGCCCATTTGGTTCAGGATCGACGCGGCGACCGCGATCGAGGGCCCGAACGGCACCGGCGCCAGTGTTCGGCCGATCTGCTCCAGGATCAGGCACTGCTCGAAGACGCCGTATCCCGAGCCGCCGAACTCCTCCGGCAGGCCGATCCCGAGCAGGTTGGCCTTGGCCAACTCCGCCCACAGATCGCGGTCGAAGCGCGGCGCGCCGTCCCGCTCGACCCGCGCGTCCAACGCGGTGAGCGCCTCGTGGGTGACCCGCTCGCCGAGGATCCGCCCCGCCAGGCCCACCAGGTCCTGCTGTTCTTCCGTGTAACCGAAGTCCATTTCACCTGTCCTTGTCAGCGTGGTGACGGCGGGTCAGCGGGGCGGTCGGGGCAGCCCGAGGCCCAGCATCGCGATCATGTCGCGCTGTACCTCGTTGGTGCCGCCACCGAAGGTGAGGATGAGCGCCGTGCGGTGCATCTTCTCCAGTCGACCGCGCAGCACCGCGCCGGGCGAGTCCTGCTGGAGGTAGGCGTCCTCGCCCATGCACTCCATCAGCAACCGGTATGCCTCGGTGGCGAATTCGGTGCCGAAGATCTTGGTCGCCGAGGCGTCGGCGGGACCGACCTTGGTGCCGTGGTCGACCGACCAGGCGATCTTCCAGTTGACCAGCTTGAGGAACTCGACCTTGGCGTGCACCCGGCCGAGGTTGGCCTGCACGTGCTCGCGGTCGATCACCCGGGAGCCGTCCGGCAGCACGGCCCGCTCGGCCCAGCGCCGGGTCTCGTGCAGCGCGAGCTGGATGCCCGCGGCCGAACACAGCGCCACCCGCTCGCGGTTGAGCTGGCCGGTGATCAGCTTCCAGCCGCCGTTGAGCTCGCCGACCATCGCCGACGCGGGCACCCGCACGTTCTCGTAGAACGTCTGCGACGTGGTCTGGCCGCCCATGGTCTTGATCGGGGTCCAGGAGAAGCCCTCGGCGTTCGTGGGCACCAGGAACATGGTCAGGCCCTTGTGCCGCGGCGCGTCGGGGTCGGTGCGCGCGGCCAGCCAGACGTAGTCCGCGACGTGGATCAGCGAGGTCCACATCTTCTGGCCGTTGATGATCCAGTCGTCGCCGTCCCGAACCGCCTTGGTGGTCAGGGCGGCCAGGTCGGTGCCCGCGCCCGGCTCGGAGTAGCCGATCGAGAAGTGCATGTCGCCGGCGAGGATCTTGGGCAGGAAGAAGTCGCGCTGTTCCTGCGTGCCGTACTCCATCAGCGTCGGGCCGACGGTGTTGATGGTCAGGAACGGCACCGCCGCGCCTGCCAGGGTGGCCTCGTCGGTGAAGATCAGCTGTTCCAGCATCGAGCGGTCCTGGCCGCCGTACTCCTTGGGCCAGCCGATGCCCAGCCAGCCGTCCTCGCCCATCTGCTTGACGACGCGGCAGTACGCGCCGTCCTTGCCCATCAGGCTGGTCTCGCCCGCGGCCTGCTCGGCCCGGATCTCGGGGGTCATGATCCGCGCGAAGTACTCGCGCAGTTCCCGCCGCAGGTCCTCCTGCTCGGGTGTGTAGGCGATGTGCACATGGTCTCCCTGGTAGCCGTGGAAAGCACTGACAGCCGGTGGTCGATCGCCGGTTGCCGGGACGGAAAGCCGTTCGCCGGGGACGAGCGCGGGCAAGGCGCCGTCGGATCAGCCTCTGGGCAGGCCCAGGATGCGTTCGGCGACGACGTTGAGCTGGATCTCCCGGGTGCCGCCGCCGAGCAGGACCGCCGGCAGCGAGAGGTAGGCGGTGAGCAGCTCGCCCCCGAGGTCCTCGTGGTGGGTGCCGGCCGCGCCGATCCGGTCCAGACGCGCGGTGACCACCGCCCGCTGGTGTTCGGTGACCGCGAGCTTGAGCACGCTGGAGGCGGCGCCCGGGTTGAGCCCGGACAACTGCTGGAGCGTCGAGCGCAGGGTCAGCGCACGCAGCGCGAAGTGCTCCGCCGCGAAGGCGCCCAGCCGACTCGCGAGCGCGGCGTCCGCGACGGCGCCGGCCGCGCCGATGTCGTCGAGCAGCTTCCCGAACGCCTGCATGCCCGGACCGCCGGCGATCATCACCCGTTCGTTGGCCAACGTGGTGCGGGCGATCCGCCAGCCCGCGTGCACCTCGCCGACCACCTGGTCGTCGGCCACGAACACGTCGTCGAGGTATACCTCGTTGAACTCGGACTGGCCGTTGGACTGCTTGAGCGGGCGCACGTCGATGCCGGGCGTGGCCATGTCCACGATGAAGTAGGTGATGCCCTTGTGCTTGGCCGCGTCCGGGTCGGTGCGGGCCAGGCAGATGCCGAAGTGGGCCTCGTGAGCCTTGGAGTTCCACACCTTCTGGCCGTTCAGCCGCCAGCCGCCGTCGACCTTGGTCGCCCGGGTGCTCAGCGACGCCAGGTCGGAGCCGGCGCCCGGTTCGCTGAACAGCTGGCACCAGATGATCTCGCCGCGCAGCGTGGCCGGCACGTAGGCGTCGCGCTGGGCGTCGGTACCGTGCGCCATGATCGTGGGCAGCGCGAACTCGCCGATGATCGTGCTCGGTTGGGTCAGCCCGATGCGGGCGAACTCCTGCTGGATGACCACCTGTCGGGCCGGGCTCGCGGCGATGCCGTACGGCTTCGGGTAGTGCGGCGAGACGTAGCCGAGTTCGGCCAGGCGCCGGCGACGGGCGGGCTCGGCAAGGGTGTTCGCCTGGGCCAGGTGCGCGGCCACCTCGGCCCGGAAGGCGGCGATGTCGCCCTCGTCGAGTTCGAGGTCGAAGCGCCGGGTGGGGCCGCCGTCGACGCTCTCCAGCGCGGCGCGGCCCAGGTGTGCGCTCCACCGGCCCGACGGGCCCAGCCACTGGGCCAGGAAGACCGCGCGGCGCCAGTAGAGGTGGATGTCGTGTTCCCAGGTGAAGCCGATGCCGCCGAGCATGGTGATGCAGTCGAGGGCGACCTCGCGGGCGAGCGGCAGGCAGACCACGGCGGCCTCGGCGGCGGCCAGGCGCAGTTGCTCGTCGGCGTCCTCGACGGTGTCGTCGGCGGCCCGGGCCGCGTCCCAGGCCGCGGCCGTGGCCAGTTGCAGGCGGGTGAACAGCGTGGCGGCCTTGTGCTTGATCGCCTGGAACGAGCCGACCGCGACGCCGAACTGCTCGCGGATCTTGACGTAGGCGAGCGCGGTCTCGAAGCACCAGCGGGCCACCCCGACCGCCTCGGCGGCGGCGAGCACGGCGGCCAGGTCGGCCACCTTGGCGGTGTCGATCCCGGTCAGCACCTGGGACGCGGTGATCTCCAGGTCGTGCGTGCGCACCCGGGCGACGCCGCGCGCGAGGTCGACCGCATCCAGCGCCAGGACCTCGACGCTCTCCATGGTGCCGGGCTCGACCACGAACCAGATCTGCTCGTCTCGCTCGGGGCCGGTGTCGATCCGCGCGCCGAGCAGCAGATAGGTCGCGCCGACCGCGCCCAGGACCGGTTCGGCGACGCCGTCGATCTCCCAGCCGACCGGGGTCCGGCGCGCGGTCAGGCTCGGCGCGACGGCGACCGCGCCGGTGGCGCCCTCGGCGAATCGCGGCAGCAGCGCCTTGCCGACCTCGGGGCCGGCGCAGCGGGCCAGGATGGTGCTGGTCAACACGGTGGACAGGTACGGGCCGGGCAGCAGGCCGCGGCCGGCCTCCTCAAGGGCGACGGCGAGTTCGAGTACACCCGCGCCGGCGCCGCCGTGCTCCTCGGGCAGGTGGACGGCGGTCAATCCCTGGCCGACCAGTGCGTCCCAGCAATTCGGGAGCGCGCCGGCGGAGAGTTCGTCGGCGGCCCGGCGGGTGGCCTCGATCGAGGCGTGGCGAGCGACGAAACCGGCGACCGATTCCGCGAACGCCTGGTGCTCGGTGGCGAATCCGATCGGCACTGTGTACTCCCTCACCAATACTTGTCTCGATCAAGTAAGCAGACAGGCTACCTGACTGGATCCGGCGTCGCCAGATCCGCACCCCGGGTGTGCGGTCGACGACCCGCATCCGAACCGGCTCCCGAGGACGGGACGCGGTACGCGGGCGCGGCGGTCAGCTCGGGCGGGTGGACGGCAGGCCGAGCTTGCGGTGGTCCCAGGAGACGACCCGGTCCGGGACGACCTTGATCACCACGCGCTTGTTCAGCATCATCTCCACGGCCGGGCGCATCTCCTCGGTGTACGGCGCCGCATAGCGACTGAACACGCTCACCCCCAGCTCCCAGATCCGCTCCGGCTGCTCGACCACCTCGGCCTTGCCGACGAGGGAGACCCCGCGCAACTCCTCGTAGTACTCGCCGGCCTCGACCAGGCACGTGACCGTCGGATTGCGACGCAGGTTGAGCACCTTCTGCGCACGGGCCTTGCTCTCCAGGCCGACCTCGCCCTCCAGGAAGCCGTACCACATGCCGACCGAGTGGATGCTGCCGTCGGCGTTGAGCGTGGACAACGTCATCGAGTGCCGCTCGGCCAGGAACGCGGCCACTTCCTCGTCCGTCATCCGGACCCGATCGCGCTGCTTGACGCCGTGGCCCATGTGCTCGCCCATGCCGAACTCCTTCGTTCTCGCCCATCGGGATTTTTATTGCCTTGGTCAAACATTGCCACGCCGGGAGGGCGATTGACAGACCGTCAGTTTCGCCTCCGGCCAACTGGCGAACCATGATTGACAGTGCGTCAGGTCCTGCCTAGCGTCGGCGCCATGACCCGAACCGACGACTCCGATGTGCCCGACTACCCGGCCCGGCTCCGGCTCGACGGACGCGGCGTCGTCGTGCTCGGCGCAGGCCAGGGCATCGGCCGACAGACCGCGCACGCACTCGCCCAGGCCGGCGCGCGCGTGTTCGCGGTGGACCGCGAGCCGGACCTGGCCAAGGACATCGCCGCGGAGGTCGACGGCATCGCGTGGGCCGGCGACGCCGGCTCGCGCGCGGACGTGACCCGGTTGTGGGCCGACGTCCACGAGCGGCTGGGCCGGGCGCACGCGATCGTCGACATCATCGGCATGAGCAGGTACGCCGACCTGCTCTCCACCACCGACGAGGACTGGACCTGGCATCAGGACATCGTGCTGCGGCACGCGCTGCTCGCCCTGCAACTGGGCGGCGCGCACCTGGCCGCGCACGGCGGCGGCGCGATCACCTTCGTCGCCTCGGTCTCCGGCCTGACCGGCGCCCCGATGCACGCGGCCTACGGCGCGGCCAAGGCGGGCCTGATCTCGCTGGTCCGCTCGGCCGCGGTGGAACTGGGTCCCGCCGGCGTCCGGGTCAACGCGGTCGCCCCCGGCGTGGTCTGGACCCCGCGCGTATCGGCCTACCTCGGCGAAGCGGGCCGCGCCGCGAACGCCGCCAACGCGCCCCTGCGCGACGTGGCCCTCCCCGCCGACATCGCCGGCCCCCTCCTCTTCCTCACGAGCGACCTGTCCCGCTACGTGAGCGGCCAGACCCTGACGGTCGACGGCGCGGTCGGCGCCAAGTTCCCGTACCCACTGCCGGACATGGACGCGGCACCGCACTGACGCCGACGCACCGTCCGCTCCCTCGGGTGAACCAGGAGGACACCCCTGCGCGCGGACGGCGACTTCGACGTGGTCGCCAAGCCCACCGGGCAACCTGTCCGGCGCATCGACCACCGCTGACGCTCACCTGAGAGGATGCCGAGGAGGCTGACGGCAGCAAGTGGAGCGAGGAGTACGTGGTGTCCGATGTACGGCGTGTAGGGGTGGTAGGGGCCGGGCTGATGGGGTCCGGGATCATCGAGGTCTGTGCCAAGGCCGGGCTGGACGTGTTGGTGGCGGAGACGAGCGCGGCGGCGGCGGAGGCCGGGCAGGCGCGGGTGACCAAATCGATCGACCGCGGAGTGAAGGCGGGCAAGCTCGCCGAGGCCGATCGGGACGCGGCACTGGCCCGGATCACCTACACCACCGACCTGGGCGACTTCGCCGACCGGGACATGGTGATCGAGGCCGTGGCCGAGCTCGAAGAGCTCAAGACGCAGATCTTCGCCACGCTGGACAAGGTCGTGGTGCGCGAGGACGCGATCCTGGCGTCGAACACGTCCTCGATTCCGATCATGAAACTCGGCATGGCCACGGCCCGGCCGCAGCAGGTCGTCGGCATCCACTTCTTCAACCCGGTGCCGGTGCAGAAGCTGGTCGAGCTGGTGCCCTCGTTGCTCACCGACGAGACGACGGCCGCCCGCGCGGAGGCGTTCGCGGGCGAGGTGCTGGGCAAGACGGTGATCCGGTCACAGGACCGGGCCGGCTTCGTGGTCAACTCGCTGCTCGTGCCCTACCTGCTTTCCGCGATCCGGATGTTCGAGTCCGGCTTCGCCTCGGCGGAGGACATCGACAACGGCATGGTGCTCGGCTGCGCGCACCCGATGGGCCCGCTGCGGCTGACCGACCTGATCGGTCTGGACACGATCAAGGCGGTCGCGGACAGCCTCTACGACGAGTTCAAGGAGCAGCTGTACAGCTCGCCGCCGCTGCTGCTGCGCATGGTCGACGCGGGACTGCTCGGCAAGAAGACCGGGCGCGGGTTCTACCAGTACTGAGTCCGGCCGGTACCGGGTCCGGCTCGTACCGCACCGGGCCCCGAACACGCCTCGGGGCGGCCCCGTTCGGGGCCGCCCCGAGGCGTGTGCCGGGAGGCTACGAAGTCCGCGCCCCGACCTTGTCGATCCGTACCGCGGTCGGCTCCGCGGCCGCCGGCTGCCCGGAAGTCTCCGCGCCCGCCGCGGGCGCCTGCGGTTCGGCCTTGGCCACCACCACCGCCTGCCCGGTCTGCAGCGGGACCTCCTTGATCAGCAGCACCGCGATCAGCGCGAGCAGGCCGAACGGGGCCGCGAACAGGAAGATGTCGCCGACCGCGTGGCCGTACGAGGTCTCCACGATGCCGCGCGCCGGCTCCGGCAGGTGGTGCACGTTCGGGATGCCGGCGCCGCCACCCGCGCCGGACTCGAGTCCGGCGTCGGACAGATAGCCGGTGACCTTGGTCGCCATCACCGCACCCAGCGCCGAGACGCCGACCGCGCCGCCCAGGCTGCGGAAGAACGCGACGACCGAACTGGCCGCGCCCAACTGGTGGATGGGCACCGCGTTCTGCACCGCGAGCACCAGGTTCTGCTGGAGCGCGCCGACGCCCATGCCGAGCAGGAACATGTACACGCCGAGCACCCACAGGTTGGTGTCCGCGCGGGCGGTGCTCATCAGGCCCAGGCCGATGGTCAGCGAGATACCGCCCATGACCAGGTAGCGCTTCCAGAAGCCGGTCGCGGTGATCAGCTTGCCGACCACGGTCGAGGCGAGCACCAGGCCGCCGATCATCGGCAGCGTCATCAGGCCGGACACGGTCGGCGACTTGCCGCGGGCGATCTGGAAGTACTGGCTGAGGAAGACCGACGAGCCCATCATCGCCAGACCCACCGCGAGGCTGCCGAGCACGGCGAGCACGATGGTCCGCTCCTTGAACAACCACAGCGGGATGATCGGTTCCTTCGCCCGGCCCTCGACCCGGATCGCCAGCGCGATCAGCAGCAGTGAACCGAGCACCATGGCCGCGGTCTGCCAGGAGATCCAGTCGTAGTTCTTGCCCGCCAGCGAGACCCAGACCAAAAGCACCGAGACACCGGCGCTGATCAGCGTCGCGCCCAGGTAGTCGATGGTGACCTCACGCTTGACCACCGGGAGCTTGAGCGTCTTTTGCAGGATCACGATCGCGGCCACCGCGAACGGCACGCCGACGTAGAAGCACCAGCGCCAACCCAGCCACGGAGTGTCCACGATGACGCCACCGATCAGCGGACCGCCGACGGTGGCGAGCGCGAAGGTGGCACCGAGGTAGCCGCTGTACCGGCCGCGCTCGCGCGGCGAGATCATCGCGGCCATGATCACCTGCGCGAGGGCGGTGAGGCCGCCGACGCCGACGCCCTGGATCACCCGGCAGCCGATCAGCATGCTCGTGTTCTGCGAGAGGCCGGCCAACGCGGAACCCGCGACGTAGATCACCAGTGCGAGCTGGACCAGCAGCTTCTTGCTGGTCAGGTCCGCGAGCTTGCCCCAGATCGGGGTGGTCGCGGTCATCGCCAGCAGGGTCGCGGTGACCACCCAGGTGTAGGAGGTCTGGCTGCCGTGCAGGTCGGAGATGATCCGCGGCAGCGCGTTGGACACGATGGTGGACGACAGGATCGCCACGAACATGCCCAGGAGCAGCCCGGACAGGGCCTCCATGATCTGCCGATGCGACATCGGCTGCGCCGCCACCTCCGCGGCCGGTGCGTCGGTCATGCCTTCCCCTTTGCTTCGCTTACCTCGGATGCTCTGCGCCCGGACGCGGCTTCCCACCCCCGACACTCGTTGCTTGCTACAACCATAGCGTCCTTTGTTGCTGCAAGCAACTTTCAAGAGATGGTCAAGTCGGCGCGCCTCTGCGTGATCACTCGATCACGCAAATAGCATCGAGATATGGCAAAGACCCCTCGATCGGGCGGTGCGGGCGGCAACATCGGCGGCGTGTCCTACCGCACGATCGGTATCGCGGCGGTCATCGTCCTGGCCGTCTGGTTCGTGCTGGCCAACACCGACTCGGCGACGATCCGGTTCTGGATTCCCACCCTCGAAGCGCCGATCTGGATCGTTCTGCTCGGCACGTTCGCGGCGGGCGCGCTGACCGGCTGGTGGGTGAAGGGAAACCGCTACTGAGCGGCCCGATATCCTGGGCCGCATGCTTCGCTCCAGGCTGCGTCCGGCCGTATCCGTGGCGAGCCTGGCGACCGCCGGCCTGCTCGTGGCCGGTTGTTCGGGCACCGGTTCGCCGACCGCCGAGCCCTCCTCGATAACGCCCACCGGCTCGGGAACCACCCCGGTGGCCGCCACCGTCTGCGCGGGGATCCTGCCGACCGCGTCGGTGACCGCCGTGCTGCCCGCGGCGCCCGCGTTCACCGGCACGGACCAGATCCCGCTGGAGCACTACCCGGTGTTGCGCTGCCGGGTCTCCGCCGGCGAGCAAACCTTCATCGGCTCGGCGTATCTGTTCAACATGGCGGGCGCCGAGCGGGTGCAGTTGCCCGGGTTGACCACGACCGGCTCCGCGCCGCTGGGTGACAAGGACCACGATCTGTACGGCATGGCCGGTGCGGACGACGCGTGGCTCGTGCAGAACTGCAAGGTGCAAAACGTCGAGCAACCGGTGCCGATGCTGGTGCGCGCCCGTACGATCGGGCCGGCCGGCGCGCCGGCTCCGCCCGATCAGCGGCAGCGACTGGCCGATCTGGCCGTCGACCTCGCCAACGGTGTGGCCAAGGCGGCCGGCTGCGATTCCAAGACGACCCCGCGACCGGGCGCGATAAAGCCCGCGAGCGAGCCGAAGCCGATCACCGACGCGCCCGTGTGCGGCATGCTCGAACCCGCCGCGCTCGGCCCGCAGGCGGCCGGCGAACAGCGCGCTCGCTGGACCGCCTCCGCGACTCCGGAGGGGCCCGGCGCGATCCAGGGTTGCGACCTGTTCCTGGACGGCAAGCGGGTGTTGTCCTTCGCCATCGTGCACGGCTACCTGGCGCCCGGCGCCGAGATCCCGGGCGAACGCGCCGCGCTGTCCGAGCGGCTGCCCACCGGCGGAGTGCCCAACGACGCCCAACTCGCGGGCACCGTCGAGGGCAAGGTGCTCGGCATGTGCGACGGCCACACCGTCGCCTACCAGCTCAGCCGGCACAACGGCGAGGATCCCCCCGGCCTGACGCTGGGCCAACCCACCGAGACCTTCTTCAAGGCATTCGCGAACGGCGCCTCGCGCTGGGGCTACAAGTGCCAACCCATCGCCCCCGACGCCGACTGGCAGATCCGCCGCTGACCGACGACGACGGGGCCGCCGCACGACATGCGTGCGGCGGCCCCGTCACCGGTTCACCGGCTCTGGTCGACGACCCGAACCGTCAGCGCGCCCCCGCCGGCTCCCGGGTCGGCGCCGGCAACGACTGCGGCTGTGCCGTCTTGCCCTGTCCGCCACCCTGGTCCGGCTTCGGCTGCTCCCCGCCCGCGGGCGGCAGGTCGGCCAGGAACTTCTTCTCGACGTCCGGGTTCTCCTTCAGGTACGCCTTGACCCCCTCGGCGGCGGCGTTCGGCTTGCCCTCGAAGTCGACGAAGACCTTCTTCTCGAGCGGCCCGAGCACCGAGTCGTCCAGCTTGAGGTTCTTCACCCAGGTGTTCACCTCGGGGAAGTCCTTCGCGAAGCCCTTGCGACCGATCGAACTGATCCAACCCGGCGCACCGTAGGACTGCTTCGGGTCGGCCAGCGGCTTGATGTCGTACTTCGTGTACGCCCAGTGCGGACGCCACATCGTCACCACGATCGGCTTGCCCGCCGTCATCTGCCGGTCCAACTCGGCGATCATCGCGGGCGTACTGCTCTTGACCAGGTCGAAGTCGAGCCCGTACTCGGGGATCAGCTTCTTCTCGGTCAGGTCCATGATGTTCGCGCCCGGCTCGATGCCGACGATCCGACCGCCGAACTCCTTCTCGTGACCCTTGAGGTCCTCCACCGAGTTGTAGGGGAGGTTCTTCGGGACCGCGAGTTGCACGTCGACGTTGTTGTACCACTGCCCGATCTCTTCGAGCTTGGACCCGTACTCGTCCATGTACTTCTTGTGCAGCGTGGGCAACCACGCGTCCAGGAAGAGGTCGATGTCGCCGCGCGCGAGGCCCTGGAACAGCGGACCCACGTCCAGTTGCTTCAAGGTGACGTCATAGCCGCGCTTCTCCAACAACTGCTTGTACATGTTGGTGACCACGACGTCCTCCTCCCACGGGATCCAGCCGACCGTGATCTTCTTGCGACCGTTGTCCGCCGCGCCGAGGCCGAAGCCGCCCAGCAGGCCCGCGACGAGCGCGACCGCGACCACGCCGCCGACCGCGACGACCGGGCGCGGACGCCAGTCCAGCAGCCACTTGGGCGTGAAGCCGTCGGCCGAACGCGCGGTCGCCGAGCGCTTGGCGCGTGCCTCGACCCGCTGCCCGGCCGCGCTGACCGTACGGTCCAGGTAGATCGCGAGCACGACCACCGCGACACCGGCCTCGACACCCAGTCCCACGTTGTTGTTCGACAACGCGCCGAACACCTCGCTGCCCAGGCCGCCCGCGCCGACGATGCCGGCGGTGACCACCATCGACAACGACAACATGATGACCTGGTTGACGCCGGCCATGATGGTCGGCAACGCGAGCGGGAACTGGATGTCCTTGAGGATCCTCCACTCGCTGGTGCCGAACGCCTCGCCGGCCTCGACCATCTCCGCGTCGACGCTGCGGATGCCGAGCTCGGTCATCCGCACACCCGGCGGCAGCGCGAAGACCACGGTGGCCACGGCGCCCGGTACCTCACCGATACCGAAGAACGTGATCGCCGGGATCAGGTACACGAAGGCCGGCATCGTCTGCATGAAGTCCAGCACCGGCTTGACCACGGTGCCCACCGCGCGGCTGCGCGCGGTCAGGATGCCCAGCGGGATCGCCACCAGCAGCGCGACCGCCGCCGAGACCAGCACCAGGGCCAGCGTGGACATCGCCGGTTGCCACATGTCCAGGCCGTCGATGAGCAGGAAGCCCACCGCCGCGAGCAGCCCGAACAGCAGGCCGCGCACCGCCCAGCCGATCGCCGCG
Source organism: Embleya scabrispora DSM 41855 (assembly GCF_000372745.1). Taxonomy (GTDB): domain Bacteria; phylum Actinomycetota; class Actinomycetes; order Streptomycetales; family Streptomycetaceae; genus Embleya; species Embleya scabrispora. The sequence goes on along the minus strand of NZ_KB889700.1, from coordinate 4,518 downwards.
AACAGCACGACCACGGCCGGCAGCGGCGAGTCGGTCAGCCAGTCGGCGAGATGGGTGATCGCACCGCCCACCACACTCTGAATGAAGTCGAACAACCACGCGAAGTGGTCGCGCATGAAGTCGACCAGGCTCTCCGCCCAGTCGCCCACGTGGATCCTAGGCATCCTCGCGCACCTCGCCCTCGGGCACGACCCGCTCGCCGGCCGGGGCCGGAACGTGCGGACCGGTCGGGGCGGACCGCTCCCCCACGCCGGTGGGCAGCAGCTTCTCCGCCGGCCCCGCGGGCACCAGCATCTTGACGCTGCCGGTGTCGGTCACGCCGAGCGTGCCGCCCTCGGTGTCGCCCGATCCGCTCTGCGCCGCGTTGCCGAGCGCGGCCAACAGGCTCACCCGGGGAATCACCCCGACCAGCCGCATCGCCTCGTCCACCACCGCGAGCGGCAACCTGCTCTCCGCGCACGGGGTGAACAACTCGGCGACCGGGGTCTGCGGGGTCACCGTGACCACGTCCAGGGCCGGATCGGGCCGGATGCTCCGGTCGCCGATCCGCGCGGCCTCGGTGACCGCGACGTCGGTGACCGCGCCGAGCAGTCGGCGACCGTTCTCGCGCGAGTCCACCACGAAGGCCGCCGTCGTCTGCGCCTCGCGCATCGTGCGCATCGCGACCCGGGGACCCTCGCCGCACGTCACCGTGGCGCGCGAGTCCTCCATGATCGAGCCGGCGGTCAGCACCCGGGTGCGGTCCACGTCCGCGACGAAGGACGCCACGTAGTCGTTGGCCGGGTCGGTCAGGATGTCCTCGGCGGTGCCGATCTGGACCACCCGGCCGTCGCGCATCACCGCGATCCGGTCGCCGAGCCGCATCGCCTCGTTGAGGTCGTGTGTGATGAACACGATGGTCTTGTGCAACTTCTCCTGGAGTTCCAGGAGTTGGTCCTGCATCTCACGCCGGATCAGCGGGTCGAGCGCGCTGAACGACTCGTCCATCAGCAGGATGTCGGCGTCCGTGGCAAGCGCACGGGCCAAGCCGACCCGCTGCTGCATGCCGCCGGACAACTCGCCCGGCGCGGACTCCTCCCAGCCGGCCAGACCGACCAGGGCCAGTGCCTCGCGAGCTCGTCGATCCCGCTCGGCCGCCGGCACCCCCTGTACGGACAGCCCATAGCCGGCGTTCTCCAGCACCGTGCGATGCGGGAACAGCGCGAAGTGCTGGAAGACCATGCTGATGCGCCGGGCGCGCACGTCGCGCAGTTCCTTGGCGGGCAGCGAGGTCAGATCCCGGTCGTCGATGTAGACGGCGCCGGCGGTGGCGTCCAGCAGACCGTTGAGCATCCGCAGCAGGGTCGACTTGCCCGAACCGGACAGCCCCATCACCACGAAGATCTCGCCCTCGGCGACGTCGAACGAGACGTCGATGACGGCCGGGGTGGCATTGCTCCTGCGTAGGTCGTCACGGCTTTCGCCGGCGCGAAGTCGCCGGACCGCTTCGTCGGCGCGCCGACCGAAAATCTTGTACAGGCCTTCGGCCCTGAGTCTGGACACACATACCTCGTCATTAGGGCCGCGGGGAACGGAACCGTTGACTTCGGTTCCGGGCCGGAGCACCGCCGTGATGAGGGCACCGGCGCCGCGGGCTGTGGATGCGGGAGTACGGCCGCCGCAAAAACGTCACGGCAGCGGCGCACGTCCGGGGTCGAACGCCTTTTCCGGATCCACCCGGAAAAGTTGTATCCCGCATTTGTTACCGGGCGTGACTTGCCCGAGCTATTCCGATGAGAAACCTATGGAGATTCTCATCTCATTACCACGTTCACATATGTCCGAATTGATGAGCTGATCGCCCGATTTCGAGCGGCCTTTCGGCCGTGATCGCACGGTGATCATGGCGTGATCACATCGACATACTCATACCTCTCGGTCATCGAACGTGTATCCGCCCCGGACTTCTCCGGGTCGACCGTCGTGCACGGGCGTGCACTCCGGCGCCGTCGCCCGAATGGCCGTGGCGCGGCCGGGGCGCATATGCCCCATAGGGGTGACGTTCCCGCGTTCTCCAGGTGACACAACGTCACCAGGCGGTAACGTCCCGCCGCGAGAACGCAGACGGCGATCCCCCACTGTCGCACGCACCCCTACCGATGGAGCCATCCGTGTCACGCTTGCTCGACGTCAGCCCCGAGGTCCGCGCCGAGATCGGCGACGACGAGGCCGCCCGACTGGTGGCCGGGGAGACCGGTCCCCAGACCTACGCGTGCGCCTCGTGCCGCGGCGAGGGCGACACCACTTCCGTGCAGACCAGCGCGCTGTTGTACCTGGCCGAGGAGACCGCGGTACTCGCGTTCGCGCACACGCGCTGCATCCCCTCGCAGGTGATCCCGGTGTCCGAGGCCGCGGTCGAGCCGCTGCTCGCCGCGCAGGCCAACCCCGGGCTCGCCGTGCAGACGGTGGTGCCGGGCGGTCCGGTGCCGATCTCGATCACCGGCAGCATGGTGGTGTGCGCGGGCGTGACCTACGCGGCGCTGGTGGTCGAGCCCGGTGCGGCCGTGGCCCGCCCGGGCACCGCGGGCTCGCAGGACGAGTTCCTGTCCCTGCTCGGCGAGCGCGGGTTCGCGCCGATCGCCACGCCGGACGAGACCCTCCCGCCGCTGCTGGGCGGCTGGTCGGTACAGATGACCGACGGCTACCTGACCGCAGTGCTCTTCCCCGGGGCGGGCGGGCGGACCGAGGCGTGGTGGCAGGCGCAGACCCCGGCCGAGGTGCCCGAGGCGTGGCTGAACGCGGCCAAGACGCACGGCGTGGTGCTCCTGTTCGCCGCCCCGGTGGGCACGATCGGCATCCACACCGGCAACGACGAGTTGGCCGCCGCGCTGAGCGAGGCGGGTCGGCGCAACCTGCTGGCCGCCGGGTCGGTGCCGGTCAGCGGCATCTGAACACGCGTCGCCCCGGCGGGGCGGTCGGGGGCACTGGCGGGGGCGGCCCATTCCGAGCCGCCTCCCGCACTCCGATAGCGTGCCTGGCCTATGGAGCACTACGACGCGGCCTACGGCGACGAACTGGTTTCCCACGACCGGCGACACATCTGGCACCCGTACGCGAGCACCGAGGGCGACGCGCCGCTGTTCCCGGTGGTCGGTGCCGACGGGGTTCGGCTTCGGCTCGCCGACGGTCGCGAATTGGTCGACGGGATGTCCTCGTGGTGGGCGGCGATCCACGGCTACAACCACCCCGTGCTCAACGCCGCCGCGCACGCGCAGGTGGACACCATGGCGCACGTGATGTTCGGCGGCCTGACCCACCCGCCGGCCGTGCGACTCGCGCGGCGGCTGGTGGAGATCACGCCCGAGCCGCTGAACAAGGTCTTCTTCGCCGACTCCGGCTCGGTCGCGGTCGAGGTGGCGCTCAAGATGGCGCTGCAATACCAGCGAGGGCGCGGGCGACCCGAGCGCACCCGGCTGCTCACCGTGCGCGGCGGGTATCACGGCGACACGTTCGGCGCGATGTCGGTGTGCGATCCGGTCGGCGGAATGCACCACCTGTTCTCCGGGGTGCTGCCGACCCATCTGTTCGCGCCGATTCCACCGGCCGGGTTCGACACCGCGCTGCGCGCCGAGGACACCGCGGCGATCGAGGACCTGCTGGAGCGACACGACTCGACCATCGCGGCGGTGGTCCTGGAGCCGATCGTGCAGGGCGCGGGCGGAATGCGCTTCCACTCCCCCGCGTACCTGCGCCGGATCCGGGAACTGTGCACGCGCCACGGGGTGTTGCTGATCGCCGACGAGATCGCCACCGGCTTCGGCCGAACCGGCGAGCTGTTCGCGTGCGAACACGCGGGAATCGCACCGGACATCATGTGCCTGGGCAAGGCACTGACCGGCGGCTACCTGACCATGGCCGCGACGCTGTGCACCGACGAGGTGGCCGAGACCATCTCACGCGGCGAGGGCGGCGCCTTCATGCACGGCCCGACCTTCATGGCCAACCCGCTCGCGGCGGCGATCGCGGCGGCAAGCGTGGACCTCCTGCTCTCCACCCCCTGGCGCGAACGCGTCACAGCCCTGTCCGAGGGCCTGCGCACCGGCCTGGCCCCCGCCCGCGACCTCCCCGGCGTAGTCGACGTCCGCGTCCTCGGCGCCATCGGCGTGATCGAACTCGCCACCCCCGTCGACATGACCGTCGTCCAACCCGCCTTCGTCGAACAAGGCGTCTGGATCCGCCCCTTCGGCAAACTCGTCTACACGATGCCGCCCTACGTCATCACCCCGGAAGACCTGACCACGGTAACCACAGCCATGGTCGAGGTGGTCCGTCGCCACACATAGCCGGCCGGCACACACACCGGGGACACGCGACGGCGGGCACGCTGTCCCGCATTGGTCGCGGGTGGGCTGAGGCAATGGGCCAAAGTCGCGAGCACAGCGCGCCCAACTCGCCCGGGTCGCGGGGGTGGTGAGGTGGCGGGCCGGAGTCGCGAGCGCAGCGGTGCTTCTTGTTGGGCGCCTTCGGCGCCGGCTCGCG
>NZ_KB889699.1 GCF_000372745.1 Embleya scabrispora DSM 41855 | reverse complement strand
CGACCGGGCAGGACGTCGATGCGTTCGCCGGTCTCGGCGTCGGTCGGCACCGTCGCGTAGCGGTGCCGACGCTTGAGCGCGAAGTCGTCGACACCGAGAACACGGGGCACCTTGAGGGCCGGNAAGGGGATGCCTGCGAGTACGCGGAGCGCGGTGCACCGCGACAGCCCGGCTCCCAGCGCCTTCGGTGTCCGTGCACCGGCGCGGCCGGCGAGCTCCCTCACCACGACGCGTACCTGAGCCAACGACCTTACGGTTCGCCGCTGATAGCGCTCCAGCAGACCTGGGATCTGCTCACGGAACGTGACTCGAGGGCAGGTCGGCGTCGGACAGACGAGCCGGCGAACTTGGGCCACGACGACCACCCGGCGGGCATCGACGGGGACATCCGTCACCGTGCGTTCATGGTAGGCGTGCACACGGCCTGTCCGACCGCCGCAATCCGGGCAATCCACCGGGACGCCGGGAGCCCGAGCCCGCACACGGATCACCTCGCCGTCGTCCGCAATCTCCTCAACCACCAGCGGGGCCAGACCCGAAAACACCACACCCACAAGCTCTTTCGCGCTCAACACCTGCACATGATCACGGACTCACAGTCCGTCACCACCGAATGTGAGACAGAGCCGAGTCCTTGATAGTCCCCCGCCCGGCGCGTGGTCATGGGTCCCTCCCACAGGGCCCGGACGGCGCACGCCGGTGCACTCTCGGACCTCGTCCGATCGGCGGCGGCGCTCCCGGGGCGGAAGGCTGGGCGCCGCGAGACAACGCCACATCCGCGCCTCGCCGATCGGCACGGTCGCGATGGCGCATCTCGTCCGTCCCGGGTGTGTCCTTCGTGGCGTTGCCGGTCACGGCCCGGGTGTCCGGACCTCCCCCTGGCAGTGCTGGCCGCCGAGCACCTCGACCGCGAGCACCGCGCGGCAGTGCAATCACCGCGTCTGGCATCCTCCGCGCTGCTCTCCCACCTACTGGCGGCACTGGTCCTGCGCGTACTTCCCAAGACATCCACACCGTTTTCCCACACCACAACCGGGAAGCGGCCGCTCGAGATCTTCCACGCCTACCGCACCGCAGTCGAGGAACACTTCACCCGGTGGCACCAAGTGGCCGACTACGCGCAGGCACTCGGCTACGACGCACGGACACTCACCCGTGCGACCCGCGCCGCCTCCGGAACCGGCGCCAAGACGTTCCTCGACCAGCGGATCCTGCTCGAAGCGAAACGGTTGCTCGCCTACACCGACCTACCGGTCGGCAACTGCGCACACCACCTCGGATTCCGCGACACCGGCAACTTCACCACCTTCTTCCGACGCCAAACCGGCCTGGCCCCCACCTCTTGGACCGCCACCCTCCAACCCGGCCGGATCGACCACCCGCACCGTCAGAACACCCACGAAGGCTAAAAGTCTCCACACGCCGCGGCAGTCTCGACAGCAGGTCAACACCACAGGAGCGGGCCTCCCGGCCCTCGCGCAGAGCCACACGCCACCTGGCCGTGGCTGTACGAGAACAGGGCCCGGGACTTGTCAGGGTGGTGCGCGTCGGCGCGGCGCTCGGGGCGCTGCCGGCGCTGATCCTCGGGGTCTCGCGCACCACGCCGGCGATGGCCCGCCATCGCCATCGCCGCCGCGCTCACCCTCGCCCTCGACGCGGGCCGCCCCGCCAGGATCGTGCCGGTCGTCGGCACCGCCGGGTGCTTGGTCCTGGCTTTCGCCCTGCCGCCGGCCTCAGTGCTGTGAGGGCCCGCGGTGATCGCGGTCGGCGCCGCCGCCTACGGCCTGCGCAAGACGGCCACCCGCCGCGCCTGACGGCCCGGTCGGTCGGGACTCCGGCTTGATGCCGACCGGCGAAATCGCTACGGGGTTGCTTCGGGCGGGATGGTGGGCTCGGGCCGGGGGAGCGTGTCCGGCTGTGGTGCCGTCCAGTTGGTGAGGAGTTGGAGGGAGCGGGCGGATTCGGAGCCGGGTTCGACGTTGTAGACGCACAGGGTCTGGTCGCTTTCGCCGGGCGCTTGGAAGGACTCGTAGGAGAAGTGGAGGTCTCCGACGAGGGGGTGGTGGTACCACTTGGCGCCGTGGGTGCGGCGCAGGACGCGGTGATCGTTCCACCAGGTGGAGAACTCGGGTGATTTCAGGGTGAGTTCGCCGACGAGGTCGGCGAGTTGGCGGTCGTTGGGGTGGCGGCCGGCTTCGAGGCGCAGCATCGCGACGGTTTCGGCGGCGATCCGTTCCCATTCGACGACGCGTTCGCGGGCCTGGGGGTCCAGGAGGTAGTAGCGGGCGAGGTTGCGGCGGGGTGCGGGCAGTGCGTCGAAGTCGGTCAGGACCTGGCGGGCGAGCCGGTTGGAGGCCAGGACGTCGGTGCGGCGGCCGAGGATGAAGGCGGGCACGTGCTCCAGCGTGTGGAGCATCAGATGCAGGCCAGGCCGGACCCGCTGCGGGCTGCTCGGAGCGAGGCGGGTGGCGGGGGGACCGGCCAGCAGGTCGGTGAGGTGCTCGCGCTCTGAGGGGTCGAGTCGCAGGGCCCGGGCGAGGGCTTCGAGGACTTCCGGGGAAGGGTTTTGTGCGCGGCCCTGTTCGAGGCGGGTGTAGTACTCGATGCTGACGCCCGCCAGGCGGGCGACTTCGTCGCGGCGCAGTCCGGGCACCCGGCGGGTGCGTCCGTCGTCGGGCAGTCCGGCCCGGTCCGGGGTGAGTGCGGCGCGCCGGGAGCGCAGGAAATCGGCGATCTCGCGTGTGCGGTCCATGGTCCCAGTGTGAGCACGCCACGGCTCGCGAGCTTGTGGCGGGGTGGCCCTGTCAGTGCCTGCCTCGCGGATACCTGCCTGGTCAGGGCATATTTTGGCCGCCCACGAGGGCGTGACGGGTGGTGTTCTGGTTGAGGCGATGGCGCTGGGCCGTCGTCTCGTATCAGTCACTTCACTCACCTTGAAAGGTGTGCGCCATGAGCACGCAGAATCCTTCCAAGCCCCTGGTCGGCCGAATCGCGGTCGTCACCGGTGCCTCCAGCGGCATCGGTGAGGCGTCCGCCGAGCACCTGGCCGCGCTGGGCGCCCGTGTCGTCGTCCTGGCGCGGCGCGCGGAACGGCTCGACGACCTGGTCACCCGGATCGAGAAGAGCGGCGGCGAGGCCCTGGCGATCGCCGCCGACGTTACCGACGCGGCGGGGGTGCAGGCTGCCGCCGACCGGGTGGCGGCCGAACTGGGCTGCGCCGACCTGCTGTTCAACAACGCGGGCGTCATGCTCCCCGCCCCCGTCGAGGAGTTGGCCACCGACCAGTGGCAGCGCCAGATCGACCTCAACGTCTCCGGCCTGATGAACGTGATCGGCGCGTTCACGCCCCAGCTGGTCGAGGCCGCCGGTGAGCGTGGGGTGGCCGACCTGATCAACACCTCGTCGATCGCGGCGCGGAACATCTTCCCGACCTTCGCGGTCTACTCCGGCACGAAGGCGTACGTCACACATCTGTCCCGGCACCTGCGAGCCGAGCTCGGTGCGAAGAGGGTGCGGGTGTCGGCGATCGAGCCGGGCATCGTCGGCACCGAACTGCAGAGCCACGTCACCGATGAAGGCGCACTGGAGTGGCTGGCCGGCTCCAAGGAGACGGTGGAGTGGCTCACGCCGCGGGATGTTGCCCAGACCGTCGGGTTCATCGCCGCCCTGCCGCCGCGGGTCAACCTGCAGCAGGTCACCATCATGCCGACCGCGCAGGCCGGCTGACCGCGGGATGCGGCAGGCCGCCGCCCTCGGACAAGGGCGGCGGCACCCAGCTCGGGCCGCGTGGACAGTATGTTGACGGCTGCGGTGGCCGAACTCGCGGAGAAGGCGGCCGAGCAGGCCAGGGCCGGCGGGGTGCGTCTGCTCGGCGAGGGCGGGCCTGTTGCAGGCACTCGCGAAGCACCTGACGAAGGACGCACTCGACGCGGAGACGGACGTCGCCAGGAGGCCGCCTGGAGGGGACTTCCCAGTGGGCGTGGCCGCAGCCGCCGGACACGGCGCAACAGGGCGTGTGGTCAGGGGTCCCGCCGTTCGATGTCCGCGGGTTTCGCGACGATCGATCGTCGATGAACTTCTCACCGGACAGCCCCCTTCCTACACAGCATCATGCACGCGACGATGGCCGCCCATCTGCAAGCGACCCCGATGCCCCGAGCCGCTTCCAACCAGAGGTTCCGCCCTGGCGCCGACCGTGCCCGCGTTTGACGGCGGCACGCCCATCGTGGACGTCGGCGACCCGGACGCCATCGACCCCGACCGCGTTCGAGCCGCCCTCGCCCGACATGCACACGCCGCCCTGATCGTCGGCGAGGGCACCTTCGCCCTCGCCCTCACGCAGATCCGCGAACTGACCGACCGCACCGCCTACTTCGGCACGCTCGCCGACCTGCGCATCGGCCGCAAGGTCCTCCGCGAGATCACCGAGGGCAAGGACCCCGCCAACACCCCGCGCGGCTACCTCGAACGTGGCCGCGACGCCCACATGCGCCACGTCGAACCCGCCCGAACCCACGCCGACCTCGTCCTCGACGGAACCCGCCCCGTTTCCGACCTCACCCGTGCCCTGCATCGGCTGACGATCACCCTCTCCCGGTGCCTGCGAACACACCTCGCTGATTCGGCAAGGGCGACCGGACGCCGACGCGGGCGCCCCGATCCCCTCGCGCCACTGTCGAGGCTCACCGGATCCGACCCCGACACCTACGAGAGCGCGTGGGCGAAGGACGACGAGATCGCGACCTTCCTTCGTTGACTTCCTACACCAACTCCATCCCGACGGCGCGTTCTTCGTCGACAGGCAGGGCGTGTCACGGCAAGAGTGAGGGCCCTGTCGGGCGACCACACCGACAGCGCCGTCCGACGCGAGGCGTCGAACCTGCCCGCCCGGCGTTTGCGCCCCTGACGGGCCCGACCGCCGCCGGTTCCCGGTAACCGTGCCGAGATTTTCCGGCAGCGTCGGAGGGTGCCGCTCGTCCGCGAGGACGGCACCGACTGCTGCTCGGCGTCGTGGTCCAGGATCGGGTTCGGATGCGTTCGGGCACCTTGAGTCGGTGTGTTCCGTAGGTGCCGGGTCGTGAATCGCGGTCGGTGGTGGGAAAGTTGTGGTTTCGGGTGCGTGGCGGCGTGGTCGCCGGCACGATTCCCGCATGGGTGACGATCGGGGGTATGCGCCGGATCTGGTGCTGCTCGTTCATGGGACGTTCGCCCACGACGCGGAGAAGAACGACGAGGGCCCGCGGTGGTGGCAGCGGGACAGCCCGACCTGGCGGGCGTTGGACGAGCTTCTTCCGGACGGCGCCGAACTCCTGTCCGAGGGCGCGTTGTTCCATTGGAGTGGGCGGAACGCGCAGTCGCACCGGTACGGGAGCGCGAACGAGCTGCTGGCGACGTTGATCCGGTTGGAACGGCGGGGCCGTGCGTACCATCTCGTGGGCCACAGCCACGGCGGATCGCTGATCTGGGAAGCGCTGGTGTCCGCGCACGTGATCCACACGAGTGGCGACGTCCCCTGGGAGTTGGTGGACCGCCTGGCGGACGGGGAGCCCCCGAGGGATCGTGCGGACGTCGAGGGCGAGGGCCCACGCGTGGCGGAACTCGCCCGCCTGTCCGGGTTGCGCAGTTGGACGACGGTGGGGACGCCGTTCCTCACCCACCGGACCGACCGCGACCGTCCTGCGGGCCCGTCGGCGCCGGGGGAGTCCGGGCGGATCGGGAAGCGGTGGCGTTCCCGGCGTGGAGTGCGTGTTCCCGCGGCGCTGGCTCTCGCGTTCGTGGGGCTGGCCCTGTACGCGCTCGTGGGGGTGTCGGACGAGGTGTCGGCGCGGCCGGTGTTCGTCTCCGGACACGGTTTGGCCCTGGGGCTGGTCGCCGTCGCGGCGCTGCCGATCGCGGGCGGTTGTGCGCTGGCGGCGATGTATCGCCGGACACTGTCGAGGTCCCTGGCCGTGCGCGAGCGCGCGGCCGAGACGGTCTTCGCCCGACGCGGCGGCACCTGGTTGGGGCTGTGGGCCGAGCAGGACGAGGCCATCGCGGGACTGCGGCGCGCGCTGGAGATGCAGGAGAAGGCCGAGAGGCACGTCGCGGCGGCGCGCGCGAAGAGGAAGTCGCAGCGGAGGAAGGCCGGACGGCACGCCGAGGCGTCGAACTCCGCCAAGTCCCTCGAGCTTTCGGCGCCGGTCGCGCTCGTGGAACTGGCGCCCGAGGTCTCCGTCCGCGGGCTTCGTGTCTTCCTGCGTCCCTGCCTCTCGTTGGCGAACCGGTTCGTGGCCCCGCGGTGGACGGCCGCCCTGTTGGGCTGGGCGGCCGGCAAGGCCCTGGGGCAGGACGTCCCGTACACCCGCGCGGTTTCGGTGAACCGGTGGCCGTTGCCCGGCGAGCCGGACCGCCAGGGCCTGCCGGACGCGGTGCAGAAGCGGCTGGAGGACCGTTCGAATGAACGGATCGCCGCACTGGCCCCGGTCCTGCGACAGCTCCTCGCCCCCACGGCCCTCGCGGACAATGTGAACCCGGACCCCCTGGTCGGGGCGACCAGGCAGGATCTCGCGTCGGCCTCCGAGGCGCTGTTGCACACGTCCTACTTCGAGGATCACGAGGTTCGTGCGCTGATCGCCGCCCACGTGCGGCACCACGCCTCCCCACCGCCACGCTCGGACGCCCCGCCGCTGCTGGACGATCCGACGCTGGACGGTTGGCTTCGGGCGGCCTACACCCACGCGCGCACGGCGGTGAGCCTGCCGTCGCAGCGCGGGCCCGAGCGGTCGACGCTGCCGTGACGCCCGAGCTCTCGACTGCGGGCGTCGACATCCGGGCCTGAGGCACCGGCCGCACCGGCGACGCCGGCGACCGGGGCCGGCCTCGGGGCGTCGCGACACCACCGTGGTCGCCGTCCCGCTCCGCCCGATGCGACCTCCCCGGCCGCCGGTTCCGGCCGAGCCGCCCTCGCGCCGGCGCGCGGCGCTTCGGTCGGCGCCCCTTCGGGCCGGGAAAGCCGCACGCGGGCTGTGCATGACGCCTGTTCACTCGAGAAGGCATCCCAAGTCCATGACTCACTCGATATGACATTGCAGCACGACAGGGTCATCTTCACCTGTTCATACTGGGGACCCGTTACGACCGAGGCATACCGCCCGAATCGATTCGACGCGGGCGTGCGAGACTTGCAGGCAATCGAAACGCGGCTAGCTCGGGAGGACTCGAAAATGGCGGACCCGATGGTCCAGCGGAGACTGGTGGGTAAAGGGGTGCGCGCCGCGCGGACGGACAAGGGACTCAGCCAGTCCGAGGCCGCGGCGAAACTCGACTGGTCGGCCTCGAAATTGACGCGGATCGAGCGAGGCGACACCCCGGCCAGCAAGACCGACCTCGAGGCGGTCCTGCGCCTGTACGAGGTTTTGGACACGCCGCTGGGCGAGGAACTCATTGCGCGCGGCATCGAGGCGCGAAAGAAGCCCTGGTGGCAGCCGTACCTGGATCCCACCGCCGGGACGAGGGACGGCCGGCTGGGCAGGTTGCTCTCGTTCGAGTCGGAAGCCAACGTGATCAACGCCTATGCCCCCTCGCTCGTCCCGGGTCTCCTGCAGACCGAGGACTACAGCCGCGAGGTCCTGGCGCACTTCACCGCGCGGCCGGACCGGGTGGACACTCTGGCGCGCCTGCGCGCCCGGCGATACCAGGAGGTGTTCAAGGAGGGGCGCAGGCATCCCAGGGTTCGGTTCGTTCTCGACGAGGCCGTGATCCTGCGGCGGGTCGGCGCTCCCGAGAAGGCGTCGATCATGGTCGAGCAACTGCGCTACATCAAGGAACAGGTGGGCGTGCGCGGGATCGACCTGCGCGTACTGCCGTTCGCCGCAGGCATGCACGCCGGGCTGCGGGGCCCCATCACCATCTACGAGTTCGACGCGGCGTCCGGACCGGAGGACGTGGCCTTCGTCAGGGACGAGGAGTTCGTCGAGGGCGCCGAGAGGGCCAGGTACCTCGACACGTTCGAAGCGTTGTACGCGCGTGCGCTCGAGTCCGAGGAGACCACGGCGTTGATCGACGCGGCGATCGCGGCGATGTCCGCGGGGGAGGGCGTCGACTGACCATCGCGGGTGTTCCGGAACATTTCGAGGGAACAGCGAGGTACGCCGTGAGGTCACCAGGGGGGAACATCACCACTTCGTCCCGCCCCAAGCGGGCCCCGGGCATCAAAGGGTGGAAGCTTTGGTTGGACGACGCAAGCACCGCGATCGCGGTCCTCGTCACCCTCATGGCGACGGTGGCCGTCGCCCTCGTCGTACTCGGTCTCATCGTCTTCGTACGCCGGGTCGACCCCGTCTACTGGGGTACCTTCGCGACATCGGTGATGGCCCTGACGCCGCTGCTTCGGCTACGCGCGGCGCGGCGTCGCCGGGGGCGCCGATTCTGACGACCGGCGCTCTCGCCGGGTGTCGTCGCGCGTGGCCGGCTCGCGTCGTGGCACCGGCGCGGCGGATTCCCGGCGGGCGGTGGGATCGAGGCAGGCCGGGCCGAACAGGCCCGCGCCGATGGTGACTGCGGCTCCCGCCAGTGCGGGGACGGCCACTTCCCAAAGGCCACCGCTCCCGGCGACCGCGGTACGCGCGAGGAATACGGCACCGACGGTGGCGAAGCCCACGGCCGTGACATAGGCACCCAGCATCAGGAGTGGTCGACCCCGCGCCGAACGCGAGAAGTTTTTCGCGTACCTGCGGATCGGACGGTTGAGGCCAGCCACGCTCTCTCCCTCGGGTCGCGTTCAACAGCCAACGTAGGTGTACTCACCCCGCCCGATTGCACTGAAACAGGGAGAACCACCCAATCGGGGGAGCCTTCCGTCTCCCACACGGTAGCGGTCGGACACACGCTGCCACTGGTCCAAGTGTGCCCCAGTGCGCTTTGATTTATCGGGAAAACCGCAACCGGGATTACCGGACGTAGTCGCCAGTGCGGAGCGGCGGTACATGATCAGTGTATCCGGAGGGTAATTCCCCGATTGCCGTCATGTTGCGACCAACCGTTCGTCGGGGGGATCTTGTATGACCGAGACAGTGGGCGCCGACCAGGATCTACGATGGCGAAAGAGCTCCGTCTCTCAGGCCATCGACTGCGTGGAAACGGCGCTCGCCACCAGAAACGTGCTGGTCAGAGACTCGAAGACGATGGACAGCGGGTGTGTCCGCGTGCAGCGGACCTCGTGGACCGCTCTGCTGGTCGTTCTGCGCGACGATGCGAACGAAGAGCAACAGGGAATTTCTCAATACAGAGACACCAATGGACATAATCCGAAAAATCGCAATGAGCCTCGGGCGATACGGCACGAATGCTCTATTCAAAATCTGATGGTCGACCACAGGCCTACCCACGCGGTGGACGGCCGCAGGTGGTCGACCCTCGCGCACCGTCTGGGAGGTTGCCGCCGGTGTCAGCCGAAGGGTGCGACCGGGCGTAGGACGGTAACGACGAGGACGCCGGGGTCGACGTGGCGCCGGTTGGGGTCGCCTCGTACAGGGGAGCAGCCGTGTCCATGGGGGTCGCGGCCGATACTGGCGTCCACCGTCGAGCGCGGCTCCCGCCGGCGAGCCGCGCTCGGCTTGGCCGGTTCGCCTTCCACGGGCGTCGAGTCGCGCCTTCGCAGGCAGCGGCCGTCCGAGGGCGGGCCTCGCCGTCGTCAACCACGAACTGCACCAGGGCCGCCCGGGTTTCCCGTCGGGAGCGGCGCACCGGGTGTACCCCGTCCGGTTTCCGGGCGGACGGATGAAACGGCTGCCGCGCGGGCACCGGCGGGGAAATTCGGTGACCCGGGCGGTGCGATGGCCGACGAGCGGGAGCCGTGGTGGCGCCGCGCCAACTTGTTCGTGGCCGTGCGGCCTTCGTCGCAGGTGTGCTGTGACTTCCAGCGCCCGATGGAGTGTGCAGAGCCAGTGATCAGCTCGTGAAGAGGGTGACCGCGAGGGGATTGTCGATGACCCTGTAGAAGAAGGTGCCAAGCTCGTCCGTGTGCGTCGCCCCCGGCCAAGTCTGGGCTTCGAACTTCTCGAAGACCTCGGGGCCGCCGGATGCCATGACCCGGGTACGGTCCCCGGCCCACACCACGACGAAGTGCACCGTGCCGCACTCGCACGTCGAGCAGAACGCCAACTCCCGCATCGATTCGATGGCCGTGGCGTCCAGGGTCTCCGGGTAATGGACGACATGGCCTTGGTCGCACGCGCGCACCGTCGCAAGTCCTGACATGCCACGGATCGTACGACCTGCACATCCGGCGCGCGTCCAACCGTCGGGACGGAAGGGCGTAGGAGCCGCGCCCGCCGCCCGAGTCGCGAGCCTGTCGGTCCGCTTCGATTGCCGCCGCCGACCGTCTCGTGAAGGTGAACTTCGACCGTTCGCGAGACTCCGGAATATGGGTTCACCTTGTCCCGACCCGGGTCGTGATCGTCGATGTGGCCGGCGTGCTCGGGAGACTCACTCGACCGGTGCGGGAGTATGGGGGAGTGATTCTGACCGGTGAGCGTGTGACGGCCCCGAGGATGCTGCTGCTGAACGGGGTGGACTTCGAGCCCGGGTGCTCGGTGTTCGAGCTGGAGCAGCCGCTGTTCCTGCGCACCGGGGACCGGCTGTGGGCCGAGGACGGCGGGGTCGTGGTCGAGCGTGCGTCGGGTGACCGGGAACGTCCTGCGGGCGGCATGGCGTGCGTGTGTCGCCGTTGGCGGCTCCTTTAGCCTGCTGCTGAATCCCGGGCAGCCGATGGCAGCCCGGCACCCGTGTGTCCGGGCTTTCGGTGATCGCACGTGATGTCGGCGGCCTTCACCGGATCCTGTGCTTCGACCAGGCATCCGTTCGCCCCTGCCGGGCCTGTGGATCGCCGATGATCCCCATCAATCCCGCAAGGGTCACTTCGGTCCTTCACGTGGTGAACCGCATCGTGGCCGGGTCGACGGCTTCGAAGACATCGCAAGTAGCCTGTGAGCAGTCGTGACCCTCGAGCCACCCCAGGGGGCTCAACAAGCCGATCGGTGATCGACATAGTCGATCTGCGCGGTGTCCTCCGCGAGTTCGCCCGGACTCACGTCCGGGTTCGGTGACGAGACGACGTCCTGCGACAGCGGGCGCAGGGCATGGACGTGACGCACGGCCTTGAGGTCGACGGCGACCTCGTAGTAGTGCTTGGCGAATCGTTGGTATGCCTCGGGCCGTCCGTCGACCGGGACGTCGAACAGCCACTCGGAGCCGTCCGCGTCCTCCCTGTCCTGCGAGGGGATCTCGACGGCTCCCGACCGCCAGGCGACATCGGAGCGTTCACGCCAGAAGCACACGGTCGCCCGGGGCGTCCCGTCCCTCTCGCAGAAGGCCGGCTCCTCCACGCACGGACGGAAGATCTCGGGCACCGTGTCGACCAGACCGGGCTATGCGGTCGGGGGATCGTCCCGATACGGGGTCATCGGCGACTCGTGGTCGAACCCGCGGGCGTACGCCCCCGCCGCGGAGAAGACGACGGACTACTCGATGCCGCTGCCGTTCCGCATCGAGACCATCTCCTCGGTCGGCGACCAACGGGAATCGAAGGAGAAGTACCGCAATTCCCAGTCCGGGCTCATGATGGCGTCCAGCATCGCCATGGCTCGGGAACGGTCTCGAACCATCGAGATCTCGGGCAGTCGGCGGGTCACTTCATACACGGACGTGGCCCCATCCGAGCCGAGACCGGTGACAACCCCCGCGCGGACCGGAGAGCAGAGGACTGCACGCCTCGAACGGTCGATGGTCAGCCGACGACCACCGCCACAACCGGGCTCTGGGCCTGTGCACGCCATCAGTCGCACGCCCGGGTCGGGTGATGCCCTCGGTCCGCGGACCGTTCGTGCCGCGCACAACCGCAAAAGGTAGACCGGCCGGTCCTCGTCCAGGCTCCCGAGGCTGCGGGCACGGGGCGACAACCCCGCGCGGCACGCGAGTTCGAGCACGCCACCGCCCCGCGACCCGACGGGGTCCGCGCTCGATCCGCCCGCCGCCGCGCCGACCGGGTGGCTGTCGATGTGCCTGTGTGTGGCGTCCACGGACCCTCGCCACGTCAAGGATGGAACGGTTCGTTGGCGGCGCGCCGCCACGCGGTGATCCGTTCGTCGGATCGACCCGGGATCCCGTCGCGGCGTCCGTCCGGGCGCGTGTAGCCCTCGGGGTACAGGTCGTTCTCCAGTTCGGCGTATTGATCCGGAGTGAGGGCGGGGGTGAATCCGGTGGGGAATCGGTGCATGAGCGGGTGGGCTCCGATGTTCTCCGGGCCGTGCACGGAGCACTCCGACGCGACGAGATGCTCTCCCTCGCCGCAACCACCCCCGACGTAGGCGCGGTCGTGGGTGAGGCACACGTACCCGAAGGAGACGCACGGATCCGTCTCGGACGGCTCGTGGAACGACGGGTCCCGCACCACCTTGATCACGATGTCCTGGGGATCGAGGCGGGGGATCGGCCGCGGGTCACGCCACAGCAGTCTCGGAGGGAGCATGCCGTCATCATCGCGCGTACGTGATCGGCCCGGAGGTGGTGTCGGCGGCGGATGCGTGGACTGCGTCCTAACTGGACCGTGGAGGCGGCGCGCGGCGCGATCGCCGCAGACGCGCATCTTCCGATCGCGCTCCTTCACGACCCGGACCCCGATATCCGGGAGGCGCCCGCGTACGCCCTGGCCGCGGCCTCGGGTCGGGCCGGGGAGATCTCCGCCGCCCTGCACGACCGCTTCCGGATCGAGGACCACGCGCGTGTACGCGCGAGCCTGGTCCTGGCGGTCGCGCAGTCGGCCCGGGAACACCGACACGAGGATGCCGCCGCCTTCACCCGCGCCCTGTGGTCGGACCCCGCGCGCCCGGCCGAGGTCCGGGTGGGCGCCGCCCTGGGGTGGTTGTGTCTGGTCGAGGATCTCGTGCCGGACGACCTGCGTGCCGTCCTCGACGCGTGTGTCACCCCCGAGCTCGACCGTGTGATGGCCTCGGTGCCCTGGCTGGGCCGGGTCGACCGCGACGGCGCCGGATCGACCCGCATCCTGCGGCAACTGCTCGACCCGGACCCGTTCCGACGCTCGGTGGCCGACGGCCGCCTCTGGGCGGAGGCCGAGGGATGCGCCGACCCGCCCTTTTGACGGCTCGGTGGCGGCCGGCGATCGGACGCTTCGCGGGCGGTCCGCGTCGGCGTCTGGGCATGTGGGAGGCAGGGAAGGAGCGGAATGCCTTGCCTCGTCTACTCGCCGGGTGGTTCGGCGACGGCGGTGGCCGTCAGGGTGATGGGTCCGGTGTCGGGGATCAGTTGTGGTGGTGAGGTGTCGACGGGTAGGGGTGGGGAGAGTCCTTTGCGCAGTCCGGCCGCGAGGAGTGGGCCGTGTACGACCGTGTCGTGGGGGAGGTCGAGGCCGAACACGGTCTCGGCCATGCGCAGTTCGCATCCGCGCGCCTGGGCGTCGTCGGGGGGCGTGCCGTCCGGGGCGAGGAGCCCGGCGGTGATCATGTGCGCGAGGAGCCGGTCGGGGTCGGTGCCGAAGCGATCCTCGGGAGCGTCTTCCTCGAAACCGCACACGACCTCGCCGTCCTCGGCGTGGACAAGGTACGCCACGGGGTTGCAGTCGCTGTACACGAGCACCGCCTCGGTGCCGGCGGAGACCGCGGCCAGGACACCCTTTTTGAATCCGCGGTTCCCGGTGGTTTCCACGGCGTACGCCCACCCGTGGGAGGTACCGGCCCGGATGGTCTCGACGCCGGTGTCGAAGTCGGTCTCGGTGGCGTCGACGAGCCCCATCGGCGCGGCCGTGCCGGGGTCGCAGCCCATGCGGGTCAGCAACTCCAGGGGCTCCAAGCCCCGGGCGAACGTCACGCAGTAGTCGGATCCGAACTCGCGGGCCTCGCGCAGCCACGCGATACCGTCCCAGGCACTCATGCCCACACCGTAGGACCGGTATCCGACACCCGCCGCGCCCCACACGTGGGGAACATGCCCCGGCCCACCCGCGATCCGTGGGGCGGAGTCGGCGTGTTCGGGGTTGTACGGCAACGGTGGACTCGACGGCCACCACGACGGCCTCCGCTTGGGCGACGGTCGCGTCCCGGACTCCCCGCGCACGTCGGATGAAAGGGACGGGTACACCCCGGCCACGGCGTTCCTGCCGCTCGGCTACCGGCTCGACTCCTGCGCCACGATCGCCGTGGAGGTGGACGGCGAGGCGGCGGTGCTGTCCCGGCGCGGTGTGCGTTCGACTCGAGGACGGTTTCCACCCCGGCGATCAACTCGTTGCAGAGTTCGCGTTTCCCGAGCCGGGCGGGGAACGCTCGTAGTCGATCAGC
Organism: Embleya scabrispora DSM 41855; assembly: GCF_000372745.1. Lineage (GTDB taxonomy): Bacteria > Actinomycetota > Actinomycetes > Streptomycetales > Streptomycetaceae > Embleya > Embleya scabrispora. The sequence goes on along the minus strand of NZ_KB889699.1, from coordinate 43,357 downwards.
GAGGCCCGTCCGGCGAGCCGGCCCCGCGTACCCCGCCGAACAACGATGTGGCGGCCACGTCGAACCCCGCGTACACGAATGTCACCCCGATGCGTTCGGTGAGGTCTTTCAGCAGGTCAACCGGTGCGTTCACTCCCACCACTCCGACACTCCGACGCACCGTCACGTGCGGGCCCACGGGCCGCTGGCCGTTCCTGCGGGCTCAGCGGCTGTCGCTTCGGTTCTCGATGTCCGGTGCCGGAAGGAGGTGATCGAGCGAGCGGAAGTCGTCGTGGGTTCTGTCGCCGGGCGGTGAGTTGAGGATCCCAAAGTAGACGGGTCCGCGTGTGGTTCGCGTCTGCAGCGCGGTCCACTGGTCGAGGTCGTGCTCGGCGTACGCGCGGACCAGGACGGCGAGTCGAATCTCGTGGGCCGGGGTGAACCGGTTCTCCCGCGCACCGAGCGGGGGCAGCAGGTGGTCGATCGAGTGGAAGGAGTCGTCGGTCATGTCCGGGGGGAGTGTGCGGAACACCTCGACGTACACGTCCCCGTACTTCGTCCGGGCCCGCAACAGGGTCAGCTCGTCGAGGGCGTGTTCGGCGTACTCGTGCAACACAACGAGGAGTTGCCTTCGATCGGCATCGTCGAACCTCATCGCCTGAGCGTATCGGTGCCCGTCCGGGGACCTCGCGAGGGCCGCTTTCCGCTCTCGGGCGCGCGACGCGCGATCCGCGCATCCCACGGATCGATACGTGCCGGGTCGAGTGCCACTCCAACCCAATGGCAATCCCCGCACGTGTATCGACGGGCTGCGGTCAGTGTGCGGGCGCCGCCCAGGTCACATCGGGCGTCTTGTCGCACCACACGCGCTGCTCTCCGTCGGGGTGGATGTCGAGGTCGAAGGTGTCGAAGGCGGGCCGCGCGTGCTCGTTCCACCAGCGCCAGGCCGTCTCGACCTCGTCCCAGACGAGGCTGGGACCGTGTTGGCGGACGTGGAAGGTGTCGAGTTGCCTGCCGTCGTAGTCGATGCTCGCCCAGGAGGTGCCGGCGTCGTCGCCGACCCACAGCCGTGACCGCACGCCGGTTTCTTCGGGCCCGTCGTTCCAGTGGGTCCATAGCCCCGGGCAGCAGCAGGCCCATGACGGCCTCGTCGTGGCGGTCGCCGACGGCGACGGCCCACGATGACAGCGTTGTGGTCGACGCGTCGGGCCGGTGGTCGGGGCGGACGATGTCGGCTACGTCGGCGACGGGGGAGCGGTGGCCGCGCATGGCCATGAACGCCCTTCCGGGCCCGAACCTCCCACGCGGACCAGGCCGATCTCCCCATCGGGCGGGCGGACTTGTTCTCGGTGACGGCGCGGATGGTCCACGACGTCGTGGGCTTCGGGGCGTTGTCGAGTTGGCGGTCCTCGCTGGACGCGGACAACAGGATTCGCACGGCATCGGGCCGGCCCGGCTTCGGGCCCGACCTCGGACGCGTCAGCCGGCACCAAGTGGACCTTCTGGACTGGATCGCCGAGACCGATCCGGGCCCCCGGCTGCTCGGCGCGACATCGGGGGTCGATCCTGGCGTGGCAGCGCGTGGTCACAACGCAAGCCCACCAGTACCAAGCCCGGATGCGGCTGGCAGGCAGCGCGTAGAGGAGGACGAGGAGTCCGGCGACGCGGTCGCCGACCGAGAGTTCGTCGTCGGTGAACAGGCGACGGACCAAGGCGATGCGCTCGGCGCGGGGCTGTGCGTTGGGTTGTGTCGGCGTACGACTTGAGTTCCCCAACCGCGTACGGCCCAACGTCCCCAGTAGTGGTCGCGGGCAGGACTGCGGTCGAGGTACTCGGTTGAGATCGTCTGGCCGACCGACGACACTCGCACGATGGGTGACAGCGCATCGCCAGGGTCGGTCGAACGAGGGTGGGACGGGCCGTTTTACCGGGTTCGCAGGGACGCGTTCGAGGCATCGTTCCTGCCCAACCCGGATGAGGACCTGGGCTCGGTGTGCAACGTCGATGTCGAGGTCCGGCTGATGGACGGATCACGGTGGAGCGCGACGGTGTTCACCCTCGCCGAAGTCGACCGCTTGATGAAGAGCTGGGCAGCCAGCGGTGAGGCGCTGGACGGACGGTACTTCTGGTGCTCGGACGGCTTGATTGTCCGGGACCCCGGCATCGAGAGCATGAGCGGTGTGATCGCTGGCCTGCTCGACTCCGGCGAGTTCTCGCAGGTCCTCCAGCGCCTTGATGACGACTGACCGGGCCCGAACCGTGCTCAGGCCACCTCGTTGTCCCGTTCGATGGCCTTGAGACGGTTCTTCAGCCGGTAGCTGGGGCCGTTGATGGAAATCACGTCGCAGTGGTGCAGGAGGCGGTCGAGGATCGCGGTGGCGAGGACTTCGTCGCCGAACACCTGTCCCCATTCGCTGAAGGTCTTGTTCGAGGTCAGGATGATCGAACCGCGTTCGTAGCGCTTGGAGATGACCTGGAACACCAGGTTCGCTTCGGCGCGTTCGAGTGGCTGGTAGCCCACTTCGTCGACCACGAGGACGCTCGGCCGCAGGTAGGTGCCGAGTTTGCTGGTCAGCCGTCCTGCTGCTTCGGCGGCTGTGAGGTTGCGGACCATGTCGTCGAGGCTGGTGATGTAGATCGAGTAGCCGGCCCGGCAGGCGGCAACCGCAAGCGCGACGGCGATGTGTATCTTCCCGACGCCGGGAGGGCCGAGCAAGGCGGCGTTCGCCTTGGCTTCGACGAACGACAAGGTCGCGAGGTCCTTGACCTTGCGCGGGTCCAGCTCGGGCTGGAACGAGACGTCGTACTCGTCGAGCGTCTTGTGATGTGGCAGCTTCGACAGCCGCAAGCCTTGGCGGAACCGGCGATCGTCACGAACGGCGCACTCCTCGGACAGCACCAGGTCGAGGAAGTCCAGGTAGCCCATCTTGGCCTCGTCCGCGCGTTTGGCGAACTCGTCGACGGTCTCCGCGAGGTGGGGCAGGCCGAGTTTGCGGGCGGTGGAGCGGATGCGGCTGCCGGTCAGCTCGCTCAAGAGGCTTCCTCCGTCGATCCGTTCGTAAAGGGCCGGGTGCCGGTCAGCTCGTCATAGACCGACAGCGGGCGCCGGCCCACCTCGATCCGGGCGACCGCGGCCCGGTTCAGCAGGGACTGCAGCGAGCGGGCTTCCTCGCTGTCGGGCTGCGGACGCGACCGGGCAGGGGCGTCGCCGGTGGTGGTCCGGCGTCCCTTGCCGGTGGGCAGGCCGTCCCAGTGGTGCTCGTCGACAACGCGGACGCCCCGCCCGAAGGCGCGTGGGTGGGTCGCCAGCAGCGAGTCGGTGCCCGCGCCGGTGAGGGTGGAGCGCAGCATGACCTCGGACTTGGTGGCCCGCACTTCGACCAGTTGGCGGGGGCGGACGCGGCGGGCGGGCACCGAGTAGAGGTTCCCGTCGAAGGCGACCAGGCAGTCCTTGCCGACGTGCCGCAGCTGCGGATCCAAGACCACAGCGAGCCACCTCCGCCAACTGCCTCACACAGCAGTGTGGCAACCGATGGGACTCACGGCATCAACAACTGGCCGCGTTCACCCGTACGTGGCTGGGGACGTACATGTGTACGCCGACAGGTTGGCCGTGTTTGACGTAGGGGACGCGGAGCGTCCCGCAGATTCTTCGTTGGACGGCGAAGTTGATGAACCGCCGTGCGTAGTTGCGTGTGCTGGGACCTCCGGCGAACCACCGGTCGACGTCGTGCTGGGTGCAGTCCGCAAGTGCCGTATCTCGTGCGCGGAGCCAGGCCAGGAACTTGGCCGCGGTTCTGATCTGGCTTTGCGCGGTGCGCCAGGTCTTCGGCTTGATGCTGCCGTCGGCGAGTTTCCCGCGCAGGCGGCGGCGGTGGTGCCACGCGATGTAGGTGGCGAGGTCTCGCCGGTCCTCCGCTGGTTCGATACGGTCGAGAAGGTGCTTGGTCCACTGCTCGAACTTCAGCAACTCGGTGTCTTGGAGCGGCAACAGGCCCACGGACATCAGCAGCTGGCGAAGGTGGTTGACGCCGCCGGAAGGCGGCAAGGCGGACAGCGCCTCGTGGGCCCGGGCCAGATCGCCGCGCGCGATGGACTTCAACCGCTCCCGCACCGGACGGGACCTCAGCCAGGCTTCGGTGCTCATCGGGTTGCGTGCGGAACACAGTGCGTCGGCCAGCGGCCCGAGGCGGGGCGCGGGGCGGCCGGTTCCGTCGTCCAGCAGCACGGCCAGGCGCCGCCGCATAGCGCAGCGGACGCATTCGTGGACGCTCCACATTTCCTCATCAGCTGCGTTGCAGGTCGCGCAGGCGAAGCCAGGGATGCCCGCGCAGGGAGCGCACAGATTCCGACCGCCATCGCGGCCGGGCAGGACCCGGTGCCGTCCGCACTCGCCGCAAGCGCCGATACACCGCCCGGCGGCCTTGTGGCAGGCCGCGCAGATCACGCTGTCGGGCCAACGAGCAGAGTGGCGTCGTCGCCGGCCGCAGCGGGCGCACGGGGTGGAGCCGTCCCTCATCGCGCGTCCGGGGTGATGCGGGCGCGGCGCGGCCGGCCGATGCGGTTGAGGTCCAGGACGTCGTCGGACAGGTCCGCGCCGACCGCCTTTCGCGGTTTGCTGTCGGCCTCGATGTGCGGGCTGATCAGGTCGCTCGGGGTGCAGCCGAGGATGTCGCAGATTGAGACCAAGATGGGCAGCGACAGGCGCTCGGGGGTGCCGGAGACGAGCCGGTAGATCTGCGCGGCGGACAGATGGATGCCGCGTTCGGCCAGTAGTGGCGCGATGTCGGTGGTCTTCCACATGCCCTGGGCGGCCATGCGCTCGCGCAGCAGCCAGTGGTAGCCCGTCTTCCTGGTCACGACTGGTCCTGCCTCTGTTGTTCGGCCTGCTCGATGACCTTGTCCAGCGCGGCCCGCAGCACCCGGGTCTTGTAGTCGGAGGAGACCGAGGTGTAGACCGACGTCGAGCTGGCGTTCTCGTGGCCGCATTGCTGTTGGATTCTCTTGAGTCCACGGAATGGTGTCCACGACGTGCAGCACGGGGCTACGACGAGTTCGAAGTCGCGTGTTGGAGGTGGTTATCTACGGCGGTCCAGCACGCGGATTCCGTGGAGGTTCGATGATCGTGCAGCGGGTTGTGATGCCCGCCTCGTTGCTTGAGTCGTGGACGGTCCTGGGTGATACCGGGCCCGTCGAGCCGATCGAGCGTTACCTGGCCTACCTGACCGACATCGAGCGGTCCCCGAACACCGTGAAGGCGTACGCGCACGATCCGAAGGACTGGTTCGTCTTCCTCGACCGCCGCGGTCTGGACTGGCGCGAGGTTCGGCTGGAAGACCTGGGCGAGTTCGTCGCCTGGCTGCGCCTGCCGCCCGACGGCCGCGGCGGCGGGGTCACGCTGCTGCCCTCGGCGGATCACCACTGCTCGGTCACCACGGTCAACCGGAAGCTGTCCGCAGTCAGCGGCCTCTACGTCTTCCACGCGCGACACGGTGTCGACCTGGGTGATCTGGTCACGGAATTGCAGCCCGTTCGCGCCCGCCGCTCGGGATGGAAGCCGTTCCTCCACCACCTGTCCGGCGGCCGGCCGGAGCGTCGCCGCACGATCAAGTTGACGGCACCCCGTATGCATCCGACGATACTCACCGCCGCGCAGGTCCAGGCGATCCTGGACACGTGCACCCGGTTGCGCGACCGGTTCCTGTTCGCGTTGTTGTGGGAGACCGGCATCCGGATCGGCGAGGCACTCGGTCTGCGTCACGAGGATCTCGCCGCGGCAGAAAGCGAGTTGACGGTCACGCCCCGGCTCAACGACAACCGGGCGCGGGCCAAGTCCGCTTCTTCGCGCACCGTTCCCGTCGGCGCCGAGATCGTCCGGCTCTACGCGGACTACCTGCACGACGAGTACGGCGACCTGGACAGCGACTACATGTTCGTCAACCTGTGGGGCGGCTCCTACGGGCGTCCGTTGAGCTACGCGACCGTCTACGACCTGGTCCTGCGGATCCGCCGCGAGAGCGGCATCGACTTCGACCCCCACTGGTTCCGACACACCCGGGCCACCCTGCTCCTGCGCCGGAAGGTGCCCATCGAGGTGGTCAGCACCTTGCTCGGTCATTCCTCGATCGCGACCACGCTCGACATCTATGGCCACCTGTCCGCCGAGGACGCCCGCCGGGCCCTGGAAGCCGCTGGCTTCCTGACCGGACAGGAGGCGCGGTGGTGACCACCGCAGCTTCGCCGATGCCGGCATCGGGACTGCTGGGCAAGCTGATGGCCGCAGTCCGCCCAGAGTTCCGGGTCGACATTTTCGTCCCCGAACGCGGCGCGCTGATGTTCGACTCCGCGCCCTGCCGGGTGCCGGGCTGCGTCCGACAGCCGCGCACCCGCGGGCTCTGCAAGGGCCACTACTACCAGTGGCAGGACGAAGGCGGCCCCGACATTGAGGGGTTCGCCGCAGCCGCCTCTCCGGAGGGACTCGGACGCAGGGAACTCACCGTCTGCGTCGCGCCCGGCTGCCGCTACGGCGGCACCCGCCGAGGGTTGTGCGTCCGGCACCACGGATTCTGGGAACGGGCGGGAAAACCGAACCGCACGGCATGGCTGGCCGGCCTCGACCGGGTCCACAATCCCGATCACCCGGTCTGCGCGTTGTCCTACTGCTCGTTGTGGACGCAGGGGCGATCACAATTCTGCGTCAACCACCGGTCGCGCTGGGAGGCGGTGGGTCGGCCGGACCTCGACGAGTTCACGGTGCTCTGCGAGTCCTACGGCGACGACCGCTTCGACTTCAGGCCGCTCGGCGATCGTCGCCAACTCAAAATGGAGCTGCAGTACGCCCTGCAGTGTCGGCACGACGAGCGCCAAGGCAAGACGCCCGCTGCCGTCGCGCGCCCGGTCATCACGCTGGTCACAGCGAGCCCGGTCGCCTCGCTGCTGGACTGGCCGATCGAACAGTGGAATGAGTTCTTCGACGCCCGTCACGCCGCGAAGCACGGTCAGAACGGGCAGGCGGCCTTCCTGCGATACGCCCACCGGCGTCTGGAGGACCTGCTCTGCGGCAGCGGATGGGAGACGGAATTCCCCAGGGACATCTGGGAGTTGCACCGACTCGGGATCGAGGGCCGCAAACGGCTGCGGTTCGACGGCATCCCGCAGCCCTGGCTGCGCGAGCTGGCCAAGCGGTTCGCCCGCTGGCGCCTCAGCATCGGCCGCAGTCCCATCCAGACCTATATCGACATCCAGGCCGTGACTCGCCTCGCCCGCTTCCTTGCCTCACCGCCGGTCGGCATCATCAGCCTTGCCGCCGTCGACCGGACGACGCTGGAACGCTACCTGGCCGACCTGGCCACCGACCCCCGCGCAGTGCGCTCCCGCAGCAGGGACATCAGCTCACTCGGCGCGTTCCTCTACGCCATCCGCCGCCATGAATGGGACCGGACCCTGCCCGCCGGCGCCGCGTTCTACCCCGACGACTTCCCCAAACCCGAGAAGCGCCTGCCCCGCGGGCTCGCCGAGCACGTCATGGCCCAAGTCGAACAGCCGGACAACCTCGACCGCTGGCACAACCCCGACAGCCGACTTCTCACGGTCATCCTGATGCGCTGCGGCCTGCGCATCGGAGACGCCAGCACGATCGCGTTCCACTGCGTCGTGCGCGACGGCGACAACGCCCCCTACCTGCGCTACGTCAACCGCAAGATGAAACGCGAAGCCCTCGTCCCGATCGACGAGGAAGTCGAGCAGGCCATCACCGAACAGCAACGGCGGATCCTGCGTCGTTGGCCGGACGGCAGCCCGTGGTTGTTCCCGGCCCCGAAGATGAACCCCGATGGCCGGACCCCCCTGAGCACGCACTCCTACCGCGGTCAACTCCGCGATTGGCTCGGCCTGTGCGATATCCGGGACGAGCACGGCCGCGCCGTCCGCCTGACGCCCCACCAATGGCGCCACACCTTCGGGACCAGGCTGATCAACCGGGACGTCCCGCAGGAAGTGGTACGCGTCCTTCTCGATCATTCATCCGGTGAAATGACCGCTCACTACGCCCGATTGCACGATTCCACGGTCCGCCGGCACTGGGAGAAGGCCCGCAAAGTCAACATCAAGGGCGAGCACGTCACCGTCGATCCTGCCGGCCCGCTGGCGGAGGCCACTTGGGCCAAGCAGCGGCTCGGGCGCGTGACCCAGGCCCTGCCCAACGGCTACTGCGGACTGCCGGTACAGAAGACCTGCCCGCACGCCAACGCTTGTTTGACGTGCCCGATGTTCGTGACCACCAGCGAGTTCCTCCCTCTGCACCGCGAACAGCGCCAGCAAGTCCTTCAGATCATCTCGGCCGCCGATACGCGAGGCCAGACCCGTGTGGTCGAAATGAACCGGCAGGTCCTGGGCAACCTGGACCGGATCATCACCGGCCTCGAAACCGACGCCGACGAGCCGGGGGCGACCGCCGATGCGAGCTGACAACAGCCGCCACATCATCGAAGACGCCCACCGCCGCAGCGAACTCACCCGCTCCAAGGCAGTCCAGGCGCTGCGCGCCCTGGACGCCGCCGGCGAACCGATCACCTTCGAGGCAGTGGCAAAACGAGCGGGCGTCTCGCGGTCCTGGCTCTACGGTCAGCCGGATCTGCGAGCTGAAGTCGAGCGCCTGCGGGCAGCACATCGGCGAGCACCCTCGTCTGCGCTCCCCGCGCGTCAGCGCACGTCGGAGGCCTCATTGCTGCGGCGCCTGGAGGCGGCCAACGCACGCTCCCGGCAGTTGGCGGAAGAGAACCGGGGCCTTCGGGATCAGCTCGCCCGTGCACTCGGCGAGCAACGAGCAGACAGAATCACGAGGGATCAAACGAGGGGAAGATGATGAGTACCGCTGACGAGCAAGACCGACTTCTACGTGGGCCGAGAAGAGACCTCGAGCGCGCCAGGACCCGGCGACGTGGCTCGACTTGGCCTTCCTCGCGGAGCATCTCCACGAAGGTCACGTGACCGACCGAAACAGGGCCGCCCGCTTCGGAGTTCTGTGGGCCCTTCAATACGATCGCCGCCCCCAGGATCTTCCTCTCCTACGCTTCCTCCTCCAACAGCAGACCACCTTCTACCAAGAGGTCGTCTCCTGGGGAATGGCCCCGGATCTGACGCTGGCCGGTTTCCTGGTCGCCGAGCACCGACAGGTGGAGGATCTCTGGCTGCACTGGACCGCCAAGAACGTCAGCTTCGACACGGCTCTCGGCTACCACCTCTACCACCTGCTGACTGGAGGTGTCGCAGCCACCGTCGAAGCAGTGCGAGCCAGTGCCCACCCTGATCGTGACCGCATCCTGGGCGACATCACCTCGGACCGCCACACCGACGCAGCCGTTGAGGAGTGGCTCAACGGACAACGCGCACGGTTCCCGGCCGCCCCGGCCGACGAGAGCCTCGAATCCTGGGCCCACCACGCCGCGCGCCTCGGCGAGCGCGAGGCATCCCGTTTGTTCATGACCGAGTGGGCAATCGGCGAGCCACGCACCGAGGCCACGCTCAACGCGCTCCAGTTTCACCTGGCTCAACTCGGCTACCTCACCGAAGCAGTGGTGGTGCAGAGAGAAGCCATCGCGATCAGCGAATCATCGTGGCCGGGGGCAAAAGCGAGCAAACTACTTGCGCTTGCGCAGTTGCAGCGACGAGCCGACGACCCTTCGAGCGCGTGGAAAACACTCGAAGAGGTTCGGAGCGTCCTGCCATCCGACAAGCAGGGGTCGTGCCAAGGACTGTGGTGGCACTTCGCCAAGGAGTGTTTCCTCCTCGTCCCGCTCACACCCGACGACTCCACAGCTCGCCGTCGGCTTGCCGCGAGTGACCAGTATCTGCAAGGGATCCCTCGGCTTTGGATGGACGGAGTCCTCTCCGCCGCTGTCGCGGCTGCCGAACAGGCCGATGATCCGCTGATACTCCACCGCTACCGCACGTTGCAGCAGGCCGCAGCCCATGAACGTGAGCAGGAATTCGGTCAAGCGACCCGTGGTGCTGCGTCAGGACCGACAACCTCGTGAACCCCAGTACCTCCCCGAGGAAACGAGCGATCCCGACTTGATCCGGCGCAGTGCGTCTCACCCGGGTAACGATCAGTCAGTGACGTGTGGTGCGGCGGGAGTTGCGAACCGTGCCTCGACGACAACGTGCTCGACGCTAATGCCCAGTTCACAGACGCGAAGCATGACCAGACTCAAGATAATCCAGCCGAACAGCGCGTCGAAGCCGTCCTCGATCAAATGCGTGACGTAGGAATGTCTTGTGTCCGCAGAGCCCGTGTGCGGATGACCTCGTGTGGCGATTGAGCAGGCCGGGTTGTTGAGGTCGCTTTCGCGATGCAGATGGTCGAGTGTGTTGCATTCGGTGACGTTTCCTGTAATGCAGATCACTTTGCTCTGGGCTCGTGGGGTCGTGTTGTCAGCGAGGGCGGAGATCGTGTCTGCGTGAGCGAACTGGTTGAGCATGTAGATGAGCGGGATCTCGTGTTGGGGGTCGTCGAGCGAGGCGAGGCGGAGCGTGAAGGCTGGCCGCATCGCATTGCGACGACGATCTGCCGTGATCGGGCAGGGCGGATCTTGGTGCTGCGGCGGTCCGAGACGATGCCCCGGTTCCCGGGCTACTACGACGTGATGGTCGGTGGCGCCGTGAACGTGGGTGAGTCGTATGAGGAAGCCGCGGCCCGGGAACTGTCCGAAGAGCTGGGCGTTCGTGTGCCCGTGCGCTTCATGTTCAAGTTCCTTTGCCGGGAGGGGATCAGCCCCGTGTGGTTTGGGGTGCATGAGGCTGTCGTGGCGGAACCCCTGGTCCCGGACCCGGGTGAGATCGGCTGGTTGGACTGGCTGACGTTGGACGAACTGCGCGACGTGATTGATCAATGGCGCTTCGTTCCGGGAGGGCGGGAAGCTCTGCGTCGATACCTGGAGTCCGGATCCGGCAGCGGTGCGGGCGAACTGGCAGCTGGGTGATCGGCGATGCGAGTGGCCTCGGTCCAGGGCGGCCATTTCAGCTGCAGGACCCGATCACCGTGGTTCGTGGTGCTGGAAGCCGCCTGACTCGGGTGGTTCCGGCGGAGGCTTTGCGGAGCCGGACGATCTCTTCGTGTTGCGCGGCGAGGCGAGCCAGGGACTGGGAGCGGAAGTCGGTGAGCTCGTCGATCGTCTCCTCGGACTGGGCAATCCGGGCTTTGAGCTTGGCGTTCTCTGCCTTGAGGCGGGCGACCCGGGCTTCGCGGGGGTCGGGGATTTCGCCGGCATCTTGGAGGGCCCGCAGGCGTCGTTCGAACTCGACGCGGAGGTGAGAGTAGGGGCGAGTGCCGTAGAACGCGGTGCGGTCGACGGCAGCCTCGTTGGCGAGGGTCTTGATGTCGCATTTTCCGCCGGGCGGGATCTCGCCGCGCAGGAGGCGATCCATGGCGGCTCGGATGCGGTTTTCGTTCTCGGTGCGCTGGGTTGCGGAGATTCTCATGCGGACTCCTCATCCGTGGTGGCGCTGGCGGCGTCGATCTCGGCGACGACTCGGAGGGCTCGGTCGAAGTCGGCCTGGAGCCGGGTGCGTTCGCTCTTGCGGGTTGTCCCGAGTTGGCCGATGAAGATCTTTGTTCTGTCGGCATGCTCGGCCCAGACGGGTCGGTGACCGGGGTGGTGGGTTGCCTGCGGGCAGCGGGCGGAGTCACACATCCCGATCAGTGGCCGGTCGGAGGTGGGGGTGCCGGCCAGTTTGAGGCAGAGCGCCCGGGAGGGGTCGGTGAACCAGCAGTAGTTCGCCGGGCCGAGGTGGAGGACCTTGGCGCGTTTGGTCAGCAGGTTCAGCACGTCGCGGTCGTTGCGCTGGATCTTCGGCGCCGATGCTGCCGCCGAGTCGAGCTTCTCGTCGATGCCGGCGAAGAACTCGGTCAGGCCGCGGGCTCCCGGCCCGGCGGGCAGAATGCCCTGCTGGTAGTTGCGGAACTCCTCAAGGACCAGCTGGAGATTGCGCTCACTCTCGTGCTTGTTGACCTCGGACAACAGCTCGGCCTGAGCCCCGCCGGGGCGCGAGGCATAGCCCTCTGTAGTGGCCACGGCGATGTGTTTCAGGTGAATTTTGGAGGCCAGGAGACCGCCCGGCCGGTAGGCCATCTCCAGGGACAACGTCCGTCGCAGCATCCGCAGGTTGACCGGCCCGTCGGGAATCGGCGCGAGCCCGAGCCGTTGGCCTACGTCGGAGTTGACCCAGTTCTTGAACCACTGGTAGCGGATGTTGAAGGCGAACCGGCCCAGTAGCAGGGCTCCCTCTGCGGGCCCTTCGTGCAGTTGCTCCAGTCCACGACCAGCCACTCGGCCAACGCCGCCTGGTCGTCCTCGGTGATCGCCCGGAACCCGAACCCCGCCCGGATTTCCACCCGGTGGCGCCTGATCGCCTTGCCGAACCAGTCGTACCCCGCCCACTCGGCCGCCGGAACCCCACCTGTTGGGCCACATACGCCACCGCGGCATCCGGCATCTCCCCTGCCGTCCCGGGGAACCGGGCCTCCACCTCGAAGAACTTCAGCATCAAGGCGAACCCGACCGATTCGCCCCGGACTTGTTCCGCAACTGCTTCATGTCGTCTTCGAGCAACGTCCAGACCCCGATCACGTCCTCCGGCTCCCACTCCTGACTCACCCGGTCTCCTCTCGATCGGTCGACCAACACGACTGCCGAAGGCTCAGCCCTCGAGGAAGCTCAGGTCAACGCGCTCTCAGACGTACGAAGCCCTTACCGCCGGTTTCCGTTCCGATGTTCCTCAAACCCCGACACCGAGCGCGCCGAGGGGACGGGCAGCGTCCACGGCGCGTGACCCGGCGCGGATGCGACGTTCCCGAAGCACCGCGCCGGCCCGTCGAGCCGGTGCCTTGGTGGCCGTGTCCGCGGCCGGCCCGGGGCCGTGTGGTGCGTCCCCGGGCGCGGGTTCGGTCAGCGGGTGGAGGGCAGGACGCGTCGCATGAAGTCGTCGAGGGTGTCCTCGTCGAGTCTTCCGTCCATGGCCAGGGCCCGGTGGAGGGTGCGGGCGGTGGCCTTCTGGGGGATGCCGAGTCGGCGTTCGGCCTCGCCGACGATCTCGGCGATGACGCGTCGGGCGTGGTGGGGGTGGTGACGGACGAGCCAGTCGAGCATGCGTGTGACGTCGGGGGTGGGGTGGTAGAGGGTCGATGCCTTGGGTTTGCGTGTGGTGTCGCCGCGTTCGGTGGCGAGTTCGTCGAGGAAGGCGTGCCGCGGACGCGGGGTCGCTAGCGCCCCACTTCGTCGGCCAGGCGTCGGGCGGCGATCTCGATCGTCGCCTCGTGTTTGTCGATGCGGGCCGACGCCGCGTCGAACGGCTCGTCCGGCAGGCGCAGTTCCTCGACGCGGGCCACGCAGCCGGCGACGCAGGCGCGGGCGGCCTGCAGTACGGACCGGGCCAGGGCCGCCGCGGTCGCCAGGTCCGCCCGCGCGGCCGGGTCGTCGGGGGACAGGGCGAGGGCTTCGTCGGCGACGCGTGCGGCCAAAGCGACCAGCCAGGAGGCGTGTTCGGCCTGGAACTGCAACCGCAGGGCCAGCGTGTGCCGGGCTTCGATGTCGCCGTCTCCGGCCCGCTCCAGATCCATGTTCCCCAGGGCGACTGCGTTCGCGACCTCGGACATCTCCACCGCGCTCTCCCGTGCCCGGTAGCGCGGCCCCGCACAGGTGCCGCCGGCTCCCTCCACCAGTGCCGCAGCGGCGGCTAGGGCGAACGCGGCGACGTGCGGCCCCCGCGCCACGCGCGGTTCGGGATGCGCCCACGACCGCAGCATCGCGCCGAACGCACGGGTGCCGTCCGGTTCCTGCTCCAGGTCGTCCTCCAGGTCCATGCGGTCCTCGACCGTGACGGGATCGGCGTTGCGCGTCCAACGCGGCTCGAAACTCATACCGCGAACGTAGACGGGGAATGTCCGCCTCCGGGTCCGAAATGGCGATTCGCCACTCTCCGGGGCGTCCGGTTCCGCCCCCGTGCCCGCACCCGCCGACACGCCGGCGGGTGCGGGCACGGGGCGGGCGGTGTCGTATCCGCCTGCGAGGGTGCGGTCGTGGACTCCCGGCGTGCCCGCAGCGGGGCGTGCTTCGAAGGCGGGCCGGTGCTCGGGGAACGGGTGGTCGAGGTGTCGGCGGTTTCGGTGTTCAGGGCCCGCATCGCGCGCCACGAGGCCACGTGCGGGCGGTGCGCCTCGCGCGCGACGGCACAGTGGTGCCCCAGGGGCAAGGCCCTGTTCGAGGCGCCGTGTGCGTGGTGCCGGAGGCGGGCCGTGTGTGTTGAGCACGGCGACGAGCTGGTCTGTGTGGGGTGCGCGGACCTCGCGGCGAAGGCGGTGTGTTCGGGATGCGGCGAACATCGGTTCGTGACCCGGCTCCGCGATGTCGACGCGTGCCGGACCTGTGCCCTGTTGTTTCGGTAGTCCGGCCCGCTCGTCCGGCCGTCGTCGTGGCGCGAAAGCCGCGAAGTGCACCGGCCCGGACCAACCCGATGACACACACGTGCCGACACGGCCCACGAGCCGGGACTCGATGGGCGAGTTCCGGGCACCTACGAGCGGGCTCGTCCCACCTCCTCCTCCGTACCCACTGGTCGGGGGCACCCTCTAGGGTGTGCGGATCGACCAGGGAGACGGGGGACGCGCCACGTGGTCATTCGCCACCGGCCCGGCCGGGTGACACACCGACGCGCCGCGTTGACGGCGGCCGCAGGGGTGGTTCTGCTCGCCACCGGCTGCACGTCCTCCGGTTCGAGCGAGCCGGCTTCCGGCGCCTCTGCCACCCCCGCCGCCTCCGCACATGCCTCCACCGAGGCGGCGGGGCTCTCCCGGCGGGACGCGGAGGCGGTATTCGCCCACTACGGCGAGGTCAAGGCGCAGGCGAACGCGACACGCGACGATCGGCGGCTGGCCGATGTCGAGGACGGGCCCTTGCTCGCCGCCTCGACCGGCGACTACGCGATCGAACGCGCGGGCAACGAGGCGCCCAAGCCGTTCAAGCAGTCCGACCCGTTCTTCTTCGTCCCCCGCCAGGAGGGCCACCCCCGCTACTTCGCGGTCCTGGCACGCAACTCCCGCTGGCCCTCGACCACACACGGCCGAGACCTGACCTACTTCCGGCAGGAGAGGCCGAACGGCCCCTGGAAGGCCACGTTCTCGAGCCCGATCAACGTCAGGAACGGCGACGCCGGGCAACCCCTCGTCGACGCCACCGCGCCAGCCACGCCGTTCCCCACACCCACCGAGACCTTCGCCCCGGGCCAGACGGCGCCGGAGTCGCTGCCCGCGATGCCCGCCCTCGACGGCGAGAGCGCGCGTACCCTCACCGGCGAGGCCGCGAGCAAGGCGGCCGGGATCTGCGCGGACTTCGCCGCGTACCGCAGCCGCACCGCCACCGGCCCCAAGGCGTCGGGCGAGCGGTTCGTCCCCGGCGACCGCACGACCGGCCTGACCGGCCGTGAGGCCGAAAGCGCCCGCGAACTCGGCCCGATCACCTGGACCCGCGACTTCCGCCCGACCACCGACCCCGGGCTGCCGATCCTGCAACTCGGTGACGGCAAAGCCCTGGTCACCTGCACCTTCGACAGCCTCGACGTCACCGACGCCCGCCAAGCCCCCGGCCGCCACATCCTCTACGACGCGAACGCCAAGGTACTGCGCCTGCTGGGAGCACAACCGCGCTGGGCCCGCGTCGAACGCACGCTGGTGGAGGTCGCCGTCCTCGCCGTTCCCCCCGACGGCGCCCCCGCGGACGTCCTGTTCTCCCAGGGCACCCTGCGCTCGGCCACCGGGATCCCGGACGCATAGCCACCGCTCCGCGTCCCGACGCCACCAGCGCACCCGCGCGGACTCTCCGAACAACGGTCGCCATGCCCCGAAATGGTGATGCGCGGGACGCCCGGCTCACCACGCATCGTTCGCCTTCGTCAACGCCCCGCCGAATACGGGACTACCCGTCACGGGCCTCCCCACGCCGGCCGTCGGGTGGGCGGTGCTCCGGCGGCAAGGACGAGGAACCCGGGCGTTCACGGCCGACCCGACCCGACCCGACCCGACCCGGTTCCCGGTCGACGTGGTGTGTCCGGGGGGCACTGCCACGTGAGCCATGGAGGCGGCCTGTCGGTGGAGAGGTCGGCCGCGCCCTGCGGCGCGTCCTCCAACGGCCCCGCGAGGACCCTCCCGTCCCGGAGGTGGATCTCGAGATCGTGATGCGCGTGGCCGGGCGCGAGGGCGCGAATGGCCCCGAAGTCGAGCCGCAGCGTGTCGAACGGGCCCTGTCGGACGATGACGACGGGGATCAGGCCGCTCCAGGCCGGTGCGCCCGTCGACGGCTGCTTGTGCCGACGGACGAGAACGTCCAGGTCCCAACCGATCCGATCGGTCTGACGCGTCGTCAGCGGCGCTGCGCCGAGTACCGCGTCCGCCACGCTTCGGGCGAGCCCGCACAAGGCCCACTGCTGGTCGGTGGTGAGATTCCCGGCCGAGGAGGTGCCCCGGTGCGAGGTTTCGGAGATGGTGCCGGTGGACGGATCCACGACGAGTCCTCGGTGTACGAGCGTATGCCGAAGTTCCGCGGTCGCGGCGTACATTCGCATGATCCGATCCCACAGGTCGGGTCGACCCCCGAAGGGGTCCTGCTCCTACACGCCGCCGTTCTCGGCCTTGTTCACCTTGGAGGAGATCGGCATCCGCTCGCGCTGTTTGTGCACCGGCCTGGACGATTCCAGGACGAGTTCCACGAGCAGATCGAGAATCTTCCACGCGGCCCCGAAGAGGAGAGGACGGACGTCCGTCGGCGGTCGAGGCGCTCTCGGCGCATCCCGTTCCGTCGGTCGCCGTCAAGTGCACCAACGAACCCGGCGCGGGGGCGCCGTTCGCGTCGATGCTCCCCAACTCGACGACCTTCGTCGCGTCCGAGTCCGGCAACAACGACGCGATCGGCGGCAGGGACGAACTCGACACCGGACGGCGGGTCTCGCGGATCGGCACCGGGAAGGGCCTCGCGGCACCATGCCACGCACAGGCCGGCGGACGGATCCGTCGTCACTCCTGAGCACCCCTCGCCTCCACCCACCCCGAGACTCCTCGTTCGTCTCCCGCCCGCCCCGTCCTCATCCACCCGCTGTCTCGTCCCCAGCCCGCCTCAGCCCTGCCCGATTCCGCCACACTCTTGCGACTCGTCAACCGGCACCCGCCCGACCTCCCTTGATCGGACCGGACGTCAAGCTCCGGATATCCGCCCGTGACCTGCCCACTCGCGCCAACGCGCCTGTGGGGGCGGCAGCGCGGGAGGAACTACAGGCAGACCTACACCCGGCGCGGGCCACGCGATGACCGTGCCGGACGTCAGGGCCCGGTACACCCGAGGGCTGCTATCCGAACCAGCCCTTGGTGTCGGCGACTTCGCCGAGTGGTCTTTCCTCGGTGAGTGAGAGTAGGGCCACGGCGGAGTTGAGCAGCCTCAAGGGAAGGGCGAAGGGTTTGATCGTCACCGCCTCGGCGAGGGCGGCCCTGCGTTCCTCCGTCAGTACCGCAAAATTTTCATGGTTGCGCTTTGGTACTACTCGTCCGATCTCCTCGAGTGGCCAGGCCGCGGCCCCGTACGGTGCCATCTCCGCCAGTGCGGTGGTGAACAAAGGAGAACGTCCCGGCATGACATGGTGGGCGACGAGCAGGGTCGCCAGCGGAGAGAGCCCACCGGCCGCCACGAGGACGTCCGTTTTGCGCGGAGTGATCAGCATGGCCGCGCCGATGCGGCTGGAGCTCATGGCCAAGGCGCGGCGTGTCTCCTCGGGCAGAGCGCGGGTCGCCTCGTCGACGCGGGTCACGTTCTCGACGAGGACGTCGTCGCAGGCGATGGCGACCAGGGCCAGGACCCAGGTGGCGCGGGACAAGGGGTCTTGGTGTTGCTCGTACTGTGCCGTCCACCACGATCCGGTGTCGCGGAACCTTCGCAGGTCCTGCACCAGGCGACCGTAGTCCGCATCCGGACCCAGGGGTTCGGAGCCGGGGTGATGTCCCCGCCGGTGACGAACTGTGCGGATGGGGTTGCGGCGCCGATCACGGCGATCTCGGCAGCGAGCCAGCACGGCCCGAAGATGCCGGCGAGGGCGCGTGCGGCGTTGACCCAGGGCGAGGTCGTGCCGCGTTGTCCCCGGGTGAACTTCAGGGCCTGCCGCAGCGTCGAGGTGCGGCCGTCACGCTCGTGCAGCCGGGTCAGAGCCGCCCGCTGTTCGTTGTTGCCGATTTTGCGGTCGGTGTGGTCGACGGGTGGGTGGTAGATCGCCTCGGCGTCGGGAGTCGCCTCGCGTTGGAAGAGTTGGACCTTGCGCAGGAAGTGTTGTGGGGCCGCGACGCGGATCAGGTCGTGGGGGAAGCCGGTGAGCGAGGCGTTGTCCAGGTCGGAGCAGTGTCCGTCGAGTACCGCACGCACCATTGCCCGTTCCGCTGCGGAGCTCGGTTTGGTGCGGAGGCCGGCGGCGACGGCCGCAGCGGCGATCCGGGGATCGTCCAGGTTCAGGTCCTCCAGGTCCGCGGGCTCGGTCCGGGACGCGGCGGTGAGGGTGGCGCCGATGGTCAACCAGACGAGTTCGTCCTTTGTCCCGATCGCTGCGCGCATGCGGGGCAGCCACCATGCGTCGAAGACGCCCTCCTCGTCGATGAGTTTCCCGGTGAGAGCCAGCCGTTCCGCGGTCGCGGGCGAGTGCGGGTCGTCCGCGACCTGGTCGAGCAACGCGGACGTCAGATCGTTGGCACCACAGTCCCACGCCAGCGGAGGGATCTCGGCCCGGTCGAGGGCGCTGTTGATCAGGCGCACGCTGAGCGGGTCGAGAAACAGCGCGGCGGCGCTCTGCTGGGAGGGGGTACGGCAGCGGAACACGCCGTCGACGAGCAGGGTCCACGCGGTGTACCGGACCTGTTGCAGGCACGTGGGGTTGTTCCACTCCTCCTTGAGGCATTCGATCAGTCCGCCCAGTTCGTTCGGTTGGGCGAACCCGGCGTAGAAGCGGGTGGTGTTGAGCCAGTACGGGCGGGATATCAGCTCGCGCAGCACGGCGAGCTTGTCGAAGCGGGGAGTGCCGGCGCCGGCGAACGCGTAGAGGTAACGGGCCGCGAAATACTCGCGCAGCGACTGGACGTCGAACTCGAAGGTTCCTTCGACCTTGCTGGTGAGTGCCCACACCCGGGCCGTGACGCCGGTGAACAGATCCTCGACCAGCGAGGTCTCCTTCCGCGCGTCGAACAGATAGGTCAGGATTTCCTTCTTCAGCTTCCGGGTGGCGATCAGCCCGTTGTCCCCGTGGATCTCGGCGCGCGATTGCAGGAGCCAGCCCAGGAAAGCGGTGATCTCCTCCAGCACCACGCGATGTTCGTGCACCGCAGGGGACTTCTCCGCCTCGCGGTCCAGGAACGTCTCCATGTAGGAGGCGTAGAGCTCGGTTCTGCTCGCCGGCACCGAGTTCCCGCGCTTTTGGATCAGATACAGAAGGATCGTCAACTGCATCGGGTTGTCCGCGAGCTGCGCGATGTGCGGCTCGGCGGACCGTTGCCGGAAGATCCGCTCCAACGACCGGCGTTCCGGCCCCCGGATCGCCCGAGCCTCCGCCCACTTGCGCAGGTACTTCGCCTGCAGCTCCGGGCTCAGCCGCGACAGCACCAGCGTTTCGTACCGATCCGCGGAAGGCTCGGCCAGGTTCGCGGCGTTGGGCCGGGTGGTCACCACGACCTGCGGCGTGAACGGGGACACCCGCGACCGGGCGGTGAACGCGTCGATCTCCTCGACCACCCGCCGCCGGGTCTCCTCGCTCGCCACCTCGTCCAGACCGTCCAGGACCAGCAACAGCGGCAGACGACGCACGACGTCGTTCACGGTGTCCACACTCGCGTCCAAGCCGCCGCTGCGCGCGCGCAACAGCGCGGCGAGGAACGTCTCCACGGAGCCCCGCGCACGCAGGCCCGGCTTCCTCGGGAGGGCGTCGTCATCGTCACCGAAGGGATCGCGAAACGCCAACCAGGCGGCGTACTGACGCAGGTCCACCCGCAGCGGCATCCGCGGCCGCGCGACCACCGGCGCGCCGGTGGCGTCGGGCAGGTAGGCGGCACGGTGCAGTTGGCACAGGTACTGGCCCGGAGTGGACTTCCCCTGCCCGGGTTCCCCCCGCACCAGCGCCAACGGCTGGGAGGCGGTGGCCAGGTAGGCAGCCGCCCCGCCCAGCTCGTCCCGCCGCTCCGACCGGGATCCGGCGACGGCACGCGGGGCGGAGACACGCGTGACCTCCACGTCGACATACAGGTCGTCGAGACGGTGGGTGTCGAGTTCGACCTGCTTGAACTTGACCTTCGCGTCCTCCTCCCACTGTGTGGCGATCACCCGCAGCAGCAAGTCCCGCAGGGCGTTCTCGTGCGCGGCGAGCCGATCGCCCTCTATCAGGTAGCGAATCAGGTCGTGGCCGGCGAGCATGTCGGCGTACGCCCACTTCAGGGTTGCGGGCGCGCCGTCCACGCGCGCGTCGACGTCCGCGCGCCACCACACCGTCATCGGGATACCGAATGCTTTGCTCAGGCGCTTCAAAGCCTCGTCGAGAACGTCCATGCTGCCCGTCTTGGGCACTGCAGTGCCCGCGACGGACGTGATCAGGTAGTACTCGTCGGCGCCTTCGGCGACCAGCCGCCGAATGTTGGCGGCCTCCGCCTTGACGGTCGCCTCAAGCCACCCGGCAGGGTTCTTCTCAGCGCGCGCAGACCACTTGACCTGGTAGATCACCTTCCGGTCCCCGCCGGGGTCGACCGCGTCCCGACCACCGTCGGAATGCCCCACCGGATAGCACCGCACGTTCGGGAAGGCCTGCGCGAGCAACGCGTTGCACAACTGCTGGAAGGGCTTCTCGCCCAACCGCTCGTACAGGTACCGCCACGACTGACCGCCGCCGCCCGCCACACGCCCCCCTCGAGCACCCACGCACCGGGCCCCAAGATAGGTGCGACACCCGACACCGACACCCCGATCGGGCGGAGTCGAGGGAGCCGAGGGCCCGTGCCGAGGCGGTCGCCGGACGAGAACCGCCGAACCCCGGCGCGGCGACTGCCCGGCCGTTACTGTGGCACCGGTTCCTCCGGACCGGAAAGGCGGCCGCCGTGCCCGACCAGCCCACTCGAACGCCCGCAGCCGGGGCACGCAAGGGCCTGACCCCGATGCGAGCCGCCCTCGGCCTCACAGCCGTGTTTGCGGTGAATCTTCTCGCCGGCGCCGTCAGCGACTACCGATACGCCCGCGACGCCGCGACCGAAGAGCCGTCCGACGGCCGCGCATCGACCGCCGAGGAGCGCGCGTTCGAGGCCGTCGTGCGCGACGTCGCGGCCACCATGCAAGGCGTCACGATCGTCTCTGTGACCGGCTTCTACGTGGAACTGCTGATCCGCAGCAACTCCGGCCGACAATCCTGGCCGGCCGAGATGGGGTTCGACCGGGAGACCGGCGAACTACTCCACCGCTACCACCAGTACCCCCCCCGCGAAGCTGCCCCGGCAGTTCGCCGAAGAGGTCGAACGGCGGCTCAGGGACGCGGCGGCCGCCCGAAACCGCCTCTAGCGCGCTGCGACGGCACCACGCGAACGTGGCCCAAGCGTTGTGCGCGCAGACGCTTTTGGGCGCGCAACCGCCCACCAGCCCGCCTTGCGTGCGGACCTGGGGCCGCGCCAAGCGGTGGTGAGCAACCCCCACCGGTCGACGGACGAGACCGCACGTCGATCCGAACTCCCGCACTCGCTCCGGCAACCACCTCCGCTGCGCCGTACTGCCACGAAAGTCGGCCGCGAAGGACGCGCCATCCCGGGAGGCGTGGCGTGATGCTTTCACTGCGTCCTGGTGGCGGTGAGGAGATCTCGGACGCCGATGGCGTTGGGGTGTCGTCGGGCGAGGTCGGTGACGATGCCACGGATGGAGGGCCGGTCGCGCACCTCGCCGGGCGCCTCCCGATGAGCGGCGGCCAGCGCGTCGGCGGTCTGTTCGGCTTTGCCGAGTTGCCACCACGCACGGGCCATGTCGGTGTGCAGGCGTCCGCGTCGCTCGGCGGTGGGGAACTGTTCCGGGTGCAGCCGGCGGCCGGCGTGCAGGGCGGCGCCGGCGTCGCCGAGGGAGTACAGCACTCCGACCTCGTACAGCCCTACCGACGCGGGCGTCACCGTGAACACCGTCCTGGCCTCGGGTCCGGCGGGTACGCGCCGGACGGCGCGTTTGGCGTCGGCCATCAACTCCAACGCATTCGCCCGATCCCCGGCCCCGGCGCACGTGTAGGCGGCCGTGCACAACATCTGGGCGTACGCCGCGGCCTGCTCCGGCGTGGTCAACCCGGTGCCCTCCACCCGCGCGGCCGCGTCCAGCGTCACGCGCTGGGCCGTGGCCTCCTGCCCTTGGTGGCGCAGCACGATACTGAGCATCCGCGCGGAGGAGGCGGCCGCGAGCGGTGAGCCGGACTGGTGGGCGTACACCGTCGCCCGGTCGGCCGCGGTCCGCGCCCGCTGATAGTGGCCGATCTTCGAGAGCATCTCGGTCGCGAGGTCGTAGCACGCGGCCAGGCGCGCGAACGCGCCCTGATCACCGGGAGCGGTGTCGGCGTGGGTGTGCCCGGCCGCGAGCAACTCCGGCAGGGCCGCGACCAGTCGGGCGTGATCGCCGCTGTCGTACCACCCGTGGGCACACCGAAGCCGGGCCAGGACGTCGCCCCCGGTGGTGGGGGAGGAGCGGGTGGGGATCGACGCGAGCGCCTGGTCGACCCCGCCGAGCATCGTGACGGGAACGGCCGCGAGGGAGGCGGTCAGCAGGCGGCGTCGGCGCATCGAGTCGTCCTCCTCCTCCCGCCGCACGGCGGTCCGGCCCACCCTAGCCGGTAGCGGCGCGCTCACGCCCAGTGCCGCGCCCAGCACCCCGACAGGCATGTCCACCGCGGCGGCCAACCTGCGCAACACCGCCACATCCCGACCCGAACGCGCGCCCGACTCCAGGCGCGACACCGTCGACGCCGAGTAACCCACGATCGAACCCAGGTCGCGCTGCCGCCAGTTCCGCGCCAAACGCCCGACGCGCACCAAGCCCCCGACGTCGCCGCGCGCGGCCAACAGCCGCACCCGCGGCGCGTCCCACGGCGGACGGAGCTCGACCATCACGACCCCCAGGGCGCGCAGACGATGTCCGCCCCCACCGTAGCCGGCGAATCACCCAGCGTCGACGCCGTGTGCACAACACGCACACCGATTGCACGAACCGCACACACCCTTCCCGCCCCCACCGCAGCGCGGTCTGCTGGTAACGCACAGAACCCCCCACCACACAACACCCACCGACGACACAGGAAAAGGATCACCCATGGCAACCCCGCTGCTCCTGACCCGCCGCCTCGCGGCTCCCGCACCCACCACCCGCCCGCTCTCGCTGCCGGAGCACCGCTACGACCCCCGGGCCGGTGCGAACGTCGTCGCGGACGGCCGCCTGCTGGTGGAGGCGGCCGATCCCGCGGTCGTGGCGAACTACACCAGCACCCAGGACCAGGGCGGCGTACGCCGCAAGGACGACCCCAAGTAATGCCCCGTCGCGAAGCCCGCGTGATCGTCGTCGCGGCCGAGAACGACCTCACCGCCGACCTGGTGGCGAGCCGCCTCGACCGCGACGCGTTCATCCGCCTGGACCCCGGCCGCCTGCGCGAAACCGTCACCGCCGGCGGCCGGTTCGCCGCCGGCACCTGGACCACCGTCATCGACGACGGCCACCGGGCCGCGACCCTCGGACCCACAACCTCGGTGTACTGGCGCAAACCCACACGCCCCGACACACACCCCGACCCGGACGAGCGATGGCGCGCCGACGAGAACACCACCAGTCTCCTGGGGCTGCTCCGCGCTCATCCGCTTCTGTGGGTGAACGACCCGCTCGTGGTGGACGCGTCCGAGCACAAACCCACTCAACTCGCCTCCGCCGCCCGCCACGGCCTGCGCGTACCGGACACGCTGTTCACCTGCGACCCGCACCAGGCCCGCGCGTTCGTGACCGCACACCACGACAAGGTCGTGGTCAAAGCACTGACCCAACGCCACACCACCCTGATCCCCACCACCCGCCTCCACGACTCCGACGACCTGTCCGCGATCGCCGGCACGCTGCACTACCTCCAGGCCCTCGTCGAGGACCGCCTGTTCGATGCCCGCGTGACCGTTGTCGGCGACCGGGTGTTCGCCGCGTCGATCACCACCACCGACGCCCTCGACTGGCGCACCGTCCCGGCCGCCGACTGCCGCCACACGCCGATCACGCCACCCGCCGACGTCGAACGCGCCTGCGTGGAACACGTACGCGCACTCGACCTGCGCTACGCCGCGCTGGACTTCGTCGTCACCATCGACGGCTGGACCTACCTGGAGACCAACTGCGCCGGCGAGTTCGGCTGGATCGAGGCCCTGGCGGGCCTGCCCATCTCCACCGAGATCGCTCGCCTCCTCACCCACCACGAAACCCCCGACCCCCAATATTCCGCGGCCACACGCGCGAGGATGTGACGATGGACCCGCTGCTCGCCGCCGCACTGACCGCCCTCGACGTCGCCGACGAGCCCCACCCCCTGACCGCGCACCACACCCACGCCTGGCGAGCCGGCCGCTGGAAGATCAAGACCACCACCGAACCGGCCACCGCCACCCTGCTGCTCCACGAGGTCCACGCCGTGCGGCTGCTCCACTCCCAGGGCCTGCACGCGCCCGACGGCCGACACGGGCGGGTCGGCGACGGCGTGTGGACCGCGGTGGAGTTCCTGCCCGGCACCGACCTGTGGCACTGGTGCGCCCGAGGCCGCGTCCCCGACCCCCCGCCGGACTTCGCCGCCCGCCTGCTCACCGTCGCCCGCCGCGCGTTCACGGCACTGGAGCGCCTGAACGTGGCCGGGTGGCGGCACGGCGATCTCCAACCGTGGAACGTCCTGGTCGGTCCGACCGACGAAGTGGCGTTCGTCGACCACGAATACACCCACCACCCCGCCCTGTTGCCGTTGCCGCACCCCTATCGCGGCGGCATGGACCACGCCACCACCCCGGACGTCGCCCGCCGCCTGCTGAGCACCACCCCCGACACCCACATCCGTCTCACCCCCGCCGACGAACGCCACGCCCTCGCCGCGACCCTGCGCTGGGCCTGGACCGGCACCACACCCCAGACGACCCGCGACGTCGGGCCGGACGTCACCCTGACCGACCTCCTCGAAGACATCGCCACCGGCCGGCACCGCGTGCCCCTGTCCCGACAGCGCCCCTGGCCGGCGCCGGAGTTCGAAGCCCTCCTCCAGCACGCGACCCATCGGAATCCCGCACATCGAACGTGACACCGACGGCCAAGGATCACTCTGAGACCCTTCACGGGCCGAATCCCGGCGAACCGCGTTCCCCGGTGCGCGCGGCGACGGCACCCACGGGCCCGCCCCGGCGGCGCCCCCGGGACCGTCTGATCGCCACCTACGCCGTCGAACACGCGCTCTGGGCCTCCGGGAAGGCGATCCCGACACCGGCCGGCAGCGGGCCGCCAACCCCGGCCGGTCGCCGCACGACGCTCTCGGCCCACCGCCGCGCGGCGCCCCGATCCGCCATGGCGTTCACGGCAAGGCCGGCCGGTCCCACAGCACTGCGTATTGCGGGTCGTTCGCGAAGCGTGCGGCGGCCGAGCGGACCACCGCGCACGGGTACGGCACCCGGCAACGCTCGCAGTGACCGTGACGATGACGCGTCAGGCGTGCCGGCTCCCCGGCCGGCAACGGCCACGCGGTGTGCTCCGGGAGCGTTCGACCGTGCTCGCGCGCAGCCTCGGCGCGTTCCGCCGTCAGGCGGCCGCACGGCCGGTGCGGGCTCCACCACAGCTCGAACGGCACCTCGTGGCCGCAGATCTCGGCGGTGGACTCGTCCCACGCCTTCCACGCCTTCGCGCCCGCGTCCGGCCCCGGACGGGCCCGCCGGCGAGGCGCTCCTCCAGCCAACGGTGGCGGAACCGTCGGGCGGACGCCTCCCCGGTCTTGGCCTTGTTGTGGCGCGGGTACTCGGTGACGACGGCGAACGACTCGGCGGATTCGGCCTGGGGGCGGGAGTCGAACCACTCGATGCGGGTCGACGCGACCCGAGGCCACCATTCCTTCGGCTTCGACCGCTTGTTGCCGTACCGGTGGCCGCGGAACCTCTTCCTCGGATCCACGGAGATGCCCACGTACAACAGGACATCGTCGAGGTCGAACAGCCGGTACCCCGCGGTGCGTCGGTCCTCGAGCACCGGCCGGCGAGCGCGATTCTCCGCGAGGCGCCGCTCGAACTCGTCACGGTCCATCCGCCCGACCAAAACCCGTTCCGGCGCATCCCGCTCATCCGCCTCGACACAGCCGGCCGGGACGGAGGAACCACCCACAGGCGGGGCCGTCGTCTCGGTCCGACGGAACACTCGCCGGAGCCGGCGCCGAAATCGACCGCCACCACCCGACACCGCCTCGTCCCCGCTCGGTTCGGCGCCCCTCGCGGCATCGGTCACGACAGGAGCCGCGCGGGCGAGATTACTCCGAGCACCGATCCACAGTCCCAACCGACTTGAATTCCTTGTCATTCGCCAGGTTCTCACGTCGGATCACGGTAGGATCAGAGGTATCGATGCCATCGTGGGAGAGGTCGGGCGGATGAGCGACGAGAGCCGGGCGTCGGATCAGGACGAGCGGACCGAACCCCCGTACCGCCTCCCGGCCGGGTCCGGTCCGGACGTGGCGTTGGGTGTGGAGGAGGTCCGCCGCAAGTGGGCCCAGGTGGTGGCCGACGCCGCCGCCGGCGCCCGGATCGTGATCCACGCCCCCCACGGCGTCCGGGCCGCGCTGGCGCCACCCACCCCGGATGTGATCGCCGCACAGGGCGAGTTGCCCGCGTTCACGATGACCGCCGCCCGCCAGGGCCTGGGCAACCTCGTGCGCGCCGCCGCAGCGGGCACGCCGCAACTGGTGCTGCGCTACCGCACCGTCTACGCCCAGATCACCCACCTCTCCGCAGCACCCGCCCCCACCGGTACCCCCGAGGCCGCCACCGTCCAGGCCGCGCCAGCCGCCGCGATCACGCACCGGAACGCCGACGTCGTTGCGCCGGCCCCGTCTACGGCCCCGAAGACCGGGCGTCGGGTCGCGGCGTTCGCGACCGCCTTGAACGAGGCGACCACCGCCCGCCGCCGCGCCGTCTCCTTCGGCCCCACCGCCCTGGACGAGGCCCTGGGCGGCGGCGCTCTGCCCGGCCGCCTGGTCCTGGTGGTCGGTGCGCCCGGCGCCGGCGCGGGCCTGCTCGCGGCAGGCACGGTGTTGTCCGCGACCCTGGCCCCGGCCGACGACCCCGACGCGCCGAGCGCGGTGCTCTCGTGCACGCCCGGCCGCCCCCGCGCCGACATCGCCGCCCGCCTGACCGCGGCCGCCGCCGGAGTCGACCACCGACGCCTCCGCGCCGGCACCCTCACCGAGACCGAACGCCACGCCGCCGACGCCGCCTCCGCGCGCCTGGCCGCCGGGGGACTGCTCCTGGACGACGGCACCGACCTGACCCTGGACCTGCTCCGGGAGACTGTTGCGGATGTCGCGGGACTGCGCCTGGTCGCGGTGGATCCGCTCAACCACCTTCTCCCCGGTGCGGCCGGCCTTGTCGGTCCCGATGTCCGCCATGGTGTGGCCGCGTTGCGCCGGTTGGCGGCGGACCTGGACGTGCCGGTGGTGGCCGTGTGGGAGACCGGCGCGGGCGAGCCGGCCGAGGTTGCGGCGGCGCTGGCCGAGGCGGACACCGTGGTGCATTTGACGCGTGAGGGTGAGCAGGCGTTCGCGATCGTCGCCGAACGCGATCTCGGCCCGGTTGCCCAGGCGGCGTTGCACGCCGACCTGGCACACGTCCGCTTCACCGACCCCCTGCCGACCTCGACCGAGACGGACCCGGTCGGCGCGGCCTCGGCCGACACCGCAGGATCCCCGGCCCCCACTCCTCGCGAACGCGCCGAGGGTGGACAGGACCGACCCGCGTCCGGCGCACCGGCGACCGCGCCCCGTACGTCGACCGCGCCCGAGCGCGGGACTGCCCGCTCGGCGTCGACCGCGTCGAAGGCCCCGGCGGCGTCGAAGAAGGCGCGCAGGGTTGTGGTGGACGTCGACGAGGACCCGCTGCCCGGTGCGATCGCGGGCGCGGTCGCGGAGGAACTGGCCGCCGCCGAGGGCGAGATCACGGCCGCGAGCGAGGCCCTGGCCCGGCGGGCGATCCCGGACGTGATGGAGCTTCTGCGCCTGTCGCGGGCGGGTTCGCGGTACGAGCACACGTGGTTTCCGCCCCTGCCCGACCTGCTGCGCAAACGGAGCAAGGAGGAGTCGGACGCGGTGTGGGAGGCCCGCCCCAAGTGGCGCAACAGGCACTTGCCCGCGGGGGATCACGAGGTCATTGCGCTGGACATGAACGCGGCGTACCTGTCCGCGCTCAAGGCCCACTTGCCGATCGGTCCGCTCGAACACCGCGCGGGCCCGGAGTTGGACGACTTCGACGGGCCGCGCGGCCGCAAACGCCGCCGCGCCGGCATCTACCTTGTCGAGCCCCCGGCGTGGGACCACGACGATCTGCCGAATCCGCTCGGCGACCGGGACGAGCCCGGCCCGTTGTGGATCACCGACCCCACGCTGCGTCTGCTCCTGCGCTGCGCGTCGCCCGCGTATGGCAGCCTGTGCGAGGAGCCGCAGGTCCTGGATTCGTGGACGGCGGTGGCGACGGAGAACCTCCTGGAGCGGTTGCGGACCGCGTTGCGCGATGCCCGCGACGCGGCGATCGCGGAGGGCGATGACGTGACGTTGGACTACGTGAAGCAGATGTACGCCAAACTCGTCTCGACGATGGGTGGTTCGAACTACAACCGGGAGATCAATCGCCCGGACTGGATGCACATGATCCGCTCCCAGGCGTTCTCCAACCTGTGGGTCAAGGCGTTCAAGGCCCACCAGGGCGGCCTGACGGTGGTGCGGGTGATGGGCACGGACGAACTCCACCTCACCGGCGGTGACTGGCGCACCGTGTTTACCAAGGGCCGCGGCGTCGGCGACGTGAAGATCAAGGACACCTACACCCTCCAGACCAAGGAAAGGAACTGAACGCCGAATGCCGTACCGCTCCCTGGAGCCCGGCAAATACGGGATGCGCGGCATGCGCGCCTCCGCCCTGGCGGCCGAGCGCCTGGACGAACTCGCCGACGGCGTCACTTCCCCCGTCGACACCGAACGCGGCCTCGCCGCCCGCCTGCGCTACCTCACCGCCTCGGGAGCCGGCTACGAGGCGATGGACAGCGCCGGGATCACCGTCACGCCGCGCACCCTCGCGGCCTGGCTGGCCGAGGACCGCACGCCGAGCCGGGCGAACCTGCGCCGGATCGACGCGGCCTACCGGGACCTGCGCCGGCGCAACGTGGCCCGTTCGCTGATCCGCCGGTTGAACAACGGCGGCCGCGGCACCCGGGTGGAACTGCACCCGCACGACCAGTCCGGAGTGCGCGACCAGCACCGCCGGGCCGGTGTCGCGGGGCACCGCAGCGTCAACGTCCGCCGGTGGGACGCCATCGTCCGCGCCTGGGCGACCGGCGACGAACACGCCCTGGACGAGTTGTGGACAGACGAGGTCCTGGCGGATCTGGGCTCCGACTGGGGCGGCTACGAATACGCCACCGGAGTCGGCTTCGCCGCGTGACGGCCAGTGTAGGTTCTCAAAACTCGTGTCAGATTCTCAATCACGATGTCAGGTGAATGTCAGATCTGACATGGAGCTGAGAACTGCAGGTGTCCTGTCGCATTGCAGTTGGCGGATTCTCACTCGATCTCATCCGTGTTGTCGGATTCGCACCGTTTCGTGAGCCGAGCGGGGTCTGTGTCGGCACCCCGGCTGCGGCTGGGCGAAGGCTGTCGGTGGCAGTTCGTAGGGTGCCCGCGTGAACATCGATGATCTTGCTTGGCAGGCGCGCAACCATGGTGGCGTCTACCCGCGGATGGTGCGGACCCTCCTCGACCTGGGGCAGGTGGAACTGCTGATCCGGGCGGCGCGGGAGCGTGGGGACTGGAACTGTGCGGAGGCGGCGGCCCGGGAGCTGTGTGCGGCCGGGGAGTTCGATCGGGCGCTGGCCCTGGTGGACCCGTTCGCGGATATCCGCTGGCGGGCCGCCGAGTGGGTCACCGCCGAGATCATGATCCGCCGGGGCGAGGACGACGAGGCACTCGCGATGGTGCGTCCGGACCCCGCCGAGCTGGGCGACGGCCACGTGTGCGCCCGCTACGCCGAGCTGTTGTCGAAGGCCGGACGGGTGGAGGAGGCCGTCGATGTGCTCACGCCCCATCTCGGGGAGTACTGGCTCCGGTCCCGCCTGGTCGAGGTGACCGAGGGCCAGGGACGCGACGACCTCGTCCTGGAGGTGCTCACGCGGGAAGCGGAGCGTGGGGAGCGCGCGGAGGCCGGGGCGTGCGAGCGCTGCGGTGAGTCCTGCGGGACGGGCCGGACCGACCGGTGGGACGTGCTGTTGCTGATCTCCCGGGTCCTGGAGCGGGCCGGGCGTGCGGACGAGGCCGTCGAGGTCCTGCGTGCCGAGTGGGCCTCGGGCCAGCGCCACCCCGTCAACTTCCCGGAGTACTACGCGGAACTCCTCGCCCGGCAGGGCCTGATCGAGGAGTTGGGGGCCCTCGCTGCCGAAGACCATCGCTCCGCTCTCGACGTGTACGCGAAGGCGCTGGAGGACGCGGGGCGGGCGTCCGAGGCGGAGACCGTGTTGCGCGAGGGGATCGAGGCCCACGACCACCCGAAGGACCGGGCGGCGCTGATGCGCCTCCTCGTCCGCCGGGGGAGGGTCGACGAAGCCGTAGAAATCGGTCGGCCCACCTACGAGTACTACGACTGCTGGAACTTCCTCCACTGGGCGCTGGAACTGCTCGTCGACGACGGCCGGCCCGACCGGGCGCTCGAACTCCTGGACGGCCTCACCGTCGCATACGTCGAGGAGCACCCGGACCAGGTCCGCCACCTGCGGCTCTGGCTGCTGGGCGAGGCGGGCCGCTGCGCGGAGGGCATCTCGGAGGCCACCACCCTCAACAAGCGGGAGCCGGGCCGGTGGGACACCGCGCTGGCGCGGCTGCTGGAGCGGGACGGACGACTGGAGGAGGCCCTCGCACTGCTCCGCTCCTCCACTCACTACTTGGTTCACCACGACTTGCCCGACATGCTGATCAGGCACGATCGTCCGGCCGAGGCCCTCGACTCCATCCCCACGATCGCCGAGGCGCGCGCGACCGTCGAACAGCGGGAACGGGAGGCAGCGGAGCGGCGGAAGCAAGATGATCCCTGGTCTGCTGAGGGCGAGTTCACCCTGGAGCCCCCGTTCTAGCCAGGGGGCGTACGCAGCACAGGTCCGCCAGGCCGCCGAGCTCATGGCCCGGTCAGTCGCGGCGCGAACCAGCGCCTGATCGGATCCGCTTCGGCAGCCACGCCGGGATTTCGCACAAGCCAGGTCGGCTGAGAACGCGCGGATGGACAGTTCTCAACCGACCTGGCAAGCCTGCAGCGCTGGACAAGATCCACGGATATCCCGAGTGCGACAGGACAGCAGGTTGAGGCGTCATTCGTTCGAGTGACGCCTCAACCTGCTGCCTTGACGATGGGGCGGGGCCGGTGGAGGTCCGGGTACTACGCTGCACGCGTGATCGAGCATTCGAACGTACGTCTCGCCGACCTTCTCGACCGCCGTGCGGACGGCCTCGAGCCCGGGCCGGAGGCGGTGCTCGCCGCGCTGTTCGAGGGCGGGGTGTTCGTTCCCGTCACCGACACCGGATCCGTGATGTTCCTCCCCGACGACGAGCAGCCACCGACGCTGCTCGGTTTCACCGACGCGGCGCTGGGCGCGCAACTGCTGCCAGCGGCCGCCGGGATGGTGCACTGCGACGCGGTGCGGGTGAGGGACATCCTGGAGAAGACCGGCGTCGCCGTGCTCGGGATCCGCTCCGAGAACGGACAGGCGATCTGTTCCGAGCACGTGCTGCGGGACTGGGCGACCTACGGGCCCGGGGCGGAAATGAAGCTCGAATGGTCCACCGACCCAGTGGCGGTCGCCTTGTGCGACGCACTCGTTCGGCGGGTCCGCGAGTTCCCCGCCGTCCGCTCGGTGTGGGTGGCGCAGGTCCGATGGCGGGCCACCGGCGAGGAACACCTGATGCTGCACGTTGCCGTGGACGAGGACCTGCCCTCGGCCTCCGCCGACCATCTGCTGCAGATCCTGCTCGGCGGGGAGGTGAAGCTCGGCCGGACGCACCCGAAGGTCGGGATGCTCCCCTTGAACACCACCATCCACGCCGAAAGCATCACCCAGCTGGACCGCCTGGGTCTGGACACGGTGCGCCACGACGTCGAGTCGGGCCAAGTCCGGGTGATCTCCCGCGAGTACGACGACCCGTCGGTGACCCAGGCCGATGGAGCCTCGCCCCAGCCTCGGGCCAAACGCCGCTGGTTCAACCGCTCCTGATGGGACGTCACCCGGGCGCTCGCCTTCGGATCGTGCCGGGCGCCCGAACACCGCGCACCGATCCGACGAGTCGCGGGCCTCACCGGTGACAACCAGGCCGCTTCGACCGGTTCGAGGCAGTCTGGGGGCTGCCCGTCGCCAGGTCGCATCTCGGTTCAGCTGACTTCTCGGCCCTGCGGGGACTTCTTGGCATCATCGCGACATGGCCCCCACCCTTCCCCGCACTGTTCGAGCCGTCGACACCGCTCAACTCCTGGACCTGGCCCAAGAGGCCGCCATTCACGGCTTCAGCCAGCGGCTTCCGGTCGACTGGCTCCGCGAGCACCTCGCCGCAGAGGCGACGCACTACCTGTTCCCGACGCTCGTGCAGCGGCTCACGCACCGCCCCGAGATGCCGCTGCAGTGGAGGTGCCAGCAACTGCTGACCGTTAACACCGGCCAACAGATCTGGGGGCTGCTCGACGTCCTTCCCGACACCTTCGACAAGATCCCGGAGACCCTGGACCCGGCCTCCAAGAAGGACATTGTCAGCCGCATCGAGCGAGCGGTAACCGTCCGCGAGTGGATGGAAGGGACGGGTGCCGAAGCAGGTTCGTGACGCCTCTGGGCAGTGATGCAGCCTGCCGGACAGTCTGAGGAAATGACACCGAGCTGAGACAACCGCCGGCCGACATGTCGTGAGACTGAAGAGGGACGTCCAGGTCACAGCGTCGGCGCCTGACACCCCGGCGATTACACGCCCCGGCGGCCTCGGCAACTGCACCACCCCGACCCCGAACACGACCACGGTCGGCGGCCCGGACCCGTACTGGCAGTCCTTCGACTACGACGCCGTCGGCAACCGCACCAAACTCGTCGACCACGACCCCACCAACGACCCGACCAAGAACGTCACCACCGAGTACGCCTACCGCCCGGGCGCGCAGTCCACCGACCGCACCCACCGCCTGGACACCGTCACCGTCAAAACCGGCACCCGCGAGGCCGTCACCACCGGCCTGACCTACGACCAGGCCGGCAACACGAAGACCCGTCCCGGCGCCGACTCCAACCTCCAGACCCTCACCTGGAACGAAGAGGACAAGCTCACCAAGGTTGCCTCCGCGACCGGCACGAGCGACTACGTCTACGACGCCGACGGCGGCCGCATCATCCGCCGCGAAGCCGGCAAGACCACGCTCTACCTCGGCGGCGACGAACTCACCACCAACACCGACGGCACCGGCCCCGTCGTCGGCACCCGCTACTACCCCACAGGTGGCGGCACCACGGTCGTCCGCAGCGGCAACGGTGCGCTGGTGTACATGGCGGCCGACCACCACGGCACCCCGAGCAGCACCCTCGACGCCGCCACCCTCACGGCAACCCGCCGCCAGTCCAAGCCCTTCGGCGAGGCCCGCGGCCCGCAACCCACCCAGGCCAACGGCCAATGGCCCGACGACAAGGGCTTCCTCGGCAAGCCCATGGACGCCACCGGCCTGACCCACGTCGGCGCCCGCGAATACGACCCGAGCCTCGGCCGCTTCATCAGCGTCGACCCGATCATGGACCTGACCGACGCGGGCCAGATGCACGGCTACACCTACAGCAACAACAACCCCCTGACGTTCTCGGACCCCTCCGGGATGAAGTACTGCGGCAACGTCATGGCCTGCGACCCGGACCCCGTCTACTGCGGCAACGTCATGGCCTGCGGAGGCTCCGGGACCGACCAGACCACCACCTCGCCCACAGCCCCCGGGGGCACGGCCGGCTGCGTCAACTACTGCATGGACAAGCCCAAGAAGCCCACCTCGCACACGGGCAAGGGGAAGGGCAACCAGAACCCCTTCGCGAAGGCCTGGGGCGGGGTCAAGAAGAAGACCTCCCAGGCGGTCCATTACGCGGAGGACAACTGGAAGAAGGTCGCCCCCATCGTGGTCGGCGGCCTCGCCGAATGGGGCTGCATGGCAGCGGCCGCAAGCGCGGGCGCGGCCACCGCCGGCGCATCCGCGGTGGGCGGGGCCATGCTGTGCGGAGCACTCGGCAACTCCATCTACGGCGCCCTCGACGACCAGCTCAACCACGGCGACCGCAGCTCCACCGAATCCCTGGTCAAGATCGCCGAGGATGCCGGCGTCGGCGCCTTGACGGGTGGTGTGGCCCAAGGCGTGATCAACAAGTATGCGCGGGTCTGCCACAGCTTCGTCCCCGGCACCGGCGTCCTCATGGCCGACGGCACCACCAAGGCCATCCAGGACATCCAACCGGGTGACGTCGTCCTGGCCACGGACCCCGAAACCGGCGAGTCCAAGCCCCGCACCGTGCTTGCCGCCATCACCACCGAGGACGACAAGGAATTCGCCGATCTCACCATCACAACCGACGACGGCGAAGCCTCCATCATCACCACTACTAACCACCCATTTTGGATCCCGGATCTCAAGCAGTGGATCAACGCCGGCGACCTCAACCCAGGCCAATGGCTCCAGACCTCCGCAGGCACCCGAGTTCAGATTAGCGCGATTCGGATCCTTGCTCGGGAGCAACGCACATACGACCTGACCGTGGATGCCGACCATACCTATTATGTGTTGGCGGGCACCGTCTCGGCTCTCGTGCATAACTGCGATCTGCACGATCTCGCCAGGATCGAATCAGCGAAGTCGACGAGCCAGAACACGGCAGGGGCAGTTGCCCGTGATACGTATACAGGGGAATGGTCTTACGGTGAAAGTGGAATGACTCCCGCGCGTGTCCACCCGCAACTGCAGGCACGCCTTGATGCATTGACGAAACAGCACGGTGGCTCTTTGGAGGATTGGCCAATGGGTGAGTGTGCCGAATTCAATGCTTGTAATAATCTACTGTGGAAGCGGCCTGGTATCATGCTTGATGAGGTAGAGTATGCGACTATATATCGGACAACAGGAGGTAATTTCCCCTCCTGTGACAACTGTCGGTTCCTGTTGGGTGGCGGTGGTGCTAGGGAGGCGGCGAGCTGAATGGGTCTCATGACCTTGGCATCTGGCGATGTCGATCTAGTCAATTTTATGACGAGTATCGGGTGGCGCCCAGGCCGGGACGTGGATCTGACAGCCGACCTTCAGGCGTGGTCCTTGTTCGGATACGCGGTCCCTGATGCAGTCCGTGAGTTCATGGCAGAATGCAGTGGTCTTGAATTTACCTATCCTAGGCACCCGGCCGTTGGTGGATTGCATTCATGTCTGATATCAGGCGTTGCTTCGTCGCGAAGAGTTATGCGGTCACTGGTGACAGGATATGAGGAGCGACTTGGTCGTGGATTGTGCCCAATTGGGCAATCGGCCAGTGGGAACCTATTCTTGTACATGGCCTCTGATGGAAGTACTTATGGAGGTCACGATCGATTTCTGGCCAAGATTTCCCGGGATGGTTATCGCGCCTTGCGCGATGTTCGGAATCGAGCTGAACTAGTTCAGCTATGATCCGTATGCTTCCACGCAGGTCGGGTTCTCGGTTTCCGAGGCGGTGTGGCCTGATTTCACCCGTCTGGGTTGGGAACGTCGCCGAACTGTGACCAACAGGATCCGGAACCCTGCCCTTGCCAGTCGGTGCCGGTTCGTTGTTGTGTGGCGGCGTGGGGGCCGTAGGGCGCTGTGGAGTTGCGGTTGGGTGTCGTGGTGGCCGTGTGAGGATGTCGTGGGTCGGTGTGCCTGGGGTCGCGGCCTCGCATGGCGCCGTTCGTGTCGTTTGGATGTGGTTTCCGGTGTCGGGGAGACGACGTCCTGCGGGGCAGTGTCCTGCAACTTCCCATGCGTGCCCGTGAGTTGGCCGTGTCCGGTCCGCCGTGTGGGTTGGGGTGCTGCGCCGGGTGGAGGTGGGTGCTCTGCGGTGCCCCGATTCCTGCCCCGGATTTTCCTTACAACTTTCGGGCTTTCGATCGGGGCCGCCCAGGGTTGTCGTGGCCGGTTCTGGGGCCTTGATGTGGCGGAGCATTGCGGTGGTGGGGTGGGTTGATGGCCCATCTGGGGTTTCGTGTGTTGGTTGAGAATCCGGCGGGGTCGGTCGATGGTTTCGGGTTGTGGTGGTGGGGGTTTCTTGGGGTCGGCCCGGTGGTGGTGGCCTGGGGTTTCGTAGTTTCGTGAGAACTGTTGTGGTTTTCTCGTTGATGTATTGATGCGTCGTAAGGCATCTGCGGGTTTTTCTCGGGTCTCGGGGTGTCGGTGCGGGGGTGCCCGAGGTGGGTGTTCGCAGGCCTGATCGGCCTTGTGGCCTGGTGTTTTGCGGGGGTCGGTGATTGTCCCCGGGCAGCGGGTCGGGCCGGGTTGTGGTGGTGGAGTCTCGCCCACAGGAGGTCGTCGGGCGCGACCGTCAGGCGGGGGAGTTCGAGGTGGCCGGCGATGTGGGCCAGGGCCCGCGTGTGTCGCCACGCGTGAGCCGGCCCGTGGGGTGTGTCCCGCGGGGCGGGGTGGGGGAGTGTGGTGAACGCGCGGGCGAGGGCGACGGTTTCGGGATAGGTGACCACACCGCGGGCCAGGAGAACCGGCGAGACGCCGCCGTCGGTCGCGGCCGGGGCGGGGTTGCCCGCGGTGAGCCGGCCCAGCCGCGACTGCCGGCGTCGTGCCAAGTGGTGTCCGCGGTCGTTGCCGGCGGGTGGTGACCGCCCCGGCCCAGGCGTACGCGGCCGCGTTGTCACGGTGTCGCGCGAGGCGCAGGTGGGACCGATACGCGCGGCCGATCTCGGGTAACCCACCTGTGTCGAGGGGGCCCGGCAGTCGAGGCTCGCTCGCCCAATACCGGTGGCGGGGGCACCACACGCGGTGCGCGGGCGGATACGTCCACACGACATCGCCAGCCCCGCAGGTACGGCGTCGTACGCACACCGGGCAGGCCCGGGTGGGTCGCTCGTCGGTGTCCAGGACGCGTACCCGCGCGTGGGCCGTCCGTCTGCGCGTCGTGTCCTCCTCGCCGACGCGGGTCGGCCCCACCGTGTCGTCGATGCCGGCCGGCTGTGTCCGGCGGGCGGGCGCGGGCCGGATTCGGCCGCAGTGGTCGGACGCGGCAGAGCCTGCGTCAGGTGGTCGTGGGGGACCCGGGTGAACGCGGCCAGGCGCAGCCGCGCCTCGGTGTCGAGGTGGATCTCGACGCGCGGCGCCGCCGGTCCCGGTCCCGTTCGCTCTCCCGGGCCGTCGAGTTCGATACCGAGGCCGTCCAGGAACTGCGCCGCCCCCATGCGGTAGGCGCCCGCGAGGCGCCCCAGGTACGAGGCGGTCGACTCGAACGCCACGGGCGCGACCCGCAGGGCACCCGAGGGCGGGAGCTGCGGGTATCGCCACGTCGGGCCCGGGCCGCGGTGCTCCCCGCCGCACCCGTCGTTCTCGCGTCCCCTCCCCCCGCGCGCCTTCCCCCTCCCGCGTGCCCTTTCGTTCGCGTTCACGGAACGCGTCACGCCGTCGCGCGGGCGGGCGGGGTGCGCGCCCGAGCGGGGTTGCGGGGCCGGTGGTGCTCCTCGGCGAGGTGGTCGATGCGCACGGCGTCCAGGCCGCCTCGGGTGATGCGTTCGGTGCCGTCGAGGATCGCGGTGACGGCGGCCCGGCGGACGAGCCGGGCCAGGCTGCCGATCCGCCCGGCGGTGCGGGCGTGGAGGTACGACACCAACCGGGGCAGCGTCCCCGCCCGATGGGCGCGCAGATCCAAAGCGTTCTCCATCGCGGCGACCAGGTCCAGGAACGGCTCCGCCCCACCCACACGCGCGGGGAACGCCCCACAGTCGATCAACGCCGCCCGGCCCGCGAGTTGCGCCCCGCGCACCCCCGTGAACAACGGTGTGGCGGCCACGTCGATGCCCGCGTACACGAACGTCGCGCCGATGCGCTCGGTCGGGTCCTTCAACAGGTCGGCGGTCTCCGCGCCGGCGGTGGTGCGCGGGTTGGGTCGGTGGATCTCGTCGATCATCACCAGTCGCACCCCTACTTCGCCGTAGACGTGGCAGACGGCGTTGGTGATCTGCGCCTGGGTCATCCGGTCGGTGATCGGCACGCCGAGGTGGCGGGCGAACTCGGCCGCCAGGGTCTTCGCGGTCGCCGCGGGCGGCACGAGGACGTACGCGACCGGTACCCCCTCACCGCCGCCCTCACCGCCGCCCTCACTGCCGCCCGCGCGGCTTCGCGCGGTGTGGGCGAGGTGGCAGGCGCGTCCGACCTGTAACAGGGCCGTGGTCTTTCCCGCGGCGGCGGGCCCGGTGACGATCAGGCCGGGGCGTGCGGTGACGTCCTGGTGCCGGCCCGGGATCATCAGGGTGCGCACGTTCTTCGCGAGCGCGTCGATGGCGGGGGTGCGCACGGCGGGCGAACCGGGAGTGATAGGCGAGGCGTTCCTCCGGGCCCCGCGGTTCGGCGCCGGGCGGGGGAGGGACGGGAACGGGCGCGGCGACGAAGTCCCGCCAACCCTCCCAGGTGGCCGGCGACCGCGGTCCTGCCCGATCACCCGCCTTCGGGTGCCCACGTCGTCGACCGACACAGGCGACCCACCCCGTGCTCGAGCGACGTCTGCGAACTGCGCTCTGTCGCCGTGCCCGTCGTCCGGGTCGTGGGCGTACGCCTGGCGTTCGGCCGTGGTCCAGGCGGCGGCACCGACTGGCGGGGAGCGCTATTCGAGATGTGCGGTATTCCTTCCCGAGGGCCATCGGGCTCGTCGGGTGGGACCGGCGGCGCCGGCGAGCCGGTCGTCCCGCAAAAGCACCGGCTCGTCGTCCTCCACCCCGCCGCCGCGCTCGTCCTCC
This sequence comes from Embleya scabrispora DSM 41855, assembly GCF_000372745.1. Taxonomy (GTDB): domain Bacteria; phylum Actinomycetota; class Actinomycetes; order Streptomycetales; family Streptomycetaceae; genus Embleya; species Embleya scabrispora. The sequence goes on along the minus strand of NZ_KB889699.1, from coordinate 4,066 downwards.
ACGGCCTCGACTCGTGGGCCGAACGCGCGCCCGGCAGTCCTTGCCTTTTGCGTGATCGACGCCGACATCGCAGGCCCACCTCACAGGCCTCCGAGCCGGTCTGCTTCTCGATCGGGTGTCACCACTGCCGGACGATCATGTGCTCTCGGCCTCGGATTCGTCACGGCGCCGTGGTGCGACGACAAGCCCGATCGCGAGCAGGACGGCGGCGACGGCCAGGATCGCGACGGTGGCGTCCGATGAGCCGGACATCATGATGAGCAGCCAGCCGAACGCGGCGGCGCCTATCGAGCCACCGAGTTGTCGGGCGAGGGTGAGTGTGGCCATCGCGGAGCCGAAATGCTCGGGCGGGGCGGTGGTGATGCCGAGCAGCGTGTACGCCTGCATCAGCAGACCCAGGGCGGCACCGGACAGCGCCAGGCCCACAAGCGCGATTCCCAGCACGAGAGGACTCGGCCAGGTGCTCCCGAGAGGGAGGATCGAGAGCAGGCCCAGGCCCACCACACCCAGCATCAGACCGAGCCGTCCCCAGGGCACGATGCGAGGGAACTTCCGCGCGACGACCGAGAAGGTTGCGGTGATGACGAGCTGGCCGGCGGTGAGGGCGACCAGCAGGGTCGAGACGGTCGACACGTCGTACCCGGTGCCGGCGTTCACGGCCAGAGGAACGAAGGTGAACGTTCCGAACAGCGCGGCCCCACCGATCCCGGTGACGATGATGGACCGGGACAATCCTCGCGAGGCGAAGATCGCGGGAGGGACGAGCGGGTCCGCGGCTCGCCGCTCGCGTCCGACGAACGCGATGGTCGCGAGGACGGAGAGGGCCAGAAGCGCCGCCGAGGGGACGACGGAGCCGGCGATCGCCTCGAACGATCCCAGCACGACGATGCCGGAGGTCGCCACGAGCATGAGCACCGCTCCGGCCAAGTCGAAGCCACGCAGGCTGGTCGTGCCGGACCTGCCCGGCAGACCGCAGTATCCGATCACGAGGGCGAGGACGCAGACGGGCAGGTTGACCAGGAAGATCGCCGGCCAGCCGACCCACGCGGAGAGGTACCCGCCGACGGGAGGCCCGGCCAGTGCCGCGATCGCGGTGACCGCGGTGAGCCACACCTGCCGGCGGATCAGCTCGGTCTTGTCGAACAGCACGCCCAGGGTACTCACCGCTGTCACGATGAGCCCGGCCCCGCCCATGCCCTGCACGGCGCGAGCCGCGACAAGCAGCGGCATCGAGCGTGCCAGAGCACATGCCAGGGAACCGGCGGCGAAGACCAGCACCGAGCCGACGAACACCGCGCGCCGGCCGAGGATGTCGCCCAGCTTGCCTGCGATCGGCGTCGTGACCGTGACGGCGAGCAGATACGCGGCGGTCACCCCCGCTATCGCCGGTCCGGCATCCAGGTCGTCGCCGATGCCCGGAAGAGCCGCCACCACGATGTTCGTGTCGAGCTGGGCGAGCAGCATCCCGAGCAGCAGTGCGAAGAACGCCGGCTCGACACGCGCCGGAACTGCCCGGCGGTTGCCTGACCTTGGTGATGCCTCGGTTTTCATCACCCTCCCGATCTATGCGATACGCATACACTGTACATGCGTATCGCATAGACTCTTTCGCGTGGACACGAAGACACCGGAGCCCGCAGAACGTGCCAGGGCGGGGCGTGCGCTGTTCCGCGTAGTGCGGTACTGGTCACGTCGGTGGACCGGCACAGGTCAGGGCGTCGACGCCGAGCGCGGACGCGACGTGATGGTCACCGAGGCCGTCGCCGCCCTCCAAGGCGACGAGGGCGCCACGGTCAATGCGGTCGCCGACGAACTGGGCATCGACCAGTCCGGCGCGAGCCGGTTCCTTACCCAGGCGGTCGAACGCGGCTACCTCCGCAAGGTCGCCTCGCCCACCGATGCGAGGCAACGGCGACTCCTCGTCACCAACAAGGGAGCGAAGATGCTCGCCTCTGCCCACCGGTGGCAGGAATCCGTCTTCGCCGAGCTCACCGCCGACTGGTCGGCCGACGATGTGCAGCGCTTCCACGGGTATCTGCAACGCTTCCTCGCCGCCCAGCAAGAGCGCCGGTAGCCGACCGGATCCACCGCGACCGAGACGACAGCCCGCCGCGCAGACTGGATGCGCGCCGCGCGTCGCCTTCCGCCGCGGCGACGACGACACGCTCTACCACGCGCTGTGGGTCAGGACATCGGGGCCCGGCTTCGTGGTACAGGACGACGCCGGCGACGCGGACCTCGCGATCGCCGCGTACGGGAGTGGCGCCGCACTCGTCACATCCCCCGGGGTACCCGAGCCGCGTCACACCCGACGGCGTCGTCTTCGTCTCGGCGACTGGGGACGGGCGACGCCTCGCGGTCGCCCCGAACCTCACGTGGCCCGTCGAGGCTCGCGTGCGGTCACCTCGATTCGGTTGTGGGCGGTCTCGGACCCGGCGGACCCGGCGAACTCGCGATGGCCGGCGGTCGGGTGGGACTTGGGGTCGTCGGGGTGTGGGTCGGATGGTTCTGGTTGACTGGGTGGTGGAGGAGGAGATCATGACCGCTGAGCATGCCGAGTGGGGTGACGAGCCGCTGATTTCGATGCCGCCCTTGAAGATCCGGGCGCTTCGGGAGGCGGTGGCCGTGTTGAGTCCGACCTATCTGCCGGAGTTCCAGCAGGAGGAGGACGAGGCTCTGGACTGGGTAGCCGAGAACCTCCAGCCGAACGCGGTGCGTCTGTTCCTGCGCAAGTGGGCCGTGTTCGTGGCGATCGAGCGCCGCCCCGCCCTCGCGCGGCGTCTGCGAGAGTTGGAGCGTGTCGTGGCGCGGTCGAACGATCCCGGGGAGATTCGGAACGCGGGGACCGAGATCGCCCGCCTGCGCGCCGAGGCGCACCGCGAGATCGCCGGTGAGTGACTGGTCCTGGGAATGGCTGCCCAGCCTGGAAGAGGTCGCCGCGGGTCTGCCGTCCGAGGTGCTGTCCGCCGTCGAGAAGGCGGCCGCGGACCTGGCCACGGTCAACTCGATGGTCTATCTCGACGGTGTCGACTTCCAGGGCACCGGCCCGGGCATTCGCACCCACAGCGACCCGGCCCGCAACCTCCTCTTCGAATACCTCACCGTCCCCCGCCAGGAATGCATCTACGTCACCCAGGTCACCTGGCTCGGACCCTGACACCCGCCCCCTGTCGTCGCCCGTGCCGCCCGCTCCGGAGCCCGGACGGTGGCACGCGGGCGAGTTCCGATGCCGACTCGGAAGTTGGTGAGGGTTTTGTGTGAGGAATGCTGCGTGAGGTAAGTGGTGAGGAACTGCGGGATGTCGGCGCCGGCCACTCCACACCTGATCGCTATGACGAAGCCTCAGTCACCGACACCACACGTTGCTGTGATTTCGCAGTGGTAGTTGGTGTGTGGGTGGTGGTGTGAGCTGGGGTGTTGCAGGTTGGTTGAGAACGTTTTGCGGCTGTCCGGGCGAGGGCCGTGAGGGGTCTGGCCTGGGGATGTCGCAGTTTCGTTGAGAACGCGCGGGTGTGTTGCACATAGCCTTGTACGCCTAAAGGGCGGATTCCAGCAGTCGTCGCAACACGGTGATCATTCCAGTGTTGCGACGAGCTTAGCGAGGAGGTTCGCGGGGGTGTTCCAGCCGAGGGTCTTGCGGGGGCGGCTGTTGAGTTCGGCGGCGACGAAGGCGAGGTCCTGGGCGCCGAAGAGGGACAGGTCGGTGCTCTTGGGGAAGTACTGGCGGAGCAGGCCGTTCGTGTTCTCGTTAACCACCCGCCACTCGACGGTCGTTGAGCTCCTCGGGGCGATGGCCGATCAGGGTGCCNGGGTCGATGAACCGGGTGGCGCGTATGTCGGGCCGGCGGCGTCGACGGCGAGCGGGTCGGCCGGTGCGCAGGACGCCGGGGGTGCGCTCCAGGCCGCTGCGGTGCGGCAGATGGACGGCCTGGTAGACGGTCTCGTGTGCGAGGTGCCGCTCGGGCTCGTTCGGGAAGGCGGTGCGCAGGGCCTGGCAGATCTGCTCCGGGCTCCACCGCCGGTCCGGACGCTGCCGGATGAACTCCTTCGGTTCCGGGTCACGCCG
>NZ_KB889698.1 GCF_000372745.1 Embleya scabrispora DSM 41855 | reverse complement strand
CCGGGCCCCACGCCTGCGCGGGTTCGCGTCAGCGGTTGGCGCCGGGTACCCACAGCACGTCGCCCACCTCGCGATTCGCGTGCCGCGCCAGAATGAACAGCAGGTCCGACAGGCGGTTGAGGTACTTCACCGTCAGCGGGTTCATCGAGTCGCCGTGTACCTCCAGCGCGCCCCACGTGGTGCGCTCGGCGCGGCGGGCGACGGTGCGGGCCTGGTGTAGCAGCGCCGCACCGGGAGTGCCGCCGTTGAGGATGAAGCTGCGCAGCTTCTCCAGGTTCTCGTTGTACTGGTCGCAGGCTGCCTCCAGGGCGTCGATGTAGCTCTGTTCCACCCGCAGCGGTGGGTACTTGGGGTCCTCGACCACCGGGGTGGACAGGTCGGCGCCCAGGTCGAACAGGTCGTTCTGGATGCGGGTCAGCAGTTTGACCACATCCTCGTCCAGGTTGCCGAGCGAGAGCGCGACGCCGATCACCGCGTTGGTCTCGTCCACGTCGGCGTACGCCGCGAGTCGAGGGTCGGTCTTGGCGGTGCGCGACATGTCCCCGAGTGCGGTGGTGCCGTCGTCGCCGGTGCGCGTGTAAATCCGGGTGAGGTTGACCATGACGCAAACCCTAGGGCGCGGATCGTCCGGAACGGGCCCTGGGGGCGCGCTTTGTCCGTGCTTGGCGTGGTCCGTGGCCGGGTCCGGGAATCAGTACGATTCTCCGATGGACAGGTTCCGGGTGACAGGTGGTCAGCGACTCGCCGGCGAGGTGCGGATCACGGGCGCGAAGAACAGCGCGCTCAAATTGATGGCTGCAGCGCTGCTCGCCGAGGGCACCACGGTGCTCGAGGAGGCACCCCGGATCCTCGACGTGGAGATCATGAGCGAGCTGCTGCGGCGGCTGGGTTGTGAGGTCGAGGGGGAGACCACCGGGACGGTGCGGATCGGGGTGCCGGCGGCGCCGCGCTTCGAGGCGGACTACGACCTGGTGCGCAGCATGCGCGCGTCGATCTGTGTGCTGGGGCCGCTGCTCGCGCGCTGCGGCGAGGTGCATGTCGCCTACCCGGGCGGGGACGCGATCGGCTCGCGCGGTCTCGACATGCACATCGAGGGCTTGGTCAAGCTCGGTGCGACCGTGGAGAACTCGCACGGGGTGCTGATCGCCAAGGCGCCGAACGGGCTGAAGGGCACCACCGTCTGGCTGGACTTCCCGAGTGTGGGCGCGACCGAGAACATCCTGATGGCCGCGGTGCTCGCGCAGGGCCGCACGGTGATCGACAACGCGGCGCGTGAGCCGGAGATCGTGGACATCTGCTCGATGCTCACCGAGATGGGCGCGCGGATCGAGGGCGCCGGTTCGTCCACGATCGAGATCGAGGGCGTCGATGGGCTCAAGCCGGTGCGCCACCGCACGGTGCCCGACCGGATCGTGGCCTGCACGTTCGCGGTCGCGGCCGCGATGACGCTGGGCGACGTGACGGTACGCAACGCCCACCCCGAGCATCTGGAGATCGCGCTCGACAAGTTGACGCTGGCCGGCGCCGAGGTGTCGCACGTGCGGGACGGGTTCCGGGTGGTAATGGATCGACGGCCCAAGGCGGTTGACGTGGTCACCCTGCCGTATCCCGGGTTCGCCACCGACATGCAGCCGTTCTTCGCCGCGATGAACTCGATCGCCGAGGGCTCGGCGATGATCACCGAGAACCTCTTCGAGGCGCGCTTCGTGTTCCTTCAGGAGTTGCTCCGGCTGGGTGCGTCGATTCGCACCGACGGACACCACGCGATCGTGCGCGGGGTCGAACAGCTCTCCGGCGCCCCGGTGTTGACCGCGGACATCCGCGCCGGGGCGGGCCTGGTGCTGGCCGGCCTGGTGGCCGACGGGGACACCACGGTCAGCGGGGTGCACCACATCGATCGCGGCTACACGGGCCTGGAGACGCAGCTCCAGTCGCTGGGGGCGAAGATCGTCCGGGAGCCGGAGCCGGAGAGTACCTCGCGTTTCTGACGGCCCGTCAGGTAGGGGTGCGTCGGCGCCGTCGACGGTCCGGCTACGCTCCCGGGAGCACCGGCGCCCGCGGGGCGTCGGCTCGGGATCGTGTACTGGAGAGGTAGCGCAGTGACCAACAAGATCGCCGTCATCGGGGCCGGGCTCATGGGGTCGGGCATCGCCCAGGTCGCCGCGCAGGCCGGATACGACGTCGTCCTGCGCGATGTCACCGACGCCGCCCTGGAGCGCGGGCTGAGCGGGATCGCGGCCTCGTACGACAAGTTCGTCGCCAAGGGCAGGCTGACCGCCGAGGACGCCTCGGCGGCGCTGGCCCGGATCGCCACCACCACCGACCTGGAAGCCGTCGCGGACGCGGACGTCGTGGTCGAGGCGGTGTTCGAGCAGGTCGAGGTCAAGCAGGCCGTATTCCGCGAGCTGGACCGGATCTGCAAGCCCGGCGCGGTGCTTGCGAGCAACACCTCGGCGATCCCGATCACCGGGATCGCCGCCGTCACCGGCCGACCCGAGTCGGTCGTGGGCATGCACTTCTTCTCGCCGGTGCCGTTGATGAGCCTGTGCGAACTGGTCCGCGGCTTCAAGACCTCGGACGCGACGCTGGCCGCCGCACGCGAACTGGCCGAGGCGATGGGCAAGACGTGCATCGTGGTCAACCGGGACGTGGCCGGCTTCGTGACCACTCGGCTGATCACCGCGCTCACGGTCGAGGCGGTGAAGCTGTACGAGGCGGGCGTGGCCACCGCCGAGGACATCGACATCGCCTGCAAGCTGGGCTTCGGCCACGCGATGGGACCGCTGGCCACCGCCGACCTGACCGGCGTGGACATCATGCGCAACGCGACGAGCAACATCTACGCCGAGAGCAAGGACGAGAAGTTCGCCCCGCCGGAGCTGCTCAACCGCATGGTCACGGCGGGCGACCTGGGCCGCAAGACCGGCAAGGGTTTCTACGACTACTGAGCCCTGTGCGACGGCCGCTCCGCGACCGACTTCGGAAACTTCCAGGTCATGGGGCGGTCGTCGGGCGGCCGTTGGCCCGATGGGCGGCGTACGGCCTGTGCATCATCTGATGATTCGTCACTGATACGAGTGAAGTCCGATGTGATGAGTGAGGATTATCGGGTTTTGGGTGTTCTTCTGGGAAATCGAACCGTCATCGAACGGACGGATCCCCCCAGGAGGAGACGATGCGCGTTTGGGGCCACCCACGTGAGCTGCACTTGGAAGGTGTGCTCGACGTGCGGGCCGCCGCCGATGTCCGACTGGCGCTGCACGACGCGCTGGACAACGGTGACGGCGACCTGATTCTCGACCTCACCCGGATGTCCGCCCTGGACACCACCGGCCTGGGCCTGATCGTCGGCGCGCATCGGCGTGCGGGTCGGTGCGAACGTCGTCTGGTGCTGACCGGGGTCAATCCGGACGTGTACCGGGTGCTCGTGTTGACCCGATTGCACCGTATCCTCACGCTCCGCCAGCCCACCGCCGCCTGATCCGGTCGATCGGGCGACCGGGCCGACACAGTGTCGGGCCGACCGGGCAACGACTTGCGTGCTGTGGTCGATCACACCTGTCCGGAGCTATTACCCGTCAGTACACTCCGTGGTAAGCAGGGCCGCACCAGGCGCGGTGACGGCGGACCAGCGGGATAGCCCAGGCCGGTAGTCGCCGAGTACCGGTCGGTCCGGAACCCTCCGGAGGTATTCCGTGGCGAGCCAGACGCCCTCAGCTCAGCCCTCGCAGCCGGCCACGCCGTCCCCGGCCGGTCGGCCCCCCAGTTCTTCGAGCAAGGGGGCTCCGATCGAGCAGGCATCTCCGATCAAGCGTGACCGTCCATGGGTCATGCGCACCTACGCCGGCCACTCCTCGGCCACCGCCTCCAACGCGCTCTACCGGCGCAATCTGGCCAAGGGCCAGACCGGCCTCTCGGTGGCCTTCGACCTGCCGACCCAGACCGGCTACGACCCCGACCACGTGCTCTCGCGCGGCGAGGTCGGCAAGGTCGGCGTGCCGATCTCGCACATCGGCGACATGCGACAGCTCCTGGACGGCATCCCCGTCGAGGAGATGAACACCTCGATGACGATCAACGCGACCGCGCTGTGGATGCTCGCGCTCTACCAGGTCGTCGCCGAGGAGCAGGGCGCGGACATCGCCAAGCTCACCGGCACCACGCAGAACGACATCATCAAGGAATACCTGTCGCGCGGGACCTACGTCTTCCCGCCCGGCCCCTCGCTCAAGCTGATCACCGACACCGTCGCGTACACGGTCTCGCACATTCCCAAGTGGAACCCGACCAACATCTGCAGCTACCACCTCCAGGAGGCGGGCGCGACTCCGGTGCAGGAGATCGCCTACGCGATGTGCACCGCGATCGCCGTGCTGGACGCGGTCCGCGATTCGGGGCAGGTGCCGGCGGACCGGATGGGCGAGGTGGTCCAGCGCATCTCCTTCTTCGTCAACGCCGGGGTGCGGTTCGTCGAGGAGATGTGCAAGATGCGGGCGTTCGTCCGGTTGTGGGACGAGCTCACGCTGGAGCGCTACGGAGTACAGGACGCCAAGCAGCGCCGGTTCCGCTACGGCGTACAGGTCAACTCGCTCGGCCTGACCGAGGCGCAGCCGGAGAACAACGTCCAGCGCATCGTGCTGGAGATGCTGGCCGTGACGCTGTCCAAGGACGCGCGGGCGCGGGCGGTGCAACTGCCCGCCTGGAACGAGGCGCTGGGGCTGCCGCGACCGTGGGACCAGCAGTGGTCGTTGCGCATCCAGCAGGTCCTGGCCTACGAGTCGGACCTGCTCGAATACGGCGACATCTTCAACGGTTCACACGTGATCGAGGCCAAGGTCGCCGATCTGGTGGCGGGCGCGCGCGAGGAGATCGACCGGGTCCAGGCGATGGGCGGCGCGGTTTCCGCGATCGAGTCGGGCTACATGAAGTCGCAACTGGTCGGCTCGCACGCGGCCCGGCGGGCCCGGATCGAGGCGGGCGACGAGGTCGTGGTCGGGGTGAACCGGTTCGAGACCACCGAGGAGAACCCGCTCACCGCCGACCTGGACGCGGCGATCATGAGCGCCGACCCGGACGCCGAGCGCTCGGCGATCGAGAAGATCAAGGCATGGCGCGCGGACCGCGACCCGGAGGCGGTGGACGCGGCGATGGCCCGGCTGCGCGAGGACGCGCGTTCGTGGAAGGCCACCTCGGCGGTCAACCTGATGCCGGCCACGCTGGCGTGCGTGCGCGCCGGGGTGACCACGGGGGAGTGGTCGCAGGCGCTGCGCGAGGAGTTCGGCGAGTATCGGGCGCCGACCGGGGTGTCCGGGGTGGTCGGCGTGCAGGATGGCGCGGGGCTGGCCGAGGTGCGCGGTGCCGTGCGGCGTACGGGCGAGGAACTGGGTGGCCGGTTGCGGCTGTTGGTCGGCAAGCCGGGGCTCGACGGGCACTCGAACGGGGCCGAGCAGATCGCGGTGCGGGCGCGCGATGTCGGCTTCGAGGTGGTCTACCAGGGGATTCGGCTCACTCCGGAGCAGATCGTCGCGGCCGCGGTCGAGGAGGATGTGCACTGCGTGGGGCTGTCCATCCTGTCGGGATCGCACCTGGAGCTGATTCCGGATGTGCTCTCGCGCATGCGCTCCGCGGGGATCGGTGATGTGCCGGTGATCGTGGGCGGGATCATTCCGTCCGCGGACGCCGTGGTGTTGCGGTCGCAGGGGGTCGCTGCCGTTTTCACGCCGAAGGACTTCGGGATCACCGACATCATGGGGCGGATCGTGGAGGTGATCCGCGAGGCGAACGGCCTGGCGGCCGAGGCTGCGGTGTCGGTGGGCTGAACTCACCGCGCCCGGTTCGCGGCGGGGGCCTGTCCGCAAACGCCGGACGGGCCGAATGGGGCCGCGTTCGAAGCACATCGCCGGATTGCGAGTCGCGTGGATTCGTGGGTGTCCTCAAGCGCCGGACGGGCTGTTTCGGCCCGTCCGGCGCTTGGGGTCGGGCCGGCTTATGGGACCGGGTGGCCCATGTCGGTGGTGATTTCGGTGGGAGTCAGGGCGCGGTTGTAGATGCGGACGTCGTCGATCAGGCCGGCGAAGTATTCGCCCCAGACGCTGTTGCCGCCGATGCGCAGCGCGCCGCCGGCGTCCACGATCGGGCCGGTGTGCGCGGTGGCCCCGACCTGGACGCCGTCGACGTACAGGCGCAGCGTGCTGCCGTCGTAGGTGGCCGCGACGTGCGCCCACGCGCCGCCGGTCAGTGGTGCGGCGCCGTCGGCGTAGGTGTCGTTGTTGGTGCCGGTCGTGTTGATGGACGTGTTGGGCGCGGCGGTGCCGTTCGCGTACAGCGCGTAGGACAGGCCGCCGCCACGTTCCTTGAGCAGGATGGTGCGCCAGTTCGTGATCGCCGTGGGTTTGACCCATGCCTCCAGGGTCATTCCGGTGGTGAGCGTCGGGCGGGCGCTGTGCGGCACCGTCACCATCGACGAAGTTCCGTTGAAGGAAAGCGCGTTGCCGGAATGGCCGGCGACCCAGGTGCCGCCGGTGACGGTGCCGTTGTTGCCCTGGCCGGCGTCGTCCGTGACGATCGTGCCGCTCGTCGCGTTGAAGCCGTACGCGGCCATCAGACCGGCCGGCTGTCCGTCGACCTCACGATAGGTGGCGGTCAACGTGGTCGGCGTCGCGGGCGCGGTGATGTTGTGCGCGGCCGCGCCGCCGTCCGACCAGGACACGAATTCGTAGTTCTTGCCGTTCAGGGTCTGTGTCGTCGGCGCGGCTATCGAGGATGTGCCGCCCACGATCACCGTGCTGGTGAACGGTGCCGGGCGTTGTGCGGAGAACAGGCCCAGGGTCAGGCCCGGCGGGTCGGAGGCGAGCGTGATGTTCACGGTCCGCGGGTCCAGGCGCACGCTGGTGGTCCCGGTCAGGCCGCCGGAATCGGTGGCGGTCAGCCGCAGTTCGAGCCACGACGGATACTCGTGGTCGACCGCCGTGAAGGTGCCGGACGTGCCGCCCTGGCCGGTGATCTGGTGCTCGTGGCAGTCGGTGGGCGTCGTGCAGTGATGCATGATGATCTGCCAGTTCAGGCCCGTGCCCGGGATGGCGCCGTCCTGCGGGTCGGTCGCGTGGCCGCTGAAGGCGATCGGATCGCCCACCTTCCAGGTCAGTGTCGCGGCCGGGGTGTCGATCACCGGGGTCGGCGGTGCGTTGCCCGCCGAGACGGTGATCGGTGCGGAGACGCCGGTCAGGCCCACCGGGTCGGTGACCCGCAGTCTCACGGTGTAGGTGCCGGGAGCGGTGTACGTGTACGACGGGTTCGCCGCGGTCGAGTCGTCGAACGCGCCGTCGCCGTCCAGGTCCCAGGCGTAGGTGAGGGTCTCGCCCGGATCCGGGTCGGTCGACGCCGAGCCGGTGAACGCCACGGTCAGCGGCGTCGTTCCGGTGGTCGGGCCGGCCGAGGCGACCGCGTTCGGCGCGCTGCCGGTGTAGCGGATCCGGTGGATCGCGCCGTCCTCGAAGCCGACGTAGTACACGTCGCCTTCGGGGCCGGTGGTCAGCTGCACCGGGTTCGCGTTGCTCACGAACACCTGGCGGGTGGCCGGATCCGGGAGCCCGTCCGGACCGGCCAGCATGCTCCACACGCAGCGCCGACTGTGGTCGGCGAAGAACATCGCGTTGCGGTAGGCGGCCGGATAGCGCTGTCCCGAGTAGAAGGTCACGCCGGAGATGGCCGAGCCGTTGCCGGTCGGACAGCCGTCGCCCGGGACCACCACGGCGCTGTGCTGGTAGGCGTAGTAGGGCGCCTTGACCGCTCCCGGGCCCTCGGCGTACAGGTTGGCGCACAGGTTCAGACCGATCGACTCGTAGCCGCCCTGGCGGGCCGAGCCCTCGTAGCAGGGCCAGCCGAAGTTGGCCACGGCGCTGCCGGAGGGGATGAGCCGGTCGACCTCCTCCCAGGTGCCCCAGCCGACGTCGCCCACCCACAGCTCGTTGGTGCCGGGCCGGAAGCCGAACCGGAACGGGTTGCGCATGCCGGCCGCCACCAGGCGGCGGGCATTGGCGTCGGCGCTGCCCGCGAGCGGGTTGCCGGGCGCGCCCGCACCGGTGTTCGGGTCGATCCGGATGATGCTGCCGTTGAGCGCGAACGGGTCACCCGGCGTACGGAAGTCCTGCGCGCGCAGTGCGCCGCCCTCGGCGGTCGGCGCGGTCAGTACGGTGCCGACCGGACTGTTCCCATCGGCACACGGGTTCGCCGGGATCGGATCCTTGCCCGGGATCGGGCCACTCGCCGTGCTCTGGCCGTAGTCGGCCCAGTCGAAGCTGGCGCCGTCCCCGGCGGATGCGTAGAGATAGCCGTCCGGGCCGAAGCCGAGGCTGCCGGTGGCGTGCGAGGGGAACTGCTGACACCAGCCCTCGACCAGCACCTGTTCGGGGCCCGCGGTGTTCCCGGTCGCGGTCAGCTTGGCGATTCGGCCGGTGATCAGACACCCCTTGGCCTGTGCGCCCGGCGGGTCCGGGCAACCGTCGTCCAGACCGGTGGCGGTGCCCCAGTAGGGGGCCGATCCGCCGGGGCGCGCGTCGTGCGCGTACATCACGTAGACCGATGGATCGGTCGGGAAGTTCGGGGCCAGGGCCAGGCCGAGCAGGCCGCGGTCCCAGAAGTTGTGCACCTTCGCTCGCAGGTCGGCGAACACCGTGGGCGTGGGATCGGTGAGCGAGTCGAACACCTTGACGACGCCGGACTTCTCGGCGACGAAGACCCGTCCGTCCCCGGCGAAGGCCACGTCGATCGGCTGGGTCAGGCCGGTCAGTACCGAATCGTCGGAGAATTTCGGCGGCACCGCGGCGGCCTGCGCGGAGGCGGCACGCGCGGTCTGTGCCGAGCCGAAGAGCTCCGGGCCGGGCGGGCGGGACGATGAGTCGGAGACTACCGCGGACGAGGCCGGCGATGCGCCGGCCGAGGGTATCGACAGTGCCAATGAGGCGAACAGCGCGGCGGCGCAGGCGAACCGGGTCCTGTGCCGGCTCACCCGCCGTCCCGTGCGTCGCAAACGTATGGAACCGGACGTGATGGAACCGGACATGTATGTCCCCCTGTTCCCCCTGTGCGCCTGACCGTCGTGGCGCCACTTGTGCACCATAGGGCGACACGACGGGCAGGCACCGACTTTTCGGCAAGCCCGTGACGCCCTCGGGCCCGGCTCGATCGGATCGTCCCGTGACCACTCGAAGGCGCGCGCGTTGATGTGAAGAGGGAGCGAAGGTCGGCCCGGACCCGGTCCGCTCGACGGCAGGAGGTGGCAAGGTGGTACGCGGTACGGCGGGAGTACGCGCAGCCCATGGACGGCGGCCCCGCTGCTCGGCGCGTCGGTGCTCAACGATCTTGTCACGAACCCGGCGCCGGGTATCGGTGTGCCGGCCGCGCCCGGCACACTGATCACCGGTTTCCGCCCCCGAGTGCCCGGACTTGTCCCCGGCCGCACCGGCGCGTCGAGGAACCACGACGGGGAGCACAGGGAGTGGCATGAACGGCGGCGGCAGGGAACGGCCGGAAGAAGACGGGGAAAAGCGCTTCGAGGACGATCCGCTCGGGCCCTTGGCCGATACGCCGACGGATTCGGCCGGCGACGCGATGGACTCCTACGGCGACTCGATGGACTCCGTCGGCGGTTCGTGGGGTGACGACGCCTATCTGGACGAGCTGTTCGGGCCGCGTCCGCAGGCCGGTGCGGTGCGTGCGGGGCAGCGCGAGGAGCCGGGCGGGTCGGGGGCCGCGTTCGAGCCGCCGGCGTCCGAGTCGCGGTCCGAGAGTGAGCCGCCGGCGTCGCCGTTCGGGGCCGCGGCCGGGTTTTCGCCGCCGCCCGGAGCGTCCGCGGGGTCCCCGCCCTCATCCCGGACGTCCGCCGCGCCTTCGTTCGAGTCCTTTTCGGCGCCTTCCTTCGAGCCTTCCGCTTCATCGTCTTCCGTCAAGCCTTCCGCCGAGTCTTCTTCCGCGCCCCGGACCGGTCGAACCGAGCCGATCCGGATCGACGACGACCGGTCGGACCCGGCCGCGGGGGCCGATCGGGGCGGGAACGGCGAGCCCGGGCCGGGTGTGCTCCAGCTGATCGCGGGCGAGCTGTTGCTCACCTTCGGTGGGGTGGACGGCACCGACGTCGGGCCGATGCCCGGCGGGGCCCGGCAGCCGCGCCCGTCCAGGCTGCCCGGTTCGGTGCCCACGAGCGATCTGCCGCCGCTGGGTCGCGGCGTCGAGATCGCCGAGCTGACCGGCCTGTTGCAGCGCGGCACCTCGGTCCGGATCGGTGGACCGTCGTCGAGCGGGCGGAGCACCCTGCTGCGTCACCTCGCCGCGCTCGATCCCGCGGGAGCGCCGGACGGGGTGGTCCTGCTCGACGGGCGGCGTCGGGGCCTGGACGACCTGTTGCAGCAGTTGCACGACGCGTGCTTCGCCGGCCCGGCGTACCGGCCCACCCGCGAGCAGCTGGTCGGGATGCTGGCCGATGTGGCCGCGCTCGTGGTCGTGGACGATCTGGAGCTGGGCCAGGACGACGTGGTCGAACTCCTGCGGATGGCACCCGAATGCGCGTTCCTGGTGGCGGGTCCGGAGGTGGTCGACCCGATCGTGCGCCGGGATTCGCCGCTGCACGAGATCACCCTGGGCGGTCTTCCCCAGGAGGCGTCCTTCGACCTGCTGCGGCGTATCGCCGGGCGTGAACTCGACGACGAGGAACTCGCCTGGGCCTCCGCGCTGTGGTTCCAGGTCGGGGGCCATCCGGGGCGGTTCGTCCAGGCCGGCGCCTTGCTCGCGCGGCGCGAGCGCGGGCGGTCCGGCTACGGGCTGCTCGACGACGGCGCGGCGGACGGCTCGGGCGAGTTGCCCTCGCCGGGCGAGCCGCGGCAGTTCGTACCGCGCCTGGTGCCGCTGGTGTCCGCGTCGGCGCAGCAGGTGCTGCGGCTGGCCTCCGCCCTGGACGGCGAACTCCCGGACCCGGTACACCTGCCGGCCCTGACCGGCGCGGTGGACGCGGTGGGTGCCGCGGACGAGCTGGTCGAAGCAGGGCTGGCGGCATGCGAGTTCGGCCGGTATCGGCTCACCGGGGGCACCGCCGAGGCGGTCGCCGCGATCGTGCGCGGACCGTCCTCGTGGGCGGTCGCGGCGATCCAGCACTTCACCTGGTGGGTCTCGCACCCCTCGGTCACCCCCGCCGAGGTCGCCCGCGAGGCGGACACGATCCTGGCGTGTCTACGCGAGTCCGAGCGGTTGGGCAAGGCCGGTTCGGCGCGCGCGCTGGCCCGGGCCTCGGCGCCCGCGTTCGGCGCCTCGGCCCGCTGGGACACGTGGGGCGAGGTACTCGACCTGGGCCTGTCCTCGGCGCGCGACGCGGGCGCCTCGGCGGCGTCCGATCACGCCTGGTTCCGGCACGAGTTGGCCGTCCTGGCGCTGTGCACGGGCGATGCACAGGGTGCGCGCGAGGAGGCGGCCGCGGCCACCCGGATGCGCGACGTCGGCTCGGACAAGCGTGGACTCGCGGCGGATCGCCGGGTGTTGGCGCTGGCCGGCGGCGACCGGGCGGCGGTCGCGGCGTCCGCGGAGGGCGGAGCCGGCGCGTCGCGCGGCGGGATCGGCCGGCGCGGCGTGCTGATGACGGCGGGCGCGGCGGTGGTCCTGGTGGTCACCCTGGCCGCGGTGGTCGCGATGGGCTCGGACTCGCCGGACAAGGACGATCATCGCAGGCCGGTGGGCTCCACCGGCTCGGCGGCCTTCGACCCGAACACCCCCAACCGAGGCGCCGAGGTCGACCCCAAGGTCGACCGGGACAAGCCGGCTCCCCCGACCGGCAGCCACAAACCGGGCTCGACCGGTGCGACGGCCACGACCACCACGACGACGCGGGAGACGACCTCGGCCACCACGTCGGCGCCGGCGAACTCGCCACGATCGTCCAGCCCGGCCAACTCGCCGTCCCGGGGCAGCACTTCCGCGCCGGCAACATCGACGTCGGCACCACCGCCGACGAGTGCGCCGCCGGCCACTTCGGCCCCACCCCAGTCACCGGCGGGCACCGACGCCTCATGAGGTGGTCGGCCGCCGGTCGTCGTCGGACCCCGCACTCGGGACCCGGCGACGACCGGATCAACAGGTTCGGCGGACGACCGGATCAGAACAGCTTCAGCTTGTCGTCCTCGGTGCCGCGCAGCGCGTTGTAGTCCAGGGTCACGCAGGTGATGCCCCGGTCCACCGCCAGCACGCGGGCCTGGGGCTTGATCTCCTGCGCGGCGAAGACGCCCTTGACCGGGGCGATCAGGGTGTCCCGGTTGAGCAGTTCCAGGTAGCGGGTGAGTTGCTCGACGCCGTCGATCTCGCCGCGGCGCTTGATCTCGACCGCGACGGTGGTGCCGTCCGCGTCCCGGCACAGGATGTCCACCGGGCCGATCGGTGTCGGGTACTCGCGGCGGATCAGCGTCCAGCCGGCGCCGAGTGCGTCGAGCCGGTCGGCCAGCAGTTCCTGAAGGTGTGCCTCCACGCCGTCCTTGACCAGGCCGGGGTCGACACCCAGTTCGTGCGAGGTGTCGTGCAGCACTTCCTCGATCGTGATGATCAGCTTCTCGCCGGCCTTGTTGATCACCGTCCACACGCCGTCCCCCTCCTTGAGGGTGCACGGCGGACTCATCCAGTTCAGCGGCTTGTACGCGCGGTCGTCGGCGTGCACGGACACGCTTCCGTCCCGCTTGACGAGGATGAGCCTGGGGGCGGACGGCAGGTGGGCGGTGAGTCGCCCGACGTAGTCCACGGAGCAACGGGCGATGACGAGACGCATGCCCCGACGCTACCGCCTCCGAAGCACCTCCCTCGGCCACCCCCGAGGCGCGGGCACGACTCGTGTGACGCACCTCATCACTCACCCTCGACCGACGCGAAACCGAGCGGGACGTCGCGAACGCACTCCGGGGCACGCCCGAACCGGTGCAGGCCGTGGCCACCGCGCCGGAGGGGCCGCGCGGCGGGTTCGCCGACCGTTCGCTATGGAGCAACGTGTGCCCGATGTCCTACGGTGAGTCAGGAGACGGTGCGGGTCGGGCGGATGGGCGTTCGGGCGCGTCGTGATCGAGGCATGGGCGCCACCTGCCACGTACGAGACACGACCCGAACCGCCGGGCGAACTTGCGTACGCCCGGCCGGAAGGAGCACCGATGTCGCTCGATGTGCCTGCGAAGCTGTTGGAACAGGCCGAACGCGGTGACGTGGACGAGGCCGAGTTCGTCGACTGTGTGCGTACCTCGCTGCCCTACGCCTGGAATCTCGTCTCCTCGCTGGTGACGCAGCTCCAGGTGGACGGCGGGCCGTTCGCGGACAACCAGGTGCCGCCCGGCACCGAGACGGAGCGCGGGCAACTGCTGCGCGCGTTGGCCTCGGATGCGATTCGCGGCTCGATGGAACGGCATTTCGGGGTCAAGCTGGCGTTCCAGAACTGCCACCGCGTGGCGGTCTTCCCGGTCGAGGGCCTGGACGCGGACCGGTACGCCAAGTTCACCTCGATTCGAGGCCAACTGCTCAACCAGTCGCCGACGCTGCGCGACTGCTGACACCGCGGCGGAACCCTTCGGCGGCGCGGGCGGGCCTCGGCGGCGTGCCCGCGCCTCCGCATCCAGGCGCCTCCGCATCCAGGCGGCTTCGCCGTCCGCCGGCGACCCCGAGACGCCGCACCGGACACCGGGCACCCGACACCGGCCCTGGGCCCCGGACACCCGCCGCCGGGCCGCCCGGCACCGGCCGCCCGGCACCCCCGGTTCCGCGCCCGCACGCCCGCACTTCTACCTCCCCTCCGACGCGAGGAGCAGTCCATGGGCATCACCCAGCCGTTGCACCGATGGGCCCAACAGACACCGGAGCGCACGGCGGTGCTCGACGGCGACGTGGGCACCACGTTCCACGAGCTGCGCGAGCGGGTGGCCAGGCTCGGCGGCGCGCTGCGCGGGTTGGGTGTCGCGCCCGACGATCGGGTCGCGATCCTGGGCCTGAACTCGTTCCGCTACCTGGAGTGTCTGAGCGCGATTCCGTGGGCCGGCGGCGTGCTGAACCCGGTGAACATCCGCTGGAGCGCGGCCGAGATCGCCTTCTCGCTGGACGACTCGCAGACCCGCGTCCTGATCGTCGACGACGCGTTCGCCGGTCTGGTACCCACGCTGCGCGCCGCCTCGTCGAGCGTGCGCGAGATCGTGCACATGGGCAACGCGCCCACCGGGCCCGGAACGCACGACTACGAGGCGCTGCTCGCCGCGGCCGAGCCGATCCCGGACGCGAACCGCGGTGGCGACGACCTCGCCGGAATCTTCTACACCGGCGGGACCACCGGATTCCCCAAGGGCGTGATGCTCTCGCACGACAACCTGCTCGCCTCCGCGATGGGCGGCCTGGTCGCCACCGCCGCCTACCGGCTCGCGCCCAATGCCCGCGTCCTGCACGCGGCCCCGCTGTTCCACATCGCCGGGTTCGGGGTGTCGCTGATGACCTCGATCGTCGGCATACCGCAGGTGGTGCTGCCGTTCTTCGACCCCGAACAGGTCGCCGCGACCATCGAGCACGAATGCGTCACCGAGGTCTTCCTTGCCCCGACGATGCTGCAAATGGTGCTGGAGCACCCGGATTTCGCCCGGTACGACCTTTCCTCGCTGCGACTGCTCACCTACGGCGCGTCGCCGATCACCGCCACGCTGCTCGACCGGGTGCTCAAGGCGCTGCCCGGTACGGCTCTGATCCAGGCTTACGGCCAGACCGAACTCTCGCCACTGGCGACGCTGTTGGCGCCGCAGGACCACCTGGACGCGGACCCGGTGAAGCTGCGCTCGGCGGGCCGGCCCTGCTACCACGCGGACGTACGGATCGTCGGCCCGGACGAGCGGGAACTCGCGCGCGGCGAGGTCGGCGAGATCGTCTCGCGCGGGGACCACGTGATGCTGGGGTATTGGAACCGGCCGGAGGAGAGCGCACAGGCGCTGCGCGGCGGCTGGATGCATACCGGTGACCTGGGCTTCATGGACGCCGAGGGCTACATCACCGTGGTGGACCGGCTCAAGGACATGATCGTCACGGGCGCGGAGAACGTGTACAGCGCCGAGGTCGAGAACGCGGTGAACGCACACCCGGACGTCGCCGGCTGCGCCGTGATCGGCCTGCCCGACCCCACCTGGGGCGAACGTGTACACGCCGTCGTGGTGCTGCATCCGGGCCGCGAACTGACGGCCGATCTGCTCCGGGTCCATGTGAAGACGTTGATCGCCGGCTACAAGGCGCCCAGGAGCGTCGAGTTCGTCGACGCGCTGCCGCTGACCGCGGCCGGCAAGGTGCAGAAGTCCGTGCTGCGAGAGAGGACGAGCCGGCGGTGACCACGACCATGGAGACCTTCGCATCCTTCGACCCGGCCACCGGCAAGGAGTTGGCCCGCTACCCGATCCACGACGCCGGGCACGTGCGCGCGGCGGTGGATCGGGCCCGGGTCGGCGGCGCCTGGTGGGCCGGCCTCCCGCCCGTCGAGCGGCGCCGCCGAATGCGCGCCTGGGCGGCCGAAATCGTGCGAAGCCGGCACGCGTTGGGGGCGCTGATCCACGACGAGACCGGCAAACCGCACGACGACGCGTTCCTGGAGTTGTTGTTGGGCCTGGAGCACATCGCCTGGGCCTCGGCGCACGCCGCGCGGGTGTTGCGCCGTCGCCGAGTGCCCGCCGGCCTGGCGATGGCCAACCACGCGGCGTACCTGGAGTACCGGCCGTTCGGTGTGGTCGGCGTGATCGGACCGTGGAACTACCCGGTGTTCACTCCACTGGGCTCGATCGCCTACGCGCTCGCGGCGGGCAACGCGGTGTTGTTCAAGCCGAGCGAATTCACCCCGGGCGTGGGCGTGTTCCTGGCCGACGCGTTCGCCCGGGCCAATCCGGACGCGATGGCGGGCGTGTTCGAGGTGGTCACCGGCGACGGCTCGACGGGGGCCGCACTGTGCGGGGCCGGCGTGGACAAGCCGGCCTTCACCGGCTCGGCTGCCACCGGCAGCAAAGTGATGGCCGCGTGCGCGCTCACCCTCACACCCGTGTTGATGGAGTGCGGCGGCAAGGACGCGCTGATCGTCGGCGCGGGCGCGAACGTCAAGGAAGCCGCCGACGCCACCCTGTGGGGCGCGCGCTCCAACGCCGGGCAGACCTGCGTGGGGATCGAGCGGGTCTTCGTCCAGCGCTCGATCAAGGCCGAGTTCCTGGACGAACTCCGTGCTGGAATCGCGGACTTGGTGCCACCCGATGAACCGGGCGGCGCGTACGGGCCGATGACCATGCCGGTCCGGGTCGAGGTGGTGCGTCGGCACATCGACGAGGCGATCGCCGGCGGCGCGACGGCGGTGGTGGGTGGGGTCGGCGCGGTACGACCGCCGTACATCGACCCGGTCGTGCTCGTGGACGCGCCGGACGACAGCGGCGTGGCCCGCGAGGAGACGTTCGGCCCGGTGATCTCGGTACGCACGGTCGAGGACCTGGACGAGGCGGTGCGGTTGGCCAACGGCACTGGCTATGGCCTGGGCGCGGCGGTGTTCGCCCGGACCGGCCGGCTGGGTGTGGAGATCGCTCGGCGACTGCGAACCGGGATGGTGTCGGTGGACGCGGTGATCGCCTTCGCGAGCATTCCGGCGCTGCCGTTCGGCGGGGTCGGCGGGAGCGGCTTCGGGCGGATCCACGGCGCGGACGGGCTGCGCGAATTCGCCCGCCCGCAATCGATCACCCGACGGCTGTTCAAGACGCCGATGGAGCCCGCGTCGTTCACCCGCACGCGGGGCACCATGAAGCTGCTCGACCGCTACGTCTCGCTGCGCTTCGGGCGACGGACCTGAGGGGCCGGCGGCCCCGAGAGCGAACCCGGCGAACCCGGGCCAGGCGACCGCGCCGACGGGTCCGGACGGCCCCGATCGGCCCGCCCGGACCCGGGTTCACCCGGGCGAGGCGGCGGGGCCGTTGCGCCGGACACGCTCCACCGGGTTCGTCCGGCCCGTCGTACCCGACCGGTGTTCCCCACGCCGACTCGAACGCACTCTCGACAAACCCGCGCCCAGCGGGCACGATCGCGGCTTATGACGTTGACCCGGGGCATCGTGACGTACGCGGCCATCGTGACCTTGTGCGCCGAGGTGGTGGCGGCGGTCGTCTGTTGTGGCGTGGTCGCGCCGATGCTGGTCCTGCGCGTCTCGCGGGACCGGGAGGTGGACAGTCGGCCGTTGGTGAGCGCCCTGGGCATCGCCTTCTTCGCCCTGCTCGGCCTGGTGATCGTGATCTGGTCGGTGTGGGCGGTGCGCAACCTGCGCGATCGGCTGCACGCCGGCTCGTCCGCCCGGGTCGGCGTGATCGGCGCGGCCGCTCTGCATGTCGCGGCCTCGGCGGTCGCGCTGCTCGTCCCGCTCGTGCTCGCGGTGACCCTGCCGGCCCTGGCGCTGCTGCTCACCGCGACGCTGGTGACCCGCCCCCGGCGTCCGGCCGGTCGGCGGATGGCCACGGGTCGGGACGCGGCGCCTACCGTCGCCGGGTGATCCGCCGCTGCCCGCGGCTGTTCCAGCACGGGCGATGCCAGTGCCGGCGCTCCTCGACCCGCCCGTCCGCGGACCACGCGACCAGGTGCGGCACGCCCGGCGGGATCTCGTGGTCGCACCCGGGACAGCGATAGGTCTTGGTCGCCGCCTGACCGCTGATCGGTCGCACCAGCCATTCCCCGTCGGCCCCCGACTCGCGCTCCTCGAAGCCGAGGCTGGGGTCGCGGGGTTCGTCCCGGTCCACGGTCCGGGAGCGGCTGGTGGGCTTGTTACGACGCGGCACACCAAAAAGGGTACGGGTGCACGCGGTGCGCACGCCCGTACCCCTCTCGTACCACCCACCTTCGACGGACTCGCGTCCGCCGACTCCCGGCCGACCCGCGTCGGCCCGGTACCGCTCTACCGCTTCGCGTAGTCCCGGAAGCCGCGACCGGTCTTGCGGCCGAGGTAGCCCGCCGTGACCAGGTGCTCCAGCAGCGGCACCGGCGACCAGCCCGGCTCGCGGAACTCGGCGAAGAGCACCTTCTGGATGGCCAGCGAGACGTCCAGCCCGACCACGTCGAGCAGTTCGAACGGGCCCATCGGGTAACCGGCACCCAGCTTGATCGCGGTGTCGATGTCCTCGGCCGTCGCGTAGTTGGCCTGGAGCATGCGCGCCGCGTCGTTCAGGTACGGGAACAACAGCGCGTTGACGATGAAGCCCGCGCGGTCGCCGCAGTCCACCGCGTGCTTGCGGGTCCGCCGACAGACCTCGTGGATGGTGGCCACCACATCGTCCGAGGTGGCCACCGTACGAACGACCTCGACCAGCTTCATCACCGGCGCCGGGTTGAAGAAGTGCATGCCGACCACGTCACCGGGCCGCGAGGTGGCCACCGCGCAGTCGATCACCGGCAGCGAGGAGGTGGTGGTGGCCAGCACCGCGCCGGGCTTGCAGATCTCGTCGAAGTTCTCGAACAGGGCCTGCTTGACCGACAGTTCCTCGACAACGGCCTCCACGACCAGGTCCGCGAAGGCCAGGTCGTCGAGCCGGGTCGAGCCGACCACCCGGGCCAGCGCGTCCGCCTTGGCCTCCTCGGTCAGCCGGCCACGCTGGATCTGCTTGTCCAGCGAGCGGACCAGCGCCGCGCGCACCCGCTCGACCTTCTCCTCGCTGCGCGCGACGTAGACCACGTCGTAGCCGGACTTGGCGAACACCTCGACGATGCCCGTGGCCATCGTCCCGGTGCCCACCACGCCCACCGCGCGCACGTCGCGCGGCGTGCCGGCGACGGCCGCGGACCCGCCGGCCTCGGCCACCACGACCGGCGAACCGGCCTGTTCGTAGGTGTAGAAGCCGCGACCACTCTTGCGCCCGAGCAGGCCCGCGGTACGCATCTGCTTGAGGATCGGCGCGGGTGCGTGCAGGCGATCGCGCGACTGGCGATACATCTGCTCCAGGATCTCGTACGCGGTGTCGATCCCGACCAGGTCGAGCACCGCGAGCGGCCCCATCGGCAGACCGCAGCCGAAGCGCATCGCCGCGTCGATGTCCTCGCGGGTGGCGTACTTCTGCTCGTACATCGACGCCGCGTGGTTGAGGTACGCGAACAGCAGCCCGTTGGCGATGAACCCGGCCCGGTCACCGGCCACCACCGGCGACTTGCCCAGCCGCTCGGCGAGCGCGACCACATCGGCGAGCACCTCGGGTTCGGTGACCACCGTGCGGACCACCTCGACCAGCTTCATCACCGGCGCGGGGTTGAAGAAGTGCAGTCCCACCACGCGCGAGGAGCGCGTGGTGGACACCGACAGCTCGGTGACCGACAGTGAGGAGGTGTTGGTGGCCAGGATGGTCTCCGGCCCACAGATCTTGTCGAGCTGGGCGAAAAGCTCCTGCTTCTGCTCCAGCTGCTCCGGTATCGCCTCCAGGACGAGGTCCGCTGCGGCGACCGAGCTCAGGTCGGTGCCGAGGGTGATGCGATCGAAGATGTCTCGCTGCTGGTCCTCGGTCAGCTTCCCGCGCGCCGCGGCGCGGGCGGTCGACTCGGCGATCCGGGCCCGGCCACGCGCGATGGCCTCGTCGGAGACGTCCACGCCCACGACGGTGATTCCCGCCCGGGCCAGGACCTCGACGATGCCGGCGCCCATGGTGCCCAGGCCGACCACGCCGACCGTGCTGATGTCACGGGTCATCTGCTGTGCTCCTCGCTGCTGAAATGGCGTCTCCCCAGCGGGAGTACGCCTTGGTTACTGCGAAGTAGTACCGCGGGGTCCCAGGAGTATGGCAGCCCCTGTCGGACAGGCACAGGTCGGTGGGATGTGCCGTTCGCCTCGGTCCGTCCCGAATATGTGTTCGGGTATGTGTTCGAGCATTCGCCTCGGCGGTCGCGCGATGGCGCCGCCTTGTCGATAGCCGCTCGTTCGGGTGGAAAACCATCAGCGGTGAAGGATTACCTCTGAGGTCGTTCGAGCGTTGTGTTGTCTGTGGGCGCCCCGCCCCACGTCCCGCTCCGCCGCCGTCGGCCCGATCCGGCCGCAGGGCCGACGGGGACACGACGAGGAGGACGCGATGAAGTTGGGCATCTTCCTGCTGGCGGCACAGTTCGACGCGGGCGATCACGGTGAGGTGCTCACCGCTGCCATGGACGCGGGAATCGCCGCGGAGGAGGCCGGGTTCGACGAGGCGTGGATCGCCGAACACCATTTCGTGCCGTATGGGTTGTGCCCGTCGGCGGTCACCTTCGCCTCCATGCTACTGGGGCGTACGCACCGAATCGGGGTGGGGACGGCCATCAGCGTGCTGTCCGATCAACACCCGGTCGCTCTCGGTGAGCAGACGGCCCTGCTGGACCAACTCTCCGGAGGCCGATTCACCCTGGGCGTCGGGCGCGGCGGGCCATGGGTGGATCTGGAGGTCTTCGGCACCGGTCTGCGTCGATACGACGACGCCTTCCCCGAATCGCTGGATCTGCTGATGCGCTGGCTCACCCACCAGCGGGTGGGCGCGGAGGGCGAACACTTCGCGTTCCGCAAGGTGCCCGTGGTGCCACGCCCGCGCACCTACCCGCACCCGCCGGTGATCCTGGCCTGCACCTCGCGCGAGAGCGCCTCACTGGCCGCCCGACACGGGCTGCCGATGCTGCTGGGTATGCACGCCGACGACGCCGAGAAGGCCGCGATGGTCCGCACCTACGAATGCGCCGCGTCCGCGTGCGGCCGCGACCCCAAGGCGGTCGAGCACGCCGCCGCGAGCGTGGCCTACGTCGCGGACACCCGCCGTGAGGCTACCGACACCCTGCGGAGCGCGATGCCGCGGTGGCTGCGCCGGGGCCTGTCCGCGCACGTGACCGTGGACGACCGCCAACGCCACATGCGCGACCCCGACGAGTACACCGACTTCCTGTGTCGCATTCACCCGGTCGGCTCACCGACCGACTGCGTCCGCCGCCTCTCCCGCACCACCGAGCGCACGGGCATCACCCGCTTCCTCCTGTTCGCCGAGGGCGCGGGCGTGCCATCGATGACCCTGGAGAACGTGACCCGACTGGGCAAGGAAGTGCTCCCGGCGCTGGCGCGCTGAGCTCTGGCTCCAAGCCGGGTTCGCGGCTCCGACGGGAGCGGGCGACAGCGCTCCCGCCCCGCATGTCGCGGCTTCGCCCGCCCGAGGCTAGGGAGTCCGCCCGGCACTGGGCCCCGCCGAGACGTCACCCTCCCATTCGGGCAGCCGCTCCAGACACGGGCTGGAAATCATGATCATGATTTCCTCCGATGGAGTGGTCGTTTCCAGAGCGATGGAAAAGCCGTCGGCGGAGTTCATTGCACGCAATCTACCGGCGCCTCCGCTCGCACTCGTGTCGGTGGCGAAGTCTCGGATCTTGAAACCCATGCCCTCAATGACGGTCCGAGCCCGAAGGTACGTTGCCACCTGCTCCTGCGGGGACACGACGACGTTCTGGACGTGCTTCATCCAGAAGTGATGTTGCGTGGAATCCTTTCCTTCCATGACGTTTCCGCATGGAGAAGCACTGGACGACGGTTTGCGCTCCACTTTAGGAGCTCCGATGCCTTCGACGATTCGCCTTCCGTATTCCTCGGCGACCGATTTGGCCCGCTCTTCCGACATCTTGGGGATTTTTACATCATTTTCTTTCACTGAACCTCCACATGCCGAAATCGAGCCCAACAACAGAATCACCACCGAAAGCGCAGTGAACTTGGCGAGGAAGCGGTGACCAGTCACGAGGTGTGCCCTATTGAAGTTGTGGCCGTTTGGATTGATTTGGGTCATTGTATGCGCCGATCACGACTTTGGTCTGATTGATGAGGCTTTCACTCCCGGGATTCCAGTACGCACTGTGGCCGTGTGCGTCCCCGCGCATGATGTTGGCGCCGAAAGCCGTGTCCGTCGGTGTGACTCGATCGCCGGGGCCTCCCCTCAGGATGTCGAAGACGCTGCGGCCGCCCGGTTTCTGGTCGGTGCCGTGCGATACCTTCCCGCCGTCGACCACGGCCGTGTCCACCGACGCACCCGTTGCGCGCTCGGCCCACACGTGGGCTGGATCCATGTGCAAGTCCTGAGCCCGCTTGACGTGCATCCCGGGGCTGCCCAGGGAAACGATGTCGTCGACGGCCAACCCGTTTCCGGCTTTTGCCGCATCGCCGACCAATGCTGTCCCGTAACTGTGACCGACCACCGTCAGGTGCTGATCATTCCCCTGGGCGCGCACCCCGTTGACGAAGGAGTCCAACCGCGGCGCCCCCTCCCGAGAGCGATCCCACCCGGCCATGCTTCCGCCTTGTTCGGGAGCGTCGTAGTCGAGCCAGAAGATCGACGCCAAATCGCTGTGCCCACCCGGTGTCAGGGTGTCTGCGGTCTCCTGAATGGCATTTATTCGATTGATTCCACCCTCGAGAGTGTCCACAACGGTCGAGTCGGTACCGGGAACTGAGATGGAGACATGCTTTGCTTTGTCGGGATCGCCGACGGACATGATTACCTGGCCGTCGAGGAATTTGTCACCGAACTTGAGTAGCAGTAATTCCCGACCGGTCGGACGAGCGTAGCCGGCGACCAATTGCTTCTTGATCTCCGTGAGGTTCTCCCATTCGCGTTTGTCATGATTGGGAGATTTGCCGCCGGCCAGTGCCGGTGACAGCTCGGTCAAGCGTTGGTCCAGAGCCGTGCGATTTGCCTTGTCGCGGACGGCTGCCGGCAGGCCGTCCGTACTTCCCAGCTGTTTTGGATAAGCGGCCAAATACATGGCCCGCTGCTCATCGGATAGCCCATTCCACCAGCCCGCCGTCTGCGCGGGATCAAGTTTCGGAACGGGCCCGACGCCGTACAGGCCGGCTACACGCTGGGTGTCTTCGGTGCTGTTCTGCCAGGAATCCAGCCGAGTCTCCGCGACGTCGCCCGGCAGCAATGTGGCCATGACCGCAGCGAATTTCGAGTCGGCTTCATTCGCCTGGCGCAGGAGTGTATTGAACCGGGCAACATAGCCGTCGATTGCGCTTTGCTGTTTTGCCGAATCTGCCGGACTGAGGTTACCGGGTTCCCCGGTCACCGCCGCCTGCACGGTGTATCCGCCGGGGTTCTCGATCACTCGGAGTCCTGCGGCTTCGGCCTCCTGGATCGCCGATCGGAAAGTGGTTTGAATCGCGGGGAGTTCGGTCGCCGCGCGATCGGTTGCAGTGCTGATGGTTTGGGCCTGACTCGCCGAGATGGCGATCTGCCGAACCGTCTGCTCGAGTTCCTGGTCCGCGGTCCCGGCCGCCTGCCCCTTCCATCCGGCCGTCTCGACTCCGTCGTTGACCCCGGTTCTGAAGGCATTCTCCAGCTCGGTCAGCTTGGCGGCTGTTGTCTTCCACATACGGGCGGATTCTCGCCAGCTTTCGAAGTTCGCGCCTCTGAGCTCTGCGAAAGTGACCACGGCTATGACCCCGGCGTAAAGTTGGTGGCAACGTTGGATTCGGTCCCGGCGTATTTCGTCCGAGTTCGGTAGATTTTATCGGCCGCCGCTTGCGCCAGATCCGCGAGATGGGCGATCGCGCCGCCCCACTCACGACTGAGTTCGCCCAGTTGGAAGCCGGTCATGAAACCCGGAGTTCCCGGGGGCGGGCCGTGATTTATATCCGCGCCGAGACTCCTGAGCTCCTGGGTCACCGAGACCGCCCTGGAGGCCGCCGGAGCCAACTCTTCGATTTTGACCTGAAAGGAACCCGACGGCGCCGACAGGGTGGCATGTGAGGATGTGGCCGGCGGAATTATGTTGCTTTTGGGAGGGCCGCTCGTCGGGTCGGTGCGAAAATATTCGGGCGACATGATTCGATTTATATTTGTATCTTCTATTTCCTGTTCGGGCATTCTTGTACTCTCCTGCGAATCCTTGCGGAATTGTGGGTGAATCCGACAATCCATGAGAAAGATGCTTCATGTGCGCGGCTCGGTCGAGTGCCGGACGGCGTCGAACGGACCGGCGCGAAACACGCTATGGATCGGTTGGTGGGCAGCACAAGCCGATCCGGGGCAACGGCAGGAGCCCGATGGCGGTCCGGAATCAAGGGTTCCGATATGCGCCCAACGATTTGCTGGCAAATTGTGCGGAATTATGGATTCCACGCTGCCCGGCGTCGGCGAAAGCCGGGTTCTGAGGGGTCCTCGCGTGATCCGGTCCGGTGGTGGGCAGCCGCAATCCCGGCAGGCCCCGGTACAACGGCGGGATTGTGGGGTCGAGGGACGTTGGTGACGGGACGTTCGGTGACTGTGGTGGCTCCTACCGCCGGCGCAGGTCGTGTCGGATGGTTCGTTGGTTGCGGGCTTCGGTCAGGGCTGTGCGGAGGACGGCTGCTCTGTTGACGCCCGGGTGGGTCAGGGTGCGGGCGAGGAGGGTGGCGAGGGCTGTGGGGGTGAGGAGTTGGGAGGGCCTTCGGATCCTCGAGTAGACGTCGAGGAGGGGGCGGGAGCCTTCGGGGCGGGCGGCCATGGAGCGCATCAGGGTTTCTTCGAGAGCGGTGACCGCGGTGGAGCGGGCCAGGGTGTTGGTCCAGTGGTAGGTCTCGCGGCATTCGTGGTCCCGGCGGTGTTCCCAGGATGCGGTTGCGGCGTCGAGGCGTTCCGGGTTGCCGAGTACCGGGGCGGCCGCCTCGCCGAGGAGGCGGCCGAAGCGGAGGGCGTCTCGGATGCCCTGGGCGGTGACCGGGTCCTTGAAGTGGCCGGCGTCGCCGGCGGGGGCCCAGCCGGGGCCGGTGGAGTGGCGGAAGTAGGACGGTAGGTCGGTGGCCTGCACGATCCTGGTCGCGCGGGTGCAGCCGGCGATGCGGGCGGCCAGGCCGGGCATCAGGGTGACGGTGCGGTCGTACTCGCCCTCCGGGTCCAGGCGAAACGCGTCGGCGCGCTCTCGGGGCGGCATCAACAGGACCAGGGTCAGGCCGCCGTCGCACGGGAAGGCGGTGCCCAACTCCCGGTCCGTGCGCCACATCGCGGCGGGGCCGCATCCGCCGGGTTGCTTCGGCCTCGAGCGCCGGCCGGGCCGAGTGGCCTCGAGCGCCGGCCCGGCCATTTGCTGCCGGGCGGGGTTCGGACGGGTCAGTCCGCGTAGTAGTCGCTCATCAGTTCCGTTGACCACGTCGGCTGGTGGAGGTTGCCCTGGGGGCCGAACTCGCGCAGGTAGGGCTTGAGGTCGAGGATCGGGGTGCCGTCGATCGCGTCCAGGCCGCGGACGTGGATGTTCAGGCCGGCTACTCGTTCCAGGGAGCACCTTGATACCGCCAGGCGGTTCGGGCGGTTTTTGGCGCGTTGGGCGAAGATGCCGACCTCGGGCCGGTTCGGGTTGCCGCGCGGGCGCCGGGCGCCGGTTTCGATGGCCGCGTTGGGTACGCGGTGGAAGTGGTAGACCACCTCCAGATGGGAGAAGTCGGCCAGGCCGGTCAGCGCGTCCGGGGTGAAGCGCTCGGCGTCCAAGTGGATCACCGAGGGCACGTTCCCCCAGTGGTCGTCCACGAGTTCCACGCGCGGGCAGGACACGCGCCCGATCGCACGCAGGGTGATTTCCGCCGCCGGCTCCGGCTGCTCCATGGTGCCCGTCCGTCCTACGGCGTCAGGTCCAGTGCGTGCACGACCAGTTCGGCCAGCGCGTTCACCGCGCTTTCCCGGACCCGCGCGTCGCATTCGGTCATCGGGGTGCGGGGGCTGATCGACAGGGCGTCGCGCAGGTCCTCCTCGGGATAGCGCGGTGCGTCGTCGAAGAGGTTGACGGCGACCACGAACGGGATGCCGGAGCGCTCGAAGTAGTCCACCGCCGGGAAGCTGTCCTCCAGCCGCCGGGTGTCCACCAGGACGATCGCGCCCACGGCGCCGCGCACCAGGTCGTCCCACATGAACCAGAAGCGGTTCTGCCCCGGGGTGCCGAACAGGTACAGGACCAGGTCGGATTCCAGGCTGATCCGGCCGAAGTCCATCGCGACCGTGGTGGTGCGCTTCTCCGGCAGGCCGGACAGGTCGTCGACGTCCTCGCTCAGCACCGTCATGACCGATTCGGTGGTCAGCGGCGGGATCTCCGAGACGGCCGCCACCAGCGTGGTCTTGCCGACCCCGAAGCCGCCCGCGACGACGATCTTCGTCGAGGTGATCGGCGGGCCCTCGCCGATCCGTCGACCGCCGGCGCCGGCGGCGGGCAGCGGGATGGCCGGGACCTCGTCGCCGAGTCCGGCGAGTCCGCCGAGATCAAATCTTGCGTAGTCCACCGAGCACCCTCTCCAGCAGCGCGCGATCGGGTCGGCCGGCCTCGTGCTCGGCCTGGTACACGCTGATTCGGCCCTGCGAGGCCAGGTCGCTGATCAGTACCCGCACCACGCCGAGCGGCATGTGCAGGATCGCGGCCACCTCGGCCACCGACCGAACCCCGCGGCACAGGTGCACGATCCGGGCGACCTCCGGCATGTCGCCGGTCTCGTCCTGCGGGCAGTCCAGCGTGGTGACCAGGGTCTCCACGAGCAGCACGTGGCCGTACCGGGTGCGGCCCCGGGTCAGCGTGTAAGGGCGCACACGCGAGGTACGACCGCCCGTGTCGGGCCGGGTCGCGTACCCCCGCTCTGCGTCGAAGTCGGAATAACCGCCGTCAGGAGCCAACGCGACCACCTCCACGGTCCTGGTGCATCTGTGCGCGCAGGGCCGGCGTCAGGACGTGGCCGGCGCGCCGTACGAACGAGGTCATCTGGTACGCGATCACGCCCAGGTCGGCGGATCCGCCCGCGTGTACGCCCAGGCAGGAGCCGTCGCTGATGGACATCGCCACGACGTAGCCCTCGGCCATCGTGACGATCTCCTGGCGGACCGCGCCCATGTCGAGCACCCGCGAGGTGCCCTCGGCCAGGGCGACCAGGCCGCTGACGATCGCGCCGAGCTGTTCCTCCGCGTCCGCCGCGGCGGCGGCCGCGTCCGGTCCGCGTGCGCTGGCCAGCATCAGGCCGTCGGAGGAGACCAGGACGACCTCGCGGACCCCCGGGACATCCCCGGCGAGGCCGGCCACCAGCCAGTCGACGTCGCGTGCCGTGGTGCCATTCGACCCGGTCACCGGTCTCCACCTCCTGTCTCCTCCCGCGCGGGCGGCGGGAAGGTGGGCTCTTCGTCGGACGGCGCGACCGGGTCGGTCGCCTCGCCCTCCCGGCGGGCCGCCTCCAGACCTTCCTGGAAACCGGTCAGCCGCTTGCGCAGTTCGGCGGCGGAGAGCGTGCCGGTGTCCCGGGACGTGTCCG
The DNA here is from genome assembly GCF_000372745.1 of Embleya scabrispora DSM 41855. Classification (GTDB taxonomy): domain Bacteria; phylum Actinomycetota; class Actinomycetes; order Streptomycetales; family Streptomycetaceae; genus Embleya; species Embleya scabrispora. The sequence continues at coordinate 31,535 of NZ_KB889698.1, read as the reverse complement.
CAGCGGGTACGACGCGCATCGCACCGCTGTTGTCGCCCGCCACGAGGCGCTTGGGCAGCCCGCGCCGGGTGCGGCCGACCGCGGAGACGGCGGGCCCCGTGCCGTCCCCGCCGGCGGCCGGGTGCGGCTTCGCGGGGGCGACCGGCTGCGGCTTCGGGGTCGCGGCACGCCGGGCGGGCGGCGCGACCACGGCGGCCGGTGCGGCGGCGGACGGCTCGACCGGTGCGGCCGCCCGCGGGGTGCTCGGCCGTGGCCCGTCGGCGGCTTCCACCGCTGCGGCGGCCTCGCCCGCTTCGGCGCCCGCGAACAGTGCGCCGGGGGCGACCAGCTTCGCCGCCGCCTCCTCGGGGGCCGGCGCGGGGTTGGCCGCCGGCATGCGCTTGGGCAGCCCCTTGGGCGTCCGGGCGGGCGGCTCGGCGTCCTCGCGCGGCACCACCGGACCGCGCGGCCCGGCGGACTCGGCCCGGGTGGGCGGCTCGGCCTCGACGGCGGGCCTCGAATCGGCGCCGGCCGGCCGGGCCGCCGGCAGCGCCATTCGGGCCGCGCCGGGCGGGATGGCCCGCGCGCCGGGGGCCACGCCCGGGATGGCCATCCGGTCCCGCTCGCGCTCCTGCTCCCGATCACGCTCGGCGGAGAACTCGGCCGGCGAGGGGCCCGAGCCGCCGAACGCCGTCGCGGGGATCACCACGACCGCGCTCAACCCGCCCTGCGGGCGCGGGCGCAGCTGCACCCGGATGCCGTGTCGGCGAGCCAGTCGGCCGACCACGAACACGCCCAGGCCGCCACCGCCGCCCGCCGCCTCCTCCTCGGTGCTGTCCCGTTCGATCTGCGAGTTCAACTCGGTGAGCCGGTCCGCCGGTACGCCGATCCCGTTGTCGTCCACCGACAACACGACCTCGCCGTTCTCCAGCGTCCAGCCGCCGATCTCCACTCGGGACTCGGGCGCCGAGTAGGCCGCGGCGTTCTCCAGGAGTTCGGCGAGGAGGTGGCCGACGTCGTCGGCGGCGCGGCCGAGTACGTCGGCGCGCGGCACGTGGCCGACGTCGATCCGCTCGTAGCGCTCGATCTCGGAGACACCGGCGCGGACCACGTCCAGCAGCGGGATCGGTGGGCGCCGGCCGCGTCGCTCGTCCGCGTCCGCGAGCACGAGCAGGTTCTCGCTGTTGCGGCGCATCCGGGTGGCGAGGTGGTCGAGCCGGAACAGGTCCTGGAGCCGCTGGGGTTCGTCCTCGCCGTGTTCGAGCTTCTCGATCAGGTCCAGCTGTCGCTCGACCAGGGTCAGCGTGCGCATCGACAGGTTCACGAACACGTCGTGCACCCGGCCGCGCATCAGGGTTTCCTCGTCGGCGAGCGCGGCGCGTCCGCGCAACAACTCGTCGTGTTCCGCCTCCAGGCGGGCGCGTTCGGCCTCCAGCCGGGCGCTCTCCGCGGCCTGACGCACGGTCAGCTCACGTAGTCGGGCGATCCGCCGCTCGGAGACCCGGTGCCGCAGCCATGCGGCGATCGAGGACAGCGCGACGGCGGTGGTGAGCAGCGTGCCGGCGAGTACCGACTCCCAGACGGTGTCCGAATCGCCCAGCAGGACGACGGCGGTCGCGATCCCCGCCAACGCGAAGACGGCCGCCGCGGAACCGAGCCCCGCGGCCACTCCGCTCCCCGAGCGTCGGCTCTGGTGAACGGGAGCGGGAACGCGCACAGGTGCCGCGTCCGCTGCGTTGGGTGTTCCTGGATCCCCCTGCCCATACATGAGACGTGAGCATATCGTCGGACCATCTTTCGATGTGCCTTCGGCGGCTGTGCGAGTCGCCCCCAAAACGGCCGAAAGGCCCCGCCCGACGACTGTCGAGCGAGACCTTTTCGGGATACGGACCAACATTTTTGACGAACGGTCAGGCAACCGCCCGGATGGGTGATCGGGCGCACCGCCGGACCGACCGGGTCACACGTCGCGCGAACGCATCCGGATTCCACCGGCGATCAGCGCGATCGCCGCGTACGCGGCGATCAACAACAGCGAGGGCCACGGACCCGGGCCGCTGTCGTCACCACCGCCACCGATCAGCTTGCCGAGCGCGAACATCGGCGAGTACTCCATGACCTTCTCGCCGACCGAGTGCGGCAGGAACGGGCCGATGATCATCGGCAGCAGGATCACGCCCATCAGCGCGGTGATCGCACCCGCCGAGTGCCGCAGCAACACGCCCAGGCCGAGCCCGAACAGACCGATCACGGCCAGGTAGAGCGAGCCGCCCACGACGCTGCGAAACAGGTCGACGTCGGCACTGGACTCGCCGATCCGCGAGGTCAGCATCGACTTGCCGATCACCGCGGTCAGGCCCATGGTGACCACGCCGACGCCGAACATCAGGCCCGCGAAGACCACGCCCTTGGCGACCAACACCTGGAGCCGACGCGGGTACGCGGTGAGCGTGGTGCGGATCATGCCCGTCGTGTACTCGGCGGAGATGGTCAGCACGCCCAGCGTCGCGGCGGCGAGCTGGGCGATGATCACGCCGATCAGCGCGATGCTCACGTAGTCGTCGTCGGTGTCCGGCTTGACCGTGCCGGCGAGCAGCACACCCAGACCCAGGATCAGCAGCACCATCACGGCCAGCGTCCACATGGTCGAGCGGACCGTACGGATCTTGGTCCACTCGGACAGCAGTACTCGACCGAAGCCCGCGTTGCCGCCGCCGACCTGGCCGCCGAGCTGCATCTGCTGCACCGGCGGGTACGGCGCCTGCTGAGCGGGCGGCGCGAACTGCGCGCCCGGCTGCTGAAACGCCTGCTGCGGGGGAGCCATCCGCGCGGACGCCATCGGGTGCGGTTGGTTCTGCACGTGCGGTTGGTTCTGCGGCATGGGGGGCGGAGTGTTCTGTGCCATCGCTCAGCCCTCGCTTCCGTTGGACTGCGGCTTGGACAGGGTCGGGGCGCCGGCGCCCGGGGCTCCGGCGGGGGGTCCCCACGGCGCGCCGGGCGCGCCCTGCGGCGGGAGGCCGGGCGGCGGGCCGGCGAACTGCGGACCACCCTGCTGCGGGTAACCGGGCGGCGGTGCCATCCCGGGCGGACCCCATCCGGGCGGCGGGCCGCCCGGCAGCCCGGCGCGGTACTCCACGCTGTGCTGGGTCATCCGCATGTAGACCTCTTCGAGCGAGTCGAAGCGCGGCGAGAGCTCGTGCAGCGCGATGCCGTGCTCGGCGGCGAGGTCGCCGATCGTCGCCGGCGGCAGTTCGTGCACGCGGAACGCGCCCGGCACCGCCTGGTCCGGGGTGATCGTCGCGCCCTTGCCCTGGAGCAGCGTGTTGAGCTTGTCCACCTGGGGCGAGCGCACCACCGTGAACGACTGCGAGTTCGTCTCGATGAAGTCGCGCATCGAGGTGTCGGCGATCATCCGCCCCTGACCGATCACGATCAGGTGGTCGGCGGTCACCTCCATCTCGCTCATCAGGTGGCTGGAGACGAAGACGGTGCGACCCTCGGAAGCGAGCTGCTTCATCAGGTTGCGGATCCACAGGATGCCCTCGGGGTCGAGCCCGTTGACCGGCTCGTCGAACATCAGGATGCCGGGGTCGCCCAGCAGTGCGGACGCTATGCCCAGCCGCTGGCCCATGCCGAGCGAGAAGCCTCCCGCCCGCTTCTTGGCGACCTGGGTCAGGCCGACCATCGCGAGCACCTCGTCCACCCGGCGGTTGGGGATGCCGTTGCTCTGCGCGAGGCACAGCAGGTGGTTGTACGCGGTCCGGCCGCCGTGCATCGCCTTGGCGTCCAGCAGCGCGCCCATCTCCCGCAGCGGGGCCTGGACGTGGTCGTACGGGCGGCCGTTGACCGTGACGTTGCCGCCGGTCGGTGCGTCCAACCCGAGGATCATCCGCATGGTGGTCGATTTACCGGCGCCGTTGGGGCCGAGGAAGCCGGTCACCGAGCCCGGACGCACCTGGAAGGAAAGCTGATCAACCGCCAGCTTGTTTCCGTAGCGTTTGGTGAGCCCTCTCGCTTCGATCATCTGTTGCCGCACTCCCAGGATGGTTTCGGTGCATGAGCTGGTTGAGGATCCGAGCTTAGGCCCGAAACGCGGCTGTCGACGGCCGCCGCACGGCGGGCCCCGGTCCGATCACAGGTTCGAGGGGGAGTTCCGTGAATCATCCTGTGGGATGATTGACAACTCAGGCTTGATTCTGGCGAGGTGTGACCACTTCGCGCAGTATGAGCAGTACGGCGGCCGCGATCGGAATCGCGAGCAATGCCCCCGTCACGCCGAGCAGCGCGCCACCGACCAGAGCCGCGATCACCGTGATCGCCGGTGGCACGTTCACCGCGCGGTTCATCACCCGCGGATAGATCAGGTAGTTCTCGAACTGCTGGTAGGCCAGGAAGAAGATCACGCAGGTGAGCGCCTTGCCGGGGGAGTCGAAGAAGACCACGACCGACACCACCGCGGCGCCGACGGTGGCGCCGATCATCGGGATCAGGTCGGTGAACGCGATCACCAGGGCCAGCGGCAGCGCGTAGTCGTTGCCCAGGATCATCAGGAAGATGAACGAGGACAGACCCGCGCATGTGGCCACGATCAGCGCGCCGTTCACGTAGCCGCCGATCCCGGACAGGATCTCGTCGCCGAGCAGCCGCACCCGTGCCCGCCGCGACTTCGGGAACAGGTTGTACAGGTGGTTCTTGATGCTGGGCAGCGCCCCCAGGAAGTACAGCGTCAACACGATCACGGTGAGCGTGTCGAACAGCGAGGTCAGCACCATCTTGCCGAAGCCCCACAGGCCGCCCGCCACGTTCTGCGCGGTGTTGGCGTCGGCGGCCCAGTCCTTGGCCCGGGTGACTATGTCGTACTTCTCGTCGAGCTTTCGGAACCTCTCGTTGTTGCGCAACTCGGTGAGGCTGTCCGGGATGGAGTTGATCAGGCTCGACGTCTGCTCGACCAGCGGCTGCGCGATCGCGGTGACGAAACCGGCGGTCACCACCAGGAAGCCGAGGGCGACCGTGCACACGGCCCAGCGTCGGGCCATGCCCCGGCGTTCGAGCCGTTCCACGAACGGGTTCAGGCCCGCGGCCAGGAAGAACGAGATCAGGATGATGATCAGGACGTGCTGGATGCCCAGCACGGCCTGAGCCAGGAACCACGCGGTGATCAGCCCGAGTCCGCCGATGAAGCCGACGTAGAACGGCGACGAACGGCGCAGCGGTTGACCGGGATCGCCGAACCGCGAGCCGACACCGGTCCACGGGCGGACCGGGGCCTGGGTCGGGACCTGGTCCTGCGTCGGGGGCGAAGCCGGGGTCGAGCCCGGGGCCTTGCCGTCGGCCTGCGCCGGGACGCCCGAGCCCGTGCCCGCGGCGGCGTCCGCGGCACCGACCACGTCCGGCCGCGGCGTCGCGTCGGTCGCCTCGGGATCGGCCGGGCCCACCCGGGCGGGCACCGGCACCGGCACGGGTGCCGGATCGGCCGAAGTCCCCGGAGCGGTGGCCTGCTTGCCCGGCACCGTCGGGTCGACATCGACCGGGTCCGCGGGCGCGCCTGCCCCGTCCGACGCCGTGCCCGACGCCGTGTCCGCATCCGAGGCGGTGCCGCTGCCGGTGGGCGCCCCCGATCTGCGGCGCGGCCAGATGCTGCCCAGTCGACCCATGCCCCGTTGCTCCTCGTTCACCTGCTCGGGTCCGACGCGGCACGCTGCGAGTCCTGCCGACGCACCCCGAGACCGCGTCATGAAAATGCGGCCGGGCGGCGGGCGGGTCCTCGTGGAACCCGTCCGCCGCCCGGCCGCCGAAACCGGCCGCTACGGCCCGTACCGATGCCCCGCGAGGGAGCGTCAGCGGCTCTGCTGCGCCGGCACACCCGGCATCTTGTCGTCGTCGTCATCGATGCTCACACCCGCGGCGGCGACGGCCGCGCCGGTGAGGGTCGCCAGCATCTCGCGCACGTTGGTCAGCTGCGCGTTGATGCTGTCCCGACGGTGGGTCAGCGCGGCCAGCTCGCGCTCGGACTCCGAGCGGATCCGGTCGGCCTTGGCCCGCGCGTCGGCGACGATGTCGTCGGCCTGGCGCTGCGCCGTTTCGATCGTCTGACGCGAACGACGCTCGGCGTCGGTACGCAGCTTCTCGGCCTCCAGGCGCAGTTGCTCGGCCCGGTGCTCGACCTCGGACAGGCGCTTCTCGGCCTTGGCCTGACGGGCCGCCAGGTCGCGCTCGGACTGCTCGCGGCGCTTGGCCAGGTTGGTCTCGAAGTCGGCGGCGGCCTGGGCGGCCTTGGCCCGGGTCTCCTCGAAGAGGGCCTCGGCCTCCTCGCGCTTGGCCGACGCGTCCTTGGCCGCCTCGCCGCGCAGCTGCGCCGCGTCGCTCTTGGCCTTGTCGAGGATCCGCGAACCCTCGTCCTCGGCCTTGGCCTTGCGCTCCTTGCCGTACTGCTCGGCGTCGGAACGGACCTGCTGGGCGGCGGCCTCGGCCAGCTCGCGGTGCTGATCGGCGGCGCGGCGGGCCTCCTCGCGCAGGTCCTTGGCCTCTTCCTCGGCAAGGCGGAGGATCTTCTCCACCCGGGCGCCGAGACCCGCGTAGGACGGTTCGGCGTCGGCGAGTTGGGCCTGCGCGTTCTGGCTTTCGAGGTGCAGTTCCTCGATCCGCTTCTCCAGCGCCGAGATCCTCGCGAGCGCGCTGTCACGGTCCGACACGAGCTTCGTGATGCGGTCGTCAACCTGCGAACGCTCGTACCCACGGCGGACGATGTCGAAGCCGTGCGGAGAGTTAGTGTCGCTCATGGGGTTCCTGTCGTATGACGGGTGCGGTGAATGAGGTGACGGGTGGAATCCTGGCACGAATCGGGCGGAGCATCGACCTGACCGGGGGATGAGAACCGGCCGGCATCGCTCAATCGGATGACGACGAACCGGCACCCTTCGCCGCGGGACCCTTGCCCGACGAGGAGTTGCCCTTGCCGGAGGACAGACCCGCGGGTGCGGCGAGCGCGTCCAACACGCCCTGCACGCGCGACATCTCGGCGGTGATGTCCTTGCGTCTGCGGTTCAACTCGTCGAGTTTGCGCTGTCCGTCGGCACGGTGACGGTCCGCGTCCTTGCGGGCCTCGGTGCGCAGTCGCTCCGCCTCCTTCCGCGCCTCGTCGAGAACCTTCTCGGCGTCCGCAGCGGTCTTGCGACGGACCGCCTGCGCCTCCCGCTGGGCGGCGGCCACCTGTTCGGCCACCTTCGCCCGCAGGTCGTCCGCGCCCTTCTGGGCGTCGGCGAGGCGCTGTTCCGCTTCCGAGAGCAACGCCTCGGCCTTCTTCACCGCGGCAATCCGTACCCTATCCGCCTCGGAACCGGCCTTGTCACGAATTCGCTCGGCTTCCTCCGCCGCGGCCACCTTCATCTTCTCGGCGTCCACGCGGGCCTCGCTCACCTGTTCCTCGGCGGCGGCGACGAGGTCGTCGACTCGCTTGCCGGCCTGCTTCAGGCCCTCCGCGGCCTGCCGGCGGGCGCGTTCGACGGCCTGTTCGGCTTCCTTGTCGGAGCGTTCGCGGGTGGCGGTGGTGTCCCGGCGCGTCTCGCTGATCATCGCGTCCGAGTCCTTGCGCGCCTTCTCTATCACCGCCGTCGCCTCGGCGCGCAGCCGTTCGTCCTCCGCCTCGGCCTCGGCGACCAGTCGATTCGCCGCCTCGTTCGCCTCGTTGACGCGCTGTTCGGCCTTGCGCTCGGCCGTGCCGACGATCTCGGTGGCCCGACCCTTCGCCCGAATCAGCAGATCCTCGGCCTCGTTGGCGGCCCGCTCCAGCTCCGCGCGGGCCTGGTCGCGCAGTTCGGTCGCGGCCTCCTCGGCCTCGCGCAGCTCCTTGTTCGCCGCTTCCCGTCCGGCCGTTCGGGTCTTCTCGGCCTCCCGCTCGGAATCGGACTTCATCCGCTCGGCGTGCTTGCGCGCCGCGGTGACCGTGGCGTCCGCCTCCGCGCGGGCCCGGACCAGCGTGGTCTCGGCGTCGTCGCGGGCCTTGGCCAGGTCGCGTTCGGCGAGCGTGGTGAGCCGGTCCGACTCCTCGCGGGCGGCGTCCTCGATGCCCACCACCGCGGCACGTACCGCCTCCGCCTCGGCCTGTGCCTCGGCCACCGCGCGAGCCGCGTCCTCCTTGGCCAACCGGGCCTGGGTGGTCGCACTCTCGAGCAGGTCCGTGCCGCGCGCCTCGGCCTTCTCCAGCAGCTCGCGAGCCCGTGCCTTGGTGCGGTCGCGCAGCTCGGCGGCCTCGTCGCGGGCCTCCTCCAGCGCCTGGGAGCCCTGGACCCGCAGCCGGGTCGCCTCGGCCTCCGCCTCCTCGCGCATCCGCGCCGAGTCGGTGTCGGCCTGCTCCAGCTGGGTCAGCGCGGCCGTCTCGGCCTCGCCGCGCAGCCGCTCGGCCTCCGCCGTCGCCTCCGCGAGTGCGGCGGCGGCCTCCTCGCGCAGCGTGGTCGCCTCGCGGTCGGCCGCGGCGCGTGTCGCGCTCGCCTCGGTGTGCAGCCGTTCGGCCTCGGTGCGCGCGGCCTCCAGCGCGGCGGCGGCCTCCTGCCGCAGCGTGCGGGCCGCGGTCTCGGCGTCGGTGCGCACCTGCTCGGCGTCGCGCTCGGCCCGCTCCAGGAGCGCCCGGGCGGCGGACTGCGCCTCGGACCTGGCCCGGTCCGCGTCGGTCTCGCCCTGCGCCCGCGCCGCATCCGCGTCGGCCTTGGCCGCGGCCAGCGCCGCGGTCGCCTCCTGGCGCAGGGTGCGGGCCTCTCCGTCGGCCTGTTCCAGGATGCCGAGCGCGGTCTCCTCGCCCTCCGCACGCACCCGCGCGGCGTCCTTCTCGGCCTTGTCCAGTGCGGCGCGCACGGTCGCGGCGGTCTCGGTACGCAGCGTGTGGGCGGCCCCCTCCGCCTCGGTGCGCATGCGCTCGGCCTCGGCGTGCGCCTGCTCCAGCACCGAACGCGCGGTCCCGGTGGTCTCCTCGCGCAGCGTGCGGGCGGCCGTCTCGGCCTCCGTGCGCATGCGCTCGGCCTCCGCGTCGGCCTGCTCCAGCACCGAACGGGCCGTCTCGGTGGTCTTCTCGCGCAGCGCCTGCGCGGCGGTCTCGGCCTCGGTCCGCATCCGGGTGGCGTCGGCATCCGCGCCGGCCAGCAGTGTGCGGGCCTGCTCGGTGCTCTCCTCGCGCAGCGTCAGCGCCGCGCTCTCGGCGGCCTCGCGCACCGAACGTGCGGTGCTCTCGGTCTCCTCGCGCAGCGTGCGCGCCTCGGTCTCCGCCTCCTCGCGCATCGAGGCGGCGTCCCGGCGGGCGGCCGAGCGCATCCCGTCCGCCTCCTCACGGGAGTCGGTGAGGACCTTCTCGGCCTCCTCGCGGGCCTTGCCGATCAGCTCGTCCGCCTTGACCGCGGCCGACTGGGTGCGCGCGCCGGCCTCGGCGCGCGCCTGCTCAACGGTGGCCTGGGCATCCGCCCGGGCCTGATCCAACGCGGCCTCCGCCTCGGTGGCGGACTGCTCGGCGCGCGAGCGCAGTTCCTCGGTGCGGGCCCGCAGCTCGGCCGCCTGCCGCTCGGCCTCCGTGCGCACCGTCTCGGCCTGCGTCACGGCCTGGTCGCGCAGTTCGATCGCGGCCTGCTCGGCGGAGCGCATCAATTCCTCGGCCGCACGGGACGCGTCGGTCGCGGCCTTGTGCGCCTCGGTCCGGGCCTTGGCCACCAACTCCTCGGCCTCGGCGTGCGAGCGGCCGGCGTTCTCGGCCGCCTCGGTGCGTACCCGCTCCGCCTCGGCGCGCGCCGCCTCGACCCGCTCCGCGGCCTGCGCGGCCGACTCCTCGCGCAGTTGCTCGGCGGCCGTCGCGGCCGCCTCGCGCAGGTTCTGCGCCTCGTCCCGGGCGCGCTGCAACTCCTCGACGGCCTCCGCCTGTTGGCGCTGCGTCAGCTCGCGCAGACGGTGCGTGTCGGCGACCGCCTTCTCGCGCAGCTTGCCGGTCTCGGCACGGGCCGTCTCCAGCAGTTCCTCGGCGCTCTCCGCGGCCTTGGCACGCACCTGTTCCGCGTACTCGCGGGCCTCGTTCGCCAGTCGATCGCTCGACTCGCGGGTGCGCGTTTCGACCGCCTCGGCGTCGGCCTGTGCCCGGGCGCGCAACTCGTCCGCCTCGGTACGGGCTTCGCTCTGCAGCCGCTCCGCCTCGGACCGGGACTTGGCCATCAGGTCGTCCGCTGCCCGTGCGGCGGTCTCCAGGCGCTCGGCGGCGCCGGCCTCGGCGTTGGTGAGCAACTGTTGCGCCTCGGCCCGCAGTCGGTCCACCTCCTGCCGGCGACGCTCGATCTCCGCGCGCGCCCCGGCCTCCAACTCGTCGACCCGAGCCAGGGTTTCCTCGCGGGCGGTGTCCAACTCGGCGCGGGTGTCGGTACGCAGCGCCTCGGCCTCGGCGCGGGCCTCGTCGCGCAACCGGTCGGCCTCGGCGAGCGCCTCGGCGCGCAACCGCTCGGCGGCGGCGCGGGCCTCGGCGGTGACCTTGTCCGCTTCCGCGCGGGACTTGGCCTGATACGCCTCGGCGTCGCCGGCGGCCTTGCCGAGCTTTTCGTTCGCCTCGACCTCGGCGGCCTGGAGCAGGCGCTGGGCCTCGGCCTGACGGCGGTCCGCCTCGCCGGCCGCCTCGGCGCGCAGCCGCTCGATCTCCAATTGGGCGGATTCGAGGAGCTTTGCGGTGTTCTCCGAGGCGCCCTGCGCGCGGGCGCCGGCCTCGCCGGTGACCCGCTCGGCCTCGGATCGCGCCTCGCCGATGATCCGTGCGGCCTCGACCCGGGCGTCGCCCACCAGGCTCTCCGCACGGGTGCGGGTCTCGGTGCGCAATTGCTCGGACTGGTCCACGGCCACGCTCGCCCGGGCCTTGGCCTCGGCGACCACCCGGTCCGCGTCGCTCTGGGCCCGCGAGAGCAGCGACTCGACCTCGGCGCGGGTGCTCTCGCTGGTGCCCACGGCCTGCTCGCGCGCGGCGGCGGCGATCCGCTCGGCCTCGGCGCGGGCGTTGTCCAGAAGCTGGCGCGAACGCTCCTCGGCCTGGGCGCGCAACTGCTCGGCCCACGCGACGTTCTCGTTGACCCGAGTCTCGGTGGCCTGGCGGGCCTGGGCCAGTTCCTCGTCCAGGCGCCGGCGGCGCTCCATCACCTCGGCCTGCCAGTCGGCCTCGAGCCGGGCGGAGCGCGCGGCGGCCTCCTGGAGCAGGCGCTGCGTGGTCGCGCGCGACTCCTGGAGTTCGCGCTCGGCGTCCGCGCGGACCTGATCGGCCTGCAACTGGGCGTTGCGCAGCATCTGCTCGGCCTGGCCGCCGATGCTGTCGAATCGGGGCGTGGCGAGTTGGCGGCGAAGGTCATGCAGCTTCGCGCGGAGAACCTCGACCTGATAGCCGAGGTCCTCCGCGTGTGCGACGGTGTCGTCGCGCTCCTTCTTCAGCCGCTTGATCTCGTCGTCGAGCAGTTCGAGGTGCTCGTCAACTTGGTAGCGGTCGTAGCCCCGCACTGTGGGGTCCCACTCCATCCCCTGGCCGCGTACGTTTCAGTACTGCAAATCGGCCGTTTCCGACCGGTTGGTGACGATGCGACCCCGGATGTACATCCGGAACCGCCCGTACCGCATTGACTACCAGGGAGAATGGTCTCAGATCCAGGGACCGCCGTCAGACGTTACGAAAGCGGTTGATGGCGTCGATATGCCGCGCTCGCATCTCGGCGTCCCGAACCCCCAGGCCCTCCTCCGGTGCGAGACACAGTACGCCCACCTTGCCCTGGTGCAGGTTCCGGTGGACGTCCCGGGCCGCCTGGCCGGTCTCTTCCAGAGCGTAGGTGCGCGACAACGTCGGGTGAATCTTACCCTTCGCCACCAGACGGTTCGCCTCCCACGCCTCCCGATAGTTGGCGAAGTGCGAGCCGACGATGCGCTTCAGGCTCATCCACAGGTATCGGTTGTCGTACTCGTGCATGTAACCCGAGGTCGACGCGCAGGTCACGATGGTGCCGCCCTTGCGGGTGACGTACACGGACGCGCCGAACGTCTCGCGACCGGGGTGTTCGAAAACGATGTCGACGTCCTCACCGCCGGTGAGTTCGCGGATGCGCTTGCCGAACCGGTTCCACTCGCGCGGGTCCTGGGTGTGCTCGTCCTTCCAGAAGCGGAAGTCCTCGGCCCGGCGGTCGATCACCAACTCGGCGCCCATGTCCCGGCACAGCTGCGCCTTGTCCTCGGAGGACACCACGCAGATCGGCGTCGCGCCGCCGGCGAGGGCGAACTGCGTCGCGTACGAGCCCAGGCCGCCGGAGGCGCCCCAGATCAGCACGTTGTCGCCCTGCTTCATGCCGGCGCCGTTGCGCGAGACGAGCTGGCGGTACGCCGTCGAGTTGACCAGGCCCGGCGAGGCGGCCTCTTCCCACGACAGGTGCGCCGGCTTGGGCATGAGCTGGTTGCTCTTGACCAGGGCAATGTGCGCGAGACCGCCGAAGTTGGTCTCGAAGCCCCAGATGCGCTGCTCGGGGTCGAGCATCGTGTCCGCGTGCCCGTCCGCGCTCTCCAGCTCGACCGACAGGCAGTGGGCGACCACCTCGTCGCCGGGCTTCCAGGCGTTGACGCCCGCGCCGGTGCGCAGGACGACGCCCGCGAGGTCGGAGCCGACCACGTGGTAGGGCAGGTCGTGCCGCTTGGTCAGCTCCGAGTTGCGGCCGTACTTCTCCAGGAAACGGAACGTGGAGACCGGCTCGAAGAGCGAGGTCCACACGGTGTTGTAGTTGATCGCACTGGCCATCACGGCGACGAGGGCTTCGCCGGGGCCGAGTTCGGGCAGCGGCACGTCTTCGACGTGCAGCGACTGACGCGGATCCTTGTCCCGCGATTCCACGCCCTCGAACATCGTCTCCTCGTCCTTGTGGACGGTGACGGCGCGGTACGAGTCGGGAAGCGGGAGCGCTGCGTACGCCTCCTTGGGGGTGTCCCCCGCGAGGATGGCGTCGAGGATCTCCTTCATCGTCGGCCTCCATGGGTCGGCGGTTGAAGCATGAGACAACATGAGGGTTTGTTGAACTTCGCTGAACTTACCCGCTGGTAACGCTAGGCGGTCGGCACAAACCCGACAAGAGGCGGAGTCGCAGGAACTGCGCTGCGCACTTGACGGGTTGTCGGGTTCGCGAGGTGTGGTCGGGAGCCGGCGCCGCGCGAGGTGTCGCGGGCAGGTGCCGAAACGCCGGGTGCCGGCGCCATTCGAGCGCTCGGCTCAGTGCTCCGCGTCGGGGTCCGCGGCCGAGGTCACCAGCTCGGTGAGCACACCGTGACAGTCCTTGGGGTGCAGGAAAGTGATGCGCGAGCCCATGGAACCACGACGCGGCTCGTCGTACAGCACCCGGACGCCCTTGTCCTTGATCGCGGCCGAATCCGCGTCGACGTCGGCGGTGCCGAAGGCGATGTGGTGCACGCCCTCGCCGTTCTTGGCGAGCCACTTCGCGACGGTGGAGTCCTCCCGGATGGGCTCCAGCAACTGGAGGTAGGAGGCGCCGCCGTCCGAGGTCTCGTTGATCTTGAGCATCGCCTCGCGGACGCCCTGCTCCTCGTTGACCTCGGTGTGGAACACCTCGAAACCGTAGGTCGTTGTGTAGAACGCCACTGTCGCGTCGAGGTCGCGGCAGGCGATGCCGATGTGGTCGATACGCGTGAGCACCATGGCCTCCAAGGGGCTATGGGAAGTACCCGGGTTACCTGCTGGTAGATACCCGGCCCGTCCCAACGAGACTATGGGCGAGAGCACACTCGGTGTGGGTGGCCCGAGATGGTGGGTTCCGTCACATCGGAGCCCCCTGCCACGGTCGCGGCCCTTCCGGGTAGGTTCCGGAACAACCTCACGTCCGTCGCGGGGATGCCGCACGTCGTCCGGGCCGCCCGGCGATGGCACCCCGACCATAAAGTTGTGGAGGCCACCCTCATGGCCGGTTCTGTCATCGTCGCCGGGGCCCGCACGCCCATGGGTCGTCTGCTCGGATCCCTCAAGGGCTTCTCCGGCACCGACCTCGGCGCCATCGCGATCAAGTCCGCACTCGAGCGCGCGGGCATCACCGGGGACCAGGTCCAGTACGTGATCATGGGCCAGGTGCTCCAGGCCGGCGCCGGGCAGATGCCCGCCCGCCAGGCGTCGGTCAAGGCCGGCATCCCGATGAACGTGCCTTCCCTGACCGTCAACAAGGTCTGTCTCTCCGGCCTGGACGCGATCGCGCTGGCCGACCAGCTGATTCGCGCGGGCGAGTTCGACATCGTGGTCGCGGGCGGCATGGAGTCCATGACCAACGCCCCGCACCTGCTGCCGAAGTCGCGCGAGGGCTTCAAATACGGCGCGGTCGAGATGCTCGACGCGATGGCCTACGACGGGCTGACCGACGCGTTCGAGAACATCCCGATGGGCGAGTCGACCGAGCACCACAACGGCAAGCTGAACATCTCCCGCGCGGAGCAGGACGAGGTCGCCGCGCGGTCGCACCAGCGGGCCGCCGCCGCGGCGAAGAACGGCGTCTTCGACGCCGAGATCGTGCCGGTGCAGATCCCGCAGCGGCGCGGCGAGCCGATCGTGTTCGCCACCGACGAGGGGGTCCGTGCGGACACCACCGCCGAGTCGCTGGGCAAGCTGCGGCCGGCCTTCACCAAGGACGGCACGATCACCGCCGGCTCGGCCTCGCAGATCTCCGACGGCGCCGCCGCCGTCGTGGTGATGAGCAAGGCCAAGGCCGAGGAACTGGGCCTGGAGTGGCTGGCCGAGATCGGCGCGCACGGCAACGTCGCGGGCCCGGACAACTCGCTCCAGTCGCAGCCCTCGAACGCGATCAAGCACGCGCTGGGCAAGCAGGGGTTGAACGTCGAGGACCTGGACCTGATCGAGATCAACGAGGCGTTCGCGGCGGTGGCCGTGCAGTCGATGCGCGACCTGGGCGTGAGCACCGACAAGGTCAACGTCAACGGCGGCGCGATCGCGCTGGGTCACCCGATCGGGATGTCCGGCGCCCGTGTGGTGCTGCACCTGGCGCTCGAACTCAAGCGGCGCGGCGGCGGTACCGGCGCGGCGGCGCTGTGCGGCGGCGGTGGCCAGGGCGACGCGCTGATCATCACGGTCCCGGGCAGCTGAACCGGTCCGGTCGCCGGTTCGGGCCCGGGTTCGGGCACTCGTCCGGCGGCCGGCGCCGACCGGGCGGTTCCCGGTGATACACCCAC
This sequence comes from Embleya scabrispora DSM 41855, assembly GCF_000372745.1. Taxonomy (GTDB): domain Bacteria; phylum Actinomycetota; class Actinomycetes; order Streptomycetales; family Streptomycetaceae; genus Embleya; species Embleya scabrispora. Next base: position 16,343 of record NZ_KB889698.1, on the reverse strand, counting down.
CTGAAACGATCTCGGAGTCGCGTGGCGCACACCCCGGTGGAGCGCCACGCCGACTCCGGGGTCGTTTCGGCATATCCGAGCAGGGAAGCGGTGGCGCATGAGGTCGGGGATGGATGTCGCGACGTTGGTGGCCCAGGCCCGGGAGGGCAGGCCGAGGGCGGTCGCCCGGTTGATCTCGCTGGTCGAGGACGCGTCGCCGAAGTTGCGCGAGGTGATGGCCGCGCTCGCGCCGCTGGCGGGCAACGCGTACGTGATCGGGCTGACCGGATCGCCCGGCGTGGGCAAGTCGACCTCCACCACCGCGCTGGTGAGCGCGTATCGCCGGCTGGGCCGGCGGGTGGGGGTGCTCGCGGTGGACCCGTCCTCGCCGTTCTCCGGCGGTGCGCTGCTCGGTGACCGGGTGCGGATGCAGGACCACGCCACCGACCCCGGGGTGTACATCCGCTCGATGGCCTCGCGCGGGCACCTGGGCGGGCTGTCCTGGTCCACCCCGCAGGCGCTGCGCGTGCTGGACGCGGCGGGCTGCGACGTGGTGATCGTGGAGACCGTCGGGGTGGGTCAGTCCGAGGTGGAGATCGCCTCGATGGCGGACAGCACGGTGGTGCTGCTCGCGCCCGGGATGGGCGACGGGATCCAGGCGGCCAAGGCCGGGATCCTGGAGATCGGCGATCTGTACGTGGTCAACAAGGCGGACCGGGACGGCGCGGCGACCACCGCGCGCGAACTCGGCCACATGCTCTCGCTGGGCGAGGCACGCGGGCCGGGGGACTGGCGTCCGCCGATCGTCAAGACGGTGGCCTCGCGCGGCGAGGGGGTGGACGAGGTGGTCGAGGCGCTGGAGAAGCACCGGGCCTGGATGGAGGCCGGCGGTGAGCTGACCCGCCGGCGCCGGCGCCGGGTGGCCGACGAGGTCGAGGCGATCGCGGTCACCGCGCTGCGGGCGCGGATCGGCGATCTACGGGGCGGCCTGCGGCTCGACGCGCTTGCCGAGCGGGTGCTTTCGGGGGCTCTGGACCCGTATACGGCCGCGGACGAGTTGATCGCGGGACTGGGGGGCCAGTAGTCGCGAGTCGGCCCGGCCCGGTCGAGGGGTGGGCCGGCTTCGGTTGGGTCGGTCGGTCAGGGCTGTTTCAGGGACGGGCAGGCCGTGGGGCGGGTGGCCGGGCGGAGTTTGTCGGCCACCGCGCCGAACGCCTCGCCGACGATCTGCTTCTGGGCGGGCGTCATCACGTCCATCAGGTGCTCGCGGACGCTTTCCACATGCGTGGGCGCCGCGGCTTCGAGCACTCGCCAACCCTCCTCGGTGAGCACCGCGAAGGCGCCGCGCCGATCGGTGGGACAGTTGCGGCGCGCCACCAGGCCGGCGTTCTCCATCCGGGTCATCTGGTGCGAGAGCCGGCTCTTGGACTGCTGCGTCGCCTCGGCGAGATCGCTCAGCCGCACCTCCCGGTCCGGGTGCTCGGAGAGCTGGACCAGGATCTGGTAGTCGTGCAGGGACAACCCGTGCGTGCGCTGGAGTTCGCGCTCCAACCGCGGCGGCAGCATGTTGATCACCGCGATGATCCGGCGCCAGACGCGCTGGTCTTCGTCGCTCAGCCACCTGGGCTCGGATTCGGTCATGTACAGAGAATACCGAAAATAGTTGAAGATTGAATGACCTTTGGTCGTCGCGGTCCATCGGCGCGTCGCGTGCCGGCGCTCACGGCCGGCCGCGCGGCATACGCGTGGGGGTATGCGCGAGACGTGAGACAGCCACGTGACCGATGGGTAACCTCCACTACGCTCGGCCCGTGCCGAAGCCACTGAATCTCCCCTTCGATCCGATCACGCGTGCCGACGAGCACTGGCGAGAGCACTGGGGGGAGTGCCCGCCGATGGTCGCCATCACCTCGATCATGCGTGCCCAGCAGATCCTGCTCGCGGGCGCCGACGCGGTGCTCAAGCCGTACGGGCTGACCTTCGCCCGCTACGAGGCACTGGTACTGCTCACCTTCAGCCGGACCGGCTCGTTGCCGCTGTCCCGGATCGGTGAGCGGCTGATGGTCCACCCGACGAGTGTGACCAACACGATCGACCGCCTGGAGCAGGCCGAACTGGTCGCCCGCCGGCCGAACCCGCGCGACGGGCGGGGTGTGCTCGCGGTGATCACCGACAAGGGCCGCGACGTCACCGAGCGGGCCACGCGGGACCTGACCGCGCGCGAGTTCGGGCTCGGCGCGTACACCCCGGAGCAATGCGCCCAGTTGTTCGACCTGCTGCGGGTGTTGCGGGTGGACGCGGGCGACTTCCGGGTCGAGGAGACCGCGGCGGAGGACGCCTCGGTGCCGGCGCCGATCCGCGCGGAGCGCGATTCGGCCGACGCGTAGCGGGAGCGCGACCCGGAGTGCGACTCGGCCGAGGCACGGCCGGTGCGTACCGGTCGGCACATAACGGTGGGGAGGGGCGGATTCGGGGACCCCGGTGCCGGCGACGTAAGCTGCATGCGCCATTGTGAAAAGCGGTCGACGTGGTCGTCGAAGCCGCCGTTACCGAAGGTGCTGCCGTGAAGCCTGTCGTATTGACCCGTTACCGGGTGATGGCCTGGATCACCGGGTGCATGCTCCTGGTCCTGTGCCTGTGCATGGTCCTCAAGTACGGGTTCGACACGGGTGAGAAGGCGACGCTCTACGTCAGCCAGGCCCACGGCTTGCTCTTCATGATCTACCTGGTCGTCACGTTCGATCTCAGCAGCAAGATGAAGTGGAAGTTCGAACGCATGCTGCTGATGATGGTCGCCGGCACGATCCCGCTCGCGTCGTTCTTCGCCGAGCGCAAGGCCGTCGAGGCGGTCCGGGAGCGCGGACTGGAAACCGCCGGCGCCACCGCCTGAGCCGTCCGCCCCAGCCGCTCCGTCTGCCCGGTCCGCCCGGTTCGTGGCCGCTCGGCACGCGTCGTCGGCTCGCAGTCAGCCCGATACGTATCCGCTTCCCCCGAGGATCCCCCATGCTTTCCACCGCTGTCGGCCGCTTCAAGGTGATCTCGATCGCCGAGGGCTGTTCGTTCCTGCTTCTGCTCGTCTTCGGCTCGTTGCTGAGCCGGATCTCGGACATCAACCTGGTCATGCCGCTGGGCCTGCTGCACGCGGTCATGTTCATCCTGTACCTGCTGGCCCTGATGGACGTGCGCACCAAGCTGTCGTGGGACAACAAGACCACGCTGCTCGCCTTCATCGCGGCGATTCCGCCGTTCGGCCCGTTCGTCTTCGACTACAAGATGAAGCACAAGCTGGTCGAGCCGACCGCTGCGCCGGCCACCGCCTGAGCGGTCGCCGCCGGGCCGCGCGCCCCGGTCCCGCGTGCCTTCGAAGCCTCCGACGTCCCGTCGGGGGCTTCGGCGTTTCCGGGGCCTTGCGCGGGGCCGAGTCTCGGGGGCGCGCTCGGGGTCGTGGACATTTACTAGGACGTCCTAGTAATTTTCTTGTGCCGCGCGGGAATGGGTCCTACGACGACGGCAGCGGACAGGAGCCACGTGAATACCGAGGACATCGAAGAGGGTCGGCGGCGCTGGCAGGACCGGTACGACAAGGTCCGCAACGAGGACATGCGCCGCACCACCCTGTCCGAACTCGAGGTGGAGCCGGTCTACGGGCCGCCCGCCGATCAGCCCTACGAGGGCTTCGAGCGGATCGGCTGGCCGGGCGAGTTTCCCTACACGCGCGGTCTGTACCCGACCGGCTATCGCGGCCGGGCGTGGACCATCCGGCAGTTCGCCGGGTTCGGCAACGCCGAGCAGACCAACGAGCGCTACCGGATGATTCTGGCGAACGGTGGCGGCGGCCTGTCGGTCGCGTTCGACATGCCCACCCTGATGGGCCGCGACAGCGACGACGAACGCTCGCTCGGCGAGGTCGGGCACTGCGGCGTCGCGGTGGACTCGGCGGCCGACATGGATGTGCTCTTCCGCGACATCCCGCTCGGCGACGTGACCACGTCGATGACCATCTCGGGCCCGGCGGTGCCGGCGTTTTGCATGTACCTGGTCGCGGCCGAGCGGCAGGGCGTGGACATCGGCGCGCTCAACGGCACGCTGCAGACCGACATCTTCAAGGAGTACATCGCGCAGAAGGAGTGGCTGTTCGCTCCCGAGCCGCATCTGCGGCTGATCGGCGACCTGATGGAGTACTGCGCGGCCGAGATCCCGGCGTACAAGCCACTTTCGGTGTCCGGCTACCACATCCGCGAGGCCGGTGCGACGGCCGCGCAGGAGCTCGCGTACACGCTGGCCAACGGCTTCGGCTACGTCGAACTGGGCCTGTCGCGCGGCATGGACGTGGACGTGTTCGGGCCGGGGCTGTCGTTCTTCTTCGACGCGCACGTGGACTTCTTCGAGGAGATCGCCAAGTTCCGCGCGGCGCGCCGGATCTGGGCGCGGTGGATGCGTGACGTGTACGGCGCCAAGACCGCCAAGGCGCAGTGGCTGCGCTTCCACACCCAGACGGCCGGTGTCTCGCTGACCGCGCAGCAGCCGTACAACAACGTGGTGCGCACCGCGGTCGAGGCGCTCGCGGCGGTGCTCGGCGGCACCAACTCGCTGCACACCAACGCGCTGGACGAGACGCTGGCACTGCCCAGTGCGCAGGCCGCGGAGATCGCGCTGCGCACCCAGCAGGTGCTGATGGAGGAGACCGGGGTCGCGGCGGTGGCCGACCCGCTGGGCGGGTCCTGGTACGTCGAGGCGCTCACGGATCGGCTGGAGGCCGAGGCGGAGGCGACGTTCGCGCGGATCCGCGAGCTGGGCGAGACGTCGCCGCACCCGATCGGGCCGATGACGTCGGGCATCCTGCGCGGCATCGAGGACGGGTGGTTCACCGGGGAGATCGCCGAGTCGGCGTTCCGCTATCAGCGGGCGGTGGAGAAGGGCGACAAGCGTGTGGTGGGGGTCAACTGCCACGAGGGTTCGGTGACCGGCGACCTGGAGATCATGCGGGTCAGCCACGAGGTCGAGCGGGACCAGGTGTCGGCGCTCGGTGTGCGGCGGGGCGAGCGGGACCAGGCGGCGGTGAACGCGGCGTTGGCCGCGATGCGGGATGTCGCGCGGGGCTCGGGGAATCTGGTGCCGCCGATGTTGGCGGCGGCTCGGGTGGAGGCGACGCTCGGGGAGATCTGCGATGTCCTTCGGGAGGAGTGGGGCACGTATACGGAGCCGGCGCGATTCTGAGGGGGTCGCGGTCGGCCTCGCCTTCGGCATCGGTGGCCTCACGCGCACTCGGCCCGGCGGCGCAAGGTGGCCTCATGCGCCGGCCGGGCTGATTGCCCCAGGCGCCGGCCGGGCCGAGTGCGTCTCGGCTTGGTCGGGTGCTTGGAGTGTCGGGTGGGGTTACGGGAGCATGCCGCCTACCACGAACGTGGTGAAGCGTTGGACCCAGGCGTCGGAGGCGGGTTCGGCGCTTACCAGGATGTGTTGGACCACCGTGCCGGCGATGATGTCGAAGATCAGGTCGACGTCTATGTCGCCGGGGGCGGTGATCTCGCCTCGGGACCCGGCGCGGGCGCGGCCCTCGACGACGAGGCGTTTTTGCGGATCGACGACCTCTTCGCGGATGCGGCGCCGCAGGGCCGGGTCGCTGGTGGAGTCGGCGACCAGGCCCATCAGGGCCGTGCGCATCTCCGGGCGGCCCAGGAGCGCGGCGAAGCGGCGGACCACGTCCTCGATGTCCGCGCGCAGGTCCGGACCCTGATCCGGCAGGTCGAGTGTGCCGAGCATCTCCGTGACCGCGGCGATGGCCAGGTCGTGCTTGGAGTGCCAGCGGCGGTACAGCGTGGTCTTGGCCACTCCCGCCCGCGCGGCGACGTCCCCCATGGTCAACCCGGCCCATCCGCCGTCGGCCAGCAGCGAGCGCGCCGCGTCCAGGATCGCGTCGTCCGCGGTGGTGCTGCGCGGGCGTCCCTTGCGCTGCGTGGGCGGCTCGTCCGCCTGGTCTCCAGCCGATTCCCGGTACACGGTCGGTCATGTTACCGGCTGGTACGGTGCGCGGCGGTGGTGCAACTCACATCCGCCATTACGGATCCTACGGTCGCATTCTCCCCGACGCTCCCCTTACGCTACGAGCCGTAGCGAATCGCAGTGCCTGGATGGGGATTCGAGCACACGATCGCGACTGACGGCCCGTCAAGGGTCGTCGTCCGTCCCGGGCCCGCATCCTGCGGGGACCGGGGCGCGACGAGGCATCGACGTGCACCCGTGAGTCGCCCCGTGCATCGTTCGGCTTGCTCTCGGGGGAAGATGTCTACATGCAGCCACGGAACATGTCCATGCGCGGAGTAGTCGACCTCGGCGCGGTCAAGGCCGCCGCCGACAACGCCGCCAAGCGTGCGGCCGCGCCGGCCGGGAAGCCCGCCGCCGCGTCCGGTGCCCAACGGGTCGTCATCGACGTCACCGAGGCCACCTTCGAGACCGAGGTGCTCGCGCTCTCCCAACAGGCCCCCGTAGTGATCGACTTCTGGGCCGAGTGGTGCCAGCCGTGCAAACAGCTGAGCCCGCTGTTGGAGCGCCTGGCCGAGGAGTACGCCGGCCGCTTCGTGCTCGCCAAGATCGATGTCGACGCCAACCCGCGTCTCGCCCAGGAGTTCGGCATTCAGGGCATTCCCGCCGTGATGGCGGTCCTGGGTGGTCAACTCGCACCGCTGTTCCAGGGCGTGGTACCCGAGCAGCAGGCCCGGCAGGTGCTGGATCAACTCGTGCAACTCGGTGAGGAGCGATTCGGCCTGACCGGCGTCGTGGTCGACGGCGAGCCCGCCGACGCGCCCGCCGAGGCCGAGGAGGAGCCCGCCGGCGACCCGCTGCTCGCGGCCGCCGACGAGGCCCTGGAGGCCGGCGATCTGGACGGCGCGGCCCAGGCCTTCCGGAACGTGATCTCCGACCACCCGGCACACGCCGAGGCCAAGCTCGGTCTGATCAACACCGAACTCCTGCTGCGCACGCAGGGCGTGGACACGGACAAGGCGCGCGTGGATGCCGCCGAACACCCGGACGACGTCGCGGCGCAGACGCTCGCGGCCGACCTGGACATCTTGGACGGCCGGGCGGACGAGGCGTTCGCCCGACTCGTGGAGACCGTGCGGCGGACCGCGGGCGAGGACCGGAACAAGGCGCGCCTGCATCTGCTCGACCTGTTCGAGATCGTCGGCGCGGACGACCCGAGGGTGCCCAAGGCGCGAATGGCGCTTGCGGGCGTGCTCTTCTGATCCTGGTCCCCCGATCCGCGTCGGACGTCTTGTCTTGTCGATGAAGCCCTGGTCGTTCTCGTCTCGAGAGCGGCCGGGGCTTTGTCTTTACCCATCTTTGACTAAGGGACATATCCCTGGCCCTGCGTGGCATTTGGTCACTTACAGGTGACCTTTCAATGGACTAATCCGATGAAATCGGATGGCCTGTGCCGGCGCCGGCGTCGCGCTGTGATGCGGCGAAGGGTGCTGTCCCCAAGTCGGCGTTACTCGCCGGTAACGAACCTCTTGTGTGCCGACCCGGTCGTGAAAGATGATCGGGCCGCTCGATCCGTGTCCCATTCGCCCCGGCAGCCGGTCGGTGGCTCGGACGCGGACCTCCCCATCCAGGCCGTGCCGGTCCGTCCCAGGACAGGCAGGCCCTCCCTCCATGCCCCGCCACGTGCGGCCCTGGTCCGCATGAGGAGGGGATTCTGTCCCGAGGAGGACCATGGACAAGAAGGTTCAGGCGGGTAGCGGCAAGACTCGCTGGAAGCGGTTCGGCATCACCCTCATACCGGTCGCGGCGATGACCGTCGGTGTGTTCGCGGGGGTCGCCAACGGTGTTGTGCCGGTCAACATCACGGTGTCCGGTGGCAACTTCAAGGTGCACGCGGACGAGATGGACGCGACCGACTTCTCGCAGTACGGCGAGGCGCTCAAGCGCAAGAACGGCGCCGACGTTCCGGTGGCCACGGCGGCGCTCGGCACCGCGCAGATCACCAACATGTGTCAGTCGGTGCGCGTGCCCGGCACTCCGCTCGTCATGCAGATCAAGGCGGGTGGGAACGGTCGGCCCGCGAAGGCCGAGAACATGACGCTCTCGATGGATTCGCTCGACGGTGACGCCTACTTCGAGAACATCGACATCGGCGTGGACGCGTCGACCATGGGCAAGGACAACGGCGTCCCGTGGGCCAAGGGTCCCAAGGACATCGGCAACGGCGCCCCGAACATGTTCGGCCAACAGGCCACCAAGGCGAAGTTCACCAACGTGAACCAGTCCGCGTGGATGGTCCAGGCAGGCAAGTTCTGGCTCAACGACCTGCACCTGAAGGTCGGCGGCCCGAGCCTGGAGTGCTTCTGACGCATCGTCGGCTGCGGGGGGCAGGTCCGCCCGCAGCCGGTCCGCGATACCGCAGCAACACTTCAGGGAGTCGAGAGTGACCGCAGAACAGCGGCAACCCAGCGCGCTGGGACGTGGATGGCAGGCGTTTCGGAGGTGGCGGAAGGAACGGCCCTTCTGGGCCGGGCTCTTCACGATCCTGGGTTCCGGCCCGATCCTGTGGGCGCCCTACGCAACGCTCAGCGCCGGTGACATCACCTTCAAGATCACCCAGATGGGTGGCGTCTCGGCGATCTTCATCGGCGCGATCCTGATCCTGTCCGGGATCGCGATCTGGCTGAATCCCAAGGCCAGGGTCTACATCGGGATCTTCGTGATCCTCGTGTCGCTCGTGTCGTTCGTCGTCGCCACATTCGGCGGATTCTTCGTCGGGATGTTGTTCGGCCTGATCGGCGGCACGCTCGCGATCTCGTGGGTATTCCTGCCGGCGGAAGAGGAAGCCGGCGAGGACCGCTCGGATGAGGACGACGAGGGCGGCACCGGGGGCGAACGCGTTCCCCAGGAAACCTTGGTCGAGGACGGCTTCCTCGCGCAGGCTCTGAACGGAAAGGCCCCTGATGCCTCGGGGGAAGCATCGACCGGGTCGGAGACCGACCGGCCCGGTGACGGTGCCCCAGGGGCGGTTTCGCCGCGCCTGGCGCTGGCGACGATCGCGACGGCCATGATCGGCGTGGTCGGTGTCGTCGGCATCGCCCAGGCGTCGCCCAGCGATGAACTGCCGAGCAACCCGTACGCGGACGGTCCGTGTGTTTCGGCGAGTCCCACGACCTCGTCGAGCACGTCGGCGCCGCCGAGCACGGCGAGCGCGCCGCCGAGCACCGCGCCCGGCGAATCGGTGGCCTCGACGTCAGTCGGCAAGGCGGGGCAACCTGCTGCGGCAGCGCCAAGCCCGGCAGCCGAAACCAGGGCGGCGGAGTTGAGGTCGCCGCAAGGACGGACGCCGGAACCGAAGTTGCCCGAGCTCGAGTTGCCCGAACTGAAACTGCCCGAGGTGGCCCTGCCCGGGCTCCCGGGACTCGGGTTGCCCGGGAACATGCTCCCGTCCACGGCGTCGACCGCGCCGGCGGCTGCGCCGTCGACGCTCGCGACGAACACGCAGCCCGCGTCGGCGGCTTCGGCCACTCCCTCCGGCAAGGCCGCGACCCGGTCCGCGACGACGTCGGCGAAACCGTCCGCCACGTTGTCCTCGGCCAAGCCGACGGCTGGCAAAACGCCCTTTCCGTGCCCGATCAAGGGCCCGGTCGACGCCAAGGCCGGGTCCGGCGAACCGCCGGTCGCGGTCGACCCGTTCGTGCTCAGATCCAATCTGCTGGCGATGGCGGGTCTGAACTACGAGGGTGTGGTGAAGGTCAAGACCCTCCAAGGGACCGAGGAACCGGCACTGAAGTTCACGGTTTCGAAGGGGATCGACATCTGGAACCTGTCCATGACCGTGAAGGAGGCGTCGGGTAGGGACGTCGCCATCACGGCCCGGGAGGGCAGCAAGTCCTGGATGGAAGCGGATACGAAGACGACGATGTACGTCAAGTACCTCAAGGGCAACATCTTCGGAGTCGTTCCGATCACTTTCACCCCGGACAGTCCGCCGCCGATCAACGTGCCCGTCGTGTTCTTCACCAACGTGGAGTCCGCGATGTACGCACAGTTGGGTGGTCGGATGCACATACCCGGGTACGGGATCAACAAGGATCACCTTCGACAGTGACTCGGCTCCGCCGATCGCCACCACGCGATGCGCCCCGGAACCCACGCGGTTCCGGGGCGCATCGGCGTTCACGGCCGGTGTGCGGGCAGGGGCTACGCGTCCACGTAGCGTTCGCGGAACATGGCCAGAACGTTCTCGGTGGGCAGGCTCGGCCACAACGTCACGCGGCCGTTGCGGCGGTCCACGATCCACTGGCCCGCGCCTATGTTGGCCATCGGGTCGGGGTTCGCGTAGATCGCCTGGACCAGCCAGCCGTACTCGAACTCGGTCATCACGAAGTCGGTCGGCGCGTTCGGACCCCCGCCCACCACATGCCGACGGGCCTTGTCCCGGGCCTCACGCTCGTCGATCGGCCGTGGCGGCAGCGGCGCGTCGGCCGGTGCCAGGTTCAGGCGGGTCGGCCGGCGGCCCTCGATCAGCGCGATCAGCGCGCTGTCGAAGGTGTCGGCCACGTGCCACAGATCGCCCCACCACAGGTACACCGCACCGCGCGGATCCATCGCCAACCGGCCGCGGCCCAGGTCGTATTCGCCGACCGGGGTCAGCGGCCGGCCCAGCGCCGCGCCGTACGCGGCGAGCAGGTCGCCCGCGTACAGCCCGACCAGTGGGTCGATCCGGAACGGCATCCGGGACATGTCCACGCCGGGACCGTACTGATGCACCGTCATGCCGCCGAACTCCCACAGCGCCTTGATCGCGCTCGGCGGGACGTCGATCCCGGCCGTGCCCAACGCCCGGTACCAGCGCAGGAGTTCCTCTTCCGGGATGTGAATGCCGGGTTGCCAGCCGGTGGCCGTGAGGGCCTGGGTCACGGCCTCGGGAAAACGATCGCTCATGACGCGGGCACCTCCAGGATCGCGACCTCCAGGGCCGCCAGCGCGGGCGCGCAGGACGAGCAGGGCGGGATCGGCCGTTCGTGCGCCGGGTCGTTCGGCTCGCGCAGCAGGATCGCGGCCAGCGCCGCGCCGCGGAGCAGGTGCCGCATCCGGTCGAGCACGACCTCGTGATCGGGGTTTTGCGTGCCCTCGGCGGCCAACGACGCCTCGGCCTCGACGGCGACCTGGGACAACAACAGGGCGTCGGGGCACCGCCCGTGGAACACCGAGCGCATCGCGGGCTCGGTGCGGTCGAGCAGCGCGGCCACGGCTGGGTGCAGGTCCACGATCGTGGTGTGCGCGCTGACCGCCGTCATCGGCTCCATGCCGGGGCGTTGCAACGCCGCACCGACGCCGGGCGGCAGCAGATTGTCGAACATCAGTCTTCGTCCGTTCCCTTCGTGATGCCGCGTCAGGGACGCAGGTCGGCGGGCAGACCCGCGCCCGCGCGGTCGGCGACCACCGGTCGGTAGTGCCCGCCGGCAACCGCGGTGCGGGCGATCTCGTCGAGTTCGCCCGGCACTTGGATCAGCTCGTCGGTCAGCAGCGTGGTGACGTCGTCGGCGAGCCGGGACAACAGGCCGACGGTCGCCTCGGGGGAGTCGCCTTGTCGGGCATACCGATCGTCGTTGTCCCAGTACCAGACCGAACCGGCGTCCACCCCTTGCGTCTTGAGCACCAGGGCACCGCCCTGCACCCACGCGACGGCCAGGAAATCGGCGGTCAGTCGATCGGTGAGGCGGGCCGCGACGTCGAGCAGATCGTAGGGGTCGTACTCGCCGTAGAGGTTGAAGAACTGCTGGTCCAGTACGAACCCGTGGCGCATGTGCACGGCCGGTCGGGGCGGCGCGCCGCCGCCGTTGTCGATCAGCAGTGCCCGGTAGGCGTGCGGGAGCCGGTACTTGAGGTACTTGTTCTCCAGGTGGGTCAGATCGGCGTCGGAGAGCGGCCGGCCCACCCGGAGGCGGGCCGGCACCCGGGCCTGTTCGGCCGGGCTCCACAGGCCGGTGCGATCCCGGTCGACGGTCATCGTGGCCACGCCGCCGTGGTGGCGGAGCGCGTTCTTGACGTCGACCGGGACCAGGAGGAGCCGGCGTTCGTGCGGCGCGTGGTGCCAGGTCCACCCGCGCGGAGTCGCGGTCTCGGCCACGTCGGCGTACAGCGGGTCGCCGGTGCCGGCCGCCGCGAGGTTGGCGGCCAGTACGTCGGTGACCCGGGCCTCGTCGATGCCCAGGCCCGGCGGTACCGGGCCGGTCTCGATCACCATTCGCGCATACGGCAGGAAGTCCGGGAATCCGTAGAGGTCGACGAAGATACCGTCCGGGTATACCCGGCTGCGCGACGTGCGGCCGAAATCGACGATCGAACCCGCGAATTCGGCGGCCGGAGAGCCGCCGTGCTCGGTGCCGGTGTCGGTCATGCTGCGGTCCTCTCCTTCATGTCCGGTATTCCGTCGGGGCGGGGCGGTGTGTCATCGCTCCCGCCTCAGGACTCGGAATCCAGGAACGGGGAGGTCGGATCGATCTCCCACAGCTCCAGGAATCGGGCGAATGTATCGGCCACCTTGCGCAGATTATTGGCCGAGATGTATTCCGGGGTGTATTCCTCGTCGGTGTCGAGCGTCGATTCGCTCCAGTACCAGAGCGACCCGCATTCCGGTTCGGTGACCTTGATCGCCACGATTCCGGTGGTGAGTCGGGTGACCGGCAGATAGTCCAGGGTGAGAACATCCCGGCAATAGCCGTGGGCGTAGAGCAACTCGGTCTGCAGATCCCCGCCGGTTCGATATCCGTAGAGATCGTCCTCGGGATCCAGACCATGTGGCATGAGCTGGGCGGCGACCGGGAAATCAGCCCCATTGGTCGCGGCCAACCAGGCCCGATATTCGGCCGGCAGGGCGAACCCGAGTTTCCCTTCGAGTTCGCGCAGGGCTGCTTCCGAGAGTGTTCCTCGCGGCGTCAATTCGACGGTCACTGCTAGACTCCCGGGTTGCCGGTCGAGGTATTGGGGGCCATGGCGCTGGCGATCCCACCGTGATGTTTCACCGCGTAGTGTACTGCGAACGGTATGAGCATCATGGTGCGTGTGCCCTCGACGTGATGCCAGACGTATCCCGGCGCGCTGCGACCGGGTCGGGCGGTGGCCCACATCGGATCGCGCCGGAATTCGGCATTGGCCTGCGCAATATCCAGCTTGCGCTGTTTGTCGTTCGCCTCCGCGCGAGCGTCCTTGAAATCCTTCGTACCCTGTCGGCCGGGCGGGAAATCGCTGCGCTTGGGCGGTGCGACGACGGTATGCGGGAGATTGATCGTGCGCACCGCATACGGCGTGAAGTCCGGATAACCCTGGAGATTGATGTAGACGCCGTCGGGGAAATGGTTGTCCAGCGTCGGGCTCGCGAAGTGCACTATCTGGCCGGCGTAACCCGAGTTGATCGGGAATCGGCCGGCGCCGGTCATGTCCCGGCCGCGCGCGGCCAACTCGTTGCGGCGGTCGGCCAGGTCGGACCCGGTCAGCAATGCCCCGTCGTCCCCGCGCAGCAGTCGGTCGAACTCATCGCGGGCCTGCCGCTCGGCGCTGGTGAGGTCTTCGGGCGTCGGGTGGTTGACGAGCGCGTCGATCCCGGCCGCGTCGAACATGCGCAGCAGCTTCGCCCGGTCGAGGTTGGTCCGCGGCGGCGCGCCCGTGTCCGGGTGCGGGTTGTTCGAACGCACGGTCTGCGGCATTTCGAACTCGGCGTTGCCGCGGTTGGTGTCCCAGGTCAGGTTCGAGCGGTCCGCCATGAAGGACGGGTCTCGGGTGACGTTGAGGTCGTAGGGCGACTGGCCGCCTTGAACGTCCTCGGGCTTGGGCGGGTTCGGGTTGGTGGGGGTGGTGCTGTTGTTGTTATTGGGCGTGGGGTTGGGATTCGCCGCGGCGTTCGGATCGAAATTCGTCGCCGCCGGCCGGGTCGCCATGTACGCGGCGACCTCGCGCTCGACGTCGTCGCGCCGACCGTCGTGCGTGGTCGGCCGGTCGCCGGTCGGGCTCGCCGTGGTCGCGGGCTCGCCGAGCGGCCTCGGGTTCGGCCGCATCGGCGACGCCAGCGGCGGCGTCGTGTCGATCGGAGCGGGCGGATTGTTCTGGGCGTGCCTCGGCGGCGGCGGGGTGGCCGGCGTCGTGTTCGGGCCCCCGCCGGGCGTGGTGCCCCCGTTCGGATTCGGTGCCGAGCCCGGCATCGGACCCGTGACGTTCTGCGGCAGGTCGCCGGGCGGCGGGTTGTGCGGCGCGGGGTGGACGGGGCCGGTCTGGAACGGCTGCTGTTGGTGCGGGGCGGGTTGGACCGGCGGCGGGTTGTGCGGCGCGGGGTGGACGGGGCCCGTCTGGACCGGCTGTTGGTTGTGCGGCGTCGGGTGGACCGGGCCCGTCTGGACCGGCTGCTGCTGGTGCGGCGCGGGTTGGACCGGCGGCGGGTTCTGCGGCGTCGGGTGGACCGGGCCGAGTTGGATCGGCTGCTGGTTGTACGGGTTGTTTTGCACCGGCTGCTGCTGGTGCGGGGCGGGTTGGTTGTAGGGCCCCGGTTCCTGCGGCGGCTGGTGATACGGGCCCGGTTGCTGCTGCTGGTTGTACGGGCCGGGCTGCACCGGGGCCTGGTGGTGGGGCGCAGGCTGCGCGTACGGCGGTTGCTGCTGCTGGGTGTACGGGTTCGGCTGCACCGGTTGCTGGGTGTACGGGTTCGTTTGTACCGGTTGCTGGTGGTGCGGCTGTGCGTACGGCGGCGGTTGCTGGGTGTACGGGGTGGGCTGCACCGGCTGTTGGTTGTACGGGTTGATCTGCTGGTTGTACGGCAGCGGAGGCGGCGGCGTTGCGACGGGCTGGGTGACCGGCGGGGGCGACATGGATACCGGTCGGGCGTTCGCGTCCAGCGTGATGGCGTAGACGCTTATCGCGTTCGGCTGCGGATGGGTCGCGATCTGGTTCGTCTGCGGGTCGACATAGAGGACTTCGCCGCCCACGTTGATCGCGGCCCAGGCGTGCGAGCTGCGCACGACCTCGACCGAGCCGTCCGGTTGCACCTCATGCCGCGGCGGCCACTCGGTGACGATGTAGGAGATCGAGCCGGGTCCGGAGGCCCGCAGCGTCGCTTCCAACTGGGCGAACCCGGCATCGGGGTTGATCGTGCCGTCCGGGTTGACGCCCAGCTGGTTCCAGGTCCCGTTCGTCTCCTGCGCCATGCGTGCGGGGCCGTTGGTCTCACCGGTGTTCTCGCCCGGCATACGGGCGGCGGACACCTCCGGACGCCCGAACCAGGTGTTGCCGAAGGCCAATACGCCGTCCAGGCAGTTGATGTTTCGGCCGGGGACCTGGATGCCGCCGTCGTTTTGCAGCCGGAACCATCTGCCGTTTCGCGGGTCCGGATGTACCACGGGAGTGCCGTCGGGATTACGCGGGATCGCGTTGTTCAGCGCGGCAGCGTCGCTCCAGTTGGGCGGGAGCAGGCCGCCGGGCCGGTTGAACGGACGCGATGCGGACAGCGGCGGGCGGTTCGCGATCGGGCTGGTGGGGGAGATCGGCGTAGTGGGGTGCGGCATGGGCTGCGCGTATGGGTTGTTCGCGACCGGGCCGTTGCCGTACGGCGTCGCGTTGTAGGGGGACGGTGCGTTGGTGTTCTGGTGGTACGGGCCGGGCTGATGCGGCGGCGGAGCCGCCGGAGCGGTGTGGCTCGGGGTGGTCGCGACGTTCGGGCCCTGGCCGAAAAGACCCCGCATGCGGTCGCCGAGGCGTTGGATCGTGCCGCGGAACGGGCCCGCCTGGTTCGGCCGCACCGGTGCGCCGGGCGTCGTCGTGGTGAGCGGTCCGCCCGGCTGCGCGGGCGCGTCGACGGTGGTGTCGCCGTTGCCGTCCCGAGCCGGGGTGGGCGTCGGGTCCCCGGTCGGGTGGGAGGCCGGGTCCGGCCGACCGGCGGGGTCGTCGGGGGTCGGATCCGTGTCCTGGTCCGGGGCGAGGTGCCCATCGGGTGTCGTGTCGGAGGTCTGCTCCGACACCTGGTCGACCGGCCGGTCGGGGGTCGTGTCGGGCGCGGTGTCCTGGTGCGCCCGGTCCGGCGTGGGGTCGGTGTGTGCGTCCGGCGTCGGGCTCACGTCCTGGTCCCCGACCGGGTCCGCGGCCGGGGCGAGGTCGCGATCCGGTGCCGGGTCGGCGGACGGGTCCGGCGTGGTGTCCTGACGGGGGTCGGTATCCGGCCCGGCGTCCGGGGTGCCGTCGGGGGAGTCGTCGGGCGTCGGGTCCGGCCGGGTGTCCGGACGGGCCTGCGATGCGGGCTCCGGCGTGGGATCCGCAGTCGGATCCGGGCTCGTGTCCGCGCTCGTGTCCGGCGTGGGATCCGCAGTCGGATCCGGGCTCGTGTCCGCGCTCGT
>NZ_KB889697.1 GCF_000372745.1 Embleya scabrispora DSM 41855 | reverse complement strand
CCGACGACGCGGAGGCAGCGGTATGGCGAAGAAGGCCGAACGCAAGGGTGCAGGCGGGCTCGACCGGGACTCGAAGGGGCGAGCCCCGGTGGGCCTGGGCGAGACATCGGACGAGACGGGCGCCGCGAAGGCCGTTGCGAAGGCCGAGAAGGCCGCCGAGAAGGCCGAGAAGGCCGAGAAGGCCGAGAAGGCCGAGAAGGCCGAGAAGGCCGAGAAGGCCGAGAAGGCTGCCAAGAAGATCGCGAAAGCCGCGAAAGCCGAAAAGGCCGCGAAGGCTGACAAGAAGGCCGAGAAGGCGCTGAAGGCGGAGCGGGAGCTGCGGGCCGAGCAGGCCAAGGCCGCCGCGAAGGCGGACAAGAAGGCCGCCAAGGCGCTGGAGGCAGCAGCCGAGCGGGAGGCCGCCGAGGCCGCCAAGGTGGCGAGGAAGCTCGCCAAGCGGGCGGCCGAGCGGGCCGAGGCCGAGCGGGCCGCGGCGCGGGCGCTGGGACTGGAAGCGGTCGAACTCGACGCGGTCGGCCTGGACGCGGTCGGCCTCGACGTGGTCGAGATCGAAACCGTCGAGGTGGCGGCCCCCGGTTTCGAGACGGTCGCCGAGGAGGGCGCCGCCCCGTCGGCCGCGAGCGAGCCGGCCGTCTCGACCGAGCCCGAGCCCGAGCCCGAGCCCGAGGTCGCCGCCGAGCCGCCCCGGCTGCGCGTGGTGGCCGAGGCGCGCGCCGACCGGCCCGATCACCCCGGGACCGACGAGCCCTCCGTTCGGTCTGCGCTGCGCTTGTCCGGCGGCCCCGTCGACCTGACCGCGATCGACCCGCGCGCCACGCCCGGTCTTCGTGGCGACAGGGCCGACGCGCTCGCGGACATCGCCGCGATGGGACCGCGGCTGGCCGAGCTCCAGGAGAAGCTGTACGCGCAGGCCGTGGCCGGCGGTGCGCGCCGCCGGGTGCTCCTGGTGGTCCAGGGCATGGACACCTCCGGCAAGGGCGGCACGGTCAAGCACGTGATCGGCCAGTTCAACCCGTCCGGCTGCCACATCCACGCCTTCAAGGCACCGACCGAGGAAGAGCTCGGGCACCCCTTCCTGTGGCGGATCCGCAACCGGGTGCCGGGTCCCGGTCTGATCGGCGTGTTCGACCGCTCGCACTACGAGGACGTGCTGATCGCGCGGGTGCGCAACCTGGTCCCGCGCCAGGTGTGGTCGCGCCGCTACAGCGCGATCAACCGGTTCGAGCAGGGCCTGGCCGCGGACGAGGTGAGCGTGGTCAAGATCTTCCTGCACATCTCGCCCGAGGAGCAGAAGGAGCGGCTGCTCGCGCGGTTGGACAACCCGGACAAGCACTGGAAGTTCAACCCGGCGGACATCGACGAGCGCTCGGTGTGGCCGGACTACCGGGCGGCCTATCAGGTCGCCCTGGAAAAGTGCGACAGCGACGCGGCGCCCTGGTACGTGGTGCCCGCGGATCGCAAGTGGTATCGCAATTGGGCGATCAGTCGGCTGTTGCTGGAGCACCTCACCGAGTTGGATCCGCGCTACCCGGCGGGCACGTTCGACGTCGAGGCGGAGCGCAAGCGGCTGCTGGACACGTGAGCACGCGCGCACGGTCCTTCGGTCGTGCCTGTCCTCGGACGCCGGACGGGCCGGATCGGCTCGTCCGGCGCCTGAGGTCGAAGTCGAGGTCGGCGCGGTGGTCTCAGCGCGAGCCCACCCGGACCACCGCGACCGAGGTCGCGGGCAGCCGCAGGGTGGTGCCGACCAGGCCGCGGCGGATCTCCGCGCGGTCGTCCCAGGCCGCGACGATCTCGGCCGCGCCGGTGCCCATCGGGAGCGTGGCGGGCTGCTCGGCCAGGTTGACCGCCGTACGGAACGCGCCGCGGTGCACCATCAGCCAGCCGGCGGTCTCCTCGAAGCTGACCTGAACCCTTGTCAGGTCCGGGTCGGTCAGGTGTTCCCACTCGCGGCGCAGCGCGATCAGCCGCTTGTACCAGGCCAGCAGCGCCGCGTGCGGGGAGCCCTTGAGCTCGCCCCAGTCCAGACACGAGTTGCGCACGGTTTGCGGCGACTGCGGATCCGGGATCTGCGCGACGTCCCATCCGTGCGAGGCGAACTCGGCGCGGCGCCCGTTGCGCACCGCCTCGGCCAGTTCGGGGTCGGTGTGGTCGGTGAAGTACTGCCACGGGGTGGACGCGCCCCATTCCTCGCCCATGAACAACATCGGGGTGAACGGCGCGGTGAGCACCAGGGCCGCGCCCGCGGCCAGCAGCGCCGGTGGCAGGGTGGCCGAGATGCGGTCGCCGGTGGCCCGGTTGCCGACCTGGTCGTGGGTTTGCAGGTAGCCCAGGAAGCGGTACGCGGGCATCCGTGAGGTGGGCACCGGGCGTCCGTGCGTGCGCTCGCGGAACGAGGACCACGTACCGTCGTGCAGCCAGACCCGGGTGAGCGTCTTGGCGAGGGTGCCCATCGACCCGAAGTCCCCGTAGTAGCCCTGCCGTTCACCGGTGAGCAGCGAGTGCAGCGCATGGTGGAAGTCGTCGCTCCACTGGGCCTGCACGCCCATTCCGCCGCTCTCGCGCGGGGTGACCACGCGGGGGTCGTTCAGGTCCGACTCGGCGATCAGGAACAGCGGCCGGCCACTGGACGCGGCGAGTTTGTCCACCGCCTCGGACAACTCTTCGAGGAAGGGCACCGCGCGGTTGTCGGCGAGTGCGTGCACCGCGTCCAGCCGCAGCCCGTCCACGTGGTAGTCGCGCAGCCACATCAGCGCGCTGGCGACCAGGTAGGCGCGCACCTCGTCGGAGCCGGGCCCGTCCAGGTTGACCGCCGAACCCCACGGCGTCTTGTAGCGATCGGTGAAGTAGGGCCCGAACCGCGGGAGATGGTTGCCGGAGGGACCCAGGTGGTTGTGCACCACGTCCAGGATCACGCCCAGGCCGTGTCCATGGCACGCGTCCACGAACCGCTTGAGGCCCTCCGGGCCGCCGTACGGCTCGTGCACAGCCCACGGACACACACCGTCGTAGCCCCATCCGTGCCTGCCCGGAAAGGCGGACACCGGCATCACCTCGACGTGCGTGATGCCCAGGTCGACCAGGTGGTCCAGCCGCTCGATCGCCGCCGCGAAGGTGCCCTCGACGGTGAAGGTGCCGATGTGCAGCTCGTAGACCACCGCGCCGGGCAGCGGCCGGCCGGTCCAGGCCCGGTCGGCCCACGCGTACGCGGCGTGGTCCACCACCCGGCTCGGGCCGTCCGGGCCCTGCGGCTGCCACGGCGAGCGCGGATCGGGCAGCGGTGTGCTGCCGTCGATCACGAACGCGTAGTCGCTCCCGTGGACCGCGGCCGGCACGTCCGCCTGCCACCACCCGGGTCGGTTCGCGTCCCGCATCGGCTTGCGTCGGCCGTCGACGACGACGTCCAGGGACGACGCTTTCGGAGCCCAGACCTCGAACCTGACCACGATGGTTGTGTCCTTTCCGGGAACGCGTGGGAACGGGTGGGAGCGCGAACGCGCCCGGGTCAGCCGCGGGTGAGCAGGGCCACCGGCAGGTCCTCCAGGATGTGCCGCAGCCGGGCCTGGCCGGTGTACGCGTTGCCGGTCAGCGCGTCGATCCAGCGGCCCGGCGGCAGTGGCAGCAGCGCGCCGCCCCAGCCGCCCTTGGCCGCCAGGCCGGCCGGCAGCAGGGTGGCCACGGTGATCGCCTCGCCGCCGCGCACGAACGCGATCGCGTGCCGCGCCTCCTTGCCGCGGGCGAGCAGCGGCGCGTAGCCACCGGCGAACCAGTCGGGGTGCTCGCGGCGCAGGCGCAGCGCGGCGCCGGTGACCTTGGACTTGAGCGCGTCCAGCGGACCGTGCTCGCGGCCGAAGTCGACCGGGGCCCGGTTGTCCGGGTCGACCAGCGTGTACAGCGCCAGTTCGCCGCCCTGGTACACGTCCGGTACGCCCGGCATGGTGAGCTGGACCAGCTTGGCGCCGAGCGAGACGGCCCGGGCGGGACGATCGAGGTCGGTGACGAACTCGGCGATATCGGCGTTGAGCTCCTCGTCCGCCAGGACGGCGCGCACGAACGCCTCGCTCGCCGCCTCGTAGTCGGGGTTCGGGTCGGTCCAGGTGGTGACCCGGGCCGCCTCGCGCATCGCCTTGCGCAGGTAGTCGACGGCCCGGTCGGCGGACAGCGGCCAGGCGCCGACCAGGGTCTGCCACAGCAGGTAGGTGTCGTAGCCGTCCGGCCCGAAACGGAACTCGGAGCGGTGCGGATGGGACCAGTCGTTCCAGGTGTGCACCCGCTCGGCCCAGTCCTCGGGGACCTCGGCCAGCACCGCGAGCCGGGCCCGTACGTCCTCGCTGCGCTTGGTGTCGTGGGTGCTCAGCGTGGTCATCGTGGTCGGCGACATGCGCGCGCACGCGTCGTGGAAGCCGGCGATGTCCAGGCCGATCGAATCCGGGGAGCCGCCGACCTCGTTCAGCGAACTCAAGGCGTACCAGCGGTAGAACGCGCGGTCCTCGACGCCCTTGGCCGCGAGCGCCGCCGCCACCTGGCCGAAGCGGGTGCCGAACTCGCCGTCGGCAAGCGCCAGTTCGGCGATCTCGCGGGCCGCCTCGGAGACCTGGCCGGGCACGCCGGTCAGGGCCTGGGCCATGGCCGCGATCGAGCCGGGGCCGCCGCCGGGGTAGGGGCGGTAGGTGGGGAAGGCGGCCAGCAGGGGCGGCAGCGCGCGGCCGATGTCACCGGCGCCCGCGAGTGGTTCCAGTCGATCCAGGGTGCGCCGCAGCCGGGCGAACTCGGTGGCCAGGCCACCCGCGAGCACCTCGGCCCTGGCCTCCTGGGCGAGGTAGTCGAAGCCCTCCCGGACGCCGGTCTGCTCGCGGTGCAGCGCCCGCAGCGGCTCGGCGCCCTCGGCGTCGACGAACAGGTTGTCCACCCGGCGCAGTGCGTCGTAGCCGGTGGTGCCGTCGCAGGCCCAGTCGGCCGGAAGGCGCTCCTCGTCGGCGAGGATCTTCTCCACCACGATCCACGCGTTCGGCGCGGCGGCGCGCAGTCGGGCCAGGTATGCGCGCGGGTCGGCGAGCCCGTCCGGGTGGTCGATCCGCAGCCCCTGCACCAGGCCCTCGTTCACCAGCCGCACGATGGTCGCGTGGGTGGCCGCGAAGACTTCCTCGTCTTCCTGACGCAGCGCGATCAGGCCGGCGATGGTGAAGAACCGGCGGTAGTTCAGCTCGGTGTCCGCACGCCGCCAGTGCGCGAGTTCGAAGTGTTGGGCGGCGAGCAGTTCGTCGAGCGCGAGCTTGTCGGTGCCGGCTCGCAGCGGGAACTCGTGCTCGTGGTAGCGCAGCACGTCGCCGTCCACGATCAGCTCGTCGGCGACCTCCTCGACCGGCCCGCCGAGCACGGGCAGCAGTACCCGGCCGTCGTGTCGCGTCCAGTCGATGTCGAACCAGCGGGCGTACGGCGAGTCCGGCCCCTCCCGCAGGGTCTGCCACAGCGGTCGGTTGAGCGACTCCGGCGCGGGCACGGCCATGTGGTTGGGCACGATGTCCAGCACGATGCCCAGGCCGTGTGCGGCGGCGGAGACGGCCAGCGCGCGCAGCCCGTCCTCGCCGCCGAGGTCGGCGGACACGCGCGAGTGATCTACCACGTCGTAGCCGTGAGTGGACCCGGGAACGGCCTGCAGGACGGGCGACAGGTGCAGGTGGCTGACCCCGAGGGAGGCGATGTAGGGCACGGCGGCGGCAGCGTCGGCGAACCCGAAGGCGGGCTGCAGCTGGAGCCGATAGGTCCCGGTGGGGAAGTGCGATGGCGACGAGGTCATGCGGACTAGCTTCCCCGGACGACCCCGCGCTACCACCCGCCGGGGTGGTGAAACCTGATCGGACGCGGCGGGCCACGAGTGGTGCATTCACCCGATCCGGGCAGTTGGTACCGAGGTGGCCGGGACTGCGGCTCCCGTGCCCAGGCCGTTCACGGACCTGGACATCTCCTCGCTCGTTCGCCCACCCGTCACGGCCGTTGCAGGACGACCAGCGAGCGGGCCTCGACCGTTTGGCAGGAGCCGCCGTTCACGGTCATCCGGGTCTTCGGCTCGTGCATCGTCGTCTTGTCGTCGGCGGTGTCGACCACGACCGTCCAGGTCCTGCCCAGGCCGTTGGGGATGACGAACTCCTCGATTTCGTGGGAGGCGTTGAACAACAGCAGGAACGAGTCGTCGGTGATCTTCTGGCCGCGCGGGTCGGGCTCGGAGATCGCGTTGCCGTTGAGGAAGACCGCGACCGACTTGGCGGCCGCCGCCCACCAGTCGCCGTTGGACATCTCCTCGCCCGTGGGGGTGAACCAGGCGATGTCGGTGAGCTCGTCGTGGGTGCCCTGCACGGATCGGCCGTGGAAGAAGCGCCGGCGCCGAAACACCGGGTGCTCGGCCCGCAGCCGGGTCATCATCCGCATGAACTCGAGCTGATCCGGCACCTCGCCCTGTGGCCATTTCACCCAGGCGAGTTCGTTGTCCTGGCAGTAGACGTTGTTGTTGCCCCGCTGGGTGCGGCCGAACTCGTCGCCGTGCGCGATCATCGGCACGCCCTGGGAAAGCAGCACGGTGGCGATGAAGTTGCGCTGTTGGCGGGCCCGCAGCGCGAGCACGTCCGGGTCGTCCGTCTCGCCCTCGACGCCGTGGTTCCAGGACCTGTTGTGGCTCTCGCCGTCGCGGTTGTCCTCGTGGTTGGCCGCGTTGTGCTTGTCGTTGTACGACACCAGGTCGTGCAGGGTGAAGCCGTCGTGGCAGGTGACGAAGTTGATCGAGGCGATCGGTCGCCGGCCGTCGTCCTGGTACAGGTCCGAGGAGCCGGTCAGCCGCGAGCCGAACTCGGCCAGGGTGCGCTCCTCGCCGCGCCAGAAGTCGCGCACGGTGTCGCGATACTTGCCGTTCCACTCGGTCCACAACGGCGGGAAGTTGCCCACCTGGTAGCCGCCTTCGCCGACGTCCCACGGCTCGGCGATCAGCTTGACCTGGGACACGATCGGGTCCTGCTGGACCAGGTCGAAGAACGAGGACAGCCGGTCCACCTCGTGGAACTGCCGGGCCAGCGTGGCCGCGAGGTCGAAGCGGAAGCCGTCCACGTGCATGTCGGTGACCCAGTAGCGCAGCGAGTCCATGATCAACTGGAGTACGTGCGGACTGCGCATCAGCAGGCTGTTGCCGGTGCCGGTGGTGTCCAGGTAGTAGCGCTTGTCGTGGGCGAGCCGGTAGTAGGACGCGTTGTCCAGGCCGCGGAAGGACAGCGTGGGTCCGAGGTGGTTGCCCTCGGCGGTGTGGTTGTAGACCACGTCGAGGATCACCTCGATGCCGGCCGCGTGCAGCGCCTTGACCATCGAGCGGAACTCCTGCACCTGCTGGCCGCGTTCGCCGGTGGACGAATAGGCCGCGTGCGGCGCGAAGAAGCCGATGGTGTTGTAGCCCCAGTAGTTGCGCATGCCCAGGTCGGTGAGCCGGTGGTCGTGCACGAACTGGTGCACCGGCATCAGCTCGATCGCGGTCACGCCCAGGCTCACCAGGTGCTCGATCACCGCCGGGTGCGCCATCCCCGCGTAGCTGCCCCGGATCTCCTCCGGCAGCCCCGGGTGGGTGCGCGTCAGCCCGCGCACGTGCGCCTCGTAGATCACCGTGTCGTGGTATTCGGTGCGCGGCGGCCGGTCGTTGCCCCAGTCGAAGTAGGGGTTGATCACCACCGAGGCCATCGTGTGCGGCCCGGAGTCGGTGGTGCTCATCAGGTCCGGGTGCTCGAACGAGTAGCCGTACATCGACTCGTGCCAGTGCACCTCGCCGCACATCGCCTTCGCGTACGGGTCCAGCAGCAGCTTGTTCGGGTTGCACCGGGCGCCGGAGGCCGGGTCGAACGGGCCCTGGACGCGGTAGCCGTACCGCTGCCCGGGCTGGATGCCGGGCAGGTAGGCATGCCGGACGAAGGCGTCCGCCTCGCGCAGCTCGATGCGCTGCTCGGCGCCGCTCTCGTCGAGCAGGCACAACCAGATGCGTTCGGCGGCCTCCGAGAAGACCGCGAAGTTGGTGCCGGCGCCGTCGTACGTGGCGCCGAGCGGATACGGATGACCGGGCCAGACCTGCATGAGCAACCTGCTTTGTCGCGGATCGTGCTTCGGCAGCTTGCAGTCTCCCGTACCGAACCGGATTCATGTGCGAGATCCGCTCCGGCGTCGCCCGGTCGGGTGGATTTCGAGCCCGGACCGGTGGGGTGCGTGCCATCGCCTCGATCGGTTCCGATCAAAACGGTCAGATCCAGTCGAGCAGTTCCGCCGCGAGGAGTTCCTCCCGACACGGCCACGCGTCGCCGCACGAGCACACCGCGCCGGCGGTGCCCGCGCAATCGGTGCGCCGGTGGTGCGCGAAGATGTCCGCGACCACGTCGCGGTACTTGGCGAAATCGTCCTCGGTGCCGGTGCGTCCCGCCGGGATCCTGCCGTTCGTGGCCAACATGACGACCTCCTGGGTGCCACGGTTCCTGCCGCATGAGACGGACTGTGGATCCATCCCGGTTGCGCTTGGGAACAGGTGGAGGGAAGACCCTCTGCCGTCCGGCAATTGTTCCGAGACGTCATCGCGCCGCTGGGCAGAAGTTGCCAGAGCGCACCGAGTCCCCCCAATCGCCTTACGCCATACGGGTAATGCCCGCACGTTCATCACTCGAAAGGGGTATCCGGCCCGGCCCGCGCGGGCCCCCCGAGGCCGCCGGGTTTGGCTATACGCTCGTTCGGTTCCGGCTCGACGACGAACGGATGGGACGCGATGGCCGATCGGGAGTCCAGCTCGCCACCCTCGACGACCGAGGATCCCGCGGAGGGGACGAGTACGATCGGCCTCGGCGGTGGGAACGGCCCGACACCGGGCGACGGCAACGACACGTTCCCGGACCCGTACGCCGGCTACCGGGACGGCGATCCCACGGCCGGGGTCGCCGGGCTGACCGACACCGGCTCGTTCGCCTTCGACCCGGGCGTGCTGCCCGGACCCCGGCACGCGGCCACCGGGACGGCCGTCCTGGACGGTTCGAGCCCGCCCGACCCGATGCCGGGGATAGACCCGGCGACGCTGACCTGGACCGAGGACGACTGGGCCGGCGCGCTGTTGCGGGCGCGGCGGGCCGGCCGGGCGTACGTGTACCTGAACCTGATCGAACAGCGGCTGCGGGCGGTGATCGGCGCGGTGCTGATTCCGGTCTACGGGCCCGGCGAGCACCCGCACGACGACGGCGCCTGGGTGCTGGCGGCGGCCGGCAACGCGCAGAACGAATGGGTCGAACGCGCCGAGGCCGTCCGGGAGATGAGCCGCCGACGCGGATACATCGTGGACCCGGCGGACGACGAGTTGATCGCGTTCCTGACGCTGCCGCAGCTGCGCGAGCTGATGGTGCGCAACTGGTGGTGCTTCGAACCCTTCCTGCCGGACCGGCGCAAGCTGGAACGGGCCCTGGAGGAGGTCGAGATCGGCCGGCACATCGTGGCCCGCAACCGAGTGCTCTCGCCCGACGTGCTGGCCCAGGTCGAACGCGCGTGCCTGCGGGTGCTGGCCATGCTGGACGGCCCGCTCGCCGAACAGGGCGATCGGCGGCTGGCGCTGGACGCGGTCGAGGAGCTGTTCGCGGGGCGTTACGCGGACGTGGTGGGGGTCTTCCAGGACCGCTCGGCGTTGCAACGGCGGCTGCCGTTCGCCGACCTGGTGGACGGCGCGCGCGGGATCGACGCGATGGGCGTGTCGCTCAACCTGCTGTGCCAGAACTACTCGGGGCGGGATCTGGGCCGACTGGGGGCGAGTGGTTGCGAGATGCGGCTGCTCTTCCTGAACCCGGCCGGGGACGCGATGAAGCAGCGGGAGAAGGACGAGGGGATCAAGAAGGGGCTGCTGGCCCGGATGACCACGCTCAACATCCTGCACCTGCGCCGGATCCGCTCGAAGCTGCGCGAGCCGCGACGGATCGAGATCCGGCTGTACGACGAGGCGCCGCGGTTCGGCGCGTATCTCGTGGACGGGGACGTGGGGCTCATCCAGCCGTACCTTCGCCGCGCGCGCGGGGTCGAGTCACCCGCCTTCGTGCTTCGCGCTCACGCGGCGCAGGCGCGTGGGCTTTATCCGTTGTTCCAGGAGGAGTTCGAGCAGCAGTGGACGGACAGCAAGCGCACGTCCTGAGCGGGGGCTGCGGTTGCGCCTTGGGCGACTCGGGCTCGAGTGTGCCTACCGGTTCTCGCGGCCGGATCGGTGGTTGAGAGCGCGGTGGCGGTTCCACCGCGGACGGGACGGCCGGCCGGGGGCCGGGGCCGAGTCCGCGGGTCTCGAACTCGGCCCGGTCAGAAGGCGTGCCAGGGGGCGGTGGGGTCGCCCGTGCGCAGGGTGCGGACGCGGTGGTGGAACTCCTCCTCCGCCGCCGGGTTGCCGGGCACGTGCTGGGCCACCCAGGCGGTGGCGGCCAGTTCGCGGGTATCGCGCAGTACCCGGTAGCCGGGCCAGTCGGTGACGTCGAATCCGTACTTCTTCGCGAACCGCCGCTGCGCGCCGTCGGGCAGGCCGTAGCGCGCGGCCGCCATCGGGGTGAGCACCAGGTCGTACTCGCGCAGGTCGTGAGCGACCGTCTCCCAGTCCAACAGCAGTGCCCGGCCGCCGTGCACGCCGACGTTGCGCAGCAGCGCGTCGCCGTGGATCAGTCCCTGCGGCAGCGCCGGGGTCAGCTCGCGGCATGCCGCGTCCAACGCGTCGCGGCGGGCCAGCAGAAAGCGCCGATCCTCCAACCCCACGGCGGCGTCGGCCGAGTCCAGCCAGGTCTCCACCAGCGCGAGGGGCGCCCGGGCGGGCAGCGCGAACGGCGGCGCGGGCAGCGCGTGCAGCTTCTTGAGCAGCCGGGCCAGGTCGACGATGTCCGGTTCGCGCTCGGCCGGCGACAACAACTCCCAGAAGGTGACCGGGCGGCCGTCGATCAGCACCGGCTGTGGATCGATTCCGGCCGCGGGTCGTACCGCCGGGAAGTCCTGTTCGGCGAGCCAGCACGCGACCGCGATCTCGCGGTGCGCCCGCTCGGCCATGTGCGCCCCGCGCGCCACCCGGACGACCAGGCCCGGACCCGGCAGGGCGAACACCGCGTTCTCGCCGAAGGCGAGCAACGTGGCGTCCGCGGACGGCACCGCGACCTTCGCACACGCGCGTACGAGCACCGAACGTTCGCCGGCCACCGAGTCGATCACGCCGGTGATGGTACCGGTCTCGGGTCAGGCGGAGAGCCGGGATCGCGACGGCAGCGCCGCGTCGTAGCGGACCAGCACCAGGCGGGCGATCTCCTCGGTGTCCGCGACCGGTTCGGTCACCGGCTCCGCCCCGGCGGCCAGGGACTGTTCGAGGATGCGGTCCGGCAGGATGCCGGGGGCCAGCATGCAGGACGCGACGGCGACGCGTTCGGCGCCCAGCGCGCGCAGGTCCTCGATCGCGGCGCCGATCGTGGAGCCCTGGTGGACGGAGGCGAACGCGGGGACCACGGCGCACCAACCGGTACGCCGCCACTCCCGCGCGACGATGGTGGTCACCGCGTTCGCCTCCGGATCTGTGGAACCGGCGGTGGCCAGGACGACGCCGTAACGGCCGTCTCCGGGCCGCACGCCGGCCTCGCGCATGCGCCGGTCCAGGGCCGCCAACAGCAGCGGGGAAGGAGCCAGCGTGGCCGCCTGACGCACGGTCAGCCGGCGGTGGCGCAGCACGTCGGGCACGTCCTGCTTGGCATGGAAGGCCGGAGTGAACAGCAGCGGTACCGCGACTACGGTCTCGGCCCCGGCGTCGGCCAGCGCGTCCAACCGATCGGGTACCCGCGGGCCGCAGTGGTCCAGGTAGCCGATGTCCACCCGCAGCCCCGGCCGCAGCGCGCGAACGCGCGCGGCCAGGGCGGCCATCGCCGCGGCGTGCCGAGGATCACGGCTGCCGTGCGCGACGGCCAGGAGCGGGGGAGCGGGAGTCATGGCGTGGGCCTACTTGCTCGTGGCCAGGCCGCGCTGGCGCAGCACGAGGCGTTCGACGGGGGTGAAGACCAGCATCTCGATGCCGATACCCACGATCAGGATCATGAAGACCGCGGTCAACATCATCGGCATGTCGCCCAGGTCGCGTCCCTGGTCCATCAACTGACCCAGACCCGAGCCCAGTTCCGGACCGGCGGCGATCAGTTCGGCGGCCATCAGCGAGCGCCAGGAGAACGCCCAGCCCTGCTTGAGGCCGGCCACGTAGCCGGGTAGCGACGCGGGCAGCATGACGTGCCACACGCTGTTGAGGCCGCGTGCGCCGAGCACCCGGCCGGCCCGCAGGTACAGCGGCGGGATCTGATCGATCCCGGCCACCAGGCCGTTGGCGATCGAGGGCACCGCGCCGAGCAGCACGACGGCGTAGATCGCGCTGTTGTTCAGGCCGAACCAGATCACCGCCGGCGGCACCCACGCCACCGAGGGCAGCGATTGCAGGCCGGAGAGGATCGGGCCGATCGCGGCTCGGATCCAACTCACCCGGGCCACGATCAGGCCCAGCGGCGTGCCGATCGCGACCGCGATCAAAAAGCCCAGGATGCCTCGGGAGAGGCTGGTCCACAGGATGTCGAAGACGGTGCCCTTCTTCCACTGCACCATGAACGCGTCCCACACGTCCTGCGGGCTGGGCAGCGCGTAGCGGGGCTTGACCTCCATCGAGTAGGCGATCTGCCACACGGCCAGCACCAGCAGGATCGCGATGACGGGCGGAAGCACCTTCTCCAGCAGCACCCGGGAGAAGGGCTTGCGCTCCCTCTCGTAGCTCTCCAGCGCGTCCAGGCCGGCCTCGAGCCCGGCCAGGTCCTCCTCCGCGTGCTTGTCCGCGGCGTCGGCCCCGATCCCGGGGTCGGTCTTGGTCAGATCAGGCGCGGCCATGGCGGCGGATCTCCCCTCGCAACTGGTCGGTGATCTCGACGGACAACTCGGAAACGCCGGTGGACTCGATCCGGCGCGGCTGCGGGATGTCGATGGTCCACTCCCGGGCGATCCGGCCCGGGCGCGAGGACATCAGCACCACCCGCTGGGCGAGCCGGACCGCCTCGCGCACGTTGTGCGTCACGAACACCACGGAGCGGCCGGTCTCCGCCCAGATTCGGGTCAGTTCGTCGTGCAGCACGTCGCGGGTGATCGCGTCCAGCGCGGCGAACGGCTCGTCCATCAGCAGCAGATCGCCGGCCTGGGCGAGCGCGCGGGCCAGTGCCACTCGCTGGCGCATGCCGCCGGACAGTTCGTGTACGCGCTTTTTGTGCGCGCCGCCGAGGCGGACCAGCTCCAGCAGCTCGTCCGCCTCGGCCCGGCGTCGATCGCGCGGCACACCGCGCAGTTTCAGGGCCAGTTCGATGTTCTTGCCCGCGGTCAGCCAGGGGAACAACGCGTGGTCCTGGAACATCAGCGCGGGACGGTCGCCGGAGACCTC
Source organism: Embleya scabrispora DSM 41855 (assembly GCF_000372745.1). Classification (GTDB taxonomy): domain Bacteria; phylum Actinomycetota; class Actinomycetes; order Streptomycetales; family Streptomycetaceae; genus Embleya; species Embleya scabrispora. The sequence continues at coordinate 305,451 of NZ_KB889697.1, read as the reverse complement.
GATGGTGCCCGAGGTGGGCCGGTCCAGGTCGGCGATCAGGTTGAGCAGGGTGGACTTCCCGCAGCCCGACGCGCCCAGGAGGCAGACGAACTCGCCCGGAGCGACGGTCAGGTCGATGCCGTCCAGGACGGGCGTGCCGCGGCCCCGGCCGAAGACCTTGGTGACCTGGTCAAGGCGGACCGCGAAGCCGGTCTCGACGGGGGTCGTGGCCGTGGGCGTGGCCTCGCTGATGGTCTGGGTCATGTCCGGATCACCTCTCTCGGTGGGCGCGTCGGGCGGGAAGTGCTCATCGGGCACGATCACCCGGGGGTGAGGCAGCGCGAACGCTACTTCTTCGGGCCCAGGCCCCCGTCGCTCACCGCGGGCTTCCCGGCGGCGGCGAGGACCTTGTTCAGGATGCTCAGGTCGTAGATGCCGTGGATGTCGAGCTTCTTGGTCACGCCGACCGCGACGCCGTCGTCGGAGAGCTTTTGCAGCGAGGACGCGAGCGGGTCGTTGGTGATCGCGATGTTCGGCCAGGCCGCGTCGAGCACGTTTTGCGCGAGCGGCTTGCCGGCGAACTCGGTGATCTTGGCGTTGACCGCCGCCTTGGCCTTGTCCTGGTTGTTGCCGGCCCAGTCGTTGGCGGCGACCTGACCCTTGATCAGCGCCTCGACGGTGTCCGGGTGGTCCTTGAGGAACTTGGTGGACACGATCAGGTCGGTCGTGACGAACTTGCCTTCCGGCCACAGCGTGCGCTCGTCCACGAGCACCTTGGCGCCCGCCTCCACGACGAGTCGGGTGGCCCACGGCTCGGGCAGCCAGGCGCCGTCCAGGTCGCCCTTCTGGAACGCGGCCAGGGTCTGCGCGTTGTCGGTCGGCACGACGCTCACGTCGCCCTTGCCGGAGGTGTCCACGCTGTAGCCGGCCTTGGCCAGCCAGGCCCGCAGCGCGACGTCCTGGGTGCCGCCGAGCTGCGGCGAGGCGATCTTCTTGCCCTTGAGGTCGGCCGGCAGGTTGATGCCCGGCTTGACCACCAGGGACGCGCCGCCGGAGGTGGCGCCCGCCACGATCCGCAACAACTCGCCGTTGGTGCTGGTGAAGCCGGAGATGGACGGGTTCGGGCCGATGTAGGTCGCGTCGATCGAGCCGCCCTTGAGCGCCTCGATCGCGGCCGGTCCGGCATTGAACACCTGCGGCTTGATCTCGGTGCTGCCCAGTTCCTTGGCGAAGAAGCCCTCACCCAGACCGATCAGCGGCGTCGCGTGGGTGACGTTGGCGAAGAAGCCGAGTCGGATCTGCGAGGCCGAGGTCCCCGCCTTCGCGCCGCCGGACGCCGCCGGACCCGCGCCCGCGGCCGGCGTCTTGTTCTTGTCGTCCTTCTTGTCCGAGCCGTAGCCGCACGCGGACATCGCGAGCAGCGGCAGGAGGAGGGCGGCAGCGAAGCCGGTACGTATGGATCTGCGACGGTTTGTCCTGAAAACGGACATGCGGGGACCTTCCCTCGGGCCCGCACGTTGTGCGCGGGCCGGGACGACGTATCTGATGGACGGCGACGGACGATGTCACGGGTTGGAGCTGACGGAGCGTCAAAAGCGGGTCGTCAGACCCGCGATCGAGTCAGCTGTGACATCGACCCGGCGCGGCGAACGCGGCGCCGGCCATGCCGGCGGTGAGCGTCGAGCCGTCGGCCTCGTCGATCAACAGGAAGGAACCGGTGCGCCGACCGATGGCGTAGTCGTCGAGCGCGAGCGGCTGGGCGGTGCGCAGCACGACCCGGGCGATGTCGTTGGCGCGCAGCTCGCTCAGGTGTTGCTCGTGGCCCAGCACGCCGTCGATCGGGGCGTTCAGGTCCAGGCGGTAGGCGATGTCCTTGACGATGGCCTTGACCGTACGGGTGGTGTGCTTGAGCAGGACCCGGTCGCCGGTGCGCAGCGGGCGGTCGGCCACGTGGCACACGGTGGCCTCGATGTCCTGGGTGGGCCGCGGCGCCGAGTCGACCGGCGCGATCAGGTCGCCGCGCGAGATGTCCACGTCGTCGGCCAGCCGCAGGGTGATCGACTCGCCCTGCCGAGCCTGGCGCACCGCCACGCCGAGCCGGTCGATGCCCGCGACGGAGGTGCGCTGCCCGGACGGCAGCACCACGACCTCGTCGCCCTCGCGGAACACCCCGGAGGCGACCTGGCCGGCGTAGCCCCGGTAGTCGCGGTACTCGTCGTCCGACTGCGGACGCAGCACGTACTGCACCGGGAAGCGCGCCGGCTCCAGCGTCGGGTCGGTCTCCACCGGCACCGTCTCCAGGTACTCCAGCAGCGTCGGTCCGGAGAACCAGTCCATGTGCGAGCTGGGGTCCACCACGTTGTCGCCGCGCAGCGCGGAGACCGGGATCGAGCGCACGTCCGGCACGCCCAGCGCCTTGGCGTACTCGGTGAACGTGTTGGCGACCTCGGCGAAGCGCTCCTCGCTGTAGTCGACCAGGTCCATCTTGTTGACCGCGAGCACCACGTGCGGCACCCGCAGCAGCGCCGCGACGGCTGCGTGCCGGCGGGTCTGCTCGACCACGCCGTTGCGCGCGTCCACCAGCACCACGGCCAACTCCGCGGTGGAGGCGCCGGTGACCATGTTGCGCGTGTACTGCACGTGTCCCGGCGTGTCGGCGAGGATGAACCGGCGCCGGGCGGTGGCGAAGTAGCGGTACGCGACGTCGATGGTGATGCCCTGCTCGCGCTCGGCCCGCAGGCCGTCGGTGAGCAGCGCGAGGTCGGCCTCCTCCTGGCCGCGCTCGTTGCTGACCCGGGTGACCGCCTCGAGCTGGTCGGTCAGCACCGACTTCGAGTCGTGCAGCAGCCGGCCCACCAGGGTGGACTTGCCGTCGTCGACGGAACCGGCGGTGGCCAGCCGGAGCAGACCCACGCGCTCGTCCGCGGACGACAGGGCGTCCGGGGAAATCTCGGAAGTCCCACTCATGGCTAGAAGTACCCCTCGCGCTTGCGGTCCTCCATCGCGGCCTCGGACATCTTGTCGTCCGCGCGCGTGGCACCTCGTTCGGTCAGCCTGCTCACTGCGATCTCGGCGATCACGTCCGCCACCGTCGTGGCGGGGGAGTCGACGGCGCCGGTGCAACTCATGTCGCCGACCGTGCGATAGCGCACCACGCGCCGCACGACCTCCTCGTCGCCCTTCGGCCCGCCCCACTCGCCGGGCGAGAGCCACATTCCGTCGCGTTCGAAGACGTCCCGCTCGTGCGAGAAGTAGATCTGCGGAAGCGCGATCGCCTCCCGCTCGATGTACTGCCACACGTCCAGCTCGGTCCAGTTCGAGATCGGGAACACCCGCACGTGCTCGCCCACGCGGTGCCGGCCGTTGTACAGCTGCCACAGCTCGGGCCGCTGCCGGCGCGGGTCCCAGGCGCCGAACTCGTCGCGCAGCGAGAACACCCGCTCCTTCGCCCGGGCCTTCTCCTCGTCGCGCCGGCCGCCGCCGAACACCGCGTCGAAGCGGTTGGACTCGATCGCCTCGAGCAGCGGGACGGTCTGCAACGGGTTGCGGGTGCCGTCCGGGCGCTCGCGCAGCCGGCCGTTGTCGATGAAGTCCTGCACGCTGGCCACGTGCAGCCGCAGGTTGTGCTCGGCCACCACACGATCGCGATACTCGATGACCTCCGGGAAGTTGTGCCCGGTGTCGACATGAAGGAGCGCGAAGGGGACCGGCGCCGGCCAGAACGCCTTGCGCGCCAGATGCAGCATCACGATCGAGTCCTTGCCGCCGGAGAACAGGATCACCGGCTTCTCGAACTCGCCCGCCACCTCGCGGAAGATGTGCACGGACTCGGCTTCCAACGCGTCCAGGTGGGTCAGGGCTCCGGGTGCGGTGCCCTTGTCGATCGTCGTGGTCACGCCAACCCCTCCTTCGTCTTCGTCGAGCACGGTGCCATGGTGCGTATCGGGCCGGTCATGTGTGGATCCCGCACTCGGTCTTGCCGTTGCCGGCCCACCGGCCGGCGCGGGCGTCCTCGCCGGGAGCCACCCGGCGGGTGCAGGGCGCACAGCCGATCGAGGCGTAGCCGTCCATCAGCAGCGGGTTGGTCAGCACCCCGTGCTCGGCCACGTAGGCGTCCACGTCGTCCTGCGTCCAGCGGGCGATCGGGGCGACCTTGACCTTGCGCCTGCGCGCGTCCCAGGACACGACCGGGGTGTTCGCCCGGCTCGGCGAGTCGTCCCGGCGCAACCCGGTGGCCCAGGCGCGGTAGTTCGTCAGCGACCGCTCCAACGGCGCCACCTTGCGCATCGCGCAACACGCGTCGGGGTCGCGATCGTGCAGCGCCGCGCCGTACTTCGCGTCCTGCTCCATGACGGTCAGCTCCGGGTGCACGGTGATCACGTTGACGTCGTAGACCGCCGCGACCGCGTCGCGGGTGCCGATGGTCTCGGGGAAGTGGTAGCCGGTGTCCAGGAAGACCACATCCACCCCGGGCGCCACCCGCGAGGCCAGGTGCGCGACCACGGCGTCCTCCATCGAGGACGTCACGCACCACGCCGGACCGAACCGCTCGTGCGTCCAGGCGAGGATCTCCGACGCGGTCGCGTCCTCGAGTTCGAGGCCGGCGCGGTTCGCGAGCGCCTCGAGGTCGGTGGTCTCGGTGACGGTCATCGGTCCTCCTCCTGGGTGATCGACGGGGTGTGGCCCGCCTCGTGTCGTGTCGTGCCATGGCCCTGCGAGCCGTGCTCTTGCGAACCGTGCTTTTCCGGGCCGTGCTTCGGTGGGAAGGACAACCCCAGGAACTTCAGCGAGAACGCCCGCCGACAGGCCGAGCACAGCCAGGTGCCGTGTCCCTCCTCGTGCGGACGAAGGTCCTCGTCGCCGCAGAAGGGGCAGTAGAACGGGACGGCCCGCTGACCCGGCTCGGCGCCGCCGGCGGCGCTCACGACAGGTCCGCGTCGGCCGCGCGCACGGCCCACTGGGCGAAGCGCTCGCCCTCGGTGCGCTGCTCCTGGAAGCGGCGCAGCACGCGCTCGATGTAGTCGGCCAGGCCCGCCGAGGTCACCTTGAGGCCGCGGATCTTGCGCCCGAAGCCGGGGTCCAGGCCCAGCCCGCCGCCCAGGTGCACCTGGTAGCCCTCGACCTGCTCGCCGTCGTCGTCCAGCACCAGCTGACCCTTGAGGCCGATGTCGGCGACCTGGATCCGGGCGCAGGCGTTCGGGCAACCGTTGATGTTGATCGTGATCGGCTGGTCGAACTGCGGCAGCCGCTGCTCGAGTTCGTCGATCAGCCGGATCCCGCGCCCCTTGGTCTCCACGATCGCCAGCTTGCAGAACTCGATGCCGGTGCAGGCCATCGTGCCGCGCCGGAACGGGCTCGGGTCCACCCGCAGACCGAGTGCCTCCAAGCCCTCCTTGAGCGAGGCGACCTTGTCCTCGGCGACGTCCAGGATGAGCATCTTCTGCTCGACCGTGGTGCGCACCCGGTCCGAGCCGTGCCGCTCGGCGAGGTCGGCGATCTTGCCGAGCGTGGCGCCGTCGACCCGGCCCACCCGCGGTGCGAAACCGACGTAGAAGCCGCCGCCCTTTTGCGGCCGTACGCCCACGTGGTCGCGCCACACCTGCGCGGGCGCCTCGGGGGCGGGACCGTCGATGAGCTTGCGCTCGAGGTATTCGTTCTCCAGCACCTCACGGAAGCGCTCCGGCCCCCAGTCGGCGACCAGGAACTTCAACCGCGCGCGGTTGCGCAGCCGCCGGTAGCCGTAGTCGCGGAAGATCGAGATGACGCCTTCCCAGACCTGCGGCACCTCCTCCAGCGGGACCCAGGTGCCCAGCCGGACCGCGAGCTTGGGGTTGGTGGACAGCCCGCCGCCGACCCACACGTCGAAGCCGGGACCGAACTCGGGGTGCACGACGCCGACGAAGGAGACGTCGTTGATCTCGTGCGCGACGTCCAGCAGCGGCGATCCGGAGATCGCGGTCTTGAACTTGCGCGGCAGGTTCGAGTACTCGGGCTTGCCGATGTACAGCCGGTTGATCTCGTCGATCGCCCAGGTGCCGTCGATGATCTCTTCCTCGGCGACGCCGGCCACCGGCGAGCCGAGCACCACGCGCGGAGTGTCACCGCACGCCTCGGTGGTGGACAGGCCGACGCCCTCCAGGATCCGCCAGATCTCCGGGACGTCCTCGATCCGGATCCAGTGGAACTGCACGTTCTGCCGGTCGGTGACGTCCGCGGTGCCGCGCCCGAACCGCTCGGAGACCTCGGCGATGGCCCGCAGTTGGGCCAGGTTCAGTCGGCCGCCGTCCACCCGCACGCGCAGCATGAAGTATTCGTCGTCGAGCTCGTGCGGCTCCAGCACACCGGTCTTGCCGCCGTCGATGCCGGGCTTGCGCTGCGTGTACAGGCCCCACCACCGCATCCGGCCGCGCAGATCGTTGGGGTCGATCGAGGAGAAGCCGCGATGGGCGTAGACATTCTCGATGCGCGCGCGCACATTGAGACCGTCGTCGTCCTTCTTGAACTGCTCGTTCCCGTTGAGCGGCTCGTGATGGCCGAGGGCCCACTGACCCTCGCCGCGATGGCGAGCGCTCTTGCGGGCGCGGGGACCGCTGCCGGCGGTGTCGGTAGTGGCGGCCATGGGGAGCGTCCTCCGGGCGGATCGGTGGGGGACGCACGGGGAGCATCCGGCCGCACCCTCGCCGGACCGGCCGTGAGAGTCGTGGTGCCGGTGCGACCGCGCGCCCGGCAGACAGGTGCAACGGGCGGGTCGTCAGACCGGCGAACAGACGGCGCTGGACATGCGTCCGAGGTCGACGTGGAGTCGACCTACGAGAGCAATACCGGCGCGTGACATGTCGCAAAGATTGACATGGTGCCGGAAAGCCGTCCATCACTGTCCGGGATGCGAACGCCCATCTCACATTTCGAACACGCTTGCCCATATTGTGAGATTAGCCGATCTTCCACGCCGACCGCGGCATGGATCGTCGTCGCGGTTGGTTACGGTACGGGGGGTCGGATTCCGTTACCCCGAACGGTACGCGGCCCACGCACCACAGTGGACGAGGAGCTGATGGGTATGCCAGGCGAGGTTCTGGGCGCGCCCCGGCGCAGAACGCGCTCCGTATGCACGGTCGAATCCGCCGCCGAACCCACCGCCGAGCGGCCGGAGCCGCGTCGTGAGGAAGCGGTCGAGACCCTGCGCTACGCCCTCAACGGCTTCCTCTCCGCGATCCGCGCCGATCGTGCCGGGCAGGCCGGTCACGTCGACGCCGATGCCGACGGCACCCGGTATCGCCTGCTCGCCGCGCTCGCCGACGAACTCGACCTGGACAACGAGCGGCTGGCCCGAGTGCTGGGCCTGCCCGGATCCGCCGTGCGCGACCTGTTGGAGGTGCACGGGCGCGAGGGGCTGGTCGAGGCGGTGCGCGCCGGGCGTGGACGAGGCGGCTCGGTGGTCCGACTGACCCCGGCCGGGCGGCGTGAGTTGTACCGGCTCGACGCGCTGTTCCGGGAGAGCTGGGAAGGCGCTTTCGCCGACCTGCCGGCCGAGGAACTGCGCACTGCGGCCCGAGTGCTCAGCAGGCTCTCCGGGGTCCTGGTGCCCAGCCGCTGACCAGCGCGGAACGCCCGTGAAGACGGCCGGCGGCGATGCCTGCCCGAAGGTGGGGTGCACCCGGACGGCGACTTGGCGAATGCCAGGCCCCCGGCCGGATACCTTAAAGGGGTGGCAGCGGACTACCAACAACGACCTCGCCTGCGAGGGGCCGGTCGCATCCGGTTGCGGAGCGCACTGTGGCGGATACTCCGCGAGACGGTGATCTCCTGCTTCAACCACCGGGTGACCGGTCTGGCCGCCGAGGCCGGGTTCTTCATGCTGCTCTCGCTGCCCCCGTTGCTGCTCGGGCTCGCCGGCACCGTCGGCTATCTGCACGGCATGCTCGGCGGCAGCACCGTCAACGACCTCAAGGCGGACATCGTCAAGGCCGCCGGGTCGGTGCTCTCCAGCAAGAGCACCGAGCAGGTGGTCGTACCTCTGGTCAACGACGTGTTCGACTCCGGACGCGCGGACATCATCTCGGCCGGCTTCCTGATCGCCCTGTGGTCCGGCTCGCGCGCGCTCAACGTCTACGTCGACACCATCACGATCATGTACGGCCTGTCCGGCAAGCGCGGCATCGTGCGCACCCGGCTGCTGTCCTTCACCCTCTATGTGGTCGGCCTGCTGCTCGGGATGTTCCTTATTCCGCTCCTGGTGGCCGGTCCCGAGCTGGTGGTCAAGGCGTTCCCGCACTTCGAGGGGACCGTGCACATTTTGTACTGGCCGGTCCTGGTGGTGCTGTCGGTGTGCTTCCTGACCTCGCTTTACCACGTGTCGGTGCCGGTGCGAACACCGTGGCGCGAGGACATACCCGGCGCGCTGGTCGCCCTGCTCCTGTGCATCGTCGGCAGCTTCCTGCTGCGCGTCTACCTCGCCACCACCATCGACGGCCCCACCGTCTACGGCTCGCTGGCGGCCCCGGTCGCGGTCATGGTGTGGATGTACTTCGCGGCCATGGCCGTGCTGATCGGTGCGGCCGTCAACGCCGCCATCGACCAGGTCTGGCCCAGCCAGGAGACCGCACAGGCGCGCGCCGAGCGGGACAAGGAGAAGGCCGCCGAGGAGATCGCCGCGGCCATGGAGCACCTGCGCTCGGGCCGTCACCGCGGCAACCCCGGCGACTGGACGCCGCAGACGCACGAGCACGACGAGATGGAGGACACCGTCATCCACGGCGAACTCCCCGACATCGCCGAGCCGCCGTCCGAGTTCCCCGAGCGCTGGGCGATCCACGCGCGCGACGCCAAACGCAGCGACCCGGGCACGGTCAACGGCCGGACCAACGGCGCCCGCCGGGCCGGCGACCTGCCCCGGATGCCGTCCCGGCCGCCGCGCCCACCGGGTCCGCCGCCCGCGAACGGTCAGCCGCCGAGCCTGCACATGCCGGCCGGACAGGAGTTGCCCGGCCTGCCGTTGGACGACACCGCGTGGCCGCCGCGGTCGAGTCGGCCGGGGGTCGGCGAGCAGGAACACGCTCGACGCGACCGGCCGTGATGGCCTAGGCTTCACGGGTGGCCCTCGGGCCCGCACAGTGCCCGAGAGCGCGGCCCGAGGCCGCACGGAACAGGTGGGAGGTGGATGTCGTGAACACGACCTTGATGACGGTCGCCCGGACGGGCTGGACCTCATTCCACTTCTCCGCCTCTCGGATTCGCACCGCGTAGCCGCGCCACGTCGTTCGTCGTGACGGCGCGCAGGTCGGCGGATCCGCCCCTCGAAGGGCCACCGGCTTGTCTTCCCGGCAACACCACACTTCTCGCAACACCCCTGCTTCCTCCGACACCCTCGTGTCGACCTCCGACGTGCTCGCCGCCTACGGCTGGGACGCGGATCGCGACGCCGAATTCGCCCCGTACCGCACGCACGGCCTCGTGCCCGGACGGATCGCCCGGGTGGACCGCTCGCTGTGCGAGGTGGTCACCGCCGACGGCTCCGTGCGAGCCGCGCACGGCGGCGGCGAACTGCCGTGCACCGGCGACTGGGCCGCACTGGAGTTCCCCGACGACGGCCGCGAGGCGTTCGTCGCGGCCCTGCTCGAACGCCGGACCGCGCTGGTGCGCTCGCAAGCCTCCGGGCGCTCGGCGGGCCAGGTCCTCGCGGTCAACGTCGACCTGATCGGCGCCGTCGTTCCGTTGGACGTCGCGCCCGACCTCGGCCGCCTGGAGCGGCTGCTCACCCTTGCCTGGGAGAGCGGCGGTACGCCGCTGGTCGTGCTCACCAAGGCCGACCTCGCGGCCGACGCCGACGACCTGCGCGCGGACGTCGAGGCGGTGGCCATGGGCGTGGACGTCGTGGTCGCCAGCGCGCTCACCGGCGAGGGCCTGGACGTGCTCCAGGCGTACACCGCCGGCCGGACCGTCGCACTGATCGGCACCTCCGGCGCGGGCAAGTCCACACTCACCAACGCACTCGCGGGCGCCGAGGTGACCTCGGTCCAACAGGTGCGCGGCGACGGCAAGGGCCGGCACACCACCACGTGGCGCGAGTTGGTGCCGTTGCCGGGCGGCGGCGTGCTCGTCGACACCCCGGGCATGCGCGGGGTCGGCATGTACGACGTGGGCGAGGGCTTGGACCGCACCTTCGCCGACATCGACGCGCTGATCGCGGACTGCCGCTTCGTCGACTGCACGCACGAGAGCGAACCCGGCTGCGCGGTGCTCGCCGCGATCGACGCGGGCGAGTTGCCGCGACGTCGCCTGGACAGCTACCGCAAACTGCTGCGCGAGGCGCGCTGGATGGCTTCGCGCGAGGACCATCGCATCCGAGCCGAACGGGCCCGGGAGTGGAAGCTGATCCACAAGGAGATGCGCCGCTCGCCGTCGCCCAAGAAGTGACGACCGGTCGGGGGTGGGCCGAGCCCGCCCCCGACCGCCTCTTGCCCGCCGGTCAGCGCCGCTTCGGCCGCCGTGCGGCCGGCACCGGGTCGAAGCCGCCGTTGCCGGGCCGGCAGCGGATCAGTCGACGGGCGGTGAGATACGTACCCCGGACCGCGCCGTGCCGGTGCAGGGCCTTCTTGCCGTAGGTCGAACAGGACGGGGTGAAGGCACAGCACGGCGCGGTCAGCGGGCTGATCTCGGTGCGGTAGCGCTCGACGGCGGCACCGAGACGGCGGGCGGGCGGGCCGCCGCGCGGGCGGAGCAGGCTGGTCAGCGCGATCCACATCAGGCGCAGCGAGAACATGCTGATCAGGCACGCGTCGCAACCGCAGTCGTTGCCGCCGCCGCTGCTGCGACTGCCGCCGCTGCTGCTTCCGCCACTGCTTCCGCCACTGTTTCCGCCGCCGCCGAAGCAGCCGCTGCGACCTCCGCCGCCGGAACCGCCACTGCCCGAGCCGCCACTGCCCGAGCCGCCGCTTCCGCCGGAACCGCCGCCGCCGGACAGGCCCTCGCCGCCTCCGCCGCCACCTCCGGAGAGGTCGTTGACGGCATCGGCTCCGTCCGCGAGGTCCTCGCGGCGATCGCGCCGGCGTCGACGCTCCTCTTCCTCGAGTCGGCGACGCCGCTCCTCGGGCGTCTCGCCGGGCCGACCCGCGCCTTCCCCGAACAGAGGATGCGGTTCCGGTGGCGGTTGGGTCATGGTGGTGCTCCCCGTGTTCCGGATCTATGTTCGGGGCAATCTACCGGGATCCGTTCGGCGTCGTTCGGGTCTCCCGGCCCGCATCAGGAGGCACCCGCATGGCCAAGGCACCCGCGTTCGACCCGATGGATCCGCTCGGCATCGACGATCTGCTCGACCCCGAGGACAAGGCGATCCGGGACACCGTGCGCAGGTTCTGCGCCGACCACGTCACACCGTATGTGGCCGAGTGGTTCGAGCGCGGGGCGCTGCCCGACGTGCGCGAACTGGCCCGCGGGCTGGGTGGGATCGGCGTGCTCGGGATGACCCTGGACGGTTACGGCTGCGCCGGGACCAGCGCCGTGCAGTACGGCCTGGCCTGCCTGGAACTGGAGGCGTGCGACTCGGGGTTGCGCTCGCTGGTGTCGGTACAGGGCTCACTGGCGATGTTCGCGATCCATCGCTTCGGCACCGAGGAGCAGCGGCGCACGTGGCTGCCTCGACTGGCCGCCGGCGAGGCGCTGGGCTGCTACGGCCTGACCGAGCCCGATCACGGCTCGGACCCGGCGTCGATGCGCACGCACGCCAAGCGTGACGGCGACGACTGGGTGCTCAGCGGCCGCAAGATGTGGATCACCAACGGTTCGGTGGCCGACGTCGCGGTGATCTGGGCGCAGACCGAGGACGGTGTGCGCGGCTTCGTGGTGCCCACCGACACCGCCGGGTTCGCGGCCCACGACATCAAGCACAAGATGTCCCTGCGCGCGTCGATCACCAGCGAGCTGACGCTGGACGAGGTACGGCTGCCGGCCGACGCGGTGCTGCCCGATGTGGTGGGCATGCGTGGTCCGCTGACGTGCCTGGGCGAGGCCCGGTACGGCATCGTGTGGGGCTCGGTCGGCGCGGCGCGCTCGTGTTTCGAGTCCGCGTTGGAGTACGCCCGCACGCGCGAGCAGTTCGGCCGGCCGATCGGCGCGTTCCAACTGACCCAGGCCAAGCTGGCGGACATGGCGGTGGAGATCGGCAAGGCGCACCTGCTCGCGCTGCACCTGGGTCGGCGCAAGGACGCGGGTGCGGTGCGACCGGAGCAGATCAGCTTCGGCAAACTCAACAACGTCCGCGAGGCGATCGCGATCGCCCGCGAGGCGCGCACGATCCTGGGCGCCAACGGGATCTCGCTGGAGTACCCGGTGATCCGACACATGAACAACCTGGAATCGGTGTTGACCTACGAGGGCACCTCCGAGATGCACACCCTGGTCATCGGCAAGGCGCTCACCGGCCTGGACGCCTTCCACTGACCCGACCTCCCCGACTTTGCGGGCCGTTTGCCGGCGCCCGACCAGGGCAGACGTCAGCCGGCCGGACGCCGTGGGGCACGGCCGTGAAGCCGCTCCGCAAAGCATTGGGGATACGACATGTCAGCGTCAGCCTCCATGGCCGAATCGGGTCGAACGGCCAAGGCCGCGGGGCGACAGGCCGCCGACAGCAAGGTGATGGTGGGCCTTGCTCGGGCGGGTCTCGCCGCCCGCGGGCTCCTGTACATCCTCGTCGGCGCCATCGCGGTGCAGATCGCCTTCGGCGACAAGAACCAGGAGGCCGACCGCGGTGGTGCCGTCGAGGAGATCGGCGCCAAGCCGTTCGGCGAAGCGATGTTGTGGGTGCTGGTCGTCGCACTGATCGGGATGTGTCTGTGGCGGCTGGTCGAGGCCGCGTTCGGGCAGGCCGTGCCGGACGGCGACAAGGCGGGCAAACGCCTGATGTCGCTGGGCCGGGCGATCTTCTACGGCTTCGTGGTCGCCTCGCTGATCCGCACGCTCACCGCGAGCGGCGGCGGAGGCCAGGGGCAGGGCCAAGAGCAGGGCGGCAGCAGCAACAAGACGTCCAAGGACCTCACCGCCAAGGCATTGGACTGGCCCGGCGGCCGATACCTGGTCGGCCTGGCCGGACTGGTGCTCCTCGGCGTAGGAATCGGGATGGCGGTGCGATACGCGCTGCGCAGGTTCCGGGAGAAGCTGAACACGGGGGAGATGAGCTCGCTCCAACGTCGAATGGTGGACCTGCTCGGGATGATCGGCGGGATCAGCCGGGGCGTGGTGTTCGGCGCCGCCGGGGTGTTCGTGGTGGTCGCGGCGGTGAAGTTCGACCCGGATCGGGCCAAGGGGGTCGACGAGACGCTGCGTTCGTTCGCCGGCACGCCGATGGGGCCCGCACTGTTGGTGGTGATCGCGCTGGGCCTGGTGGTGTTCGGGCTGTATTCGTTCTGTGAGGCGCGTTGGCGGCGGGTGCGCTGAGGCGGGTTATCCTGCGATCCCCTCGCGCAGGACGACCCGGATGCTCTTGCCGGCGCCGATGGGCAGTACGTCGATGTGGCCGCCGAGTTCGGCCACCATCAACTTCACGATCATCAGCCCCCGACCGTCCTCGGACTCGGGGCCGGTCTCCAGGAGCGCGTGCGGGCGGAACGGGTGGTCGTCGGCGACCTCCAGACGCAGTTCGGCGCCGCTGTGCGAGGCGGTGATCCGGATCCGCTCGGTGCGGATCGCGGCGTGTCGGACCGCGTTGGAGGTCAGCTCGGTGGCGACCAGGAGCATGGTGTCCTCGATCTCCTCGGCCGCCCCCCAGGCGCGTAACAGCTCACGTAGGCGGTGTCGGACCTCGGGCACGCCCGCGACCGTGGGCGCGATGGTCCAGCGGACGAACACCGGGCCGGGCCGATGTTCGACATCGGCGTCGTACCGGGGGCTCGTCGCGGCACGCCGGTCGTGTCGAGTGCGGGCACGGGCCCGCCCGAGGGCGGTCACGGATGACTCGACGAGTGGTACGCGGCCGGGACGGTCATCGGCTGAGGCGGGTGTGGTGCACGTGCGGGGGAGGGCATCCCGGTGTCCTTCGCTTCGTTCACTGCGGTTCGCGGTTGGTCATTGCCGGCGTTGGCAGTGTGCGATGGCGAATCGTGCTTGTGGCGCGGTTTTCCGGGTGTGATCCGTAATGCTTCGGTAAGCGACACTTCATCTCGACTTTGGGTCCGCTTCGGACCCTGTTCGGACTCGGGATCAATCCCCGGTCGAGCGCCGCAGTCGTTTGATCTCACCGCGATGGTGCTTGTTGCGCAGCCTGCGCTCACGCATCCCGCGGGAGGGCTTGGTCGGCCGCCGCGGCGGAGGGGGCGGGGCGGTGGCCTCGACCAGGATGTCGATCAGTCGGCGCACCGCGCTCTGGCGGTTCATCAGCTGGGAGCGCTGTTCGGAGGAGGCGACGGTGAGCACGCCGTCCACCAGACGCCCTTCCAGTCGACGCAGGGCACGCTCCTTGAGCACGTCGGGCAACACCGTGCTGGCGCCCAGGTCGAAGGACACCTCGGCCCGGCTGTCCGTGGTGTTCACCGACTGCCCGCCCGGTCCGGAGGAGCGCGAGAACCGCCACGACAGCTCGGCGGCGGGTATCACCACGCCGCGAATGTCGAGATCTGTCGTCATACGGACATGATCCCGCCTCGAAGCGGCTCGGGTCGACCCGGTTTTCGAGGGCCTTGCCGGATGCGTTCCCGGCTCCGGATGGAGAGGATCGGGGGATGAGTGCCCACATGAACGCGGACGAGACGAAGACATACGGCTCCTGGCCCTCGCCGATCACGGCCGAGCGCTTGGTGGAAGGAGCCGCGAACCCCGGTGACATCCGGGCCGACGGCGAGGACGTGTGGTGGTCGGAGGGCCGGCCGTCCGAGGGCGGGCGCATCCAGCTGGTGCGACTACGGCCGGGCGACTCTCCCGAGGACGTGCTTCCGGAGGGCTTCTCGGCACGCACCCGCGTGCACGAGTACGGCGGCGGCGCCTGGACGGTGCGCGCGGGCGTGCTGGTCTTCGCGAACTGGGCGGACCAGCGGCTGTACCGCCTCGCGCCCGGCGATGCGGCACCGGTGCCGATCACCGCGGAGCCCGAGACCGAGGCGGGCCTGCGCTACGCCGACTTCACCATCGTGCCGGCGGGGCAGTGGGGGCCGGGCGAGTGGCTGGCCGCGGTGCGCGAGAGCCACGAGCCGGCCGCGGTCAAGGCGCACGGTGAAGCGGTCAACGAGATCGTCGCGCTGCCGCTGGACGGCCTCGGCGGCGAGCGGGTCCTGGTCACCGGCCCGGACTTCGTCTCCTCGCCGCGCCCGGCCGTGGACGGCTCGGCGCTGGCCTGGACCCAGTGGTCGCATCCGGACATGCCGTGGGACGCCGCCGAATTGATGGTCGCGGCGATCGAGACGGGACCGCGAACCACCGGTGCGCAGGCGGTCGCGGGCGGTGGGCGCGAATCGGTGGTTCAGCCCGAGTGGGGACCGGACGGTGCGCTGTGGTTCGGTTCGGACCGCACCGGGTGGTGGAACCTGTACCGGGTCGGGGCGGGTGGTCAGGTCGAGGCGGTGGCGCCGGTCGAGGCGGAGATCGGCGGCCCGCAGTGGGTCTTCGGCGAGCGCTTCTACACCTTCCTGGACGACGGCCGGATCGCCTGCTCGGTCAACTCCGGTGGCTTCGCGCACCTGGGCATCGTCGATCCGATCCGCCCGGAGCAGCCGCCCGTGCGCGTGGAGACCGGGCTGACCTGGTTGTCCGACCTGGCCGCGGTGCCCGGCGGCGTACTGCTCGTCGGCGGTGGTCCGGACGACGAGGACGCGCCGCGCCGGGTCCGGCTCGCGGCCGGCGCGGTGACCGCGTTGCAGATCGAACGGCTGCGGCCGGCCCGGGACTTCGGCTTCGACGCGCAGTGGTTCAGCGCACCGCGGCCGATCGAGTTCGCCTCCGCGGCCGGCCGCACCGCGCACGCGCTGTTGTACCTGCCGAAGAACCCGGACGTACGGGCGCCCGAGGGCGCGCTGCCGCCGCTGATCGTGTCGATCCACGGCGGCCCGACCGCGCAGGCGCCGGCGGTGCTCAACCTGCGGGTCCAGTACTGGACCAGCCGGGGCTTCGCGGTGGCGGACGTCAACTACGGCGGCAGCACCGGCTACGGGCGCCAGTACCGCAACCTGCTGTACGACTCGTGGGGCATCGTCGACGTCGAGGACTGCACGGCGGTGGCCCGGCACCTCGCCGACAGCGGCGTCGTGGACGGCGCCAAGCTGGCCATTCGCGGCGGTTCGGCGGGCGGCTACACCACGCTGGCCGCGTTGGTGGCCGGCGACGACTTCACGGCCGGCGCGAGCCACTTCGGCGTCGCCGACATCGCCGCGCTGGCCCGCCACACGCACAAGTTCGAGTCCCGCTACCTCGATCGCCTGGTCGGTCCCTATCCCGAGGCCGAGGCGGTGTACCGGGCGCGCTCGCCGATCAACCACACCGAGCACCTGTCCAGCCCGCTCGCGGTCTTCCAGGGCCTGGAGGACCAGGTGGTCCCGCCGGCCCAGGCCGAGCTGATCGTGGCCGCCCTGAAGGAGAAGCAGCTCCCCTACGTCTACCTGGCGTTCGAGGGAGAACAGCACGGGTTCCGGCGGTCGGAGAACATCATCCGTGCCCTGGAAGCCGAACTGTGGTTCTACGGAAAGGTCTTCGGCTTCGATCCGGCGGACGAGATCGAGGCTCCGCCGGGCGGCGGTTTCTGAGCCGCCCGCGCATCGGACGCGCGAACAGCCCGGTCCGGCCGAGGGATCTCGGCCGGACCGGGCTGTTTCGTCATGGTGGGGAACGCCCTCGGGGGTGTTCGTCGGGCGGGTGAGCGGCTACCAGAAGCCGGGTGCCGCCTGCCACGAGTCGTTGGGGCTGTCGAAACCGCCGTCGGTGCGCGCGGTGAACACGAACGCCGTGGTGGCGCCGGATTGGTAGTTGTACATGATCGAGATGTCGTCACGACCGTCGGCGTTCTGGTCGCCGGATACCGGTAGGCCGGCGCTGGTGCCCCACCACCCGTCGTCGGGTGGGGCGCGATCGTCCAGCGCGCCATCGACATCATCCAGCGCGCCGAGCGCTACCAGCAGGCGATGGCGAAATACGCCGAGGACCTGGCGGCTTGGCAACGCGAACAGGAAGCAGCGGCAGCGGCAGCGGCCAAGAAGGCGGACGAAGCCGCTGCATCCGCTGCCCAACAGGGCAAAGAATCCGCGACCAAGGCGAAGAGCGCGGACGGTGACGGCAAGACCTCGAAGTCGACGGAGAGCAAGAAGGCTGATAAGCCCAGCGCCGACAAGAAGGAGGGGAAGCCGGCCAAGAAGCAGTCGGAAGAGCCGTCCAGGGCAACCGGGGACTGTAATAGCTTCATCCCGGGAACTGAAGTCCTGATGGCTGATGGATCCGCCAGGCCGATCGAAGAGGTCAAGCTTGGCGACTTGGTCCTGGCAACAGACCCGGTGACGAACACCACCGGCTCCGAACCTGTCGCTGCGTTGATCGTGGGCGAAGGTCGAAAGCATCTCGTAGAGCTTGGTTTCGATTCGACCGGCGACGGCACGGCTGTAGAGAAGGTTACGGCGACCGCAGGTCACCCCTTCTGGTTGCCGGAGCATGGTACGTGGGTCGAAGCCGGGGATCTACGCCTTGGCGAATGGCTCAGAGCAGCGTCTGGCAGACTGGTTCGGATCGTTGAGATCAGGTCCTGGACTCAGCCGGAGCGGGTCCACAACCTCACAGTCTCCAACCGGCATACGTACTATGTGCAGGGCCGGAACACGCCTGTTCTGGTGCACAACACCAGCACCTGCCCGGTGCCAAAGCTTACCGACAACAGCCTCAAGCACTCGTTCGATAGGCATGCGGCTCAATGGTTTGGTGGTGAGCCGAAGATCGCCGACTTCATGCCTCAGTGGCAAGCCCTGATCGAGAACGCCATGCGGAGCTCCAAGATCGTGCCTTGGCCTTCTGGAAGCAGGGACACGCATGCCTGCATCAGCAGAGTCCAAGGAAAGTGGTTCGTTGCCCAGTTCGATCGCTCCTCGGGAGTGCTTGTGACCGCTTTTAGACCCAATAGAAAGCAGCTCTCAAGTATGCTGAAACGACTCGGATGAGCGGGAAAAGGTTGTACCTCGACCCACCTCACCTACTCGTCAGCTTCTATCCCGAGACTTCGGAGAGCTTGGTCTTTCTCTCGGTATGCGAGGTAGCCGAGAGAAAGGGATGTGTACCTTCCGGGATTGTTGAGATCTCGTCTCGTGATACGCGATTCGAGCTCCTATCCGATTTGGGTGCGGAAAAAGTCCAGAAAGATATCAGCTCCGCGCATCAATCGGAGTTCATCAAAACGGCGGTGGATGGTGGACGCCGGGTTGTGCGCTCCGGATACGTTCACAACGTTTTCGGGAAGGTCGTGATCGAATATCAACCCGCCCCCCTCTCCGAAATGCATCCGATTTGTTTGAGCGTGAGCGCTGGGGCTCTAGGGATTCCAGATGATCTACGGGATTCTGCAGACCGCCGGGAAGCAAGAGATATGGGCCGATGGGCGCGTGAGCTGCTCGAAGGCGTGGGGCGAACGGGAGCGGTCGGCTACGGCATGATCGACCTCGAAGTTCCCCTCCCGACGCCTTCGCAGATCAAGGAAGCGTCGCAGGACCTTCCGACGGAAGCGTTCATTTCTCGGAATCTCTTGGATCGACGACCGGCTATGCGGAGTGAGCTGGCCCATCTGTTTCGACCGAGTGAGATCTTCGAGTTCGACTTCGGCATGATTACGCAAGGCTGGCTTTCCGGGGGATCACACTCTCGGCAGTCGCAGATCGTCGAGTCGAAGGCGCGCGGAGTCTCCCGAATCCTGGGTGGGGTTTTGTGAGGCGCAATTTCCGGGCGTTCGTTGAGTCCGAATTCGATCGGATGACCGAAGCCTGGATTTCATAGGGCCTCGGCATCTGTAGCGTGATCGCGCTGCGTCCCGTTTCGGGATGCGGCGCGATCACGTTTATGCGGCAAGGGACGACGATCGGATTCCGCTTGTCGGCTCATCCGGTGATCCCATCGATCGCGGGAGCGTGAGGGGTTGGATACATCGCGTTAACATGCACCGTTTCGGCGGGAAACACGAAGCGGTCAGGCTGCGAGGGCAACGAGTCGGTACGACCTCGGAGGAGGGGCACGCGTGTTGCTGACCCCGCATGAGCAGGAGCGGTTGATGGTTTCCTATGCGGCTGACCTCGCGCAGCGGCGTAGAGCCAGAGGGCTTCGGCTCAATTACCCCGAGGCGACTGCGGTGTTGGCGTCGTTTCTGCTTGAAGGGGCTCGGGACGGGCGGTCTGTAGCGGACCTTCAGGAGGCGGGGCGGCATGTGTTGGGGCGCGATGACGTGATGGAGGGGGTCCCGGAGATGGTGGGTGAGGTGCAGGTCGAGGCCACCTTTCCGGATGGGACCAAGCTGGTGACCGTGCATCGGCCGATCCCGTGAAGCCGCGGAGGTCGCTCGCGGCGGTGGTGCCCGGGGAGATCTTGTTGGGTGGGGAGGAGATCCCGCTCAATCCCGGGCGGGTGGTGTTGACGCTGGCCGTGGTGAACGTGGGGGACCGGCCCGTGCAGGTGGGGTCGCACTTGCATTTTCCGGCGGCCAACGATGCGTTGGAGTTCGATCGGGCGGCGGCCTGGGGGCATCGGCTGCATGTGCCGGCGGGGACCGCGGTGCGGTTCGAGCCGGGGGTGGGCCGCGAGGTGGAGTTGGTGCCGCTGGCGGGCGCGCGGGTGGTGCCGGGGCTTCGGGTCGGGCGCGGGGGCGATCTGGACCGGGAGGACGCGCGATGACCACCATCGATCGGCATCGGTATGCGTTGCTCTACGGGCCGACCACCGGGGATCGGATCAGGCTCGCCGACACCGAGCTCCTGGTGGAGGTGACCGAGGATCTGACCCGCCCGCACGGGGCCGCCGGGGACGAGGCGATCTTCGGTGGGGGCAAGGTGATTCGGGAATCGATGGGGCAGTCGATGCGGACGCGCGCCGAGGGGACTCCCGACACGGTGATCACCGGGGCGGTGATCCTGGATCACTGGGGCGTCGTCAAGGCGGACATCGGCATCCGGGACGGGCGGATCTGCGGCATCGGCAAGGCCGGCAACCCGGACACCATGGACGGCGTGCATCCGGACCTGGTGATCGGGCCGTCGACCGAGATCATCGCGGGCAATGGGCGGATCCTGACGGCGGGTGCCGTGGATTGCCATGTGCACCTGATCTCCCCGACGCAGTTCCCCGAGGCGCTGTCCGCCGGCGTGACCACGATGGTCGCCGGCGGTACCGGGCCCGCCGAGGGCAGCAAGGCGACCACCGTCACGCCCGGTGCGTGGCACCTGGCCCGGATGTTGGAGTCGCTGGACGAGGTACCGATCAACTTCGTGCTCCTGGGCAAGGGCAACACCGTGTCCGAGGAGGCCATGTGGGAGCAGATCCGGGCGGGCGCCGGCGGGCTCAAGCTGCACGAGGACTGGGGCTCGACACCGGCCGTGATCGACGCCGCGCTGCGCGTGGCGGACGCGGCCGGCATCCAGGTCGCGCTGCACAGCGACACGCTCAACGAGACCGGCTTCGTCGAGGGCACGTTGGCCGCGATCGGCGGCCGCACCATCCACGCGTACCACACCGAGGGCGCCGGCGGCGGACACGCGCCGGACATCATCACCGTGGCCGGCCTGCCCAACATCCTGCCCTCGTCCACCAATCCGACCCGGCCGCACACCGTCAACACGGTCGAGGAACACCTCGACATGCTGATGGTCTGCCACCACCTGAATCCGGCCGTCGCCGAGGATCTCGCCTTCGCCGAATCCCGGATCCGGCCCTCGACCATCGCCGCCGAGGACGTGCTGCACGACCTCGGCGCCATCTCGATGATCGGCTCGGACAGCCAGGCGATGGGCCGGGTCGGCGAGACCGTGCTGCGCACATGGCAGACCGCGCACGTGAACAAGGTCCGACGCGGTTCGCTGCCCGGGGACGGGGCCGCGGACAACCTGCGGGCCCGGCGGTATGTGGCCAAGTACACGATCTGCCCGGCGGTCGCGCACGGCCTGGACGAGGAGGTCGGCTCGGTCGCCGTCGGCAAGGTCGCCGACCTGGTGCTGTGGGATCCGAAGTTCTTCGGCGTCCGGCCGCATCTGGTGGTCAAGGGCGGGACCATCGCGTGGGCCGCGATGGGAGACGCGAACGCGTCCATCCCGACTCCGCAACCGGTGCTGCCCAGGCCGATGTTCGGTGCGGCGGCACGGACCGCCGCGGCCGGCTCGGTGCATTTCGTGGCTCCGGCGGCGCTGGAGGACGGGCTCGCGGGACGGCTGAACATCGACCGCCGACTCGTGCCGACCGGAGACGTGCGGGGAAGGGGCAAGTCGGCCATGCCGCTCAATGACGCCATGCCGCACATCGAGGTGGATCCCGAGACGTTCTCGGTCCGCGTCGACGGCGAGAAGGTGGTCGCGGCGCCGGCCGGAACCTTGCCGATGGCGCAACGTTATTTCCTGTTCTGATTGCGCATGAAAGCTTCTTGACGGAGGGTCAGTGCAAGCTGACTCACCGTCAGGATGTAGAACTGTGACTGCGGTGACCGGCCAGGACCGACATCGACACGTTACGACCAGTAAGAGGTGGTACTCATGGGTGCTGGACTTCTCCTCCTCGGGGACTCCCGGCTGCCTGCCGGCGGCTACGCGCACTCGGGCGGGCTGGAGAACGCCGTCCTGCGGGGCGAGGTGCACGACCTCGACACACTCACCGAATTCCTGCTCGGCAAGCTCTATGGCACCGGCGCGGTCCAGGCGGCCTTCGCCGCCGTCGCCGCGCTGACCGCGGGCCCGTACACGATGCCCGAGGTGGCCCCCTGGGCCGAACTCGACGCCGAACTCGACGCGCGGACCGCCGCCGCGCCCGCCCGGGCCGCCTCGCGCGCGCAGGGCAGGTCGCTGCGCCGGGTGGCCAAGGCGGCCTGGCCCACCGAACCGTGGGCCGCACTGGGCGTATCCCCGCACCACGCGATCGTGCTCGGCGCCGCGGCCACCCGCGCCCGGCTCGACGAGCGCGAGGCGGCCGTACTCGCCGCCACCAACGTGGTCAACGGGCCCGCCTCGGCGGCGGTCAAGCTGCTTTCCTTCGACCCGATCTCGGTCACCGTGGTGCTCGCCGAGATGGCCGGGCACTGCGATCAGGTCGCCGAGGAGGCCGCCGACGCGGCGCGCACCGTGTTCGCCGACGGCGACTGGGAACGGTTGCCGTGCTGGTCCTCGGTCGGCCTCGACGTGTGCGCCGAACTGCACGTCCACGAGGAGGTCGTCCACTTTGCATCTTGACCACACCCCCGGCAACGGCGGTACCCACACGCACACCCCGCCGGCGCCCGCCGTGCCCGGTTCGCGACCCCTGCGCATCGGCATCGGCGGGCCGGTGGGATCCGGCAAGACGGCGCTGGTCGCCGCGCTGTGCCGGGTCCTCGCCGACCGCTTCTCGCTCGCCGTGGTCACCAACGACATCTACACCACCGAGGATGCCGATTTCCTGCGCGCCGCCGGGGTGTTGGCGGCCGACCGAATCGCCGCCGTGCAGACCGGATGTTGCCCGCACACCGCCGTGCGCGACGACATCAGCGGAAATCTGGACGCGGTCGAGGACTTGGCGGCCGCGCACCCGGACCTGGATCTGGTGATCATCGAATCCGGTGGCGACAACCTCACCATGACCTTCAGCCGGGGACTGGCCGACGTACAGATGTTCGTCATCGACGTGTCCGGCGGCGACAAGGTCCCGCGCAAGGGCGGCCCCGGGGTGACCCGTTCCGACCTGCTCGTGATCAACAAGACCGACATCGCCCCGCAGATCGGCGCCGACCTGGCGGTGATGGACCGCGACGCGGCCCGGATGCGCCCGGGCACCCCGGTGGCCTTCCTGTCGCTGCGCGAGAGTCCGGGTGCGGATGTGGTCACCGCGTGGGTGCTCGACCAGATCACCGCGTGGCAGGCCGGTACGGCGGTCCCCGTCGCGGCGCCGACCCCCCTCTCGTCGACCGCGGGATCGGCCGCCGGGTGAAAGCGACCGCCGTGATCCGCGCGGAAGTTCGGCACGGCCGCACGGTGCTCGCCGAGTTGCGGGGGCAGGTGCCGCTGTTGCCGCGCGAGGTGTCCGTGTCCGGAGACACCGCCGAAGTGGTCTTCGTGGGCGGCGCGGCGGGACCGATCGGCGGCGACGACCTGGCGCTGCGCGTGGAGGTGGGGGCCGGCGCGCGACTGCGGGTGCGCACCGCGGCCGCGGCGGTGATCCTGCTCGGCGACGGCACCCCGGCCCGGCAGCGGGTGGACCTGGTGATCGGCGCCGGCGGCCTGCTGGAGTGGCTGCCGGAGCCGGTGGTGGTGGCCGCGCGGGCGACCTTCCATACCCGCATGCGGGCCGAACCGGCGCCGGACGCCCACCTGTTCGCCCAGGAGACGCTGGTCCTGGGGCGCGCCGGCGAGCCGAGCGGCGACGTGCTCTCGCGCTGGGACGTCCTGGTGGGCGGGCGTCCGGTGCTGCGCCAGCAGAGCGCCTACGGGCCCGCCGCGCACCCGGGCTGGCGCGGTCCGGCCGGCACCGCGGGCGGGACCGTGGTGGCCTCTCGGCTGACGCTGCCCGCACCACCCGACCGGCTGCCGAGCGCCCCCGGGCGCGCGGTGTGCGACCTCGCCGGCGGCGGCCGCCTGGTGACCGTGACGGCGCGCGACGTGATGACCGCGCGGCGGGCCCTGGAGGCGGCGCCGATTCCGGCGGATCAGGTTTCCAGGGCGACCAGTTCGGAGCCGGCGGTGCCCATCAACAGCACGCCGCCGCTGCCCGCGGGAGCCGCGGTCAGGTAGGTCGGCAGTGCGTGCGTCCAGCGCCGCCGGCCCGACGCCGCGTCGAAGGCATGCAGTTCGTCGGCACCGCCGGCGTAGGCGGTGCCGTTCACCAGGGCCACCGGACTGGGCACACTGGCGCCGGTGCGCTGCCGCCAACGCTCCACACCGCTGTGCGCGTCCAGCGCGTACAGCGTGCCGACGTCGGTGGTGTAGACGATGTCCTCCGCCACCACCGGGGCGGTCAGGTCCGGGGTACCGCGGAAGCGCCACACGATGTCGCCGTTGGCGGGGTCGAGCGCGACCAGGGTGAACCCGGTCACCACATACACCAGACCACGGATCACATGCGGCGGGCGGGTGATCGGCGAGGCGAGGTGGATCGTCCACCGGGGTTCCTTGCGTTCGGGGGCGATCGCGCTCACCGTGCCGTCGTTGTAGGTCAGGTACACCACATCGCCGGCGCTGTGTTCGAACACCGCCGGCATCACCCCGCCGCGCGCCGGCGGCTGGGACCACTCCCACCGGTGCGCGCCCTGCGCCATGTCGAAGCCGAGCACCCGGTCGTCCCGGGTGCCGACCACCAGGGACGAGCCGAGCACCACCGGCGCGCCGAGGATCTGATCGCCGGCGTACTGCTGCCACGTGCGTTCGCCGCCGGCCGGGTCGAGCGCGCAGAGTTGCCCGGCCACGCAGGCCACGTACACCGCGGTCCCGGAGACCACCGGCTCGGACCACACCATCGATTCGGTGCGCGCGGTCCACAACGCGACGCCGGTCTCGGTGCCCAGCGCCATGACCACGTTCTCCGTGGTCGTGCAGTACGCGACGTTGTCGAAGACCTGAAGGGTGGTCACCCGACCCTCCACCGCACGCCGCCATCGGACCTTGGGCTCGGTCCCGCCGTGCTCGCCGAACCGGGCGAAGGCGACGCCGGCCGAGGTCACCGTCGCCGCGGTCAGCGCGAACCCGCCCGCGATCAGCAGCCGGCGTCGGGTCAGTCCGCGCCCGGTCGGCGCATCCTCGGCGCGGGCCGCCTGCGGCATGTCGGCGGTCTCCTCGACGGGGGCGGCGGGCGGCACCAGTACCACCGGCCGCGGGGTCAACACCCGGTCGACGTCCACCGCGGTCGGGCGCTGCCCGGGATCGGGATCGAGGCAGCGCCGGAGCAACGGGCTCAACTCGGCGGAGGGCGAGCCGCCGCCGGCGAGGGTGATCAGTGTGCCGAACGCGTACACGTCCTCCGAGGGGTCGCCGCCGTCGTCCGCGTCGGTGCGGCCGGCGAAACCGGTCACCCGAGGTCCGTACGGGGTGATCAACACCTGGTCCGGACCCAGCCGGCCGTGCACGAGTCCGATCGCGTGCACCCGGGCCAAGGCGTCCGCGATTCCCGCCGCGACCTCGCGCAGCGGCCCCTCCGCAAGCGGGCCGTCGTGGTCGAGCACCTCACCGAGCGTCCGCACCCCGGGCATCGCCCACGCCCTTCCGGGACCTGTCGACGTGCTTGCTGGAGAGCAGAGTAGGACCTGGGCGGCGGCACGGATAGATCCCGGAAATACGATCCGGAAACGGTTCCGCGGCGCGATGCGGGAGGGGTGTCCGGGGCGCCCGGGACGGCGTCGACGGTCCTCGGGCACGGCCTCGGGACCGGGCCGAACCCGGCGACGGGATCCGGATGAAGAGCAGGCGGCGGGATCCGGGCAAAGAAGACGGGATCCGGGCAAAGAAAAGGAGGCGCCCGGCCAAAGGCGCCTCCTTCGCGAACCGCACAGCGTTTCGCGAGCAGGACGATCATAACCCGGCCGCGACCGAGGCCCGGCCACGGCCGTCGGCGTCCGCCGGCTCGACCGGGCGCTCAGTACCGGGCCGAGGCGAGCGCGTCCTCCCACACCCGATGCCAGTGTGCGACCGCCGACTCGCCCATGCCCGCGACCATGCTCGGCAGGCCCGCGTCGAAGCCGCGCTGACAGGACTCGGCGCCGGGGAAGTCCTCGGTCACCAGCACTCGCTTGTTGGTCTCGTGGTTGGCCCGGGCCATGGCGATGCCGCTCTCGCTCAGCGGCTCCCAGGTGCCCTCGGTCATGTGCACGACCGAGCGGTTCGGCCGGTCGCCCGGGTAGATCCGCAACATCGTGGTGCTCAGCGGGCTCTCGATCAGCACGGTGGACGGCAGCACGGTCTGTACGTTGACCATCGGCAGCCGCGCGGGCCAGGACTCCTCCGGCACATCGGCGAGCTGCTCGAAACCCACGATCGGGACGGCGAATCGGGTGTGCGGCCCCCACGTGTCGACGATGCCGTGGTTGAGCACGATGCCGTTGATCGTCGCGGTGTGCAGGAACGGCACGTGGTACGCCTCGACGTTGATGTCGACCGAGAGCTTCCAGTTGCAGGCCAGGTCGAACCGCTCGCTGACCACCGCGCGAGTGCGCTGGTACGGGAAGCCCGCGTAGGCGTCCTCGAGCTCGTCCAGTGCGCCGGCGACCTCGACGTCCGGGCGCAAGCCGACCACGACCAGTCCGGCGGACAGCGCGACCGGCAGCGGACGCAGGCCGAACTTCGCCGGGTCGATGCCGGGGAACTGCGGACGCGAGGGCAGCCCGGTCAGTTCGCCGTCGTTGCCGA
Source organism: Embleya scabrispora DSM 41855 (assembly GCF_000372745.1). Classification (GTDB taxonomy): domain Bacteria; phylum Actinomycetota; class Actinomycetes; order Streptomycetales; family Streptomycetaceae; genus Embleya; species Embleya scabrispora. Next base: position 278,971 of record NZ_KB889697.1, on the reverse strand, counting down.
AGGTCCAACCGTGGTAGCCGCAGCGAAAACGTTGCGCGCTGCCGCAGCCGGTGCCGGTCAGGCCCTCCGTCTCCGGGACGTCCCGGCTGACCCGCATGCCGCGGTGGGTACACGCGTCCAGGAACGCGTGCAGTTCGCCGTCCCGGTCCCGGGTCACCAGAACCGGTACGCCGTCCACGTCGCGCGCGATGAAGTCGCCCGGCTCGGCCACCTCGCCGGCCCACCCGATCACCTGTGGGGTGCGGCGGAACAGCACCTCGCGCTCTCGGGCGTGCCGGCTGGGGTCGGTGAAGCACGAGCCGTCCAGGACGGCGGGCGCCGCGCCCAGGTCGAGCGTGCGATTGGCGATGTGCTCGATGATGCGTCGCCCGGTGGCGACCACGTCCTGGTGCTTCAAGGGAGTGACTCCGATGTCTGGGAGATGTCCGGGATGGGCAGATTCAGTACTCCGACCGCATCTCTGTTACACCGTTACATTGTTGGCGGGGGTCGATACCCCGTCAATGACCCGCAGGCGGATGTGGTCTCATCAGTGGGCAATCGCACGTGGAGGTCAGCACCATGCCCGGCCGGGTCGAGAACGTTGGCTATGACATCGCGGGCATGACCCTGTCGGGTCTGCTCGCCCGCCCCGAACCCGGCGTGCGGCCGCGCGGACTGCTGCTCGCCGTCCACGGCGGCGGCTCGCGCGCGGCCTACTGGCACCGCGACAACGCGGCCGAGGGCTCGCTGCTCGTACTGGGCGCGGAGCTCGGCTGGACGGTCCTGGCGATCGACCGACCCGGCTACGGCGCGTCCGCGGGCCTGGCTCGGGAGCGGCAGGGGCTGGACGCACAGGTGGACGTGTTGTTCGCCCTGCTCGACGAACTCGGCCGGGCGCCGGTCGGCGCCGGGCCGAACGGGTCGGATCCGCTGCCGGTGTTCCTCGCGGCGCACTCGATGGGCGCGCTCGTCGCGCTGCGGATGGCGGCCGACAAGCGCGGCCGGGACCTGCTCGGGCTCGCGGTCGGCGGCGCGCCGCTGCGGTACACCCCCGAGCGGCTGGCCGAGTTCGCCGCGGTCCCCACCGACGGCGCGTTCGTGCCGTCGGCGGGCGGCAGTACGCCGGACACCTTCTTCGGGCCGCCCGGGTCCTACGACCCGGCGCTGCTCACCCGGGCCGGGCGGGTGGCGGCCGCGGTGCCGATGGCCGAGTTCGTCGACGTGCGGGAGAGCCCGTACACGCTGCCCGGTGTGCTGGCGCGGGTGGTGTCACCCGTGCACTGGACCGTGGCCGAGTTCGAGCGGTCCCAGCCGGCGGGTCCCGAAGTGCCGGCTGAGGCACGCGAGTTGCTCGTCGGCGCGCGGTGGGTGGAGACCCATACCCAACGCGGCGTCGGGCACAACATCAGCCTGCACCACGCCGCACGCGCCTATCACCTGCGGGTGCTGGCCTTCGCCGAGGAATGCCTGCTCGTCGGAGCCGCCGACACCGGCCCCGACGGGGGCGGCGGCTGACGGCCGGTGGCCCCCGGTGACCGGTGTTCGGGCGCGCGGAAGTCGGGCGCTCGATGTTCGGGCGCGTGGTGTGCGGGCGCCCGGTGCTCGACTGCGGCGGTGTGCGGGCGCCCGATCTCCCGTCACGCGCCGCCGGTTGCCCGGAGTCGGTCACGGGGGGTGGGACACACGGTGTCCGGCAGGGTGAACCACACCACCTTGCCGGGCGGGAGGCGGTCCGCTCCCCACGCGTGCGCCAGACCCTCGATCATCCGCAGACCCCGACCGGACTCCTCGTCCCACGCGCCGACCCGGGCGACCGGCATGCGCGGCGACGAGTCGCGCACCTCCACCCGCAGTACGTCGCCGTCGTGCAGCAGGGTCAGTGCGTGCCAGGCCCCCGGCCCGACGTGGACGAGAACATTGGTCAGCAGTTCGGTCAGGAGTACCTCCGCGACGTCGACCAACTCGGCCAGGCCCCAGTCGTGCAGGACCTTGCCGGTGGTGCGGCGGACCCGCCCGACCCCCAGGGTCGAGGCGGCGAGCTGAACGCAATAGTGACGGACGTCCTCCGCCATCACCGGCATGTCGACCTCCGGACGTGCGGCAGGGGGTCGCACGATCCGAGGCATGCACCCAGAGCGACCCGCGAACAACAGTAAGTCATGGCCGACTTGGAGCGTGCCCGGCCGTGAATGAGTGTGCAACTCCCACTCTTGGATCGACGGGAAGTTTCCGGTAGTAACCACACTTCCACTCGCAGTAGGGCACACTGTCCCCCGATCGGACGCGCCGACGTTCCGGTTCGGTGCGAAAACAGCGTGTAAGTGGAGGTGCGGCGTGGCCATGGCGCCCAATCCGACCGTTCGGCAGCGCAGGCTCGGGACCGAGCTGCGCCGGTTGCGCGAAGCGCGCGGCCTGAGCCTCGAAGATGTCGCCGTGCGCCTGGAGTGCTCGGATTCCAAGGTCAGTCGGATCGAATTGGGCCGCAGCGGTGTGCGACCGGTGGACCTGCGGATTCTGCTGGATCTGTACCGGGTCGAGGACGAGCAGGAGCGTGATTCGCTGCTCACCCTGGCGCGCGAGGCCAAGAAGCGCGGCTGGTGGCACAGCTATTCGTCGATCCTGCCCAGCTCCTACGCCGAACTGCTCAGCCTGGAGGCCGAGGCGTCGGGCATGCGCGGATTCGAACTCTCGCTCATCCCGGGCCTGTTGCAGACGCCGGACTACGTCCGGGCGGTGATCGCCGCGGTCCGCGAGGACATGTCCGCCGAGCAGGTGGACATGCTGGTCCGGGTCCGGCAGGAGCGGCAGGCGGTGCTGGACCGGGTCGGGCCGCACGGCGAGGCGACATTTCGGCTCACCGTGGTGATCTCGGAGTCCGTGCTGCGCACCGTGGTGGGCGGCCGGGAGACGATGCGGGCCCAGTTGGAGCATCTGATGGCCGCCGCGGCCCGACCGCACGTGCGCCTGCAGATCCTCCCGTTCTCGGCGGGCGCGCATCCCGCGATCGAGGGTTCATTCGCGATCATCGGATTCCCCGCGCTTTCCGATCTGGATGTGGTCGTACTCGACACGCATACGAGTAGCCTCTATCTGGAGGAGCCCGAACACGTCAGTGTCTATGAGCGTTTGTTTGAGGACATCCGCGCTTCGGCGCTGTCGTACGGTGAATCCTTGTCCGTGATCGAGCTCGCAGCAAAGGAATTGTCTTGAGCAACAAAAACCCGGGTTCACATTTCCGGTTCGATTCCCCGAGTATCACCGAAGATTCCCAACAAGACCTCAAAGTTGCAGGTCAGAGCGCTTTTGCCGGCCACGCTTGGCGGCGGAGCACATACAGTGGCGCCACCAGCAATTGCGTCGAGACGGCCCCCGTCGCGAGCGCGGTCCTGGTGCGCGACTCGAAAGTTGCCGCCGGTCCGGTGCTCCACCTGGAAGCCGGTGCGTGGCAGATCTTTATCGGTGGGATCGGCGCCTGAGTCGCGTCCGTTCCGATACCGAACGGTTGATTGTTCGCGCTCCTCACTCCCAAGGGTGGGAAGTAATCCCACGAAAGAGTGAATTCTCCCGATGATCGTCCCGGGTTCCCGTGCCCCGGGGCGCTCCCAATGCGCAACTCTCCGTCGCCGTCCCCTTACTTCACTCCGTGCGCTGCTGCGGCCCGCTCCGGCAGCGCATCGGGGTGGAAGAGTGGTGGGGTGCAAATCTCGGTGCTTGGCCCGCTCCAGGCGTGGGACGACGACGGTCGATTGGTGACGATCGGCGGCGCGCGACTGCGTGCGCTGCTGATCCGGCTTGTCCTGGACCCCGGCAGGCCGGTCTCCGCGGACCGGCTGATCGCGGCCGTGTGGGGCGACGACCCACCCGCGGGGGCGGGCAACGCGTTGCAGTCGTTGATCTCCCGGCTGCGCCGGCAGCTGCCCGTCGAACTCGACTCGGGACCGGCCGGCTATGTGCTCCGGATCCGGCCCGAGGATGTGGACGCGCACATGTTCGGCACGCTCGCGGTCCGCGGTCGCCGGCAACTGGGCGAGCGCGACCCGGCGGGCGCCGCCGAGACCCTGGGCCGTGCGCTCGCCCTGTGGCGGGGGTCGGCGCTGGCCGACGCCGCCGATGCCCCGTTCGCGATCGGTCCGGCCGCCCGACTGGTCGAGCAGCGGCTCGGGGCGATCGAGGACCGGGCCCAGGCCCAGTTGGCGCTGGGCCACAGCCGGGGCCTGGCCGCCGAGCTGGAACAGCTGACTCGGGAGTACCCGCTGCGCGAGCGGCTGTACGGACTGCTGATCCGCACGCTGCATGAAGAGGGTCGCCGGGCCGATGCGCTGACGCTGTATCAGGACCTGCGCGAGCGGCTCGCGGACGAATTGGGCATCGACCCCTCGCCGGACCTGGAGGCCGCCTACCTCGCGGTGCTGCGTGGCGGTGAGCCGCGCCCGGCGGCCCCGGCCCCCGCCCCGGCCGCGCCGTCCGTCGACCGGATCTCGGACGCCCCCCGCCCGGCGCCGGGCAATGTGCCCGCGCGGCTGACCACCTTCGTCGGGCGCGAGGACGAGGTGGTCCGGGTCGACCGGCTGCTCGCCGAGTCGCGCCTGGTCACCGTGGTGGGCCCGGGCGGTGCGGGCAAGACCCGACTGAGCACCGAGGCCGGCGCCCGGATCGCGGCTCGCGGCCGGGGTGTGGACGGCGGCGTCTGGTTTGTCGAACTCGCCCCCGTGCTGGATCCGTTGGACGTCCCGCAGGCGGTGCTGACGGCGCTCGGGCGACGTGAGGTCGGGTTGCTCGACACGCACGTGCACGGCTCCGGTCGCGATGTGGTCGAGCGGATCGTCGAACTGCTCGCCGGTCGGCCCAGCGTGCTGATCCTGGACAACTGCGAGCACCTGATCGCCGCCGCCGCAGCCATCGCCGGCCGGCTGCTCGCCCGCACGCCCACCCTGCGCATCCTGACCACGAGCCGCGAACCGCTGGGGATCGACGGCGAGATGTTGTGCCCGCTGGGCCCGCTCGCCCTGCCGCCGGTGGACGTCGACGCGGCCGAGGGCATGGCCTACGCGTCGGTGCGGCTGTTCGCCGACCGGGCCCGCGCGGTACGTCCGGGCCTGGTGATCGACGCCGACACCATCGGCGCGGTCGCCGAGATCTGCCGACGCCTGGACGGACAACCGCTCGCCATCGAACTCGCCGCCGCCCGCACCCGCTCGCTCACCCCCACCCAGATCGCCGGCCGGCTGGACGACCGATTCCGGCTGCTGACCGGCGGGAGCCGGACCGCGCTGCCCCGGCACCAGACGCTGCGCGCGGTCGTGGAATGGAGCTGGGACCTGCTGGAAAAGCGCGAGCGGGTCGCGCTGCGCCGACTGTCGGTGTTCGCCGGCGGCACCACGCTCGAAGCCGCCGAGGCGGTGCTGCCGGGCACGGACTTCGCCGCGGCCGACGTGCTGGACCTGCTCGCCGGTCTGGTGGACAAGTCGCTGGTGGACGTGATGGGCACCACCGAGACCCGTTACCGGCTGCTGGAGACCATCCAGGCGTACGCGAGCGAGCGCCTGGTGGACGCGGGCGAAACGGAGGCGACCGCGGCCCGGCACGCACAGTGGTTCACCCACTACGCGGAGGAGGCCGACGCCCGACTGCGCGGGCCCGGACAGATCGAGGCGATCAACCGAATCGCCGCCGAGCACGACAACCTGGCGGTGGTACTGCGCTACGCCGTGGACCACACCGACGCGGAGCTGGCGGTTCGGCTGATCGACGCGCTGTCCTGGTTCTGGGCGATGCGCGGCAACCACGGCGAGGCGCACGCGTGGGGCCACGAGGGGCTCGCGGTGCCCGGGCCCGCGCCGCGGGACAAGCTCGCCGGTGCGCTCGCCTTTCACGCGCTGCACGCCTTCTCGGCCGGTGAACGATGGGAGGCGGTCCGCTCCTACGCCCGGGCCCGGCTGATCATCCGGCGACTGGGCGCGGATGTGACGCCGGTGCTGCCGGTGTTCATCGAGATGCTGGCTGCGGTGGTGCGCCAGGACAACAGTTCGCTGAGCGAGGCGCTGATCGCGGCCGACGCACTCGGCGACGAGTGGACCCAGGCGATGGCCCGGCTGATGCGTGGGCACTTCGCGGTCAATCTCGGTCACCCGGAGGAAGCGGTCAGCTTCCTGACCGACGCCCGGGACCGCTTCGGCGCCATGGGCGACCGCTGGGGGCGCGCGTCCGCGATCTCGGGTCTGGCCGAACTGCTGATGTTCACGTCCGACTTCGAGGGTGCGTTGGCCGCCGTGAACGAGGCGCTGGAGCTGTTGCGCGAGCTCCAGGCGGAGGACGAGATCCCGCAGCTCATGGTCCGTCGGGGGATGATCCACGCGCGGGCCGGCGACCTCGACCTCGCGCGGCAGGTGATGCTGGATCTCAGCGAGCGCGTCGAGGTGCGCGCGACACCGTTGTCGTACCTGTTCGGCGAACTCGGATTGGGCGAACTGGCACGCTACGTGGGCGATTTCGAGGAGGCCGAACGCCGCTACGAGAACGCCTTCGCGGAGTTGCCGAACACGCGGCTGTTGCCCCCGCAACTGATCGGAAGCCTGCACATCGGCCGCGGGCACGTCGCGTGTGGCCGCGATGACCCGGGGACGGCCCGGTTCCATTTCGAGGCCGCGGTCCCGTACGCGTTGGAGGGCCAGGACATGCCCGTGCTCGGCTCGTGTATCGAGGGGTTCGCCGCGCTGGCCCTGGCCGGCGGTGATCTCGAACGCGCGGCGCTGCTGCTCGGCGCGGCGCAGGTGGTGCGCGGTCACCCCGATCTGAGCGACATCGACGCGGACCGGGTTCGCCGTGCACTCGAAGCGCGCATGGGGGCCGAGGAATTCGCCCGGGCCAAGGCGGTCGGCTCGGTGCTGGACACGGCCGAGGCGGTCGCGCTGATCCACCCGGAGACGCCGGCGGCCCCGACACCGTGAGGGTGTCGGGGCCGGCAGGGTGCCGCGCGACCCGGTGCGCACCGGCGTCAGACGCGGCGGTTGTACTGCCGCAGCGTCAGCGGGATGAACACCACCATCAGGGCGAACGCCCAGATCACCGCGACGGTCGCGTGATGGGCCACCGGTCCGCCGGTGAGCAGTCCGCGCGAGGCGTTGGTCACCGCGGTGATCGGGTTGACCTTGACCCACGCCTGCAGCCAACCCGGCATCGTCGAGGTCTTGGCGAACAGGTTCGAGCCGAAGGTCAGCGGAAACATCATCAGGAACGAGACGCCCTGCACGCTGCGCGGTTGCTTCATGGTCACCCCGAGCAGCGCCACGACCCAGCAGAAGGCGAAGGCGAACAACATGACCAGGCCCACCGCGGCGGCCACCGCGAACACGTTGGTCTGGAACCGGAAGCCGATGATCGTGCCGAACACGAACACCGACGCGACGGCCACGAGGAAGCGCAACACGTCGCCGAGCACGGTGCCCGTCAGCGGTGCGATCCGCGAGATCGGCAGGCTGCGGAAGCGGTCGAACACACCCGTGGACATGTCGGTGCACAGTCCGACCCCGGTGCCCACCGAAGCGAACACCACGGTCTGCACCAGGACACCCGGCAGAACGAACTGCAGATAGTCGTGCGTGCTGCCCTCGATCGCGCCGCCGAAGAGGTACACGAACATCACCAGGAACAGGATCGGCTGCAGGGTCAGGTCGATCAGCTGTTCGCTCTGCTTCTTCAACTTCACCAGGCTGCGCCAGGTGAGGGTGAGGGTGTGCCGCACCATCGCGCTCGCATCGCTTTTGCGCGGTACGTGGGCGGTCCCCTCGGGCTTGTGCGTCGAGGTGTCCTCGGTGGGACGGATGGTGGTGGTCATCGGGAGGCTCCTAGGACGAGGGCCAGGTGGGAAATGGTCAGCAGGAGGACGGCGAGCAGTGGCAGCACCCGGGTGCCGTACAGATCCGGGAGGGCGTTCATGCCGCTTTTCCCTTGTCGGCCGATCCGTCGTCGTGTTCGGTCGAGTCCTGGCTGCGGTGCCCGGTGACGGTCATGAACACCTCGTCCAGGCTGGGCAGCCGCAGCGCGAACTCGGTGGCCCGGATGCCCGCCTCGTCGAGCCGGCGCACCACCACCGGCAACAGGTCCTCGTCGGAGACCGCCACGGTGACCTGACCGCGCTCGCTCTCCTGGACCGGCTCCCGACCGGTGAGTTCGCGCAGCAACGCGACCACGTCGGCCATCCGGGTCGGATCGGCCGGGCGGATCTCCAGGCTCTGACCGCCGACCTGCGCCTTGAGCTGGTCCGAGGTGCCGCTTGCGATCACCCGGCCGTGGTCGATCACCACGATGTCGCTCGCGAGTTGATCGGCCTCGTCCAGGTATTGCGTGGTCAGCAGCACGGTCACCCCCTCGTCGCGGACCAGTTCGCGCAACATCTGCCACACGTCGCCCCGACTGCGCGGGTCCAGGCCGGTGGTCGGCTCGTCCAGATAGAGGAACGCGGGGCGACCGACCAGCGAGGCGGCCAGGTCGAGCCGACGGCGCATACCGCCCGAATAGGTGTCCGGGGTCCGGCCGCCGGCCTCGGTCAGGTCGAAGCGGGCGAGCAACTCGCGAGCCCGTGCTTTCGCCTCGCCGCGGGACAGGTCCAACAACCGGCCGAGCAGGAGCAGGTTCTCGAAACCGGTCATCTCCTCGTCCACCGACGCGTACTGTCCGGTCAACCCGATCAGCCCGCGCACGTCGTGCGCCTGCCGGATCGTGTCGAACCCGCCGACCCGGGCGATGCCCGCGTCCGGCTTGATCAGCGTGGCCAGCACCCGGACCATGGTGGTCTTGCCCGCGCCGTTGGGGCCCAGCAGGCCCAGCACGGTGCCGGTTTCGGCCCGTAGGTCGACCCCGGCCAACGCGGTGGTGGTGCCGTACCGCTTGACCAGGCCCTCGGTCTCGATCGCGTAAGTCATCCGGTCGCTCCCCGTTGGGTGTTCGTCGTCGGTGTGCGACGTGTGTTCGTCGTCCGTTGCACACCAGCTTCGACCCGCCCGCTGATATCGCGCGCACACGCGGCCGGCACCGCCGGCACCGAACTGACACGGTGCCGCAACCGGCCCGGGCTCAAGCAGCGGTAATGTCCTGGCCCTGAGGGTCCTTCGGGGAGAACGAGGGAAGACCATCGGGAGCCGCCACACGCTCGCGATAACTTCGGAGTGGGGCCGTTCACCGGGCACATCGACGGTCGGCGGACGTGGTGTCGGGCGACCGACAAGGGGCACACGCGACAGTGGGGGAGGCAGAGCGTTGGCGGCAGCCGTTCCGATTTCGCAGGCACCGGGCTCGGGAGTGCCCGCACGGGGCACGGGCCGTTCGAACGGGATGTTTCGACCCCGGAACATGTCCGTACGCCGACTCGTTCGGGTCGGCGGCACCACCCCCGGCCTGATGCTCACCACCGGCGTGGCGCTGGTGTTGATCAGTCTGCTGGCGGGACTGCTCGCGGTGCTCGCGGTGGGCGAGCGTGCGGACGCGGCCAAGGCGGTGGCCACCGGCAGTGAACCGCTCGGCGTCAAGACCCAGGAGATCTACCGGGCCCTCGCCGACGCCGACGCGACCGCCGCGGCCGGGCTGCTCGAAGGCGGCGTCGAGTCGGCGGACGTGCGACAGCGCTACCAGCAGGCGATCGAGACCGCGTCGCGCACGCTGGTCCAGGCGGCGTCCGCGGGCGCCTCCGGCAAGGTGGCCGAACAACTCACCGTGATCGGCGTGCAACTGCCCGAATACGCCCGGCTGGTCGAGCGCGCCCGCGCCGAGACCCGGCAGGGCAACACGGTCGGCGCCGCCTACCTGCGCTCCGCCTCCAAGAACGTGATGCGCGCCAAGATCCTGCCCGCCGCGACCGCGCTGCACGAGATGGCCGAGAAGCGCCTGAGCGGCGACCACCGCGACGCCACCTCGACCCCGTGGGTGCCGCTGAGCCTGCTCCTGATCAGTGCGGCGTCCTTCGGCGGCGCCCTGTGGTTCTTCGCGCGGCGCACGCACCGCCGGGTCAACATCGGCCTGGCCGTGGCCGGCCTGGCCACGCTGGTGTCCATCGGCTGGTTGTGGGTGGGCACCGAATCCTCGCGCACCGACCTCGACCGCAGCCGCAGCGACGGCTGGGGGCCGGTGGAGACGCTCGCCCAGGCCCGCTTCCTGACCCTGCAGGCACACGGCGACGAGAGCCTGACCCTGGTCATGCGCGGCAGCGACAACGGTCAGTACCAGAACGACTTCAACGACGTGTGGGGCCGGCTGGTCGGCGTTCCGGCCCGCGACGGACACCCCGCGGTGGTCGGCATGCTGGCCCGGGCCGAGCAGGTCACCTCCTCGGACCCGACCACGCTGGCCAAGGTCAGGGCCGCGCAGGCCGCCGCCCGCGACTGGGAGAAGGCCCACAAGGATGTCGTCGATCTCTACGGGGACGGCAAGTTCGAGCAGGCCGTCGCCCTGGTGACCAAGGCCGACGGCGCCTCGCGGGTGGCCTTCACCCGGATCGACGAGGCATTGCACGCCGCGGTCGCCGAGGATCAGAAGGACTTCGAGGATTCGGTGCGTGCCGGTCGACAGGGGCTCGACAACCTCGACATCGGCCTGGGCGTCCTGGCGCTGATCGCCGCCGCCGCGACCGTGGACGGCGTCCGTCGTGAGGTCGGGAGGTACAACCGGCCATGACCATCCGCATCGTGTTGCCCGCGGCGGTGTGCGCCCTCGCCCTGACCGTCGCCGGCTGCGGCGCGGGAGCGGACGAGCGGAGCACCCGGCAAGCGGCCGGAGTCGCAGCCGCTCCGCAGGCCACCCCCGGCCCCGATTCGTCCTGCCCGAACGTCACCGCGAGCCTGCGCCCGAGCGGCGCCCTGCCCGCGCCGACCGCGTTGCCCGCCGGCAGCACCATGGACACGCTCCGCAAACGCGGGTTCCTGATCGCCGGCATCGACCAGAGCAGCTTCCCGTTCGGCTTCGTGGACCCGCAGACCAACGTGCTCCGCGGCTTCGACATCGACCTGCTGCGCGAGGTGGCCAAGGCGATCTTCGGCGACGCCGGCCCCACCCGGATCCAGTTCCGGGTGGTGCGCAACGAGGACCGCGCGATCGCGGTCGCGCGCGGCGACGTGGACATCATCGCGGAGACCATGACGATCAACTGTCAGCGCCGGCAGAGCGTGGAGTTCTCCTCGGTCTACTTCACGGCCGGCCAGCGGTTGCTGGTGCAAAAGGACGGCGTCGCCGACCGTGCCGACTATGCCGGGGGCCTGCCGGCGCTGCCACGCGACATGCGGGTGTGCTCGGTGCCCGGTTCCACCTCGATCGGCCTGCTGCGCGCCGAGGCACCGCAGACGAAGGTGGTCGAGAGCGACACGTGGGCGGGCTGCCTGGTGCTGCTCCAACAGGGCCAGGCGGACGCGATCACCACCGACGACACGATCCTGGCGGGCCTGCAGGCGCAGGACCACATCTTCACCATCGTGGTCGGGCGCAACCTCACGCTGGAGCCGTACGGCATGGCGATCGCCAAGGACCGTACCGACTTCGTCCGGTTCGTCAACGCGGTGCTGGAGCGGCTGCGCCAGAACGGCCGGTGGAAGGAGCTGTACAAGGAGTATCTGGGCACCTCCTTGTCGGCCGAAGTGCCCGAACCGCCCGCGGCCCAATACCGGGACAGCGCGTGAACCGAGCCCCGCGCATGCTCGGGCGCGACGAAATCGACGAACTGACGGCTCGTCACGAAAACGAGTACGACGGCATCACCGCCGGTTTGATGGAGTTGGAGAACCATCCGGGCCGGCAACTCCTGGAAGGCGGCTCGCTGACCGGGCGCACCGCCGAGCAGTGGGAGAGCGGCCGTCGGGCGATCTCCCTGCTGTGGGGACACCGCGAGGCGTACGGCGCGGTCCTGGATCGGGTGCGCACGCTGCGCGGACGGCGGGGCAAGCCCCAGCGGGCCGAACTGGAGGAGCTGTCCTTCCTGTTGCTCGGGCAGTCCGCCGAGCTGGCCGCGCGCGACGTGCCGATCGGCCGGCGTGGGCTGACCGATCCGGCGATGCACGTGCACCGGATGAGCCTGGCCGAGCTGGTCGCGGACATGGCACCGGCGTGGAGCGAGGCGACCGCGCTCGTCGAGGCCGCCGACGCGGTGTGGACGCGCCTGGTGCCCACGCTGGACCGGGTGGACGCGGGCATCACCGCCGCCGAGGCCCGGATCGCCGAACTCGGCGGCCCGGACGCGGTGCCCGAGCAGGCCGCCGCGCTGGACCGGATCCGCCGCCGGCTGGAGACGGCCCGTACCCTGGTCGCGGGCGATCCGCTCGCACTGACCGCCGGGGACGAGCGCCGGATCGGCACCGTGGACGTTCCCGCCGTCGAGGCGGAGTTGAGCAAGGTCACCGACGCGGTGCGGCACCTGCTCATCGTCCGAGGCCGCTTCGACGAGCGCATCCGCCGACTCGTGGCCGCGCTGGACGAGTTGACCTACCAGGAGGGCGACACCATCCGACGGCGCGCACACGTCCTGGGTCGGATCAGCGACAAGCGGGTGCCCGAGGTGCCGCTCCGGGCGGCCACGCTGCGGGAACGATCGGGCGCGGTCACCGTGCTCGGCGGCGAGGGCGACTGGGTACGCGTCTCGCGCGAGCTGAGCACTCTGGAAAACGACGTCCAGGGCGCCCGGGATCGACTGGCGGCCACGCGCGCACACATCGAGGCGCCGCTCGCCCGGCGCGACGAACTGCGCGGCCTGGTGCAGTCCTACCGGGCGATGGCCGCCCGCGGCGGACACGGCGAGGAAGCCGTGTTGGAGTCGCTGTACAGCCACGCCAAGGAGTTGTTGTGGCGAGCACCGTGTGAACTCGAGGTGGCGGCACGGGTGGTGACCCGCTATCAGGAGGCGGTGATCGCCGTGCACCGCAAGGATCGTCCGGACGACAAGGGGGAACAGAGATGACCAAGTGCAATCGTCCGCCTTGCCCGGGCGAGATCGACGACGGGTACTGCACCGAATGCGGCCAGGAGCCGCTGGGCGCCGGCGCATCGGTGCCGGCCGCACGCGCTCCCGAGGCGCATCGCAGCGGCCGATCCGGCGTGTCCGGGACGGCGGGCACTGCGGGCTCCTCGTCCGCACGCAGCGCCTCCGGGCGCAGCTCGCGCCGCTCCGGCAGCACCGGCGGCACCAGCCGGCGACTCGGCGGCGGTCTGGTCGAGATGCCCAACGTGCCGCGCCGCAACCCGGAGACCGCGCTCGCCCGCAACCCGGTGATTCCCGAGGAGAAGCGCTTCTGCCGCAAGTGCGACCAGCCGGTCGGCCGCGGCCGCGGCGGCCGACCCGGTGTGGCGAACGGATTCTGCCCGCGCGACCGTACGCCGTTCTCGTTCGCGCCCAAGCTCCAGCGCGACGACGTGGTCGGCCAGTACCGGATCATCGGCTGCCTCGCCCGCGGCGGCTTCGGCTGGGTCTACCTCGCGCAGGACACCGCCGCGCACAACATGTGGGTCGTGCTCAAGGGCCTGCTGGGCAGCGACGACGCCGACTCGCGCGCCGCGGCCCTGGCCGAACAGCGCATCCTCACCCAGATCCAGCACGCCAACATCGTGCACATCCAGACCGTCGTGCAGCACCCGGACCCGCTCACCGGCCAGGACGAGACCTACCTGGTGATGGAGTACGTCGGCGGCCTGTCGCTGATGGACCGGCTCAAGTCGATGCGCGAGAGCGACCCCAAGGCCGTGCTGCCCGTCGAGCAGGTGCTGGCCTACGCCATCGACATCCTGCCCGCGTTCGGTTACCTGCACCAACAGAACCTGGTCTACTGCGACTTCAAGCCGGACAACGTGATCCAGACCGAGGACCAGCTCAAGCTGATCGACCTCGGCGCGGTGACCGACCTGGCCCGGCCGGGCAAGTTCACCTACGGCACGGTCGGCTACCAGGCACCCGAGATCGAGACCGTGCGGGCCGAACCGTCCGTGGAATCGGACCTGTTCACGATCGGCCGCACGATGGCGGTGCTCAGCTTCTACTTCGCCGGATACACCCGCAAGTACAAGGCCGCTCTGCCGCCCGCGTCCGAGGTGCCGCTGTTCACCGAATTCGAGTCGTACCACCGGCTGTTGCTGCGTGCCACGCACCCCGACCCGGACCAGCGCTTCGCCTCCGCGGCGGACATGGCCGAACAGTGCGTCGCGGTGCTGCGCGAGGTGGTGGCGATCCGCTCCGGCGAGCCGCGACCGGGCGTGTCCGGCCTGTTCGGCCCGGAGACCCGGGTCGTGCACGCCGAGGTGGCCGCTCGCAACACCGAACCCGGCCTGCTGGCGCCCGCGCCCGACCCGGCGGTGATCGCCGGCGCGCTGCCGGTACCCCGGGTGGACGCCGCCGACCCGGCCGCGAACCTGCTGGCCACCGTCGCCACCACCGACCCCGACGAACTGCTCTCCGCGCTCACCGCCGCGGGCATCTCCTCGCCGGAGGGCACACTGCGGCTGGTCCGGATGTGCATCGAACAGGGTGACGTGGTGCGCGCCCGGGCGTTCCTCGCCGACCTGGACGCCGACGATTGGCGGCTGCCCTGGTTCGAGGGTCTGGCCGCGCTCTCGGAGCACGACCTCACCCGCGCCCACGAGTGCTTCGACGGGGTGCGCGGCGCGCTGCCCGGCGAGCCCGCGCCGCGGATCGCACTGGGCGCGTGCCGCGAGTTGATGGGCCGCCACGACGAGGCCGCCGCCGAGTACCGCGGCGTCTGGGCCACCGACCGCGCCTACGTCGCGGCGGCCTTCGGGCTGGCCCGCTGCCAACTGGCCACCGGCGACCGGGCGGGCGCGGTACGCACCCTGGAGACCGTGCCGGACACCTCGGCCAACCACGTCGCGGCGCAGACCGCGGCGCTGCGCACGCGGATCAGCGGTCGCGGCGCGGGCGAGGCGTTGGGCCCCGACCTGACCGCGGCCTCGGATCGGCTCGGCGCGCTGCGTCTGGAGGGCGAGGCGCACGATCGGCTCGCCGTCGAACTGCTGGAGACGGCGCTGGAGTGGGTCAAGGCGGGCGCGAAGGGTGGGAATTCGGGCACCGGGGATGCGGGTGGAACCGCCAGGGTGCTCGGCAGCGAGTTGAAGGAAAAGCCTCTGCGGTTCGCCCTGGAAAAGTGTTACCGCGATCTGGCCCGGCACGTGACGACGCATGCGGAGCGCATCGCGCTCGTCGACCGGGCGAACGAGGTGCGACCGTGGACGTGGGTGTGATCAGAGTGGCTGGATATGGACGAGTGGACGCGACCGGGCCCGGGAGCGCCCCGGACGGGGGCGAGGCCGCCCCGCCCGAGCCGCCGCCGGCCGCCGGCGCGGCGTGTCCGTCGTGTGGAATCGCCGGTGACGCGGACGATCGGTACTGCGAGTCCTGTGGCTACGACTTGGACATCCCGGTGCCTCCGGTGGCCGAACGGCCGCCGCCGCGGCGGGTCGTGGCGCCCAGTGGGCATGGTCCGGTGTGTTCCGCGTGCGGCACCGCGACGATCGGCTCGGACGGGTGGTGCGACGCGTGCGGGCGGCCGTTCAACCCGCGCGATCACGTCGAGAGCGACCTGGGCCTGGTGGCGATGGTCAGCAACCGGGGGTTGCGGCACCGCCGCAACGAGGACTCCGCCGCGCTGCGGGTGTTGCGGATGCCGGACGGCAGCGATCACGTGGTCGCGGTGGTGTGCGACGGGGTGTCCTCCTCGCCGCGTCCCGACGAGGCGTCCGCGACCGCGGCCGAGACCGCGTGCGCGACGATGGCCGCCACCCTGATCGAGGGGTGTGCGCCGGCCAAGGCCACCAGCGCCGGGGTCGCCGCGGCCGCGAGTGCGGTGGCCCGGATGCCCGGTGCCGAGGACGCGGGCAACGCGCCCGCGTGCACGCTGGTCTCGGCGATCATGACGCCGGGTGAGATCACCGTGGGCTGGGTCGGCGACAGCCGCGCCTACTGGCTGGCCGATCCGGACAGCGGAGCGGACGATCCCGCGGACGGCGACGACACGCTGCCCGGTGCGAGCACGCTGCCTCGTGGGGCGGTCGGCGAGCCGTACGAGCCCGACGAGGAGGACTCGATCCGGCGCACCCCCTCCGCGCTGCTGACCGAGGACGATTCCTGGGCGACCCGGATGATCGCGCTCGGCGCGATGACCGAGGCCGAGGCGTACGCGGACCGGCGCGCGCACGCGATCGTGTCCTGGCTGGGCGCCGACGCGGGCGAGGTGCGGCCCAGGGTGACCAGCCTGCGGCCGTCCGGCCCCGGGGCTCTGCTGCTGTGCAGTGACGGACTGTGGAACTACCTCTCGGTCGCGCCGACACTGGCCGCGATGGTGTTGCCGGGTGCGCTCGACGAGCCGTTGGCCGCCGCGCGCCTGCTCACCGGCTTCGCGCTCGACCATGGCGGTGCGGACAACATCACCGTCGCGCTGATCCCGTTCAACCCGCCCGGGGACCCGGTGCGCGGACCCGACCACGACTGACCCGGAAACAAAGGAGTCGGATTCATGTCAGGCGCCCCCGAATTCACCATCGAGGTCAACCAGAACCCCTACCTCCCGATGGGAGGTCACGAGGTGCACGCCGTGGCGCACATCCGGGCCTCCGGAGTGCCGACCGGTGTGCGCGGCAGCGCCCGCGGCGCCGAGGTGATCATGGTCGACAGCTCGGGCTCGATGGACTTCCCGTCCACCAAGCTCAAGGCCGCCAAGCAGGCCACCAAGGCCGCGATCGACACACTGCGCGACGGCACGCTGTTCGCGGTGGTCTCCGGTACCGGCATGGCGTCGATGGTGTACCCGTTCGAGGAGGGCCTGGTCCCCGCCGACGAGCGCACCCGCAAGGAGGCCAAGCGCGAGGTGGACAAGCTCCGCGCGCGCGGCGGCACCGCGATGGGGCAGTGGCTGCTGATGGCCCGTCGCCTCCTGGAGCCGCACTCGGACGCGATCCGGCACGCGATCCTGCTCACCGACGGCAAGAACGAGAGCGAGCGCGAGCAGGACCTGGCCGAGGCGATCGCCTACTGCGAGGGTGTGTTCGTCTGCGACTGTCGGGGCATCGGCCTGGACTGGCGGGTGGACGAGGTGCGCAAGATCTCCACCGCGCTACTCGGTGACATCGGCTTGGTGAGCGAACCGGCGGACCTGGTCGCCGACTTCACCAAGATGATGGAGAACGCGATGGGCAAGGCGGTGGCCGACGTGGCGCTGCGGGTGCGCACGATCAGCAACGCCCGGGTGAAGTACGTCAAGCAGACCTACCCGGTGATCGACGACCTGACCGCGCGGCGCACCGAGGTCGGGCCCAACGTCGGGGACTACCCGACCGGTTCGTGGGGTGGCGAGAGCAAGCACTACCACGTGTGCCTGGAGGTCGAGCCGGACGAGGTCAACCCGGGCGGCAAGCGCCGCCCGTGCCAGATCTCGGTGGTGCTCCCGGACGGCTCCGGCGGCCTGGAGTTGGCCAAGGCCGGCGTGTTCGCGCAGTGGACCGACGACGAGGAACTCTCCACCCGGATAAACCCGGAGGTGGCCCAGGTCACCGGCCGGGCGAAGCTGGCCGAGGCCGTTCAGGAGGGCTTGGAGCTCCGCCGGGGCGGGGACGAGATCGCCGCGACCGCACGGCTGGTCCAAGCCCTGCAACTGGCCAACGAGGCGGGCGACGAGCACACCGCGCGCCTGCTCGGTCGTGTGGTGGAGATCGAGGCGGACGGGACCAGCAGGTTGCGCAACAACGAGGAGGACCTGATGGTCATCGACATCGAGTCGCACAAGACGGCCCGGGTGGGGCCGCCGCGCGAGGGTTGAGGTTGGTTCGGCGCACGCCTGGGGTTGGGTACGGGAACAGGAAGGAGGTCCGCCCATGCACATCTGTCCGATCGGTCATCCGTCCACCGCTGCGGACTACTGCGACGAGTGCGGGCGCCCGATGCCCGCCGAGGGGGATGTGCCCTACGAGCTCGACGGGCCCGGCCCCGGGGGGTCGGGGACGAGCCTCGGTGTGCTGACGTGTCGGTTCTGCGCGACCGAATACACGGCGGATGACCAGTTCTGCGAGGGCTGCGGACACGAGGTGGGCACGCTGACGGGCGGTTCGCCACCGATTGTTTGTGTGTTCCCGGATCCCGAGGAAGCGGTCCTGCCGTTCGGCGCGTCGTCGGTCGGTACCTCATCATCCGGCACGTCCTCGACCGGCACGTCCTCGACCGGCACGTCCTCGACCGGTACGTCCTCGTCCGACAAGTCGTCGACCGGTACCTCCGGGTCCGACCCGGTGTCCTCGGGCCAGGGGTCCGGCACGGTGTGGACGGCGCGTGTGGTGCCCGACCACGACTACTTCCTGCGAGTGCTCGAATGGGACGGCCCGGACGCGCACAGCATGCGCTTCCCGCACGAGCAGGAGCCGTGGACGCTGAAGTTGACCGGTGAGTCGATGCGGATCGGCCGGCGCAACTCCAGCGTGAGTTCGGCCCCGCCGGAGGTCCCGATCGATGATCCGGGCGTCTCCCGTCGGCATGCGATGCTGCTGCGCTGTGGGGACGGCACGTGGGAGGTGATGGACCTGGGCTCGGCCAACGGGACCACCATCAACGCGGGTTACGACCGGGTCCGCCGCGACCCGGTGCACCTCAAGGACGGTGACCGGGTGCACGTGGGGGCCTGGACGACGCTGGAGATCCGACGCGTGGACCTGTGAGGCCGATCGGCTCGGTCGGGCGCCGGTAGGGCCGACGGCCCAACCGGCGCCGGAGAGTGGCCGTTCAGCCGACGGTGGCCACGCCCGGGGCCAATGCGGCCAGGATCGGGGCCGGGTCGGCGGCGGCCTCGGCCGCGGTCAGCCGCGCGGTGACGCGTCCGGTGGACAGAACGGTCAGATGGTCCGCGATGCCCTGGACGAAGCCCAGTTGAGGGGCGGCGATCAAGATGGTCAGGCCCTCGTCGGCGAGGGTGGTGATCAGTTGGCGGATCTGCTCGGCGATCACCGGGGACAACCCCTCGGTCGGCTCGTCCAGCAGGACCAACCGCGGACCGCCGAGCAGGGCCCGGGCGATCGCGAGCATCTGCTGTTCGCCGCCCGACAGTTGGGAACCCCGGTTGCCGGCTCGCTCGCCCAGTCGGGGCAGCAGTTCCAACACCCGCGCGGGAGTCCACGCGGCGTGCTTGCGATGGGCCAGTTTGAGGTGTTCGGCCACGGTCAGGCTCGCGAACACCCGACGGCCCTGCGGCACCAGGCCGATGCCCGCGAGCGAGACCCGGTGCGCGGGGCGGCCGGCGAGGTCGGTGTCGGCCAGCACGACCCGTCCACCCGAGGGCTTGAGCAGCCCCGCGACGGCATGGATGAGGGTGGACTTGCCCGCTCCGTTGGCGCCCAGGAGCGCGTGCACCGTGCCCTCGGGGATGCTCAGGTCGACGCCGTGCAGCACCGAGCCGCCCTGGTAACCCGCCGTCAGTTCGCCGATCTCCAGCACGATTCAGCCCACTTCCTGGTGCTCGGGCTCGGACGCGCCCAGATAGGTGTCGCGTACCGCCTGGTCCGCCGCGATCTCGTCCGGCGTGCCGGTGGCCAGCAGTTGTCCGGACGCCAGCACCGTGACGGTGTCGGTGACCTCGCGCACCAGCGCGAAGTTGTGCTCGACCAGCACCATGGTCACCTCGGTCGGCAGCGCCTTGAGCACGGCGGCCAGGCGCTCGATGTCGGTATCGGTCAGACCGGCGGCCGGCTCGTCCAGCAGCAGCAGCTTCGGGTGCCCGGCGAGTGCCATCGCGATGTCGAGCAACCGCCGTGATCCGTGCGAGAGTTCACCGGCGATTTCGTCGGCGCGGTCGGTCAGGCCGACCGTCTCCAGGTGCGTCGCGGCCTCGCCCGCCAGGGCCCGGTAGCGATCCGGTCGCCAGGCCGTGCCGGTGACCTCGGCGTGCCGCCAGGCGGCCAGGGTCACGTTGTCCAGGACGGACAGCGAGGGCACCACCGCGGGTTGTTGGAACGCCCGCGCGATACCGATCCGGGAGCGGCGCGCGGGGGGCAGCCGGGTGATGTCGCGGCCGGCGAACACGATGGAACCCGAGGTCACCGGGGTCGCCCCCGCGATCATGCCGAGCACGGTCGACTTGCCCGCACCATTGGGGCCGAGCAGCGCGTGTCGGGCGCCCTGGCGCACGGTCAGGTCCAGGCCGTCCACCGCCGCCAGCGCACCGTATCGGCGGGTCAGACCGGTGATGGTGAGCAGCGCTTGTGGATCGGCCGCGGCAGGCGGATCCGACGCGGCTTGCGCCGGCTTCGTGACCTTCTCGGCCTTCTCGGCCTGCTCCGCTTTCTCGGCCTGCTCCGCCTCTTCGGCCTTCTCGGCCTTCTCGGCCTTCTCGGCCTTCTCGGCCTTCTCGGCCTTCTCGGCCTTCTCGGCCTTCTCTACCTTGTCGGTCTTCTCCGTCGTATCCGTGACATCCGTGGCGTCCGTCGTATCTCCCGGTGGGGTGGCCCGACCCAGGGCCCGCCACGCCGCCCGTGGACCGCCCGCCGTCAAGCCGACCAGGCCGCCCGGCAGCGTGTACACCGCGATCAGGAACAGCACGCCGAGCAGCAGCGGACCGTGACCGGGCCAGGGCCCGGAGAGCCAGTCCCGGGTGAACACGATCAGCCCCGCGCCGATCATCGCCCCGACCAGCGACGCCCCACCGCCGATGACCACCGCGAGCAGCACCAGCGAGGACGTGTCGAAGCCGATGTGCGAAGGCGAGATGTAGCGCTGCACCGAGATCAGCAGCGCACCCGCGACGCCCGCGAGCGCACCGACGCCGATGTAGGTGATCGAGAGGTAACGGGTCACCGGGTGGCCGGTCGCGCGCATCCGGGTCTCGTTCTCGCGCGCACCGTCCAGCAGGAGCGCGGCCGGCGAGCGCAGCACCAGCGCGGTGAGCCCGATCACCACGAGGGTGGTGATCAGCACGTACCAGTAGGTGTCCACGTCGTCGACGAGGTCGCCCATGCCCCAGAACGGCCGGATCGCCGGCACGCCCGACTTGCCGTCGGTACCGCCGGTGACCGACTTCCACTTCTCCGCGGCGGTGCGCACCAGTTCGCCGACGGCCAGAGTGATCATCAGCACCGTGACGCCTCGCGTACGCACCACGATCGGCGCGGTGAGCGCGTTGAACAGGGCGCCCGCGGCGGCCGCGACCAGGGTGTGCACGACGCCGATCCGCATGCCGTGTTCGGCCAGGATCGCCGCCGTGTAGCCGCCGACCGCGTACGGCGCGACCTGGCCGAGCGAGGGCAGCCCGGCGCCGCCGCCGAGCACCGCGACGCTGGCCGCGAGCACGCCCAGGGACAACGCCTGGGACAGCAGGATGAGGGTGAACAGGCCGACCAGGTACGGCGCCGCGAACAGCCATACGATCGCGGCGACGGCCAGTATTCGGCCCACCAGGCGCGCATGCGGCGAGTGCATCGCGGTACGTGCGCGCAGGGCGAGGGTGGTCATACTCGGCTCCCCGTCGGGCCGAAGCGCGCGGTGCGCGCGATCAGCATCACGGCCATCGTGGCGAACAGCAGATACGGCGCGAGGTCGGGCATCAGCGTGACGCCGAGCGTCTGTACCTCGCCGACCAGGATCGCGGCCAGCAGCGCGCCGCCGACCGAGCCCAGTCCGCCGATCACCACGACCAGCAGGGACTGCAACAGCACGGTGTTGGCCACCGACGTGGACGGGCCGATGATCGGCGCGCCCAGGCCGCCCGCGAGGCCGGCCAGGGCGCCTGCGGCGACCAGCACGCCGGTGCGCACCCGGGCCGGCGAGATGCCGCCGGCCGCGAGCATCTCGGGGTCGTCCACCGACGCGCGCACGGCCGCGCCGATCCGGGTGCGGGCCAGCACGTACCAGCCGCCGAGCCCGAGCACGATCGCGACCACGATGAACGCGAGCCGGTAGCCCGGGTAGTTGTGGCCCAGGATCGACACCGGCTTCTCCAGTGCGCCGGGCACCGAGACCTGGGGGTCGTTCTTGCCGAACGTGGTGGTCAGCAGGTCGCTGCCGACCAGGGCGACGCCGAAGGTCAGCATCGCCTGCGCCATATGCCCTCTGCCGGCGATCGGCGCGGTCAGCGCCGCGAGCGCCCCGCCGCCGGCCGCGCCCGCCCCGATGCCCGCGAGCACCGCCAGTGCCAGGCCAACCCAGGAGCCGTCGGCGACCGCGGCCGCGGTGTAGGCGGCGAACGCGTAGAGCGTGCCGTGCGCGAGGTTGAGGACTCCGCCCGAGCCGAAGGCCAGAGTCAGGCCCGCGGCCACGACGAACAGCAGCAGCCCGTAGGCCACACCGTCCACGGCCGGGATGAAATTGTCGTCGAACCAGCCCACGGCACGCTCCCTTTCGCTCCGAAGCTGCCGCTAGCCGAGGGTGCCGAGTTCGCGGACCATGACGTTGCTCAGCGCGGTGCCGTCCTGCTTGACCTCCCGCAGGTACCACTTCTGCACGGGCGCGTGCGTGGCCGGGTTGAACTCCCAGGCACCGCGCGGGCTGTCGACCTTGCCGGTCTTGGCGATCGCGGCGTTGACCGTCTCCGGGGTGACCTTGTCACCTGCGGCGGCGATCGCCTTGTCCAGCACGGCGGCCGCGTCGTACATGGTCGCCGACATCATCGTCGGCAGCGCGTTGTACTTGCCCTGGTAGGCCGCGACGAACGAGCGGTTTGCCGGGATGTCCAGGGTGGGCGTGTAGTTGAGCGAGGTGAACACGCCCTTGGCCGCGTCGCCCTCGGCCCCGAGTACCGCACCCTCGGTCAGGAAGCCCGCAGCGTACAGCGGGATGTCCTTGATGTCGGACTGCTTGTACTGCTTGACGAAGTTCACTGCGGCGGTGCCCGCGTAGAACGTGTAGACCGCCTTGGCGCCCGAGTTCTTGATCTCGGTGAAGTACGGCTGGAAGTTGGTGGTGCCCGGGAACGGCGTCCACTTGGTCTTGCCGTCCGGGTTCGCCAGCTTGCCGCCGAGCTTGTCGAACGTGTCGGTGAAGCCGCGGAGCTGGTCGAAACCACCCTGGTACTCCGGGCCGATCGCGTAGACCGTGCCGGCCACGTTCTCCTTGATGTACGGCGCCGCCGCCACACCCGGCTCCTCGGAGAGGTAGCTGGTGTGCCAGACGTAGTCCGGCTTGTCGATCTTGCCGGGGCGACCGACGGCGCCGATCATCGGCACCTTGTTGTCGTTCACGACCTGCACGTTGGCGGCAACCGTGGCCGCGTTGGTCAGGCCCACCACGGCGGTGACCTTGTCCTGCTTGATCAGCTTGGTGACCGAGGGCACCGAGGTCTGCGGGCCGTCGCCCTCGTCGGTGATCACGAGCTCGATCTTGTGCCCGCCGAGCTTGCCGCCGTGCTGGTCCAGGTAGGTCTGGAAGCCGTTCTGCAGGTCCGGACCGAGCGCGGCGTAGACACCGGTCAGCGGGATCGTCAGGCCGATCTTGACCGTGCCGGAGGACGATCCGCCCTTCTTGTCGTCCGCCGCGCTGCCGCTGCACGCGGCGGTGAACGCGAGCGCGCCGGCGAGCAGGCCGGCGGAGGTGACGCGGAACGAGCGTCGGGATATGGGACTTGCCGGGGTCATGACGTGCTCCAGGGTTTGGACGGGTACAGCGCCAAGCGGTCGAATGGGGCCGCGTCGGGAGGGACGCGAGAGTGCGTCGGTCAGCCCAACGCGCCGCGCTGCACGTGCAGGAAGCGCTCGCGGGCGGCAGGGGTCAGAGCCGGGCCGACCTGGTTGATCAGCTCGGCCATCTCGAACGAGACCTGGCCGATGTCGCACTCGCGCGACGCCAGCACCAACAGCGAGGCGCCGTCGCTGACCTGCATGGAGAACATGAACGCGCCGTTCATCTCGGTCAGGTTGCTCGCCACCGGGTCGGTGCCGAACAGACGCGCGGCGCCCGCCAGCAGGCTGACCAGGCCGGAGGCGACCGCACCGAGCTGGTCGGCGCGGTCCTGCGGCAGCGTGCTGGTGTTGGCCACCACGAGACCGTCCGCGGAGACCGCGACGGCATGCAGTACCTCGGGCACCCGGGTGGCGAAATCGTTGAGCAGCCAGCTGAGATCGGCTGCGGTGGGGTGGGTCACGATCTCTCCTTGTGATCCGGTTCGCCGCCGCCGGGGCGGGGCGAGGGGGCGCGGCGGGCCCGGCTGTGCCCGATGCCCTGCGCGAAGGCGGACATGGCCGCGGACACCTGGCGGGCGTCGCGACGGTCCGGCGTGGTGTTCGCCCGGGCGGGCGTCCCGGTCGTGCCGACCAACGGCGCGGCGGGTGCGGCGGGACTGCCCGGGTGCACGCTGGGAGTGTCCCGGCGAACCCGCAGCGGCAGGCCCGTGTTCGTGGTGCGGCTGGGCAGTGCCGAATCCTGGCCCGTACCCGTGGGCGCCTGCGGCTGCTCCGGGCGCTCGGCGCGTTCGGCCGAGCCCATCGGGGCGAGTGCGGGCGGGGTCGGGGCGGCGGGCGCGGGAGGGCGCTCGCCGGTGAAGCGCAGTCCCGAGGGCGCGGGCTCGCGCGGTCCCGGAGCGCCCGCGTCGCTGACCGGTTGGGGTCGGGTCGGCGTGAACACGTTCGCCACCGGCTCGAAGGGGCCCGGGTCCGGATGGCCACCGGCCCGTACCCCCATGTCCAGCGCCCGGCCGGCGGCCGGCGCGGGAGCGGGAGCGGCAGCGATCTCGGGCTTGGGCACACCGCGGTGCCGGCCGGGGCGATCGCGGAAGACCACGATGTCCTCGGGCAGACCCACCTCGGCCACCGTGCCGCCCTGCGGTCCCGGGCTCAGGGTGATCGTGATGCCGTAGCGCGTGGCCAGATGGCCGGCCACGGTCAGACCCATCGCGCGCACCGCGTGCACGTCCAACTGGGCGGGCGAGGCGAGGCGTTCGTTGAACGCGGCCAGCCGCTCCGGGGTGATGCCCACGCCGGAGTCGGTCACGGTGAGCACGGCGCCGTCGCCGCGCCGGTTCGCCTGGAGCACCACCCAGGTCTCCGGGCGGCTGAACTTGGTCGCGTTGTCCAACAGTTCGGCGAGCAGGTGCGCGACGTCGTCGCGGGCCCGCCCGGCGATCAGGATGCGCGGGTCCACCGCGCCGGGGTCCACCCGGGTGAACCGTTCGATGCGGCCGATCGCCGCGCGTGCGACGTCCAGGAGCAGCGCGTCCTCGCGCACGCGTGCGGTGCCCTCGCCGCCGAGCACCAGCAGACTGGTGTTGTTGCGGCCCATCCGCTGGACCAAGTGGTCGAGCGAGTACAGCCGCTTGAGGCGGTCCGGGTCGTGCTCGTGCGCCTCGGCCTCGTCGAGGACCTTGACCAGGCCGTCGGTGAGCCGCTGGTTGCGGCGCGCGAGGGCGACGAGCACGGTGGCGATACCGGCGCGCAGTACCGCCTGTTCGGCCGCGATCCGGACGGCGGCGGTGAAGACGGTGTTGAACGCCGAGCCCACCTCGGCGATCTCGTCCTTGCCGCGCACCTCGATGGGCGAGCCCGCCCGTTCGGCGATCTCGTCGGCGGTCGCGCCGTCGAGGGAGCGGCCCTGCTGGAGCTTGGCCACCGCATCCGGCAGGCCGGTGTAGGCCACCTCGTGTGCGGTGTCGCGCAGGCGCAGCAGTTCGCGGGTCATCGGTCGACCCAGGCGCAGCACCAGGAGTACCGCGGCGGCCAGTGCGAGCAGCACCGCGGCGGCCTGCCCGATCGCCCACCAGCGGCGGCTGTCGCGTTCGTCGCTGACCGAGGACAGCACCGAAGCGTCCACACGTCGTTCGACGTCGCTGATCCGGGCGATCCGGTCCGCGGTCGCCTTGGTCCACACGTCCTGACTGATCAGGATGGGCGTGTCCACCTTGGCCCGGGAGACGGCGTCCTCGAGTTGGTGCACGGCCAGGATCTCCGGGCCGGTCTGGGCGAGTTCCAGCCAACCCAGCCACTCCGCGTCGGCGAGCGACTCGAAGGACGTCTCGCTCTCGTCGTAGCCGGTCCGGGTGGCCAGGATGTCCTGCTGTTGGGACGGCGAGATCCGGTTGGACGCCAAGGCGCGCAGGACCGCCGTCTGTTGTTGTCCCAGCCACTCCGTGGCATGCGACAGCGCGGCGGCGGCACGCAGGCGGTCCGAGTTGTCCGGGCCTGCGCCACCGGCCTGGGCCACGCTGTCGCGGTAGTCGAGCGCGTCCGCGATCAGGATGCGGTAGCGGAAGACGACGGCGGTCAGCGAGGTGCCCTTGGGCGCCTGGACCTGCTCGCGCAGCGCGGTCAGGTCGGTCAGACCCGCGTCCAGCCTGTGCAGTCGTTCCTTGGTGTTGCCGGGGATCGAGCCCAGGTCCTTGCGCAGCTTGCGGTAGCGCGTGGCGCTCTCGTCCGTCGCGGCGGTGCGCTGGTGGTACGTGACCAGCGCGCCGCTGCCGGCCTCCGGCCACAGCACCGCGGCGGCGGCGGCGCGTTCGCTCTGCAGGCGGTGCGCGAGTTCACCGGCCTCGGCGGAGACCTTGGTCAGCGAGCGCAGGCGGTTCGCGTCGAGGGCATCGCCGGTCGTGGTGGACACGGCGAGTCCCGCGGACCCCACCATCACGGTGAGCGGCACGGCGACGAGCAGGACGAGTTTCCGAGTGATGTTCAGGTCGTCCACCACCAGGTCGTAGCCGGGGTGGAGCGAGGCAGGGATACGGAGTCGAGTATTCCGCTTGTCAAGTACGTCATTTTCCCGATGATTCGCACTTTCCGGTCTTGCGCTTTCGGTGACGCGGATCGCGTCCTATTCCGTGCACGACGGGCAGAGCCTAGCGGCATTCGCACGTGTGCTCGCAGTGGCCGGTGGGTAATGGACCGAGCACCCCGCATACGCCCCCGAATGTTGACAAGCGTAAGTTAACCCTGCGAAGGAATATCGATTGCGGGGCATGACTGGACACGCGGTGATTTTACGGCATTTGGCGCCGGCATCGTCTGTCACACCCCTATATCCGTATTTCACCACCCCCTCTCCGGTGCCCGTTTGCCAACCATTCGTTGGGATTTACCGGATCGTTGCCTTCCGTTTATCGGTGTGTCGACCAACCGAATCGTCACCGAGGGTTGCCTAGACTGAGGCGGGACCGACCCCGGCGGGACCGACTTGGGAGAGTCACATGTTGCGGCGACGTGCCCTGGCTTTTTTCCTCACCGTGCCGATCGCCGCCGTGGGGGCGGCCGTGTGGATCACCGACGCCGCCTCCTCCTCCGGTGGCACGCCGAAGGCCGAACCGAGCGGAGCCGGCGACCCGAGCCGGCCCGCCGCCGGCGGCGCCGAGGCCCGGGAACTGCCGACCGGACCGCTGGAGGCCGACGCGCGTGGGCTCGTGCCGATCCCGGTCGAGGCGCTCGGCGGCCGGGGCCGATCGTGGACACCGGCCGGGGACACCCGGGTGCGGGCCGCGACCGAGGCCGCGCGGGCGGTCGCCGAACTCGTCGCCGCCGAACTGCGGGCCGCCACCGGTCTGCCGCTGCCCGTGGTGGTCGACGCACACTCGCGCGCCGGCACCGACATCGCGCTGGCCCTGGACCCCGACCCCGCCGGCCGACCCGACGGCGACGAGGCGTACGAACTGATCGTCACCGAGCACGGCGCCACGATCCGGGCGGGTGCGCCGGCCGGCCTCTACCGGGGCGCCCAGACGCTGCGCCAACTGGTGCCGGCCAAGCCGCCGTTCGAGCTGCGCGCGGCCGTGGTCCGGGACGCGCCGCGGTATCCGTACCGGGGCATCATGATCGACCTGGCCCGGCACTTCTATCCGCCCGCCGAGATGCGCCGACTGATCGACCACCTGGCCGCCTACAAGTTCAACCACCTGCATCTGCACCTGACCGACGACCAGGGGTGGCGGATCGCCATCGAGGGTCGGCCCAGGCTCACCGAAATCGGCGCGGCCACCCAGGTGGGCGGCGGGCCGGGCGGGTTCTGGACGGCGGCCGACTATCGCGCGGTGATCGACTACGCGAGCGCGCGCTTCATCACCGTGGTGCCCGAGATCGACATGCCCGGGCACACCAACGCGGCGATCGTCGCCTACCCGGAACTGGCCTGCGACGGCAAGCAGCACACCCCCTATACCGGCACCCGGGTCGGCTTCTCATCGCTGTGCGTCGACGGCGAGGCTACTTACACGTTCCTGGACGAGGTGCTCGGCCGGCTCGCGGAACTCACCCCCGGGCCCTACCTGCACATCGGCGGCGACGAGGCGCACACCCTCCAACCCGCGCAGTATCGGGCCTTCATGGCCCGCGCCCAGCCGCTGGTGGCCAAGCACGGCAAACAGACCATGGCCTGGCACCAACTGGCGTCCGGGGGTCCGGCATCCGGCGCGATCCTGGAGTACTGGGGCGCGGCCAAACAGGACGCGGCCGAGGTGGCGGCCGCCGCGCGGGCCGGGCACAAGGTGGTGATGGCCCCGGCCGACCACGCCTACCTGGACATGAAGTACAGCGGCGGCGAGCGGCTCGGGGTGAACTGGGCCGGCACCGTCGACGTGCGGAAGTCCTACGAGTGGGAACCCTCGACGCACCTGCCCGGTCTGCCCGCGGACGCGGTGCTCGGAGTCGAGGGCGCGCTGTGGGGCGAGACGATCAAGAGCGTCGCGGACGCCGAGTACCTGCTCTTCCCGCGGATCGCCTCCGTCGCCGAGGCCGCCTGGTCCCTCCCGGAGCGGCGCGACTGGGCGGACTTCCGGACCCGAGCCGCGGCGCACGAGGCGCGCTGGGACGCACAGGGCATCAACCACGCACACAAGCTGACGTGACGTGGGTCGCGCTCTCGGGCGCCGGGCGGGCCGGGGGAGCGGAGAGCCCGCGGGGTGATGGTGTTCGGTGTGTGCGCCGACCTCGCGGTCGGTGGCGGGCGGACCGAGGGAGCGCGGACCCGGCGAGGCGATGTCCGGCGTGCGCCGGCCTCGTCCTCGGGTGCCGGGCGGGCCGAGTGCATCCGAGGACGGTCCGGCTCAGCGGCGAACCGCGCCCGCGATCGGGGCGATGATCGCGACCAGTACCGCCGGGACGGCCAGCGCCGTGGTCAGGCTGGTGTGATGGGCGATGAAGCCGATCACCGGCGGACCCGCGAGCAGCCCGATGTAGGCGATGCCGGTCACCCGCGAGATGGCCCACGCGGCGGGCACCCCCGGGGTGTTGCCGGCCGCGCTGAACGTCACCGGGGCGACCGGGGCCACCCCGACACCGAACAGCGTGAATCCGAGCACCGACACCGCCGGCCACGGCGTGGCCAGCGCGAGCGCCATGCCCAGCGCGCCGATCAGCGCGCCGATCCGCAACACCCGTACCGGACCGAACCGTTCCACCACCCGATCGCCCGCGAACCGGCCGGCCGCCATCGCCACCGACATGCCCGCGAAGCCCAGCCCGGCGACACCCGCCGAATTGTCCAGCGTCTCGCGCAGATGCACCCCGCTCCAGTCGGCGACCGCGCCCTCGCCGACGAACGAGCACAGCCCGATCAGGGCGAGCAGAACCACCGCGCGATAGCCGGCGAGCAGCCGGACCAGACCGCCCGTGACAGGTATGGCCGGCTCGGTCGCCTCCGCCGCCTCCGCCGCCTCGTCCGGCTCGGCCGGCGGGCGCACGTGCGGATCGTCCGCGACGCCCAGCAGCTCGCGCGAACTCGCCCACACCGCGACCGCGAGCACGAGCGCCATCACCGACAGATGCACCCTGGGCGTGATCCCCAGGGCCGCCGCTCCGGAGCCGACCAGCGCGCCGAACAACCCGCCGAGGCTGTAGCCGCCGTGCAGGCCGTTCATGATCGGGCGGCGCAACCGCTGCTCGATCGCGACACCCTGCGCGTTCGCCGCGACATCGGTGAAACCCATCAGCGCGCCCAGGACCAGCAGACCGACCGCCAGCGAGGGCAGGTTCCAGGCGAACGCGGGCAGGAACAGCGCCAGACACCCGCCGATCACCGACACCCGCGCGACCCGCCTGCTGCCCCAGCGCCCGGCGGCGGTGCCCGCGAGCTGAACCGCCACCAACGCGCCCACCGGCGAACCCAGCAGGGCCAGCCCCAACTGGGCGTCGTCGAGCGCCAGATCCTCCTTGAACTGCGGGATCCGGGCCAGGAAGTCCGCCACCGCGGCGCTGAACGCGAAGAACACCGACAGCGCGGCCCAGCGCGCCCGTTGCAGGCGCTCGACGGACAACTGCCCGGTCGTTCCCCCCGGGACGCTCACACCGCGCAGGAACCGTCGGCGCACGCGTCGCCGTCGGCCGCCGCCTGCGATGCGGCCGACTCGCCGCTCTGCTCCCGCACCTGCTCCAGGACCTGGAGGAACGTGGACGCCTCCTGGGCACCCTGCACCGCCCACTTGCCCTCGAACACGAAGGTCGGCACCGCGGTGACACCCATCTCCTGCGCCTCGGCGATCTCGCGCCGGACCTCGTCGGTGCCCTCGTCGGAGGCCAGGAAGGCGACCACGCGGTCGCGGTCCAGGCCGGCCTCGACCGCGAACTCGGTCAACCGGGCATGGTCGGCGACGTTCTCGCCCTCGGCGAAGTACGCCGAGAGCAGCCGATCCTTGAGCGCGGCCTGGGCGGCGGGACCGAACTCGGTCAGCGCGAGCCACAACACCCGGTGCGCGGTCAGCGTGTTCACCGACAGGGCCCGGGTGAAGTCGAAGGTGATGCCCTCGGCGCTGCCCACGTCGGCGAGCCGCGCGTTCATCCCGTCGAGGTTGGCCGCACCGAACTTCTCGGCCAGCCGCTCGCGCAGCGGCGACGGCTCCGTGGGCGTGCTCGGGTCCAGCTGGTAGGGACGGTACGTGACCCGGATGTCCTCGGCGCCCGGGAACGCCGCGAGCGCGCGCTCGAAGCGCCGCTTCCCGACGTAGCACCACGGACACGCGATATCGCTGTAGATCTCGACCTTCACTTGCTCTCCGGCTTCCTTGCTCGGTGGTCGCGGGCACTCGGCGCACGACGGCGACGGCGCCCGGGGCGACGGACAGGACGGACGTACCGACGGTCACGGCGGCGGACGCACCGAAAAGGAAACATACGTGCAGCCGCCAAACATTCCCCAACCGGCCGTATCCGCCGGCTGAGCCCGGGCGTAGCCTGACCGCTGCCCGTCGTGCGTCACCCCGAAAGCACGCCGTGTCAGCGCGGCGTCAGCCCTCGAAGGAGCCCCCGTGGATCAGATAACCCAGTACAAGCGCGCCGTCGACGCCTTCCGCCCGCTGCTCGCCGAGGTGGACGACGCCAAGCTCGGACTCGCGTGTCCGTGTGACGAATGGGACGTACGGGGTCTGCTCGGCCACGCCACCGGTGCCCAGCGCGGCCTCGCGGCTGCCCTGACCGGGCCGACCGAGCCGGTCTCCGAGGACCCTCGGGAAGACTTCGAGGCGGTGGTCGAGACGATGCTGGCGACCTTCACGCCGGAGCGGATCGCCGCGTCGATCAAGACCCCGTTCGGCGACCGGACCGGCGGGTTCCTGCTCGGCCTGGCCACCGGCGACATCTTCGTGCACGCGTGGGACCTGGCTCGGGCACTGGGCAAGTCGACCGATCTGGATCCCGAACTCGCCGAAACGCTCCTGGAGCGCATGCGCACCACCCTGCCGGACGCCGCGCGCGGCGAGGGCCGCGCGTTCGGCCCGCAACAGCCGGTCGGCGCGGACGCGTCGGCCGCGGATCGGCTTGCCGCGTTCACCGGTCGCGCGGTGAACTGAGCCCGAATCGCCCCGCCGGGCCCCCGGACATCCCGGGGCAAGCCCTACCGGACGCGGCAACTGACGGCTCGTCAGGCTGCGCACCGGGTGGTCGGCGGTGTATGCACGTCAACGCACACCCCCAGTCGATCGGGAGTATCGATGAGCACGTCGCAGCACGATCACGGCCGGATGGATCCGCCTCGCGTCCAGGAGGTGGCCGACGGAGCGTACGCGTACATCCAGCCGGACGGCACCTGGTGGATCAACAACACCGGCTTCCTGGTCGGTCCGGAGGGCGTCGTCGCGATCGACGGTTGCGCCACCGAGGCCCGGACCCGGATGTTCCAGGAGACCATCGCCAAGCACACCGACGCCCCGGTGCGCACCCTGATCAACACGCACCATCACGGCGACCACACGAACGGGAACTACCTGTTCGAGTCGGCCACCATCGTGGCGCACGAGAACACCCGGGCGGAGATCCTCAACCTCGGCATCATGGAGGTCGAGGCGATCTGGCCGGGCGTCGGCTGGGGTGGTGTGCGCGCGGTGCCGCCGTTTTTGACCTTCACCGACGGCGTCACCGTGTACGCGGGCGAACTGCGGGCACAGGTACGGCACTTCGGTCCGGCGCACACCTCGAACGACTCGGTGGTGTGGCTGGAGGAGCAGAGTGTCCTGTACACGGGCGACCTGATCTTCAACGGCGGTACGCCGTTCCTGCTGATGGGTTCGCCCGCCGGCTACCTCGAAGTGCTCCAACGAATCAAGGAGTTGGGCGCGACCACGCTGGTTCCCGGGCACGGCGAGGTGTGTGGCCCCGAGCAGATCGACTACGCGATCGGGTACACGAACTTCCTTCTGGAGACCGCCCGCAAGGGTCTGGAAGCGGGCCTGGACCCGCTGAGTCTGGCGCGCGAGACGGACCTGGGCGAGTACGCGGCGCTGTCCGACTCGGAGCGCATCGTCGGCAACCTGCACCGGGCGTACGCGGAGCTGAACGGGACGGAGCGGGCGGCGTCGATCGACATCTACGGCGCGCTCGGGGACATGATCGCGTTCAATGACGGCAAGCCGCTTTCCTGCTACGCGTGACGGGTTCGGCCTCAGGCGCCGGCCGGGCCGAGTTGCCTTGAGTGCCGGCCGGGCCGAGTGGTGGAGGGTCGGGGAGGCGCCGGTCGGGTTGGGGGATGGCTCGGTCGGCGCCGTTGGTTGGCTTCCGGTGGGTGGGAGGCGGGGGCGGGGCCGCTTTGTCGGGCGCATGGCGTCGGTGGGTCGGGCCGGCCGGGCGATCGGAGTCGGATGGACAAGGTGGTCGGTACGGCCGAGGCGGCGGTGGCCGATATCGGGGACGGGGCCTCGATCGCGGTCGGCGGGTTCGGGCTGTGTGGAGTTCCGTCGGTTCTGATCGGTGCCCTGTACGCGCAGGGCGCCGGCGATCTGCGGGTCGTCTCCAACAACTGCGGCGTAAACCGATGGGGGCTCGGCATCCTGTTGCACGCCGGCCGTATCTCGCGCGCGACCGGCAGCTATGTCGGCGAGAACAAGGAGTTCGCCCGGCAGTACCTGTCCGGCGAGTTGGAGCTCGAACTCACCCCGCAGGGCACCCTCGCCGAACGGCTGCGCGCCGGCGGTTGCGGCATTCCGGCCTTCTTCACGCCGGCCGGCGTCGGCACCCAGATCGCCGAGGGCGGTCTGCCCTGGCGCTACGACGCGGCCGGCAACGTACTGGTGGCCTCGCCGCGCAAGGAGGTGCGCACCTTCGACGGCGTCGAGTACGTGCTGGAGGAATCGATCACCACCGACTACGCACTGGTCCGCGCGGCGCGCGGCGACCGGCACGGCAACCTGGTGTTCGACAAGTCGGCGCGCAACTTCAACCCGCTCGCCGCGATGGCCGGCCGGATCACCGTCGCCGAGGTCGAGGAACTGGTCGAACCGGGCGAACTCGACCCGGACGTGGTGCACCTGCCCGGAGTGTTCGTCCAGCGGGTGGTGGTGCTGAGCGCGGAGCAGGTCGCCGGGAAGCAGATCGAGAAGACCACGCTCACCGCGCCGCGGGCGCGGGGGGACGGTGTGTGACCGATGGCCTGGACCAGGGACGAGATGGCCGCCCGGGCGGCGACCGAGCTGACCGACGGCTCGTACGTGAACCTCGGCATCGGGCTGCCCACGCTGGTGCCCAACCACCTCCCGCCCGGCGTGCACGTGGTTCTGCACTCGGAGAACGGGCTGCTCGGGGTCGGGCCGTACCCGACCGAGGACGAGGTCGACGCGGACCTGATCAACGCCGGCAAGGAGACCGTCACGGTCCTGCCGGGTGCCTCCTTCTTCGACTCGGCGTTGTCCTTCGGAATGATCCGAGGCGGCCACATCGACGCCGCGATCCTGGGCGCGATGCAGGTCAGCGCGGTCGGCGACCTGGCGAACTGGACCATCCCCGGCAAGATGATCAAGGGCATGGGCGGCGCGATGGACCTCGTGCACGGCGTTCGTCGGGTGATGGTGCTGATGGAGCACGTGTCCCGCGAGGGTGACCACAAGATCGTCGAGACCTGCTCGCTGCCGCTCACCGGCAAGCGTTGTGTCCAGCGGATCATCACCGATCTCGCGGTGCTCGACGTGACCGAGCGCGGCCTGGTCCTGGTCGAGACCGCCCCGGATGTCACCGAGGACGAGGTCCGCGCGAAGACCGGCGCCGAACTGCGGTCCTGAAACGACGCGTCGAAAACTCGTCCACCATCCACCATCCACCATCCACCATCCACCGTTCGGCGGACGGTGGGCCACGCCCCGGCCGCGCCGATGTGATCATTTAGCGACACCGACGCACCGTCGCCGGTCCTCGGCACGTACGGAACAAGGAGCAACAATCGTGAAGTTCGCGACCTTCGACCTCAATGGCTCGATCCACTCCGGGGTGGTGTCGACCGGTGGCGACGCCGTGCACCCGCTGCCGGCGGGCGAAACCCTGGCGGCCCTGATCGAGCGCGGCGGCGAAGCGCTGCGTGCGGCCGGCGAGCAGGCCCTGTCGCAACCCTCGGTCGCGCTCGTCGACGTGCGGTTGCTGCCGCCGCTACAGCCGCCCACCGTGCGTGACTTCGTGGCGTTCGAGGAGCACGTCGAGGGTGTCGCGATCACCGTGCAGGGGCCGGACGCGACGGTGGTGCCCGAGTGGTACGAGCTGCCCACCTTCTACTTCACCAACCCCTACGCGATCATCGGCCCCGACGACGTGGTGCCGATGCCGCCGGGGTCGAGCGTGCTCGACTTCGAGTTGGAGGTCGGCATCGTGATCGGCCGCGCGGGCAAGGACCTGACGGTCGAGCAGGCGGCGGAACACATCGTCGGCTACACCATCTTCAACGACTGGTCGGCGCGCGACCTCCAGGCCCGCGAGATGCGAGTCGGCCTGGGCCCGTGCAAGGGCAAGGACACCGCGACCACGCTCGGCCCGTGGCTGGTGACCGCCGACGAGTTCGAGGCGTACCGGGATGCGGACGGCTTCCTGGACATCGCGCTGCGTGCCTCGGTCAACGGTGTCGAGATCGGCCGGGACTCGCTGGTCAACATGGGCTGGCCGCCCGCCGAACTGGTCGCCTACGCCTCGCGCGGCACCTGGATCCGACCGGGCGACGTGCTGGGCACCGGCACCTGCGGCAACGGCGGTTGCCTCGGCGAACTGTGGGGTCTGGGGCGGGAGTTGGCGCCCCTGAAGCCCGGTGACACGGTCGCGCTCACGGTCGAGGGGATCGGCACGTTGACCAACACGGTGGTCGAGGGTGCCGCCCCGCAGCCGATCCCGGCCGCACGCAAGCGCCCACGCACCCGCCGGGACGCCTTCGACGCGTGAGTCGACAGGGCCGTGCGGCCGGGCGGACGGGCGGCCGCTTGCGTGTGACAACAGGCTGACCGGGTCGGGCGACACGGGATGTCCCGCCGCCCGCTCCGGATCCACCCGCTCTGCCCTCCGCCCGCTCCGCGGCCGCGCGCTTGGCATCCGCCCGGCCCGGCTGTTCAACTGTTCGGATGGGCGAGCACGGTCGGCACCCGTCGATGCCCCGCGTCGTCGGGTGTCAGGCCGAGTTTCGCGAAGATGTCGCGGATGTGCTTGTCGACGGCGTGACGGCCGGCTCGGGCGGCGTGTCGTCCTCCCCCCGCTTCCCGCGGGAATCCACCGCCCACACCACCAACGCCAGGGCCCCGAAGGCCGCACCCAGCAGGCACACCGCCGGCCAGCCGGCCGCCGCGTACAGGGTGGTGGAGGCGATCGCCCCGCCGGCGCTGCCGATCGAGTAGAAGATCATGTAGCCGCCGATCAGGCGGCTGCCGGCATCCGGGCGCAGCGGGTGGATCAGCGTCTGGTTGGTCACGTGTACCGCCTGGACGGCGAGGTCGAGCACGATCGTGCCCACCATCAGCGCCCACAACGACTGGCGGGTGAAGGCCAGTGGCAGCCAGGACAGGGTGAGCAGGAGCAGGGCGATCCCGGTGACCCGGTTCGCGTGGCCCCGATCGCTCAGTCGGCCGGCCGGGATCGCGCCGAGCGCACCGGCGGCGCCGGCCAGGCCGAAGGCACCGATCGCGCTGTGCGACAGGGACAGCGGCGGCTCGCTGAGCGGGAGTGCGATGCTGCTCCACAGGGTGCTGAAGGAGGCGAAGATCAGCAGCGCGAACAGCGCCCGGACCCGGAAGAGGCGTTCCTCCAGGAACAGGGTCGGTGTCGAGACGAGCAGCCTCCGATAGGACGGTGGGGCGACGCCGGTCGCCGAGGCGCGGTGGTCGTGCGCGCGGGGCAGCACTCGATACAACGTCCCGGCCAGGGCCAGGACCAGCGCGGCGGCGCCGAGGTACACCGCACGCCAGCCCGCCAGGTCGGCCACCGTTCCGGAGACGGTGCGGGCGAGCAGGATGCCGATCACCACGCCGCTGGTGACCGCGCCGACGACGCCACCGCGTTCGGCCGGGGCCGCGAGTGCGGCCGCGTAGGCGACGACCGCCTGGGTGACCACGGCGAGCAGGCCGACGCCGATCATCGCGACCAGCAACAGGGCGGCGTGGCCGGCCAGGCCGACGGCGGCCAACGCGACGGCCAGCAGCCCGAATTGGGTCACGATCAGCCGGCGACGGTCGACCAGGTCGCCGAGCGGGACGAGCAGGAACAGCCCGAGGCCGTAACCGACCTGGGTGAGCGCGACCACCACGCCGACGGTGCCCGGGGCGAGGCCGAGATCGTGGCCCATGGTCACCAGGAGCGGTTGCGCGAGGTAGACGCCGGCCACGGCGACACCGGCGGCGACCGCGAACAGGAGGGTGTGCACGCGGGACAGGGACCCCGGCCGGCCGGCGACTCGGGCCTGATGTGTCGCGGGGTCTGCCCGGGCCGGGCCCGTCCCCGCCTCGTGTGTCCGGGCACCTGCCTCGGCCTCGCCCGTCCCCGCCTCGGCCCGGCCCGTACCCGCCTCGATCCGCTCCGGAATGCACCGCTCGGGAAGGTCCTGCTCCGGAATGCCCTGCTCGACCGCCATGCCACGCTCCTCGCGCCTGTGGTATCTCTGCCGCCCCGGCCGGATACGGTTTCAAGTTGCTACCGGATGCTTACGCTAGACGAGCTTGGTAGCATGTTGCAACCATGCTGGGAGCGGGTGATCACCCGGCACGAGGAGAGGACCAGTGATGGTGCACCGCACCCGGTTCGACGAGAGCACCTGTCCGGTGGCGCGCTCGGTGGATGCGATCGGCGACTGGTGGTCGCTGTTGATCGTGCGCGACGCGTTCGACGGAAGCCGGCGATTCGGCGAGTTCCAGCGCAGTTTGGGCGTGGCCAAGAACATCCTGACCACGCGACTGCGTGCGCTCGTGGCCGGCGGGATCCTGGAGGTGGTCCCGGCATCCGACGGCAGCGCCTACAACGAGTACGTACTGACCGCCAAGGGCCGCGACCTGTTCACCGTGATCGTCGCACTGCGCCAGTGGGGCGAGGCGCACTGGTTCGAGCCGGCCGAGCCGCAGTCCAGGCTGCTGGATCGGCGCCAGGGCCGCCCGCTGCGGACACTGGAGGTACGCGCCGCGGACGGCCGCCGAATCCGGCCGGAGGACACGGAGGTGGAAAAGGTGCCGGAGGACACCGAGGCGGCGGGGTTCGAGTGAACTTCGGGTGGACCCCGCAAGGTTCGAGCGAACCCGCGAGGCTGGGGTGAACCCCCGCCTCGCCCGTTCACCCCTCCGGCGCCGACACCAGCCCGAGGCAGGTCAGCAGATCGAAGAACAGATCCTGCACGAACGGGTCCCGCTTCAGACCGAGCAACTCCAGGATCGGTTCGGGGCGTACGCGGTATCCGGCCGCCGCGGCCCACCGCACGGCCGCCTCGGCGACGCGCGGCCGGTCCTCCTCCAGCCACGCCGCGGCCTCGTCCCGGAAGCGGGCGAAGTCGCCCTGCTGCCCGGCCCTGTTCCACCGGTCCCCGGCCAACTGCGTGGCGGCGCTGCCCGGATCGAGCCACCCCTCCCAGAAGTCCGTCCCGCTCAACCCCTGGACGTGCGCGACATCGCTCTCGAACACCCCGCAGACCAACACGGGCGAGCCGGTCCGGGCGGCCAGATCGGTCAGCCAGGGCCCCTGGAAGGCGTACGGGTCCTCGAAGTGACGCACGTGCACCGCGCGCCAGCCGTCCGCGTAGGACCACTCGCCGTAGACCGGGTGTCCGTTTCCGCCGACGTGGGGTGCCAGGTCCGGCAACGGCGTCCGTGCGCGTAATACGACGATGTCCCCGTTGAATCCCATGGCCCACCCCTTCGGTCGCGATGTCCGTTGGGGTTCAACGTAGATACCGCGTCCGACAACCGACCGGGTGTCAGGTCCGCACGTCGAGGACCTGCTCGACGGCACTGGTACCGCTGCCCTCCCGGGACTCCCACTCCCACGTCTCCTCCAGCCGGATACGACCGTCCGGCAGCACCACGACGGCACTCGTACAGTGCCCGGACGCGGTGGTGCCGGACCGGTTGAGCTGCGTGTAGCGGAAGTCCAGGGTGTCACCGTCCCGGGTGCCGATCAGATGGCCGCGCACGATGTCGCCGCCGCTGTACTCGGCCCAGACCACTCCGTCGGCCTCGTGATACGTGAAGAACGTGGACGCGTCCACTTCGCCGTGCTCGGGACGATCGAGCGGGGCGAAACCGAGTCCGTCCAGGGACGGTGCGGGCATGGGGTCCTCCAGGGGCGGTAGGGGAGGCGCACGCGCCGCCGCGCGGACGCGGAGGTACTCGGACGCGCGGGCACTTGCACATCTCGACGCGAGCAGCGTAGACGCGGGCCGTCTCGATCGGCGCTGCGGGCGCGGTCGGCGGTCGTGCCCGGGCCGGGTCTATGCGTCGGGCAGGCCCTGCCAGCGCCACTTGCCGACCCGGCGCGGGTGGCCCGGGAGTTCGACACGACCGGTGCACCACAGCAGGGCGGGCCACGGGGCGAAGCCGGTGGGGGCGTCGGGGAACATCCGCGCCAGCACCCGGGCGCAGATCTGTGGATCGGGCTCGTAGGTCAGGTCGAGGCCGGCGGCCAGATCGTGCATGTGGGCCATGACCTCGATCATGCCCATTCCCGCGAAGCCGTCCGGGTCGGAGATCCCGTACGGGTGGAACGCGCGGGCCGAGTCGGGGCGCGCGGCAACCACGGTCGCGAGCATCGTGCCGCCTGCGCGCACGGCGTGCAACATCGTGCTCGGCGTCGCGTCGTCGTCGGCGTGGATGTCCACCGGGACGTAGTCGTCCATCCGGCCGGACGCGACCTGGCCGGCGTACGCGTAGAGGTCGCCGACCACGTGCACCAGCGTGTACCAACAGTCCCAGTCCAAGCCGCCCGCCGGGCGCGACCAGTCCCGCTCGCCCTCGGTGGCCTCGGTCAATACCGCGACGGCGTGTGCGACCGTCGATTCCACGTCCTGTGCTGCCTGTGTTCCCATCCGGCGATTTATACCGGGGCGGGTGCGGGGGCGCATGTGCATTTGCGTCAGGATGGGGGTTCTGCCGGCCACCGCGTCCCCGGAGAGAGCGCCATGACCACCGCTGCCGCCGCCACCACCGCCTTGACGATCGTGCCGATGCGACCCGAGCACGCCGACCGGGTGCTCGCGATCTATCAACTCGGCATCGACACCGGGGACGCCACGTTCCAGGAGAGCGCGCCGGAGTGGGCGGAATTCGACGCGGGCAAACTGCCCGACCACCGCTTCGTCGCGCTCGACGAGGGGACCGGCGCGGTACTGGGATGGGTGGCCGCGAGCGAGACCTCCAAGCGCGCGGTCTACCGCGGTGTGGTGGAGACCTCGATCTACGTCCACCCCGACGCGTCGGGCCGAGGGGTGGGCCGTGCCCTGCTCGCCGCCCAGGTCGCCTCCACCGAGGCGGCAGGCGTATGGACCATCCAGGCCGGCATCTTCCCGGAGAACACCGGCAGCCTGGCCCTGCACACGGCCCTCGGCTTCCGCATCATCGGCACCCGCGAGCGAGTCGGCCGCCACCACGACCGATGGCGCGACGTAACCCTCCTGGAACGCCGCAGCCCAACGATCGACTGACCCGACGTCGCGGCGGTATACGGCGGGAGTGCGGAACGGGGTGACCACTTCGGCCAACCGGAAGCCCGACCACGCCCTGCTCCTGTCGCGTCCGTGTCCATTCGCATGTTCACGTGAACGTGCCTCCCCCGGCGAGTTCCGGCTCACGAAGCCAACCGAGTCCGAACGGTGCGGGGAGCGCGGGGACCGGCCGGGCGCAGTCCTTGACGCACTATTGGGGTCTGCCCCATCTCCGCTATACGAAGTAGACGGAAGATCACCCTCCGTATGCGTTCGCGATTATCCGACGGTCCGTCAGTTCCCGGGTCCGGTATGCCTTGACCTCTCCGGTGACCGGTGAATAATCGACATCGGTTGTAAAGATCAAGGATGTGGAAGTTCGGCTTGGGGTGGGCCGGTCCGGTGCGCGGCGAACACACCTCGCGGCGGGCCGTCCGCCCGGAACGAGGAGACGGTACATGCGCGCGATCCTGCACACCGCCACGGGCGCCGAGATCCGGGACGATGTCACCGTACGTGACCCGGAGGCCGGTGAGGTCCTGGTACGGATCGTCGCGACCGGGGTCTGCCACAGCGACGTGAGCGTGCTGGAGGGCGTCATCGAGTGGCCCACGCCGTCGGTGCTCGGGCACGAGGGCGCCGGCATCGTGGAGAAGGTCGGCGCGGGAGTCGGGTCGGTGGCACCCGGCGACCACGTGGTGATCACCACGATCGCGGCATGCGGGATGTGTCGGCACTGCCAGACCGGACACCCCAACCGTTGTCGCCAGACGCTGGGCAACCGGGGCACGCCGTTCGCGATCGGCGACGAGCCGGTGTGGAACTTCGCCGGCGCGTCCACCTTCGCCGAGCTGACCCTGGTCAAGGAGATCCAGTGCGTGACCATCCCCAAGGATGTGCCGCTGACCTCCGCGTGCCTGGTCCCGTGCGGCGTGGTCACCGGCGCGGGCGCGGTGCTCAACCGGGCGAACGTACTGCCCGGCCAGACCGCGGCCGTGATCGGCCTCGGCGGCGTCGGCCTGTCCGCCGTCCAGGCACTTCGGCTCAAGGGCGCCGGCCGCGTGGTCGGCATCGACACCGTGCCCGGCAAGTTCGAGTTGGCCGGGAAGTTCGGCGCGACCGACTTCGTCAAGTCCGGGAAGGGCGTGGACGTCGCGGACGAGATCCGCACCCTCTTCCCGTACAGCGACGAGGTCAAGGTCGGCGTCTTCGGCGCGGGCGGCGTGGACTGGATCTTCGAGTGCACCGGCATTCCGGCCGTACTGGAGAACGCCATGGAGGCGCTGGACTGGGGCGGCACGCTGATCGCCGTCGGCCAGCCCGCGCAGACCGCGACCGCCAACATCCGGATCGCCAACCTGCTCCAGTGCGACCGGGGCATTCTGGGCACGCGCGCCGGCGGCGTACGTCCGCACGAGGACATCCGGGCGATCGTCGAGCTGTACCGCCAGGGCAAGTTCGACCTGGACGCCCTGGTTTCCAAGGTCTACCCGGCCGACGGCTTCCACGACGTGCTCGACGACATGCACAACGGACGGATCGCGCGCGGCGTCATCGCGTTCTGAGGCCCGCCCGACCGGACCGCCCGGCCGGATCGCCGATCCGCCCGGCCCGCCCGCCCGCCGGCCGCGGATCGCCGATCCGCCCGGCCGCCCGAGAGGACCGCCCGACGCATGACGGACGACACCCGATCCGGTACGGACGCACCCGGGTCCGCATCCGCACCCGCATCCACGCCCGAGCCCCCGCCCGCCGCCGGCAACTGGGGCCGCTGGGGCGCCGAGGACGAACGCGGGGCACTCAACCTGATCGAGCCCGCCGGCGTCCGGGCCGCCGCGCACGAGATCCGGACCGGGCGGTCGTACTCGCTCGCCCTGCCCATCGTGCGCGGCAACCAACCCGCCTTCGACTTCCGGGGCACACCGCAGCGGCTGACGCTCGTCAGTCAGACCGACGCGATGTACGAGGGGTTCGAGGGCGGCGACGACGTCGGCTCGAACGAGGACGTGCTGATCATCCCGTCGCACAACCTCACGCATATGGACGCCCTGTGCCACGTGCAGGCCAAGGGGCGGTTCTACAACGGCTTCCCGGCCGACAGCTTCCGCTCACACACCGGTGCCGGACGCTGCGGGATCGACAAGCTCGGCGCGTTCGCGAGCCGGGCGGTGCTGCTCGACCTGCCGCGCCACTTCGATACGCCGTACCTGGAGGGCGGATACCGGATCACCGGTGCCGACCTGGCCGGGTGCGCCGAGCGGCAGGGTGTCGAAGTGCGCTCCGGCGACGCGCTGTTGGTTCGCACCGGCTACCTGGACGAGTACCGGGCCACGGTCGCCGCAGGCCGCGAACCCTCGTTCGCGCAGCCCGGGCTGTCGCTCGACGCGGTGGAGTACGTCCGGGCCCACGACATCAGCGTCGTCGGCGCGGACAACAGCGCGATCGAGTGCATTCCGTTCGACGATCGGTTTCTGTCGGTGCACATCGCGTTGCTCGTCGAATCCGGTGTCCCGCTCCTCGAACACCTGTGGTTGAGCGAGCTTGCCGAGGTGATGGCGGAAGCCGGCGCCTATTCGTGTCTGTTGTGTGTGGCCCCACTTCCGGTCACAGGCGCGACAGGCAGCCCCATCAATCCGGTTGCCATTGTCTGATCGTCTGACGACTGACATAGTCCATGGGCAGGTCGTCTCGGTCTCGTTTCCTCCGTCGGGACCGAGGCGACCGCTTAGCCAGGCCGCTCGGCCGCGGATAACAATCACGTGTGATCACACATGATCGCGGGTGCGTCGCGTACCGCCGTGTACCGCAGACCCCGCCAGGCGGATCTCTTCCGGGATCCGAAGCCCCGTTCGCGCGCCCACCAATGCGCCCTCTGGTCGTGATGTGCGACGGATTCGGAATCCGATCCGAGTTATGCACGTTATCGCACAGTATTAAATTGACGCAGTCAAGGACTGCTATCATGGTCGGGTGAACTCCACCGAAAACGTCGAAGCGATCCAGCGGGCGCTGGAGGCCCTGCTTCGGCGCCACGCCAGCCGCCGAGTGTACGCGGGCCAGGCCGCCGCGGCGGGCGCGACCATTTCGCAGCCCGCCTATGTGCTGCTGCGCCGCATTGAGAAGCAAGGCCCGCTCCCGATGGGGGAGTTGGCGCGCATGACGAACATGGACCCGGGCGCCACCGCGCGCCAGGTGGGTCAACTGGAGCGGGAGGGCTACGTACGACGTTCGCCCAGCCCGGACGACGGACGGGTCAGCCTCGTCTCGCTCACGCCGCGCGGCGACTCGGTCCGGCGCCGGCTCAACGACGTCATGGATCGGCGGATGAGCGAGATGCTCGACCGCTGGAGCGACACGGACCGCGAGACGTTCGCCACGCTGTTGCAACGATTCGTCGAGGAGATGGCCCAGGGCGAGATTCCCGCAGCCGTCGAGGACCCCGCCGTCTGAGCGCGGTCGGCGCCTTCGCGAAGAGCGCCCGACTATTCGTCATACATCAAATTGCCAGGGCCTCTTGTCGACCGTCGTCGACAAGAGGCCCTGGCAATTGTGTGCATCACCCACATACATCACCCTGCGCGGATCACCTGTCCGGTCACCGGTTTATCGGTGTCCTATCCCAAATCCGATCCGTGCCATGCCAAGCCGGAGAAGTCGAGGATTCCACCGCCTGTCCGACGTTGAATCCGCCACTCGACTTCACATTCACAACCCCGACGCGCCCGTACCTGCGGCGGTTGATGGGTGGGGATCGGCTCAGTCGGTGGCCTTGGGGTGGCCGGTGCCCGCATAGGTGATCCAGACGATGCCGTTGACGTCGTCGAGCAGGTACCAGATGCGTCCGCCGCCGGTGACCTCGTATTGCCAACGTTCCAGTTCCTGGCCTTTGAAGGTGCAGATGCCGAGCTTTCCCTTGAGGCGGTGCTGACGGTGGGGGTTGTCGACGGCGCGGGGAGTTGCTCGGATCTTCTCGAACGCGCGGCGCAGGTTACCCGCTGCCTGGCGGCCCAAGTGCTCCCAACCGTCGGCTGCCTCGGTGTTGGCGAAACGGAGATCGTACTCGTCGCCGAAAGGGGGTGGCGCGGCCCGGTCTCCGCGCTTTGGGCTCACTCCGCAGCCTCGGGCGTGGGGACCGATCCGAGGTCGCCATCCGGCTCGCGGGTGAGGATGTCGAGCAGGGCGGGATCAGCGTAGATCTCGGCGCTGTGCCGCCACTGGGTGAGCAGGAGCGCGATCGGGGCGAGGTTGTCCAGGGCCACCGCGCCGCGCGCCGTGTCCACCAGTTCGGACAGCAGGGTGTCTATGTCATCGGCGGGCAGGAACGTGCTCCACGGCAGGGCCTCGGGCAGTGCCTGGCGCAAAGCGGCGATGTTCTCGGTCCGCACCAGCCCGGCCAGCAGGCGTGAGGCGAAATCCATGACCGAGGTGTCTTGCTCCATCTGGTCGACGCGCATCAGAGCGAGATCTCCTGCATCGCGTCGCCGCAGTCGTAGCGCGCGGACGGAGTCCAGCCTGCGGGTGGTCGCGGCGGGGTGGTGGAGCAGCTCGCTGAAGGGCACGTCCTCATAAGCCGTTGTC
This sequence comes from Embleya scabrispora DSM 41855, assembly GCF_000372745.1. Classification (GTDB taxonomy): domain Bacteria; phylum Actinomycetota; class Actinomycetes; order Streptomycetales; family Streptomycetaceae; genus Embleya; species Embleya scabrispora. The sequence goes on along the minus strand of NZ_KB889697.1, from coordinate 234,162 downwards.
ATGACATCCACAGTAGCTCGGATGTTGGACTTCTGCGGACGAAGTGAACCCGATGCGACTGTTTCGCCCTGAAGCCCTGGTGCCCCGTTCCCTCGATCGGCGACGGGCGCACGCTGTTGATCCGCAAGCCCTTTGCGGAGGCCGTGGGGATGTGGCGCATCCGGTGAGCTGGGCGAGGTTCTTGCTTGGACGAGAACGAGGTCACGGCGCCTCTCACGCCCCGTTGAATGCTTCGGCGGGGCAACACCCCGGAGTAGGTAATTCGTTGGGCCGTCTCCGGAGTTCCGTCTCGGCTCGTCGAGGTGTTTGGGGCGGTCGGTCGGGTGGGTGCGGCGAGTTCGGCGAGTCGGGCGATGCCGTCGAGGACGTGCTCGGTCCAGGGCCGTCGCTCCGGCAGGCGGACGATGGCCCGTCTGCCGGAGCGGACCAGGCGGGCGGCGGCTGCGAACAGGCGAAAGCGGAGCTTCTTGATCTCCCACCGCCGGGCGTCGCCGGTCAGGGCGAGCATCTGGATCCAGGCAACCAACTCGCGGGCGAGGAAAACGAGTTCATACCACACCCGGTTTTGTGCGAAGCCGTGCAGGGGCAGGTTCCGCAGCCCGGTTGCCCTCGCCTGGCGGACGCGTTCCTCGGCGCGGGCGCGGGCGCGGGCGCGTCGGCGGTGGCGGAGTTCGAGGTCCGCGAGCTGCCCGCCTCGCGTGTTGGTGGCGAAGGCGACGCAGCGGTTGCGTCGACGTCGGTGATCCGCAACTGCGCGCCGGGGTGGTGGCGTTCCTTGCGCACGATCACCCGCATGCCCTTCGGCCACGCGGTGAGGTCGAGCATGTCGGTGACCTCCGCGATCCACGCGCCATCGCGCGGACGACCGTCCGCGTCGTATGCCGGCGTCCACGCGGCCCTCGGCACACGGAGGATCGCCGCGTGGATCCGGTCGGTGATCGTGAACCCGACCGAGTACGAGAGCCACCGGCCCCGTCGGGTGAGCCAGGCGAGGAAGTCGTGGGCGCCGCCGGCCGAATCCGTGCGGATCAGTGTGTTCCCGCCCCGACGGTGCCGTTTCGGGATTCGGAGCAGGGCCTGACGAGTGACCTCAATGTGGTCGGCGACTGTGTTCGACCCGGCGTTTTCCGGCCGGAGCAGCACCGCGAGCGGCTCGCCGGAACCTTGCGGGCCGTGGTCGGCGAACGCCCGCAACGGGTGGAACCCGAACGTCCTCTTCCACGTCGGGCACGCGCCTTCCTTGTCGGAGTGCGCGGTGACCAGGACGCCGTCGAGGTCGATCGTCAGCCGCCCGCCCGCGACCGGCGACGCCGTCCCCGCGAGATTCCGGGCCCGTTCCCGGGCCGCGGCGCGGGCCGCCCGGATCGCGGTCACGGCCCCGCAGCGGCCAGGGCGGTGACCAGGCGCGAGAGGGTCGGGTCGGACGCCACCGGGCCGAACACCTCGCGCGCGCGAGGTTGGGACTACCGGAGGACTTCGCCGGTTTCGGCGTCGAGCATGCCGATCGCGATCGGATTGGGGTGGGTGGCGTCGGTGAGCGGGAAGCGCCAGGCGGGTCGCCACCGGCCGCGGTGTTCGACGGCGAGCAGGACGCCGGCCTGTGGGGTCAGGTCGGGGCGGGCTTGCTGCATCGCTTGGCGGGCCGCCGATTCGTCACGGATGCGGACCGGGGGCAGCACGGGGTCGGGGGTGTTGCGGGCGCTGATCGTGGCGACATTGCCTCGTGCGTCCAGGACGATGTCCAGGCGTTTGGGCATCAGGACGCCGTCCACGACGGAAGTCCAGCCGATGTGCTGATCACCCCACTCCCCGCTCGCGTCCATCCGGCGGCGCGCGTCGGCCGCCCAGGGGAAGTGTTCGCGCATGAACGCGATCGCGTTCGCCTCGATCCTCGGGGCTGGCAGGCGCTCCGCTGCGGGGATCGGGGTGACGGGCCGGTTGTCCGACAGTTGGCTCAACTCGCCGCTGGGCCATTGGATTTCCAGGGACTTGCCCGGTGTCGAGACGGCCAGGATCGGCGGCATGCCGTTCGCGCTCTTGATGTATTGGATTCGCCGGATGTCGGTGTCGGCTCCGAGGAAGGAACGGGTGACGCGCTCGGCGACGGCCCGCTGCCTGCCGTCCGCCTCGAACGCGCCGTCCACCCCGTAGGGGAGACGCTCGATCCATCCGGCCCACACGATCGCCAGGACGACGAAGCCGGCGATCGTGCCGTACAGGGGAGCGGCCGGGGCCACGGCGCGTGCGAACTGCGTTTCCGTCCCCGCACGGTGCCGTGACCGCGGCGGGTCGTCCTTGGGTCGGAATCGGTTGATCCCGAACGCCAGGACGGCGCCGACCACCGCTCCGGCGGAGTTGGCGACGACGTCGTCCGAGTCGCAGGCCCGGCCCAGGCCCACCAGGGCCTGGGCGACCTCGGTGGCCGCCGACAGCAGTATCGGCGTGGCCACGGCCAGGAAGGTGTTCCGGAACAGCAGGCCGGCGAACAGGGCGACGGGTACGAACATCGCCAGGTTCAGCAGCCACTGCCAGGTGCCGACCGCGAGGAACATGTCGCCGTTGACGACACAGCCCCGGCTGCCCCTCGATAAAGCACCCTCGGGATGCAGCGTGGCCGCCAGTTCGACGGCGAGGCTGCCGGCGAACAGGGCGCCGAGAATTCCGGCGTGCCCGCAGCGTCGGGCGACGACCGCGCCCACGGGTACCAGAACGGCGATCGCCACGATCAGGGCAGTCCACAGGGACGTGTTGTCACGAAATATCGCCGTGAGCAAAGGAATCTCGCAAGTGCAGGGGCCGACAGGTCGTAACGGGCCGCGTGGCCGGGGCGGAGTCCCGGCCACGCGTGGATCAGATCAGCACAGGCTCATCGGCGGGATGCGGTAGGCGCCGTTGCCTTCGGCTTCCATGAAGCCGACCGGTTGGTGGCATCTGGAACCTACAACTCCCCGCATCGGCCCCACAGCAAGGAGCCAAATGATGTCGATGTAACGCTTGTCATGGGGTCAGGGATATCCAAGACACGTGTCGTTGCGCTACGACATCGCTCCGTTGAGTCATGCATTGCGGAAGAAAGCCCTGATCGTTCCGACGCCGAGTGCGGGAGCCTCGGTCGGCATTGCCGCCGGGGCCGCTGTCAGAGCGGCCCGCGTCACACCGGTCTCGGACGACGGGGGGCTCATGCCCCGGACGAACTACGCTTGCCGGCCGAGACGTTCCACACGACTGCCGCCGCCTTGGCGGATATATGGCCCGCTTCGGACCGCATGTGGCGGCTCGTCCGCATCGGCCTTCCAGCGGCCGTGTGGGCGTGGCACGTGGTGAACCTCGTTCTTCCACCTGAGCCAGGAGACGGTATGGCCCGGGGCTGAACGGTCATACAGCGTCCGGGCATCCGGCTGCCCTGCACGCTCGTCGTTCGTGTTGACCCGTACTTACCCCACCCACCCACCACAGCTCGTCGGCGGCATAGGCATGGCGGCCCGTTCACGCTTCAGGACCGCCGGTGGCAGCAGTTCGATCACGCGGATTCCGGCGGCGAACGTGCGTGGCGGGCTGTGGCGCGGAGGCGCCTGCTCGGCGAGTCGATTCCGGGCGCCACCTCGTGGTCGGCCCGTCGGCCGGCGCCTCAAGGCGTTGCATTCGGAAACGGGGGATTCGCCCACTCCGCTACGGGGCCCAACGGGCAGTCGACCGGTTCGAGGTCCGCCAACAGCGCGAACCACGCGGGACCGTTGGGTGGTTGGACGATCGCCAAGGTGCCCTTGTCCACGGCCCACATCTCCATGAGCGTGCCATCCGGCCGCTTCGTCGCGTCTTCCGCCCCGACGTACGCAACGCGCCCGTGCAGGACCGGAGGAGGGAGCCGGAGAATTACCAAGTCCCCGACGTGGCATACGAATTCGATGCCGGTCCGCAGGCGCAGATAGACCTGCCGACCCTGCACGTCCATGAGTACGCCCTCACGACCCGAGTACGCGTCCCGACACCACGCGTGCCGGTAGCGCTCGAAGAACGCGCGGCCCTTGTCGAGGTCCTCCTGCGTACTCCCGGAAAGCCGCTCCCGAGTGGTCATCGCGCGTCCCGCCCGCCCGAGTGCAGCGCGCGAAACCGCGCCGACAACCGCCAGGCCCGCCACAACCGACGCGGACGCAGGCGCCGAAGCAGCGTCGGGCGTGGGGCGAGCGAGGGAGCGTCGACGCGCGGCCCGTCGGTGTACTGCCGGGCCGGCGACCACAACCGTGCGTCCTGCCGATCGCGATCCACCACAGACGCGCGTGCCGAGCTTCGTTGGGTCCATCCGATGCGATCTGTCATCGTGATGTCGTGTCCTTTCTCGTTTGGGGCACGTAGGGGGCGGGACGCTGTCCAGGCATTCACTCGCCCCCTACCTCCCATCTCTCGTCGCGCCGCCGTTCCACCACGGAACGGCGGCCCCGACTCCCGTACCCCGCGCGGTCGGTCGGGGAGGGGATCAGGTTCAGCCTTGGCGCACGCGGGAGTTCATCGCGCGCCGGAGTGACCCTTTCGGTTGCGGTGGGTGGCGATTCGGCCACTCTGTGATTCAGGATCGGCGAATCGGCCTAACCTTTGAAGAAGCCCACCGTTGCGGATGCAATTGGAACGAAAGAGGGGTACGTGCGTGCGATTCCGGGAGCGTCCGACCGATCCGACAAACGGATCACCTCGTCAACGCGTGGCCGCTCAGATTCGCGAGCACCGAACGCGAGCCGGTATGTCCGTAACGGAGTTGGCGGACGTCGTGGGCTACAGCAAGGCGTCGATGAGCCGCTTCGAGACCTGCGACAGTCCGGTTCCCGAAGAACTGTGCCCGAAGCTCGACGCTGCGTTCGGAACGAACGGACTGTTCACCGCTCTGTTCGAGATGCTACGCGGCGTACGATTCCCGGATCGCTACTTGGAGTACATGGGCCTGGAGAACGATGCGCTGAGTCTCGGCGAGTGGGCAGGGTTGTACGTCCCCGGTCTGCTTCAGACGCCGGCCTACGCTCGCGCCTTGTTCCGAAAGGCGGACTTGGGCGCCACAGACGAGGAGCTCGACGTGCGGGTAGCCGCACGAATGGGCAGACGGCACATCTTCGACAAGGAATGCTCCTACTTCACGGCAATCATCGATCAGGCGGTGCTGCACCGGCGGATCGGCGGGGCCGAGGTGATGCGCACACAGCTCGAATCACTCCTGCCGCTCGTGGATCACGAGCACGGAATGATCAGAGTGCTGCCCTACCGCTATGCCGAGTTTGGAATCAGTGACGTAACCCAGATCGTAATCGAGCTGGAAGACGTGACTGTCGTCTACGTTGAGGGAGGCATGTTCGGGCAGATCGTGGAAGATCCGGACATCATCCGAGTGCGCAGGCTGGCCTACGATCGTGCATGCGCCTATGCCCTTGCCCCAAGGGAGTCGGCGGCCATGATCTGTGCGGCTATCAAGGAGTACGAAGCATGTTCACATCTCCCGACATAAGCGCAGTCACGTGGCGTAAGTCGACCCACAGCAACCCTGACCAAGGCGCGTGCGTCGAAGTCAGCGACGACCTCCCCGGCATCGTCCCCGTCCGAGACAGCAAGGACCCGAGCGTCGGGTGCCTGGTCGTGCCTTCCGCCTCCTGGGGTGCGCTCACGGCGTCGTTGCGCGGCTGACGCAACTCGGCGGCGATCGGCGCACGCTGTTGATCCGCAGGCCCTCTGCGGACCCGGTGGGGGCGTGGCGCATCGGGTGAGCTGGGCGCGTTTCTTGCTTGAACGAGGGTGAGGTCACCGTGCCTCTCATGCTCCGTTGGACGCATCGGCGGTAACCGCGCGGAGCAGGTGGCTCGTTGGGGTGCGCCGCCGGTTGGGTCGCCTGGTGCTTCACGAGGTGCATTCGAGGGCATACTGTGTGTAGTCGGGCCATGACACGAGAAGGACGCCTATGGACGAGCAAGACGAGGGCGGGTCGGAACCGGACGGGCGGACTTTCAGAACCCTGGTGGGTGACGAGTGGATCGAAACGCCCGCCACGATCGCGAGCATTCGGGAAGCCCTTCCGATCGAACAACGCGACGAATTCACCAAGACCGTTGAGGACACACCTGCGCGGAATCTGCCCCTTGTCCTGAATCAATGGGCACGAACCCTGCGGCCCGAAATCGACGAGGCCACCCGCAGGGAACAGGACAGGGTGGAAGCCCTGGCCCTCGCCGCCGAAGCACGCATCATCATGGGGGAGGACCCTGATGTCGTACAGGGTGACTTTCAGTCCGGAGTGCGAGAGGGCCGTTAGGGGTCTCGGCGGTTCGCAGCGCAGGGACTTGGACATCGGCATGGCCCGCGTAGCGAAAGACCCCTACGGCTGCGGTAGTTCGCAGACCTACCACAAGGACAGGCGCATCGTGACGTGCGGCTCGGTGATCGCCGAGTACATAGTGAGTGCCGGAGTGCTCACCATCACCGTGGTGCGCGTTCATGGACTGTGATCGGCGGGCGGTCTGCGGCTCGAAGGACCCGAGTGTCGGGCAACCTCGTTGTCCCCGCGGCCTCCCGGACAGCGCACGGCACTGACTCTCTGCCGAACACGCGGCGCTCCGTCACCCGGATTCGGTGGGTGACGGGCGCGTGTCGGGGGGCGTTCGCGGGTTACGCGAGGCCGGAGAAGTCGAGGTTGCCGACTGTGAGGCCGGCGTTGAAGCCGCCGTCCAGGTTGATGTTGACGCCGTTGAGGAAGCCGGACGCGTCCGAGCCCAGGAATGCGAGTGCGAGTGCGACGTCGCGGCCGGTGGCGAGTCGGCCGTTGCCCTGGGAGATGTTCCAGTCGATCACCTTGTCGGAGATCGTCTTGCGGAAGTCCGGCAGCAGCGGGGTGTCGATCGGCGACGGGCACACGCTGTTGATCCGCAGGCCCTTTGCGGAGGCCGTGCGGGCGTAGTGCATCGTGTAAACCTGGACGAGTTCCTTGCTGTAGCTGTAGGCGTCACTGCCGAGTTCGTTGCTCGCGAGCCATTCCTGCGCGGCGTCCCAGTCCTCGATCGCGATCAGTTGCTTGATCGCCTCCAGGTGAGCCGGCCACGAAATGCCCGCGATCGAGGCGGTGTTCACGATCGCTGCCCCCTCGGGCAGCGCGTCCTCGGCCACGAGCGCCTCGGTCAACCGGCGCAGCGAGAGGTAGTTGATCGCGAACACGGTGGGTGCGGGCAGCGTGCCGGCCACGCCCGCGTTGTTGAACAGGGCGTGCACCGGGCCCTCGATCGCGGCGACGGCGGCGTCCACCGAGGCGGGGTCCGACAGGTCGGTCCGGATGAACGTCTGCGCCGAACCGGTCGGCTCCTTGAGGTCGAGCACGGTGATGTGCTCGGCGCCCTGCTCGGCCAACACCTCGACCAGGGCGGCCCCCACACCCGAGAAGCCCCCCGTAACGACAACGCGCTTGCCTTCGAACCCGAACGGGTCGGTCATGGTGAAGTCCCCCTCGTGACAGTGGTTGATCAGACCCTAGGGATCGCTCCTTGATCTGGTCAACAATCTGCTCTGCCGCCACCTCCGCGTCGGAAATCGAAGGCATCGTCGGGTCGGGTCGTCCGCTCGAATCTTTCGCTTGACCTTGTCAAGGAGTCGGCCTACCGTCCCAGAGTGATCCGATTTGCCATCCACGACGGCGTAGCCGTCGTCACGCTCGACCGACCCGACCGGCTCAACGTGTTCTCCGGGGGAATGGGCCTCGCGTTGGGGGACGCCTATGCGCGGTGCGATGCGGACGATGCGGTGCGGGTGGTGGTGCTGACCGGTGCGGGGCGGGCGTTCTGCGCGGGCGCCGACATGTCGCCGGCCGCGGACACGTTCGCGGGGCCGGGGCCCGCATCGAGGCCCGGGCCTGAACCGGCGTCGGAACCGGCGTCGGAACCCCGCGCGCGGGCCTTCAGCGCATCGCCCGTACAGCCGCCCGCCTGGGCGGTGCGCAAGCCGGTGATCGCGGCGATCAACGGGCACGCGATCGGCATCGGGTTCACCCTGGCGATGCAGTGCGACATCCGGATCGTGGCCGAGGACGCCAAGTTGGCGATTCCCCAGGTCCGGCGCGGCATGGTGCCCGACGCCCAGTCGCACTGGACGGTGCCGGCCGCCACCTCGCGGGCGGTGGCCGCCGACATCCTGCTGACCGGGCGTACGTTCCGCGGCAGCGAGGCGCTCGCGCTGGGGCTCGCGTCGCGCGCGCTGCCCGCGGCCGAGGTACTGCCCGCCGCGCTGGAGATCGCCCACGACATCGCCACCAACGTCCACCCGGTATCGGCCGCGCTGACCAAGCGCCTGTTGTGGGCGGATGCCGGCCCGGACGAGGTGGAACGGCTGGAAACCGCGTACCACCGCATCCTGATGGGCACCGACGACGCGCGCGAGGGTCCGCGCGCGTGGTCGGAACGGCGTGCGCCGCGCTGGACCGGCACGGTCACCGGCGCATGGGACCGTGTACGCGAAGCGGAATCCGCGGAATCCTCTGTACAGGAGAACAAGTGACGCCCCCTCAGCTCGATGTCATGGCAGCCGGCCTCACCCTGCGCGGCATGCAACGCGCCGCAGCCGCCACCGAGCGGGCCGGCTTCGACGGGCTATGGCTCACCGAAGGCGGCCGCACCGCGTACACCGCCGCGACCGCCGCGGCGCTGGCGACCGAGAGCCTGACCGTCGGCACCGGCATCGCGGTCGCGTTCGCACGCAGTCCGATGGTCACCGCGTCGGCGGCCTGGGAACTGTCCGAGGCCACCGGCGGCCGATTCGTGCTGGGTCTGGGCACCCAGGTGCGACCGCACATCGAGCGGCGCTACTCGGCGGAGTTCGACCGGCCGGGGCCGCGACTGCGCGAGTACGTCGGCGCGTTGCGGGCGATCTGGGCGGCCTTCCGGGGCGAGGAACGACTGCGCTTCAAGGGCGACTTCTATCAGTTCACGCTGATGACGCCGGAGTGGACGCCGGGCGGTTCGATCGCCGACCCGCCGATCTACCTGGCCGGGGTCAACCCGTGGATGTTGCGGATGATCGGGGAGGTGGCCGACGGCCTGCACATCCACCCGCTGCACAGTGTCCGCTACATCCGGGACGTGGTCCGCCCCGAACTCGCCGCCGGCGGTGCGGCCGAGGACTTCGCGCTGGTCTGCCCGGTGATGACCGCGACCGGTGACACCGAGGAGGAGATCGAGGCCGAACGCGCCAAGTTGCGCTTGCGGCTGGCCTTCTACGGCTCGACGCCCGGCTACGCCAAGGTCTTCGAGACACACGGCTGGGACGACCTCCAGCCCCGCCTGCACCGCCTCTTCGGCGCCAAGGACCGCGCCGGCATGGCCGCCGCGATCGACGACGAGGTGCTGGACACCTTGACGGTGAGTGCTCCGTGGGACGGCTTGGCGGAGGCACTGATGAGCCGATACCGCGGAGTCGCCACACGCGTCGTCGCGTACTCGGCAGTGAGCACCTGGCGCGAGAACACCGAAGCGGTCGAACGCTGGACGGAGGTCGCCGCAGCCTTTCACGACCTGGGCTGAGGGATCGGGGGCGCAGATCACGGGGCGGGCGGGGGACTTCGCGGCTGCGCCTCGGCGGGCGCGGGCGTGGATGGCTTCGGTTGGAGATCGCCGGATCCGGAGCCCGAAGCCAAGGTGCGAGTCGTTACCGAGGGATCCTCCCGGCCGGGTCGGCAGTTCACGGCACGCCGTGCACTTCGGTCGGACCGGGCGAGGACGGCTTGTGCCCACCGGTCGAGACAGGACGGTGCCGACCACCCCGATCCCGAGCCGCCGACGGCCAGTTGCCTGGGGTCCTGTGGCGAGGCGTCGTTCCTGCCAGGCAGGAAAGGCGCCGGCAAAGGCGCAGAGAGAGCGGGCGATCCGGTGAGGCTCGCCGATGAACCATCCCGGGCGGCAGGGCAGTTCGCGGCAAGCGGCAAGCGGTGCGCTCGGCAAGCGGTGCGCTTCGGTTGGGTTCGGGTGCGGGTGGCTTTGTGCCCACCGGTCGACGTAGGCCGGTGTCCATCGTCCTGGTCCCAAGTCACCGACGGTCAGGAGCCTTGCGGACTCCGGCGAGATGCGGGTCGTCCTTGCCGGGACAGGTGCCGACAACGGCGGGTCCCATAGGTGTTCGGCCCAGGTGGCGGGGGCTTCGTCAGGGGGGCGGTGAGGGTTGCGTCATGACGACGTGGTTCCGCACCTACTTCGAGGACGAAGATCTGTGGTCTTCGAGGCCGATGACGAGGGCTGGGGGACGCGTCAGGGGAGCCGGAACCCGGATCCCGACGTGCTCGTCTCGCTCCGCGCTCGACCCGACCTGCGCTTTTCAAGCGCAACGAAGCCGCAAACCCCAACGGCACCCTGCTTCGTGACGCCCCGTCACCCTGCCGGCCCATCGTCGGCCCGAATGCGTGGGCCCACTCGGGCACCGCACTCTCGGCAGACCCAACCGGACGCCCGCCCCATCCCTCCGCCGCCGGCGCCCCTCCCGCCCGACCGGCATCCCCATCTCGCCGGGAATCCCAAGCCCCACGACGACCGGCGACCCCAGACCCGACTCGGCTTCGCCGCGACCACACGCCCTCCCCTCCAACCACGCCCGCCTCTCCGTTCGTGTCCGTGTCCGCGTCCCGTTCGCGCCCACGCCCCGTCCGCGGCAGCGCCGTCCCCGACCGCGTTCCACCGCGCGCCCCCACCGCGTGCCCCACCCCGACCGCGACAGTTAGCTGACGGGTCGTCAGGGAATTTTCGGTGTATATCGGGACCAAACGTGCGCCGACTCGGTTGTTGCTCTTCCCCGCGCCTCGTCGGCGTGCTAAACACTGTCAACCAGTTCGGCTGGAGAGCACCGGTCCGGTTGGCAGCGTCCACGAGATGCGCGCCCGCCCCATCGAGGCCGAGCGGCGTTTTGCCCCCAAAGATTCCGTACAAAACCGGACGTGTCGCAGTGGTGACACGTGTCCGGCGCGCGCCCCTGCACAGAACGGAAAGTACCGGTATGTCTGCGACCGTTGAAGTATCCGCGAAGCCGCCGGAGCCCGAATCCGACCCGTCCTCGGTCGACACCGGTCGACTGGAGGGGGTGTCCAAGGGCCGAGTTTTCGCCGTCCTGGCCGTCGTGGTCATGTTCTCCGAGGTCGTGCCACTCCAGTACGCGATGATCTCCTCGGCCGTGCCGGAGATCGCCCCGTCGTTCCGGTCCGTCGGCGAGAGCATCACGTGGATGGTGGTGATCCTGGGCCTGGTCGGCGGCGCGGTCAGCCCGCTGATCGGCAAGCTCTCCGACGTCTACGGCAAGAAGCGGTTGCTGCTCGCGACCAGCGTCTCGTTCCTGCTCGGCTCGCTGATCTGTGCGCTCACCAGCTCGTGGCCGCTGTTCCTGGTCGGCCGCGCACTCCAGGCGGTCGCGTTCGGCATGACCGCCGTCGTATACGGGCTCATCCGCGACCTGATGCCGCGCAAGTTCATCCCGGTCGCGATCGGCATCTCGGCCACCGGGCTCGGCCTGTCCGCCGCGCTCGCGCCGGTCGTCGGCGGGCTGCTCACCGAGCACTACTCGTGGCGCTCGCTGTTCTGGTTCCTGGTCGTCTACATGCTCGTGCTGATCCCGCTGCTGCTGGTCGTGGTGCCGGAGTCCAAGCTGCGCGTCCCGCAAAAGGTGGACTACGTCGGCGGCGTCATCCTCGGTGTCGGACTCGCGCTGATCCTGCTCTACATCAGCCAGGGTCAGACCTGGGGCTGGAGCAAGCCGTCCGCGTTCGGATACGCGATCCTCGGCATCGTGGTGATCGGCCTGTGGGTGTTGTGGGAGAAGCGGGTGGAGAACCCGATCATCGACCTCAAGCTGCTGACCGCCCCGCGCGTGGCACTCGTACTCGGGATCGCGTTCCTGGCGAACATGATCATCGGCATCCAGAACTACCTCACCAGCTACATGGGCCTGACTCCGGACAACGTCAAGCAGAGCACGCTCGACAAGTACGGCGACGGCGCCGTCCAGGGCGCCAAGGCGATGGGCGCGCCCGAGGCGATGTGGGCGAGTATCGCCGACCAGGTCAAGGCGACCGTCTCCTTCAACGACTCGCTCGACTACGCGCTCGGCTTCACCCTGCTCGGGCTTGCCCTGCACGTACTGATCTGGCAGTCCATGTCCAGCATGATCGCCGGCCCGCTGGCCGGGCTGTGGGGGCAGCGTCGCGGGCTGCGGATGCCGATGATCGTCGGTGTCGCCACGCTGGCCGTCGCGGGCTTCATGTACCTGTTCCTGCACGACTCGTGGCAGCTCATGCTGATCTGCGGCGTGGTCTACGGCATCGGCTTCGGGATGTACTACGCCGCCGCGCCGAACCTGATCATCGAGGCCGTACCGCAGGAGCAGCAGGGCATCTCGTCCAGCATGCTGGTCGTCGCCCAGTCGTTCGGCGCCTCGGTCGGCGTCGCGCTGCTCTCCCCGATCTTCACCGACAACCGCCTGCGGATCACCGGTCCGTCGCCGACCGGTCAGGGCACGGCCACGGTCGACGCGTGTGACCCGCGTGGCTGCACCTACACCACGGACGCCTTCACCACCGGCTTTTGGATCCTGATCGCGTGCGGCGTGCTGGCCCTCGTGATCGCGCTGTTGATGAAGCACGGCCGCAAGCCCGCCACGGGCGGTCTGCTGCACTGAGCGGCCGGCCGCAACCAAGCGGGTCGGCAACCGTCGAAGCGGTCGGCCGCGCGGCACACGAGCCATCCGACAGGGCCTCAGGGCTCGGGGATCCGAGGGGGGATACCCGGGCCCTGACGGCAGGTCACCGGCCACCGGCCACCGGCCACCGGGCCGACGACCCCGCAGGCTCGCGAGGTCACCGAACCGATCGACGTGGGGGCCGGCCGAAGCGGCCGCACCGCGGGCCCCGACGCGAGAGACCCCGCGACGCGACCAACACCCCGCCGAGCTTCGCTCGCCCTATCCGGCGACCAGTGTCTCCAGCAGTGCGAGCAGCCGCTCCGCCTGCTGCTCCGGGTCGCCGTCCGCCGGGGTGAGACGCAACTCCGGCTTCTCCGGGGCCTCGTACGGGGCCGAGATGCCGGTGAAGTCACCGATCTCGCCGCGCCGGGCCTTGGCGTACAGGCCCTTCGGGTCGCGGCGTTCGCACTCCTCGATCGGAGTGTCCACGAACACCTCCAGGAACGGCAGACCGTCCCGGGCGTGCAGGGCGCGGACCCGGTCGCGGTCGGCGCGGTACGGGCTGATCACCGGGACGATCGCGATCACGCCCGCGTCGGCGAACAGGCGGGCCACCTCGCCGACCCGGCGGATGTTCTCGGTACGGTCCTCGGCGCCGAAGCCCAGGTCGCCGTTCAGGCCGAGCCGGACGTTGTCGCCGTCCAGCCGGTAGGCGGTGATCCCGCGCTCGACCAGGAGCCGCTCGGCGATCACCGCGACCGTCGACTTGCCGGAGCCCGACAGACCGGTGAACCAGATCGTCGCCCCGGGCGCCGGACGCTGCTCGCGCGTCACTCCGCCCTCGTGCCAGACCACGTTGCGCTCGCTCACGACTCTCCATCCGCATTGATATCGAGGATTCGTACCGTACGGGGCGCCGCCCCGCGACCCGGATCCGGCCCGCCGCCCGGGACAAGTATCTGACGGCTCTTCAGATTTACCTTCACAAAGAGCTAACCTGCGCCAGGGTCACGCCGGCTCGGCGCTCGCCCACGACTCCGAATGTGAGGGAGACACCCAGCCATGCCCTGGACACCACCGCAGCGCGCCGCCTGGACCCGGACCCTCGCCGCCGGCGACATTCCGCCGCTCACCGACGACCTCGACCGGCCGTTCGCCGCCGACGCGCTGCTCGGCGAGGCGCGGGCCAGGACCGGGCTGAGCGACCCGGGCGAGGACGAGCCGGGCTTTCGCGAGGGCCTGGACCGGCTGCTGTACGCACTCGAGCACGAGGCGAACCTCGACCGGGTCGGCCGCTGGTGGGCGCACACGTGGGTCTCCCGCCTCCTGGAGGTGCGGCTCCAGATCGCCCGCTACGTAAGGGACGACCCCGGCGTGTCGGACGAGCCGATCCACCGGCCGATCTTCGTCACCGGCGGCCCGCGGACCGGTACCTCGATCCTGCACGCGCTGCTGGCCCGGGACCCGGCGAACCGGGTGCCGACCACCTGGGAGTTCCTGCGACCCGTACCGCCGCCGGAGCCCGCGACCCGGGACGCCGACCCGCGGATCGGGCTCGCCGAGCGCGAGATCCGGTTCATCACCGGCGCGGTGCCGGCCATGGACGCGATCCACGAGAAGAGCGGCACGCTGCCCAAGGAGTGCATCAGCGCACACGCGCTCGCGTTCCGGTCCGAGGACTTCACCGGGCAGTTCGCGATTCCGTCCTACGCCGCGTGGCTGGCCGAGTGCGACATGCGGCCCGCGTACGCCTACCACCGACTCGTGCTGCAAATCCTCCAGCGCCGCACGCCGGGGCGGACCCGCTGGGTGCTCAAGTCGCCCGCCCACCTGCTCACCCTGGACGCGCTGGTCGACGTCTACCCGGACGCGCGCCTGGCGGTGACCCACCGCGACCCGCTCACCGTGCTCGCGTCGCTGAGCAGCCTGATCGCCACGATTCACCACGCGTACGGCAACGCGTCCGACATTCGCGACGTCGCCCGCACCCAGAGCGACCTGTGGTGCGGCGCCTACGACCGGCTCACCGCGTTTCACGACGCGGGCCGGATCGCCGAGGCCGACTGGCACGATTCGGCCTACGCCGACTTCATGCGCGACCCGATCGCGGTGGTGCGCGACTTGTACACCACATTCGGCCTCGACCTCACCGCCGAGGCCGAGGACGCGATGCGCGCGTACCTGGCCGATCGTCCGCAGGGCAGGCACGGTCGGCACAACTACTCGTTCGAGGACCTCGGACTGGACCGGGAGGACGTACGATCTCGGCTGACGGAGTATCAGAAGCGGTTCCTGGTCCCGACGGAAGAGATCTGACGTGCACCCGAGCCTGCGGCACACGAACGACCCGCACCGCGACGACCCCCACCGCCGCGACCCACAGCGCAACGACCCACAGCGCAACGACCCGAGCGCGCGCGAGGTGGTCAACGGCACCGCGTGGCGCGCCTATTGCGAGCGCATGGCCGCGCTCGGCGATCGCATCCTGGAGGCCGACTTTCCCGGTGCGACCGACGCCGACCGGGCCGAGGGGATCCGGCACCTGGCCAATCAGGTCGCCTGCTGGCTGACCTACCAACTCGCCGCGACCGATCCGCAGAACCCGGCGTTCTTCACCCACAACGACCTCGCGTACCGCTGGGGCGGGCCGAACGTGGACCAGAACGCGCGCCGCGCGCCGATCGCCGGGGACGGCGTGTACCGGCTCACCGTGACGATGAACGCGTGCGAGAAGTTCGTCCTCCAGGTCAAGCCGGGGGACATGCACGCCGGGCGCACCGACATCGTCGCGGAGACCTCCTCGACCGCACTGGGTGTCGGCCCCGGCGACACCGTCGAGATCATCCTCAGCGCCGACGAGCAACCCGGGAACTGGGTCCGCCTGACCCCGGACGCCCGGGTCCTGCATGTGCGCGACTACTACTTCGACTGGAAGCCGGAACAACCGGCCATGCTGGCCCTCGAACGCCTGGACACCCAGGGGCAACCGGCCACGCGGGTCACCCCGGAGCGGGTCGCGGGGATGCTGAACGGCGCGGCGACGTCGGTGGAGAACTCGATCGAGGTGTGGAACGACTGGGTGCGCACCACCGGTGATCGGCAGCCGGTGAACACCTTCAGCACACCGGCCACGGTGGCCGGCGGAGTCAAGGAGGTCGTGTACGGCTTTGCGCGAGTACGGCTGACGGATGATCAGGTGCTGATCGTGGAGACCGATCCGCGCGTCTCGGCGCAGTGGGATCTCCAGCTGTACAGCCCCGGTTGGTTCGAGTCGCTCGACTTCGCCAACCGGCAGACCTCGCTCAACCACGTGCAGGCGGAGGCCGATCCGGACGGTCTGATCCGGGTCGTGATCGGCGCGCTGGATCCCGGTGTGCCGAACTGGCTGGACACCGAGGGCCGTACCGAGGTCTTCGCCACGCACCGCTGGCTCGATCCGCGCGAACAGCCCACGGTCCGGGCGCGGGTGGTCCCGCGGCACGAGGTACGGGGTCACCTCGCGGTGAGCACGCGCTCGATCACCGGGCCGGAGCGACGCGAGACGATGCGCAGGCGCTCCGCGCATGTGGCCTGGCGCTTCCGGGCCTAGCGGACCGAGACGGGCGGGGCCTCAGACCGTGGCGTTCTCCGTGGCCGGCTCGGGGGCGGGGACGACCTCCGTCTTCCTGCGGAGGGTGGAGGCGGCGTCCGCGTCGCGGATGGTCAGGGCGGCGATCGCGCCCAGGACCGCGAGGCCGGCGGCGACCAGGAAGGCCACGTGGTACGCGTGCAGGTTCGGGCTCGGGGCGCCGCCGGAGCGGGTCGTCATCGTGCCGATCCCCGCGAGCACGCTCGCCAGGAGCGCGACGCCCAGGGCCGAGCCGAGCTGGCGCTGCACGTTGAAGATGGTCGAGGCGCGGCCGTTGTCGGCAGGCGCGGTCCGCGCGAACGCGGCCGCCTGCATCGGGATCATCACGTGCGCCATCGAGGCGCCGGTGCAGAACATCAGCACCACGATCAGCGCGGGCGCGGTATCGCCGTCGACCAGGGCGAGCAGCGCCGCGCACGCGCCGATGCCGAGCAGGCCGCCCGCCATCAGCCGGCGCGGTCCGACCACCGGGTACAGGCGCGAGACCCACTGGGTGGCGATCACCACACCGAACGCCTCCGGGAAGGTGAGCAGGCCGGTCTCCAGGGCCGACTTGCCGAATGCCTGCTGCTGCATCAGCGGGAAGACGTACAGCACGCCCAGGAACGCGGCGGAGTTGACCATCGACACCACGTTGGTGCTGACGAACAGCCGGTCGCGGAGCAGCCGCAGGTGCAGCATCGGCTCCTTGACCCGCAGCTCGACGAAGACCATCGCGATGCACAGGATCAGTCCGGCGATTCCGGTGGACAGGATGATCGGCGAGCCCCAACCCTTGGTCGCGCCCTCGCTCAGTGCGTACATCAGCAGTGCGAAGCCGGCTCCGGACAGGACGAAACCGGGCAGGTCGAAGCGACCCGCCTTGGGGTTCTCGTACTCCTCCAGGAAGACCAGGCCGAACACGAACGCGGCCACCCCGACCGGCAGGTTGATGTAGAAGACCCAGTGCCAGGACGCCTTGTCCACGAGCAGGCCGCCGAGCACCGGACCGAGGGCGGGGGCCAGTGCGGTGGGGACCATCAGGATGCGGGACGCGCGCACCCGCTCCTCGGGCGGGAAGACCCGGAACATCATCGCCATGCCGACCGGCGTCAGCATGCCGCCGCCGGCGCCCTGCAGGATCCGGAAGAGCACCAGTTGGTCGATGTTCTGCGCCAGTCCGCACAGCGCGGACGCGCCGGTGAACAGGGCCAGTGCGATCAGGAAGATCCGCTTGGTGCCGAAGCGGTCGCCGAGCCAGCCGGACGCGGGAATGAACACCGCGAGGCTGACCAGGTAGCCCACCGCGACCGTGGCCAGGCTCGCCTGCGACGCGCCGAGGTCCTTGCCGATCGCGGGGAGCGCGACGTTGATGATGGTGATGTCGAGGATGTTGACGAACATCGCGGCGACGAAGACGGCGCCGACCACGACCTTCTGACTGAGGCGGGACGCGGATATGGGCGGCATACGGCAGAGGGCCTTCGCTTTGGGGAAGTGGGTGGGCGGAGCCTTATGCTGAGCAAAGCTCACTATATCTTTTTGTACAGGTGTAGCCGGCAGGTTTTTCCGGCGCCGGTGCGCCCCCTCAGCGCCTCTCTCACCCGATGCAACAACGCCGACGGCCCGGGAGGAAGTCCTCCCGGGCCGTCGGCGTGACGCTTGTTACAGATGGAGGGCCGGCCGGACAGTCGGGCCGGCCGGCCTGTCGGTTCCCGCCCGTCGTCCCGGCTCGGTCTTCCCGGCTCAGTGCTCGCCCTCGCCGCGGGCCGGCAGCCCCAGTGCCTTGCACGCCTCGTTGTACTGCGTGACGACCTCGATCCGCACGTCCCGACGCTCGGTGATCGAGCGGCTCCACGGCACCCGTACCGCGATCGGCTGCCCGGCCACGATCGCCGAGTAGTACGCCGCGTCGCCGTCCAGGCCGGTCATGGTGGCCGAGGTGGCGTCCGGCTGCCCGCCGAGACCACGCGAGATCAACAGGCAGTCCTCGGGGTGGTCGTCGTTCATGTGCTTGCAGACCGCGGTGATCGCGTCCGCTCCGAACGGGTTGACGGTCGCCTCGCTCATGCGGGTCGCCTCCGGCGGTAGGGGTGGGATGGCCCGGGTGGTCAGGCGCGCGCGGAGTCGCGGCGCCGACGGGACGCGGCCACCGCGCCCACGCCGACCACCAGCATGCCCGCACCCACGTAGGCGAGCTGCGTGCTCGACGAGCCGGTCTTGGGCAGCTTCGGGTCGCCGGCCTCGGTGGTGGCACCGGTCTGCGGTGTGGCGGCGGCCGGCGCGGCGGTGCCGAAGGTCACCGGGACCCACACGTCCTGATCGCGGTTGGCGATGTCGGTGTGGTCGTTGAAGGTCGCCACGAAGCACGCGGTGGCGGCGCAGTCGACCTTCTTCTTGTCCTTGCCCTCGAAGCTCTGCGCGGGCTTGATCTTGACCGAGAAGGTGCCGTCCGGACCGACCTGCGGGACGTAGCCGGCGTTGCCGTACTGGGTCGGCACGCCGCCGGCCGGCTTGGCCACGGTCTGCGCGATGTACACGCCCTTGCCCGGCTTGAAGTTCTTGCCGGTGACGGTGATCTCCTCGCCGCCGACGGCGATGCCGGTCGCCTTGGACAGGGAGATCGTCGGCGCGTCCGCGGCCGACGCGGGAGAGGCGGCGAGTACGCCGAGGCCGGCGATCGCGGTGGCGGCAACGGCGGCGGCGGTACGGGATGTGCGCATGTGCGGTCTCCGGGGGTTGAGGACGAGCCGGTCGGCTCGGTGGCTCGTTGGATGGGAGGTCGACAGGGCGAGGAGCCGCGGGTCAGGCGCTCGGGCGACGGCGCTTGACGACGACGCCGACGACCACCAGGACCACCACGACGGCGGCGATCAGCCCGATGATCAGGCCGCCCTTGCCGTCGTCCTCGTCCTCGGCCGCGGACTTCGTGGGAGCGGTGCTCGGCGCCGCTGCGGGCGGGGCGGCCGACGTCTTCGGCGCGCCGGCGCCGGGCGCCCCGGCCTGGGGCGCGGCGGTGGCCGGCGGCGGGCTCGCCGGCAGGCCCGGGTCCTCGCCCCGGAAGCCGATCGGCAGGTAGACCTCCTGCGTGCGGTCCTTGCCGTTGGCCGAGTTGGACGTGGCGATGGCGCATCGGGTCTTGAGGCAGTCGACGGCGCCGAACTTTGCGGCGACCTTGACGTCCGTGCCGAACGAGCCGGTCGCGTCCGCCTCGGTGGGACCGGAGAACGAGCCCATGTCGCATGCGCGGCCCGCGCCCTGGGCGGGATCGCACGGCAGGATGAACAGCCGGACGCCCGGCGTGAAGCCCTTGCCGACCAGCTTGACCACGTCGCCCGCCGGGTCCAGTCCGGTGGTCTTCTCCGCGGTCAGGGTGGCTTTGCCCGCTGCCGGGGTACCGGTCGCGTGCGCGGGACTCGCCGGGCCGCCGAGCGACCAGGCGAGGAGGAGCGTCGCGACGGCGGCGACGGCGCCGCCGAGGCGTCCGGTGCGGGCAGGGCTCACGTTGTTTCCTCTGGGCCGACCGTACGACTGCGTACGGAATGATGGGAGGTGAGGCTATCCTAAGACCGGGTCGAATCGGCGGAACTGCCGGGGGTTGCCCGGGAGACGGCCGCGATCGAGCGCTCGGCTCGCGCCGCGGGGCGGGCTCCGGCCGGCCGGCGGCGCCGACTCGGGCGAGCGGAGGCGGGCCGAGCCCCGCCGACAACGTGCCGACAAGTTGTCGGTAACTTATTGACGGCACCGCCTGGCGCCACACAGACTGCGAGGACCAGCGGAAACGGGCGGCGACCCGAATCGCTGCCGGCGCTGCGCCCTGGGCGAAGTGTCGAATCCGCACGGGCGAAGCCGCCTGGCTCATCACAGTTCGCACCGTCCGCACCATTCGTGCGTGTTCGGTAGATCTTGTCGCACCTAGGGGAAACCTCATGACCACGACCGAGACCGCCGAAACCGCCGGTGCCACCCCGACCTTCGCCGAGTCGCTGCGCAAGCGCTCGTGGGCCTTTCACCAGGAAGCCGAGGGCTCGGGCTTCCTGGAGGCGCTGATGAAGGGCGAACTGACCCGGGACGCCTACACCGCGATGGTGGCCCAGCACTACTGGGCCTATCTCGTGCTCGACGACGCCGCGGACACGATGCGCAACGACCCGATCGGCGCCCCGTTCGCCGACGCGCGACTGGACCGCCGGGCCGTGCTCGAAGCCGACATGCTTTTCCTGGCCGGCGAGAACTGGAAGCAGGAGTGGCCCGCGAACGAGGCCACCCGGCGCTATACCGACCGGATGCGGGACAAGTGCTACGACTGGGCCGGCGGCTTCGTGGCCCACCACTACACCCGCTACCTCGGCGACATGTCCGGTGGCCAGTTCATCGCCAAGCAGATGCGCAAGCACTACGACCTGCCGGGCACCCAAGGCAGCGACTTCTACGTGTTCGACGGACTCGGCGACCTGACCGCGTGGAAGGACGCCTACCGCGCGGCGATGAACAACGCGCCGTGGGACGCCGAGGAGCAGGAACTGGTGATCCAGGAGGTGCTGTTCGCGTACGACATCAACAGCGCCGTACTGCGCGAGCTCGGTCGGGACCTGGAGCGGTTCCGCAAGAGCGCCTGATCCAGCGCGGAACGCCGCTTCCGCCGGCACAGCATGCCCCGGGGGCCCACCGTCCGATGCGCCGTCCGACAATGGATGGCGCATCGGATCGGCGGGAGAGTGATGACGAACTACCTGGTGCGGCGCGTCCTGGGCGTCGTCGTGGTGATGTTTGCCGTCGTGACCGGCCTGTTCCTGCTGCTGCACGCGTCCCCGGTGAGCCCGGTCAACCAACTCGCGCCGCAGGTCGCGGCCGATCCGGTGGCCCGCGCCGCGGTCGAACACCGGATGGGTCTGGACCGGCCGTTGGTGACCCAGTACCTCGACTATGTCGGCGACGCGCTGCGCGGTGATTTCGGCACCTCGCTCTACGACGGCTCCCCGGTCGCCGACCAGATCGGCCGTGCGCTGCCCATCTCGCTGGAACTCGGGCTGCTCGCTTCCGTGTTCGCGGTGATCCCGGCCACCGCGCTCGGTGCGTGGTCGGTGCTGCGCCGCGGCGGCGTGGTCGACCACGGCACGCGTGTGCTGAGTGTGTTGGCGATGTCCCTGCCCGGCTACTGGCTGGCCGTGATCGCGCTCGTGGTGGTCGGTGACAGTCATCCGGACCTTTTGCCGAACGCGGGTGGCTTCGTCACCTTCACCGAGGATCCCGCGACCAACCTCAAGGTGCTCGTGTTGCCCGCGATCGTGCTCGCACTGGCCACGTTCGCGATGCTCACCCGCTCGTTGCGCGGCGGGCTCGCCGACGCGATGGCCTCCGACCATGTGCTGTTCGCGCGTGCGATGGGCGGTTCACGGCTGCTCACGTTGCGTCGGGTGGCGCTGCGCGGCGCGCTCGTGCCGACACTGACCGTGGCCGGCGTCCTGATCGGCGGGCTGCTGTCGGGCACCGTGTTGATCGAGAACGTGTTCCAGATCCCGGGGATCGGCCAACTGATGGTCACCGCGTTCCAGCGCCAGGACTATCCGCTCGCGCTCGGCGCCTGCGTGGCGACCTCGGCGATCTTCCTGCTGTTGAACCTGGTGGTCGACCTGCTGTACCCGCTCGTGGATCCGCGCACCGCGGCCGGCGTCACCCGGGACAAGCTCGGACGGGCCGCGTGAGGCCCCGCCCGCGCCTGCCGCGCCTGGGCGTGGCCGGCTGGATCGGCCTGGCCTGCGTCGTGCTCTACCTCCTGGTCGCCACCGTCGGCCGGCTGCACGGCGACCCCGTGGCGCTGGTCACCCCCGGCCCCGAGGCGCCCTCGTTCGCGCACCCCTTCGGCACCGACCATCTCGGTCGCGACCTGCTGGCCCGCACCGCCGAGGGCGCCTGGACCTCGCTGTGGATCTGTGTGACCTCGATCGGCTTCGCGGTGGCGGTGGGCATGCCGCTGGGGGTGCTCGCCGGATACCGGCACGGCGGTCGTCTCGACGGTGTGCTGATGCGCTCGGTGGAGACCCTCCAGGCGCTGCCGCAGTTCGTTTTCGTGATGTTCCTGATCGGGCTGATGGGCACGGCGGACATGCACTTCGGTCCGGTCACCGTCGGCAACGGGCCGCGCGTCGCGTTCGCCATCGGACTGGGCTTCGTGCCCTACTTCGCCAGGGTCGCCCGCGGCGCCACGGTGGTGGAGATGCGCGAGGACTACGTCACCAACCTGCGCGGTCTGGGCGTGCCCACCCGGGAGATCCTCTTTCGCGAAGTGCTGGTCAACGTCTGGCCGCCGGTGCTCGGGCAGGCGCTGCTGGCGATGGCCATCGCGGTCTTCGCCGAGGGCGGCCTGAGCTTCCTCGGCCTGGGCGTGGCCCCGCCCCAGGCCACTCTGGGCAACCTGATCGCCGACGCCGGCGGCCAGATCATCGGCGGCGACTGGTGGTATGCGACGCTGCCCGGCACGGTGCTGGTGCTCGGCATCCTGGGCTTCAACCTGCTCGGTGAAACGGCCGGGGCCGGCCGGCCGCGCGCCGTCGGCACCGGCCCGGTCCGCCGGCGCGCGCCCGAGCAGACCCCCGAAGAGATCCCCGAAGAGACCCCCAGGCAGATCCCGGCCCAGATCCCGACCCAGATCCCGACCCCGAAGGAGACCCAGTGACCCCGGTGCGCACAGTCGGCCTGAACCGCCGAGGCTTCCTCGGCCTCGCGGCGCTCGCGGCGGCCGGCGGCACGGGCGTGCTCACCGCGTGTTCGAGTTCCTCCGGGAGCAAGCGGGTGGCCGATCGGCATCGGGACGGGATCCTGCGGATCGGTGTCGCGTCCGCGCCGAGCAGCCTGAACCCGCTCGACTCCGGCTCGGAGATCACCCGATGGATCGCCGAGCCGATCATGGAGAGCCTGTACGGCTACGACGCGAAGCTCGCCTCGGTGCCGCTGCTCGCCGACGGCGAACCGCAGATCAGCGAGGACAAGCTGGCCTGGACGATCCGACTGCGGCAGGGCGTGCTGTGGCACGACGGCAGTGCGTTCACCGCCGACGATGTGGTGGCCACCCTGGCGCACATGCTCGACCTCGCCGCCGGCAGCGAGTGGATCACGTACATGCTCGGCTACCTCTCCCGGTTCGAGAAGGTCGACGCGCACACCGTACGGATCGTGCTGAGCAAGCCGTACGGCCTGCTGCGCTCGCACCTGACCAACCTGCCGATCACCCACCGCGACTTCGTGGCCCGCAAGGACACGATGATGGGCACCGGGCCGTACCGGCTGGACAAGTTCGTGGCCGGCCAGAGCTTCACCCTCTCCCGCTTCGACCGCTACCACGGCGGCCAGTACTCCGGCGGCGCGAAGCCCGCGTTCGCCGGCATGGAGTACACCGTCTTCGCCGATGCCAACACGCGCGTGCTGAGCCTGCGGCAGGGCAAGGTCGACCTGATCACCGCGCCGTCCTTCGCCACCTTCGACACGATCCGCAAGGACAAGTCGCTCGCGCTCGTGCTCACCGAGGCGCCGTTGGACGTGCTCAGCTACGTGATGATGAAGAAGGAGCCGTTCGCCGACCCCGACTTCCGCAAGGCGGTCGCGCTGTCGATGGACCGCCAGGGCGTGCTGCAACGGGTGTACGGCGGCGAGGGCACCATCGGTCAGGGCCCGATCGGGCCCGCCGAACTCGGCTGGGACGCGACGCTGAAGCCGTTCCCGCCCGCACCCGACCCGGCCCAGGCCCGCGCGCTGTTGGCCCGGGCGAAGACGAGCAAGCGCTCGTTCACCGTGACCATCGGCACCAACCAGGGCATCCGCGACATCGCCCAGGTGCTGGTGGCGGGCTGGAAGCAGGTCGGTCTCGACGTCACCATCGAACAACTCGCGGGTGGGCCGTGGTCGAACAAGTGGCTGTCGCGCGACTACGACATGTTGATGAACACATTCTCGTCCGGCTTCACCTCGGGCCCGGCGAACTACCTGACGCTCGCGCCGGCCGGCTCCGCCAACGTGCTCTCCTGCGGCTACGCCAACCCCGAGGTGGACCGGCTGATCGACACCATCTGGCAGACCTCGGACCACGCCGAACGGGTGGCCGCGCTCGGCCGGGTGGACCGGCTGCTCGCCGAGGACGCGGTGATCACCCCGCCGGTGTATCCCAAGCTCGCGCTGGCCCAGCGCACCGAACTGTCCCCGCTCGACCCGACGATGTTGCGGATCAGCCGGCTCGACCCGCAACACCTGCGATTCGTGTGATGACGAACGCGAGTACGGCCGAGGAGCCGCTGCTGCGGGTGCGCGACCTCGACGTCGGCTATCGCGGGCCGTTCGGGCCGGTGCCCGCGGTGCGCGGGGTCTGCTTCGACGTGGCGCCCGGCGAGATCCTGGGCCTGGTCGGCGAATCCGGCAGCGGCAAGAGCAGCGTGTGCACCGCACTGATGGGCCTGCTGCCGGACGGCGCGACGCGCACGGGCGGCATCGAGTTCCAGGGCGAGGACCTGGCCGCGATGCGCGAGCGGGACCTGCGCCGGGTGCGCGGACGCAGGCTGGCCCTGGTACCGCAACAGCCGATGACCTCGCTGGCGCCGACCACCCCCGTGCTGCGCCAACTGCGCTGGTATTTGGGCGATCGCCTCGACGACGTCGAGGTGCGCGAGACGCTGATCGGGATCGGCCTGGGCCCGGTCCTGGACCGGCCGCGCGACCTGCCCGGCAGCTTCTCCGGCGGTCAGCTCCAGCGGGTGGTGATCGCGATCGCGGTGCTCGCGCACGAGCCCGCGCTGCTGCTCGCCGACGAGCCGACCACGACCCTGGACGCGACCGTGCAGGCGCAGGTGTTGCGCCTGTTGTTGACCCTGCGGGACAAGCTCGGGCTCGCCATGGTCTACGTCTCGCACGACCTCGCGGTGGTGTCCACGATCTGCGACCGGGTCGGAGTGATGTACGGCGGCCGGCTGGTGGAGACCGCGCCGGTGCGCGAGCTCTTCGCCGCGCCGCGGCACCCGTACACCCGGGCGCTGATCGCCGCGATGCCCGCGACGACACCGGCGGACCGGCCGCTGCGCGCCGTCGAGGGCAGCGCGGAGGGCGCGAACCTGCTGCCCGGCTGCCCGTTCGCGCCGCGCTGCCCGCACGTCGCGGACGTGTGCCGCGAGCGCATGCCCGCCGCGGTGCGGCACGGCGCGGCCGACGTGCGCTGCCACTGGGTGGATCGGGAGGCCGGCCGGTGAGTGCGCTGCTGAGCGTGGACGGGCTGACCCGCCGGTTCGCCCTGCCCGGGTCGTTCGGCCGGCGTCGGGCCGAGCCGCGGATCGTGCCCGCCGCCGAGGACGTCTCGTTCGCGGTCGCGGCCGGCGAGGTGCTTGCCGTCGTCGGCGAGTCGGGCTCCGGCAAGACCACCGTCGCGCGGCTGCTCGCGGGTCTGGACACCGCGACGTCGGGCACCGTCACGGTGGCCGGCCGGGTGTTGTCCGGCGACCGCACCCCCGCCGATCAACGGCTGGTCCAACTCGTCACGCAAAATCCGCGTGCCGCGTTCAACCGGCGTCGCACGTTGCGGCACGCGCTGCATCAGCCGCTGCGCGTACACGGACTGGGTGCGGACCGGGCCGAGCGGGACGAGCTGGTGCTCGCGATGGTGGAGCGGGTCGGGCTGAGCGCGGATCACCTGGACCGGTTGCCCGGCGAGGTCAGCGGCGGCGAACTCGCCCGCCTGGTGCTCGCGCGGGCCCTGTTGGTGCGTCCGCGGGTGCTGGTCCTGGACGAGCCGACCGCGAGTCTGGACGCGAGCGTCAAGGCGACGGTGGTCAACCTGCTGCTGCGGCTGCGCACCGAGCTCGACCTGGCGATCGTGGTGATCACCCACGAGATCGACATCGCCCGGCGGCTCGCCGATCGTGCGGCGGTGATGTACCTGGGCCGGATCGTCGAGTCGGGCCCGGCCGAGCGGGTGTTGTCGAACCCGCGGCATCCCTATCCGCGGATGTTGCTCGCGAGCGTGCCGGTGCCCGATCCGCAGCGGACCGGCCGGGCGAGCGCGGCGGCACTCGGCGCGGGCATCGTCGGCGAGGTGCCCTCGGTCACGGCGCCGCCGCCGGGCTGTGCGTACCACCCGCGCTGCCCGTTCGCGACCGAGGTGTGCGCCGGTCACCGCCCGCCGATCGAGTCGCTCGGCGAGGTCGACGTGGCCTGCCACCACCCTCGATGAACCTCTGGCTCCACCAGGATTCGCCGGCCGACGCCCGAGCCGTCCCGGATGCGCGGACCATCGGACGAGCGGGGTCGACCCGGCCCAACGCATTCGGGTATCGATTCGGTGTACGGCGGCGTGTCGGCGCGCACCGCTATCCTCCGGGTATTCCGCAAATCCGGAAAGTTGATCAACATTTCGCCGGCCACTCGCTTTATCGACCCCACTTGGTCCATTGCGCACGGATAATCGCCGTACTCCTCATGCGGAAGGCGGAACTCCGCACTACTCCGCAGGGAGGGGATCGGGAGACGAAACCTCCTCAGGTGCCCGGAAACCACCCGGGCACACCGGACGTCCTGAGTGGTACGGGGATCGTCGGAGGCAAGCGAGAGGTTCGTGGTGATAACAAAAGTGTTTCGCGAAGGAAAAGTCCGGGTGAGCTATGACACGCGTGTTCTCGGTGCTTGATCGATCCGACTTCGATCGGGCAAGCTGAACCGTCAGACCGACCGGGACGGCACGAATTCCTGGCCAACTGTAATGTTGGGAATGTTTTCGGGGGTCCAGGGAGAGATATGGGGAGTGATTCCCGCGGTCTCGAGCGCGCGCCCGGCGCGAGCGGCGACGACACGGCGGGCATCGACGCCGCGGTCATCGACCCGGACGTGGTCATGCGTCAGGCCGGCCACGAGAACTTTCCCGTGGCGATGGGGATCCTGCGCCCCGATCACCGGCGCCACCTGCTCGCCGTCTACGGGTTCGCCCGCCTGGTGGACGACATCGGCGACGAGGCCGAGGGGGACCGGGTCGCCCAGCTCGACGCCTTCGAAGGTGATTTGCGTCGGGTGTTCACCGGCACTCCCGAGCTGGAGGTGCTGCGCCGGTTGCAACCGAGCGTGCGCGAACTGGACCTGCCGATCGAACCGTTTCTGGGCCTGATCGAGGCCAACCGACAGGACCAGGTGGTGCGCCGCTACGCGACGTACGAGGACCTCGCCGCCTACTGCGCGCTGTCCGCGAACCCGGTCGGCCGGCTCGTGCTGCACGTGTTCGGCCGTGCCACCGAGGAACGCATCGCGCGCTCGGACGAGATCTGCACCGCGCTCCAGATCGTCGAGCACCTCCAGGACGTGGTCGAGGACCTCGAACGCGACCGGATCTACCTCCCCAAGCAGGACATGGACCGGTTCGGTGTCACCGAGGCGGACCTGGCGGCGCCCGCCGCCGCACCCGCGGTGCGGCGACTGATCGCCTACGAAACACACCGCGCGACGCAGTTGCTGCGCTCCGGCGCACCGCTCGCGCGGACACTGCGAGGGCGCGAGTACCTCGCGATCGCCGGGTTCGTGGCCGGTGGACGAGCGGCCGTTGCCGCGATCAAGGACGCCGGTTTCGACGTCCTGGCCCACCGGGCGAAGCCCGGCAAGGCCACCCTGCTGCGCGAGCTGTCCGGCGTACTGGTACGAAAGAGGTAAAAGGGGAACCATGGACGTCGACGCTTCGTATGCGTATTGCGAGCGCCTGACCCGCAATCAGGCACGCAACTTCTACTACGGCATCAGGCTGCTGCCCGAGCCCAAGCGCCTCGCGCTCAGCGCCGTATACGCCTTCGCGCGAGAGATCGACGACATCGGCGACGGCGACCTGCCGGCGGATCGCAAGGTCGCGGAGCTGGCCCGGATGCGCAAGCAGCTCAAGGACCTGAGCGCGGATCGAGATCCCGTCGCGGTCGCGCTCGCCGATGCCGCGACCCGGTTCCCGATCCCGCTCGGCGCGCTCGACGAACTGATCGACGGCGTCGAGATGGACGTGCGCGAGACCGAGTACGAGACCTTCGACGAGCTGCGCGTCTACTGCCGCTGCGTCGCGGGCACCGTCGGTCGACTCTCGCTGGGCATCTTCGGCTCGCGCGACTCGCTGCACGCGCCCGACCTCGCGGACACTCTCGGCATCGCGTTGCAGATCACCAACATCCTCCGCGACATCAAGGAGGACAAGGACAACGGCCGGGTCTACCTGCCCCGCGAGGACCTGGCCAAGTTCGGCCTCGAGGACGCGTGGCACAAGGACGGGCGGTTCACCCGGAGCGCGGCGTTCGAGGACCTGGTCCGGTTCGAGGGCGCGCGCGCCGAGCAGCTCTTCGAGCGGGGACTGACCCTGCTCCCGCTGCTCGACCGGCGCAGCGCCGCCAGCACCGGCGCGATGGCGGGTATCTACCGCCGACTGCTGACCAGGATCCTGGAGGAGCCCGGCCAGGTGCTGATAGGTCGGCTTTCCCTCCCGAACTGGGAGAAGGCCGAGATCGCCACGCGCGCGCTCGCCGGCCTGCCGGTCGGTGCCCACTCGCTGCTGGCGCGCAGGCGGTGAGCCCGGTCACGGCGCTGGATCGATGACCGCCCGGGACCGGAGCGGCAAGCCGGCCGCAGGGGTCGGTACAGGGATTGATCACGTGGGTACGGAGCAAGGCATGAGCGCACGCATGGTGGTGATCGGGGGCGGCCTGGCGGGCATCACCGCCGCGTTGGCCGCCGCCGACACCGGCGTCGAGGTCACCCTTTTGGAGGGCCGGCCCAGGCTGGGCGGCGCCACGTTCTCGCTGCGCCGCGACGACATGTGGCTCGACAACGGGCAACACGTCTTCCTGCGCTGCTGTACCGAGTACATCTCCTTCCTGGAGCGGATCGGCAGCGCCGACAAGGTCTTCCTCCAGCCCCGGATGGACGTCCCGGTACGCACCCCCTGGGGCACCCGCACCCGGCTGCGCCGCTCCGCCCTGCCCGCCCCGCTGCACCTGTCCTCCGCGCTGGCCCGCTACCCGCTGCTGACCATGGCCGGCCGGGCCCGGGTGGGCCGGGCCGCGCTCGCCCTGCGCCGGCTGGATCCGGCCGACCCGGCCCTGGACGACCTCACCTTCGCCGCGTGGCTGGACCGCTTCGGCGTCACCGCCCGCGAGCGCGAGGCGATGTGGGACCTGATCGGGATCGCCACGCTCAACCTGCCCGCGACCGAGGCTTCGCTCGGGATGGCCGTCAAGGTCTTTCGCACCGGCGTGCTCGACCGCAACGACGGTGCCGACATCGGCTGGAGCCTGGTCCCGCTCCAGGAACTGCACGGCGACGCCGCGACCCGCGCGCTGGAGCGTGCGGGCGTGCGGGTGCACCTGCGCACCCGGGTGGACACGCTCGACCTCGGCACGGGCGGCTTCTCGATACTCACCGGCGGCGAGCGGATCGAGGCGGACGCGGTGGTGCTGGCCGTACCGCACTACGACGCGGCCAGGTTGTTGCCCGCGAACGCCCTGCTCCTGGGTGACATGCCCGCCGACCCGACCCTGCTGGCCGGGCTGGGCACCTCGCCGATCGTGAACCTGCACGTGGTCTACGACCGTCCGGTGCTGGACGTCCCGCTCGCCGCGGGCATCGGCAGCCCGGTGCAGTGGATGTTCGACCGAAGCGCCGGTCACGGTCTGGCCGCGGGCCGCTACGTGGCCGTGTCGCTGTCCGCGGCGAGTCGGGAAATCGACCTGACGAGTGCGCAGCTGCGGGATAGGTTCGTCCCGGAGCTGGCCCGTGTGCTGCCCTCGGCCCGGGATGCCCGGGTCGAGCGGTTCGTGGTGACCAAGGAACGCGCCGCGACCTTTCGTCCCGCCCCCGGTTCGGGCCGGCTTCGCCCCGGGCCTCGGACCGCGCTCCCCGGTCTCGCCCTGGCCGGGGCGTGGACCGCCACCGGATGGCCCGCGACGATGGAGGGTGCCGTTCGAAGCGGCCTTTCCGCCGCGCGCGAGGCCCTCCCGCATCTCGGCCGCACCCGTGCCATTCCGGAGAGGACGACGCCGCTATGACGCTCGCCGACGCATCGATCGCCCCCGCCGTGCTCGATCGCGCGCGCGAGGCGAGTCGCCCCGCGCTGCGGGTCGCGACGGCCCGACTCGAACCGCCGCTGGCCCGGGTGGCGGCGTACCACATGGGGTGGGCCGACGAGGCCGGTCGCGAGTTGCCCGGCAACGGTGGCAAGGCGCTGCGCCCCGCGCTCGCGCTGCTCTCCGCCGAGGCGGTCGGCGCGCCCACCCGGGTCGGCGTGCCCGGCGCCGTCGCGGTCGAACTCGTGCACAACTTCTCACTGATCCACGACGACCTCATGGACGGCGACGAGGAACGCCGGCATCGGCCCACCGCGTGGAAGGTCTTCGGTCCGGGCCTCGCCGTCCTGGCCGGCGACGGTCTGCTCGTGTTGGCCGAACAGGTCCTGATGGACGCCGACGACGCGGACGGCGATCGGGCCGCCCGCCTGCTCACCGAGGCCACCGCCCGGTTGATCGACGGACAGTCCCAGGACCTGTCCTTCGAGGCCCGACTCGATGTCACCGTCGAGGAGTGCCTGATCATGGCGGGCAACAAGACCGGGGCCCTGCTGGCCTGCGCGTCGGCGATCGGGGCGGCCCTCGCGGGCGCCGACGAGCGCACCGTGCAGGCGCTGTACGGCTTCGGGCATCACCTCGGCGTCGCCTTCCAGGCGGTGGACGATCTGCTGGGCATCTGGGGGCGACCCGAGGTGACCGGCAAACCCGCCTGGAACGACCTGCGCCGGCGCAAGAAATCCGTCCCGGTCGTCGTCGCCCTCTCGAGCGACACGACCGCCGGACGTGAGCTGGCGCGCATCTACACGGACGAAGGACCGCGCAACGAGGAGGGACTCGCCCTGACCGCCCGCCTGGTCGAGGAGGCGGGCGGACGTGCCCGTACCGAGACCGAGGCGGCACGGCGCCTGGAGCAGGCCATGGCCTGCCTGGACTCCCTGGACGTTCCGCAAGGTACCTACACGGACCTGACCTCACTCGCGGCCTTCACCACCACTCGGGAGTTGTGAAGAGATGACAGTGACCGTCCAGCCGGGAATCGGCGACGTCGACGACGACAGGGTCAAGGGTGCGCTCGACAGGGCCGTTGCCCACCTGATGGAGCTTCAGGACGATGCGGGCTGGTGGAAGGGGGAGTTGGAGACCAACGTCACGATGGACGCGGAGGATCTGCTCTTCCGCGAGTTCCTGGGCATCCGCACCGAGGAGCAGACGGCGGCCGGCGCGCGGTGGATCCGCGCGAACCAGCGCTCGGACGGCACCTGGGCGACCTTCTTCGGCGGTCCCGCCGACCTGTCGGTGACCGTCGAGGCGTACGTCGCGCTCAAGCTGGCCGGTGACGACCCGGACGCCAAGCACATGGCCGCCGCGGCCGCCTTCATCCGCGACGGCGGCGGCCTCGCCAACACCCGCGTGTTCACCCGGTTCTGGCTGGCCTTCTTCGGCTGGTGGTCCTGGGACGACCTGCCGGTGCTCCCGCCGGAGATCATCCACCTGCCCAAGTGGTTCCCGCTCAACGTCTACGACTTCGCCTGCTGGGCCCGGCAGACGATCGTGCCGCTGACCATCGTCAGCTCGATGCGCCCGGTGCGGCCCGCGCCGTTCGACCTCGCCGAGTTGCGCCCCACCGGCGCGGTCAAGGCCCGGCCGACGGCCGACGACCCCTGGTCCAAGGTCTTCCGCGCACTCGACGCGGTGCTGCACCAGTACCACAAGGCACCGTTCAAGCCCTTCCGGCAGGCGGCGCGGCGCAAGGCCGCGCAGTGGATCGTGCAGCGTCAGGAGGCGGACGGGGGCTGGGGCGGGATCCAGCCGCCGTGGGTCTACTCGCTGATCGCGTTGCGGCTGATGGGATACCCGCTCAACCACCCGGTGATGGCGCAGGGAATCAAGGGCCTGGACGGGTTCACCATCGTGGACACCGACGAGGACGGCGAGCTGCGCCGCCGGTTCGAGGCGTGCCAGTCGCCGGTGTGGGACACCGGGTTGACGCTGGTCGCCCTGCGGGATGCGGGAGTTCCGGCCTCCGACCCGCGCGTGGTCAAGGCCGCCGGGTGGCTGATGGACGAGGAGATCCGCGAGGTCGGCGACTGGGCGGTGCAGCGGCCGGATCTGGAACCGGGCGGCTGGGCCTTCGAGTTCGCCAACGACTACTACCCGGACACCGACGACACCGCCGAGATCGTGATGGCCCTGCGCTACACCGACCACCCGGACGGCGCGCGCAAGGACGCGGTGCTGGACCGGGCCGAGCGGTGGACGGCGGGGATGCGCAGCAAGGACGGCGGTTGGGGGGCGTTCGACGCGGACAACGTCAGCATCCTGCCGCTCAAGCTGCCGTTCTGTGATTTCGGCGCGGTCACCGACCCGCCCTCGGCCGATGTCACCGCGCACATCGTGGAGATGCTCGCCGACGGTGGTGCCCGCTACAGCTCGTATGTCGTGGACGGCGTCAAATGGCTGATGGAGCATCAGGAGAGCGACGGCTCCTGGTTCGGCCGCTGGGGCGCGAACTACATCTACGGCACCGGCGCGGTGGTGCCGGCCCTGGTCACCGCCGGCGTGGATCCGCGGCATGCCGCGATCCGGCGCGCGGTGCGCTGGCTGGAGATCCGGCAGAACCCGGACGGCGGTTGGGGCGAGGATCTGCGCAGCTACGATCAGCCCCGGACCTGGTCCGGGCGCGGCGAGTCCACCGCGTCGCAGACCGCGTGGGCGCTGCTGGCGCTGCATGCGGCGGGCGAGTTCGGCGAGGTCGCGCAGCGCGGGATCGACTGGCTGACCGACCATCAGAACGCGCTGGGCGGGTGGGACGAGCCGCAGTTCACCGGCACCGGCTTCCCCGGCGACTTCTACATCAAGTACCACATGTACCGACTGGTCTTCCCCGTGATGGCGCTCGGTCGGTACGCCGGGTCGACGGCCGCCGAGGCGACGGCCGTCAGGACGACAGGCTGAACGATGCCCCTGATGGTGGTCACTCCGCTGCGGATCGAGATGCGCGCGGTCGAGGCGGGGCTGATGGGCGCGTTCGACATACGTGTGGTGCGCGCGGGGATGGGACCGGACAAGGCTCGCGCTCGGGCGCGGGCCTTGTCCGCGCTCCCGCGGTGGGAGTACGGCTCGCTCGCGGTCGCGGGTTTTGCCGCAGGCGTGGGTGCGGGGGTCGGGGTGGGTGACGTCGTCATCGCCTCCGAGGTGCGTGGCGCGGATGGGACCGTGGTCGAACTGCCCACCTCCGGCGTGCTGTTGGAGTGGATGCACCGGGTCTCGCCCAAGCTGAGGCTGCACCACGGCCCGATCGAGACCGTGGACAAGCTGGTCAAGGGCCGGGGACGGCAGGCGCTGCGCGAGCGTGGTGTGCTGGCGGCCGACATGGAGTCGGCGTACCTGCTCGCGGCGGCGGGCGATCGGCCGGCCGGGGTGGTCCGGGTGATCACGGACACGCCGGAGCGGGAACTGCTCCGGCCCCGCCTGCTGGTGGACGGGTTCAAGGCGTTCCGCACGTTGCGCCACGCCACCCCGGCCCTGCTTGACTGGGCCAACGACGAGCGAACCAAGTCAGGAGGTACGGCGGGCGATGACGTTCGATCTGGGTGAGACGTACGAGGCGTACGCGGACCGCGGCTTCGAGCTGCACGCGAAGCACCTCAACCCGCAACTCCCGCGCGTGCTGCGGACCATCGGCATGGACCGCGACTACGTCCGGGCCGAGGGGCCGTACCTGTACGACGACAAGGGCGATCGGTACCTGGACTTCCTGTCCGGGTTCGGCACCTACGGGGTGGGCCGGCACCACCCGGTGGTGCGCAAGGCGATGCAGGACGTGATCGCGCTCGACCTGCCGGACATCGTGCACTTCCACACCCCGCCGCTGGCCGCCGCGTTGGCGGAGCGGCTGCTCGCCCGGGCGCCGGGGATGGACCGGGTGTACTTCTGCAACAGCGGCACCGAGGCGGTCGAGGCCGCGCTGAAGTTCGCCCGCTTCGCCACCGGGCGGCGCCGGATCGTCTATATCGACCACGCCTTCCACGGCCTGACCACCGGCGCGCTCTCGGTCAACGGCGCGGCCGAGTTCCGCAAGGGCTTCGAGCCGCTGCTGCCGGACGTGGGCATCGCGCTCGGCGATCTGGACGCGCTGGCCCGGGAGTTGAAGCGCGGTGACGTCGCGGCGCTGATCATCGAGCCGATCCTGGGCAAGGGCGTGCTCGCGCCGCCGCCCGGCTGGCTGGCCGCCGCGCAGAAGTTGCTGCGCGAGCACGGCGCGCTGTTGATCGCCGACGAGGTGCAGACCGGGATGGGCCGCACCGGCAAATTCTTCGCGTACCAGTGGGAGGACGGCGTCGAGCCGGACATCGTCACGGTCGCCAAGGCGCTGTCGGGCGGATACGTGCCGATCGGCGCGACGCTGACCCGGGACTGGGTGTTCAAGAAGGTCTATTCGACGATGGACCGCGTGCTCGTGCACGACTGCACGTTCGGCGGCAACAACCAGGCGATGGCGGCGGGTCTGGCCACCTTGGCGGTGCTCGACGACGAGGACCTGATCGGCAACAGCGCGCGGATGGGCGACGCGTTCGTGGCCGGGCTGGCCCCGCTGATCGACAAGTACGAGCTGTTCGCCGAGGTGCGCGGGCGGGGCCTGATGATCGGCCTGGAGTTCGGCAAGCCGCGCTCGCTCAAGCTGCGCGCCGGGTGGACGGCCTTGCAGGCGGCCCGACACGGGCTGTTCGCGCAGATGGTGGTGGTGCCGATGTTCCAGCGGCATCGGGTGCTGACCCAGGTCGCGGGCGACCACATGGACGTGATCAAGCTGCTGCCGCCGTATGTGGTCGGGCCGCAGGACGTGGCGCACTTCGTCGCTGGCTTCGTGGACGTGATGGACGACGCGCACAAGGGCACCGGGCTGATGTGGGACTTCGGGCGGACGCTGATCAAGCAGGCGATGAGCAACCGCTGACGCGCCGCGCCTGCTGTCGACGGGCTCGGCTGCCGGCGCGCCGCTTCGGCTATGGCTCGTTCCTCCCGCTGCTGTTAAGTTGATGGAGTCAATCAACTTGATGCAGGGGGTTTGCCATGTCCGCTGTCGGGTCCACGGCCGGGCCGGGGGCGATCGATTTGATGATCGGCTTCCCGAGCGCACAGGCCAAGAGCCACTACGACTTCCTGAAGCCGCAACTGCGCGACGCGGAGAGCGGCGAGATGGAGTTCCCCGCCGAGTACATGTTCAAGGGCGTGCCGAATCGGCTGGACGAGGGTGTCGATCCGGTCGCGGTGACGCTCGGTCGAATGGACGCCTGTGGTGTCGAGATGGGCCTGGTCGGGCTGAGCGAGACCGCGCTGCGCGCGATCGCCGAGCACCCGAAGCGCTTTCGGCCCACGCTGGAGGTGGACCCGAACGACATCACCACGACGGTCCGCCGGATCCGGCAGGCGTACGAGGAGCACCACATCGTCGCGGTGACCACGTTCCCGGCCGGCTGCAATCCGCAGGTGCCGGTCAGCGATCGGCGCTACTACCCGATCTACCAGACCTGCGTCGACCTGGATCTGCCGATCGTCTCCAACGCCGGCATCGCCGGACCGCGCGTGCCGTCCGCGTGTCAGGACGTCATGCACTTCGATCAAGTCTGTTACGACTTCCCGGAGTTGCGCATCGTGATGCGGCACGGCGCGGAGCCGTGGGAGGACCTCGCGGTCAAGCTGATGCTCAAGTGGCCCGGGCTGTACTACATGACGTCGGCGTTCGCGCCCAAGTACTACCCCAAGGCGATCGTCGACTACGCGAACACGCGTGGCGCGGACAAGGTGATGTACGCGGGCTACTACCCGATGGGCCTGTCCCTGGAGCGGATCTTCCGCGAGCTGCCGGACGTGCCGTTCAAGCCCGAGGTGCGGGCGAAGTTCCTGCGCGAGAACGCGATGCGGGTGTTCAAGCTGGGCGAGGTGTGAGCGCCGTGTCCCTGGAGCGCCACACCATCATCTCGGCGGACGGGCACGCCGGTGCCGGGATGGACACCTATCGCGAGTTCCTGGACCCGTCCTGGCGTGCGGAGTTCGACGACTGGCGAGAGCGCTACCGCAATCCGTTCCGCGACCTCCAGGGGGATCGGCGCACCCGCAACTGGGACGACGACCGGCGGATCGCCGAGTTGGCCGCGGACGGGATCGTCGCGGAGGTGGTGTTCCCCAATACGGTGCCGCCGTTCTTCCCGACCGGACAACTGCTCGCCCGTCCGCCGTCGGCGCGCTCCTACGCCCGCCGGCTGGCCGGGATCCGGGCGCACAACCGCTGGCTGGCCCAATGGTGCGGCGGGGCGAACGCGGTGCGCCGGGCCGGGCTGGCCCAGGTGTTCCTGAACAACATCGAGGACGCGGTCGCGGAGGCGATCTGGGCCGGGGAGCACGGCTTGGCGGGCATCCTGATCCCGACCACGCCGCCGGACGTGAGCGGCATCCTGCCGCTGTACGCGCCGGAGTGGGACCGACTCTGGGAGGTCTGCCAGGACCTGGAGTTGGCGGTGGTCAACCACGGCGGATCCGGCAGCCCCGACTACGGCGCCTACCCGGCGTCGACCTTCCTGTGGATCGCCGAGGCGACGCTGTTCTCCCGCCGACCGCTGACCCACATGTTGCTGTCCGGGGCGTTCGCGCGGTTCCCCCGGCTGAAGTTCGCGATCACCGAGCAGGGCGCGGCCTGGATCCCGCCGGTGCTGCGACAGTTGGACGGCTACCACGCGCAGATGGCGACCGGTCGCATCGGTGAACTCAAATACACCGAGGCCGATCGGCTGCCGGAGCCGCCGAGCGTGTACTTCGCGCGGAACTGCTGGGTGGGCGCGAGCTTCCCGTCGCCGAGCGAGGCCGCCGCGCGGCATGAGCTGGGGGTGGACCGGTACATGTGGGGTGCGGACTACCCGCACGACGAGGGCACGTATCCGTACACGCGCGAGGCGTTGCGCCGATCCTTCCACGATGCCTCGCCGACCGAGCTGCGGGCGATCCTGGCCGGGAACGCGGCGACGCTGTACGGGTTCGACCTGCCCGCCCTGGACGCTCTCGCGGCCGAGGTCGGACCGACGCACGCGGAACTCGCCGAGCCGCTGACGGATGTCCCGGCGGACAGCAACAGCCCGGCGTTCACCCGGCCCTGAGGGGCCCGCGGGTCGGGCCGGCCGGGGCGCGTGCAAACGGGTGCGACCGGGCCCGGCCCGATGGCGTGTTCGTCGGCTTCGGTCAGCGGCCCAGCACGTGGCCGCCGCTGACGTTGACGAACTCCCCCGTCATGTAGCCGGCTTCGGGAGAGGCCACGAAGGTGACGGCGGCGGCGATGTCCTCGGGGCGGCCGACCCGCTTGACCAGGGTCGCCTCCGCGCGGCGGGCGTGCTCGGCGGCGTCCTGGACCATGTCGAAAGTGAATTCGGTGTCGGCGATGTAGCCGGGGACGACGATGTTGGCGGTGATGCCGTCGGGGCCGACCCGGGCGGCCAGGCTGTGGTTCCAGGCGTGCACGGCGGCCTTGGCGGCGCCGTAGGCGTTGTTGCCGCGCAGCCCCGCGGTCGAGCCGATGGACACGATCCGGCCGCCGGGGCGCGCCAGGCGGGGGAGCAGTGCCTCGGTGAGCAGCACGGTGGGCAGCACGATGTGGTCGTACATCCGCCGCCAATGGTCGGCGACCCCGGCCAGGTCGGGTTCGCTGGGCGTGGGCAGCCGCCGGCCCGCGTTGTTGACCAGGACGTCCACCCGCGCGGGCAACAACGCGCTTGCCCGCTCGACCGCATGAGGGTCCGTCAGGTCGACGGCGACTGCGGTGCCGCCGATCTCCTCGGCGACGGCGGCGATCGGTTCGGGCCGCCGTCCCAGCACGGTCACCTGGTCGCCCTGCGCGGCGAACCGGCGCGCGACGGCCCGGCCGATCCCGCTGCCGCCTCCACTGACCACAACGAAACGCCGTGCGCCCATGACCGATTGTCGCCCTCTCCGCGTCCACCGCCGCCGACGTGACGCGATCCTACGAGGAGGCTCGACCATGCTCGGCCCGCAACGATGTGATTACGGGCACGTGTGCGAACGTCACCGGCTGACACGGTGATCCGGAGCCGGCCCATGGGGGAGACACGGTCGTCGTGGCGGTGCTGGAGGAGGTGCCGAGCCCCGATCCGGAGCGGGCCGTGGCGGCCTATCCGTGGGCCGCTTCGCCGGCCGTGACGCGGCCCACGTTCGGATCGGCGGACGACCATTGATGGTTGGAGGGGGCCCGACTAGAGTCGCGCAACCGACCGGCCGCACGTGCTCCCTGGAGATCGATCATGGTGGAACAGAAGAACGACGAGTTCATCGAGCCCTCGCCCGAGGAGATCGTCCTCTTCACCAAGGAGCACGTCTCGCAGATGGAGCAGTCGGACGGCGACGACGTCTGGCTCCTGGCCGGCATGAACCACGTGCTGGTCCACACCGTCGGCCGCAAAAGCGGCAAGCTGCACAAGGTCGCGCTCCCGTTCTGGGCCGACGAGAACGGCCACCGCGTCGTGGTCGGCTCCTTCGCGGGCGCGGCAAAGCACCCGTCCTGGTTCGTGAACCTGTCCGACCGCACGGCCAACCCGCAACTGCTCGTCCGGGTGCAGCACGCCACGTACTGGAGCACCGCCGAGATCCTCGAAGGCGACGAGTACACCAAGACGTGGGCCGCGCTCACCGCCGACCGCGAGTACTACAACAACTACCAGACCCGCACCGACCGCCGAATCCCCCTGGTCCGCCTCCCGGAAACCAGCCTGATCGCCCGTCGCGACTGACCGTCCCGAACCCCCGGCCGCCGCCGCACCGTCCCGAACTTCGGCCGGAGCGGCCCTTGTTCGAGTCGACCGACCGGCGGCCGGCCGACGTCGAGGATCGGCTCAGTCCGTCAGCAGCTTCTTCTGGACCTTGCCCATCGCGTTACGCGGCAGATCGGCGACGAAGAGCACGCGCCTGGGTCGTTTGTGTGCGGACAGGCCCGTGGCGACGTGGTCGATGAGCTGACGCTCCGTCACCTCGCCGTCCGGGACCACGAAGGCGACGATCTCCTGGCCCAGGTCGGCGTGCGCCACGCCGATCACCGCCGCCTCGCGCACCGCCGGGTGGGCCAGCAGGGCACCTTCGACCTCGCCCGCGCCGACCCGGTAGCCGCCGGTCTTGATCAGGTCCGTGCTCGCCCGGCCGACGATCCGGTGCCGGCCGTCGGCGTCGATCACCGCGACGTCGCCGGTGCGGAACCAGCCGTCCGGGGTCAGCGTCTCGGCGGTCGCGTCGGGACGGTTCAGGTAGCCCTGGAACAGGGTCGGCGAATCGACCTGCAACTCGCCCACCGTCTCGCCGTCGTGCGCACAGGCCGACCCGTCCTCGCCGACCAGCCGGGTACGTACGCCCGTGATCGGCAGCCCGACGAAGCCGGGTCGGCGCTCGCCGTCCGCCCGGGTGCTGATCGTGATCAGCGTCTCGGTCATGCCGTACCGCTCGATCGGTCGGTGTTCGGTGAGTTCGGCCAGTCGCTCGAACACCGGGACGGGCAGCGGTGCGCTCCCGGACACCAGCAACCGCGCTCCCGACAGCGCGCGCGCCGACTCCGGGTCCTGCGCGATCCGCGACCACACCGTGGGCACGCCGAAGTACAGGCTGCCGCCGGCCTGCGCGTAGGCCGCCGGCTGGGGGCGGCCGGTGTGCACCACGCGCGAGCCGATCCGCAGTGCGCCGAGTATGCCCAGCACCAGGCCGTGTACGTGGAACAACGGCAGGCCGTGCACGAGGACGTCGTCCGGCGTCCACGCCCACGCCTCCGCGACGCCTTCCAGCCCGGCCGCGATCGCCGTGTGCGGGATCAGCACGCCCTTCGGCGCTCCCGTGGTGCCGCTGGTGTACAGGATCAGCGCGGTCGTGTCCGGGGCGGGCTCCGGATGCGTGCTCGTCGAGCGCGCGGTGAGGTCGATCGGCATGGTGGGCAGGCCGGCGTCCGTCCACGGCCCCGGCGCGAGCAACAGCGTGGCGCCCGAGTCGGACAGGATGTGCGCGCGCTCCAGCGGACCCGAATCCGGCGGCACCGGGACCACCGGTACGGCCGCCACCAGCCCGGCCAGCGTGGCCACCACGGTGGTCAGGCTCGCGTCCGCCCGCACCGCGACGGCCGGCGCACCCGCGATCCGATCGGCCAGCGCCGTCGCCGCCCCGAACAACGCCTCGCGCGAGATCGCCTCCCCGGCCACCGTGACCGCGTCGGGCCGATCCGGCACGGGACCGTCAAGCGAGACGAGAGCAGACACGAACCGACCTCCAGCCACGACAACCGACCCACCGATGCTATTGCGCCCCACACCCCACGGACACCGTCGGCGCCGCGCCCCGGCCGTGTCACCCGAGCCGATGTCGATGTCGACCGCGGGCCTTTGCTTCGGCCGAGGGGTTCCCCCGCGACAAGTGGGTGGCGGGCCCTTGGCGTTGGGGTGGGGAACCGGTTGATGGGGTGAGTCGTCCCAGGGGCAGGACATTCGGGTGAGCAAGGAGTGGTTGTGCGTCGAAATCGCGCGAACGGGAGCAGGGTCGCGGCCGTGGCGGCGGTGTGCGTTTCGCTCGGTGTGCTGACCGCGTGCGGCAACGGGCAGAGTCCGTTGTCCACCATCGAGAAGACGACGCCGACCGCTCCGGTGAGCGCGAGCGCGGGGTCCGGGCTGGACGAGAACGTCCGCAACGAGGACCTCGACGTCGGCGAACTGGTGCGCCGGGCCAAGCAGTCCGCC
This sequence comes from Embleya scabrispora DSM 41855, assembly GCF_000372745.1. Taxonomy (GTDB): domain Bacteria; phylum Actinomycetota; class Actinomycetes; order Streptomycetales; family Streptomycetaceae; genus Embleya; species Embleya scabrispora. The sequence continues at coordinate 193,072 of NZ_KB889697.1, read as the reverse complement.
GCCCGGATCAAGACCGTGCACGTGGTGGCGGACGTCGTCTCCGACGGCAAGGTGGTCAAGCTCGACCTGCGGGTGGACCGGGGCAGCGAGGACTTCCAGGGCACCATCGAACAAAACGGCGTCAAGCTGGAGGTGCGCCGGGTCCAGTCGGCGATGTACGTCCGCGGCGACGAGCAGGCGTACCGCTCGCTGGTCGGCACCGTGGACGGCGAGATGGCCGCCAAGCTGCTCGCCGGGAAGTGGCTCAAGGGCGACGCGAACAGCGAGAAGCTGCGCGGCGTGCGCAACGTCACCACCGTCGCCGACCCGGGCGCGGCGCTGAAGAACTTCCCCGAGGACGGCGTCAAGCTGCCCGTCGAGACGATCAACAACCGCAAGATGATCCCGCTCACCGGCCCGCCCGGGGACGACGAGGGCAAGATCTACATCGAGGCCCAGGGCGGCAAGCCGTATCCGGTCCTGATCGTGTCGAAGGACACCGCCAACAGCGGCTCGGTCAGCTACGGCGACTTCGACGTGCCGGTCAAGGTGAGCGCGCCGCCGGCCGCCGAGGTGATCGACATCCCCGACCGCTCGACCTCGTCGAGCACACCCCGCCCCGGCAGCACCGCCTGACCCATGCCATCCGGTGATCGCGACCCGGATCGGTCCGACCCTTGGGTCCGGGCCCCGCGGTGATCGGCTCGCCTTAGGATGCTCTCCATCCACGCGCCTCGTCCGTCGACGGGGCGCGCACATCGGGGAACCACCGCGGAGGGGAGTTGCGATGACGGTCGTTCTCGCACAGGGGGAGCGCGTCACCATCGGCAAGGGCACGGCCGGTTCGGCCGCCCGGGTACGGATGGGACTGGGCTGGGACCCGATCAAGCACGAGGGGCTGCGCCCGGGTCTGCAAGCGCTCACCGGCGTCGACCTGGACGCGTCGTGTCTGCTGTTCGACGCCGATCACCGCCTTGTGGACACCGTGTGGCCCAGGCAGTTGGTGTCCAAGGACGGCGCGGTCACCCACACCGGGGACAACACCACCGGTGCCGGCGATGGCGACGACGAGTCGATCATCGTGGACCTCGCCGCGCTGCCGCTGCGCATCACGGCCCTGGTCTTCACGGTCAGCGCGTTCTCCAGCGACGACTTCTCCCGGGTCGCCAACGCGTTCTGCCGACTGGTGGACGAGAGCGACGAGAGCGAAATCGTGCGCTACGAACTCTCCACCGCCGACTCGCACGACAACGCGCAGATCATGGTCAAGCTGGCCCGCGGCGCCGACGGCTGGGTGCTCACCGCGATCGGCCAACCGGCCAAGGGCAACACGGTCAACGACCTGCTGCCCGCAGTGCAGAAGTACCTGTAGCCGACTCGGCGACAACGCAACGCCGCCGCGCCCGGGCGACACCCACCACCCCGGGCGCGCCGGTGGCCCTAGGCCGCGGTGACGAGGCCGCGCTCGTGCGCGTAGTCCGCCAACGTCTCGCGCAGCCGCCGCCGGCCCCGGTGCAGCCGCGACATCACCGTGCCGAGCGGCACGTCCATGAACGCGGCGATCTCCTTGTACGGATAGCCCTCCACGTCCGCGAGATACACCGCGATCCGAAACTCCTCGGGCAGCGCGCGCAGCGCGGCCACCACCTGCGTGTCGGGCAGGTGCTCCAATGCCTCGGTCTCCGCCGACCGCAGCCCGGTCGATTCGTGCGACCCGGCCCGGTACAGCTGCCAGTCATCGATCTCCTGTACGCCCGACGCCACCGGCTGCCGCTGCTTCCTGCGGTAGGAGGTGATGAAGGTGTTGGTGAGGATCCGATACAGCCAGGCTTTCAGATTGGTTCCGTCCCGGAACTGGTGGAAGGACGCGTACGCCTTCGTGAACGTCTCCTGGACCAGATCCTCCGCGTCCGAGGCGTTGCGGGTCATCCGCAGCGCGGCCGGGTAGAGCGGGTCCAGAAACGGCACGGCGTCGCGTTCGAAGCGCTCTTGCCGCAAGCCCGGGGTGGTCAGGAGATCAGTCAAGTCGTCGCTCCCGCTACGCAAGGTACGGACCCGTCGGCGCCTGTTCGTCCCCACCGCGCCGGGGGTGTGAAACTCCCCTGCCCGGAATGTGCCCGCCGACGCGGGAATCAGCCGGGCCATTGGTCCTTCGTTGCCGGGAATGCCGATTCCGCAGGCCACCCGAACCGCCGGCCGGCCATATTCGACCGCCTTGGGTGACGGAGCGTCAAAATCCGTTCACTCCATGCCGATCACCGGTGTTCCCGAAGCCGGCGCGACGCCCTATTCTCGGGTCATGGGCGAGTCACAGCTTCGCCACCGCCAGCTTGGCCAGTGCGACGAGCTGGTCCTTGCTCGGCGGTGGATCGCCGCCGCCCGCGTTGAGCGAGAACACCGCCGTCTCGTCGCCTCGACGAGCCGCGACCACCAGGACGCCGCCGATCGTGTCGGGCTGGACGTACACCGCGGCGTCGCCCAGACCCGGGACCTTCTCGGTACGGGTGTCGCCCAGCGTGCCCAGGTAGGCATCGAGCGCCTTGTCCACGCCGCCCGAGGTCTTCGACCGGGTCGCGATCGTGCTGATCACCGGAGTGCCGTCGGCCGCCGCGTAGTCGCAGCCCAGCGGGTTCTGCGCGGCCCGCAGCCCCGGCATCGCCAGCGCCTGCGAAACCTGGTCGGCGGTGAGCACCGCGCACGCGTCGACCGCGCGCAGGTCGCCGCCCGCGCCGCCGCCGCCCGCGGTCGGGCTCGGGCTCTTGTCGCCGTCCGCCTTCGTGCCCCCGCCGCCACCGTCGTCGCACGCGGCCATCGGCAGCACGACGGCCGCGACCGCGACCGCCACGCCCATCCGAACCCTCACGGTTGTCCCCATTTCCCGGTTCCGCTCCGGGTCGTTCCCCGGCCCCGGCATGATCCGACATTTCTTGGCCCGCGGTGCGGCCTTGCCCAGATCGTCTCGGTTCGCGCCCGGCGCGACAATGCCGCCGCGTCTCGCGATGCGGGCTGCGATCAAGCTCACACCACTCCCGGTGAGCCTGGAATTCGCAGGTGAGACCCACATCCGGACCCGTCCCGATGTGCCCGGCATGTGGACCGGGTCTGCGGGGCACCTGCACACGTGTCCTAAAGTCACGCAGGTTCGACCCCGATGCCGTCGCCCCACCAAGGGCACGGCAACCTGTCGTCCCGAGGCACCCGTCCGATTTCCCCCGCACCCGGACACCCCGGGCAAGGAGGTACGTAGCTCGTGATCCGTAAGCTGTTGGTGGCCAACCGAGGCGAAATCGCCGTGCGCGCCCTGCGCGCCGCCACCGAGCTCGACATCACCACGGTCGCCGTCTACGCGTACGAGGACCGGCACTCCCTGCATCGCCAGAAAGCGGACGAGAGCTACGAGATCGGCGAGCGAGGTCACCCGCTGCGCGCCTACCTCGACGTGGACACGATCGTCGGAGCGGCGATCGCGTGCGGTGCCGACGCGATCTACCCCGGCTACGGCTTCCTTTCCGAGAACCCGCTGCTCGCCGAGGCGTGCGAGGCCAACGGGATCACCTTCGTCGGCCCCTCGGCCGATGTGCTCTCGCTCGCGGGCAACAAGGTGCGCGCGCTGGAGGCCGCGAAGGGCGCCGGACTGCCGACCCTGCAGACCGCGCCGCCGCAGGACGACGTGGACGCGCTGGTGGCCGCCGCGGACGCGATCGGCTTCCCGATCTTCGTCAAGGCCGCCGCCGGCGGTGGCGGCCGAGGGTTGCGCAAGGTGGATCGGCGCGAGGACCTGCGTTCCTCGATCGAGACCGCGATGCGCGAGGCGCAGACCGCCTTCGGCGACCCGACGGTCTTCCTCGAGGAGGCGGTGATCCGCCCGCGTCACATCGAGGTGCAGATCCTCGCCGGTGCCGACGGCGGTGTGGTGCACCTGTACGAGCGGGACTGCTCGATGCAGCGGCGGCATCAGAAGGTCATCGAGATCGCTCCCGCGCCCAACCTGGACCCCGAGCTGCGGGACCGGATCTGCGCCGACGCGGTGCGCTTCGCCGAGGCGGTGGGCTATCGCAACGCGGGCACCGTGGAGTTCCTGCTCGACGAGCGCGGTCGGTACGTGTTCATCGAGATGAACCCGCGTATCCAGGTCGAGCACACGGTCACCGAGGAGATCACCGGCGTCGACCTGGTCCAGGCCCAACTGCGGGTCGCCGCCGGTGCCGGCCTGGCCGACCTGGGTCTGGTGCAGAGCGAGATCCGGATCCAGGGCGCGGCCCTGCAGTGCCGGATCACCACCGAGGACCCCGCGGCCGACTTCCGCCCCGACACCGGCACGGTGTCCGCCTACCGCTCGCCCGGCGGCGCGGGTGTGCGCCTGGACGGCGGCACCTACACCGGCGCCGAGGTATTGCCCTACTTCGACTCGATGCTGGTCAAGCTGACCTGCCGGGGCCGGACCTTCGGCGACGCGGTCAACCGGGCCCGGCGTGCGGTGGCCGAGTTCCGCATCCGCGGCGTCGCGACCAACATCCCCTTCCTGCAGGCCGTGCTCGACGACCCGGCCTTCCGCGACGGCCGGATCACCACGTCGTTCATCGACGAGCACCCCGAGCTGGTCCGCTCCCGCCCCGGCGCCGACCGCGGCACCCGCCTGCTCGCCTACCTGGCCGACGTCACGGTCAACCGCCCGTACGGCCCGACCCCGAGCATCGCCGTCCCGCGCACCAAGCTTCCCGACCTGCCCGCCGGCGACCTGCCCGCGGGCGGCCGGGACCGGCTGCTGGAACTGGGCGCGACCGGCTTCGCCCGGGCGCTGCGCGAGCAGAGCGCGCTGGCGGTCACCGACACCACGTTCCGCGACGCTCACCAGTCGCTGCTGGCCACCCGGGTGCGCACCTACGACCTCGCCGCCGCGGCCCCCTACATCGCGCGGATGACGCCCGAACTGCTCAGCGTCGAGGCATGGGGCGGGGCGACCTACGATGTCGCGCTGCGCTTCCTCAAGGAGGACCCGTGGCAGCGCCTGGCGGCGCTGCGCGAGGGCATGCCCAACACCAACCTTCAGATGTTGCTGCGCGGTCGCAACACCGTCGGGTACACGCCGTACCCGGACAAGGTGTGCGTGAAGTTCGTCGAGGAGGCCGCCCGCACCGGCATCGACGTGTTCCGGATCTTCGACGCGCTCAACGACATCGAGGCGATGCGTCCGGCGATCGAGGCCACACTGGGCACGCACGCGATCGCCGAGGGCACGCTGTGCTACACCGGCGACCTGTCCGACCCGGCCGAGAAGTTGTACACGCTGGACTACTACCTGCGGCTCGCCGAGCAGTTGGTCGAGGCCGGCGTGCACGTGCTGTGCGTCAAGGACATGGCCGGGCTGCTCCGGGCGCCCGCCGCCCGCACCCTGGTCGGTGCGCTGCGCGAGCGCTTCGACCTGCCGGTGCACCTGCACACGCACGACACCGCGGGTGGTCAGCTGGCCACCTACCTCGCCGCCATCGAGGCCGGCGTCGACGCGATCGACGGCGCCTCGGCCGCGCTGGCGGGCACCACCAGCCAGCCGCCGCTGTCCGCGATCGTGGCCGCGACCGACTACACCGAGCGCGCCACCGGCCTGTCCCTGGACGCGCTGTGCGCCCTGGAGCCCTACTGGGCGGCCGTACGCGAGGCGTACGCGCCGTTCGAGTCCGGCCTGCCCGCGCCCACCGGCCGGGTCTACCGGCACGAGATCCCCGGCGGGCAGCTCTCCAACCTGCGCCAGCAGGCGATCGCGCTGGGCCTGGGCCACAAGTTCGAGGACATCGAGGACGCCTACGCCGCCTCGAACCGGATCCTGGGCAACATCGTCAAGGTCACCCCGTCCAGCAAGGTGGTCGGCGACCTGGCCCTGCACCTGAGCGCGGTGGGCGCGGACCCGGCCAAGTTCGAGGCCGACCCGGGCGCGTTCGACGTGCCGGACTCGGTGATCGGCTTCCTCCAGGGCGAGCTGGGCACCCCGCCCGGCGGCTGGCCCGAGCCGTTCCGCACCCGGGCGCTCGCGGGTCGTACCGCGAGCTCGACCCGCACCGTGGAACTGACCGCGGAGCAGGACGCCGCCCTGGACGGCGACGAACTGCGCGACACGCTCAACCGGCTGCTGTTCCCGGGCCCGGCCAAGGACTACGACGAGGCCGAGCGGCTGTACGGCGACGTCTCCGCGGTGCCGACCGTGCCGTTCCTGTACGGCCTGGTCCAGGGCGAGGAACTGGCCATCAAGTTGTCCACGGGTGTCTCGCTCTACCTCGCGGTCGAGGCGGTCGGCGACGCGGACGAGCGCGGCTTCCGCACCGTGTACTGCCGGATGAACGGCCAGCCTCGGGTGCTCTCGGTGCGCGACCGCTCGGTCAAGCCGGCCCGTCCGGAGAGCGAGCGGGCGAACCCGGACAACCCCAAGCACGTGGCCGCGCCGTTCAGCGGTGTGGTCACCCTGCAGGTGGCCGTGGGCGACGAGGTCGAGGCCGGCGGCACGGTCGCGACGATCGAGGCGATGAAGATGGAGGCGTCGATCACGGCGCAGAGCGCGGGTACGGTGGCCCGGTTGGCGATCGGCCCGGTGTCCTCGGTCGAGGCCGGTGACCTGCTGCTCGAACTGGGCTGAGCGGCCGATCCGGGGCGCCCGGATCGCAGTCGATCGAAGGATCGAAGTCGATCGAATCCCGCACCAACTTGATCGTTTTCTCGATCGGCCCGTACTACACGAACCACCATCCGAGCATTCGGGTGGTGGTTCGTGGCTTTTCTGGACACGTATGGCAGACGTTTGATTGCCTGATGTCCGATTTCGTTGGTCCGTATGGGCTGCTTTCGTTCGTTTTTTCCGTTTCGTCGGTCCGTCGTTTCCCGAGGTGGGGCCGCATGTCGCGATCCTGACGTCAGGACGTACCCCCGGAGGGCTCTTGATCTTCCTGTGCTCCAGGTCACAGACTCGATGTCGCTCGGGGTAATCGGTGTCCATCCATCCGGATTGGGAGACCCTGCATGGCCGTGCGCCTGAGCACCCTCGACACGACCGCGGAACCCCGCGCCGCCGCACCCCCACCGCCACCGACCGTCGACCTCGACGACCTGTTGGCGCACCCGCACCTGGTCACCCGACTGCCCACGCCGATGGCCCGGGCGGCGGGCGATCTGATGCTCGCCCGGCTCGCCACGCTGGAACCGGGCACCGGGGACCACTCGTACCTGCGCGGGCTGCTGGTCGAGTTGAACCTGCCGATGGTCCGGCACGCCGCCGGGCGCTATCGGCGGCGCGGTGAGCCGGTGGAGGACATCGTCCAGGTCGGCACGATCGGCCTGATCAAGGCGATCGACCGCTACGAGGCCGATCGCGGCAGCAGCTTCATGGCGTACGCCATGCCGACCATCATCGGTGAGATCAAGCGCTTCTTCCGGGACACCTCGTGGTCCGTGCGGGTTCCGCGCCGGCTGCGCGAACTGCGCACCGAACTGCTGCGCGCCACCGACGAACTGACCGCGCTGCACGGCCGTACGCCCTCACCGCGCGAGTTGGCCGAGCGGCTGTGCATCACCGAGGAGGAGGTGCTCGAAGGTCTGGACGCCTGCACGGTGTACACCGCGACCTCGCTGGACGAGACCGCCTACGGCGACGCGGACGGCCAGGAGACGGTCGGCGACCGGCTCGGCTCCGAGGACCACGCGCTCGATCTGGTCGAGTACCGCGAGGCGCTGCGCCCGCTGCTGGCCGAACTGCCGCAGCGCGAGCGCGCCATCCTGGTCATGCGGTTCTACGGAAACCTGACCCAGGCGCAGATCGGTGAGCGGATCGGCATCTCGCAGATGCACGTGTCCCGCCTTCTCGCCCGCACTCTGGCGTCGCTGCGCGAACGGCTGATGATCCCGGGCTGACCGCTCGCGCACGCCGCGCCGCGACCGCGCGCGTTCCCCTCCTCCGAGCAGCCCGACGGTTGCCGAAGGCTTGTGCGCCGGCCGGCCGAAGCCGCCGGGCGTATGCCCGAAGCGGGCAGGGGAACGCGCCTCGGCGTTCGGTGCGAAGCGCCCCGCCGGGTCAGCGGAAGAGCACCTCGAAGGGGCGGCGGAAGTACGCGAGCTTTTCCGGCGGGAGCGGCACCCGGTCGTCACGGCCCGGCACCAGCGGCGCGATCTGCGACGCCAGGCACGACAGCGCCCGCTCCTTGCGGGCCTGTTGCACCTCGGTCAGGTCCACCCGCAGCGCCCGGCTCCACGGCACCCGATCGTCCTGCGGCCGCGCCCACTGCCACATGCGCAGCGGGAACTCCAGCAGTCCCACGCCGGTCTCCCGGCACGCCGAGGCCGCCGCGCGGCCGGTGCTCTCGTGATCGGCGAAGCCGTCCCGGCGCCAATTGGTCACGCACACCGCGAAGCCCGCGACGAGCGGGATCAGTCGGTCCACCACGTCCCGTTCGTGGGTGCTCACCGTGCGGTCCGGGATCCGCAGCCGGATCACCTCGACCGGGGCCACCCCGCCGGGATTGCCGACGATCGTGGCGAACGCCCGGTCCGACTCGCGGACCCGCCGGGCGGCCAGCACCGAACCCGGTAACCGGCTGCCCGGGTGCGACGCGTCGCCGTCGGTGACGCTGACCACCCGCACCGGCGACCCGCCGGCCACCGCGCGGGAGATGAGTCCGCCCACGCCCAGCAGCGCGTCCTCCGGGTGCGCCGCGACCACCACGAGGCCGCCGGCCAGGACCGGCCAGTCCTGGGGCAGCGCGACCGGCAGCGCCTGCCGCTGCCAGTCGGCCTCGGGGGTCCGGGCTCCTGCGGGCGCCGGATCGGGTGCGGGGGAGCGCGATCCGCGGAAGGTGGGAAGGCTCATGGTGTCTCCCTGTCGAGAGGAACTGGGGGTGGCGATCTCCCAATCGTGTGGTCGGCGCCGGGGTAAGACTTACGAGCATCGGCTACCCGAGCAGGTTTTGGCCATGTGCGACACGGGAATTGATGCGCCGTCAGGTAGCCGTCCGGACCGCGGTGGGGTCGTCCTTTCGGTTTCGTGCCGGGATCTGCGTGGCTTCGACCGGTTTGCGCCCGGGGATGAACAGCGCGACCAGCAGGCCCAGCACGGCCGCTCCGCAGCCCAACCACAGCGCGGTCACGAAGGCGTCGTGGGAGGGGAACTCGCGGCCGCCCGCGCGCGTCGTCATGTTCGCGAGCACGACGCCGATCACCGCGCTGGAGGTCGAGGTGCCGATCGAGCGCATCAGCGTGTTCAGGCCGGTCGCCGAACCGGTCTCGCCGATCGGCACGGCCTGCATGATCAGCGACGGCATCGCCGCGTACGCCAATGCGACGCCGACCGCCGAGAGCACCGCCATCGCGACGATCTTCCACACCGCGTCGAGCATGAACACCGAGAGCGCGTAGCCGATCGCGATCACCAGGGTACCCACCAGCAGCGAAACCTTCGGACCGTGCGCGGCGGACAGGCGCGCGGACAGCGGCGAGACCAGCATCATCACGATGCCGGACGGTGCCATGCACAGGCCCGCCACGACCATGCTCTTGCCCAGCCCGTAGCCGGTGTTCTCCGGATTCATCAGCACCTGTGGGAACACCAGCGACTGGGCGAACATCGCGAAGCCGACCACGACCGAGGCCAGGTTGGTGAACAACACCTGCGGCTTCGCCGAGATGCGCAGGTCCACGAGCGGTTGTGCGGTGCGCAGTTCGAGCCATCCCCAGCCGAGCAGGACGACGGCCGCGACGGCGAGCAGGACGAGGGTGACCGTGCTGCCCCAGCCCCAGTCGGCGCCCTTGGTGATCACGAGCAGCAGGGCCACCAAGCCGACGGACAGCCCGCCCGCCCCCGCGAAGTCGAAGCGGCCCGGCAACCGGACCGGCGACTCGGGTACCAGGAGCAGGACGAGCACCACGTCGAGCGCGCCGATCGCGCCGGACGCCCAGAACATCATGTGCCAGTCGGCGTTCTGCGCGATCAGCGCGGCCACCGGCAGCCCGATCGCGCCGCCGATGCCCAGCGTCGCGCTCATCAGCGCGATCGAGGAACCCAGCTTCGCGGGCGGGAGTTCGTCGCGCATGATGCTGATGCCCAGCGGGATCACCCCGAACGACGCGCCCTGGAGGAATCGGCCGAGCACCATCGGGAGCAGCGTGTCGGAGAGCGCACACAACACCGAGCCCGCGACCATCAGCCCGAGGCTGACGGTCAGGATCCGGCGTTTGCCGAACATGTCGCCGAGTCGGCCCATCACGGGGGTGCAGACCGCGCCGGAGAGCAGGGTGGCGGTGACCACCCAGGACGCGTTGGCGGGCGAGGTGTCCAGCAGCTTGGGCAGGTTGGGCAGCAGCGGGACGACCAGGGTCTGCATGAGCGCCACGACCACGCCGCAGAACGCCAGCACCGCCACCACCGTCCCGGCCCGGTCCACGGGCCCGGGCGGATGAGCGGGAGTATCCGCCGGGCTCGGCTCGGGTATGCCGCTCGGACCGGTCACGGACTGCCTCCAGGATCGCCGGATGATTGCTACGGTCGGCCAATGTGCACGATACACATGGTGTGTATCGTGCACACTGCCTGGGTGTGGCGCTAGATTCGTGGGCAGGCGCATTGGTGTGAAGGCGGGAGTGGACGTGTTGGAAGGGATCGAGCGGGAGCTGATGCTGATCGCTCGGCACCACGTCATGGGCAAGCGGCACGGCGACGGCATGGAGCGGTCGGCCTACCTGCTGCTGACCCGGCTCGAGGTCGAGGGGCCGATGTCGATCGGGCAACTCGCGGAAGCGTTTCGGCTCGACACCTCGACGGTGAACCGCCAGGTGGCCGCGCTGTTGCGGGCCGGCGACGCGGAACGGATCGCGGACCCCGACGGCGGTCTCGCCCGCAAGCTGCGGATCACCACGGGCGGCGCGGAACGGCTCGCGGCGGAGCGCTCGACCCACTGCCACGGTCTGGAACGTGTCCTGGCGTCCTGGGACGAGGGCGAACGACGCGAACTGTTCGACGTGTTGACGCGGTTCAACCGGTCGGTCGAGGGCGTGGAGGGCCGCGAATGGCCCAGGAACGAACTCGCCCCCGAGCACACGGGGCATGGCGCGCGCGGGTGAGCGGGGCCGCCGTCGGGCAGGGCCGTGGGCAGGCGGATCGGCGTGCGAGGCGGCCTGCGGCCGCGGTCGGATGACCGGCTCGGCGGCTCGGGGCGGCCGTGTGGTGCGTGACGGGGTGTCAGGCGCCCTTGTCCGGGCCGGGTTCGGCATCGGGCTCGGCATCGGGCTCGGGAGTGGGTCCGGCCTCGTCGGCTGCTGCCGCGTCGGGCTCGGCCGTCGCCCCGGCTTCGGGAGGTGACGCCGGGTCGGCGGAGGTCTCGACGGGGCCGGGCCCCGGGTGGGCCTCGGACCTGGTCGCCGAGTTCGGTTCGGCGTCGGGGCGGGGCCCGGGCGTCGGGGCGGACTTCGGATCGGCCTTCGGCGGATCGCACACGAGCCGGGCCGCGGATGTCGGTTGGGCCTCGGATTCGGCTTCCGGCCCCGGCTCGGGATCGGCCGGGGGCACGTCCATCGGTGCCGGTGCCGGTGCCGGTGCCGGTGCCGGTGCCGACCCGGCCTCGGGCCCCGGGTGCCGGGCGGGTTCGGGTTCGGGTTGCGCGTCGGATGTGGATCCGGCATCCGACACCCCTGCGGCAGCCTCCTCCGCAGCCGGCGTCGCCGGCACCGCACCGGTGGACCCGGACTCCGGCTTCGTGGCGCTCGCCGGCTCGTCGGCCGGCTCGCCCGGCTTCGACACACTCGCCTCGGCCTCGGCCCGTGTCGTCGGTCGGAGCGCCGATTTCGGCCCTGCCGCCGGTTGTTCGGCCGAAGTACGGCTCGGCGCCAACGCGGCTGCCGGCGTCGCGACGGCCGCGGGAGGCGGCGGTACACCCGGGGACTCGGCGGCCTCGGCCGGGTTCTCGTCGTACCCGTCGTCCGTGCCGTCCCGGTCGTCCGCGAACCGCCGACGGCCCGCGAGTGCGAGCAGGGCGCCTGCGGCGACCAGGATCAGGCCCGCGACGAAGATCGTGGGTTCGTTCCCGCTCGCGCCCGCGATGTCCGCGACGGTCGGCGCCGTACCTTCGAGCGTGCTCAACGGTGTGATCCGATCCATCGGCGAACAGGTCCGGTCGTCTTATTAGCAGACTCCTCGAACCCAGGGAAACCGGCGTCGACCTGAGAGTTTTCCTGGTCGAAACACGAAGGCGCAAGGATCGCCCCGCGAACAAGGGAGCCGCGATGACTGTCATGGCGACACGTACGGGGCTGGGCTGGGAGCACGGGATCGACGATGTACCGTCCGCCGTCGCGTTGTCGGGCGGATTGTGTGTGGTCGCGGGGGTCGCAGGCGGGGTTCGGCTGCTCGACGCGGCAACCGGGCAACTGCAGGCCAGGATCGTGTTGCCGGGCGGGGTGTACCGCGCCGGGTTCTCGCCCGACGGCAGCGTGGTCGCGCTCGCGGGGCCCACGGGGTACGCGCTGTGGCGGGTCACCGACGGCGCGCTGCTGACGCGCACGCCTGGTCTTCCCGCGCGCTTCGCGTGGTCCGCGGGCAACCGGTGCGCGGTGTCCTTCGGCGGCGCGGTGCGGGTCTACGCGGGCGACACCGGCACCGAGTCGTGGCGGGCCGTGGACGGACCGGTCCGGGTGGACGACGTGGTCTGGGTCGACTCGGTCGGCGGGCTCGCCGTCGCGCTCGGCGGTGAGGTGCACATGTACGGACCGCGCGGGCGGACGAATGTGTGGACCTGTCCGATCCCGGTACGGGTGCTCGCGAGCGCGCCGGACGGCGCGTGGTTGTGCGCGGCCGGCGACGGGCCGGGCGTGCACGTGCGCGGCTTCGGCGGTACGCACGAGGACCTCGGCGCGGCCGGCACCGCGCCGGTGGCCGGGCTCGCGCTGGACTCGGGCGGGCACTGGTTGGCCGCGGAGGACCGGGCCGGACTGACCGTGTGGGACCTCGCCGCGCGCGGCGGCCGGGTCCGCCCGCGCCCGCGCCGACTGCCCGCCCAACCGCAGGCGTGCGCGCCGAGTTGGCGGCCGGGCAGCGGTGGCCTGATGGCCACGTCGGGCGGCGACGGCATGCTCGTGGTGTGGGACGTGCGCGCCGGCTCGGCCCGTCGGGCGCCGACCCCGCTGGCCCGACGGCACGTTCCGGCGCCGGTGACCGCGCTCGCCTGGCACGGACGGGACGCGCTGCTGTTCGCGGACCGTACCGGCCGGGTCGGGGCCCAGTGGTTCCGCGAGATCGGCGCCCGCTGACCGGGCCTGCGATGTACCGCGCCCGGTGATCGGTGCCGGCGGTGCCGGCGACGCGACCACTTAGGTTAGCCTCGCCTTATATCTGCTGTGTACGGCCGGGAGGGTCCGCCCATGGAACTGCTCGTGGAAGATCTGCACGCCGGATACCCGGGGCACCGGGCCGTGTCGGGCGTGGATCTGTCCGTGGCCGCCGGCAGCGTGGTCGCGATCGTCGGGCCCAACGGTTGCGGCAAGTCCACGCTGCTCCGCTCGATCGCCCGCCTGCACAAGCCGGATTCGGGTCGGATCAGCGTCGGCGGCGACGACGTCTGGCAACTGAAGCCGCGTCAGGCCGCGCACCGGGTAGGGCTGTTGCCGCAGAACCCGACCGCGCCGGAGGCGGTCACCGTGGCCGGACTCGTGCGCTACGGCCGGCATCCGCATCAGGGGCTGTTCCGCCAGTGGTCGCGCGCGGACGAGCGGGTCTGCCGGGAGGCGTTGACCGCGACCGGCGTGCCGGACCTGGCCGATCGGCGCCTGGATCGGCTCTCCGGCGGGCAGCGGCAGCGCTGCTGGGTCGCGATGGTGATCGCGCAGGAGGCGCCGGTGATGCTGCTCGACGAGCCGACCTCGGCGCTGGACCTCGGGCACGCGGTCGAGGTGCTGAGTCTGGTCCGGCGGGTGGCCGCGGGCGGGCGCACGGTGGTGATGGTGCTGCACGACCTGGCGTCGGCGGCTCGGTACGCGGATGTGCTGGTCGCGATGCGCTCGGGCGAGGTGATCGCGTCCGGGCCGCCCCGCGACGTCGTGGACGCGGCGTTGGTGCGGGCGTTGTACGACGTGGACGCGGACATCCTGCGGGCGCCGGGGGACGATACCCCGGTGGTTGTGCCGCGAGCGGCGGGCGCTTCGGCCTCGAACGCCGGACGGGCTTGAATCGGGACGGCCCGCGGCCGGTTGTTCTCGAACGCCGGCCGGGCTGATCCGGATGACGTGCGACACGGTGCTTTCGGTGTCGCTCCGGTAGGTTGCCCACAGAAATATGACGATGCGTCAGTTGATGAGGTGGGCGATGTTCGGCAAGAAGAAGGCCGCGGCGGCGACCGAAGGCCGCGATGTGGCGGCACTGGTGCTGCGCGCGACGCTCGGTCCGATGCTTTTTGCGCACGGTTACAACAAGGTCGCCGGCCCCGGTGGCCTCGCCGGCACCACCGGCTGGTTCGAGTCGCTCGGCCTCAAGCCCGCCGAGGTGCACGCGCGCCTCGCGGCGGGCACCGAGATGGCGGCCGGGGTCGGCATCGCGCTCGGCGTGGCCAACCCGCTGCCCGCGGCGGCGACGGTGGGATTGATGAGCGTCGCGGCGGCGACCGACCACAAGGGCAAGGGCTTCTTCGTCTTCAAGGGCGGCTGGGAGTACACCGCCGTGGTCGGCGGCGCCGCGGTCGCGCTCGCCGCGCTCGGCAACGGCAGGTATTCGGTGGACGCGCTGATCGGTCGCAAGAAGTCGGGCCTGCGTCCGGCGCTGTTCGCGGCCGGCGTCGGCGTCGCGAACGCCGCACTGCTGATGAAGCTCTGCTACAAGCCGGACCCGAAGCCGGACGAGACGATCGAGGCGTAGGTCGTACGAGACCTCGGGCGCGCGAGTAGGGCGCTGCCCTCGACACGCGAGCCGGGCGTGACGAGCGAGCCGGGCGAGTCGGCCGAGACGGGACACTTCGGCCGCCTCGGTCCGCACCGATTCCTCGGTGCGGACCGAGGTGTCCGGGCGAGCGGCTACGTTGGATCCCACGTTGATCCATGGGCGTTGCGCCCTCGTGTGGAGGTTCTTGCTGTGCAGACGTTGCCCGAGTCCTGGCAGCCCGTGCTCGCGGAGGAGTTGGCGAAGCCCTACTACGCCGAGCTGACCGCGTACGTGGACGCGGAACGCAAGGAACACCAGATCTTCCCGCCGGAGGACGAGGTGTTCGCGGCCCTGGAGGCGACGCCGTACGACGACGTCCGGGTGTTCATCGTCGGGCAGGACCCGTACCACGACGACAACCAGGCGCACGGCATGTGCTTCTCGGTGCGGCCCGAGGTCAAGATCCCGCCGTCGCTGCGCAACATCTACAAGGAGATGCACGCGGACATCGGTCTGCCCATACCCGACAACGGTTACCTGATGCCGTGGGCGCAGCAGGGCGTGCTGCTGATGAACACCGTGCTCACCGTGCGTGCGCACGAGGCCGCGTCGCACAAGGGCCGCGGCTGGGAGAAGTTCACCGACGCGGTGATCAAGGCGGTGAGCGACCGGGACAAGCCGGTGGTGTTCGTGCTGTGGGGCGGGCACGCCAAGAAGAAGGCGGCGCTGATCGACACCGCCAAGCACACCATCGTGCAGGGCGCACACCCCTCGCCGCTGTCCGCGAAGCTCTTCCACGGCAGCAAGCCGTTCTCGCAGATCGATGCCGCGCTGGCGGCCATGGGGCACAAGGCGATCGACTGGACGATCCCCAACCTCAAGAAGTAGCGCGCACACCAGGGCGCAAGAAAAACGACAACCAGCGTTCCGGTTCGGTATCGGCTCGGCCGGTATCGGACCGGAAACAGGCGTCGATCGGGAATGGCCGGAAATCTCCTTGCATCGGTGCGGAAGACCTACGGCATGCCCTTACGGTGTGAGGCTCGCCCTTTCCATGCCCCCGAGGCGGCCCCCGTGTCGACGACCACCGTTTCACCCGTAACGCCCACTCCCACCCCCGCTCTCGACCTCACTCCCGGCTACGTCGCGCACCGAGGTCTGCGCGAGGAATTGGCCCGACTGGCCGAGGTGACCCGACACCTCGACCCGGTCGACATCCTGCGCGTGCGCGCGGTCGAGGAGCATCTCGCGCTCGTGCTGCGCTTCCTGCGCGCGCATCACCGCGAGGAACACACCGTCCTGTATCCGTGGGTGCGCGCCGGTTCGCCGCGGGCCGCCCGCACCGTGTCCGCGTTCCAGGTGGACCACTCGGCGCTGGAGGACACGATGCGTCGTGCGGCCGACACGAGCGTGCCGCTGCGCGACCGTTCTCCCGCGATCGGGCGGCTGTACGAGCAGGTGGCCCGGCACAGTCTGGCCGAGGAGCACCAGTTGTTCCCGTTGATGCGCCGGCACGTGCGCGGCACGCCGGACGGGCGGATGCCGACCCGCACCGTGCGGGTCTGGGGCCGCGACCTGCCCGCGTTCGTCGCCTTCCACCTGCACCACGCCACCGACGCCGAACGGCGGCGGGTGTTGCGCTGGATCCCGCCCGGCGCGGCCCTGTTGTGGCGGGCCGGCTGGCGGCGAGCCTACGAGCGGCGTCGGCGGGCCGCGTACGGGAGTTGACGCCGGCTCAGCACGTCCGGTCGGCCGCGTCGGCCGGCCGGGTCAACTCGGCCAGCACCGCACGCACGTGTTCGATCTCCGGCCCGGTCGGCTGCACATCGCCCAGCGCGCGCACCAGCGCGTCCAGGGCGCGCGCCGGGTCCGGCTCGGCGAGCGTGGACAGGTCGTGGATCAGCCGCAGCAGCATGATCCGCGGCGCGGCGATCTGCTCGCGGGGCAGCGGTCGTTCGAAGTAGCCCTCGGCCAGATCCAGCCACAGGTTCCACAGGTCGGTCCGGGCGATCCGGGGCACGGCCAGGATCGCGTCGGTCAACTCGCGGGTATGCCCGGGCGTGATGGTGCGGCGCAGCACCGGCGCGGCCGGCAGCGCGGGGGAGACCGGCGATTCGGGCGCGGCCGGCGACCCGGGTTCGGGCGCGTCCGAGGCCGGGGGACTGCCCGCGCCCGCGCCCACGCCCGCGCCCACCCCCGTGCGCGGGCCCGGGAAGGCCGGCGGATCGGTGGGCCGCGACGGTCCGTGGATCGCCGCCATCAGTGCGTCGTGCGCGTCCTCCTCGGACTTGCCGTAGAGCGTCTTGCGCAACAACGGCCGCAGCACGGACGGGATCTGTTCGCGGTCCAACTCGTGCACCACGAGCGGGATCAGCCGGCGGCCGCCACCGCGCAGCGCGTCCGACATCGCGGTCCACTCGACCGTGGTCCAGCGCTCCGGTACGAAGTACGCGGGTGAGAACAGCGCGATCATGTGCCCCGCGCCGTCCAGCGCGCGGCTGACCTTGGTGGTCAGGTTCTCGCCCGTCGCCCAGTCCCACGCGTCGAGTTCGACATCCAGACCGGCCTGCAGGAGTTGGCCGGCGACCCACTCCGCCCAGGCGGTGTCCGAACCGGCGTGGCTGATGAAGTAGCGCACCGTGTCGCCCCCGTGCTCCCCGTTGTTCGCCATGCGTACCAGCATCGCGCACCGGCCGGCCGGATTCGGCTCCTTCGCCCGATACGGAAGCGGAGCCACCCGTTCATCCGGGCAGGTTGTCGATCGCCCGGCAGACCTCCTCGACGCCCTGGGTGTTGGGCAGCACATCGTGCAGGGCGCGGCACAGACACTGCAGCGAGTGGATCGGTTCCGGGCCGTTGACCAGGGTCCGGATCATGTGCAGCAGCATCGATCGCGCGTCCGTCATGTGCCGGTGCAGCAACTGGTGTTCCAGGTAGTCCTCGGACAGATCCAGCCAGATCGACCAGGTGTCCGGAGCCCGCAACCCGCGTACGGCCAGGAACAGGTCGGCGAGGTAGACGACCTGGTTCTGCGGAATGGTTCGGGACAGCTTGGCCATGTTTCCGAAGCGCAGCAGTTCGAGCGTCACGTCCGGGGTCACCAGGCCGGACGCGAAGAGTTCGGCGATCCGGGCGATCGCCGCGGGCCGGTCGCCGACGAACGCGGCGATCGCCTCGGCCGTGACCATCTCCAACTCGAACTCGCGGTGCGCGTCGAAGAGCATCAGCACCGACGAACCCCGGTCCAGCGGCGGCAGATCGACCGTGCTGCCCAGATGGCGGGCGAGCGGATCGGTGCTGGTGATCAACACGTGGCCGGGGCCGGCCGGAATCATCTCGCCGATCAGGCCCGGCCGGTCGACCTCGTCGAAGACCAGCAACCAGCCCTCCCGTGAGACCAGTTCGTGCTTCGGGCCGACCTGCTGATCGACCCGATGGCCGAGGTCGGTCAGTTGTTCGAGCACGCGGTGCACGAAGGCGACGCCACTCTCGGTGGCACGGGCGGCGCAGTCGAACCACCACACCACGTCGTACAGATGCCGGTGTCGGTAGGCGTACTCGCGGGCCAGGTGGGTGGTGCCCAGGCCGGGCAGGTCGTCCTGCGGGCGCAGCACGACGCGGTGCTCGACCTGGAGCAGCGTGCGCAGGTCGGCGAGCGTGTTGTCACGCCCGTAGAAGCGCCCTCTGGTGCCCGGGACGTGCCACACCGGCGGATTGTCCGTGGGTGAGCGCGGCGGCGGTGGAGGCGGGATCCTGGGCGGTCCGGCCGGTCTCGGTGGGCGCGGCGGTGCGGGTATCGGGTCGGACACGGTCAGGCGAACCCCGGATTCCGCGCGGGCAACGGCGCGAACCGGTGCACCGCGTCCACGAGCAGGTCGCGCTGGCCGACCGCGTCCGCCTCGGTCAGGTCGACCGGCCGGACGCCGCGGAACATCGACGGCACCTGGGTGCGACCGATCACGATCGGCAACAACCGGCCCGCGGAGTCCGCATCGCCCAGGGCCTCCTCCCATTCGTCCATGGCCAGCCGTCTGGCCTCGAAGTAGTGCTCGGAGAAGAGCGCGATCACGTGCTCGCCCAACCCGCGCGCCTGGGCCATCGCCTTGCCGAAGCTCACCCCCGCGCTCCAGTCCCAGCGGCTCAGCGAGACCCGGTAGTCCTCGAAGGTGAGCACCTCGCTGACCCAGTCGGCCCAGGCGAGGTCGTTGCCCACGTAGCTGATCACCAGATCGGTGCGGGCCGGCGGGACCGGTTCCAGGATGGGGAGCCGGCGCGGTGTCTCGGGCAGTGTGCGGGTGCCGGCCTCGTGGCTGCCGAACAGCGGTTCGATCTCGGCCGCCTCGCCGGGACTCAGCGGCGCGAGCCGATGACGCAGCGCCGCGGCCACCCGATCGGCGACCGTGCGCACCGCGCGCACGTACCCCAGGTCGCGGATGCCGCCCAGCCGCAGCATGTCGAACACGCTCGGGCCGCCGCCGGGCCCGGGGATCCCGGCCGGCCACTCCATCGCGCCGAGGGCGGCCGGGATCGGTTGCTCCATCGTGGTCCACGGCACCGCGATCAGGTTCGGCGGCAAGACGCCCACGATCGACTCGTGTCGACGCAACCGGTCGGTGAACACCGCCCAATCGCGCCCGCAGTCGAGGTCCTCGAAGTAGTCGTCCGAGCACAGCGCGACCATCGCGCGCGCCTGCGCGGGCGGATCCCCGTCCGGGACCTGGATCGGCCCGAAGGTGGGCTGCAAGCGGATCGCCGCCCGCACCCCGTCGCCCCCGCGCCGCAGTTCCGCCTCGATGTCGTCGTGAAAGCGGGCAGCCCACTTGGGATCACGGTCGGCGACGTGACTTGTGAAGAAGTCGTAGTCCACCAAGCGACCCCCGGGATCGAGCACCGTACAAGGACGGCAAGAGCGATACCCACGCGCCGGAGGCCGCGGGTCAGGCAACTGCCGCCCCCGTGCCGGCCGTTCGTGTGTACGACTCTGCCCACACAGAGCATCGCGCAGGCCGACCCGGCCCGGCTAGTATAGGAAGGCTTGTGTAATCGTGGCGATACGTTCCGCACTCGAATGTACGGGTTTCACTCGGACGGCACGCGCGAACGGCACACGCCGGTCGTCCGACACGGACTCGAACGTCCGGGCGACGCGGGAGAACGGGGGACCTGCGGATGCAAGGGGAGCGCGGTGACGTGGAGTCGGCCCTGCCGGACCTCGACGGGCTCTGTCTCGACGATCTGGACGACCTGCCGGCCTCCGTGCTCGGCAGTGCGCTGCGCCGGTTGATCCGCGAGTCCGAGGAGCCCTCGGAGGCGGTGGTCGCCACCTTCGACAGTGCCGTCGAACCCGCCTTCGCCGAGATCTGGGTGCCGGCCGACGCGGACGAGGGTGTTGACGAATCCCGGTCGGATGGGAGCACCGGCATCCGGAACTGACCGTGGGAGGGCCGATGAACGAGGCGATACCGTTTCGGCAATTCATCGTCAAGATCGCCGCGCGCTGCAACCTGGCGTGCGATTACTGCTATGTGTACGAACTCCGGGACCAGGGCTGGCGGAACCGACCCCGCCTGATCGCCGACGAGACGGTGGTCGCACTGGGTCGATGGCTGCGCGCGCATGCCGAGCGAACCGGCCTGCGGACGCTGGACATCGTGCTGCACGGCGGCGAGCCGCTGCTCGTGGGACCGGATCGACTCGACACCATCGCGAGCGAACTGCGGGCCGCGCTGGCGGGCGTGGCCCAGCCGCGCTTCACGCTGCAGACCAACGGGGTGCTCCTGGACGAGCGTTGCGCCGAGGTGCTGCTCGCGCATCGGATCCGGGTCGGCGTCTCGCTCGACGGCGACGAGTCGGCCCACGACCGGCACCGGCGCGGCCCGGACGGGCGAGGCAGCCACGCCGAGACGGTGCGCGGCATCGAGCTGCTGCGCCGGCCCCGCTACCGGCCCCTGTACGGCGGTCTGCTCGCCACGATCGACCTGGCGAACGACCCGGTCGCCACCTACGAGGAACTGCTCGCGCACGCGCCGCCGATGATCGACCTGCTGCTCCCGCACGCCACCTGGGAGTATCCGCCGCCCGGCGCGCGCACCGACGAAACCGCCCATGCCGACTGGCTGATCGCCGTCTTCGACCGCTGGTACGGCGCACCCGTGCGGGAAACCCGGGTGCGCCTCCTGGAGGACCTGGTCGACCTGACCCTGGGCCGGAGCGTGCGCAGCGAGACGCTCGGGCTGAGCCCGGCCGGATCGGTGGTGATCGAGACGGACGGCACCTTCGAGCGGCAGGACGCCCTCAAGGCCGCCTACGACGGGGCGGCGGCCACCGGGCTCGACGTCTTCCGGCACGACCCGGCGACCGTACTGGCCGCGACCACCGGCGCCGGGACCGAGCCGAGTCCCACCTGCCGGCGCTGTCCGGTGTTGCGCACCTGCGGAGGCGGCCTGCGGGCGCATCGCTACCACCCGGCCAACGGATTCGACAATCCCTCGGTGTACTGCGCCGACCTGCGGGCACTGATCGAGCACGTGGCGGTTCGGGTGCGCGCCGACGTGCGCGCCCTGGTGGGCCCGGAGCGTCGGCGATGATCGGCACACATCGCCTCGACGCCGCGGTATTCGCCGAACTCGCCGCGGGCTACGGCGGATCCGAGGCCGTGGCCGCACTCGTGCGGGCCCAGGAGAGCCGCCGACTGCTCCAGGTGTACGCGGTGGTCGCCACTGCCCGCGAGCGGCTGCCGAGCACCCGCACGGCGCACCTGGTCGACGCGCTGGACCTGCTCGCCCAGATCCAGCGCACGGCGCCGCAGGCGGCCCGGACGGTGCTGATGCATCCGTACACCGGCGCGTGGGCGATGCGCTGCCTGTTGTGGCTGCGCCGACCCGAGGCGCGCCCGGCGGCACCGGACGCGGATCGACTGCTCGACCACCTCGGCTCGATCGCGGCCGCCGCCGCGCTGCGCGCCGATCCCGAGCGCGCCCCGGGGGAGCGGATCCGGGTGCGCGCGGTCGACGGATGGGTGTACCTGCCCACGCTCGGCCGGGTACGCGTGGGCGAGGACACCGGTGGGACCGCGCCGATCGGGCGGCACTGGCGGGTCGACGGTCCCCTCGCGCGACGCGAGGCCAATCGGGTATGTTCCGCCTCGGCCGCCGGGCTGTCCGCCACCGTGGCGATCGAGGACGTGGACCCCTATCGCGACGTGCATCGCTGGGAGCCGACGGCTCGCTTGTCCATGCACCAAGTATCCTTGCTGCAAAGGAACTTCGGGAAAGCGTGGGGCCGGCTCGCGGTGGCTCACCGGGCCTACGCGGCCGGTCTGGGCCAGGCGCTGTCCACACTGGTCCCGGTGGTCGCGGAACCGGGGGTCAGCCTCAGTTCGTCGTCCCGATACGCGTTCGGAAGCATCGCGTTGACGCCGGCGATGGGGCCGATCACGCTGGCCGTGACGCTGATCCACGAGTTCCAGCACAACAAGCTCGGCGCGGTACAGGACATCACGAATCTCTCGGAACGCTCGACGCTCAGGTATCGGGCGCCCTGGCGGTTGGACCCCCGACCGGTGGGTGCGCTCCTGCAAGGTGCCTACGCGCACCTGGGGATCGCGGACTTCTGGCGGATTCGGCGGCATGCGGCCGCGGGGGAGGAGCAGGATCGGGCACAGGCCGAGTTCGCCGTGCATCGTGCGCACGTCGCGGAGGCGATCGCGACGCTGCGCGGGTGTGGCGAACTGACGCCGGACGGGGAGCGGGTCGTGGCGGGCATGGCGGACACCGTCGAGCCGTGGTGGCGCGAGGACGTGCCCGCCGACGCGGCGCGCCGCGCGGCCGAACGGGTGCGATCGGGGCGGCGGACCTGGGCGGAGCGAAACGGCGCAGAAGCCCGGGCGGACTCGGGTAGGCCGGTTGTGGGCATGGGCACAACGATACGAAACGAGAGAGAACATGAGATTACCTGATGTCACGAGGAGTAACTTCGAGTGATGGACTCGGGTAGCCTGGGAACAACGAGTGACGGACGGGGAGGGCAATCCCACGCGCGTCGAAACGAAGCACCGACAGCAGAGGTCGAGATGACACCGGTCTTCTTCACGAGTCGGTCGTGCGGCGACGAGCGTGTGTACGTCGAGCGCTTCCACGCCGACCTCGAACAAGCCGTCTCCGCCCGAGTGCCGGGCCGGGACGGCGCACGGGGCCTGCTGTCGTCGTGCGCGGACCGCGATCCGGGCGACCCACCCGAAACCTTCGCCGCGTGCTCGGTTCCCGCCGCGGTGGTGCTGGCCTCGCCCGACTACCTCGCCGATCCCGACGCCATGCGTGAATGGGCGGTGATGGCCGAACGGGTACGCGGACACCGCGCGCGCACCGGCGAACAACTCGACGCGATGGCCACCGTGCGCTGGCGCGCCACCGACGCCCGCCCCGGCGAGCAGCCGACCCCGGACGTGGGCGCCGACGGCGACTACGGCCCGATCTACGCCCGCCAGGGCCTGTTCGACCTGATGCGCCTGGAGGGCCACTCCGCCGACTACCGGCGGCTGATCGCCGAGTTGGCGCGCGTGGTGGTCGAGGTCAACCGCGTCCCGCTGCGCCCGCTGCCGCCGGCCGAGGCGCGCGAACTCCTCGGTGCGCGCACCACCGCGAGTCCCACCCCCGCCCGAATGCCGTACGCGGGCTCCGCGCCGGTCGCGACCGTTGCCCGGGTCCTGCCCATGCACGCGCGCACCGGGCCGGACCTGCCCACCCGACCCCGCTGGATCACGGCCCGACACAATCCCCGCCGCCCGTTGCTGTGGGGACCCGGTGGCGATGTTGAGGAGCACTGAAACGATGAGCGACAACCCGCCGGGAACCGTCGTCACGTTCTACTCGTACAAGGGTGGCACCGGGCGCACGATGGCCCTGGCCAACGTCGCCTGGATCCTGGCCTCCCGAGGCAAGCGTGTGCTCGTCGTGGACTGGGACCTCGAATCACCGGGCCTGCACCGCTACTTCCACCCGTACCTGATCGACAAGCGGCTGGAGGACACGCGCGGCGTGCTCGACATGATCCGCGCGTTCGCCAAGGTGGTCGGTACTCCGGCGAGCACGGACGCGATGATCGAGGCGAGCCGCGACGCGGAGAGCCGGGTGGACGGCTGCGCGGTCAAGGTGGACCGGGACTTCGCCGACGGCGGCCTGATCCGCTTCCTCGGCCCGGGCCGGCAGAACCACGAGTACGCGGCCACGCTGGCCGGCTTCAACTGGGCCGACTTCTGCGAGAGCCCGCACGGCATCGGTTTCCTGGACGCGCTGCGCGAGGACATGCGCGCGTCCTACGACTACGCGCTGATCGACAGCCGCACCGGGCTCAACGACATCGCCGGCATCTGCACCACGCTGTTGCCGGACGTCGTGGTGGACGGCTTCACGCTCAACGAACAGGCCATCGACGGCGGCGTCAACGTGGCCCGCTCGATCGCCCGCCAGGCCGATCGCCCGCTGCGCATCCTGCCCGTGCCGATGCGCGTGGAGGACGACGAGAAGGACAAGCTCGAAGCCGGCCGCGACCACGCCCGTGAGCGTTTCGCCGAGTTCCTCGCGGACCGCTCCGAGGCCGAGCGGACCAAGTACTGGGGCGAGGTGGAGATCCCCTACAAGGCGTTCTACGCCTACGAGGAGACCCTGGCCACGCTCGGCGACCGGCCGCTCCAGGAGGGCAGCCTGCTCAGCGCGTACGAGCGGCTGACCGGCGTGCTCACCGACGGCGCGATCATCCGGCTCGACCCGATCGACGAGGTGGACCGCCGGCGCGAACTGCGCCGCTTCGAGCGCGTCCGCTACACCGCCCCGGTCACCGTGCGCATCCTCTACAGCGCCCGCGACCGGATGTGGGTGGACTGGGTGCGGGCCCAACTGACCGCCTCGGGAGCCCAGGTGGTCGGCACCGGTGGTTGCGACACCTCCATCGAGGACCTGCAGAACGTCGACAGCGTCGTGGTCGTCTCGTCCTCCCACTCGTTGCCCAGCCGATCCTGGACCGCGATGCGCACGGCGCTGCGCCGACTGGCCGCGGTCGACCAGGCGAGCGTGGTGACCCTGCGGGTGGACGACCTGATCGACAGCGACCCGGGTGTGGGCGAGACGGTCACCTTGACCGCGCTGTCCGAGGACCAGTGCCGTACGGTGCTGCTGACCGCGTTCGGTCGTACGCCCACCGACGCCGTGCCCGCGGACGGCCCCAGGTTCCCCGGGACCAAGCCCAAGGTCTCCCAACTGCTGCCGCGCCACCCGGCGTTCACCGGACGCGACGACATCCTGGAGCGGCTGCGCGACCAACTCGCCAAGGGCGCCACCGCCGTGCTGCCCCAGGCGTTGCACGGCCTCGGCGGCGTCGGCAAGACCCAGGTCGCGCTCGAGTACGCGCACCGCTTCGCCGCCGACTACGACGTCATCTGGTGGGTGTCGGCGGAGCAGGCGCAGGGTGTCGCCGCCCAGCTCGCCCGACTCGGCGATCGGCTAGACCTGCCCTCCGGGGAGAACGTCACGGACGCGGCGGCCGGCGTGTTGCAGACCCTGCAACAGGGCGAGCCCTACGACCGCTGGCTGGTGATCTACGACAACGCGGACGAACCGGCGTCGGTGGCTCACCTGATGCCCCAGGGCAGCGTCAACGGCCACGTCCTGGTCACCTCGCGCAACGACCTCTGGGCGCGCAGCGCGCGTCCGTTGGAGGTCCCGGTGTTCCGCCGCGACGAGAGTGTCGCGTTGCTCCAGCGCCGGGTGCCGTCGCTGACCGAGGCGGACGCGCAAAAGGTGGCCACCGCGCTGGGCGACCTGCCGCTGGCGGTCGAGCAGGCCGGTGCCTGGCTCGCCGAGTCGGCGATGCAGGTCGAGGAGTATCTGGAGCGGGTCAGCACGCGCGTCACCGCGATCCTGGACGAGGGCCAGCCGCCGGACTACCCGACCACCGCCGCCGCGACCTGGACCGTCTCGCTCGACGAGCTCAAGGAGCGGCAGCCCGCCGCGGTGCGGCTGCTCGAACTGTGCGCCTACCTGTCGCCGGACTCGATCTCGATGCGGCTGCTGCGCTCGCGCGAGGTGCTCCAGGAACTGGTGCGGGTGGACAGCTCGCTCGGCGACACGCTCCTGCTGTCCCGGATCTTCCAGCAGCTCGGCCGGTACGCGCTGGCCCGGGTGGATCGCGGCGAGGACACCATCCAGGTGCACCGACTGGTCCAGGCGGTGTTGCGCGACCAGATGCCGCCCGAGGAGAACGCCGCCCGGCGCGCCCGGGTGCTGGAGATCCTGGCCGCCAACGCGCCCGGCGATGTGGACGACCCGGCCAACCAGGAGACGTACGAGGAGCTCTACAAGCACCTGGTGCCCTCGCGCGCGCTGGAGAGCGACTCGGAGTCGGTGCGCCGCTGGATCGTCGAACAGGTGCGCTTCGCCTGGCGATTCAACGACTGGGAGTTCGGCCAGTACATCGCCGAGATCGCCCTGGACCGCTGGCGCTCGCGGTTCAGCAGGCACGACGCGCTGACCTTGCGGATGTGCACCCAGTTGGCGAACGTCTACCGCTCCCAGGGCAAGTACCGCAAGGCGTACGACCTGGACCGGGCGACGTTGGAGGCGCAGCGCGAATCGCTGGGTCCGGACCACCCGCACACGCTGATCACCGGGCGCGGCTACGGCGGCGACCTGCGTTCGCTCGGCCGCTTCCACACCGCGCTGGAATCCGACCGGGACAACTACACGCGCTTCAGCGAGGTCTTCGGCGAGGACGCGAACGACACCTTGCTCGCGGCGAACAACCTCGGTGTCTCACTGCGCCTGATGGGCCTGCTGGAGGAGGCGCGCGAGGTGCACCAGGAGGCATTCGACCGGCGCCGGCGGATTCAGGGCGACGACCATTCCAGGACCTGCTTCCTGGCCAACGAGGTCGGCCACGACCTGCGCGAGCTGGGTGACTACGCGGGCTCGCGGGCGGTGCTCCAGCAGACGCTGGCCCGTGAGGAGGCGATGGGTCGCACCCGGGACGCGCTGCGCACCGCCAAGAACCTCGCGGTCACGATCCGGCAGACGGGCGACGCCCGCTACGCCCGCTCGCTGGACAGCGACACCCTGGAGAAGTACCGGGCCTACCTCGGCCCCACCCATCCGGTGCTGCTCTCCTGCACGGTCAACCTCGCCGCCGACAACCACGCGATGGGCAACGACGAGGCGGCGCTGGACCTGGCTCAGGAGGCGTACCAGGGCTACCGCGAGCAGTTCGGCGCGCAGCACCCGTTCACCTTCGGGTGCGCCAGCAACCTGTCGATCTACCTGCGGGCGGTCGGCCGGGACGAGGAGGCGATGGCCATCGGCCTGCGCAGCCTGGAGGGCCTGCGCGAACTGCTGGGCGAGGACCACCCGTACACCCTGGCGGCGGCGCTCAACCACGCGAACAACCTCTACCAGGCGGGCCAGGCCAACGAGTGCGCCGACCTGGACCGGGTGACCTACGACCGGTACGAGGCGCTGCTGGGCGCGGACCACCCGCACACCCTGGTCGCGGCCTGCAACCGGGTACAGAGCCTGGGCGAGATCGGCCTGCGGGACGAGTCCCGCGAATGGTTCACCCGCACCGAGCGGGCGTGTCGGCGCAAGCTGGGCGACGAGCACCCGATCACCCAGGGGTTGCGGGCACGCCGCCGGTTGGAGACCGACATCGAGGTGCCCGCCGCCTGACGGCCGGCTCCCGCGTGAGCCGCGGCCGGTCCGACACCCGTCGGGCCGGCCGCGGTCGGTCGGGTCCGCGCTCGGGTCAGGCCCGGTGGATCCGGACCGGCATGTCCTTGATGCCGTTCAGGAAGTTGGACCGCATCCGCCGTGCCGGGCCGAGCGGTTCGACCCGCTCGACCCGCTCCGCCAGGGTGCGGAACATGATCTCCAGTTCGAGCTTGGCCAGGTGCCGGCCGAGGCAGAAGTGCGGTCCGCCGCCGCCGAAGCCGAGCATCGGGTTCGGGTCGCGCCCGATGTCGAGGCGGTAGGGGTCGTCGAACACGTCCTCGTCGTGGTTGGCGGACGCGTAGTAGACGACCACCTTGTCGCCGGCGGCGATCGGCTGCCCGCTCAGCTCGGTGTCGCGGACCGCGGTGCGCTTGAAGGCGTTGACCGGGCTGACCCAGCGCACGATCTCGTCGGCCGCGGTCCCGGCCAGCCCGGCCGGGTCGGCGCGCAGCCGCTCCCACTGTTCGGGGTGCTCGATCAGCGCGAGCATGCCGCCGGAGATCGCGTTGCGGGTGGTCTCGTTGCCGGCCACCGCCAGCAGCATGAAGAACAGGTCGAACTCGATCGCGGTCAGCTCCTGACCGTCGCGGTCGGGGCACACCAGCTTGGACACGATGTCGTCCACGGGACACTCGCGCCGGGCCGCGCCCAGCGCGTCCGCGTACCCGAACATCTCCATCTGCACCTGCTCGGCCTCGCCCGCGTCCTGGCGCAGGTCCGGGTCCGCGTCGCCGACCAGCTTGTTCGACCACTCGAACAGCCGATGCCGGTCGATCTGCGGTACGCCCATCAGGTCGGCGATCACCACCAGCGGCAACTCGGCCGCGCACATCGCCACGAAGTCGCCCTCGCCCCGGTCCAGGGCGCTCGCCACGATCCGCTCGCAGGCGTCACGGACCTTGTCCTCCAGGGTCAGCGTGGTGCGCGGGGTGAAGCCCTTGTTGACGATGTTGCGCAGCCGCGAGTGCTCCGGCGGGTCCATGTTGAGCATCATCAGCCGCTGGGTGGCGAGCACGTCCTCCTCGGGCTCGACGAGCAGGGACAACCGCTCGCGCGAGGAGAAGATCTCCGGGTTCCGGGACACCCGGATCACGTCGGCGTGCCGGGTGACGGCCCAGAAGCCGTCCGGCCGCTCCGGGTCCGCGTGGCGGTAGACGGGAGCGCTGCGGCGCATCCGGGCGAACGTGGCGTGCGGGATGCCCGCCGCGTAGCTGTCTGGGCTGTAGACGTCGAACGCGGCGGTGTTCGGGGCGGCGCTGTCGATCGTTTCGGGCACGGCGGACCTTCCGGCAGTGGTGCTGGCTGGGCGCGGGCGCGGCCAGAATTCCACGGCTGAGGCGGGTCGGGAAGAGCGATCGAGGGGCGACGGCGGGTGATTTTCGCGCCGCCCCGTGACTCGAACCCGCCGGGCGCGGGGTGGGACACGCCGAGACACGCCGTCACGGGGGCGACCCGACGAGCGAAGTTGTGACCTTTTGCTACCTTATAGACACTTTCTGTTAGTTTTTGTACCGGTGACAAAAGCACAGAAGTTCGGCCGTCCCACCGGCACTCTTCGCGCTGTCCCGACATCGGTGCGGCCGTTCCGTCCCCTGCGCTTCCGCGCGCGCCTCCCGAGGAGTCACCCCCATGGCCTTGTCCATTTCCGCCGTCGTCCTGCTGGCCGTCATCGTGCTCATCCTGATCCGCAAGGGCGGCATGCGAATCCCGCACGCCGTCGTGTGCTCGCTGCTCGGGTTCTATCTCGCCGGTACCTCGATCGCGCCGAGCATCCACAGCAGCGGCCGAAGCCTCGCGAACCTGCTGAGCAGCCTGAGCTTCTGATCGCGGCGGTCACCCGAGCCGGCTCGGCGGCAGGACCGCCGGGCCGCTCTTCGCCGTTTCGACACCGGTAGTGGAGAGCAGGCATGGCGCACACAGGCGAGGTCGACACGCCCCTGGTGGTCGTGGGCACGGACGGCTCGGAGTACGGCGACCGGGCGGTGGCCCATGCCGCCGAGGCGGCGGTCCGGCAGGGCGCGCTGCTGCGCGTCGTGCACGCGATCCGGATGCCGATGGCCACTCCCGGTTTCGAGTCGGTGGAGCCGGACGAGGACACCGTTCGGGCGGCCGAGGCGCTGGTCCGGGACGCCGCGGCGGCGGCGGTGCGGCGCCATCCGGGCCTGATCGTGCAGGCCCGGGTCGGCTACGGGCTGCCCGGGGACGCGCTGCTCGCGGCGGCCGAGGGCGCCCGGTTGCTGGTCACCGGATCACGGGGGCGCGGCGGGTTCGTCGGCCTGCTCCTGGGTTCGGTCTCGCGCTTTTTGGCCGCACGGACCACGTGCCCGCTGCTGATCGTGCGCGGCGAGCACGCGGCTTCGGCCGGGCCGGCCGGCGCGGACGTGCTGCTCGGCGTTCAGGGCGACGGCGACGATCGCGCGGTGCGGGCCGCGTTCGAGGCGGCCGGCGGGTGGGGTGTGCCGGTGCATGCGGTGCACGCGTGGAGTTGGCCGGGCTACGCGGGGCTCGCCGGGCCCAGCGAGGCGGACATGCGCGCGGTCGCCGAGGTGCATGCGACGGCGCTGGAGGGCACGCTGAGCTGGGCGCGGACGCGGTTTCCCGACGTCGAGGTACGCGCGGACTCGGTCATGGCCGACGCGGCCGGGACGCTCGTGGAAGCGTCGGCGGGCAGCGCGCTGGCGGTGGTCGGCGTCCGACACCGCCGAGGCCCGCTGCGGCACTGGGTCGGCCACGTCGCGGCCGCCGCGATCGAACACGCCCACTGTCCGGTGCTCCTGGTCCCCCTGGATTGAGCGCCTGGTGGAGACCCGCGTCCGATACGGCGCGCGCCGTGACCCGGCCGCCGTTGCGATCAGTGCTTCAATCAGTGATTGAAAATGCCGGCACTTCGTGGTTTGGTGCCTGCCGTGACAGCACAATCGCGGGCCCGGCTGCTCGACGAGGCCGAACGGCTCTTCCTCGCCCAGGGCTACGACAGGGTCTCCGTCCGGGCGGTGAACGCGGCCGCCGGGATGAATCCGGCCGCCGTGCACTACCACTTCGGATCCAAGCGGGACCTGGTCGTGGCACTGCTGCAACAGCGGCTCGGGCCGTTGTGGGCCGAGCCCCTGGCCGACCTGGAGCGGGCCCGCGCGGCCGGTTGGACGCCCACCATCGGCGAGGTGGTCACGATCATCGTCGAGCCGTTCGACCGGTTGGCCCGCGAACCCAACGGGCCGATGTTGCTTCAGCTGCTCGCCCGTACCGTGCTCTCCGGGCACGAACTGCCATGGGACGACCCATGGTTTCGGCACGCACCGTGGCGCGGGCTGCTGGCCGCGGCGCGCCCGGACCTCAGTGCCCGGGAGGTCTCGGATCGCTGGCGGCTCGCCTTCGACCTGTTGCTCCAGCTCTACGGCCAACCCGTGGCGGACGCGTTCGTCCCGCCGCCCGCCGCCGCGGCCGTCGTCGGCTTCGTCACCGCCGGCCTCGACGCCCCACGCCCCGCCGACGTGTCGCCGGCCGACCCGTGCACGCCCGGTCCGTCCCGGACAGCCCGCACAGAACGAGGTGCCTCGTGATACCCGACGTCTTCGCCCCCGCCACACTCGGCCCCCTCACGCTGCGCAACCGGATCATCAAGGCCGCGACGTTCGAGGGGGCCACCCCGGACGCGCTGGTCACCGACGACCTGATCGAGTACCACCGGCGTCCCGCGGCGGGCGGCATCGGGATGACCACCGTGGCCTACTGCGCGGTCTCCCCCGAGGGCCGTACCGACCGGCACCAGATCTGGATGCGCCCCGAGGCGGTGCCCGGCCTTCGCCGCCTCACCGACGCCGTGCACGCCGAGGGCGCGGCGGTCTCGGCGCAACTGGGCCACGCCGGTCCGGTGGCCAACGCCAAGTCCAACGGCCGGCCCGCGCTGTCCGCCGGGCGCATGTTCAATCCGCTCAGCATGCGCACCACGCACGCCGCGACCGAGGCGGACATCGACCGGATCACCCGCGCGCACGCCGACGCCGCGCTGCTGGCGATCGAGTCCGGCTTCGACGCGGTGGAGATCCACCTCGGTCACAACTACTTCGCCAGCGCCTTTCTCAGCCCCAAGCTCAACCACCGCAAGGACGCCTACGGCGGTTCGCTCGCCAACCGGGCCAAGGTCGCGCGCGGGGTGTGTAGGGCGGTGCGGGACGCGGTGGGCGACCGGATCGCGGTGATCGCCAAGCTCAACATGGAGGACGGCGTCCCGGGCGGCATCCGCCTGGAGGAGAGCATCCGGACCGCGCGCCGGCTGGAGGAGGACGGCTCGCTGGACGCATTGGAACTGACCGCCGGCAGCTCGCTGCTCAACCCGATGTACCTCTTCCGCGGCGACGCCCCGGTGCCGGAGTTCGCCGCGACCTTCCCGCAGCCGCAGCGGCTGGGCGTCAAGCTGATCGGCAACCGCATCCTGCGCTCGTACCCGTACGAGGAGGCATACCTGCTCTCCTCCGCTCGGCGCTTCCGGGCCGAGTTGAAGCTGCCGCTGATCCTGCTCGGCGGGATCACCGACCGGGACACGATGGACCTCGCGATGACCGAGGGCTTCGAATTCGTCGCGATGGGCCGGGCGGTGCTGCGCGAGCCGGACCTGATCAACCGGATCGCGGCCGAACGCGACACCAAGTCGCTGTGCATCCACTGCAACAAGTGCATGCCGACCATCTACAGCCGCACCCGCTGCGTCGTGATCGAGCCGAACGCGTAGCGCGCGCGGATCCGGTTCGCGAAACGCCGGACGGGCCCATCGCGGGCCCGTCCGGCGTCGTGGAGCGGGCACGACCGGCCCATGGGCCGGTCGTGCCCGCTCAGGCCAGGTAGCGGCTGATCGAGTCGATCACGCAGGCCGGCTTGGCCGAGTCGGCGATCTCGACGGTGATCCGGATGGTCACCTGGATGCCGCCGGCGATGTCGGCGACCGCCACGATCTCCGCACCGCCGCGCACCCGGGAGCCGACCGGGACCGGCGCCGGGAAGCGCACCTTGTCCACGCCGTAGTTCACGCCCATCGAGATGTTGCGCACCTCGACGATCTGCGGCAGGAACAGGTTGGACAACGCCAGGGTCAGGTAGCCGTGTGCGATCGGCGCGCCGAACGGGCCCTTCTTCGCCTTCTCCACGTCCACGTGGA
This sequence comes from Embleya scabrispora DSM 41855, assembly GCF_000372745.1. Classification (GTDB taxonomy): domain Bacteria; phylum Actinomycetota; class Actinomycetes; order Streptomycetales; family Streptomycetaceae; genus Embleya; species Embleya scabrispora. The sequence goes on along the minus strand of NZ_KB889697.1, from coordinate 160,317 downwards.
TCCACTGGTGGTCGCCGGTCGCGTCGGCGAACAGGTTGATCCGGTCCTGGGTGATCTCCAGCCACTCGCTGTGGCCGAGGTGCTTGCCCACCGAGTCCTTGATCTGCTGGAGGTCGGTGAAGACGGTGGCCGCCATGTGCGCTCCCGGTCGTTTCTGATGGTCTGTCAGATCAGCTTCTCCCGGGTATACCAGACCGGCCCGCCCGGGCGCCGTCCGGGACGGTCAGGCGGTGGGGATCCAGGCCACCTGACGCACGTCGGCCAGCCGGTCCACCGAGATCCCGGCCGTCGAGACGGTCCACAGGTCGGAACCGATCACCAGCGAGCGCTGAATACTCGCGTCCGGGTGCGTCACCCGACCCACCTCGACGATGCGACTCCCCTCCACCCGCAACACCAGCGCGTACGAGCCGCCGCTCGGGGACTTCTCCCCCGGAGCGAACTGCGGCTGCGCCGAGATGCTGTAGGAGTCGTTCACCGGCACCACCACGGTGCCGTCCTTGGCCCAGTACAAGAACGCGTGCGCGTTCTGCTCGGCCTGCGAGTTCGCGCCCGGGAGGGCGTACTGCGCGACCCGGGTCGGGTTGGCCAGGGTGCTCACGTCGAACAACGACACCTGGGTGCCCAGGCGTCGGCCGCCGTCGGTGGCGTCCTGGCCGACGCCGATCAGCCGGCCGTCGGCGATCGGGTGCAGGTAGGCCGAGTAGCCGTTGATCTTGAGCTCGCCGACCGCCTTGGGATTGCGCGGGTCGCTCAGGTCGAGCGTGTACAGCGGGTCGGTCTGCCGGAAGGTCACCACGTACGCGAGCGGGCCCGCGAAGCGCACGCCCATGATGCGTTCGGTCCGGCCCAGACCGCCCACCCGGCCGATCGGGGTCAGCCTGTCGCCGCTGCGGGCCAGCACGGTGACCACCGACTCGGTGCTGGAGCGGGGTGCGATCGGCGGCGGCATGTCCGGCGGCGTGCTCGGCGTGGCGTCGGTGGGGTCGCTCGGGGCGATGGCGCCGCGCGGCGCGCTGCCCGGGACGGCCTGGCCCGACGCCGCGCTGCCCGGAGCGGAGTCGCCGCGGGTGGTGTTGTTCCGCGGCAGGTCGCTGGGCACGGTACCGGGCACGGTCGGGTCGCCGGGTGAAAGCGTGGTGGCCACCCGCAGGTTGCCCGCGTGCTCGGACATCGCGTACTCGTTGACCATCGCGCCCGAGACCACGCCGGTGCCGACCAGCCTCGGCGTGCCCTTGCCGGAGATGTCGAGCTGGTTGATCGTGGTCGTCGTGCTCGGCGGTCCGCCGCCGATCACCTTCGGGTCCGCGGACACGCTGCGCCGGTTGGTCGTGGTCGCCAGGTAGAGGTTGGACTCCGACGCGTACACGTTGTCCACGTCGGCGGCCACCGTCACCGGATCGCCCTTGTCCAGGTCGCGAGTCAGGTCGAAGGACAACACGCTCAGCGTCGCGGTGCCGGTGTGCCCGGGATCGCCGGGCTCGGCCTGCGGCCGGCTCACCCGGTCGCAGCCGACCAGATCGCCGGAATCGGTCCGACCGTTCGCGGCGAGGGTGAACTGCGGCAGCCAGTCCGAGGCGGTCGAGCGCTGGATCAGATCCTTGGCCTTGCCGGGCGACCTGCTCGCGGAGGTGGACAGTCGCGGCCGCGAGCGCACCACGATCCGCGCGGTGCTGCCGATCTGCCGCCCGTCCGCATAGCTCCCGTCCACCGACAGGTCGCCGATCACCCGCGGCGCGGCGGTCAGGTCGACCAGTACGAAGCGGGCCCGCCCACCCACGACCGGGCTCGACGAACCGCCCGGATCGCCCGGGATCAGCGCCATCTTGCCCGAACCACCCTTGTTCTTGGGCAGGTTCGTCGAGCCGTTCATGATCAGCAGGGCTCGATCGCCGGACAGCAGCAGATCGCTCGCCCGCGCGCCGGGCACGTCCAGCGTGCCGGTGACCCGGTGGGTCGCGGCGTCCACCACGCTGAGCCGGCCGTCGGCCACGGTCAGCACCCGACGCCCGTCGGTCTTGACCAGGTCGGGCTCGTCGACGCCCTGCTCCTGGGTATTGGTGGTCGAGTGCTCCGGCGCGCCGGGCGCCGCCTCATCCGCGGCCAGGCCCTGCGGTGCCGCCGCCCTGGGTGCGCCGGCCGGCGCCTCGCCGTCCGACTTCGTCCCGGGCTTCGCGTTGTCGACGGACTTCTTCTCGGACATCGTGCGCAGCGCCGCCGCACGGAAGTCGTCGACCAGCGCACCGCACGAGTCGAACGCGGTGAGCCGCATCGTCTCCCCGGACAGGGCGGCCGTGCGGACCGGATCCGGCTTCGAGTCGCCGGAGGAGGAGGTGCAACCGGTGACGACGAGTCCCGCCGTCAGCACGAGGATCGGCAGGGCAGTGGCCCCGCGCGTGGAACGGTCGTGGATTCGCATGGCCGTCCGACGCATCGGGCGCGGGAACGGTTCCCGGGCCCGGACCCGGGCAGGTGTGCGGTCAGGCCGAACCCGGCCGCGAAGGGGGGAACCTCGATGACGCTGTGGCCCGGACACCCGTTTCCGCTGGGTGCCTCCTACGACGGAACGGGCGTCAACTTCGCCCTGTACAGCGATGTCGCCCAAGCCGTCGACCTGTGCCTGGTCGACGATGCCCGCAACGAGGAACGGGTGCCGCTGCGCGAGGTGGACGGTGGCATCTGGCACGGATACCTGCCCGGCCTGCAACCCGGTGCGCGCTACGGCTACCGCGTGCACGGGCCTTGGGAGCCCCGCCGGGGGATCCGCTGCAATCCGGCCAAATTGCTCCTGGATCCGTACGGCAAGGCATTCGACGGCGACATCCGCTGGGGCCAACCGGTGTTCGGGTATCGGTTCGGCGAGCCGGAGCGGATCGACGAGAGCGACTCGGCGCCGCACATGATGACCTCGGTCGTGGTCAACCCGTACTTCGACTGGGGCGACGACCACCGGCCCGGGCACGAATACCACGACACGGTGATCTACGAGGCGCACGTCCGCGGGTTGACGATGCGTCATCCGGACATCCCGCCGGAGATCCGCGGCACCTACGCGGGCATGGCACACCCGACGATGATCGAGTACTTCCGGTCGCTGGGGGTCACCGCGGTCGAGTTGATGCCGGTGCACCAGTTCGTCGACGACGGACACCTGGTCGCCCGGGGATTGGCCAACCACTGGGGCTACAACACGATCGGCTTCTTCGCGCCGCACGCCGCCTACTCCTCGACCGGCTCGCTGGGGCAACAGGTGCAGGAGTTCCGCTACCTGGTGAAATGCCTGCACCAGGCCGGTATCGAGGTGATTCTCGACGTGGTCTACAACCACACCGCGGAGGGCAACCACCTGGGCCCGACGCTGTCCCTGCGCGGGATCGACAACGGCGCCTACTACCGGCTGTCCGAACAGGACCCGCGCTACTACTGGGACACCACCGGCACCGGCAACTCGCTGCGCATGTCGCATCCGCACGTGCTCCAAATGATCATGGACTCGCTGCGCTACTGGGTCACCGAGATGCACGTCGACGGCTTCCGCTTCGACCTCGCGGCGGCACTGGCCCGGCAGTTCTACGAGGTGGACAAGCTCTCCGCGTTCTTCGACCTGGTCCAGCAGGACCCGGTGGTCAGCCGGGTCAAGCTGATCGCCGAGCCGTGGGACGTCGGCGACGAGGGCTACCAGGTGGGCAACTTCCCGCCGCTGTGGACCGAGTGGAACGGCCGGTATCGGGACACCGTGCGCGACCTGTGGCGCGGACAACCGGGCATGCTCCCGGACTTCGCCGCCCGGTTCACCGGATCCGGCGACATGTATCGCCACGACGGCCGGCGGCCGACCGCGTCGGTCAACTTCGTCACCGCCCACGACGGCTTCACGCTGCACGACCTGGTCTCCTACGAGCACAAGCGCAACGACGCCAACGGTGAGGACGGCCGGGACGGGGAGAGCCACAACCGGTCCTGGAACTGCGGAGTGGAGGGCGAGAGCACCGACATCGAGATCCTCGCACTGCGGGAGAAGACCAAGCGCAACCTGGCCGCGACGCTGCTGCTGTCCCAGGGCGTGCCGATGCTGCTGCACGGGGACGAGATCGCCCGCACCCAGGGCGGCAACAACAACGCGTACTGCCAGGACAACGAGGTCTCCTGGGTCGACTGGGAACGCGGCCGGGAGCACTGGGTGTTCCTCGAATGGGTGCAGATGCTGATCCGGCTGCGCCGCGAGCATCCGGTGTTTCGCCGCCGGCGCTTTTTGCGCGGGGTGCCGGCGGACGACGCGAGCCTGGCCGACATCGAGTGGTTCGCACCCGGTGGGCGGCCGATGACCGTGGCGGACTGGCAGGCCGGCTTCAACAAGGCGATCTCGGTCTTCTTCAACGGCGACGCGATCGGCGAACCCGGCCCGCGCGGCGAACCGATCCGCGACGACTCGTTCTTCCTGTTGATCAACGCGCACGAGGGGGACCTGCACTTCACCCTGCCGCCCGCCGAGTACGGCGCGGCGTGGGGGACGGTGCTGGACAGTGCGGCGGTGGTGCTGGATCGGGACCGGCCCGCGGCCAAGGCGGGCACCTCCGTACACCTGGAGGCGCACTCGTTGCGGCTGCTGCGCCGGCTGTTCTGACCGGGTCCGGCCCGGCGTCGCACCGGACGAAATCCGCAGGCGCTTCGTCGCGAGGCGGATCGCACTCATACCTGCGACGGTTGTCCAGGGGTCGGACCAAGGGTTATCCCTGATAGACCACGGTCCGTCGACGGCGCATGCTGTACGAAGCCGTGTGCACAGCGAGAGGAGCCGCGCATGCACCCGAATTCCGGTCCTCATCCACCCCATTGGTACGGCATGCCCGCGCACATGCGGGTCGGCGACGCGGATCGCGAACGCACGATCGAACACCTCAAGCACGCCTACGGCGAAGGCAGGCTGGACGACGAGGAGTTCGAGGAGCGGGTCGCCGCGGCGCTGGCCGGGCGCACCCGGGCGGATCTGGAGGCGCTGCTCGACGACCTGCTGATGCCGATGTCGGGGCCGCCGATGATGCCGATGCACCGGGTGATGCCCGGGCCGCCGATGCCGCCGCCGTGGTGGCTCAACCGGCCCGCCGGGCCGTACGAGCGCATGCGCCCGGGCCGCGAGCGGGGATGGAGTGCGGCCGCGCACTGGAGCGGCTTCTGCGCGCCCGTGGTCGGCCCGTACCTGATCCGCGGAACGGTGGGTGCCCGCTCGGAGTTCGTCCGGGACAACGCCAAGGCGGCGCTGAACTTCCAGCTGACCTGTCTGATCTCGTTCGTCCTGACGCCCATCCTGGCGCTGCTCGGCGACTTCGGCGGCCTGATGATCGCCGTCATGTACTCGTCCATCGCGGTCTTCGCCATCCTCGGCGGGGCCCGGGCGGCCGGCGGCGATGTGATGCGCTACCCGATCAGCCTGCGGCTGATCAAATGAGCCGGCGCCGGGGTGGGCCGAGCGCCCGGCGGGCGCCCTCACGCTCCGGCGGGGTTGGCGCGGTGGGTGGGGCGACTGCTGCGGCCGAGTCGGCTCGGGCGGCTCCAGAGCAGGAGTTCGCCGCCGGGCGGTGAGACCACACCGCCACGCGCCGGATCGCCCGCGAACCACACGTCGCCACCGTCGCACTTGTGCAGGTGCCACCAGCGGTGCGACATGGACACCACGGTCAGTGCGTGCTGCGTGCCGTCGCCGGCGCGCTCGCCGATCACCAGCGGCGGACCCCACGCGCCGTCGCCGTCGGCCGGATCGCGGAAGCGGCACGAGCAGGTCACCCACGGATGGCGGGCCAGTGTGCGGCGCATCCGGCGGCCCAAGACCAGCGCGCCGATCCCGATCACCAAAGCCACGAGGCCGACCACGAGCGGGACCGTGCCCCAGCCGCCCCATGCCTCGTTGCCCGCGTCCTCGGCGGTGGACAAGACCACGAACCAGGCCCCCGTGCCGGCCAGACCGATCACCGTCGCCACGACGGCACGCAGCCGGTACACCCGCAGTGCCCGAGCCGTCGCGTGCAAGGAGAGAGCCGCGCCCTCCCACTGCTCGCTACCCATGGCAGCACCCTAAGCAGGCGCGGACGGCAATGGTGAACCGGTGCGTGTCGGCGCGCCCACCACGTTCGTGCACCGCGGTGCCGGCGAACCGAGGCGGATACCCCGGTGGGGTAAGGGCCTCGGCTCGCTCGGGAGCGCTCGATCTCGGGGGGTGCTCAGTACGTCAGGCCGTGTCCGAACGGGAAGACCGGGTCCTTGCCGTCCCGGGGCACGTCCGAGCGCTGGGCGCGCACATCGGCCATCGAGCGCGGCAACTCGAACGGCAGCCTGCCCTCGGGCCGCACCCGACCGAACAGCGCGTCCAGCAGCGGTGCGTCGGCGCAGCCGTAGTTCGCCACCAGCGCGGACGACCGCTCGGCGATCTCCGGGATGACCGCCGGGCGCTCCAGGTGGATGTCCACCACGGTGGGCACGCTCGCGCACAGGTCCAGGATCGGGGTCAGCTCGGCCTCGGTGAACTCCAGCGAACCCGCGTGGAAGAACTGTTCGAAGCCGCCCTCGCGCGGCTCGAACGGGGTCTTGATCCGCACGATCGCGACATCCGCCTCCTCGGGAGTGGCCACGACGGTGCCGTAGCCGGCGGCCACCTCGGCGTCGACACCTCGGACGTACACGCGTGTGCCTTCGGCCAGTGGCAGCACCGATTCGTTCTTGAGCACCGTGATCGACCTGCTCTGCGCGCGCAGCCCGGCCGCGATGCCGGCGTCGGTGCCCACCAGCGCGGCAGCGGCGGCCGGGTCGACGAACGGGTGGTCGAACAGGCCCAGGACGAACTTCTCTCGCAGCAACCGCCGCACCGACAGGTCCAGCCGCTCCTCGGTGAGTCGGCCCGCCGCCACCAGCGCGACGATCTGCTCGGGGATGTCCTCGCCGCCGAACTGGTCGCAACCCGCCTCGATCACCCGCAACACCCGATCCGGGACGGACAACTCCTCGACGCCCCAGGCCCGCGCGGGCATGGTCTGGCCCATGATGTTCGCGTCGGAGATCAGGCCCCAGTCGGTGCACACGATGCCGTCGAAGCCCAGTCGTTCGCGCAGCAGGCCGGTGATGATGCCCTTGTTGAAGCCGAACGCGACGGCCTCGTGCTCGGTCTCGATCGGCATGCCGTAGTACGGCATCATCTGCGACGTCCCGGCCGCGAGCGCCTTCTTGAACGGCTCCAGGTGATAGTCGAAGTTGCCACCCGGATAGACCTGCTCGCGACCGTACGGGAAGTGCGGGTCCTCGCCGTCGAGTTGCGGGCCGCCGCCGGGGAAGTGCTTGGTCATGCAGGCCACCGACTCGGTGTTCAGCGTCTCGCCCTGCGCGCCGCGGATGTAGGCGGTGACCATTTTGCCGGTCGCCTCGGCGTCCTCGCCGAACGTGCCGTTGATCCGCGACCAGCGCGGTTCGGTGGCGAGGTCGATCTGCGGGTGCAGTGCGAGCCGGATGCCGACCGCGAGATATTCGCGGCGCATCAGGTCGGCGAACTCGCGGACCAGTTCCTCGTCGCCGATCGCGGCCAGGCCGAGCGTCTCGGGATACTGCGAGAAGCCCTCGGCGTACGCGGCGGTGCCCGGGTTGTCGGTGAAGTGGTGCCGGGGGTCGGTGGAGAGCGTGACCGGGATGCCCAGCCGGGTCCTCAGCGCCAGCTCCTGAATCCGGTTGTGCCACTGCGCGATGTGCTCGGGCCGACCCCCACCAAGCAGGTTGAAGTGGTTCATCCCCTTTTCGGTGATCATCTCGCGCACCGTGACGCCGAACGGCCGGGAACCCTCGTCCTCCGACAGCGTGCCCTCGGGCCCCATGACCGCGATGGTCTGGAACATCAGACCGGCCTTCTCCTCGACCGTCATCCGGCCGAGCAGGTCCGCGACCCGTTCCTCGATCGGCAGCGACGCGTCCTCGTAGGGGCAGGTCGCGGCGCGAAACCGGGTGCGCGCGGTGGTCTCGGTCATGGGTCCTCCGTAAAAACCTAGTGGCCAGTAGGTTTTCTAACACGGAATGACCCCGCAACGCCGGCAAAATCTTCGGAGCCGGTGAAATCGCGACCGCGCCTCACGCCCTTCACGGCATCGCCGACGAAGGCCGAGGCCGCGCCGGCACCGGATGACCCGGCGCTCCGTTTCGTCACGTCGTGATCGTTTCGGCAGGTGATGGGCTCGCACGGGGAGCGCGAACGCTCCGTACAATGGGCCGAATGCGCGCCGGGGGGCCGGGCGTGATCGAGGGCGTGTGCCGCCGCGACGGCATGGCCGACGATTCGGAGCGGATCGCCCGGCGCACCGGGATCGGGCGCATTGGGCGCATAGACACCATGGGTACGAGGGGCGGACGCAGGTTGGACACCGTGCGCGGCTTGCTCGACTCGTTGCGGGATTTTCTCGACCACGGCGCGTGGACCCATTGGCCGCTACCGGTCTCGGCGGCGATCTTCATCGTGGTCTGCGCGCTGAGTGTGACCGCGTTCGTCCCCAAGTCGCTGTTCGCGCCGATCGCGGGAGCGCTGTTCGGCGCGATCGGGGGCACGGTGGTCACCCTGGCCGGGGCCACCCTGGGCGCGCTGATCAGCCTGTATCTCGGCCGCCGGGTGGGCCGGGAGCGGATCGGCGGCTGGCTGCACAAGCGCGAGGCACTGGCCGTCCTCGATCGCCGGCTCTCCCGAAACGGCCTGGTGCCGATCACGATCCTGCGGATGATCCCGGTGATCCCGTCCTCGGTGGTCAGCTACGGCGCGGCGGCGACCGGGATCCGCACCGGCCAATTCCTGCTCGGCACCGCACTGGGCATGTTGCCGATGACGCTGGTCCAGTGCGCGGCGGGCGCCTCGGTGCGAAGCGGCCTGAGCACACCGGTCGTGGTCAGCGTGTTCGTCGGCTGCGTCTCGCTGGCGCTGGCCATGGTCGCGGTGCGGCGGCGCGGCGAGGATTCCGCGCCGGCCGGCGCGGAGGCGCCGGTGACGCCGCAGTCGTCGGCCGCTCCGCCGTCGTCGGTCGCTCCGCAGTCGCCCGTGGCTCCCAAGACGTCGGACGCGGCGGGCGAGTAGGCGGGGCCGACGCTCGTCGACGCGGCCGCGGGAGCCTCCCCGCGAGTCCGACGAGAGTTCGAGGAGCCGCCTAATCTGGACGCATGCGAGCCGAAGCGGGGGAGCGCGGGGAGCGCGTGGGGCAGCCGGCGACCACGCGGGCACGGATCGTCGGCGTGGACGTCGCCCGTGCGCTGGCCATCCTGGGCATGTTCGCCTCGCACGTCGGTCCCGACCCCTACGCCGGCGGCGTGGACACACTCGTGCAAGGCGTGTCCGGCCGCGCCTCCGCGCTGTTCGCCTTCCTGGCCGGCGTCTCGCTGGTCCTGATGTCCGGCCGGGCACCGCTGCGCGGCTGGAATCGATACACCTGGGCCGCGGTCATCCGGGTGCTGATCAGGGCCGTGCTGCTGATCCCGCTCGGCCTGTGGCTGGCCGACCTGGACACCGGCGTGCTGGTCATCCTGGCCTTCTACGGCCTCTACTTCCTGCTCGCCTGGCCCGCGCTGTGGCTGGACACGCGCGCGCTCGTGCTGCTCGCGGCGGGCTGGGCGCTGCTGGGGCCGATCGCCTCGTACCTGCTGCGCGCGAGCGCGGACACCGGCGACATCCGCTACGGCGCACCCGGCTTCGGCGACTGGCACGGCCCGGGCGACCTGTTCGAGACGCTGTCCCTGACCGGCAGCTACCCGGCGATCACCTGGCTGCCGTTCGTCTTCGCCGGGATGGCGGTCGGCCGGCTACGACTGAGCGACCTGCGGGTACAGCGCGCGTTCGTCGGGATCGGCACCGGGCTGGCCGTGCTCGGATACGGCGGATCCTGGCTCGTGGTCAGGCTGCTCACCGGCGATCGGCTCGCCCGCGACGCGCAGCCGTACAGCGTGTCCGAGCTGATCCACAGCCGGGTCGGCTCGGTCCCGGTGTCCGATCCGGCCTGGCTGACCGTCGCCGAGGGTCACACCGGCACGCCGTTCGAGATCGTCGGCGCGATCGGCGTCGCCCTGAGCCTGCTCGGCCTGACCCTGCTGGCCTGCCGCGCCTGGATCGGCCGGATCGTGCTCGACCCGCTGATCTCGGTCGGCGCGATGGCGCTCACCGTGTACACCGCCCACCTGATCGCGATCGACCGCTGGTTCCCGCTCGCGGCCGGCCAGACCTGGAAGCGGCTGATCGGGTTCGTCGTCGTCGCGCTGCTGCTGTGCTGGACCTGGCGGCACACGCTGCGCAAGGGGCCGCTGGAGGCGGCCCTGCACGTGCTCTCCGCCTTCCCCGCACGCTGGGTGCGAGGAACGGCCCGGCCGGCCGAGTCGGCCCGGCCGCAGGGGGGTGGGCCGACCGCGGCGGCCGGATCGGTGATCCCCGGGGCGGATCGGTAGTCCGCGAGCCGGATCGGTGGCCCCTGGGCCGGGTGATCGTGCCCGGGTCGAGTCGGCGGTGGGTCAGATCAGCAGCCCCTGGGTCCTCGCGCGGGCGAGCCAGCCCGGGTACTCGTTCGTCATCATGTCGTAGAGCTGTGCGTCCGGGACGAGCGCCGGATCCTGGACCGAGAAGAAGTCGGCGTTGTCGACGTAACGGCCGGTCAGGTCGTCCAATTCCTCCAGGAACGAGAAGCCGCCCGGTCGGCCGAGGCCCATGAACTGCCAGAAGATCGGCTCGAAGCTGGAGTAGGTCATCTGCTCGCGGGTCGCATCGCGCGAGGTGGTCTGGCCGTCGGTGATGAACATGACGTAGACGGGCAGGTCGTTCGCGAGCGGCTGGTGACGCGGCCCGCTGCCGCCGAAGTAGTGCTCGCGGACCAGCCGCATGGCGCCGGCGTAGTCCGTCGAGCCCTCCAGACCGGGGTTCTTGCGGATCCGCTCGGCCCAGCCGTGGTACTCGCCCAGCCCGAGTTGGCCGACCGCGTGGCCGCGGGAGCCGAACAGGAACACGTCCACGGCCGCGTTGTCGTCGAAGCGCAGGCCGAGTGAGAGCACCCGCTCCGCGAGCGCCTGCACCTTGCCGCGCTTGAACAGCGACTGCATCGAGTACGAGATGTCCAGGCACAGGGCGACCCGCGCGGTGTGCTCGCCGAGGCCGCGCTTCTCCAGGCTCACGGCGGCCTGCTTGGTCAGGTTGAGCAGTTGCGGGTGGCCCTCCTGGGCGAGCCGCTTCTCCATATCGACCAGGTTCCGCTTCTTCAGGCTGACCGCGGGGGCCGAGGGCGGCGGCGTACTCGGCCTGGCGGGAGCAGGCGGGGGTGCGCTCGGCGCGGATGCCGTGCTCGGGGCGTCGTCGGCGGCGACCTCGATGCCGAAGTCGGTGGCCAGGCCGGTCAGCCCGGACGCGTACCCCTGGCCGACCGCGCGGAACTTCCACACCCCGCCTCGCAGGTAGAACTCGCCGAACAGGAACGCCGTCTCGGTGGATGCCTCGTCGATGTCGAACTCGGCGATCGGACCGCCCTGCGCGGACACCACGTGCAGCGCCAGGCCCGGTACCTGCCCGAACGTGCCACCGTCGGCGGACGCGCCGATCACCACCCGCTCGACATCCGGCGGCATCGCGGCCAGGTCCACCCGGATCGTGTCGGTGACGATGCCGTCGGCGGCGGGCCGCTTCCCCTCGTGCCGGACCGCGCCGGCGGCGTCCGAGGGCTGGTTGTAGAAGACGAAATCCGCCTCCGCGCGCACCTTCCCGGCGGCATTCAGCAGCAGCGCCGAGGCATCCACGTCGGGAGCGCCGGCCGCGCGCCAGGTCAGGACCGCCCGAAGCTCGGCGGTCGGTACCGGAGTGTTCCCACCCTTGCTTATCTTCGCCATGCCGCCCATCTTGCCCCTCACACACAACGAAGGTGGGCCCACGCGGACCCGGATCCCACCGGACTGTCCCGCGCGGGCGCGCGCGGGCGGGGTGAGTACGGACACGGGTGGACGCGGCCGGTTCGGTGGGATCCGGGCGACACCCCGTGCGACGCGATGTCTCCGGGTTTGCCGGTTTGGAATCCGCCACGGGAGGGTAGAGCGCGCGGGCCGCCCATCCCGGGCATCTCGATGTTGCGCCGATCACGACCCGGACATCGGGCGGGCAGGATGCGGTGCGAAGCGGTCGGAGCCTGCCGTTTTGCGGTAGGACTCGATCTCGGCCGGATCCTGTGTTAGTCTGAGACCTGTTGCAGTTGTGGTTCGCATCATCTTCTGAGTGCGCCTGTAGAGCTGTTCACTACAGGTGCATTTTGCATTTCGGTAGCTTCCGAAATGAGGGCGAAAAACGCGGCGACGCCCGGATTCACGAAGTGTGGATTCGTTCATCGGCCCACATGTAGGGAGAAAAATATGGCTACCGGAACCGTGAAGTGGTTCAACTCGGAAAAGGGCTTCGGCTTCATCGCGCAGGACGGTGGCGGCGACGACGTCTTCGCCCACTTCTCCGCGATTCAGGGCAACGGCTACCGTGAGCTCGTCGAGGGCGAAGCCGTCGAATTCGACGTCGTGCAGGGCCAGAAGGGCCTCCAGGCGGAGAACATCAACCGCCTCTGATCCTCACCGATCAGCACGACCGAGGGCCGGTGCCGCACTTTTTGTGCGGCGCCGGCCCTCGGCGTTTTCCTTGACGTCTCCTCGGGTTCTCCGGTGTGGAAGGTGACCCCTCGGACGGTGGCCGCCCGGGCGGACGGGTTGCGTCCGCGCCGGGCAGTCCGCTTCCGGTCAGCCGGTCTTCGCCAGGCCCGGTGAACCGTCGACACCCAGTGCCGCCAATTCCTCCTCGACCCGACGTGCGTGTGCCTGCTCGTCCTCCCGCGCCTTGCGCGGACTCCAACGGCCGGCCATCACGAACACGCACGGGATGAACAGCGCCTGACACGCCAGGGTCAGCCACCACCAGCGCATCCACTCGTCGCTCGCGCGGTCCTTCGCCTTCTGTACTTCCTCGCCGTGGTCGATCAGGATCCCCAGCGACTTCTGCTTCTGCTCGACCAGATCCAGCTTGGCGAGGTCGCCGCCGGCCAGCTGCAACGCCTTGATCTGCAATTCGATCGGGATCGACGCACGGTTGGGGAACTTGGACAGCTGGATGAACAGCTCGGGATCCTTCTGCACCAACTCCAGCGCGGGACCGGCGTCCGCCTGCGCCGCGACCACCTCTTCGCCGTGGTTCACCAGCGGCGTCGCCGACGTGACGATCACCGGCGTGAACACCGCCGACACCGACACCACGATCCGGATGATCCAGCCCCACACCGCCAGCCCCGTCGCGGTGGCCGCCGGGTTGTGCTTCTCGACGGTCTCGGTGTAACCGGCCATCCACGGCGCGTAGGTCAGCCCGCTGCACACACCGATGCCGACCAGGAGCCACGCGAACGTGTAGTAGCCCGTGTCCGGCTTGTCCGTGGTCAGCGCGAACAGGAACGTGAACACCACCGTGCCCACGCCGCCCACGATCATGAACGGCTTGCGCACCCGGGTCAGGTCGGACGCGATGCCGACCACGACGAGCGCGATCGCGTTGGCGCCCCAGTACCAGTTGGCCAGCGCGTTGGTCCGCTGCTCGGAGTACCCGTAGACGGTCGAGTAGTAGACGACCAGGTTGCCGACGACCGTGTAGTAGAACATCAGGTGCAGGCTGATCCCCAGCGCGGGCGCGAGGATGTCCAGCCGCATCATCTGCCGCCAGTGGTTCTTCTGCGCGGCCTCCACGTCCAGGCCGCGGGCCCTGGCCTCGATCAGCGCCTTGTCGCGCAGCGAGACCATGAGCTGATCGCGCAGCGCCGGGGACAACTCGCGCAGCCCGAACAGCGCGATCACGAACACGACCAGGCCGGCGATGCCCGCGTACCGGAACTCGTCCTGCCAACCGCTGGTGTCCAGCGTGTTGCTGCTGACCGAGGTGACCACCAGGCTGCCGATGATCGGGCCCAGCGTCCAAAAGCCCATCGCGCCCGCTCGGCCCACCTGCGGCGAGAAGTCGCGGATCAGCGCCGGCGTGGCGACCAGGGCCATGCCCTCGACGATGTTCACCAGGGCCATGAAGAACATGAACCAGCCCTTGCTCTGCGCGTTGGGCAACGCGAACAGCACGAGCACACCGGTCGACGCCAGGCCGTACACGACCAGGTTGGCCCGACCCCATCGGTCGGCGAGGCCGGCCAGCAGCGAGGCGAACGCGCCGACCGCGTTGCCGACGACCGAGATCATCGTCGCGTACATGAAGGTCATGCCGTACTCGTGCATCAGCAGCGTGGAGACCGCGTACTGGATGTACAGCTCGTAGTAGAGGATCACCGAGCCGATGACCACGATGGACAGGTAGAAGATCCGCGCGCCGTTGGCCGGGTAGCGATCCAACCGGCGGTGCCACAGGCCGCGGAGCAGTGCGGGCAGCGGGCCGGGAGGTGACGACGGTGCGGGGTCGGGATCGCTCGCGGCAGACGGGCCCGATGGGGACGTGGTGGCAGACATGCGGCTCCTCGACGAGCGTGGGTCTATCGAGGTACAGGGGGGTGGTGAGGGGAAACGCGGCCGTGCGAATACGTCGGACCAGGGGGAAGGGACGGCCCCCCGGGCCAACGCGTGGAGTGACCTTAGTACCGGCCGGTAGCCCGCTACCAGAGCGAACGCCAAGAAATGGAACGGGTTGCGATTTCGACCGCGCGCAACGGCCGTACCTGGGCGGACACGGCGGGTCGAACGCGCGTGCCGACGACGGCGGTTGCGAAGGGAAGGGTACGTTGCGCGGGAGCGGGGCGGCACGCGAGTCGGGATGGGCGCCGGCGGGTCGGGCGCGGGCGGGGCGAGCGTGACCGGTAGCCGGTGGTCGGGCCGCGCGCGGGCTCTTCGGTCGGGCGCACGGAGGCCGCCCACGGCTTCGCGGGGCGCGCGACGACGGGAGCCCGGTACGGGACCGCGTGAATGTCGGGCGGCGGCTCAGGTCTTCGCGTGTCGGCGGCGTACGGGGGCGCCTCGGACCTGGGTCGGCCTGCGGGCGGGATCGGCGTCGGGGTGGGCCGGGTCGAGTGGGTCGGACGGGGCCTCGGGCCGGTGTTCGGGCCGTGGGCGGGGGTCCGCCGCCGCCGGGTCGAGGATGAACCGCATCCGGGTCAGGTGTGCCCGAGCGGTCTCCAGGCCCCGGTTCGCCGGGCCCGGAACACGTTCGCGCATCGCCACGACGGCGGGCCCGAGCCGTACCGACTCCTGGGCGTCGGGCACCCGCAGCCACACCTTGAGCGCGTTGTCCGCAGCGGCGACTGTACTCGGGTGTTGTGGGCCGACCGCCTCCGCGCCGCGCTCGGCGACCTGGCAATAGATCAATACCGCGTCCGCGACCCGACCCAGTCCGGCGCTCACGAACGCCAGCATGGCCTGGGCGTCCAGCGTGCCGGGATGGGTCGGGCCGACCAACCGCTCCATGTGCATGCCGAGTTCGGCGGCCTTCTGCCACGCCTCCATGCCGCGCCCGGTGTCCGCCGCGTGGCGGATGGCGGCCAACTCGTTCCAGTAGGTGGGCAGTACGTCCGCCGGTCGGATCAACGCGCCCGCGGCCGATGCGCCCTGCGACAGCGCCCGCCGGGCGGGGGACGGCGCAACGGCTCGGCCGCGTACCGG
Source organism: Embleya scabrispora DSM 41855 (assembly GCF_000372745.1). Lineage (GTDB taxonomy): Bacteria > Actinomycetota > Actinomycetes > Streptomycetales > Streptomycetaceae > Embleya > Embleya scabrispora. The sequence goes on along the minus strand of NZ_KB889697.1, from coordinate 144,672 downwards.
CATCGACGTCGGCCGGCCCGGTCCGAACCCTCGGTTCGGCGCGAGCGCCGGGGGTAATTGGGTGGGACTCGTGGTCGGCGGACGACGCGCGGGCGTCGGGGTCAGCGCACTCGCGTCGGTCGCCTGGATTCGCACGGTTATCCGAGGCGGTAGTGGCGGGGGCGGCGGCTCGGGATGCGGGCGCGGCGCGGAGCCGGTCGCACGGCGGTTCGGTGTGGCGTCGGTCGTCGTGCGGGGTGCGAGTCGACTCGCGATGCTCGCGGGGCCGTTCGCGGAGCCGCGTGCGGAGCGGTCGGCGGGGCCGGCCGCGGAGTCGTGCGCGGGTCCGCTCGTACGGCGGTCGGCCGGGCCGGGGAACTCCGGTTCGCGGTCGAGCAGCGCGGACTTGGTGGGCGGGCGCGGCTTGCCACGAGCGGCCTGGCCGGCGGCGCCACGACCGGTCGGCGGCGGCGCGCCGTCGTTGCGGGCGGGCTGGGCCGGCGGTCGGCTGCCCGGCCTGGCGACACCGGCTCGCAGCGCGTCGCGCAGGCTGGTACCGGGCACCTCGGGCTCGTCGTCCGGCCCGGCGGCGAGTACGGAACGGACCAGCCCCAAGGCGCGCCGGCCGACGCCGGATTCGTCGCGCGGGCGGGTGTCCTGGTGCGCGTCGGGTTCGGCGCGTGGGTCGGTGGTCGCCGGCCGTCGCTCGGCGGGCTCGGGATCGACTCCGCCACCGACCACGCCCGAGCCACGCAGACCGGAACGCTGGGCCGGGGTCATCCCGTTGGGCGGCACGGCGGACAGTGCCGAGATCCCGGTACCGGCGGCGCCGTTGCCGCGCGGCGTGACCGCCTTGAGCCGGCGAACGGCCGTACGCAGGGTCGGCGGACGGGCCTCCGGGGAGCAGTTGGCCAGTGCGAGTGAGCCGGCGGACGGCGCGAACTCGACGGTGTCCCGCGCCAGTCGGGCCCGCTCGGCGAGCAGCGGGTGGATCTCCTCGGCCGGTACCGGGTCCGGGAGTTCGGGAAAGCCCTGCGCGAGCGCGGCCACCAGCGCGCGGGTGAACGGGTGCGGCGGACCCTTGACGTCCGGCGGGTTCAACACGCCCCACAGCGGGATGCCCTGGCACAACTCGTGCGCCCGTTCGCGGGCCGCCTCCCAGGATTCCCGCCCCGCCGTCAGATCGCAGATCACCAGGGTGTTCTCGGCCGGCCGAGGACCCAACAGCTCGACCACCCAGGACCACGGAAGCCCGTCGTAGCGCACCGAGCCGGGCGTCGAATCACGCAGGCCGAGGTGCAGTTCGCGGCGTCGACGGTCGAACAGGAGGCGCCCGGTCAGATAGACGATCACCGGTCCGTCCACCGCGCCGGCGGCCTGAAGGTAGGCCCGAACCGCGTGCGGCTGCACCGCGTCCGGCAACTGGACCACGTCGGCGGCCGCGTCCGGAAAGAGTTGATGAGGCGTCAGGGCCGACATCGCGACCAGGTTACTCCCGCCGTCCGACCGTCGCCCTCGCCCGGATCTACCACCCTCCACAAGCAGCAACTGCCCGCGCTCCGACGGGACCCGGATGACCCGCCCACCACGTTCGGTCATGTGTGCCTCCCCGGCCGAGCTCATTTGGGTGGACCACCACGCATCTGAAGGTTAGGGGTATCGACCGGCCATGGTCGACATATCGGACCGGTTGGCCGGTTGGCCCGCTCGGCACGCGAGCTCACGACGGGGCGTGCGGGGGGGCGCGGGTGAACGGGGGGTGCGCGCGGGCACGCGACGGGGTGGGACACGGGGTGGGGGTCGGCGCGGGTCGCGGTGGGGTCGAGGGCGGGGGAGGGGCGGGGGCGGTACGGGGGTAGGCGTGGTTCGGCTCGGGGGTCGAGGGAGCGTGCGAGATCAGTGCTCTCGTTTGGGTGCAGTGCTCTGGGGTCTGGCACACTGGCCGGATGACCGGAGCCACGCGTACGGCGCGCGATCGTGCCAGAGCCGAACTCGCCCACGAGATCAAGTCGGCCGCGCGCCGGCACCTCGCCGCCCAGGGTGCCCAGCAGTTGTCGCTGCGCGCCGTGGCCCGCGAACTCGGCATGGCCTCGTCCGCGCTGTATCGGTACTTCCCGAGCCGAGACGACCTCCTGACCGCGCTGATCGTCGACGCGTACAACGCGGTGGGCGAGCGGGTCGAGCACGCCGTCGAGGCCGCGGCCCCCGCCGAGCACCCGCGCGTCGCCTGGCGCGGACTGTGCCAGGCGGTCCGCGGCTGGGCGCGCGAGCATCCGCACGAGTACGCGCTCATCTACGGCTCCCCGGTTCCCGGCTACCAGGCACCGGAGCAGACCTTGGCCCCGTTCGCGCGCGTCCCGTTCGCGCTTCTGCGCATCCTGCGCGACTCGGGTCGGGACCTCGCCGGGCCCTCCGGCGCGTCCGCCCTCCCCGGCCCACTCGCCGCGCAGCTCCAAACGGTGGTGGACGCGAACGGGTTGGACGTGCCACCGCCGGCCCTGGCTCGCGCCCTGTTCGCCTGGACCGGCGTGTTCGGCATCGTCGGCTTCGAGTTGTTCGGCCAACTCGCGGGCAGCGTCGACCCCGCCGACCGGTTCTTCGAGTACGCGGTCGAGCGGCATGCCGACCTGCTCGGACTGGACTGACCCCGATGGGACGACTCTCCCGCGCGCAGGTCCTGGACGCCGCGCTCGCGCTTGCCGATCGGGACGGCATCGCAAAGCTGTCGATGCGTCGGATCGGCGCCGAGCTCGGCGTCGAGGCGATGACCCTGTACCACTACGTGCCGAACAAGGACGCCGTCCTGGACGGCCTGGTCGAGCGGATCGTCGCGAGTGTGTCGCCGGAACCGGTCGGGCCGCGTACGGTGTGGCTCGCCGGATTCGCCCATGCGTTCCGCGCCGAACTGTTGCGCCACCCGGCCGTCGTTCCCCTCGTGGCCACCCGCCCGGTCGCCACGCCGGATGCCCTGGCCGCCGTCGAACGTGCCGCCGCGGCGCTGGTGGCCGAGGGCTTCGCGCCACTTCGCGCGTGCCAACTGCTCAACGCGGTGACCACGTTCGTGATCGGGCACACGTTGGCGGAGCTGGACCCGGCCGACTCGCCGGCGCGGACCACTCCGCAGGACGTCGCCGAATTCCCCTGCCTGGCTGCGGCATTGGCGGCGGGCCTGGGTACGCAGGCCGACCACGACGAACGTTTCGCGCTGGCGGTCGCGGCGCTGCTGGCCGGTGTCGAGTAGGCGTTTCCCGGGCCGGCCGCCCCGTCGGGCCGGGGCGGGCTCGCGGGACCCGGCCGGACTGCGCCGCGCCCGGTCGAACTACGCCTGCACCAGCACCACGGCCGTGCCGTACGCGCAGATCTCCGTTCCGTTTCCCGCGTCGGTGACGTCGTACCGCATTGCCAGGATCGCGTTGGCTCCCCGGCCGCGCGCCTGTTCCACGAGTCGTTCGGCGGCCTCCGTACGGCTTTGCACCAGGGTCTTGGTCAGGCCGCGCAGCTCGCCGCCGACCATCGACTTGAGACCCGCGCCGAGTTGGCTGCCGATGTTGCGGGAGCGCACGGTGAGGCCGAACACCTCGCCGATCACCCGCTGTACCCGATAGCCCGGTACGTCGTTGGTGGTGACGACGAGTACGTCCGTGCTGTCGGGCGCGCCGCCGTACGCATCGAGATCGCTCATGTCGGCCTCCGAAATCTGGAAACGGGAAATCGGGCATCGAGGAACGGGGATCCGTCGCGTCCTGTGCGACCTCGCGTCGTACAGATGGCCGCGACGGAGCCGTTCCACACGTATGTCACCGATTCGGCGGATCGGAAGGCGCATGGGAAGGCGCCGGCCGGTGGGCCGGGTGACGCCTTGACCATCCTTACACCGTAAGGCAAGCTGTTCTCGCGCCACACTTACGGCGTAAGGCAAGCGGCCGAAGGAGACGGGGAACATGCTGATCGGGGCGATGGTACGGCGGCTCGACGACGGTGTGGACTACGCGACCTTCCGCGATGCGTGGCTTCCGGACGAGCAGTTCGCGGGCGATCCGAGGCGGGTGCTCAGCGCGATCGATCTTGCCGACCCGCAACAGCTCATGACGGTCGCATTGATCGACGCGAGCCCCGAGCTGATCCCCGAGTGGATCGACCGGATCGGGGCGAGCGAGCAGCGGCGCGCCGAGCGGATCAAGGACCTGGTGGGGCCGTGGCAGCTCAACAGCACGTACCGGGTCGTCGCCGACGACGATTTCGCGCTGCCGATCAGGCGCTGAGGACGCGACCCGGTCCCGGCCGCGGCGTCGGCTCGGTCCGGCCCGGTCTGGCCTTTCCGCACCGCGCACAGCCCGGATTCACCCCACCCGGCGGAAAATCTTTGTTCCGAACGACTGTTCCCCTGCTAGCGTCGCAGCGTGGCGAAATTGAACCAGATCATCGCGGTGGAGAAGGGCGTCAAGACCAAGTCCTTCCAGGAGTTGACGGACGCTCACCAGCGGGTCCAGAAGGGCGCGTTGCTGTCCGGCATCTCGCGGACCTATCAGCCCAAGGACGAAGAGGGCGAGCAACTGCCGCCCGAGTCGACCCGGGTCCAGGTCAAGGGCGAGGAGGTGCTGCGCTCCGTCACCGGCACGCTCACCCGTCTCTTCGACGTGACCGCGACCAAGGACTGGGCCAACTGCGAGGCCCGCGCCGACGTGGTCGTCGACGGGACGCCGTTGCTGCGCGATGTGCCGGTGTCGTACCTGCTCTTCCTGGAGAAGCAGTTGGTCGACGTGCACACCTTCGTGCGCAAGCTGCCGGTCCTGGACGCCGCCGAGACCTGGACGCTGGACCCCTCCACGGACTCCTGGCGGACCGAGCCGGTGCGTACGGTGCGGACCAAGAAGGTGCCGCGCAACCATGTCAAGGCCGAGGCGACCGAACACCACCCGGCCCAGGTGGAGATGTACTTCGAGGACATCGCCGCCGGCTACTGGACGACGGTGAAGTTCTCCGGTGCGCTGCCTGCCCGCCGGGTGAACGAACTCGTCGACCGGGTGGAAAAGTTGCAGCGCGCGGTGAAGTTCGCCCGCGAGGAGGCCAACGGCGCGGACGTGACGGATCGTCTGGTCGGTGACGCCGTCTTCGGCTACCTGCTCGGCAACGGCCACAACGGGTAGCATTCGAGAATCCCCCGACCGGAGGGTCAGGGGTGCGCGAGGAGCGCAAGCTGAAACTGAAGCTTGTCGTGACGAACGCGGGTAACGGTGGAGGTTCGAATCCTCCTCCCGGCACCACGAGCCGGGATGGCCCAATACGGCAGAGGCAGCCCGCGATCAATCTCAGACTCTTGCTCCAGACTCAGCATCGCCACCTATCGCCGGATCGACCGGACGGGGCTCCAGTCGTCGGTTGCTGGTTCGACTCCAGCCCGGGCCGCTCGTGGCCTGGTAGTTCAATGGTAGAACGCGACGACTTTCAAGACGACCCTGGTCCTTAAACGTGCCGGCGTGCCCGATCGGGTGGCACAGCGGGCCTCCGCGGGCAGGCTAGCCCCGCGGAGGCCTACCAAATCCCTACCTCGAGCCGAATCAATCCACGGTCGCCAACTCGTGCCAACGGACCATGACTTCCGGGTCCCCGGCGAGTCGGCAGCCGGTGGTGTCGGCCCGATTCCACAGGAGTAGATACAGGTTCTCGGCGGGGCCCGAGACGGTGAGATCGGCGGGGCCGGCACCGGACTCCACCCGCCGCCCGTCGGTGGCGATCCGCATGGTCCAGGCGGCGGAGTCGTCGTCGGGGGCGATCGCGATGCTCAGCGGCGGGTCGGCAACGAGGTTGCGCCCGGGCCGGGACAGGAAGCCGGTCAGCAACTCGTCGATCCCGTCCGCGGCGAACTCCGCGGGCACGGTGGACGGTCGGCCGGCCGCGAGTTCGGCGTCGACGCGGTGTACGGCGGTCTCGTGCGCTTGGCGCCGGGCCCAGAAGGCGATCGCGGACGGAGCCTCGAAGAAGGTCCACGCCCGGGTGTCCGGGGCGGCCGTGGTGAGGGCCTTGAGCAGATCCGCGTGCGTGGTGCGGTACCAGTCGAGCAGTTCGCCGTCGCCCGGCGCCTGGAAGAGTGCCGTCGTATCCTCTCGGCTCGGGCGCGTGATGCTGCCCGACCGCACGACGAACGCGGCCCAACGATGCACGCCGCCCAGATGCGCGAGCAGGTCCCGGATCCGCCAATCAGGGCAGCTCGGGACAGGCGCGTCCAGACCGGTGTGTTCGGCCGTATCGGCGAGCAACTCGCCGTCGGCGCGCAGGATGTCGAGGTGAGTGGCAATGTCCATCCGCCCACGCTCTCACGTGGGATCGGAGGGGTACAGGTGGTCGCCGGCTCGGGGTAAAGGGATAGGACGTTCGCCCGACGGGTCCTATGCTGGGGTGCGATGGGTAGCTTCGGTGTATATGTCGTCGCTCGATCGGCGTGGCCCCTGTTGGAACTGCCTGCCGTACAGCAGGCCGGAGGCGAACCCCGCTGGTCGGCTCACGACGGCGACTGGCAGGTTCTGCTGCTGTCGTCGGGGCTGGATCCGGGTCCGACGTTGATGGCGGACACGGACGCGCCGGTGTTGACCGCCGACGTGGTGTCCGGCCACTTCGCGATGATCGACGCGCAGAGCCCGCGCGGGGGCGCGGTCTGGCATTGCGCGCTGGCGCCGCGGGTGGCCAGGTCGTACGCGCTCGACCCGGAGCTCGGCCCGCCCCCGGAACGGGTGGTCCCGCGCGCCGTCGTCTGGGCTCGCGAGGCGGGGCTCACACCGGACGAGGCCGCCCTGGACACCACACTGCGCGCGGAGGGCACGCCGGACGAACTGTTGCGGGCGTTTCTCGACGCGTTGGGCTTTCGCTTCGTGGTGGACGGAGCTTAGGCGGGGGCGGGGTGGTGCATCGGGCGGGGCGGGGCTGCGATCGGGTGGATGTCGGAGCCGGCATGTTCAATGGAACGATGGCCATTCGACCCGCCCGCGCCAACATCGATCCCGTTTCGTCCGAGCCGTCGATTCCCGACGAGGGGCTCGTGATCCGGAACGAGGACTGGTACGCGAGGTCGCTGACGGAGACCACGAAGTACACGCGCTACTCGTTCCTGGACACCGACTGGACCGAGGTGGTGGACGAGGGCGCGGTCTTCGACGAATGCACCTTCGCCGGGGTCGCATTCAACGCGTCGCGGCACACCGGGGCGGCGTTCACGAACTGCACGTTCAAGCGCTGCACGTTCTTCGACACCCGGTTCACCGATTGCAAGCTGGTCGGCAGCCTGTTCCAACAGTGCACCTACACCCTCTTCGCGGTCTCGGGCGGAGACTGGTCGTTCGTCGGGCTGCCCGGCGCCGACCTGCGCCAGGCCGGCTTCGACGGCGTCCGGATGCGCGAGGCCGATCTGACCGCCGCGCGTCTGGAGCAGGCGACCCTGACCGATTGCGACCTGTCCGGCGCGATGCTGCACGGCTCGAAGCTGACCGGCGCCGACCTGCGCGGCAGCGATCTCTCCTCGCTCGACCCGCTGACGGTCGAGTCCAAGGGTGCGACGATCACCTTGGAACAGGCCGCAACGCTCGCCACGACGATGGGCTGGAACGTCCACTGAAAACGCACCCGGCCCCCTACCCCACCCGCAACGGCCAGGCGCATCCACCCAATCACCCCTGAACGAGACCCAACCCCTCCCAGACCACAACACCCCACGCCTCACAGCCAACGCCAGACGGGAAGACACGCCGAACATTCCGGCGAGTACCCACCTGGATCCATTTGCCTCGACGCCCCGATCCGGGCGGCACGGCACCGTCGAACAGCCGGAAGCCGCCGCCCTACCGGACCAGTGCAAACTCCCGGCCGACGACCGCACAGCGCACACAGCGACCAGACAGACCAACTCGCGGGCTCGGTCGCCGTCCAGCCGCCTCCGCCACCCCGCACGCGACCACACCGCGGAAACGAGCCTGGCCATCGGCCGGGGTCACCCTGCTCGATGAAAGCTGCCACGGCACCACGCGGACTAAATCCTCGGCCGCCACGCACCCTGCCGATATACGGTCAACACGCAGCAAACGACGAACCGTCAGGCGTCACACGAAATCAATTCTCACCGTCACGACCCAAGGACGGTGTGTTCAACGTGATTTTGTTCGGGGACTTTGAGGCGCGCCTGAACGGCTCCGGCGTGCAGAAGCGTAACTGTCCGTTCCAATGAGCCGGAGTTCGCAAACCATTGAGCGATGGCTGAACGCGTGGCAGCGAGTGGAGGCGAAATGGGTGAGCCCTAGTTCATGATTTGCAGTTCTCCGACTCGCGCGGTAGTCGAGGAAGCGCCCGTCATATCAGAAAGTTCATGCCTTCCTTCGGCGTCCCGATAATAGGCCTTCCAGTTTACCGTCGCACTGACCGTGTATTTGCTTCCGTCTTTCCCTGCGGAGGTTTTTGTATATTTGTAACCACAGGCAGGTGAGTTTTTGTTTCCATCCGAAGACTGGTATGCGACCCCGGGATTGAAGCACGTCTGACTGTGCCCGTCTCCCATATCCCACGTTACGCTGTGGGAGTAGGCTGTCACGGTAACTTCGACGTTGCCTACCTTGAGCGTCTTGTCAATTCCGTCCGGAGACCACCTGTGTGGATCTGTTGTATCGATCCACAGCCAGACCGGAAGACCAACGAGGCCCAGATTTCCATCACTGGGCGTCATGAATACCTTGGGTTTGCGCAGTTCAAGTTGAGCGAGTGCCTGGGCAGCTACTTGGGCAGCCGTTGGGCCGCCGCCACCACCTGTCGTATTGTTTCCGGTGGTAGCTCCTGCAATGCCGCCGGCGCCCGAGTCCGGGAAAGGATTTGTCGATCCCGACCCGCCCCCTGTATTACCACCTCCGCCGGATCCGCCGCCAGTCCCGGACCCGCCCGGCGTCGTAATATCAATGCAAATGATAAGATCTTCGCACTCGTTAACGCCAGCAGATGCCGAAGGAAGGGAGACGAGAGCGGTTGTGAGGCCGACAGAGCATCCCAGAATAGCTCCCGTGGTTAGTCGTGACGTTTTCATGAAGCCCCCTCGGGTGACTTATTTTCCGGGAATGAGCTACCGATTCCTACTTATACTACTCAAGCTGGAGTTCCATCCCCGGATAGCGCGCGGTAGGAGTCGGCAACTATGTCCACTGCTGAGTTTCCGGGGGGTGGTACCTTAAGAACCACCATATTGACTGTGGTCAGATCAAGCGTTTTCCATTTTGTTGTTCTGCCATTCAGGTTCTGAAGGCCCTCGCTGCGAGTGACCGTAATTACGCCGGATGGTCCTGGGGTCAAGTGAGACGTTGTTTTCGTCGTGCACATGACCAGCTTGTCACCGTCCGAGGTCCTCCAAGCCGGGATTCGGCCGTCGGGTAGCGGTTCGGTTCTAGCTGCGACCGCGCCGCCCGCAGTCAGTGGCACCATTCCTTGTTTGTTCTGCTCCGCGACCTGACGTGCAGATTTCGTACGGGGTCCCCAGCTGACGGCAGGGGTCGACTCGCCATTCATATAGGAGGTGAAGCTCCTGCAGGTGTCTTCGCCGTAGTCGATGTTGTTTTCAGTAATGTCCGGAGCGTCGTTCAGTGTTGCTATTTGCGCGACTTTCGGCATTTCTTGGTCGATGCCTGTATAAGTCAGAAAAGACATGCGCCATGGGCCTGAGCCTCGTGCTTGCTGCAGAACTCCCACAGAAGTCCGTGATTTACCACTGAGAGATTGGCGACCGACGGCAAGAAGCCATCTATCGCTGCCGTTGGGTGCTCCTTGAGGGGTGACGACCTGAATGTCGTCGTTTGCTGCCTTCTCCTCGCTGCTCGGGACGCTGTCTCCGTACTTAAGAATCCTTTCTTGTCGTGCCTTGGAGACTTCAAGCATGGCGCCGGTTTCGATATCTTCCAGCGCTTTGATGCTGTGAGATGAAGTTGCTTGTTTGCTGAGATCGAAGTATCTCTGGGAGATGCCCTTTCCTTCGGCTTCGCTGATTGGTGGTGTCGGTGCTGTCGATGCCGTTTGGGGTGCCGGGAGGGGAGCGGCGGCGGTTTTGGGGGCGGCTTGGTTGATTTTGGGGGTTTTGGAATTTTTGTCGGTGGAGCAGGCTGTGGTGCCGGCCAGGAGGGTGGCGGCGGTTAGGGCTGCCAGGAGGGTTGCCGGGAGTTGGGTCTTGTTTGGTCCGGCCAAAACTGCCACCCCCGCAGTTGCGATCTTCGGAGTTCGGTGCTCAACGGTGATCCGAAGCATCATTGCACTTGATCGGGTGTGTCGTAAGCGTCTTCGGAAGATCACTGCACGTAGGGGGATTGCGCCACTCGGCGGGGCAAAACGGTGGGTACTGCGTGATCGTGGGACGTGGTGGGTGGAGGTGCAGGTCCGGGCCGCCGGGTCAGTGGGTGGTGCCGACCAGGGTGGTCAGGCCGTGGCCCTCTTGCCATTGGCCCAGGCGTGGTCTGTCGAGTAGGACGATGCCGTGGGACCGGGCGAACTCGCGGGCCTCTGGGGTGAATCCGTGGGGGGTGACGAATACCGGGATGTCGGCCTGGTGGTCGTGGTGCGCCGTGCCGATGAAGTCGTGGAGGTCCAGGGGGTGGGCCTCGTGGTCGGTGGGGCCGCAGCCAATCAGGACGAGGCTGCCGTTGGGGAGGTATGCCTTGATGTTGGCGTCCGGGGCGAGCTGGACGGCGAGGAGGCCGTCGCGGCGGCAGAGGTCGGCGATCCGGCGTCCGAAGTCGCGGTCGTCCGGGTGATCGGCGCGGTTGTCGAGGGTCGAGCCGGCGAGGTGTACGACTGTGCAGAGGAGGGCCAGGGAGGCCGAGGTGGCCAGCCATGCGTCGACGCCGGTGATGCCGAGGAATTCGAACAGGTCGCGCAATGCGATAGCCGGGACGACGACCAGCAGGACTATGGCCCGGCCGCGGAGTTTGGCGTGGGTGGGGGTTCGGGGCATGCGGGATCCCTCCGGTGGCTACCGACGGCGGAGCGGGCGGCAGCTTAGGCGGAGGGGCGGCCGGTCAACCACCCGACTGGATGGTGGAGGGGGTTGGTGGGCGGCTCGGGTGAGCTCTGCCGGGAGGGGATCTCGCTGCTCCTTGGGGGTGTTGGTGTCCGGTGGTGTGCTTGTCGGGCGGTTGGTTGGTGCGGGGCCATGTGGGTGATGGGGGGATTGGGGGGCGAGTGTGCGGGGGTGGCTGGGCCGATGTCAGCGGGTGCCGAGCGGGGAGCAGGTAGCAGCTGGTGGATTCGGGGCGGTGGGGCGTGGGGCGTTGGGGTCTCGGGCGGTCTGGGTGGAGGTCGGCCGCTTCGGCGGGAAACGCAGCTGCTTCGTTCGATCGGTGATTGCGAGCAGGTGGCACGTTTCGAGGCGGTGGGCCGTTGCGGGCTCGGGCGCGGTGGGGGAGGGCGGGGCGCTCCGGTGGGGCGCGGCCGCTTTGCTCGGGGCGCGAAGTGAGATCACGTGGCCTCGGGTGCGCGCGCGAGCCGCCTGCCCTTCCCATCCGACTCGCGCCATCCTCGCCCCATGTGACCCTTGGTCGCGGGAGCCGCGGGAGCCGCGGGAGCCGCGGGAGCCGCGGGAGCCGCGGGAGGAACGGGTGGTAGCGCGGCGGTGTGTGGCGGGTGAGTGGCGGGTGAGTGGGCGGCCCCTTGGGGTGCGGGGGCGGTGCGGCCGTGTGGGCGGTGGCGGTGGGGGTTCATTTCCCGTTCGGTGTCATCGGTTGGCGAAGGTGGTTAGTGTGCCGGCGCCGGCTCCGCTATCTTCTGCCGAATGAGCAGGATCCGTAAGACAGCGATCATGGTTGTGGCATGTTTCGGCCTCGCGTTCGCGGGAGTGGCTTCCGCCTATGCGATTCCCGGTCAGCACCCGCAGGTCCGCAAGGTCTGTCGGGTACTCGACCCGGAGGCCAAGCACGCCAAGCGTGCCAACCATGACGGCCGTGCCGGCGCACCGTCGGTGCGCCGCCAGCGGCACGAAGGCGTGATGGGGGAAGTGGCCGACCACTACTGCGTGCCGGGCGGCGGGAAGCACCGGAACCGGGTCAACCCAAGTGCACGACCTGCAGCACGGTAACTGTCGTCGTCCCCTCGTTGAGTAGTACCACCACGATCAAGGGCCCCGCTGCTGCGGTGCGGACGATGCGGTCGTCCTCGCCGTAGCGGACGGTGGCCGTGTACGGGTCACAGACCAGCTTGTACAGCAGCAGTCCCCAGTGGTTCAGCGTGGTTTCGGGGAAGCGGTCGATGACTTCCTGATGCTCGATGCCGATCCGCGGGCGCCACGTCACGCGGCACTGCTTTGCGCTCGGCCGCGTGCGATCCACTTGCGGACGATTTCCTCGTCCACCTCGTCGAGGTCCGGATCCTTGCCGGTGGCCCGTACCTGTGCCGCGAGGGCGCGCGCGTGCGGCAGATTGGCGATCAGCTCTTCCGCGGCTTGCGTGTAGCGGGCCAGCAGGCCGGGCAGATCGCCGATCGGCGTCAGGTGCACCAGTCGCAGGAATTCGTGGCGGGCTTCGGGGTGCGGGAGCGCATGCGCGATGCGATCCACGGTCCACGGGTCCGTGCTGTTCACGCCGGGCCTCTCTTCCCTACGGACGAAATGATCCGGGATCAGATTAGGGGCCGGGCGTGCGGTTGCGGCGCTGATCGGCGGGTGACGATCGGTGCGATCCGCATGTGACAATCCGTCAATTTCGGGTGGATGATGGGCATTTGCCCGTCCTGGTGGCCTGGCACCTGACCATCCGGGAGTCCTCGGCGGAGTCCTGGGTCGGCACCAGCGGCGGGTCGACCGGCCCGGCCGTCGTCGGCGTTCGCTCGGGCAGGGTGGGCGCATCGGCGCGCGTATCGTCCTCCTCCTTCGCCGGCCGGGCCTCGACGGAAGGTGTCGTGGCGAGGCTGGGCGCCACGGAATCCGGCGTCGGCCGGCTGGTCACCGCGGTCGTGGCGGGCGGGACGGGGGCCGCGGGGCCCACGCGTTCCGGATTCGACGGGGCCAGGAACAGGCCAGCGCCGGCGATCGCCAGTACGGCCGCGCCGGCGCCCAGCGTCGCCACACGGCGGCGTCGGCGGGCCCGGCGGCCGCCCGCGACGGCCGCGTCCACCACGCTCGGGAAGTCGGGCTCGGGTTGATCCAGGATCAGTTGGAACAGGTCGTGATCGTTCATGGCCGGCCTCACCGTTCGGACAGCTCCCACATGTGCTCGCCGACGAGTTCGCGCAGCCGGTTCAGGCCGCGCGAACTCTGGCTCTTGACCGTTCCCGTGCTGATTCGCAGGGCCTCCGCCGTCTGTTCGACGCTCCAGTCCTCCCAGAATCGCAGTACGAGCACGGCCCGGTAGCGCGGTGGCAGCCGCAACAGCGCCGTCCGCAGGGTCAGCCGCAGGTCGGGCGACGAGGACTCGTCGTCCGGCCGCTGTGGGAGTTCGTCGACCGGCTCCTCCCGCCAACGGCCCTTGCGTTGCTGGTCGATGTAGGTGCGGGTCATCACCACTCGGGCGTATGCGTCCACGTTGCCGTCCCGACGCAGTCGGCCCCAGGCCGTGTACATCTTCATCAGCGTGGTCTGGGTGAGGTCCTGCGCCTCGTGCCAGTCGCCACACAGCAGATAGGCCGAGCGGCGCAGCTGGGCCTGCCGGGCCTCGGCGTACTCGCGGAACTCCCGTTCACGGGCGGCCTCTCTCACGCGCTCGGCAGCGGGGTTGCCAGGGGGTGGTCGCGGGGGTCGCGCACCGTGATCTCCTCCTCACCTGCCCCGTGCCGTGGACACAGGGACGCAACGGCTGGTGTCGGTCGCCTGTTTGCCTGCATTTCGAGGGGCCTGTCACCCAGGGGATACGTGGTTCGGCGGCCCCGGGTTGCATCGAGCCTCGGAGATCTTCCGCACGTCTCCGAGGCGGGCGCGGGGTGCAACGCGGCTCCATCGGCGGACGTATGTCTCTTCTGTGACGTCCGGGTTCGCTCGCGGCCCGACAGCGGTGAAAGCGAAGGAGTACATACGTGATGAACCGTCAAGACCGGGCACCCGGCCGGAACATGCGCCGGGCCGGGCCGGTCTGGGCCGTACTCGCGACTGTCGGCATCGCGCTGGGCGCCTGGATGGGCATTGCCCCCGCCTCCGATGCGGACGAACCGAAGCCGTCGCCCGCCTCGCTGACCTCGGTCGAGACCGGCGATACCGATCCGATGCCGACCGCGGGTCGGGGCCGGCCAACCGTGGACAACCTCGGGCCGGTTGCGCCGCGGAAGGTCCGGGTGCCCGCGCCCGGCCGGGCCGGCGTGGTCACGCCGGGCAAGCCGTACGTGGACAGGGGCATCGACCCGACCGCGCCGGGCGGTGAGCGGCCGAACCGGCACCTCGGCCCGGAGCGCCCGAAGGCGGACCAGGCAGGAGCGTCGTGGGCCGCGCGCGCGACGACCGACGACGCGCCGAAGGAGCCCGGCCTCCCGGCGCGGACCCGCGACCCGGCCGAGCCGGCGAAGCCCTGAAAGACCCGCCGCACGCCCGGAGTCCCGGTCCACGCCGCACGTCCCGAACCCGATACGCCCCGGTTTCGGCCGCCGCTCCCGTCTCCGAACGCGCGTCCAATACGCTCGGCACGCCGTCCGGCACACCGTTCACCCCAAGGAGTCGCCACGTGGTTCCGATCGCCCCGGGCGCAGTTCCGCTGCTCGGCCACACCCCGGCGCTGCTGCGCGGCCGCTGGGACTTCGTGTCGTCGCTGCGTGCCCATGGGCCGATCGTGCGGATCCGGGTCGGGCCGAAGGAGTTGTACGTCCTCAACGACCCCGCCCTCGTTCGGTGCGTCCTGGTCGAACACGCGGACAGCATCGAGCGCGACGGCTTCTTCAAGCAGGCCCGGTTGCACATCGGGGACGGCCTCGCCGCATCCGACGGGCCCCTGCATCGCAGCCAACGGCGGATCCTGCAGCCCGCGTTCCAGCGGTCGCGGATCGGCGGATACGTGGAACTGATTCGCCGCCGGGCCGAACAGGCGAGCGCACAATGGCTGCCGGGTTCCGCGCTCGCGCTCGATCGGGAGATGAGCGAACTCGGGCTCGACACGCTCGGCCGGTTGATCTTCGGGGAGAATCCGGCGGCCGACGCGGCCGTGGCCGAGGTGCGGCGTTCGCTGCCGGTGTTCATCCAGGAGGTGTTCACTCGCACCGCGTTGCCCGAATGGGCCAGGCAGTTGCCCACACCCGGCAACCGGCGCTTCGCCGAGACGGGCCGCCGGTTGCGGGCGGCGATCGCTTCGGCCGTGGACGCCGGCGCGGGTACGGGTCTGCTCGGCGAGTTCGCGCGCATGGACATGTCACCCGAACTGGTACGCGACGAGGTGGTGTCGATGTTGATCGCCGGCAACGACAACACGAACGCCACCCTTTCGTGGGTATTTCACGAGATCGGTCGGCATGAGAGCGTGCGCAAACGCCTGCACGCCGAACTGGACGAGGTGTTGGCCGGCGGACCGGTGACCGCCGAGAACATCGGCGATCTCGTATATACAAGGTGCGTTGTCGACGAGACGCTTCGGTTGTACGCGCCCTGGCTGGTGGTTCGCCGGGCCAATCGCGACGTGGACGTGATGGGTCATCACATTCCGAGCGGCGGCGACGTGTTGTACAGCCACCATGCGCTGCACCGGGATCCCGGGCTGTTTCCGGAGCCCGAGCGCTTCGACCCGGATCGATGGGCCGAGCCGGGCTATCGCGGGCATGTGCGCGGCGTGTACATGCCGTTCGGCGCGGGCGTGCATCGCTGCATCGGCGAGCACCTGTTCCTGGCCCAGATCGTGACCACCGTCGCGACCGTGTCGGCCCGGTGGCAGCTGCTCCCCGCGCCTGGCAAGCCGTCCCGCCCGAGGACGAGCGCGCTTCCCCGTCCGGGGCACCTCCCGGTGACGGCCGTCCGCCGAAGGACCTGAGGTCGCCCGCGCCCGGCAACGACTCCGGTCGCCCCGGCGCGGGACACCGCCCCGAACCGCGCCCGGGCCCCGCCCAAAACCCCGGCCGAACCCCGGCCCCCGACCCGGCCGAACCCCGCCCCGTCCCAGCCGCCGATACGCCACCGATCCCCCAATACCCCACCCCCACAAGCCCCTAAGCGATTTGACGACACTTCCACCCCTTCGCCGGATTGGCCGGTGGGGCCCCGCCCGCGCCCACGCAGCGTGTCGAGTACGGTTCGCAGCGTCGGGTCGGCAGTGCGTTATCACGTTCGGGCGATCACGGTGCGCGCAGAACTCGGCCGGCCAACAATTGCCCGAAAGTGCTTGCGGAGCGCCTCGTTTCGGGACCATCGTGGGGCCCGTTCGGTGTCCGGAACGAGATGCTTGCCCGTGATCTTTGGTGGGGTCGGGTTCGTCATACGGCGTCCGCGATCGTGCTGGTTGGCGTGGTGGGAAATCGTTTCGGAAAGCTTCGAATGATCAACTTCGGCGGCTGTTTTCGGGCCGTTCACCATTCACCTGACAGTGTGTGTGGTGGAAGATACGAGCGGTAGCTCCGAAGTGGATCACGGTCCGCGCGGAACCTGGGTGGACCCGGTAGAGCAAGGGGGCGGAGCCGGTGGTGAAGGCAGCTACGGAACGGCCATCGGGCAACGGCGTCGTGCCGCAGGGCGCCGCCGCCGGCGCGATGCCGGTCACGCCTACGCGCAGCCTCGGTGCCAGACGCCGGCGGCCGGCGCTCATCGCGCTCTCGGTCGCGCTGATCGCGGCCGGCGGACTCGGCTCGGCGGCGTTCTATCAAATGGGCGACGAGCGCGTGTCCGTGCTCGCGGTCGCGCGCACGGTGCCCTACGGCCAGACGATCGCCGCCGAGGACCTGCGGGTCGTGGAGATCAACGACGCCCCGGGACTGCGCCCGATCGGATCCGGCTCCAAGGCCGTCATCGTGGGCAAACGCGCGGCCGTCGAGCTGCGCGCGGGCACCTTGTTGACCTCGGATCAGGTCACCGAGCGGATCGCGATCCAGCCGGGTGAGACGCTCGTCCCGATCGCCGTGGACGGGACCAAGATGCCGGTGCAGCGGGTCACGCCCGGCACCCGGATCCTGGTCGTGACGGCGGTGCCCGTGGCCGGCGGCAACGCCAACGCCGCACCCACGCAACCGATCACCACCGCGGCCACGGTGATCCGCTCCGGCGCCGCGGACTCCACTTCGAACTCCGGCAAGTCCGTCCTGGACGTCGCGGTACCCGCCAAGGACGGTCCGGTACTGGCTCTCCAGGTCGCCGAGGGCAAATTCTCCATCGTCGTGCTGAACACGGGCAACGCGGACGCGGCACCGGCCAGGACCGGAGGAGCCCCATGACCGTCGTCGCGGTCACCGGTGGCACCGGCGCGCCCGGCGCCACCTCGACCGCGCTCGCGCTCCTGCTCACGTGGCCGCTGCCGGCCGGCCGCCGGGTGATCCTGATCGAGGCCGACCCGGATGGGGGTTCGATCCTGGCCGGTGCGCTGCAGGGTCGGGTTTCGGCCGAGTACGGCCTGCACCAGCTGGGTGTGGCGCACCGTCAGGGAAACCTGGTGGACGCGTTCTTCCGGCAATTGGTCGACCTGTCCGACGGCCGGCGCGAACGGCTGCTGCTGCCCGGCCTGGTGGACCCCACCCAGTCGTCCGGACTGGCCTACACGTGGGATCCGATCTCGCAACTCGCCGCCGGTCTGGGCAATCAGCAGATCCCGCACGACGTGATCATCGACCTCGGCCGGCGCGGCACCACCGGAGCGTCGGCGATCGCCGCGCGCAGGGCAGATCTGGTACTGCCGGTCGTGCGCGGGACGTTGCCCTCGTTGGCCCAGGCGCAGCCCCGGCTGGCCTCGTTGCGCGGCGACCTCGACACGCACGGGACCGGCTCGGACTCGATCGCGCTCGTGGTGATCGAGGAGGGGCGGTACGCACGGCAGGAGATCGGCAAACACCTGGACGCGCCCGTGTTGGGCCTGCTGCCGTTCGATCCCGAACGCGCTCGGGTGTTGTCCCACGGTGAAGGGGACACTGGGAGAAGGTTCCTGCGTTCGAAGTTCATGCGTGCCGCGCGGACCACCGCGGAGGCCGCACTGGCCCTGGCCAACCAACGCCGGATGCGGTTGGCGCCGCGCCCGGCACCCGGCGGCGAGTTGCCCTCCGGACCCGACGCGCCCATGCCGGGCGACGGTTGGGCCCAGGCCGCCGCCTACATCCGCCGTCCGGCGGAGTCGGAATCCCGACCCGAGGCCGAACCGGCGCACCGGCCGGCCGGCGAGGAGGCGGGTCATGTTCGATAACGCGCGGCCCCTGCACCCGGATCCGCACAACAAGCCGGAACCCGAGCCGCCCGCCGAGACCGGCTACCGCCCGCACATGCACGTCGTGCCGGGCCTCCCGGAGGCGGAGGACGTGCTGTACGCGCCGCCGGCGCCCCCGCTGCGCACGTGGCCCGAGGGGTTCCAGCGCAGCGCCCCGGCCGGACCCGACGCGGCCTCCGGGGCCTGGTCGGCGGGCGCGGGATCGCTCACCCCGGCCGTGGGGCACACGCCGCCGCCGACGCCCGCCAACGGCTCGCCGGTTCCGCCGGCCGCGGCACACGCGAACGGGCTGCTGAACGGCGCGAGCCGGCACGCGGGCAGCCGGGACGGCATGTTCACCGTGCCGCCGACGGCGAGCGTGAGCGCGAACGGCGTCGGCACGGTCAGCCGGCGACCCTCGCCGGCCGGACAGGCGCCCGTCACGACCACCACCACCAAGCCGCCCCGAAACCCCTCCGGCGAACCGGTCGTGGATCCGGCCGTGGTGCGGATACTGAAGGACCGCGCGGCCGAACAACTACACGAGTTCGACAAGATGTCGCCCGGTCTGACCCACGAGGACCGCGAGCAGCGCGGCCGGGCGATCGTTGCCCAGGTCGTCGCCGAATGGGCCGACATCACCGCGCGCGAGCGGGGCATCTCCACCACCCCCGCCGAGGACCGGGCGATGGCCCGGGCGGTGTGGGACTGGCTGTTCCGGGCCGGCCCGTTGGAGCCGTACCTGACCGACCCCGCCGTGGAGAACATCCTGGTCAACGGCTACGACACGGTCTGGGTCGACTACGCCGACCGTCCCCGCGTCCAGGTGCCGCCGCTGACCGCCTCCGACGAGGAACTACGCGAGTTGCTCCGCGATCTGGCCCGACGGCACGGCAGCGGCGAACGCACCCTGTCCACCGCGCAGCCCACGCTGGCCCTGCGGTTGCCGGACGGCTCGCGACTCCAGGCGATCACCGAGGTCACCCCGCACACCTACGTGACGATCCGTCGACACCGGGTGCGAGACGTGCGGCTCGCCGATCTGATCGGACTGGGCACACTGGACCGGACCCTGGCCGCCTTCCTGGGCTCGCTGGTCCGGGCCAAGAAGAACCTGATCATCTGCGGTACCCAGGGCGTGGGCAAGACGTCGCTGCTGCGCGCGCTGTCCCATGAGATCCCCCGGGACGAGCGGATCGGCACCTTCGAGACCGAACTCGAACTCTTCCTGCACGAGTTGGGGCACCTGCGCCAGGTCGTGGCGATCGAGGCCCGGGAAGGCAACGGCGAGCGGGGCATCGACGGCAAGTCGGCGGGTGAGTTGACCATCGGCGAGTTGATCCCCTCCGCGCTGCGGATGTCGCTGTCCCGGATGATCGTCGGCGAGGTGCGTTCCAGCGAGATCGTGCCGATGTTGCGGGTGATGACGAACGGCGAGGGCGGCTCGATGTGCACGCTGCACGTGCGCGAGCCGGACATGATCTTCGACCGGATAGCCGAACTCTGCCTGGAGTACGGCGCGCACATGAGCCCGGAGCTGGCCTACCGGCTCGCTTCCAACGCGGTCGACTACGTGGTCTTCGTGCGGATGATCGACGAGACGGCGATCGGCGGGAAGCGGCATCGTTTCGTGTCGCACGTGCTGGAGGTGACCGGGATGGGCGAGCACCGCCGCCCGGCCGTGAACACGATCTTCGCGCCGACCGGCGACGATCCGCGGGGGATGGCCCGGATGTACCCCTCGGACATGCCGGACCTGATTCGGGCCGGCTTCAGTCCGCATCTGCTCGACGAGCCGCACGGCTGGCGGCCGTTGCAGCTGAAACTGCATCAGGCCGGGTGACGCACATGGGTGACGCGCTGTTGGTCGCGGTGTGCGGGTGCCTGTTGGTGGGCGGCCTGATCGGCTTGGTCGTCGGACTCGTCGGCACGTACGACGATCCCACGCCCAAGCCGCCCGGACGGCTGGAGTTGGCCGTGCGGCGGATGCGGTCGGGTCCGGTGAGCGCCCGGCAACGCACCGCGCGGCGGGTGCGCCTGGGCATCGGGCTCGTGGTGGCCGCCCTGGTCTGGTTGTTCACCGGCTTTCTGATGGCCGGTCTCCTGGTGATCGTCGCCTTCACCGGCCTGCCCTGGCTGCTCGCGCCGACCAAGAGCGACCGCACCGTCATCAACCGGCTGGACGCGCTCGCCGAGTGGACCCGGCGGATCGCCGACCTGATCGAGCTGGGCGCCGGTCTGGAGAACGCGATCCTCACCTCACGCGCGACCTGCCCGGAGCCGATCGTCGAGGAAGTCGGCGACCTGGTCAGCCGGTTGCAGTCGCGATGGCGTCCGGACGAGGCGTTACGGGCATTCGCCGCCGACCTGGGCGATGCCACGGCGGACAAGATCGCGGCGGCGCTCATCCTGCGCTCCGCGGACCGCGGACCCGGCCTGGCGATGGCGCTCAAGGACCTGGCCGGCACGGTGCGCGAAGAGGTGCGCCAGCGTCGCGCGATCGAGGCGGACCGGGCCGGCGCCCGGATCGCCGTGCGCTGGATCACCTACATCACACTCGGCGTGACCGCCCTGGTCGTGGTGATCAACCGCAGCTACGCGGAACCGTACGGGACCGTGGCCGGGCAACTGGTCCTGCTGCTCCTGGCGATGGCCTATGTCGGCACGCTGATGTGGATGCGATCGCTGGCCACGGACCGCGTCAAGCCGCGGTTCCTGGTCGCCGACGCGCGCAGTGTCGTCAAGGCGGCGAAAGCGGTGGACGCACAACAGGCGGAAGGCGTGCACAGCGCTCCCGTGTTGCGGGGTGAGTGGTCGTGATCCCACCCGAGATGATCGTCAGCGGCTGTGTCCTGGGCGCCGGCGTCGCGCTGCTCGTGCGCGAGTTGTGGCCGGCGCCGCCGGACCTGGGCAACGCGCTGCACCGGCTCTCCGGCACGCCCAAGCGGCGCATCGAGCAGACCGGCAGCAAGTACGACGACCAACTCGTCACGCTGGCCCGCCGCATCCCGGGCTTTCGGGTCCCGCACCGCGAACTGGACCTGGTCGGTGAGACGGTCGCGCAATTCGTGCGCACCAAGGCGTTGTTGGCCCTGCTCGGCCTGCTGTTGCCGGCGATGCTCTCCGCGGTCCTGGTGGCCACCGGAATCGGCGTGGCCTTCTACGTACCGCTGTTCCTGTCCCTGGCGGTGGCGGCCGGGATGTGGGTCATCCCCGACTTCGCGCTGCGCGACCAGGCCAAGGCGGCCCGGACCGAGTTCCAGCACGCGGCCGCCGCCTACCTGGACCTGGTCGCGCTCGGCCGCGCCGGCGACGCGGGGCCGGCGGAGGCGCTGGAACGGGCCGCGGCCGTGGGGGACGGTTGGGCGTTCGTGCGGATCCAGGACGCGTTGGCGCGGGCCCGGGTGAGCGGCGCGGACCCCTGGGACGGCCTGCGCGACCTGGCCAAGGACCTGGACCTGCCGGAACTCGCGGATGTGGCGGACATCATCGAGATGGCGGGCACCGAAGGCGCTGCCGTATACGGCACATTGCGGGCGCGATCACAGTCCCTGCGCATCGAACTGCTCGCAAACGAACACGAACAGGCGAACGCGGACTCGGAACGGCTCACCGTTCCGGGGACGATGCTCGTGGTGATCATGGGAATCCTCCTCGGATTCCCGGCAATATCCCGGATTTTCTCGGTATGAACGACCTTCGGACCCCGAGCCGTTCTCCGGAAGGAGTACAGGCAATGCAAACCGGTTCCTCGTCCCCCGCGGTGCTCGATCGCGTGGAAACCGCCGTACACAGGCTGGCCCCGGCCCCGATCGCCTTCGTGCTGATCGTCACGGGCGGTGTGGTCGACCGCTACCGGCGGTTGCGCAAGGAGCGCGACCACGGCGCGGTCAGCATCGAGACGGCGATCATCGTCGCGGTGCTCATCGTCGCCGCGGTCAGCATCGCGGCGGTCATCTACGCCATGTACCAGAAGTACCAGAAGAACCTGAAGGACTCCGACAAGGACTACAAGGCGCCCGCGCCGAACGCCTAGAGATTCGACGCCCCAGGATTCGGACCCGTTCTCGTGAACAAGGTGCCACTCGACACTCTCGTCGACGCGATCCGGCGCCGCCTGCGCAAGGCAGGCGGCCCGGATCGCGGTGGCATGTCCATCACCATGGCGATCATCTTCCCGGTGTTCATCCTCGTGCTGCTCGCGGTGATCCAGGGCTGCCTGTGGTGGTACGCCCGCGAAGTCGCGATGCAGGCGGCCAAGGAGGGCGTCGAGGAGGGGCGGCGGAAGGACGGCAACGTCCGAGCCGCGGAACAGCGCAGCCGGGATGTGGCGAAGGACCTCAGTGGGGGAATGCTCAAAGACCTGAAGGTGATTCCGGAGCGCGACGACAGGCGGCTCAAGGTGACCGTCCAGGGCACATCGTTGTCGATCGTGCCCGGCATCGGGAGTCTGACCATCACGCAGCACGCGGACGGCGTCGTCGAGCGGTGGACGACAGCGGGCCGATGAGGATCTGGGGGACGAGGGTGGACAGGGGGAGGCCGCAGGCGGACGAGGGGTCGTTCGCCCTGGAGGCAGCGGTACTCGCGCCCGTGTTGATCGCTTTCCTGTGTCTGATCATCGCGTTCGGGCGAACCACACTGGCCGGCAACGGGGTCGATGCGGCGGCGAAGGCGGGGGCACGGGAGGCGTCGATCGCGCGTGATGCGACCAGCGCCAGGGGAGCAGCCGATGCGGCCGTGAAGCGGTCCCTGGACCAGGACGGGATCGGTTGTGATCCGCAGACCACCGTCGATGCCAGGGGCTTCGAGGCCGATGTCGGCACGGCGGCCACCGTCACCGTGACGGTCACGTGCAAGGTGTCGCTCTCCGATGTCGCCTTCCCGGGTATTCCCGGCTCGAAGACGATGCAGGGCACCTTCACCTCCGTGATCGACACCTACCGGGAGAGGTCGCCGGGGTGACGACCGTGGGGCGAACGCCCGCGCAGGACAAGGGCCTCGTCGCCGACCCCCGGGACCGGGGATCGCTCGCCATCATGCTCGCGATCATGATGGCGGTGATCATTCTGCTCGTCGGGTTGGTGATCGACGGCGGCGGCAAATTGCGTACGGACTCCAAGGCCGATGCCTTCGCACAGGAGGCCGCCCGCGCCGCCGGGCAGGCGATCGACCCCACCAAGGCCATTCCGGGGACGGCGATCGTGGTGCCCAAGGAACGGGCCGAGAAGGCAGCGCTCGACTACCTCGCCGGAACGGCGGTGGAACCCCTACCACAAGTCAGCGTCGCCCCCGACGGCCGCAGCATCGAAGTCTCCGTGACCCTCAAGTACAACACCAAGGTGGCCGCCTTCTTCGGCGTTTCCACCGTCACCGTCAAAGGCCATGCCCGTGCCGGGCTCGTCCATGGGATCCAAGCCCCGGAGGACGCACCGTGACCGTTACCCAAGGCCCTCGTCCCGGCGCCGGTTCCGGTCCCGGGGCGCACGCTCGCAGCCGTGACGACCGGGGCAGGCGCCGCG
This sequence comes from Embleya scabrispora DSM 41855, assembly GCF_000372745.1. Lineage (GTDB taxonomy): Bacteria > Actinomycetota > Actinomycetes > Streptomycetales > Streptomycetaceae > Embleya > Embleya scabrispora. The sequence goes on along the minus strand of NZ_KB889697.1, from coordinate 120,887 downwards.
GACTCGGCCGCTTCCTCTTCGACCTCGTGCGCGGCCTGCTCAGCCTCGCCGTGCTGCTCGCCCTGCTGATCGGCCTGCCGGCGCTGCTCGTCGTGGCCACCACGACCCTGTTGCCGCATCGACTACCCGCACTGGACGAGGTCACCAAGATCTTGACCGCGCCCGACGACGGGAGCGGGTTCATCGCGGCACTCGCGATCATCGCGTGGATCGCGTGGTTGTGCTTCGCCATCTCCGTCGTGGTGGAAATCCCCGCCCAGGTGCGGGGGTTGTCCGCACCGCGGATTCGCGGTCTGGGCTGGAGCCAGAAGGCGGCCGGCGCGCTGATTGGCGGCATCATGCTGCTGTTGCCCACCGGTACCGCGTTGGCGGCGGGACAGGCACAGGCCGCTCCGCAGTTGGCGGACAGCGTCGCAAGTGCGCCCAGCCGGGTCGTGGAGCAGGAAATCCCGGTCCGGGTGCAGGATCCCGGGCCCGCTGCCGGGCCCACGCATACGGTCCAGCGTGGTGATTCGTTGTGGACGATCGCCGAGGAGCGGCTGGGCGACGGCAAGCGGTGGACGGAGATCGCCAAGCTCAACGACGGCAAGGTGATGGCGAACGGCCAGCCGTTCGATTCGGCGGATTACGTCGAGGTGGGCTGGGTGCTCGCACTGCCCGCGAATGCGGCGCCACCCGCCGAGGTCAAGGCCGCTCACGCGCCCGAGACCGGGCCGGGGGACCAGCGCGACGACAAGAAGGCGTTGCCGCAGACGGTCACGGTCAAGCCCGGCGACACCCTGTCGGACATCGCCGAGGAACTGCTCGGCGACGGCGACCGCTACCCGGAGATCTTCGCCGCCAACAAGGACAAGCCGCAGCCGAGCGGTTCGACCCTGACCGACCCGAATGCGATCGAACCCGGCTGGACGTTGTCCATCCCGGGAGCCGGCGGCGCCGAGACCCAACAGCAGCCGCAGCAGCAACCGCCCCGGCTTCCGCAACAGGACCCCGCTGGGCAGCAGGCGCCACAGCAGCCGCAGACACCGCAGCAACAACCGCCCGCCCAGCAGCCCAAGCCGTTCGTCGAGACCCCGCCGCAGATCGCCAAGCAGGACCCGATCACCGCGCCGAGCGCCCCCGCCGAGTCGAGCGAGGCGCCGAAGCAGAAGACCGAGAACACCAATCCCACCGGCAGCCGAGCCGAGGCGCCGAGCACGGGCGGCGACGAGCGTTCGGTGCCGATCGGTGCCATCGCGCTGGGAGCGGTGGGCGCGGCAGCGGTGCTGGGCGCACTGCTGGTGCGCCGCCGGCTCCAGCAGTCGGTACGCCGGGACGGCCGCCGGATCGCGATGCCCGCGCCGGCGGCCGCCGACCTCGAACAACAGCTGCGCGCGACCGAGACGCCGGACGCGCTGGACCTGTTCGACCGCACGCTCCGGACGCTGTGCGCCCGGATGTCGGACACCGGGCGAACCCTGCCGTTGATCGATTCGGTGCAGCTGACCGACCGTCGGCTCGAACTGCATCTGGCCGCGCCGTCTCCGCCGCTGTATCCCTTCGAGGCGGTGCACGGCGACCACATGCACTGGACCTGCCCGGCGGACGCCGAGTTGCTGCACACCAGCGCGGCGGCCAACGTGCCGGCGCCCTATCCCGCACTCGCGGTACTGGGCGAAACCGACGACGGCCGACAGCTGTTGATCGATCTCGAGTCGCTCGGCGTGGTCGGTCTCACCGATGGCTCCGGCGAGGACAACCTCGCGGTGCTGCGCGCGCTGGCGGTCGAGCTGCTGTCCAACGTGTGGAGCGACGATCTGTGCGTGACGGTGGTCGGCTTCGGCCGCGAACTGCGCGACGTCGAACGCGAGGGCCGCCAACAACTGCGCTACGCCTACTCGCTGGACGAGGCCCTCGGCCGACTGGCGACCTGGTCCGACGAGGTGGTCGGGCTGCTCGACGACGCCAAGTTGACCTCGCCGCGCCAGGCTCGTACCAAGGGCATCCTGCCGGACACGTGGCCGCCGGAGATCGTGTTGTCCCTGGAGCCGTTGACCGAGGCACACGTGCCGCACATCCAGCGGTTGACCAACACCTACCCGCGCGCAGCCGCCGCGATCATCGCGCCGATCCACTCCGAGCCGTGGCTCAGCGGACTGGGCGTGACCCGACTGCCCACCGTGCCGGGTGTGGTGACGCCGAGTCGGATCAACACCGACGTGCACGTGCAGCGCCTCGAAGACCCCCAGTATCAGGCGCTGGTGAGCATGTTCACCGTCTCCAAGGATCTGGACGGGGTGCCCGCCGACGAGGTGCTGATCCCGGGTCAGCGACCCGACCACGAGCCGGAACCGGTACAGGTGGGTGCCGGAGCGGCCGGCGGCAGCATCTCCTCGGCCGCATGGTCCGCGGTCGGCGGGATGGAGCGCCCCGCCCGAATGGGCGGCGGCACCGCGACCGACGTGGACGTCGACGCGCCCCCCGGCTACTACCAGCCCGACCCCACCGATCCCGAGCCGGACGAACGGGCGTTCGCGGCGCCGGCGCCGAATACGGGCGGCCGGGTCGGCTCGGGCTCCTGGGGAGCCGCGGTGTATCCGGTCACCGGACGCCCGTTGGCGCCGCCGGAGCGGATCGAGCGGCGCGTGGGATCGCCGGAGGACACCGGCTCGCTGCCGCTGCCCTGGTTGCCCGACGACCCGCACGACTACGACGCGGACCAGGCCGAGCCGGCCGAACATGTCCACGAGCCCCGGCTGTTCCAGTCCTCGACGATCGGCTCGGACGGAACGGACCTCGCGGGGCAGCGGACGTACTCCGAGTCCACGGCTACGGCGGAGCCGGCGATCGGCGGGCGACCCGCTGCCGAGACCGGCGCGGAGCCCGCGTACCCGGAGCAGTCATATGCCGAACCGCCGTATGCGGAACCGCCGTACCCGCATCCGCCATATGGCGGTGAAGCGCCGGTGCCGTCATCCTTCGAGGAGCCGACCGTCGACGGGTCGGTCCGTACCGGGGCGGTGTACGCCGAGCCGGACGCTCGGGAAGCCGTCGTCGTCGCACCGAGTCACCGGGAAGTAAAGGCCGAGGACGCGGCGTTCGGGGCGGCGGCGCCCGGAACAGCGGTGCCCGATGCGGCGGACCCGGCGGACTCGACCCTCGGCGAACCGGCGTTCGGAGCGCCCGTCGATGTCGAACAGGCGGCCGTGCGCGGCCCGTTGGTCGACGAGCGGTCGGTGTCGGACGACGGGCACGACGAAATAGGACTCGAAGGGGTGGACGATCCCGAGGACCACCCTTACGCATCCGTCGAGGAAGCCGGGCGCCCGGCGGATCCGGCGGCGGCCGCAGAGGCCCCGGACGAGGGAACAGCAGTGCCGATCGACGCCCGGACCAATACCGGAGAACAAGCCCCGCCGCGGGATGTCGAGGACGCGCCGGAGGGCGGCTACGCGGCCTACCCGGCACACGCGGCCAACGGGCACGGAGGCGTGCGCGCCGACGTGTTCGGCGCTCCAGGGGTCCACGTATTGGGTCCGGACGACGAAGTCGACCTGATGCAGGGCCGGGAGCGCGAGCGGACCGCACCGGCGACGACCGAGTCGGGCTCCGCGCTGCCGAAGCGGGCGGAGAGCGCGGCGGGCGGCGTCGAGATGCCGTCCGCCGAGTACTGGGGCGCGCCGGGCCAGGTGCAGGAGGGCCTCACCGCCGAGGACTCCGGGATGTTCCTGGTCGTTGCGCCGGATCCCGAGGCGGCCGTGCCGGAAGCCCAGGAGGTGGGTTCGACCTGGGACGTCGCGCCGCCGGTCGCCGCGTTGCCCGCCGAGGCCCCGGCCGCGTCCGGGCAACCGTCGGAAGGCTTCGCGCCGACCTATCCGGAGATTCGGATACTGGGTCAGGTCGATTTGATCGGCGTCGGCGAGGAGGTCGAGCACGGCCGCCGCGCCCGGCTGACCGAACTCGCCGCCTGGATCGCGCTGCACCCGGGTCGCCCGCTGAGTGAACTCGACGCCGCCGTCTGGCCGCTGGGTGTCACCGCCACCGCGCGCAACTCGGCGATCAGCCAGCTGCGCCGGTGGGTGGGCACCGGGCAGGACGGTACGAGCCACCTGCCGGCCGCGGTCGGCGGCGGAGGCTACGCGTTCGGGCCGGGCTTCGCGTGCGACTGGTTCCGTTTCCGCCAATTGGTGGCGCCCGGCCTGTACGGGAGCCACGAGGTGGCGATGGACTATGCGAGGGCGTTGGACATAGTGCGCGACGCGCCGTTCGACGGGGTGGGTCCGCGCCGCTACGTCTGGGCCGAGCCGTTCCGCCAGCAGATGATCGCCGAGATCGTCGACGTCGCCGCCCGACTGGCCGACTACCACCTGGACAACCACGACCCGCAGTCCGCCAAGCGGGCCTGCTCGGTCGGTCTGGTGGTGTGCCCCGAGTCGCAGATGCTCTATCGCACGATGTTCCGGGCCACGCATATAACGGGCGATCGCGCGGAGTTGGACTACTACGTGGACCGGTTGGACGGCTTGCTCGCCGGCCTGGGCGCGGAACCCGAGCCACTCACCGTCGAGTTGCTGCGCGACCTGCTGGACGACTGAGCGGGCGGTGGGCGGACCGGCGCGAGTCGCCGGTCCGCCCGCCGGTTCGAGGGCGCGGCACGCGGAGTCGGCCGGACCCGATCACGCACCGCGCACGAGGACGACGAGCACCGCACCGCCGAGCAGGAAGGGCCCGAACGGCACCACGCTGCCGCGGCCGGCGCGCCTGCTCACGGCGAGCCCGATCGCATACAGACCCACGCAGACGTACGCCAGCACCAGCGCCTGCACGAGTGCGGCCCAGGACAACCAGCCGAGGACCAGGCCGACCAGACCGGCGGTCTTGGCATCGCCCAGACCGATGCCGAGGCCGCACAGCGCGAGCACGAGGTGCAGGGCGTACGCCGCGGCCATGGCGACAAGCGCATTTACGTAGGAGTCCCGGTCGAGTGGGATCAGCAACAGCGCGGCGAGCAGCGGATATCCGGGCAGGGTCAGCGGATCGGGCAGCCGCATCAAGCGCGCATCGCACACCACCAGCGCCGAGGCGAGCAACGCGAAGACGAGGAAGGCGGGCAGGACCGCCTGGAGGCCGATCCGCCAGACCAGCGCGCCACCGGTGAGCACGAACGCGCCCGCGATCAGCGGCAGGTCGCGGCGCAGCACGCCCGCGGTGTCCTCGTCGAGATGGATCGGAGATATCCGCACGGCATCGGATCCTGCCAGACGGGAGGTCGGCGCGGCACCGGTGCGGCACTGGCGCGGCACCGGCGGGGCGTCGACTCGGTGGCGACCGGGCGGTGCGCGGACACCGGGTCGATCCGGAGCGTCGACGCGAATCCATCCGCGCCGGTGACCGGATCGGGATCGCATCGGGGTGCGGTGCCGACCGGCTTGGCACCGAATCCGCGCGCCGCGGTGATCGATTCGCACTCGAAGCGGGTGCGTTTGCGCCGGAATCCGTACCGGGCCGCCCGGCCGGACGGCACACTGGAACCGTGCCCAAAGCCATGGCGTTCGACCCGTTCCAGCCGCTTCCGAGCTCCTCCGCAGCGCAATTGGCGGACGATGCGGCGGTGGCGGATGACGGCGTATACGTGTTCGACGACGAGCGGATCGTGCTCGCGGTGAACGTCGCGCTGGCGACCCGCCGACCGCTACTGGTGTTCGGGCCGCCCGGATCGGGCAAGTCCACTCTCGCGCCGAACGTCGCGCGGCATCTGGGGCGGGTCTGCCACACCGAGGTGATCACCGCGCGCACCGAACCCGAGGACCTGCTCTGGCGCTTCGACGCGCTCCGCCGGCTCAACGACGCGCAGGTGCGCGAAGTCGCGCCGACGATCGGCGCCTACTGCGCGCCCGGCGTGTTGTGGAAGGCGTTCGATCCGTATCGGACCGTGCCCGGGCACGCGGGGGAACCGCCTGACGAACCGGCATACGGCCGGCACACCGGGCCCGCGCCGCAGTCGGTGGTGCTGATCGACGAGATCGACAAGGCCGATCCGGATCTGCCGAACAGCCTGCTGGTGCCGCTCGACACGCTGCGCTTCACCGGGCCGGACGGCGAGGAGGTGCGGGCACGACCGGGCGCAGAACCGCTCGTCGTGATCACCAGCAACAACGAGCGGGAGCTGCCCGCGCCGTTCGTCCGGCGCTGCATCCTGTTGTCCCTCGAAGCCCCGGACCGGCCACACCTGTTGAAGGTCGCGCGCAGCCACCTCGGGGCCGACTACGACGAATCGATGGCCGAGCAGGTGGCGGCCCACCTGCTCGCGATCGCGAACGAGTCCGCGTCGTTCGCCGGTCCGAGCACAGCCGAATTCCTCGACACCCTGCGGGCATGCCACGAGCTGGGCGTCACCGCCGGCAGCCATACCTGGGACCTGGTCGTGGAGGTCGCGCTGAGCAAGGGCCGAGGGAGTGCGAGGCCGCACGGGTGAGCGCGGGACGGGGGCGGGTCCACCTCGGCGATCTGGTCCGGGCGATCGTCGCGCTGGAGGTCACCGACATCGCGACGGCGGCGCGGATCGCCCGGATGCTGGACCTGGGCGGTGCGGGGGACCCGGAGACGAGGACGGATATCGCGGCGGAGCCGTCGACGGGGGCGGGCGATGACGACCCGGAGCCTGCCGCCTGGGCCGAACCGGTCCCGACGGCGCCGGAATCCGCGCTGATGCCACCGCACGAGGCGGACGGCGGCTGCTCGGTGCTCACGCTGCGCGGGCCGACGCAGGGCACGGAGTCCGGCGCGTCCGGCGCGGGCGGTCCGGGTGGCACATCCGGCGCGAGCCGCGGGGCCGAGTCGGATCCGGTGGGGCTACGGCGGTTGCTCGACCCCGGCGTGGGCGACGGGCCGCCCGAGCCGCCGTGGGCGGTGCGCTGGGCGCCGGGGGTGATGTTCGCGGCGGCCTCGACGGACGTATTCGGTCGAATCCTGGACGATCGCACGCTGGTTCGTGCCGTGGCCGATCGTTCGCCGGTGCGCAGGTTGCCCCTCCGGACCCGGCCGACCACCCGACTGGGTATCCAACTCGTGCTGGACGGCGGCGAGTCCATGCTGCCCTTTCGGGCCGACCAGCGTTGGTTGCGCGAACTCGCGGACGCCGTGGTCGGGCGGGGGCGGGTAGAGGTGCTGCGGTTTCAGGGCACGCCGTGGCGCGGCGTGCGGACGGTGGGGCGGTGCGGGCGGGTGGCCTATCGGGTACCGGCCGCGGGTACGCCCGTGGTTGTGGTGTCGGATCTGGGCCTGCGCCGATTGCCGTTCAGCGGCGCCTCGGCGGCCGGGGCGGCCGAATGGCGGGACTGGCTCGACGCGGTACGCCGGGCCGAATGTCCGGTGGTGTGTCTGACGCCGTACCCGGCGCGGGCGCATCCGTGGACACTCCGGCGGCGGGTGGCGCTGATTCCGCTGGATCGACGCACCTCGATTCGAGCGGCATGGCGGGAGAGCCGGCGGGTGCGGGAGGGGGTGCCACGGTGACGGATCCGGTCCCGGTGATCGGCCGGCGCGCGGTTGCCGACGGGCGGGCCGAGTACGGCGATGTCGAAGGGTCGGCGGAACTTGCCCACCTGCGCGAGTTGGCCGCGGCCGATCCACCCCTGTATACGCTCGCCCAGGCCCTGTGTTTGGCCCCCTATGCCACTGCGGCGTTCGTTCGGCGGGCCCGGCTGGAGTTCGTTCCGGCCAGTGCTGCCGGGCTGGAGGCGGACCTGTGGTTCTCTTCCCTGGTCGAGTCCGCGGACGCGCGGGCGGTGGTGCTCGACCCGCGGTACGCGGCCGGGTTGCGGCACGAACTGGTGCGTGATCGCGCACGATGGCGCGCGGTGCGCACGTTGACCGAGGAAATGCAGGCCGACGCACCGGGGTTGGTGCGCCGCTACACCCGGTTGGCGCTGGCCGATGCCGGTGTGCCGGACGCCGATCCGGAGGCGGAACTGGCCGCATTCGCCGGCGCGATCGCGGCCGGCGCGCCCGATGACGACTCGGCCGAGGATCTGGCCCGCTGGCTGGTGCACTTCCTGCCCAGGCTGCCCCGAGTGCTCGCGGTCGGTGCTCTCGCCCGCACGCTGCTGATCTCGGCGGCGACCCGGCTGGCCGTCGACCCGCCGGAGTGGGTGCTGGACCGACACGGGCCGGCGGGCGTCGCCGCCGCTCGGGCGGCGGTGCGTGGCCACGCGGAACTGGGCGTACGGCTCGACGATGACGGCCTGATCCTCAGTCGGCCACCGGAACCGGGCTCGCGGGTGCTCGAAGTGCCGGGCGGGGAACGGGTACGGGTCGAGCTGGCGGGGCCGGGTGAGGCCGGCACACATGGATACCCGGTTGAAGTGGGGGCGGCCGAGACGGTGCGGGTATCGGTCGCGGTGTTCGCCGAACTGCGCGCGACCACCGGCGATCAGGACCCCCGGACGGGCCGCCGACTCATGAAGGCCGAGGTGGTGTTCGGGGCCTCGGGCGTGCTGGCGGACGGGTATCTCAGGGCGGTGCTGCGACGGTCGCGATACGGGTCGGAACTGACGCTGCGGCACGACACGGTGCGCCAAACGGTGCGGCTCCGCGGAACCCCCCGCCTGCTGCGCGCCGACGACCGCACCGGGACGGTTCTGCTGGCAACCGAGGACGCGTTGGTGGTCGTTCGCACCAACGCGGACGAAGCCCGATATTTCGGTGGCCTGGGGCACATTCGGGACGCGGTCGTCGCCACGCCACACCCCTCGTCGCGCACCCCGTGGGTGATCGTGGCGAACGAGCACGGCGTGTGCGTCCTGCGCCCGGACGCGCCGGACGAGCCGCCGACGTTTTTGTCCCGTGCGGCCGAACCGGGTCTGCGAATCTGGGTCAACGCCGAGTTGTCGGAGCTGGTGATCGTAAGCGGCAGCGCGGAGCCGCAGTTCATCGACCTGACGAGCGGCGATTCGATCTGCTACGAGACACCCGCCGACGCGTTGCCGGTGACGGCGATCACCAGTGGCCGCGGCGGCCGACCGCTGCTGTACGCGCAAACCGGGCCGCAGTTGGTGCTGATGCCGACCCCCGACTCGACCCACGTCGTCCGGGGCGGTGGCCTGACCTCGGACATCGCGTCCCTGGCGATCAGCGGCGGCGGCGGATCCACAACCGCGGGCGTGGACCGGGAGGGCCGGCTGCTGCGCTGGGACGGCGCCACCATGTCGGGTCGCGTGCGCGAAGTGCCACTGCCGTTTCGGGCGGTGAGCGTTTCGACCGCGAGCCTGTTGGCGTTTACCGTGGTCGGCCGGGGCGGCCCGATCGAACTGCGGGACCGGGACGGCCGGAGCGTGCTGCTGGCGCCGACCCGAAGGCCCGAGCCGGATACGGGATGGCTGCCGGACACGCTCGTCTGCACGATGCCCACCGGGCCCGCGGTCGGCGACCACCCGGATTCGCTGCGGCGGGCCGGGATCGACTGCGTACGTGTGCCCTTCCCGATGCACGAGACGCAGTCCGTGCGAACCGGGTCGGACCTGGCGTCGGGGTTCCTGCGGGCGGCCGGTGCGGCCGGGATCAAGGTGCTGGCCGAACTGCCCATCGGGCCGGCGATGGACGAGATACGGCCCGAACGGGCGCCGCGTTTGTTGCGCCGCTGCGCCGAGTTGCTCGCGGCCGGAGCAGCGGGAGTGTGTGTGTCGGTATCGCCCGAGGGCTGGGGCGGGCAGCCCTCGACGGGTAGGGAGGACCGGTCGGTGGATTTCCTGCGGTCGCTCCGGCGGCTCGTCGACGAGTACCCGGGCCGGGTGCTCGTGCTCGACCGCGGCGCGAGCGGCGACTCGATGTCCGGAGCCCGCGACGCGTATTGCCACCTTGTGCTTGCCCAGGAGGCTCGATCGTGGCGGCAGGCGGCGTCTTTCGTGACGGGCGATCAGCGCGTGGCACCGAACTGGGCCGTGTCACTCGCGGCCCGGCCGGAGGAGGATCCGGCCCGCGTCTGCGCACTGGCCTCGATCGCACTCGCGCTACCCGGCCTGCGGGCCGTCGCCGAGTTTCCGAGCGGGCCCGCGAGCGAGGCCGTCGCCGCGCTGCTGCGTGCGCGAGGCGGCCGGCGGGCGCTGACCCGAGGCACCGTGTCCCGGTTGGGCTCTCCCGGTTCGGACGTGATCGCGCTGTTGCGGCGGTACGAAGAGGAGTTCGTGGTGTGCGTGGCCAACCTCGGGCCCCGTCGAAGCTCCGTTGCACTGACCACGCCCAGCCTGCCGCCGGGCAGTCTCGTGGATCTCCTGGATTCCACGACACCGCACCCGGTGTTGTCGCTCGGCGGGAAATCGCCGACGATGCTCACCCTCGCCCCCGACGAATACCGCTGGTTCCGCCTGCTGACGGCCGACGAGTTCTACGCGAGCCACCCGTGACGATCCATCACCTCCCCGAGCCGCGCGGCGCCGCACCGGTGCCGCGCCCGCGGATCTTCATCAGCCACAGCACCCGGGCCAAGCCCGGACAGGTCTGTTGCCGCTGCCTGGACGCACGCGACGCGCTGGTGCAGCAGTTGGAGGCCGAGGGCTTCGAGGCCGTGTACGACAAGGACTTCCTGCGCAGCGGTGACGCGTGGCAGCAGGAGATCGCGATCGAACTGCACGGCAGCCAGGCCACCGTGCTGCTGTTGTCCCGGCACGCGCTGGATTCGGCGAATGTCGGCTACGAGGCGAGCATCGCCGACGGCAGGCGGCGCGCGGACGCGCGATACCGTTTCCTCGCGCTGAAGTTGCCGGACGTACAACGCGCGGAGCTGGCCGAGAGCGCGCTCAAGGCGATCCACATCGGCGAGGTGGACATGTGCGACTGGGCCGACGACGAGATCGTCGGCAACCGGCTGCCGGACAAGCTGCGAACGGATCTGGCCCAGATCCGGCTGTGGCACCTGGACCGCTCGTCGCCCACCCGCAAGGCCGTGACGTACGCGCTGGCCGAGGCGTACGAGGACCGACTGCGCGCCGCGGCGGATCTGCTCGGGGTGTGCGAGCGGCTCGACCGCGAGGTCCTGCGGGAACGGCTCAGCGAGGCGCTGCTGATCGAGCGGGCCCCGGCGCCTCGCCATGAACCCGATCCGCTGGTACGGGCGTTGGGCGAGCTGTTGCCGGTGCTGCGGCCCGAACCCGCGGGCACGGTGGCCGACCTCAGCGTCGTGTACGCGCGGGTGCCCACGGTCGTCGCGGCGCAGCTGGGCGCGTTGCGTCTGCGCGAGAGCGGCCGGATCGCGGTGCTCGCGGCGACTCGGGGCGGCACGCTACGGGCCTACCTGCTCCGGGCGAGCGGCCACCCCCGTCCGTGGCCGCACTTGGAGGTCACGGTGCCGGCCGGGGCCGAGATGGCGGCGGGTCTGATCGCCGCGATTCGGGACCGGGTGGCCGGCTACCTGGACTACGACGGCTATCACGACCCGGAGTTGGAGGGCGAGGCCGGTTTCCGGGACGTGATCGAGGCGCATGCGCAGGAGACCGGGCCGATCGTGGTGGTCATCCGGCACCTGCCGGATGCGGCGTTGGTGCGCGAACTGCGGGCGGCCTTCCCGCTCCTGCTACTGCTGTTCGTCACCGACCGGGCCGGCGCGTGCGGTTCGGTCGAGGTGACCGAACTGGCGCCGTTGACGCCCGCCGGTGAAGGGGAGTTGAAGCGTACGCACGGCCGGGCGATGCAACTGGCCGGGCATCCACAACCACCGAACCCGCCCTGGAGGCCCGCGTGACCGTCGGTACGGACCCGGTGTTGACCCAGACCTGGCGCGCGCAGCGCCGATGGTCGCTCGCGGCCTCCGCGGCCAAGGCTTCGGTGCAGCGGTGGCGGTTGGTCCGGCTCGTATTCGGAGTGAGCGGCGCGATACTGGCCACCGCGGGCACGCAGGTGCACGGTGCTCCGGGCACGGTGTCGTCCCTGATCGGTGCGCTGTGTGTGGGGCTGGTGCCGCTGGTGACGTCGCTGCGGCTGCAACCGGCCCGGATCGAGGCGTGGACGCGGCTGCGCTCGGTCAGCGAGGGCCTCAAGAGCGAGGTGTACCTCTACCTGACGTCGAGCGATCCGTACGCGGGGGCCGAGGCCGAGCGGCGGGCGGCACTGTTCGCGCGGCGTGCCTCCTTCGAGGACGACGCGAGTGAACTGTCGGCCGAGCTACCGCAGCTGCATCCGACGGCGGATGTGACGCCGCCGACCGTGAACGATGTGGACAGCTACGTGCGGGAGCGGGTCGACGCGCAGGCGGACGGCTACTACCGCGATCGGGTGGCGCGGATGCGGCGGGGCCTGACCAGGATCCGGCTCGCCGAGTTCGTGTTGGCGCTCACCGGCATGGCGCTCGCGGTGGTGGCCGGTACGGGGGACGGTGCCCGGTTCGGCGCGTGGGTGCCGGTGGTCACCACGGTCTCGGCGTCGGTGATGCTCTATGGATACGGCGTGCGGTACCAGGAGAACCTGATCTCGTTCGCCCGCACCGCCGAGCAGTTGCGCCGGCTGCGCGACGACCGGATGGCGCGGATGCCGCTGGACCCGGCCGAGGAGGCGCGGTTCGTCGAGCGGTGCGAGAACGTCATCTCGATCGAGACTCAGGGGTGGATGGCCCGGGCCGCACAGGCGGATCCCGGTCCGCCGCAGTGAGTTCGGTGTCAAGGCGGGGCAGCGACCCGTCGGGTGGCATCGGGTCGGCGTTCCGGTCGGGGCGGAAATGGCCGTGTGGGCCGCTTTGGTGACGTCGGGTCAGGCCGAACGGGTGCGCAGGTGTGCGGCGGCCGGATGCTGCGCGTCCTCGGCGTAGCCGTGTACGGACTCGTCCGAGATCACGTCCGGCACGGTGTAGGGACCGGAGCGCAGACCCCAGTCGTAGTAGCCGCGGATCCAGTTGCGCATGCCCTCGACGCTCATCTCCACGGCGGTGCGTTCGGTTGTGCCCAGGCCGAGTTCGCCGCAGATCTGCGGCATGTACGCCTGGAGGGTCATGAACGTGTCGAGTTGCTCGTACGTCATCCTGGTCGCCTCGCGCAGCGCGGTGTCGTACGAGCAGCCGAGGCGGTCGCGCAGGACCACGACCAGGTTGTGCGAGGCGACCCGGCGGCCCCGGCGGCCCGGCGACTGGATGTCGTTGATGTAGGCGATGGTGTCGGTGGCGGCCTCGCGCAGTCGGCGCATCAGCGGGTGCGCCTGGATCTGGGCGGGCACTTCGAACCTGCGGCTGCGTTCGATCGCATCGAGGGAGTGCGGGATGCCCGCGGTGTTGCGGCGCATCACGCGGTAGCTGTCCAGGTCCGGGACGGCGCGTGAGGCGCTCATCCGCAGTTCCGAGGCGTGCGAGGCGAGGAACCGGGCCCAGTTGGCCGCGAAGCGGTTCTGCCAGGTCACCGAGGTGCCGTCGGACATCGAGGTCCAGACCTCGGACCAGGCCACGGTGATCGGGGAAACCAGATCGGGCGGGGTGCCGGGTTCGCGGAACGGGATGGTGATCAGTTCGCGGGCGATCTCCGCGACGCGGTCCGGGCGTTCGGGTGTGCGGGGGAGGGCGTCGGCGGTGCTGTCGGGGGAGGTGTCGGTGCCGGTGTCGGCTCTGGTGCGGGCGTCGGCGTCCGGGTCGGCGTCGCAGTCGTCGTCGAAGAGGAAGGCCAGCGAGAACCAGTTCATCAGCAGGTACTGGTCGTCGGCCGACGCGTGCGGGTAGGTGCGGCCGACCGCCTCCGGCAGGTCCCAGGAGGTGTATTCGCGCAGGCCCGCGTCGGTGCGGATCAGGCCGCGGGCGCGGACCCAGTCGAGGTGGCGGCTCCGGGCCTGGTCCAGATACGGACTGATCGGAGCCTCGAACGGAATCGAGAACAGCACATCCTGCGGCACCTGGTCTCCCACCCGTTGCGTGATCATTGTTATGCCGCATCGGCGTCGCCGGCGCAAGATCCTTTGCGTGTGCGGAGAGTGACGTCGACGGGCGCTTCGACACGTACGGTGATGCGTTTTTATGGGGACGTGCGGTGAATCGTGTGCGGGCGTTTGCGGTGGTGCGTGTGCGGGCCGTGCGGTGCTGTGTGCACGGCTTGCGGACGGCCCGGGTCAGGCCGCGATGTGAGCGGTGCTCCTGGTGGAGAGCAGTGCTTTCAGATCGTGCACGGCGGCCCGGCCGGCCCGATTGGCGCCGATCGTGCTCGCCGAAGGACCGTACCCCACAAGGTGGATGCGCGGGTCGCGCGCGGTGTGTGTACCCTCCATCCGAATTCCGCCGCCAGGCTCGCGCAGGTCCAGCGGTGCCAAGTGGCGCAGCGCCGCGCGGAATCCGGTCGCCCACAGGATGGCGTCGGCGGGTACCGAGGAACCGTCGTTCCACGCGACACCGAGAGCGGTGATGCGATCGAAGATCGGCAGTCGCGTCAGCACCCCGTGCTCTCGCGCGGCGCGCACCGCAGCCGTCGGCGGCAGCCCGGTCACCGCCACCACGCTCTCCGGCGGCAGCCCGGCCCGGACCCGCTCCTCCACCCGGGCCACCGCGGACCGCCCGACCTCGGCACTGAACTCGCCGTCGCGAAACACCGGCGGTCGACGGGTCACCCAGGTCGTGGTGCCGACCTCGGCGATCTCGGCGAGCGCATGGATGGCGGACGTACCGCCGCCCACCACGACCACGTGCTGCCCCGCGAACTCGGCCGGCCCGCGGTAGTCCGCGGTGTGCAACTGCCGGCCGCGGAACTCGGCGGCGCCCGGATAGAAGGGGATGAACGGGTGGCGCCACGTCCCGGTCGCGTTGATCAGCGCGCGGGCGGTCCAGGCGCCCCGGTCGGTCTCGACGACCAGCAGATCGGCGGGGGAGCTTTCGGGTGCGGCCGGAGCGGGCGCGCTCGAATCGGGCGCGGTCGAATCAGGCCCGGTCGAATCGGGTGCTGGGCCGGCGTCGGTCTCCGGCGACCGGCCGGCAGGGGAGCCGGCGGTGCCGGTGCGGGGCGCCGGAGCGCTCCGAGCCGTCGGAGCGGCCGATGTCGAGCGCACGGCCGTCACCGTGACCGGGCGCACGATGTCCAGGCCGAAGGCGCGCTCGTACGTCGCGAAGTACTCGGGCAGCGCCTCGAACGCGGGCCGCGCCGGGTCGATTTCCGGAACCGGCAGGCCCGGCAGTTCGTGGATCCCGTGCACGGCCTCCATCAGGAGCGTGGGCCACCGGTGCCGCCAGGCCCCGCCCGGCGCCTCGTCGGCGTCCAACACGACGAAGGACTGGCCGGAGCGGCGCAGGTGGTAGGCCGCGGACAGGCCCGCCTGGCCGGCGCCGATCACCACGACGTCCAGGACGCCCCCGTGCGTCGGGGAGTCGGTGGGTCGCGCCGAGGCGGATCGCGGTGCGGGGCCGGCGCGGCGCTCGGTGCGCGGGGGAGCCCCCGCGGTCGCGGACCCGGTCGATGTCGCCCTGGTACTCACCATCTCGCTCACACGGGCGAGAACAGGTGGGAGCGGGAGATGCTTCCCGATCGGCCCGTGGGGTCGACCACGATCGAGATCCCGATCAGTCGACCGGCGACGGTGACCGGACCGAGCCACTGCCGCACGCCGAGCGGCCCCCCGTCAGGAATCCGACCCGAGGAGCCGGCCGAGCTGCTCCTGACAGCGGTCGAGCCGGGCCTGGAGCAGGGTGACCTCGGCGATGAGCTGCGGCACGAGCTCGTACTCGCCGCGTACGTAGGGATTGGCGTCGGCGGCGACCGGCACCCCGGCCAGGCGCGCGTACGACCCGAACGACAGACCCACCCGCCCGGCCGCACACCCGGTACAACTGCCGACCAGGCCGCGCCGGCCCACGATCCCCGTCCCCGCGTCGACCAGCAACTCGGCCGGATTGCCACACCCGCAGGCCCCGACCCACACCGAGGTGACCCGCTGCCTGCTGTACCGGAAGCCGCGCTCGAAGCGGATATAGCTGCCCAGCACGTCCACCCGGAGCAGCGCCGCGTGCCGATACTCGGTGACGCACAGCAGCCCGCGCGCATCCGCCTCGGCCGTCAGGCAGTAGAACCCGCAATCGCAGCGGGCCGCGGGCGGCCGATGCCGGCGCCCGTACGCACAGCGAGCCTCGGCCTCGACGTCGTACGCCCGGCCGCGTCCGATCGACACGCCGGCGAAGCTCGCCCGATCACCGTCCACCGACAACAACAGCGACGCGACCTTGTACCCCACGGGCGCGACGTCCGGCCGCTCCTCGGGCAGCCGCCGCCGGCCGATCATCGCCCGGCGACCCCCGACGGCACCTCCACCTCAGTCGCCCCCGAGGCCCGCGGCTCGCCCCCTCGATCCTGCTTCGCCTCGGGAGCCGCCATCTCACGCCCCCGCTCCTCCTCGATCCGCGCCGCCCGCTCCACGACCACACCCGTCGCCACCGGCCTGCCGAGCTGCATGGGACACCCCTCCCGAATCGACTCCTCCCAGGATGTTCACCCGCCACACGCCCACCCACACCCACCACCTGATCCCGACAAAACACCCACGAGATTCAGCCAAACCAACCAACGGGTAACCGTGTCGCAAAGCTCTCCCGAACCTTGCTATCCTTGCCGTGCACGCAGGGCCCCACCCCTGCGCCCACTCGTCCGGGTGGCGGAATTGGCAGACGCGCTAGCTTGAGGTGCTAGTGCCCGAAAGGGCTTGGGGGTTCAAGTCCCCCCTCGGACACAAACGGGCCGTTCTTGAGATGGCCCGAGTTGAATTGACGAGATCCCGTTTCGACCGTTGAGGTCGGGCGGGATTTCGGCTTCTCCGGGCGTATTCGTGCTGGTGCGTGGGGTCGGCGGGTGGCCGGTGGGTTTGGCGGTGTGTGCCCTTGTGAGATGGGCATGCCGAAGGGCCCCGTGGCCTGGGGCGGCCGGGGCCCTCGGTCCGTATGTGGGGCCGGCCGTTCGGCCGCTTACTGGCGGGCGTCCGGCGATGGTCGGAGGTGTGACCGGCTTCGAGGGTGCTTGGGTCGTCTGCCTCGACGAAGGTCCGGTCCGTGTCGTCGGTGTCGGGCGGGCGTTCGCCGGCGTTCTGTCCGCCAGGTGTCCTGGATCGCCAGGTTGGCGATCCTGAGGATCACGGCGGTGGCCACATGGTGGCCGACGCGTGCGCGCATCGGGCGTCGGAGTGCGACCCCGATGTTGAGGTGTTGTCCAACGGCGGAGAGCAGCCGTGCCTCGTTGTATGAGTCGACCCGGCGCACGACGGCGTGCTCGACTTACGAGCAAGGCTTCCGCCTCGCCGCGTAGCAAGAATGTGTCCCGCCGGGATTCCTGCTTCGGTCGGGAGGCTGACGGGGAGCGCGACGAGTCGGTCCTCTCGATGACCGGTTCGCTGAGGAGTGCGAATCCCTCGGGTTCCTTCGGAAGGAGGGGGCACCGGCGTGCGCCGCGGTGGGCGCGCGGCGAGGATGGTTCGGTGTCACCCGATCGGCACGGACGCGCGACCTCGATCGCGGAGCCGACGCAGGTCCGCGTCGATGTCCTCGAAGAGGTGGGTGACGGTGTCGACGGACGCGGTGGGGACGGTGCCGTCGCCGGGGCCGTCGGGGAGACTGTCCGAGGCGACGGGCGCGGAGCCGAAGCAGGCGATCGACGAGAGGCGCCAAGGGTCGTCCTGCTGCGGGACGGCGACGCGCACGCGCAGAGACCATGCCCCCGGTGGTGTCGACCTCGCCGTCCAGCGGTATGGCTGACTTGCCGTTGGATCTCGTGGGCAGCAGGCCGGTTGAGGTATTTGTGGGCTCCCTTCGGCGCACCCTTGTGCGGCAATTGCATAAATCGGGTGTCCTGTTCGGCTGCGCACTGGACTGAGCGCCACCCAACGCGGATGAGCCTCGCCGCGAGACCAGCGCACCTTCTCTTCCCTGTTCCATGGATGTTGTTCGACTTCGCCGTGCCGTAGGGGCTGCCGTGCCCCTGCTTGCCGCCGGCGACGACGACATCCTGTCGTCAATCCAGAGGACTGCAACTCCATGGACCCGTATCCGCGTTCAGCGTTCCTCGGCGCAATCGGGATCACGCGTGAGGGCTGAAGGGCGATGTTGCAGCTTGCGAACGGCGGCGGAGTGCTGCCCGCGGGCAGCGATACTCGATCAATACGTCGCAGGCGGAAGGAAGTTCGACGTCGGGGCACGACGGTCACGAGTCGGCTCCGAGCGTAAGGCAGTTCGCGTTCGGGCGCTACGGATCCGCTCCTTCGCGGCGAGGTTCGCCGCCACCGGTCCGGGACGACGCAGTTCCAACGACGGTCGTGGGCTTGGGTTATGGGGGCGTCCCGATACTCCCCTCGTTAGGATTGTCATCATGCCGTCCGAAAAGTAGGGCCGGCTCCGGCTGTTGTCGACACGGGTGACCTTGAGGGATCGACGCTCCACATCTCCGGTAAGTGTGCAGCTCTTCTGTTTTCCGTCAATGTTCATCTTGATACTCGGCCCGGGGTCATGCCGGGCAGGAAGCAGTTGGATCTTGAGCGATCAGATGTTGTCGCGGGGTTCGGATGCCTTGGTGATTCAAACGGTACTGGAGCAATCGACCCGCACCCTGGAGACCTATCGCGTGGATCCCGGCCTCGTGCAGGAGCACGCCAACGGCGAGCTGCGGATCACGCAGGGCGGATACGGCGAGCGTCAGTTGTTCGAACTCGTTCAAAACGGCGCCGATGAGATCGCCAATGAACCCGGCGGCCGCCTGGCCGTGGTGCTGACCGACGACACGCTCTACTGCGCCAACCAGGGCACTCCGGTCACCCCGGAAGGCGCCGACACGATCCTGCGTATGAGTGTCTCCCGCAAGCGCGGCGGCCAGATCGGCCGCTTCGGCGTCGGCGTGAAGTCAGTGCTGTCGGTGACCGACGCGCCCCAGTTCTTCAGCGCCGGCGGATGCTTCGGCTTCGACCGGGCCTGGTCCACGGACCGGATCGCCGAGGCTCTTGGACTCCAGCAGCCCCTCGACATGGACACCCCGGTGCTCCGGATGGCCCGTCCCCTCGACCGAGAGGAGGAGCTCGACAAGGACAACGTCCTGCGGGAGCTCCTGGCCTGGGCGACCACCGTGGTCAAACTCCCCCTGCTGCCGGGGGCTGCCGAGCGCTTGGGGCACGACATCACCGGCTTCAAGCACAGCGACGGTCACCAGACCGACGCCTTCCCTTCCGGCTTCCAGATCTTTTCCTCACACGTCGGCGAAGTGCTGCTGGAGGACCGGCGTCGGCTCCCCATCCAGCGCCGCAAGCTGACGGTGCAGGTCTCCGGTGAGCGGCGGGTCATCCGTGAGGTCGGCACGGGGATCAAGGAGACGGTGAGCGAGTGGAACGTCTTCACGGTTGCCCACGAGCCCACCACTGAGGCCCGTGGTAGCGCCGGCGAACTGCACGACCGCAGCGTCATCAATGTCTCATGGGCGGTTCCCGCCTACGTCGAGAAGGACGGGTTGCTGACGGTGCCCCTTGGGCGCGGCCAGTTCTGGTCCTACTTCCCCACCAAGTACCCGGTCTCCGTGACGGGTTATTTGAACGCGGCGTGGAAGACCAACGAGGACCGGCAGAACCTCCTCGACGGCAGCGCCTTCAACCGTGAACTGCTCCGGGTCGCGGCCCGTGTGGTGGTCTCCTCCCTGCCCCGGTTGTCCCGCAAGGAGGATCCCGCCGCCTGCCTGCCGCTCCTGCCCGGCCGCTCCAGGGAAGCCGTGAACTGGGCGGAGGAGTACTTCATCCGCCACGTCTGGGAGGCCGCCGCGCAGCTGCCGTCCCTGCCCGACCAGGACGGCGTGCTCCGCGTCCCCCGGGACCTGCACATCCACCCCGAGAAGCTGCAGCCGGAATGGCTGCGCATCTGGGCCGAGTACCCTGGTCGCCCGCGCGACTGGGTGCACCCCTCGGTCGATGCCAACCCGCTGCGCCACGGCAAGATGGAGCACATCCTGTCGGCGGCCAGGAAGTCGCCGGAAGGCGTCCGCACCTGGCTGGAGGCACTGGTCTCGGACGGCACCGCCGAGTCGTCCGCTCACGCGATCCGCATCCTCGCAGCGATGGTGGAGCGCAACGGCGATCAGGAGACGCTGGAGGCCGCGCGCAGCGCCCGCATCGTGCTGACCGACGCCCACGGAATGGTGGCCCCGGTCGCAGGCAAGGTCTTCCACCGCACCGGTGCCGACGAGCTCCGCGACGACATGGTCTACGTGCACACGGCCATCTCCGAACGGATGGAGATGCAGCGCCACCTGCACACCGTCGGCATCCGGATCGCCGATGCCCACGGCCGCTTCCAGGGCGTGCTCGACCAGGGTTTCGGAGGCTACACCCCGCAACTGTGGACCCAGTTCTGGATGCTGCTGCGCAGCGCGGGCGGCAACGCCCAGGTAGACCGCATCCGCAGCCGCTACCCGGACGCTCGTGCCGTGCTTCACGTCCGCACGGTCGACGGACGCTTCCGACCCATGGCCTCGTGCCTGCTGCCGGGAGTCGTCGTGCCCGGGGACCGCAGTAGGGACGCCTCGATCGCCGTGGACATGGACTTCCACGGCGCGGACACCGCGATGTTCCGCGATCTCGGCCTGGTCGACCGGCCCGTCGTCGCTCACGACCCGAAGCAGCAGTCCTGGTTCGAGGAGTACCGGCAGGCGGTGCACAACCACTACCTGCGCCTGCTCGCCCCGGACGCCCCGCGGACGAACATCAGCCGGCTCGTCCTGGAGGGGCCCCACCGGCCGGCCCCTTGGACCTGCTGCCGCGCCTCTCAGAGGAGGGCCGCGCCGCGTTCGTCGCCGCGATCCCGGACGTCGGTGTGGTCGAGAGCTGGACCCGTGCCTACAGCGCCTCCGCCAACGGCCGTACCGAAGTGGCCTCCCCGCTGCGCTGGATGCTCGGCAGGCACGGCCTGGTGCGCACCTCGCTGGGTCTGACCTCCGTGCGCGAGGCGGTCGGCCCGCAGCTCAAGGCGTACGCGCAGGTGCTCCCCGTCGTCATCGACATCTCCGAGTCGAAGGCCCGAAAGCTGCGCATGCCGGCCACCCCGGAGGAAGTGCCGGCGAAGCGTTGGCACGCTCTGCTGAGCCGGGTGCTGGTCAGCGAGGACGACGCCTTCATCGGTCACGCCTACGCCCTGATGCTGCGTGTCGGCATGGAGTTCCCCGAGGGCATCCTGACTCGCTGCCGCGTGGGTGAGTCCTGGGGCGTCCGTCCCGACACGGAGATCGTCGTGGCAACATCCGCGGCAGCCTTCGGCGAACTCGTCCGCGAGCAGCTCCCGGCCCTCCTGGTCACGGACAGGGCCGATGCCGCGGCCGCGGCCCAGATGATCGAACAGTGGGGGATGCTCAAGGTCGAGGACGTTATCAGCAAGCAGATCCGCAAGGCCGGGACGACCCGACCGACACTGCTTGTCGACGAGTTCTCTCCGCTGCGTCAGCGCCTTGGCAAGTCGGTGGAGAACCGGAAGGTCCAGCGCTGCGGTGAGCTGGAGCAGGAAATCCGCACGCCGCGTGGCGTGGAGCTGAAGCCGCTGTCCTCGGCCCGCAACGGGTCGACCCTGCTGGTGCTCGACACGCTCTCCCCATTCGACGTCCTGACGGCCGCCGACCGGGAGTTCGGTTGGCAACTCGGCCCCCAGGGCTGCAAAAGCGTGCTGGACCTCCAGGCACGTCAGGAGCAGGACCGGAAGACCCGCGCTCGACTACGGCAGATCGCCGAGGCCGAGAGCGTCATCGACAAGATCGCCCTGTTGATCGGCGAGGAGGAACTGCGCAGCGAGCTGCCCCCGGGCCTTCTGGACAGTGAGGTCGCCGAGCGTGACGGTGAGCAGCCGGATGCCCGGCGAATCGCCGAACTGGCCTTCAATTCCCACGGTGAGGAGATTCTCCGCATCCACAGCCGGGACCTGGCTCTCGCGTTCCCCGGCAACGCGCCGAGCAGCTTCACCGGCGATGCCAAGGCACTGAAGTTCGTCACCGACCTCGGGCTCCCCGACTCGTTCGCCGGCTCCCGGGTGCCGCCGCTGGAGGCGCGCATCCAGGTGGAGGGCCCATCCGAGTTCCCCGCCCTGCACGAATACCAGGAACAGCTGGCACAGGCACTCCAGCGGCTGCTGGACAACCCGGTGCCGCAGCGCGGGATGCTGTCCATCCCGACCGGCGCCGGCAAGACGCGCGTCACCTCCGAGGCCGTGATTCGGTGGATCCGAAACCGTGGCGAGCTTCCCGGGCCGGTGCTGTGGATCGCGGAGAGCGAGGAACTGTGCGAGCAGGCCGTGCAGAGCTGGCGGTTCGTCTGGTCCAAGGTGGGGGCAGAGATGCCGCTGGTCATCAGCCGCCTCTGGTCCTCGAACGAGGCCGCCCCGGTGACGGGTGAGCCGCACCTGGTCGTTGCCACGGACGCGAAACTGCAGAGCGTGCTCGGCCACGAGGACTACGCCTGGTTGCGGAACGCCGCACTGGTCATCGTCGACGAGGCGCACCGGGCCACCTCCCCCCGTTACAGCGAAATCTTCGAGCACCTTGGCGTCAACCCGCCGATGACGCGTCGCCACCTGGTAGGCCTGACGGCCACCCCCTACCGCAACAACGAGGACCTGACCCTGCGTTTGGTGCGCCGCTTCGGCACTCGCCTCGACCTCGACGTCTTCGCCGGCGACCAGAACGAGGCCATCCGACTACTCCAAGACCTCGGCGTCCTGGCCCGTGTCAAGCACCGCGAGCTCCTGGGGGCCGAGATTCGGCTGAGTTCCGACGAGGTCTCCAGCTCGGAGAAGTTCGGCGTGCTGCCCAAGCGTGCCGAGCAGCGCCTCGCCGAGGACCAGGACCGCAACCTGCGCATCATCGACGAGATCGAGAACCTGCCGACGGACTGGCCGATCCTCGTCTTCGCCACCTCGGTTGCACACGCCAAGTTCCTGGCCGCCAAACTGAACGACCGGCAGATCCGCGCTGCAGCCATCGACTCGGCAACGCCTGTGCCCGAGCGCCGCAAGCGCATCGAGGACTTCCGCAAGGGCCGTATCAAGGTGCTCACCAACTACGGAGTCCTCGCTCAGGGCTTCGACGCCCCCGCCACCCGTGCGGTCGTCGTCGCCCGTCCCACTTACAGTCCGAACATCTATCAGCAGATGATCGGCCGCGGTCTGCGAGGACCGAAGAACAATGGCACGTCGACCTGCCTGATCCTCAACGTTCGTGACAACGTGATCAACTACCAGGGCGAGCTGGCCTTCACCAGGTTCGACCACCTGTGGAACGAGGAAAGGTGACCGAGCCGCAGCACACACTCACCCCGGCGCAGCGGTCCGTCGTCGACCAGCCGTGGAACACCCGCACCCTGGTCACGGCGGGCGCCGGCGCCGGCAAGACGCACACCCTGGTCTGCCGGCTGAAAGCGCTGGTCGAACGGGAGGAGTTGGAGGCGCACGAGATCCTCGTCCTCAGCTTCTCCCGGGCCGCGGTGCGCGAGCTGCGCGAGCAGGTCGAGAGCCGAGCCGACGCGGCCCGTCGGGTGCGCGCCCAGACCTTCGACTCATGGGCGGCCACCCTGCTGCGTCGGGCGTATCCGGACCGCGACTGGTCGGGGACCACCTTCGACCAGCGCATCAGGGCCGCCACCGAGGGCATCGAGAGGGGCGCGGTCGAGGCGGGCGAGTTCGGCGCCCCGGCCCACGTACTGATCGACGAGGTCCAGGACCTTGTCGGGGTGCGGCGTGAGATGGTCGAGGCGCTCCTCGACCGCTTTCAGGAACAGAGCGGCTTCACCGTGGTCGGGGACGGCGCCCAAGCCGTCTACGGCTTCCAGGTCACGGACTCCGACCAGCGGGCGCAGGAGACGAACTACTTCTTCGACTGGATCCGTGGCTCGTTCGCCGAGGACCTGGTCGAGATCCACCTCGGCGACAACTTTCGAGCCCGCACCGAGCAGGCCCGGGTCGCCCTTCCTTACGGCCCTCGGTTGCAGCGGCCGGCCACCGAGTGGGAGCCGACCGAGGCGCAGGCCGAGCAGATTTACCGGGAGCTGCGACTCCTGCTCGACGAGGCTCCCCACTTCGGCACGCTGGACGATGCCTTCGTCCTGGACTCGCTCCGGTACTTCGACGGATCGACCGCGATCCTGTGCCGGGACAACGGTCAGGCGCTCTCCGTCAGCCAGACCCTGCACGCGGCCCGCGTGGACCACCGGCTCCAGCGCTCCGTCCGAGATCGTCCCGCTCCCGCGTGGATCGCCGGCCTACTCGCCGCCACCGATGCGGCGGACCTCTCCGAGGAACGCTTCGCCGAACTGGTCGCCGACCTCGACCCCCGGCCGGATCTGGATCCGTCCATGCTCGCGCGAGCGGTACGGCGGGTCACCGGCAAGCGGCGTGGCCGGGTCGAGCCCGCTGCGCTGCGCCTGGCTGTGGCGGAGGGACGGCTCCCCGACGAGCTCACGGCTACCGAACGGGCGTCGCTGGTCGTCTCGTCGGTGCACCGTGCCAAGGGCCTGGAGTTCGATCGCGTCCTGGTCGTGGAGCCGGTGGAGCTGAGACGTCCGAAGGACGTGGCCAAGAAGAAGGCCGACTACGACCCGGCTGCGGAAGCCTGCCTCCTCTACGTCGCCATGACCCGGCCTCGCGACGACCTCTACCGACTCGACCGGCCCAACACCTGGCTGGTCCGCAAGGACAGGCGTCTGGACCGTTGGTACATCGGAGGCAGCCGATCGTGGGCCCGCAACGGCATCGAGGCACTCGGCCCCGACGTCTGCCGCGCGCACCCGCCGGGCGTGCGAAGTATCGCAGCCGACCCCGTCGAGATTCAGCAACACCTCGCCCACGGGGTCCACTCCGGCGATGCCGTCGAGCTGTCCCTGCTCCACCGCCTGCCCGAGGGCGAGGACCAGACGCCGCCGTATGCGGTCCTCCATGACGATCGCCCCGTCGGCGAGGTGTCGGAGACATTCCGTCGCGCCCTGCACCTGATGCTCAGCCGCGACGGCAGTCGGTCCGAGTACAACGTCCCCGGCCGGATCACCGGTCTTCACATCGACTGCGTCGAAACCGTCGCGGGCAGCGATGTCGCGACCGAGCGTGCCGGTCTCGGCAGCTCGGGAGTCTGGCTCGCGCCCCGCCTCAGCGGCCTTGGCCGCTTCGACTGGACCGACCCGTTCGACGACTCCAACACGGAGCGACTTCCCTCATGAGCCCCTCCATCCACGACTACTACGCCCTGCGCGATCGGCTCGGTGCCGCCCTCCGTCTGGACCTCCTCGGTCCCGTCGGTGGTGAGGAGGAGATCCTCAAGGACGACGCGCCGGTGACGATGTATCCGGTCGGCGTGCTTTTCCCTCAGGAGACGCCCGAGGTTGCCCGCGGCAACCGAGACGGCCACGAGGCCGACGGAGACGACTCTCCCACCCTCGTCCGCGGCGGCGACGGCGAGGAGGACGCCGTCGAGCGCGGCGTCTCGCTCGCCAACATTCGGCGGCCCTCCTCCATGGGGCTCACCTTCGCCGTGGACCCCACGGTGGCGGAGCGGATCGTGCTACAGACCACGGCCGCCGTCTACCGTCCCGAGGACGCCGAGGGCAACCCCGTCGCGGCCTTGCGCGTCGAGGCCCGCAGCACCCGGGAACAGCGCGAGCGCTGGCGCCGGATCCCGCTCGACCTGGCCGACGTCGAGGTGGACGTGACGACGCCGGCCACGGTCCGACAGCCCCTCGCAGAGGGACTGGAACTCCGGGTCCTGGTACGTCCCAGAGGCGAGCACGGCGCCGTGACCGTCACCGCCACGCTGATCAACACCCGCACGCTCGGCGCCCGGGCGCTGAAGGACGCCGCCTGCTACTACCAGTCCATCCTCCGGGTCCGGGCACTCACGACCGGCGCCGAGCCCTTCGTCGAGCGTCGTGCCTCCTCCGGCAGCCACGACCGGGAGTTGATGCTCAGCCGGTTGCTCCACCGGCACGCCCCCGGTTTCGCCACCGGCCACGGTTGCGCGGCAGCCTGGGACTGGACGCCTCCGCCGATCGGTGCCACGACCACCGGGCGCGCCGCCGTCGCAGAGGTCCGAACCGAGTTCGTGCCAACTCACGAGGTGCTGCTGACCGACTCGAACCGAGGCATCGCCGTCGATGCGCTCTCCATGCGAAGTCTCGGCGACGCCGACCCGAAGGTGGTGGTGGACGCGCTCGGCACGCTCCTCGACGGCTACCGGGCCTGGATCGGCGAACGCAAGGCCGAGGCGGAGACCCTGGCCGGCACCGAGTACGAGGCCGCCGCGCAGGAGCGGATCGAGGCGTGCGAGACGGCGCTCACCCGCATGAGCGTGGGCGTCACGCTGCTCTCCGAGCCCGCGCACGCCCACGCGATGCGGGCGTTCCAGCTGGCCACCCGCGCCATGGCCGAGCAGCGCGCCCGCACGTCCTGGGTTAAGGCGGGCAAGCCCGCCGCCGGACCGGATGAAGGCAAGGAGTACTGGCGACCCTTCCAGATCTGCTTCCTGCTGCTCTGCCTGCAGGGCATCGTCGAGGACGATCATCCCGATCGCGATGTCGCCGACCTGCTCTGGTTCCCCACCGGTGGTGGCAAGACCGAGGCATACCTCGGCCTGATCGCCTTCACCACGTTCCTGCGCCGTCTCAAGGACCCCGTGCACGGCGGCGGTGTCACCGTGCTGATGCGGTACACCTTGCGACTGCTGACGCTCCAGCAGTTCGAGCGCGCCACCGCACTGATCTGCGCCATGGAGCTGATCCGCTCCCGCAATGAGGACGAGCTGGGACGGGAGGGCATCTCCATCGGCATGTGGGTGGGGAAGTCGGCGACCCCGAATGACCTGGTGACGGCCGGCGAGAAGCTGGATGCCTTACGCACCGGCGGACGTTCGCTCGACAAGGAGAACCCGGTCCAGCTCCAGGCATGCCCCTGGTGCGGCAGCCGCCTCGACGCCTCTAACTACGAGGCCGCGCCGGAACGCGACCGCATGTACATCCACTGCCCGGACGCGGACTGCGCGTTCCACCGCGGCGACGGACTCCCAGTGCACCTGGTCGACGACTCCGTCTATGCCGCACACCCGACGCTGATCATCGCCACCGTCGACAAGTTCGCCTCCATGCCGTGGCGGGATCGGACGGCCGCGCTGTTCAACCGCGATCTGGAGGAGACCAGGCCGCCGGAGCTGATCGTTCAGGACGAACTCCACCTCATTTCCGGCCCGCTCGGCACCCTGACCGGGCTCTACGAGACTGCGGTGGACATCCTGGCGAATCGGCCCAAGGTGATCGCGTCCACGGCGACCATCCGGCGCGCCGACGAGCAGGGCCTGCACCTCTTCAACCGCGAGGTCTGCCAGTTCCCGCCGGCCGGACTCGACTCCCGTGACTCCTGGTTCGCGGTCGAGGCCTCCCGCGAGGACAAGGCCACCCGCCGGTACATCGGCTTGTTGACCTCCAGCACCAGCCAGTCCACCCTGCTGATCCGTACCTACGCCGCCCTGCTGCACCAGGTCCAGCTCGGCGACGCCGACGACGAGGTCAAGGACGCCTACTGGACCCTCGTCGGCTACTTCAACAGCCTGCGGCTGTTGTCCGCCGCCGAACTCCAGGTCTTCGATGACGTGCAGGATCGGATGGAGCAACTCGCCGCCCGCGACGGCATCGAAAAGCCCCGCCACCCCGAGGCGGTGACGGAGCTGAGCAGCAGGGCCAGCGCGAGCGACATCCCCAGGCGCCTCAAGGACATCGAGCGCAGGTTCCCGTCCCCGGACACCACCGACGTCCTGCTCGCCACGAACATGATCTCCGTCGGAGTCGACGTCGACCGCCTCGGCCTGATGGCGGTCATGGGCCAGCCGCAGACCACCGCCGAGTACATCCAGGCGACCAGCCGGGTCGGCCGACGCCATCCGGGCCTGGTTGCAGTCATGCTCAACTCGACTCGTTCCCGGGACCGTTCGCACTACGAGAGCTTCCAGCACTTCCACTCCGCCCTCTACCGAGAGGTCGAGTCCACCAGCGTCACGCCCTTCTCGGCGCGTGCCCGCGACCGCGGCCTGCACGCCGTGATCGTGGCCCTGGCGCGGTTGATGGTCCCGGGTGCGCGCGACAATGCGGCGGCGGCCCGGATCGAGGACTACGTCGACGAGGTCAACGGCGCCGTTCGCGCCGCGCTGCTGGAGCGGGTCGGGAGCGTTGCGCCCCAGGAACACGAGGCCACCGCCGCCGCCTTCGACGAGTTCGTCGACTGGTGGCGCGAGGCCGCAGCCGTCGATCCGAACCTGCTCTACGAGGCCCACGCCAGGAGTGGCAGGACCGCTCTCCTCAGTACCTTCGACAACGACCTCCCGGAGGGTCGCACGGGCTGGCCCACGCTGTGGAGCCTGCGCGACGTGGACGCCTCCTCGAGCTTCTTCCTGGAGAAGCGATGACCCCGCCGTCCCCTCGCAAGCGAGGAACCGTCCGACTCGGCGCGCCGATCACACGCCTGCGCAAGCTCGGCGAGATCCGCCGCGCCCAGGCCGTCACCACCTACGGCGTCGGCTCCCTGATCGCGGTCGACAACGAGTCCTTCGTGATCGCCGGGCTCGACACCTGGGACGTCAGCCGGACCCGGAGCCTCTGGGAGCCCCGCCTCACCAGGGTGACGGGTGTCCACGAGTTCAAACTGCCGCCCGCCGGCGACCCGGAGGACGCCCGTGACGGGGTGCGGGCCGTCCGGTTCCCGCAGTTGTACTCGTGCCCGGAGTGCCGGGAGCTGCAGTACTACGCGAAATTCAACGCGCCGAAGGACAAGGCGGTCTGCGGCGCCTGTGAACGGGACCTCGTCCCGTCCCGATTCGTGATGGCCTGCGTCAACGGCCACCTCGACGACTTCCCGTACTGGAAGTGGGTCCACCGTTCCTCCTCCTACGAGCCGGGCGAGGCCGGCTCGGGGGGCCGGTGCGGCGGCAAGCTGCGCCTGCGCGCCGAAGGCTCCACGGCCTCCCTCCGCGGTGTCGTCATCGGCTGTACCTGCGGCACCAAGGAGGTGTCCATGGAGGGAGCCTTCCGCAGCCAGGCGCTCCGCGACCTCGGCATCCGGTGCACCGGACGTCGCCCCTGGCTCAAGGACGCCCCCGTCCAGCAGTGCGGCGAGCCGCCACGCACCCTCCAGCGCGGTTCCTTCACCGTGTGGTACCCGGTGGTCCACTCCGCCCTGTCCATCCCACCGTGGAGCGACGGCGTGCTCAAGGCCCTCGGCCCCCACTGGAGCAACATCCAGGACGGGGCCGAGGCCGACATCCGCACCTACCTGAGGATGGTGAAGTTCGAGGAGAAGAACCGGGGGCTGACCGTCGACGACGCGGTCGCCGCCGTACTGCGGGTCCGTGAAGCGGAGGCGGAGCAGCCGACCGAGGAGCACGCCACGCTGTCGCCGCGCGATCTCCTCTACCGGGAGGAGTACCGGACCCTCCAACGTGAGCGTCCGGAGGGCCGGCGGGACGAGCTCCAGGACTTCGTCTGCGAGCGGCCCGGCGGTGACCGGACGCCGGACGGCATCGGACAGGTCATGCTGGTCAAGCGGGTCCGTGAGATCCGCGCGTTGCACTCCTTCACCCGGGTCGAGGAGCCGGCCGTCGGCGATCCCGCGAGCAGTTCCCGCCGGGCCGCGCTCGCCCTCCGGAAGCCGGACTGGCTGCCCGCCATCGAGGTCAGCGGGGAGGGCGTCTTCGTCCGCCTCGACCCGGAACGTCTCGCCGCCTGGGAGCGGCGACCCCAGCCGCAGGAGCGCGCGGAGCGCGTTCGACTCAACCACGAGGCGCTACTCCGGGAGCGCTACGCCAACTCCGACCGGCCCGTCCCGCCGTCCCCGGTCTCCCCCCGCCACCTGGCGGTGCACACGCTCGCGCACCTGCTCATCAACGAGTGGAGCCTCGACGGCGGCTACCCGACCGCGTCCCTGCGCGAGCGCCTGTACATCGGCGACGAGATGGCCGGCTTCCTCATCTATACGGCGACCAGCGACTCCGCAGGAAGTCTCGGTGGCATCGTCGCCCAGGGTGAACCTGAGCGCCTCGCCTCCTCGCTGGAGTCCGCGCTGCTCCGCGCCTCGTGGTGCTCCAACGACCCCCTCTGCTCCGAGACAGCGGCGAGCGGCGCCGACAGCCTCAACCTCGCGGCCTGCCACGCCTGCGTCCTGCTTCCCGAGACCAGTTGCGAGACGAACAACGCCTTCCTCGACCGGATCGCCCTCGTCGGCACGCCGGACGGGGTGGTGCCCGGCCTGTTCTGACGTCAAAGGATCCGTTCAGGTGGAGTGGTTGGGGGTATGGGTCAACTCCCCTCGGACACAAGCGGTACACCCGCAGACGGTGATGGTCGAGTTTCGGCCATCACCGTTTGTGATTTCGTCGCCGTCGGCCACGAGCGCGCCGCCGACACCGGCTCCGCGTGCCCGGCCGGGCTGCGCACGAGCCGGCGTCGGTGCCTACGGCCACGCCTGCCACGCGGCGGTGATGACCGCACCCGGCACCCGGGACCGGCATGAGTCGGTCGCCGACGAGGGCTCGACGCAGAGCGACGAAGACGGATCGCGAGTCAGCCCGCGCTGCCGCATCGTTCGGTGTCGATCTCCCGCAGGGTGGCCTCGTTGTAGCGGGCGCCGTGTACGGTCGCGGCGTTCAGTACCTCTCCTGCCGCACGCAGGGCCTGGCCGGGCAGGTCGAGGTCGAGGACCGACATGTTCTCGTGCAGGTGGTCGACGGACCGAGTGCCCGGGATGGCGATTACGTGCTCGCCACGCGACAGCACCCACGCAAGCGCGAGTTGGGCCTGCGTGCAGCCGGCGTCACGGGCGATCTTTTCGAGCCGAGTGCGCAGACGCAGGTTCGCGGGATAGTTCGCCTCGTGGAAGCGCGGCATGTTCCGCCGGATGTCCTGCTCCACCAGCGTCGCGGGGTCCGGCGCGTCGTTGGTGAGGAAGCCGCGGGCCAGCGGACTGAAGGCCACGAGGGCGACGCCGAGCTCCGCCGTTGCGGCGAGCGTCCCCTGCTCGGGGTTGCGGGACCACAGGCTGTACTCGTTCTGCAGCGCCGCGATCGGGTGTACGCGGTGCGCCCGGCGCAGCGTCGCGGCCGAGACCTCGGACAGCCCGATCGTGCGCACCTTCCCGGACTCGACGAGCTCGGCCATCGCCCCGACACTGTCCTCGATCGGAACCCCCGGGTCGAGGCGGTGCAGGTAGTACAGGTCGATGACGTCGGTCTTGAGCCGGGTCAGCGCTTCGTCGGCGGTGCGCCGGATGGTCCGAGGGCGGCCGTCGATGACGCGCCGGCCGTCGACACCGGTCATGCCGCACTTGCTTGCCAGTACGATCCGGTCCCGGTGGCCGGCGAGTGCCCGACCGACCAACTCCTCGTTGGTGCCGAAGCCGTAGAGGGCGGCCGTGTCGAAGAGCGTGACGCCCTCCCGCTCCACCGCCGTGCGCAGCAGGCGCTCGGCGTTCGCCGGGGTCGGGGGGACGCCATAGGCGTGGCTGACGTTCATGCAGCCCAGGCCGATCGCCGGGACCTCGAACGGACCGATCCGGCGGGGTGCGCGGCCGAGGCCCGCGGCGGGTGTTGCGGTCACGACTTCGAGGCAGCGGCAAGCTGCTCTTCGAGGGCGGCCAGGGTTCGGTAGCAGGGCATGACCTGGGCGATGGACGAGTTCGGCTCGCGGCCCTCGCGGATCGCGGCGACGAACTCGCGGTCCTGTAGCTCGATGCCGTCCATCGACACGTCGACCGCGCTCACGTCGATCGGCTCGTCCTTGCCGTCGACCAGGTCGTCGTACCGCGCGAGGTAGGTGCCGGTGTCGCCGATGTAGCGGAAGAACGTGCCGAGCGGACCGTCGTTGTTGAAGGACAGCGACAGGGTGCAGATCGCGCCGCTTTGCGCGCGCAGCTGGATCGACATGTCCATCGCGATGCCGAGCTCGGGGTGGATCGGCCCCTGGATGGCGTTGGCCCGCACGATCGGCGACCCGGTTTGGTACGCGAACAGGTCGACGGTGTGCGCGGCGTGGTGCCACAGCAGGTGGTCGGTCCAGGACCGCGGCCGGCCCAGCGCGTTGAGGTTCTCGCGGCGGAAGAAGTAGGTCTGCACGTCCATCTGCTGGATGTTGTACTCGCCGGCCCGGATCCGCTGCCGCACCCACTGGTGGCTGGGGTTGAAGCGCCGCGTGTGCCCGACCATGGCGACGAGTCCGGTGCGCTCCTGCGCCGCCAGGCACGCCTCGGCGTCGGCGAGCGAGTCGGCCAACGGGATCTCGACCTGGACGTGCTTGCCCGCCTCCAGGCAGGCGATCGTCTGCTCGGCGTGCATCTGCGTGGGGGTGGCGAGGATGACGGCGTCGACGTCGTCCATCGCCAGCACCTCGTCCAGGCCGGCGACGCCGCGGCCCACGCCCTGCTCCGCGGCGAACGTTCGGGCGCTTGCGAGGCTGCTGCTCGCGACGGCGGCCACCTCGACGCCCTTGATCCGCTTGAGGGCGGCCGCGTGCTTGGCACCGAAGGCGCCGCCCCCGACCAGGGCGATCCGGACGGTTTGGTCGTCGGTCATGTCACTCCTTCGCCGCAGGCGCCTCGGCCCGCGGGTGGTTCTCGAGGCTGTGGTTCTCAAGGCTGTGGTTCTCGAGGCTGTGGTTCTCGAGGATGAGGTGGCCGACGGCGGTGTTGGACGCCGGCACATGGTAGAAGCGGTGCTTGACCTCGACCTCTCCTGAGCCGTCGACGTCGCTCATCGCCCCGCGGGCGATCAGCCACATGATCAGCTCGATGCCTTCCGAGCCCGCCTCCTGGACGTACTCCAGGTGCGGCACCTGCGCCAGGGCGGCCGGGTTCTCGATCAGCCGGTCGAGAAAGGCGTTGTCCCACTCGCGGTTGATCAGGCCGGCGCGGGAGCCCTGGAGCTGGTGGCTCATGCCACCGGTACC
Source organism: Embleya scabrispora DSM 41855 (assembly GCF_000372745.1). Taxonomy (GTDB): domain Bacteria; phylum Actinomycetota; class Actinomycetes; order Streptomycetales; family Streptomycetaceae; genus Embleya; species Embleya scabrispora. The sequence goes on along the minus strand of NZ_KB889697.1, from coordinate 88,016 downwards.
CCAGACCTGGACGTTCAACGGCTTGTCGTAGGACTCGATCGCCTTGCGCAGCGACTGGCCGAGCCGGAAGCACCGGGCGCCCGAAGGCACCGGGTACTGCACGACGTTGACGTGGAAGGGGATCACCTTGCACGGCCACTTCTCGACGTTCCCGAACATCAGCGACAGCGGGACGGTCAGGCCGTGGTCGACGACCATCTCGTTGACGAGGGTGAGGTCGAAGTCGTCCGTGATGAGCGAATGCGCGATGTGTGCGGCCAGGTCGGGGTCGCCTTCGATGCCCGGAACCGGCCGGGGCCCGTAGCCCTCGTCGGCGGTGGGGTAGGCCGCACCGGTGCCGAGCACGAAGGTCGGGATGATCGACGCGTCGAACGCGGTGGCGTGGTCGTTGTAGACCAGGAAGACCACGTCGGGGACGTTCTCCCGCTCCCACTGCTTGGCGAACTCGTAGCCCTCGAAGACCGGTTGCCAGTAGGGCTCGTCGGTCTTGAGATGGTCCCACGCCGCGCCGATCGCCGGCACGTGTGAGGTGAAGACCGCGCTGGTGATCCTCGCGTGTTCGGTCGGCGATGCCGGATCGGCGTGCGCGGCTTCGAGGACGGCGTGGTCGAGCCGATTGCCCTCGACCGAGCGCCCGCCGCCGACCATCATGTCGCGGTATTGCTCCTCGGTCATGCCGGTCATCGAGCCGGCCATCTGCTGGAACGACAGCCCCAGCGCCGCGCCCCACTTGGCGAGGAAGTAGATGTTCCCGCCCTCGCGTATCGCGGCGTTGAGGTCGCGGCCGAGCAGCGCCTGCTTCTGCTCCTCCCGCAGCGGCCACTCGTCGAGGTAACCGCGCTCGTCGGCGAGGAATCGAGCGCGGTTCTCCGACTTCATCAGCGACATGCAGAACTGGTTGAGGTGATAGCCCTTGGCGGACTGCTCCGCGTCGAAGATGGTGGTCCCCGGGACCAGCTTGTAGGTCTTGTCCAGCGACATCGTCGGGTTCCTGTCGTCCGTTCGGGTCACTCGGCGTCCGGCCAATACAGGCGCATCGGATTGGCGACGAGGAGCTTGTGCCGGAGCTCCGGCGTCGCCGCGACATGCGGGATGAAGTCGACCAGCAGGCCGTCGTCGGGCATGTGGCCGGTGAGGTTCGGGTGCGGCCAGTCGGTGCCCCACAACACCCGGTCGGGGAACTCCTCCACCACGCGCCGGGCGAACGGGACGACGTCGCGGTAGGCGTTTTGCTCCCCGTCGAGGGCCGGGGGCCCGCTCACCGACAGCCGCTCCGGGCAGGTGACCTTGCACCAGATGTCGGGCCTCGCCCGGATGAAGTCCAAGAACGCCTCGAACTCCGGGCCGTGCGGGTCCTTGGTGACGTCGGGCCGGCCCATGTGGTCGATGACCAGCGGCACCGGGATCTCGAGGAAGAAGTCGCGCAGGTCGGCCAGGTCCGCCGCCTCGAAATAGATGACGACGTGCCAGCCGTACGGCTGGATCCGCTCGACGACGTCCCACAGGTCCTGCCGCGGTGCCGCGTCGACCAGCCGCTTGACGAAGTTGAACCGCACGCCGCGGACGCCGGCCCCGTGCAGCTCCCGCAGCTCCGCATCCGAGACCCCGGGCCGCACCGTCGCGACGCCCCGGGCCAGGCCCCCCGACGCCCGCAACGCGTCGACCATCGCGCTGTTGTCGAGGCCGTGGCAGGTGGCCTGGACCACGACGTTGCGGGTGAAGCCCAGATGGTCGCGCAGCGCGAAGAGCTGCTTCTTGGAGGCGTCGCAGGGGGTGTACTTGCGTTCGGGAGCGTACGGGAACTCCGCTCCCGGGCCGAAGACGTGGCAGTGCGCGTCGACGGCGCCCTCGGGCAGCCGGTACCGCGGCCGACCGGGACCGGCGTACCAGTCCAGCCAGCCGGGGGTCTTCTCGAAGGTCTTCGTCATGGTCAGTCCTCGTAGCGCAGGCCGAGCTCGGCCAGCGGGCCGCGCATGTCGTACATGTCCAGGCCGAGTTCGCCCGCGCGGAACCGCGCGCGCTTGTCCTCCTCGTTGGCCTCGCGCCTGGCCGACGCCTGCGCGACCTCGGCGGCGCGCTCGCGCGGCACCACGACGACACCGTCGATGTCCGCCACGACGACGTCGCCGGGCCGGACCAGCGCGTTGGCGCAGACCACCGGCACGTTGACCGAACCGAGCGTGGCCTTGACGGTGCCCTTGGCGTTGACCGCGCGCGAGAAGACCGGGAAGTCCATGTCCTCCAGGTCGGCCACGTCACGCACACCGCCGTCGATGACCAGGCCCGCGGCTCCCCGGGCGCGGAACGAGGTGGCGAGCAGCTCACCGAAGAAGCCGTCCTCGCTCTCGGTCGTGCACGCCGCCACCACGACGTCGCCCTCGCGGATCTGCTCGGCGGCGACGTGCAGCATCCAGTTGTCGCCGGGCTGCAGCAGCACGGTCACCGCGGTTCCGCACAGGCGGGCCTTCGGGTAGACCCCGCGCAGGTAGGGGCGCATCAACCCCACCCGGCCCATGGCCTCGTGGATCGTCGCCACGCCGAACGCCGACAGCGCGGCGACGGCCTCGGGGTCGGCGCGGGTGATCGCCGTGTGCACGACGCCGATCTCGGTGTGCTGCATGTGTTCTTCTCCTGGGATCAGCGGCCGGCCGCGGCGAGGCGGGCGGCGAGGCGGGGGTAGACGCGCAGGGCGTTGCCGGAGTAGACGGCGGACCGCTCCTCGTCGGTGAGGTTGGGGGTGGCCTCGACGTACCGCTTCGTGTCGTCGAAGTGGTGGCCGGTGTCCGGGTCGATGTCGCGGACAGCGCCGATCATTTCGCTGGCGAAGAGCACCGACCGGCCGGGGATCACCCTGGTGAGCAGGTCGATGCCCGGCTGGTGGTAGACGCAGGTGTCGAAGAAGACGTTGTCCAGCAGCGTCTCGGGGTCCGGCCTGCCCAGTGCCATCGCCAGGCCGCGAAACCGGCCCCAGTGGTAGGGCACCGCGCCGCCGCCGTGCGGGATCACGAACCGCAGCGTGGGGAAGTCCGCGAACAGGTCGCCCTGGATCAGCTGCATGAACGCCGTGGTGTCGGCGTTGAGGTAGTGGGCGCCGGTGGTGTGGAACGCCGGGTTGCACGACGTGCTCACGTGGATCATCGCGGGGATGTCGTACTCGGCCATCGCCTCGTAGAGCGGATACCAGCCGCGGTCGGTCAGCGGCGGAGCGGTCCACTTGCCGCCGGACGGGTCGGGGTTGATGTTGACCGTCACCGCGCCGAGTTCCTCGACCGCCCGGCGCAGCTCGGGCAGGCACGTCGCGGGATCGACGCCCGGCGACTGCGGCAGCATCACGCCCGTCGCGAACCGGTCGGGGTACAGGGTGCTCACGCGGTGGACCAGGTCGTTGCAGATCCGCGCCCAGACCGAGGACACCTCGAAGTCGCCGATGTGGTGCGCCATGAAGCTGGCCCGCGGCGAGAAGATCGTCAGGTCGCTGCCGCGCTCGTCCATGAGCCGCAGCTGGTTGGTCTCGACCGCCTGGCGCAGGTCGTCGTCGGTGATGACCAAGTCGTCGGGGTCGGGCGCGTTGCGCGGGTCGCCGACCGCCGCCACCTGCCGCTCCCGCCATTCGGCCAGCTGCGGCGGCGCGGTGGTGAAGTGCCCGTGGCAGTCGATGATCATGCGTTGTCTCCTGGTGGTCGGCGGGCGTCAGGCTCGGGCGCGGGTCGGCCAGCCGGTGTACTGCTCGGCGAGGTAGGTGCGGCCGGCCCGCGTGCCCACCACGTTGTCGAGCTCCCCGAGTTGGCGCTGCAGGTCGAACGGCTCGCTGCCCGGCGCGGTGTGGAGCAGTTGGGTGATCCAGTACGAGAAGTTCTGGGCCCGCCACACCCGCCGCAGGGCGCGCGGCTGGTAGTCGTCCAACGCGGCGTCGCCGTCGCTGCCGAGAGCCCGCGCCAGGACCTCGGCCAGCACCTTCACGTCGTGCAGCGCGAGGTTGAGTCCGCGGGCACCGGTCGGCGGCACGGTGTGCGCGGCATCGCCGGCGAGGGCCATCGAGCCCCAGCGCATCGGCTCCTGCACGAACGAGCGGAACTTCAGCACGGTCTTCTCGATGATCGGCCCCTCCCGGAGTCGGAAGCCGTCCTCGCCGGCCACCCGGGCCTGGAACGTCTCCCAGACGCGGTCGTCCGGCCACGCGTCGACGGACTCGTCCGGGTCGCACTGGAAGTACATCCGCTGCACGGTCTCGCTGCGCCGGCTGATCAACGCGAAGCCGTGCTCGGAGTGGGCGTAGATCAGTTCGGGCGCGCTCATCGGCGCCTCGGTGAGGATGCCGAACCAGGCGAACGGATACTCCTTGGTGAAGCGCACCCGCCGGTCCTCGGGCACCAGGCCGCGGCACATGCTGCGTGACCCGTCAGCGCCGACCACGTACCGCGCCCGGATCTCGTGGCGGGTCCCGTCGGGCGCGGTGTAGCGGACCCGGGGGCTGCCCGTGGTGATGTCGAGGACCTCGGTGTCCTTGATGCCGAAATGGACCGTGCCCCCGTCGCGCTCCCGCGCATCGGCCAGGTCGACGAACACGTCGGTCTGCGGGTAGAGCCACACCGACTCGCCCACCAGGTCCTTGAAGTCGATGCGGTGCGCCCGGCCGCCGAACCGGAGTTCGACGCCCTCGTGCTCATGGCCGTCGCGCAGGATTCGGTCGGATACGCCGGTCTCGACCAGGTCCCGGGCGACATCGGCTTCGAGGATGCCGGCCCGCTGCGTGGTCTCGATCTCGTGCCGGGTGCGTGTGTCGAGCGCGATCGTCTCGACCCCCGCCCGCCCGAGACGGTGCGCCAGCATCAAACCGGCCGGACCGGCCCCGACGATGGCTACTGGAACCGTCGTGACGGTGTCGACGGTGGCATCGGCCATGGCATCTCCCGGGGACTGCGAACGTTGCAAGCACCCCGAACGCTGGCAGGCGGGACCGTCCTCGGTCAGCAGTGTTTCCGTCAGGCGGAAGTCCGGTCAGCCAGTCGTGCGGGCCCGTCTGCCGAGCTCCGCCGAGATACCGAAGGCGGCCCGCAGGACCGGCTCGCGCAGCCCGCGCGCACGGCCTGCACCACGTGCGGCGACGATGATCCCCAACGCGGCGCTCACCGGCCCGGTCCGGCCGACTCGCACCGGCGCGGCCACCGCGACCGTGGTTTCCGAGAGCTGCCGGTCGCTGACGAAGACCTGCTCGCGGCGGATGCGCTCCAACTGTGCCCGCAGCATGTCCGGATCGGTGACCGTGTGCGGGGTCCACGCCTGGAGCGGCGATTCGAGGACCGCCTCCTGGATGTCCCGGGTCGCGTGCGCCAACAGCACGCGGCCCATCCCGGTTGAGCCGATGGGAAACCGCGTCCCGACCGTCGTCAGCAGTTCCACCGAGCGATGCCCGGCGATCCGCTCGACGAAGACCAGCTCGGTGCCTTCGCGCACCGCGAGCTGGATGTTCTCGTGCGTCGCCTCGTAGAGGTCCTGCATGAACGGCAGCGCCACATCGCGCAGGATCTGGGTGCGGGGGCAACCCGAGGCGATCTCCCACAACCGCAGCCCGACATGCCACGACCCGTTCTCCCCGCGCTCGATCGCACCCCACCCCGCCAGTTCCGCGACCACCCGGTGCGTGGTGCTCAACGGCAGGCCCGCGCGCTGAGCGATCTCCGACAGCGTGTGGGCCTGGTGCTCGCGGTCGAATACCGAGAGGACTCTGAGGACCTTTCCAGCCGCGGTGCTCCGGGGTGTGCTCACCTCGTCAGTCTCGCAGACCGGCGTTGAGCGGCCCTGATGCGCGCCCTACCATCGGGCCGACGCAAGGAGGCGATGTGGACGGACGGATCCGTGGGCTGTCCTCGATGGCGACGCGGCTGATTCTGGCCGAGCTGGCCGAGGACATCCGAGTCGTGCACGGGATGCCGGTGCGCTTCGATTCCGCCGGAGGGGTCGAGATCGCGCGCCGGGTACGCGAAGGCACCGAGGCCGACGTGCTCGTGCTCGCCGACGACGCACTGGCCGAGCTGGCGAGCGAAGGACATCTCCTCGGCGGCACGGTCCGCCCGCTTTGGACGTCCCAAGTCGTCGCCGCGGTGCCGGCCGGGTCACCGGTTCCGGCCTTCGGCTCGGAGTCCGATCTGCGAGCCGCCCTCCTGGCCGCCGGGCGCATCGCCTACTCCACCGGCCCCAGCGGTACGGCCCTGATCGAACTGATCACCCGGCTACAGCTCGCCGACACGCTCCGGGGCCGGCTTGTCCAAGCCCCGCCGGGAGTACCCGTCGGCAGCCTCCTCGCGTCCGGTGAAGCCGACCTGGCGCTTCAACAGCACAGCGAACTGATGGACCTGCCAGGCGTGGTCGTCATCGGCCCGCTGCCCGGCGAGACCGCGATCAGCTCGACATTCGGCGGTGCGGTACTGGCTTCTTCGAACGCGCCACACCGCGCCCGCGAAGTCCTCGACATCCTCGGCTCCGACACAGCGTCGGAAGTCGCCCGGGCCAAGGGTATGCGGGCTTTCGGGACGCAGGACTGACCGCGGCGGCATGGTGTCGCAGGTGCGACGAGTGCGCGGATCTCCGAGCTGTCGGGACAGGGGATGCGGGCGCTCGCGGTGAGCGTGCCGCGGGTTTCGGTTAGCCGTCCACGGCGGCGCGCACGGTGGCCGCCGCCGCGGCTGTCGAGGCCGGGGTGACGGACCACTCGGTGGCGCGGGCGGCTGCGGATCTCGCGGGTGCCGGCTTCGAGTTGCCTCCCGGGCCGGTGTCGCTCGGCGGGCAACTCCAGCCGTACGGACGGGAACCGCTGCTCACCCGGGCAACGCCGATCGCCGCGACGGAGGGCGGGGTCGGCTCGGCCGAGCGGGACTCGCTCGATCGGATCGGCGGGCTGATGCATATGAACTCGGGCCCAGGTCACGGGAGTTGTCCCGACGGACCGCGCCGTGGTCGATGACCCGGCCAGGTGCCTCGGCCGGCGTGCTCGACCGCGGTCGCCGGCAGGAACGGCCGATCGTCGACTTGGTACGGGCCGACCCTGCGTGCGCCATGTCCTCGCCTCCCGGGGCCCGGCTCCGGCTGTCCCGGCCTCCGGCCGCGCCCGGCCCTCAGTCGGGCGTGATCGCCCTGAGGACCTCTTCCGTGACGTCCGTACGGGTCGCGGGGTCGCCCGGGAGGTGGATGCGCCACTCGCCGTCGGGAGCGGAGGGGTCGGCCACGGCCGGGATCAGGCGGACGTCCACGTGGTCGCCGACGGTGTCCTGCCAACGTTGGATGGCCCAGCGGGCCTGTACCTCGTTCATCGTTGCCTCCACGACTGCGTCGACCGACACCGGCGTCGAGTCTGCCGGCGGCGGTACCCCTTTGCCCGGGTCGCCGCCGCGCTGGGGAGGTGGTGATGCCGGCGAAGCCCCGGAGCCGGTGGACGACGGAGGGGCGGCACATGGGAAGTGCGGTCGTCCGTAACCGAGTTGGTGCTGTCGGAAAATGCCGGGACGAGGTTTCGGTGCCTTCCGGGGTCGCCGATGCGTTCGATTTCTCGTCGTCCGGGGTCGATTCGGGTGATAGGTGGGGTAAATCGGGGGTGTGAGAAGGGGAAAGTAGGGGTTGTTCGTCTTCGGGTGAGGGTTCGAGCGCTCCGGATGGGTATCGAAGGAGCAGATAGTGCGCGTCGCGCGCACCACGGCCACTGCGCCGGACACCGGGACGACCAGGAGGACGTGGCCATGACGCGGATCAGGATCGTCAAACGCCCCGTTTCCCCGCGGCCGCAGCCGCCGGCGGATTTGCGCACACCGTCCGGGCGCCCGCTGCCCTATTGACGTCGATGGAGACATGGCGTGGACCGCCGGGCCGTGCGCTGCGGTCGGCGGTTCGCATGCTGCCGCCTTGATGCCCGGATGCGCGAGCCTCGCCGCGTGGGCACACGACCTCGTTTTGGCGACTACCCCCGTACCTCGTGTGCCCTCCGCGCTTCCCGCGCCTCCCACCCCGTGCGAGCCGACGTTGATCGAATGGGCATCGGACGTTGATCGACGCGCGTAACACTGGCGCGTCCACGCGGCCTCGGCCGCACCTCACGTGCCGGCCGGACGCTCGCGCCGGCACCGTCCGCAAAAGGAACCGCCCCATGCCCGCCGTGCCCAACGCCGCCCTCTCCCCGCTCCTGCGCTTCACCGGGATCCGGCTCGTGCACACCGCGCTGCGCCGCGACCTCGCGCCGATGTCGGGGCGGATTCGTGCCGTGCAGGCCGACGGGGGGCCGGCCGTTGCCGATGTGTCGGCCCAGTGGCGGCTGCTGGCCCGGATCCTGATGGCCCATCACGAATACGAGGACGCGTGCCTGTGGCCGGTGCTGCGGGTGGCCCGGCCGGAACTGCGGTTGCTGCTCAACCGACTGGAGGCCGATCACCACCGGATCGACCACGACCTGACCGTGGTCACCGCGATGATCGGCAGCCTGGCGGGGGACTCGGAGCGTGCGTGGATGGTGGCCGCCGCGGTCGAGTCGGTGGCGGAGACGGTCGACGCGCATCTGCGAGTGGAGGAGGTGCAGGTACTGCCCGAACTGGCCGCGGTGGTCGCGGCGGGCGCGCACATCGGCACCCTCGGCGCCTCGCTCGCGGCGATCGACGCCGCCGAGGTGTTCGACGTCGGGGCGCCGGGCGACCGTGCGCCCACCGACGCGATCACCTGGCTCCTGGACGGGATCACCGGCGTCTCCGGCGGCTGCGCCGAACCGATTCCGGGCCTGTTCCCGGACCCGCGCACGGCGTGATCCGTCCGCCGCACGCGAGGCGCCCCACCGTCCCCCACGCCCCGACCCGGCCACCCCACGCGGTGTGCCCGGCCACCGCCCAACGTCGGACCCGCCACGCACCGCCGCAGCCCTGCCCGCAACGCGCTTCCCGCCGCCTGCCCGCCCCGATCCGGTCCCGTCCGCGCCTCGACCGGTCCGCCCCACCCGGGCCGGCTCACCCCGGCCTCGGCTCGCCCGGGGCCCGCGTATGCCTTGACCTGCTCTATGCCGGGCGCCCGAGCGGAGCACCCGATTCCTCTCTACTCTTGACCTGATGACGAATCACCCCCCAAATGGCCCATGATGGTGGTCACCCGTGGAGTTTGGTGGGGTGTGTGCCGGTCGTCCACGGCACGCGTGGCATGCTGTGCCGTCAATGTTCTGCCGGATGGGGGAACGGCGGCCGTCCCGGGGGGATATCGGATGAAAATGGCCCTTGCGTTCCTCGTAGAGGAGCATTACCGCCACGATGGCATGCCGCTCGACGTGGTCCGGCAACTCGACGCCTGGGGGCACCACGTCGACATCGTGCGGCCCGGCAGCTCGTTGATCGAGCTGTCCGACCTGATCCGGGCCGGTTCGCACGATGCGTGGGTGCTCAAGACGGTCTCCGGCGGTCCGGGGCTGAGCATGCTGGAGGCCGCGGCGGCGCTCGGACTCACCACGATCAACGACGCGCGGGCGATTCGATCGGTCCGGGACAAGGCGGTTGCCGCGGTGATCGCGCGCGCCCACGGGCTGCCGATGCCGGTCACCTACTTCGCCGCGGTGCCGGAGTTGCTCTCCTCGATTCCCGCCGACGCCTATCCGCTCGTGGTCAAGCCGGCCGACGGCAGCTCCGGGCGGGCCGTGCATCTGGTGTCCACACCCGAGGAACTGGCCCGATTGGGCGCGGAACTCGTGAACGAGGGGCCGCTGTTGGCCCAGGTATATGTCCCGAATGCGGGCCGTGACCTGAAGGTATACAGCGTCTCGGGCGAATTGCACGCGACCGTGAGGCGCTCGCCGCTGCATCCCGAGTACTCGGTCCGGGAGAGCCGGGTGCCGCTGCCGAGCGGAACGGCCGCGCTGATGCACCGGATCGGCGAGGCATTCGGGCTCGACCTGTTCGGCGTGGACATCATCGAGGGGCCGGACGGACCGATGGTGGTGGACATCAACGACTTCCCGAGTTTTCGCTGTGTGCCCGACGGCGTGGCCCGGGTGGCCCGCGCGGTGCTCGACCTCGCGGCCGCCGGGGGAGTCGGTGCGGCCGTGGCCAAGAACGTGGCCACGATCCAGACCGCCGCCGCTCGCACGTCGCTGCGCTCCAGGGCTGAGGCCGCCGCGCCCGCCCACGCCGGTACGGGTGCGATCGTCGACGCCGCGTCGCCCGCGTACGCCGGCTGACGGGGCGCGTGCACACGTGCGGATCTGCCTCGTCACCGATCGTCCCGACCACCCGCTCCTGGCCGACGCGCGCGCCTTGTTGACGCTCCGTCACGAGGTGGTCGCGCTCGATCCCGACACCGTCACCGACCGACACCCGATCGACGCCGACGTCTACCTGCTCAAGGCGCGCACGGCCAAGGCGCTGGCCTTCGCCGAGCGGGCCGAGCGACACGGCGCCCGGGTGCTCAATTCGGCGGCGGCCACCCGGGCCTGCCAGGACCGGGTACGCATGGCCGAACTCGCCTGGGCGGCCCGGCTGCCGTTCCCGGCCACCACGGCCTTCGCCTCGCCCGCCCGGTTGCTCGCGACCGACCCGGTGTTCCCGCTGATGGTCAAGAGCCGACACAGCCGCCGGCACGACCTGGTCGCCCGGGTCGACGATCTCGACGCACTGCGCACGATGGCCCGGGACTGGCCGGACGAGCCGATCGTGGCCCAGGAGTTCGTCGACAACGGCGGCTGGGACCACAAGCTGTGGGTGGTCGACGGTCACGTCTTCGCCGGCCTGCGCCGCACCGCGCTCGACGGCCCCGCGGAAACCAAGCCGATCGCGCCGGAGGATCTCCCCACCGGCTGGTCCGCCCTCGCGCGCAGGGTCGGCGTCGCCTTCGGTCTGGACGTCTACGGGGTGGACATCCTGGAGGTGGACGGCGTCCCGTCGATCATCGACGTCAACGCCTTCCCCGGCATGCGGGGGATGAGCGGAGCGCCCGAGGTATTGGCCGAATTGGCCGAATCGGCCGAACCAACCCCTTCCGCCGGTATTCCGGAAAAGGCCGAAAGGGTGGAGATGGTGCGCCTGCGCCTGCCGCGTGCCGCGCCGGGAAGTCGAGTCAATCGGATGAATCGGGCGCGCTGACAGGTGCGTGCTACACGTGTCGAAGCTGCTGTTCACCGAGGGTGCCGGACGGGATGCGGGAGATCACCTTCCGGGTATAGCGTGCTGCCGTATTCGAAAGTTCTTGCGGATTCTGCAAGCATTTGCGAAAGGCACTCCCATGTTCGGACAGCAGTTGGTTGAGCTCTTCGGCCGCCCGGAAGCCATCCCGGCCACCTTCATGATGGGTGTTGGTGACTTCTGGGCGGCCGTGGGTCCTTGGTTCTTCCCCGGCCTCGTGTAAGTCACCGTGCGGGGTCGTCGGGGTCGCCGAGCGCGTTTCGCGCCTCATCGGCCTCGGCGGCGCCCAGTCGTTCGTATAGGGCCAGTGCCGACGACCAGAACGGGCGGGCGGCGAGTGCGCCGTCGAGGGTCTCGGTCGTCCGGGCCAGGCCGGCGAGCGCGTGGGCTTCCTCCAACTCGGTGCCCATCTCGCGGGCGAGTTCGGCGCTCGTGCGGTACTCGGCCCGAGCGCCGGCCGGATCGTCCAGGTCGAAGTGGGCCCGGGCGAAGCCGGCGGCGGCCCGTTGCCGGTGCAGGACGTCGCCGATGCGCTCGGCGATCGCCCGCCCCTGGGCGAAGTGCGTGAGCGCCTCGCCCGGTGTGCCCATCGCCAGACGGGCCAGGCCGACGTTGATCCGCGTGTCGGCCTCGCAGCGCAGATCGCTGATTTCTCGGTAGATGTCCAGCGCCTGTGCGTAGCGCTCCAGGGCGCCCACCGGATCCCCGCGCGCCAGTAGAACCTGGCCGAGATTATTCGTGAGTATCGCGAATTCGGCGCGGCTGTTGCTGCGCCGGGCCACTTCGAGCGATTCCAGGTAGTACCGCTCCGCGTTGTCGAAGTCGTTCTGCATGAAATACAGCTCGCCGATATTGTTGAGGATTTTCGCCAGTTCGCGCCGCTCGCCCAGCGATTCGTAGATATCGCGCGCGGTGAACAACCGGCTGGTGGCCTGCTGGTATCTCCGCAGGTGACCGAGCGCCACCGCGAGATGCAGCAGAACGCCGGCCCGACCGTGTGGATTGTCGATCTCGCGGTGCACCGCGAGCGCACGATCCAGGTGATGCAGCGCGGCCGTGAAGCGGCCCGCGCGCACGTGCGTGGCGCCGAGTTCGGCGAGCGCCTCGGCCCGGCCGCGCGGATCCTTCGCGTCCTCGGCCAGCGCGAGAGCCTCGGCCGCGTCCGCGAAGGCGGCTTCGTGCGCGCCCAGCCGCCACTGGATCGACGCGCGCTCGATCAGCAGATGCGTCTCCGCCCTGGGCTCGCGGGTACCGACCCGGCGCCACGCCGCCAGCGAGGCGGTGAACAGGTCGCGGGCGATCTCCCACGAGCCCCATTTCAACAGCGACCGGGTCAACACCTCGGGCAGGAACCGAATATGCCCAATCGAATCGGCGCCGGCCAATCGTGTGGCGGCCACCAGGTTCGACCGTTCGCGGCCGAGCCACTCCTCCGCCTCCTCGGCCGTGGCGAATGGCGCCTCCGCCCGCTGGGCGGGCACCGGTATCAGGCCCGAGCGGCGCCCGTGCGGATAGGCGAGCCGGTCCGCCCGCTCCGCCAAGTCGAGGTACAGGTCGAGCACGCGCCCCACCGCGTCGGCGCGTTCGCGATCCGACTCCTCGCGGTGCGCCGTGTGGATCGCGAAGTCGTGCACCAGATCGTGGAAACGGTAGCGATCGTGGGCGGGCTCGTCGACGAGGTGGGCCTCCACCAACTCGTCCATGCCGCGCCGGGTTTCGTCCGCCCCCAGGCCACACACCGCCACCGCCGCCGGCCAGGACGGGGCCGGCCCGGGATGCAGGGCCAGTCGGCGGAACACCGACCGCGCGACCGGTCCCAACTCCGCGTAGGACAGGTCGAACGCCATCGAGATACCGGGCGGCGCGTCGATCACGTCCAGGCGTCGGGTCGCCTCGGCCAGGCGGGCGGCCAGATCGCGTACTCGCCAGGCACGATGGCGGAACCGATTCGCAGTGAGTTGCACCGCGAGAGGGTGATTTCCGCACCGGTTCACGATTTCGTCGACCATCGCACGGTCCGCGTCGTCCAGCCGGCGCGACTCCTCCGCGATCCGGGTGAACAGTGCCGCCGCGTCCGCGGTGTCGGGCACGTCCAGGGACAGCGAGCCCGCGCCTTCGAGGTCGGTGAGTCGGCGCCGGCTGGTCACCAGGACCCGGCAACTGGGGCTGCCCGGGAGCAGCAGCCGTACCTGCGCGGCGTCCCGGACGTCGTCGAGCACGATCAACGCCCGTCGATCGGCCATTTCCCGCCGCCACTGCGCCGCCCGCAGGTCCGGGGTGCGCGCCAGGTGCTGCGCGGGCATGCCCATCGAGATCAACAGCGACCCGAGCGCCTCGGTCGGTTCGATCGGCGACTCGTGCGGGTCGTGTGCGTGCAGGTTCAGATACAAGCGGCCGTCGGGATAGCTCGCCCGCATCAGGTGCGAGGCGTGGATCGCCAGGCAGGTCTTGCCCACCCCGGCCAGACCCGAGATCACCGTGATCGGCAGCGCGGTGCCGATGTCGTCCTCGCGCAGCAGGCGGGCCAGTTCGACGGTACGCCCGATGAAGTGCCGGGTGTCGCGCAGCAACGTGTCGGGCGCCGTCGCGGGCGGTGCCGGCGGCAGCGCCCGGATCCGTGGTTCCTCACGCGACCGGGCGGGTGCCGACAACGCCGGGTCCCGGTGCAGTAATCGGGTGTGCAGCCGCTCCAGATCCGGCCCCGGATCCGCGCCCAACTCGGTGCTCAGCCGAGCCCGGGTGCGCCGATAGGTCTCCAGTGCCTCGCTGTAGCGCCCGCACCGATACAAAGCGAGCATCAAATCGGCCACCACCGGTTCGGCCACGGGGTGCCGCGCCGCCAGGTCCCGTAACTCGCCGACCACTTCGGCATGACGGCCGAGTCCGAGTTCGAGGTGGATGCGCCGCTCGCGGATCTGTCTGCGCTGCTCCTTGAGCTTGTCCCGCATGGACTCCACCCACAGGCCCGGCAGGCCGGCGAACGGCTGCCCGCGCCACAGCTGTTCGGCCGTGCGCAGCAGGTCGGCGGCAGACTCCGGATCCGCGGTGGCGCCGGCCTGTTCGTGTAACCGGCGAAAGCGGCGGAAGTCGACCGCGTCGGCGTCCACCAGCAGCCGATAGGTCCGCGAATCCGAGGACAACCGCACGCCGTCGCCCGCGACGCGCAGTCGGTTGCGTAATCGTGAGACGTAGCTGCGCAGGGTCTCGACCGAGGTGATCGGCGGCTCGTCGTCCCATACCCGACTGATCATCGAGTCCGTGGAGACCGCGGCGCCCTCGGCGCCCAACAGGACGGCCAGCACACACCGCTCCTTGACCGATCCCAAGGAGTGCTGTGCGCCGTCCACCCACAGCTCCATCGGGCCCAACACATGGATCGATAGCACCGCGTCATCCCCCCACCCCAGGTCTCCTGGCCGACGCGCCCGGTGCCGAGGTGTCGTCCAACCACTGTGGCACGTCCTGCCACAGCGCCACCAGAAGTGACGCCCGCAATCCGACCGGAAATCGCCTATGCGTGACGACTCATTCCGGTTGCCGTGCCTGTGCGAACCCATTGCAGGTCCATTGCAGGCGACCTGCAAGGAATTCATCCGGTGAGTCGGGGATGTCCCTGTTGTCGACGGTGATTCGCCGTATCGACGGGATCGACCGAATCGACTGAACAGACCGCCCGGCCGCGGGGGAACGGGGCCCGTCCGGTGGTGACGACGCTCATGGAGGCATGGATGACGATCATGGCAGGCGATAGGAGACCCGTACCCGTCCGACCGGACGCGGCACGGTGGACGACCCGATCAGCGGTGCGAGGGGTGCTCGTCGTGGTGCACAACGTCACGTCGGGTCAGCGCCTGATCGAAGCCGTTCGGCTCCTGGAAGGGGATTTGCGGGTGGAGGTGTTCTTCACCATGGCGCCCACGGTCTTCTCCTCGGGCGTCGCGGAATTCCTGGACCGGCTCGGGGCCACCACGTTGCCGTGGCAGCGCGCGGTGGACATGCGGTTCGACCTCGCGTTGGCCGCCGGGCACGGAGGATTGCACGAACTCGACGCGCCGGTGGTGGTGATGGCCCACGGCGCGGGGCACAACAAGCTGGTCTCCGCCCCGCGCGGTGGGCGTGCGGTCGCCGCCCGCGGGACGTACGGACTGTCCGCGCAATGGCTGATCCGGGACGGGCAGTTGGTGCCGACCGGCATCCTGCTCGCGCACACCGAGGAGTTGATCCGGCTCGGTGCCACCTGCCCGGAGGCGGTGGCCGCGGCCGCGGTCGTCGGCGATCCCAACTACGACTGTCTGGAGGCGAGTCGTCCGGATCGGGCGCGCTATCGCGACGCGCTGCGGATCGGGGCCCGGCAGCGGCACATCGTGGTCACCTCGACCTGGG
Organism: Embleya scabrispora DSM 41855; assembly: GCF_000372745.1. Lineage (GTDB taxonomy): Bacteria > Actinomycetota > Actinomycetes > Streptomycetales > Streptomycetaceae > Embleya > Embleya scabrispora. Next base: position 72,501 of record NZ_KB889697.1, on the reverse strand, counting down.
GTGGCAACTCGCTGCTCGGCCGCACTCCCGAACTGCTGCATCGGATGACCAAGGATCTGCCGCGCGACGCCTATCGGGTGACGGCGCTGATGCATCCGAACGTGTGGAGCGGGCACGGTGCCTGGCAGGTGCGTTCCTGGCTCGCCGAGTCGTTGCGCGAGGGCCTGACGCTGATTCCGCCGGAGGACGACTGGCGGGGCGTGCTGGTCTCCGCGGACTGCGTGGTCGGCGATCACGGCTCGCTGAGCCTGTACGGAACAGCCACCGGGGCGCCGGTGGCGCTGGCGACCTACCCGGAGGCGGACATCGATCCGGCTTCGCCTCTGGGCGAGTTGGCGGAATTCGCGCCGCGGATCGGGCATCGCCGGTCGATGCTCGCGCAAGTGTCCCGGATCCCGGAGGACTTCCGCCGCGCGGACTACGCCCGGGTGGCCGCCCGGATCACCTCCCAGCCGGGCGCCTTCGCGCGGAACACGCGCGGCCTGATGTACCGCCACCTCAAGCTGAAGGCGCCTTCGAGTCGACCCTTCGCCCGCGTCGCCGACCTGCCGGGACCGCCGCGATGACGGGGTCCGCGGGATGCCCGGGGCAGGCGGGAGACGCAAAGGAAGCCGGACGCCGACAGGTGGCGGGGTCGACCCGGCGTGAGGTGCTCTCGGTCACCGTGCTGATCCGTTCGAACGACGGTCGGGTCGCCGTGGACGAGCACACCCGGACCGAACTTCCGGGCGGCGGGGTTGCCTTGGCGGACGTGGTGATCTCCGCCGAGGAGGGTGTGCCGTCCTGGGAGCGGCTGGTCGATCGCGACCGCGAGTTGGCCTCGGCGCATCCCGGTGCGCTGGTCACGGTGATTGCCTGCGGGCCGGACCTGGCCCTGGTTCGGCTCGGCTCCTCGGCGCCGGGTATGGCGCGCCGCACGAACACCGCCGCACTATGGCCGGTCTACGCCTCGATCCTGCACGCGTTGACGGTATGGGAGGTCGCCCCGCGCTGAGTCGCGGATCACCCCGGCGGACCGAGCTCGCGCAGCCGCGCGCGGGCGACCTCGGCCGCCGGGGTGCGGACCTCGCCGTACGACTCCAGGGCCTGGGCGTACAGCTCCCGCGCCCGGTCGGGGCGCCGGCGCCGCTCGGCCGATTCGGCGAGTGCGGACAGCGCGTGGGCCGCCTCGGTGTGCGCCCGGTGTCTGCGAAGCACCTCCAGGGCGGCGGTCAGTTGTGCGTCCGCCTCGTCGTGCCGGGCCGACGCCGACAGCGCGCGGCCGATCAGGGCCTGAGCGCGAGCGGCGTTGTACTCGTCGCCCACCCGGACCAGTTCGACTCGGGCCGCCTGTGCGTACTCGACGGCCCGGTCCGGCAGTCCCGAGCGCAACGCGACGTCCGCCCGATTGAACCGGGCCAGTGCGGCCGGGCGGTCGTCGCCCAACGCCAGACACCGGGCCTCGGCCTCGCGGAACGCCTCGCCCGCCTCGTCCAGTCGACCCAGGCGAAGCAGCGCCAAGCCGGTGTAGTTACGCGTGCGAGCGGCCCCGACCGCGTCCCCGGATTCCACACACACCCGGCTCGCCTCGGTGAACATCCGCAGCGCGGCGTCATGGTTGCCGGCGCTCAGCTCGCTCAGTCCGCCCGAGGTCGACATCCGCGACTCGGCCGCCGGATCGGCGCACTCGCGCGCCGCGCGCAGGCCCATCTCGTGCGCCGTGCGGGCCTCGTCGAAGTACTTCCCGCGCAGGAACAGCGGCCACAGCGCGTCGGTCAACTGCCACGTCATTTCCGGCAGGTGGGCCGCCGCGGCGCTGTGGATCGCGGCCAGCAGGGTGACCCGATGCTGCTCCAGCCAGGCCAATGCGGCGCTCTGGTCGGCGAAGTACACCCGCGGCACCTCGGCGTGGGCATAGTCGCGGGACAGCGAGGCGTGCTGGGGTTCGAGCAGGACCTCGGCGCCGGTTGCGGTGGCGAGGTAGTGGTCGAGTGTCGCGCGCAGCGCGTCGGCGCGCTCGAGGGCCGGGCGATCGCACATCTTGGCCACCGCGTGCAGCCGGATCAGATCGTGGAACCGGTAGCGTCCGTCGGCGGCCTCGGTGAGCAGGTTGCGATCGACGAGGGCGTCCAGGACGAGTTGCGCGGCATCAAGGTCGCCGCCCTCGCCGGTGCCGAGCACGGCGGCGGCGGCGACCGGCCCGAAGTCGGGCCCCGGATGCACACTGAGGCCGCGATAGAGCGCGGCCGCGGCGTCGGGCAGATCGCGATAGGAGACATCCAGCGCGGCCCGAACGGTGTGGTCGCCCTCCAACGCGAGTGCGTCCAACCGACCCCGCTCGTCGGCCAGCGCCCGCACCATCGTGGTGATCGCCCGGTTGGGCCGTGCGGCCAGCCGCGCCGCGGCCACCTGGACGGCAAGCGGAAGGCGGGCGCACAGATCGACCAACTCACCTGCCTGCAACGGCTCCTCGCGGACCCGATGGTCGTTCATCGTGGCCGCGAGGAGATCCACCGCGGCCTGCCGATCGAGCGGTTCGAGGTGGATCGGCACGCCCCCGTTGACCAGCAGCCCGGACAGCCTGCTGCGGCTGGTCACCACCGTCACATTGGAGCCGGCCGGCAACAGCGGTCTGACCTGCGCCGCGGTGGTCGCGTCGTCCAGCAGTACGCCCAACCGGCGCTGCGCGGTCAACGACCGGTACAGGCCCAACTGTTCCGCCGGATCCCGCGGCACCTCGCCCGCCGGCACGCCGAGTCCACGCAGGAAGCCGCCGATGATCTCGGTCCACAGGGCGGGTGCGTCGCCGCCGTGCCCGCGCAGATCGGCGTACAACCGGCCGTCGGGGAACTGCTCGCCCAAGTCGCGCAGCCACGCGAGGGCGAGCGTCGTCTTACCCACTCCGGGCATGCCGCTGAGCAGCACGATCGGGCCGCCATCCGTGCGCAGCAGGCTTTGCAGTTCGGCCAGTTCGCGGCGCCGATCGACCATCGGCGGTGCGGGCGGCAGTTGCCAGGGCACGACCGCGGTGTCCGGGCGCCGCACCGAGAAGTGAATGCCGCCGTGCACGGTCCCGGCCTGCACACTCGGGCCGTATACCGTGCCGCCGAGTTCGTTGTGGCTCGCGTCCGGGGGGCCGGCCGGCCCCCCGGCGCGCCCGTCGTCGACCTCCGACACGTGCGCCCCCGTCCGTCGCGGTCGGAACCGCCCTCACGCGTGGCCGAACCCGACCCGGTGGGCGCAAGGGCATTCTGGATGTTTGTCGCATGGGCAGGCCCGCGAAACCTCCCCGGGCGTATCGACCGGCGCCGGCCGGCGGAAGGTGATGTGCGTGCCCGCGGGCTCGGACCGGGCCGCGCCGGCGGGCAAGGCGCTTCAGCCCGCCGCCGAACGCGCCGGTCAGGCCCGCTTCGAAAGGTCACCTTCCGGGCCGAGAGCCGACCCGACGAGGCCGATGCCTACCCGGCCTCGCGGGGTTGTCCCGGAACGACCATCGGCGCACCGGTGACCGGACACGGGATGACCACACACGCCAGTCCGAAGACGTCGCGTACCAGGTCGGCTGTGACGATCTCGGCGGGAGCGCCCTGCGCGACGATCGAACCGTCGCGCATCGCGATCAGGTGGTCTGCGTAGCGGCACGCCTGGTTGAGGTCGTGCAGCACGGCGACCACGGTGCGTTCGCGGGTGACGTTCAGCTCGCGCACCAGGTCGAGTACCTCGACCTGGTGCGCGATGTCCAGGAAGGTGGTCGGCTCGTCCAGGAGCAGGATGCCGGTGCCCTGCGCGAGCGCCATCGCGATCCACACCCGCTGCCGCTGGCCGCCGGAAAGCTCGTCCACGTAGCGGTCGGCGAGTTCGACCACGTCGGTGCGCCGCATCGCGTCGGCGACCACGTCCTCGTCCTCGTCGGACCACTGTTGCCACCAGCGCTGGTACGGCTGCCGGCCGCGCGCCACCAGGTCGGCGACGGTGATCCCCTCGGGCGGTACCGGGCTTTGCGGCAGCACGCCGATCCGCCGGGCGATCTCGCGCGTGGGCAGATCGCGCAGCGCCGCGCCGTCGAGCAAGACGCTGCCGGAGACCGGCTTGAGCAACCGACCCAGCGAGCGCAACAGGGTGGACTTGCCGCACGCGTTCGGGCCGACCACGACGGTGACCCGGCCGGCGGGCACCTCCAGATCCAGATCGCGCACCACGATCCGGTCCTCGTAGCCGAGCGTCAGGTCGCGAGCGGCGAGCCGATGGGTGGTCACGAGGCGCCTCCGGCACGGGAACGGGTCAACATCCACAGCAGGTACGGGCCGCCGACGGCCGCGGTGAGCACGCCCACCGGCAGCTCGGCGTTCGAGATCAGCATGCGTGCGCCGATGTCCGCCGACACCACGATCAGCGCGCCGAGCAGGGCCGAACACACCAGCGGCACCTGCGGGGTTCGGGCCAGCCGGCGGGCCACCTGCGGCGCCACCAGGGCGACGAAGTCCACCGGCCCGGCGGCCCCCGTCGCCACCGACGCGAGCAGCACGCCGACCACGACCAGGCCGAGCCGGATCCGGCCGAGCCGCACCCCGAGGGCGATCGCGGTGTCGTCGTCGAAGCCGGCCGAGCGGGCCGCCCGCGCCGCCCACACGATGGCCGGGACGAGCGCGAGCAGCACCCAGGTCAGCGGCTCGCCCTGGGACCAGCCGCGTCCGTTCAGGCTGCCCGACATCCACACCTTGGCCTGCTGGGCGAGGGTGATGTCGGCCTTGGTCAGGAGCAGGTTGGTGACCGCGGCCAGGGCCACCGAGATGCCGACGCCGATCAGCACGAACCGCTGCGCGTTCAGGCCGCGGCGCCAGGCCAGCACGTACACCAGGAAGGCCGCGACGCTGCCGCCCGCGATCGCGGTGAGCGGCGTGGCGGTGGGTCCGCCGAAGCCGAAGACCAGGCCGAACACCACGGCCGCCGCGGCGCCGTGCGAGACGCCGATCACGTCCGGGCTGGCCAGCGGGTTGCGGGCGACGGTCTGGATCAGCGCGCCGGCGATGCCGAAGGCCAACCCGACCAGCAGTCCGACGGTTGTGCGCGGCAGCCGCAGCGTCTCGACCACGATGCTCTCGTCGGCGCCGAACAGCACCCTGAGCACGTCTCCGGGCGGGATGAACCGTACGCCCACGCACAGGCCGAGCAGGAAGACGGCCGCGAGCAGGACGGCCAGCACGCTCGCGACCACCGCGGAGCGGCGGTGCACGAGGAACGAGAAGCGCGGGCGGCGGATCAGGACATGACCGTACGGGCGGTGGCTCATCCGGACACCACCGGCTTGCGGCGCACCAGCAGCACCAGGATCGGCACCCCGATCAGCGCGGTCATCGCGCCCACCTCGACCTCGGCGGGCGGGAAGATGATCCGGCCCAGGACGTCGGCGACCAACAGCAGGATCGGCGCGAGCAGTGCCGACATGGCCAGCACCCAGCGGTGATCGGTGCCCACCAGGGCGCGCGCGGCGTGCGGGACGGCCAGGCCGACGAAGGAGATCGGACCGGTCGCGGCGACCGCGACGCCGGTCAGCACGGTCGCCCCCAGGCCGCCGATCACCCGGATCCGGTTCACCTTGTGGCCCAGGCCCTTGGCCACGTCGTCACCCAGCGCGAGTGCGTCCAGGCCGCGTGCGACGGAGACCACCAAGGCCGTGCCCACGACGACGAACGGCACCATCTGCCAGGCCACTTCGTCGGTGCGACCGGACAGCGAGCCGACCAGCCAGAACCGGTACTGGTCCAGCGTGCCCTGATCGGTGGTCAGCACCAGGGTGATCACCGCACCGAGCGTGGCCGCCAGGGCCTGCCCGGACAGCGCGAGCTTGACCGGTGTGGCGCCGCCGCGCCCGCGCGCCGCGACCGCGTACACCAGCACGCCCGTGCACAGCGCGCCGGCGAAGCCGAACCACACGTATCCGGTCAGGCTGCTCACGCCGAACACCGCGATCGCGGTCACCACGCCGGTGGCGGCGCCGTTGCTGATGCCCAGGATGCCGGGCTCGGCGATCGGATTGCGGGTCAGGCCCTGCATACAGGCGCCGGCGATGCCGAGCGACGCGCCGACCAGCAGCGCGACGGCAGTGCGCGGCAGACGCATCGAGTCGACCACGATCGCGTCGGTGGAGTCGCCGCCGTGCACGAGCGCGTCCAGGACGACGCTGGGTGCGATGGCTCGGCTGCCCACGGCGAGGCTGAGCAGACACGCGGCGGCGAGCACGAACAGGGCCGAGACCAGGTAGAGGACTCGGCGCCGGCTCGGGCGACCTCGCGTCGGGAGGACATTCACTGGAGAAGGCTAGGCTGGCCTAATTTGTCCGTCCCCGCCGGGGGGCCGGGTTCACCCAGGGTCGCCGAACGACTGCGCCGCGGCTTGCGATCCCGGCCCGGTCACCTTCCCGTGGACCGACGGAACCGGCATCCTCGTCGAACCACCTTGATCTACGGAGTGAGCGCCATGACCACCACCCTGTTCCGGGGCGTCATCCGCACCGGCGCGGGCGACACCCACACGCTGGCCGTCCGGGACGGCCGGGTCCTCGCGCTCGGGACGGCCGCACTCGGGCTCGACGCGGACGAGGTCGTCGAACTGGGCGGCGGCCTGCTGCTGCCGGCGTTCGGCGACGGACACGCCCATCCCCTATTCGGCGGTCTCGAACACTTCGGGCCGCAGGTCAAGGGGCTGACCACGGTCGCGGAGATCGTCGCCGAGGTCGGCCGATGGGCGGCCGAACACCCGGACGAGGAGTGGATCGTCGGCGCCAGTTACGACCCGACGCTGGTTCCGGACGGCGAGTTCGACGCGCGTTGGCTGGACGGGGCGGTGGCCGATCGGCCGGTGGTGCTGCGGGCGTACGACTACCACACGGTGTGGTGCAATACCGAGGCGCTGCGCCGGGCCGGGGTCACCGCCGAGACGCCGCAGCCTCGGCTCGGTTGGATCGTACGTCGGCCCGACGGCTCGGCGCTGGGCACGCTGCGCGAGTGGCACGCGTGTGATCTGGTGCTCGATCGGGTGCCTGGGCGGCCGGTGGACGAACTGGTCGACGCGTTGCGGGTGGCCGGTTCGGCGTACGCGAGCGCGGGGCTGACGTGGGTTCAGGACGCCTGGGTGGAACCGGAGATGGTGCCGGCCTATGTCGAGGCGGCCCGGCGCGGGGCGTTGTTGTTCCGGGCCGATCTCGCGTTTCGCGCCGATCCGGACCGGTGGCGCGATCAGCGTGCCGAGTTCGTCACGGCGCGGGCGCGAGTGGCCGCCGAGGGTGGGCCGTTGTTGTCCGCGCGGACGGTGAAGTTCTTCGCGGACGGCGTGATCGAGGGTGGGACGGCGGCGATGTTGGCGCCGTACTGCGACGCCCCGCACAGCTGCGGGATGCCGGTCTGGCCGCCCGCCGCGCTCGCCGAGGCGGTCGCCGCGTTCGACGCGGACGGGTTTCGGGTGCACATCCACGCGATCGGCGACGCGGGTGTACGGACCGCACTGGACGCCATCGAGGCCGCCGTCTCGACCAACCCCGCGCGGGATCGGCGGCCCGTGATCGCACACGTGCAACTCGTCGACCCGGCCGACCTGGACCGCTTCGCGCGGCTCGGAGTGATCGCCAACTTCGAGCCGTTGTGGGCCCAACTCGACCCGCTGCAGACCGAGTTGTCCATCCCGCGCGTCGGGGCCGAGCGGGCCGATCGGCAGTATCCGATGCGCACGCTGGTCGACTCGGGTGCTCCGGTGTCGTTCGGGAGCGACTGGCCGGTGAGTTCGCATCAGCCGTTGGAGGGCATCCAGGTCGCGGTTACCCGACGCACGTTCGAGGGCGTGCCGGTCGACGGATGGATGCCGCACGAGCGGTTGACGGTGGATCAGGCCCTGGACGCGTACACGGGCGGCGTCGCGTATCAGGCGTTCGCGGACGATCGGCGGGTGCTGGAGGTGGGCAGCGCGGCCGATCTGGTCTGGCTGAGCGCGGATCCGCGGGTGGTGGATGCGATGGAGCTGCGGCGGATCGTGGTCGAGGGGACGTGGTTGGCGGGGACGCGCACACATTGACCGGCACGCCGACGATGCATGGGCTACGGGCCGCGTGGCCGGGTGCCGATGCTTGGGAGGCGCCTCGCGCCTCCTTACCGCCTTGTGTACGAATGAGGTCGGGGCGTGTTGGCCTGGTGGGTTGTCTGATTGGTGCTCACCTCTCGGCGGCGCGGTCGGAGACCAGGGCGGCGACTGCCGCGTAGGTCTCGTCGAAGTACTCGCGGCGTCCGAGGTGGCGCTGGAGGGTTCGCCACTGCTTGTGTTCAGCGTTGGCGTGCTCGACGCAGCGCCGGACAACTCCGTCGCCGCCGCCAGCCCGCCGCCAGGCGAACCAACCGCGCAGCGATCACTCTGGCTGGTCGGTTTCGCCGGCGACAGACCCGATGCCGACGCCAAGCAGGCCCGACAGCTCGGTGCGACCGAAGTTCGCCGGGCTCCCACGGAGACGTGGTCTTGCGCGATCCCACCGGTGCTCTGTTCGGCCTTACCCGGCACGCCCGGTAGTGCCACTCCGCCCGAACGCGTTGCTCCGGGCAATCGCGCACCAAGTTGTTAGCAGGTGTTGGGCAATTCCGTTGTGGATGTGCGTATTTGACGGCGACTCTACCCCTTCGAGTGAATCCGGCAGGGATTTGGGCTAAAGGCATCAATTCTGCCGGATGATCGTTCTCATGAGCGCATGGGGTCGGGCGCGCCGGTGGGGGTGCGTGGTCGGGGTGGGCGCCTTGTTGGCTGCTCCGGCCGGTGTGGCGTGGGCGGGGTCGGGTGCCGGCGGCAGCCACGCGCCGGGCACGAGTGTGGATGTGTGCGTTTCGATCGGCAGTTCGCCCGGAGCGAGCGTCCGGGTGGACGTGATTCCGGCCACCGGTCCGCCGACCGGCGGGATCGGGTTGAAGGTCGATTTCCGACTGGTGCGGGACGGCTCGTGTCGGCCCACGCCCAAGCCGTCGCCGACACCGACCAAACCCAAGCCGACGCCACCACCCTCACCGCCGCCGAAGCCCACACCGAAACCCACGCCGCCCGTGGTCCGGTCCACACCGATCGCGGTCGTGGTGCCCGCGTCGACGCCGCCGGCGAGGCCGACCCCGAAGCCGCCGAGTACACCGCCGCCGACCAGCCCGCCGATCGTGACTCCGCCGCCGCTGCAACCGATCGCGGTCCGGCGTCCGGTGGCTCGCCCGCCCGCGGTGGCACCGCCGGTGCGTGGGACGTCGATCGTCACGACGACGCTGCTGATCACCGCGCCGGCGATCCTGGCCGGGGCCGCGCTCAAGCCGCGTGGGCGAGCGGGCGCACGCGGTTCGGGCGGCGGGTCGCGCTGAGGGCCGGCAACCCGAACTCCCGCCGCGTTCAGTCCGGTTCCTCCCGACCGAGTCGTCGGATGCGGGCCGCTGTCCGGTCTCCATTCGGGCGCTGAGGACTCCGGTCCTTCGAGTCCGTTTACAAGCTCGGCTCCATCGCAATCCTCGATCCGGAGGTCACCCATGTCCCATTGGGTTGTACTGGCGCTTGCGATGGCCGCGGTGTGCGCGGTCGTCCTGTCGGTCGTCGTGCTCAAGTCGCGCCGGTTGCCGGACGACGACGATCCGTCGGCAACCCCGGACGTACTCGAATACATGACGATGATGATCGGCGTGGTCTACGCGATCGTGCTCGGTCTGGCGATCGCGGGCGTGTGGGAGGGGCGGGGCGCGGCCGAGGACGAGGTGCGGCACGAGGCGCAGGCGCTGCACGAGGTCAGCGAGCGGGTCCGGGTCTATCCGCCGCCGGTGCGCGACCGGATCCGGGCGGACATCGACGCCTACGTGCGGTACGTGGTCAAGAAGGAGTGGGGCTATATGGCCGACCACGGCGAACTGTCCGACCGCGGCACGCAGTTGTTCGACGCGGTGCGACACGGTGCCACCGACTACGTGCCGCAGGGCGACCAGGAATCCCAGATGTACCAGCCGATCCTGGACCAGATCGCGATCGCGGACGACGCGCGTCAGGCGCGTGGGGGCCAGGCCGGCTCGTCGATGCCGGGACTGGTGTGGTTCGGCCTGATCGTCGGCGCCGTGGTCACCGTGGGCATGATCTTCACGCTGCAGATCCGCAGATCCGCACCGGAGTTGATCGTGGCCGGGCTGTTCAGCGCGCTGATCGCGTTCCTGCTGTTCCTGATCTGGGACCTGGACGCGCCGTTCGGTCAGGGCATGACGGCGGCTTCGGACGCGTTCGTGTCGCTGTTCCCCGGAGCCGGTTAGCGGGCCGGCGGCCGATGTGTGGCGCAGGCGGGGCGTCGTCGGATAGCCGGCCGCTCGGCCGACACCGGACCGGGAGGTTCGGATAACGGGCCCGACGAGAAATGCCCAACACCCGGTCCACCCGGACATGCCGACTCCGAGCACCCGGTCGTGTCGAGCATGGTCGAGCAGGTGTGCCGGGCCGACCCGGCACACCTGCCGGGGCAATCAGTGCACCTCCGTGCGGATGACGCGCATCGTGCCGGCCAGCAGCGGACCCAGTAGCCAGATGGCCATCGCGGTGCCGAGCCTGGCCCATTCGACACCGGTGACGCCGGTGTCGTAGAGGGGGTCGAGGGTCGTACCCGGATTGATCCAACGATTGGTGGTCTCCATGGCGGAGACGAGGTTGGCAAGGATCGCCAGCAGGCTCGGAATCATGAAGTAGGCCACGATCGCCGGCGGTGCGTTCAACAACGCCATCCCGAACGCCATACCGATGGTGATGCTCAGGACCGCGGCAAGGAGCATCGACGCGATCACCGAGAGCGGTATGGACCAGGCGCCCGCGCCCCGATGGGTGATCGTGGCGGTGAGCCGGCCGAGGCTCGCGCACACCAGGCCCATCACGAGTCCGATCGCACTCAGCACACCTCCTGCCGCCAGCTTCGCGCCGAGCACCCGGCGGCGGTCCGGCACCAGCGTGAACGTGGTCAGGGCCGTGCGCTGGGACCATTCGGCGGTCACCGCCAGGATCCCGATCACCGGGAACAGCACGGCGACGCCGGCCTGGGAGGAGTTGAGAAAGTGCCGCCAGGTGCGGTCCTCGAGTGGCGCGGCGGTCAGGGTCACGATCACCAGGGCCACGGCGGCGAGAGCGACCACGCCCAACAGCCATCGACCGGCGCGGGTGTCGGTCATCTTGCGCAGTTCGACCTCGGTCAGCCGACCGAGGGTGGGCGCGGCGACCGTCATGACGCGATCTCCTGGGGGACGGAACCGATCAGGCTCAGGAACATCTCTTCGAGTCCTTCGTGCTCGGGCGGTCGCAGCTCCGACAGGGCCACCCCCGCGTGTGCGGCGGCGCGCCCGACCGCCTCCGGCGGTGCGTCGACCAGGAATGCCCCGGCCGCCTCGGCCGGGCGGTGCGTCAGGCCGGCCGCGATCAGTGCGGTGCGCAGCGCGACCGGGTCGGGGCCGGCCACCCGGGTGCCGTGGCGCGTGGTGAGCAGATCGTCCTTCGCGCCGTCGGCGACGACTCGGCCCTTGGCGATCATCACGATCCGGTCGGCCACCGCCTCTATCTCGCGCAACTGGTGCGACGAGAGCAGAACGGTGCCGCCCCGGTCGGCGAAGCCCCGCAGGAGCGTGCGCATTTGATAGACCCCTTCGGGGTCCAGGCCGCTGGTGGGTTCGTCCAGAATGAGCACGGCAGGGTCGCCGAGCAGCGCCTGTGCGACGCCCAGGCGCTGGCGCATCCCGAACGAATAGCCGCCCACGCGCCGCCGGGCCGCCGGGCCGGACAGGCCGACGAGGGTGAGCAGTTCCTCGACGCGGGCCCGATCCACATCCAGCAGGCGGGCACACAGCGACAGCGTCTCGCGCCCACTGCGGCCCGCGTGCTGGGCGGCCGCGTCGAGCAGGACGCCGACGTGTCGACCGGGGTTGGCCAGTCGCCGATACGGCACACCCAGGATGCTCGCGCCGCCTCGGGTGGGTGGGGTGAGGCCGCAGATCATCCGCATCGTGGTGGACTTGCCCGCTCCGTTGGGTCCCAGGAATCCGGTCACCGTGCCGGGTTCGCAACGAAACGAGACGTCGTCGACGGCGACGTGTTCCCCATAGCGCTTGGTCAGGTGCTCGACTGTGATCATGTCTTCAGCGTGGCCGCGCCGGGTGGTGATCCACAGCGGCCGAGGGGCCACGATCCGAGGCGTTGGTCTACACCCACCGCGACCAAGGACTGCGCGAGCGGGACCGGGAGTAGGGCGCGGCGGAGCGCGGATCGACGTGACCCGGATTCCCGGGCCGATGCGGGTGCGTGCCGACCCGCGAAAGTCGGCCTGGTGCGGGGCCGGGACCGCAGTCGCGGCCGGTCCCGAGCCGCGTCGCCGGCGCCGGCAGCTCAGCCGTCGGAGGCGTCGTGCACGAGGAGGGCGATCTGCACGCGGTTGTTGAGATCGAGCTTGGCCAACAGGCGGGATACGTACGCCTTGACGGTCGCGATGCTGATCGACAGTTCCTTGCCGATCTCGGCGTTGGTACGGCCCTTGCCGACGAGTGCGGCCACGGCGCGTTCGCCTTCGCTGAGACGGTCGAGTGCCGCCCGGGCGCGAGCTCGGCGCGGGTCCACGCCGGCCGCGGCCACGTAGGACATCATGCGGCGCATCACGTCGGGGGAGAGCATCGGTTCACCACCGGCGACGCGGCGGATCGCCTCGATGATGTCCGGCGGCGGGGTGTGCTTGAGCAGGAACCCGCTCGCGCCCGCGCGCATCGCCTTGAGGATGTGGTCGTCGGTGTCGAAGGTGGTCATCACGATCACCTCCGGCGCCTCGGGCCTGGCCCGCAGCGCGGCGGTGGCGGCCAGTCCGTCCATCCGGGGCATCCGGATGTCCATCAGCACCACGTCGGGTAGATGTGCGTCGACCGCGCCGAGCACGTCGGCGCCGTCGGCCACCTCCGCCACCACGCGCACGTCGGGCAGACCGGAAAGCATCATCGAGAGTCCGGCGCGCACGAGCGCGTCGTCGTCGACGACAAGGACCCGGACACAGCCGTCGGTGGTAGTCATTTGGCCAACGGTAGCCAGACCCGGAGTCGGAAGTCACCGTCGCCGGTGTGCCCGTGCTCCAGCCGGCCGCCGATCAGCGCCACTCGCTCGCGCAGCCCGATCAGTCCGGCGCCGGCACCGGGGATGCCGCTCGTTTGGCCACCCGGCAGCCGGTTCACCACTTCGATGGCCAGGCCGTCCTCGGGGGCCGGTGCGACCAGCACGCGCACGTGTGCACCGGGGGCGTGTTTGCGGGCGTTGGTCAAACCCTCCTGGACGATCCGGTAGGCGTGCCGGCCGGTGCGCCCGGACACCGACGGGAGCTCGGCCAGGTCGAGGTGCACGGTCGCGCCGGCCTGTCGGGACTCCTCGACCAGCGCGGGCAGGTCGCTGAGCACCGGTTGCGGGCGCTCGGGCTCCTCGCCCTCGGTCTCGTCGGGGTGCGCACGCAATACGCCGATGACCTCGCGCAGGTCTTCCAACGCCTCGAACGCGCACTGGCGGATGATCTCGGCGGCGCGTGCCTCCTCGGGTGACGCGCCGGCGCGGTATTCCAGTGCGCCCGCGTGGATCGCGAGCAGTGAGATCCGGTGTGCGAGCACGTCGTGCATCTCCCGGGCGAGCCGCTCGCGTTCGAGGTGTCGGGCCTCTTCCACACGCAGCCGCTGGCCCTCCTCGGCCTGCCGGGCGCGTTCGCGCCACGATGCGGTGAGCTGCCGCTGGGATCGGATGAGCATGCCGGTGACCACGGAGGTGGTGATCAGCAGGAACATCGCCAGGACGGACTCCCAGTAGGTGCGCGGGGAGTCGGCGCCGACCCAGAACGTGCCCGCGATCACCGCGATTTGGCACCCGGCGACGGACACGCTGATCCGCCACGGCCGGTGGATCGCCAGGTTGAGCAGGGCGACCGGGCCCGAGCCGGTGACGGCGGCCGAGAAGAATCCGACGACTGCCCAGGCCACGGCGAGCGCGGTTGGTCGACTGCGGCGGAACAGCAGCATGGCCGCGAACATGATGCCGCCGAGAACCGCCTCGACCCACACGTTCGGCGCCTTGTCGTCTTCCTGGAGCGCGGTCGCGAGGATCATCGAGCCGAGCACGAAGGCGGCCAGCGCGTAGCCGAGGTCGGCGGCCCATTCGCGGCGGGTCCGGGTCGGGTGGGTTGCCCGGCGCGTGGGGGTGGCCGGCTCCGAGGCCGGATCGTCCGGGTGGGCGCGGATCTTGAACACATCCGCAGCCTAGGCAGTGCTCCCCCGGATCCGGCAGTGACCGGGAGTCGACGCCACCATCGACTTTGGTCGGCGTTCGCGAGCCGGTCGGCGCGTACTCTCGGGCGTGCGGTGGGCCGATGCGGGCCGCCGTTCGACGGCACCTGCCGCGCGGGCGGATCGGGCCGACCGACTTCGCCCGGCCGGGGCCGACCGGGCCCCGCCCACCCGACGGCCCCGCCCCCCCGGGTGCGAACCGCGCCCGCCGCTCAGCCGATTTCGGAGAGGCAGTACGTGCTTCCGTAGGTCGGGATTCCGTTGCGCGTCCAGTAGCTGGAGTACGTGTAGTCCGCGCCGCTCACGTTGTCGCACGGCCGGCCGGCCGTCATGTACGGGAACACGCGCAGGACCTTGAAGTTGGCCTTGGGGTCGGAGCACCGGACCGAGAGCAACTGCTCCTGGCTGCCGCCCGTGTTGATCCGGCCGCTGAGGCATTCGCCCTTGTCGTACGCGGTCTTGGTGCTCTCGGGGGTCGCGGAGGACTCGGCGGTCCGGGTCGCCCGGCTCGTGGCCGACGGCGATTCGGTGGCCCGGGTCCTGGTCGAGACGGGTGTCGTCGCCGTCGAGGTGCGCGGTGCGAACACCGAATCGGACGCGGAAGTCGTACTTGTGGGTGTGGTGGAGACGTGCGCGGTGTTCTTGCCGTCCCCGTTGCAGCCTCCGACCAGGAGGAGGACGGCCGACACGGCCACGATCACCCCGGACGGTGCGCGTCCGCCGATCGACCCGATGCGACAGGTCATGACGATGCCCCTTTCGTGCCGTGTCATCCGCTCGACGGCACCGCTGAACCATGACCGCCCTCGATTCGCCTCGGCAACCGAATCGCCGCCAATCAAGGGGAGTCCCTCAACCACCTCACCCGACAACCGGGCCGGGCGGAGTGTCGGAGGGCTTGCGAGCAATCTGCTCCGGCCGTCCTGATGTCGCGCTGATGCGGCTCCTTGCACACGGCCGCCACTGTCGCGAAGTCGTTGTCGACGTGCAGCACGACGAGGTCGTGATGGACGGCCGTTGCACAGACCGGCAGATCCAGCGCCCGGTGGCGCGATGCCGGTCCTGCCGGGTGAGTTCGTACCGTGCGGTCTCCACCCGGCGTCAAGTTATGTGTGCGTTCAGCATAGGTAGCCGATATCGACCGATTCGGCGGTGAGTTCGGCGTTGCAGGCGTTGCAGGTTCAGCGCGGGGCCAGGGGGTTGCCGCAGGTGACGTGGGAGATGCGGACGCCGGCGAGGCCGTCGGCGGTGAAGCGTTGTTCGGACCAGGCGATCAAGAAGGCGAAGGTCGGGAAGAAGTCGTGTCCCTTGGGGGTCAGTCGGTAGCCGGTACGGCGGGCGCCTTCCCGGAGCGGGACCCGGGTCAGGATGCCCTCGTCGGTGAGCAGGCCCAGGCGGGTGTTCAGGGTGTGCGGGGCGGTGTCGTGGATCAGCCGTTGGAAGTCGCCGAAGCGGTGCACGCCCAGGAACGCGGCGGCCAGGATCGCGGTGCAGGTGCGATCGGCCAGTACGGCCGCCGGCGGCGATCGGGGAGTGCTCGCCGGTCGCGGCGGCCGAGCGGTGGTAGCGCCGCCTCGGGTTGGTGGCCGCGGCCGGTACCGCGGGATCGCGCACCGCGGCGGTGTCCCGCGCGCTCACCCCGATCGCCCCGCACGCGCCGCAGCCGAAGGGGACGACCGGTTCAATCGTGAACGGCGGCACGATCGCGATGGGACACGCGTTCGGCGCCACCGGTGCGATCCCGGCCGGTGCGTGTGCGGGGGAACTCGTGGGATCGGGCGGGCGGTTCGGGACGGCGGCGGTGAGTGGAGCGGCGGGGTCGGGGTCGGATGTGATGTTGGAGAGGGCGACGTGAGCGAGGACGAGGAATCCACCGGATCGGGCCTGTCGGTCTCGCTCGGCCTGTGGCAGGACCGGCCGGCGCGGGAGGCGCTCGCGACGGCCCGGCTGGCCGACGAACTCGGCTACGACGAACTGTGGCTCGGCGAGATGGCGACCTACGACGTGTTCGCGCCGGCCACCGCGGTGGCCGGGGGCACCGAGCGGATCCCGTTGACGGTGGGGCCGTTGGCGGTGACCGTACGCGATCCGGCGACCATCGCGATGGGCGCGGCCTCGGTCCGGGCGCTGACCGGGCGGCGGGTGACGGTCGCGCTGGGGACGTCCTCGACGGTGGTGGTCGAGGAGTGGCACGGGCGCTCGCGGGCCAGGGCGGGTGTGGCGTTTGCGGAATCCGCCCGACAGACACGGGAGTTGCTGGATGGCGCGCGGTCGGATGGGCATGGGTCGATGGTCCGCTCGCGCGGTTACCGGCTGCGGTTGCCGGCGCCGGGCGGATCGGGTCTGACCGTCGCCGCGTTCGGACCTGCGGCGATCCGGACGGCGGCGCGGTACGCGGATCGGCTGGTGCTGAACCCGGTGTCGGTCGAGACGGCGGGGAGTTGATCGGTGTGCTTGAGCGGGCCGCGAAGGAGGCCCGGCGGCCTCGGCCTCGGGTCGCCGTGTGGGTGTGTGCGGCGGTGGGTGCGGAGACGGGTGCGGAGGCCGGCGTGACGGAGGGGACGGAGCAACTGCGGTGCGGGTTGGTGGGGTATCTGGCCGCGCCCGGGTACGCGGAGATGTTCGCCCGCGCGGGTTTTGCGGAGCTGGTCGCCTATGCGCGCACGCGGCCGCGTCCACGGGAGTTGCCGGCCGCGATTCCGGCTTCGGCGGTTGCGGTGGTGGTGGGGGTCGTGGGGGCGGTGGCGCACGGCCGGGAGCGAATCGCGGCGTATCGGGGAGTGGGGGTGGACGAGGTCGTGCTTGTGCCTGCGGCTACCGCGGGGGATCCGGCTGGGGCGGCGACGTTGCGGGCGCTTTCCCCCGGTTGACGCCTCGACCTTGTCTCCAGGCTGCCTGAGGGGGCGCAGGGTCCTGCGGACTCGCCGAGTGTCGCCCGGTCCATTCGTCCTCAAACGCCGGATGGGCTGGGTGGCTTGGTCCGTTCGTCCTCAAACACCGGGTGGGTTGGGTGGGTTGGGATCGCGGCCGTGCGGGTGGTGGGGCGGGCTTGGGGTGTCCTCGAACGCCGGACGGGCCGAGGGCGTTCGGAAGGGCTGTGAGCGCCCGGTCGGACTGTGGGCGCCCAATTGGGCTTGGGGGTTTCGGTTGGGCCGGGGGGTTGTACGGACGGGTTGGTCGAGCGGGCTGCTCGGGCGGGCCGTGAGAGGCCCCCGGAGGGCCGCCCCCGACTCGGGCCACTATGCCTGCGCATCCAGGTCCGTTGCGTAGAGTTCGATGGCTTTGCGGTAGGGGGTCACCCGGGGGTCGGTGCTGGTTCGGGCGATGACCCGGAGGAGGGATTCCACTGCGGTCTTGGCGTCACCGGCGTTGTACAGGGCCATCGCCAGGAACGTGGTCAGGCCCGCGTCGTCCGGGAATTCGCCGAGGCCGCGGCGCAGGATCGCCACCGCCTTGTCGTGTGCGCCGAACGCACGGTACGTGCTGCCCAGGCCCAGGAACGCGCCCAGTCGATCCTCGGCGGTCAGGCCGTCCCCGATCAGGGCCCATTCGTAGAACGGCACGGCCTCCCGCTCCAAGCCGAGCACGTCGTGTGCCCATGCCGCCTGATAGGCGATCTGCGCGTCGCCCGGGTACCGCTCGACCAGCGGCACCAGCCGCTCCCGTGCCTCCTCGGGCCGGCCCGCCTCGCGCAGCGCGATCGCCTCGGCCAGGGCGGTGTCTCGTTCGTTCCCGATCATCCGGGCAGTCTTCCCTATCGGGTCGCCTGCACACGGTCGGGTTCGGCCGCCACCCGCACAGGTTGCGCCGTTCGGCGCGCGCTCGGGATCGACCACGCGAGCAGCGCCGCGAGCAGGCAGCCGATGCCCAGCATGCCGAAGCAGATCAGGTAGCCCATCAGCTCCGGCGCCTGCGCGACGCCCGCGGCCCGTGCGGTGCCCGTGTCGACCAGGGACGCGCTCAGGATCGCGCCCAGCACGGCCGTACCGGTCGCCCCGCCCACCGTGCGCAACACCGCGTTCATTCCGTTGGCCACGCCGGTCATGTCGGCCGGCACGTGGTCGTTGATCAGCGCGGGCATCGCGGAGAACGCGAGTCCCAGGCCGAAGCCGAACAACACGCCGACCATCGAGAACGCCCACCAGTGCCCGTGCAGCGGCAGCAACAGCGCGAAGGCCGTGCCGCTGAGCAGCGGTCCGAGCACCAGTGCGGGCTTGGGGCCGTACCGGTTGGTCATCCGGGCCGCGACCGGTGCCGCCGCCAGGTTGCCGATCGTGCCCGGCAGCATGATCAGGCCGGCGATCAGCACGGATTTGCCGAACCCGTACCCGAGCGCCGACGGTGCCTGGATGAAGGGCGGGAACAGCAGTGAGGAGCCGTACATCGCCATGCCGGTGAACAGCCCGGACAGGTTGGCCAGCAGCACCGGCCGGCGGGCCATCACGCGCAGGTCCACCAGGGGTTCGGGGTGGTGCAGCGCCCAGCCGATCCAGGCGGCGAACATCACCGCGGCGGTGATCAGCCCGCCGAGCACCAGCGGCGCGCCCCACCCGGAGCGGCTGCCCATGCTCACCGCGGCGAGCAGCGCGGCCAGCCAGCCGGACAGGGTCAGCGCGCCGACCAGGTCCACATGGCCCGAACGCCGCTCGGCGGTATCCGGCACCACGCGCCACACCATCAGCATGGAAAGCAGTGCGACCAGCGCGGAGAGCCAGAACAGCAGGTGGTAGTCCCAGCGGTCGGCGATCAGTCCCGTCATCACCGAGCCGAAGGTGGCGCCGACGCTGATCGTGGCGCCGATGGTGGCGATGCTGCCCGCCGAGCGCTCCTTGGGGAATTCGTCGCGGACCACACTGAGCGCGAGCGGGACCACGCCGCCGCCCATGCCTTGGAGCACCCGGCCGGTGATCAGCATCACGTAGGAGGTGGTGCACGCGGCCAGGACCGAGCCCAGTGCGACGGCCGCCAGGGCGTACAGCAGGAATCGTTTGCGTCCGCGCAGGTCGCCGAGCCGGCCGAGCAGCGGGGTGGCCACCGCCGAGGCGAGCAGGTTGCCGGTGAGCACCCACGCGATGGCCGAACTGGAGACGCCGAGACGGTTCTGCAGTTGCGGCAGGATCGGCGAGACCACGGTCTGCATGACCGCCATCGTGGTCGCGGCGAAGGACAGGGCGACCAGGATCATCGTCGGGCCGTGGCGCTTGGTCGGTGTGCGCGCGGCCCCCTTCGTGCCGGTGCTCATGCCGTCAGCGGCCGGTCCTCGACCCAGTCACAGTGCAGGGTGCGGGTCTCGATGCGCCAGCCCTCGCCGGTGCGCACGAACGTGTCGAGGTAGCGGATCGACATCACCCGGTCGCGGCGCACCCCGCACGATTCGTAGATGTGGTGCGCCGTGCAGTACGTCTCGGCGTTCGCACGATCGCCGCCCGGTTCGAAGGCGACGAGCTGATTGGCGATCAGATGGGTGGTGGCCAGGTAACGGTCCAGGCTCGTCAGCGCCTTGGCGATCTCGGCGCGGCCGGCGCGCACCGCGGGCGGTTCGGTGGATCCGGGGTCGCGGTGGACCACCAGGCGGCCCTCGGGCGTGAACATCGAGGCGACGAGGTCGGGCTTGCGGCGGTCCGCGCCGTGGGCGTAGATCTGCACCACATCCCGGAGCTCGCTGCGGTCGCGCAGTTCGCCCGGATTGTGCAGAGCGGGCGAATCCGCCTCGTAGTCGTGCATGTCCACCCTTTCACCAACCGTTGATCGCATGCTGGCAGCAGTTGGATGACACACGCAAGTTTCTCTGACGTCGCGTCAGTTACATCTCCCGCACGACGCGCGCGCCGGCGCGCGGCGCCGGCCGGCCGGCTCTCGCGCACGACGCGCCGCCGCCACACCGCCGGCCGGCAGGCTCTCCCCATACGATCCGGACCGCCTCGCCGCCGCAGACCCGCTAGCGCTCGCTTGCGACGAACACCACGTCCGGTTCCCCCCGCGGGACCGGCACTCGATGCACGCTCACGTGCGCGAACCGCCGCCGCAGC
Organism: Embleya scabrispora DSM 41855; assembly: GCF_000372745.1. Classification (GTDB taxonomy): domain Bacteria; phylum Actinomycetota; class Actinomycetes; order Streptomycetales; family Streptomycetaceae; genus Embleya; species Embleya scabrispora. The sequence goes on along the minus strand of NZ_KB889697.1, from coordinate 52,178 downwards.
CGGTCGGCGAACTCCGGACTCGCGGTCGCGCTCCACACGGTCAGCACGCCACCCGGCAACAAACGGGCCCGCAGCGCGGCAAGTCCCGCGTCGTCGTAGAGCGAGGCGTTGCCGTCGGTCACCGTCCAGTCCGGCCCGTTGTCGATGTCCAGGCACAACGCGTGGAAGCGCTCGTGCGACTGCTCGGCGACGGGTCCGACGCCCGGCCCCGCAGTCGGCTCGGCGACCCGGGAGCGCACCCAGGCCACCAGGTCGGATGTGACCACCCTCACGCGCGGGTCGGTCAAGGCGTGTCCGGAGAACGGCGCGAGCGGCCCCGCACCCCACCGCACGACGGCGGGTTCGCGTTCGATCACGGTCACCTGGGCGACCCGGGCGTCGGTCAGTGCCTCGCGCAGGGTGAAGCCGACGCCCAGACCGCCGACCAGGATCCGCGGATTCGGGGTGTCGCCGAGCGCGTCGAGCGCGGTGCGCACCAAGAGCCGCTCCGAGGCGCCCGCGCGCGTGTCCATCAGGAAGCAGCCGTTGCTGATGATCTCGTAGTGCTCGCCCGCACGCCGCAGGACGAGTTCGCCGTCCGCCGCCGGGACGCGTTCGATCTCGTGTGCGTCGGTGGTCGAATCGATCGTGTACATCGGTTCACTGACTCCTTGTCGCTTTATGGAGAACGGTTGTCACTGTGTCGGCTTTTGGCTTCGCGGGCACTTCGCGGACCACGCGAGACGGATCGCCGGCACCTCATAACAGTGCCATCACGAAGCCGAGGAATTGCGATCCCGAGAGGCCGAACAGTGACACGTGTGTAGTCACGCGCCCCGGCGCGCAAGGGACTGTTCTCGGCCTGCCGGCCAGCGGTTTTCGCCGGTTCGGTGACTCTTGCACCCTGTGGAACACCCCGTTAAGGTCCCGGCCATTGCTTCATGGCCCATTGACTGATGGCATGTCAGATCCAGTCGCAGGGACGCCTCGCAGGCGGAGCCCGGGGCAGGGCGAGCACAAGACGAGAACGACGCGAGCACAGCGCAGGAGAAGTACGTGAGAGCGCACCGGGCACATCGGCCCGGCCCGCGGAAACGAAGTGTCGGGAGGGCTGATGGCATCAACTTCCGCCGGGCGGCGTGGGACGCGCCGCCGAGCGGCGGCCGGCTTGCTGGTCGTGCCGCTCCTGTTGGCGGTCGGCTGTAGTCGCTCGGGTGACGACGCGGTGGCCAAGGGTCCGCAGGTCGGGAACCCTTCCGGAACCAACCCGGTCAAGAACGACAAGGTGCCCACCGGTGCGGCCGGTGACTTCGGCACACTCAAGGACGTCTGCGGCAAGGGCGACGGCAAACCGCTCACCAAGAAGGCCGATCGCGGCGTCACGGAGAAGCAGATCACGGTCAGCGTGACCGGCGACCCCGGCGCTCCCGCGCAACCGGGTCTGGGCAAAGAGTTCTTCGAGATGGCCGACGGCTTCACCAAGTGGTGCAACGGCCTCGGTGGGATCAACGGCCGCACGATCAAGCTGACCCAGCGCGACGCCGCGCTCAGCAACGTCGGCACGGTCATGACGGCGGCCTGCCAGAGCGACTTCATGGTCGTCGGTGGCGGCAACCCGTTCGACAACGACGGGGTCAAGGCCCGCACCGGGTGCAAGCTCGGCGCCTTCCCGGCCTACGTGGTCGGCGAGGAATCGGCCAAGGCCGACCTCCAGGACCTCGCGGTCGGCCTGCCGGTCTCCACCACGGTCGTGGGCGCGTACAAGGCGGTCTTCGCCGCGCACCCCGAGGTCAAGGCCAAGGTCGGCCTGCTGGGCCAGAACATGGCCTCGCTGCGGCCCTCGATGATCCGCTACAAGGCCGGCGTCGAGGCGGCCGGCGGCACGGTCGTCTACAAGGAAGACGTCCCGGTCATGCCGCCGCCCGGGCGCACGACGCTGGAGAAGATGAAGACCGCCGGCGTCGAGATGCTGATCACCACGTGGCTCGCGGTGGACTCGGCGTCGATGTTCCGCGAGATGGACGCGATGAACTGGCACCCCAAGGTCATCGTCAGCGACGCGTCGGCGTACAACCGCTACACGCTCGCCGCCGCCAAGAACTCGAAGATCCCCGACACCTACATCTACCCGACGTTCGTGCCGCAGTCGCTCGGCGACAAGAACCCCGCCGTGCAGAAGGCGCTGGAGATCCTGCACCTCGCGGAACCGAACAAGGACCTCGAGTTCTTCCACATGTCCGGGATCAACTCCTGGCTGCTGTGGGCGAGCGCGGTCAAGGAGTGCGGTACGGAGGTCACCACGGAGTGCGTGCTGGCCAAGGGCAAGCGCGCCAACTGGGACGCGGGCGGCCTGTTCGCCCCCGGACCGATCGTGGAGACCAAGGACGTGCGCGCCTCGGACTGCTTCACCATGGTCAAGGCGACCGCCAAGGGCTTCGAGTACGACGCGGCGCTGACCAAGCCGAACAAGGCCGAGTTCTTCAACTGCGACCCGGGCAACGTGGTCGCCGTCGCGCCCGGTGCGCCCAGCGCGCAGACCTCGGCGCCGCCGGCCAATCCGCCCGCCGACACACCGCCACCGGCCGGCGCGCCCGAGTCGAGCACCCCGCCGCCCGCCGACGGAGGCGAGCCGCCGCCGGCCCTGCCGCCGGAGGAGGGCAGCTGAGCCGCTCGCACACCGGAGCGACACCGCACCACCGCACCACCGCACCACCTTGTGACACCGAAGCAGTGAACCGCAGCGCCGAGCTGCACCGCATCACCGCCGAATCCGTCGGCCGCCGACCCGCTCGGCCCGACCAGGCGACACCCGTCGTCCTCCCGCCCCGCACCGGGCGGGGGGACGGCTCCAGCGGCCCTGACGACCTGTCAGGAGCCGTGCCGCACCAGTCTCCGAGACCGATCGCCCCGCGACACGGCCCGGCCCGAACGGAGGGCGCGTGCACGAGTTCATCATCCTCACCATCAGCGGCCTGGTCACCGGCGGCATCTATGCCATCACCGCCGGCGGCCTGACCCTGACCTACACCACCACGGGCATCTTCAACTTCGCCCACGGCGTCACCGGCGCGCTCGCCGCGTTCACGTACTGGCAACTGCACTTCGACTGGGGCTGGCCGGTCTGGCTGTCCATCATCGTGGTGCTCGGCATCCTGGCCCCGGCATTCGGGGTGTTCCTGCACTTCGCCATCATGCGACGCCTGGAGGGCACGTCGGAGACGACGCGCCTGATGGTGACCGTCGCGGTGCTGCTGAGCCTGCTCGCCACGGTGATGTGGGTCTGGGATCCGCAGACTCCGCGCAACGTGGTCAACTTCTTCCCCGGCGAGTCCGTGGACATGGCCGGCACGCGGGTGTCCTACCACGACCTGATCACCCTGGCCGTGGCGCTGATCGTCGCGATCGGCCTGTGGGTGCTGTTGCGCTCCACCCGCGCCGGTGTGGCCATGCGCGCCACCGTCGACGACCGCAACCTCGCGGTGCTCAACGGCTCGCGTCCCGAGGTGCCCGGCATGCTGGCCTGGGCGACCGGCACCATGCTGGCCGCCGTCGCGGGCATCCTGATCGCGCCCAAGCTCTCCTTCGCCGCACTGCCGCTGACCCTGCTGATCGTCAACGCCTACGCCGCGGCGGTGATCGGCCGGCTCAAGAGCCTGCCGTGGACCTTCGTCGGCGCGATGATCATCGGTTTGGTCACCGAGTACGGCAAGGGCTACCTCACCGAGACCAGGTTCCCCACCGCGGGCCCCTACCTGTCCGGCCTCACCGACTCGATGCCGGTGCTGGTGCTGTTCCTGGCGATCATGCTGCTGCCCACGTCCCGGCTGCGCGGCCACGCCTCCTCCCGCACCCGGGAGATCGCCCACCGCCCGACCTGGACCGGCTCGCTCGTCTTCGCCGCCCTGGTGATCGCGGGCGCGGTGGTCGCGGCCAACACCCTGGGCGCCGCCGACCTGTTCGCCAGCACCAAGATGTGGGGCTTCGCGATCATCGCCCTGTCGGTGATCCCGCTGGTGGGCTACGCCGGGAAGATGTCGCTGGCCCAGTTGGGCTTCGCGGGCATCGGCGCGATCTGCGTGTCGCACCTGGGCTCCGGCGGCAACCCGCTGGGCCTGCTGTGGGCCGCGCTGATCTGCGCGGGCATCGGCGTGCTGGTCGCGCTGCCGGCGCTGCGTCTGTCCGGGATCTACCTGGCCCTGGCCACCGCCGCCTTCGCGGTCATGCTGGACCGCTGGATCTTCCAACTGCCCGCGTTCACCTGGGGCGACACCAGGATCGACCTGTTCAACAGCGGCACGCTCAACTTCGAGCGGTTCGACTGGCCGGGCATCGACATCTCCTCCGACCGGGCCTACTTCATCTTCGGCGCGGTCTTCTTCGCGCTGTCCTCGCTCGTGGTGGTGTGGATCCGGCGCGGCGAGTTCGGCCGCAGGCTGCTGGCCATGAAGGACAGCCCGGCGGCGTGCGCGACGATCGGGATGAACCACAAGCTGACCACGCTCACCGTCTTCGGCCTCTCCGCCGCGATGGCGGGCGTCGGCGGCGGCATCCTGGGCGGCGCGCTGGGCACCCTGTCGCCGGTCAACTTCGACTTCACCGCCGGACTCTCGGTGCTGATGCTGATGGTGATCGCCGGCCTGACCTCGCCGGGCGCCGCACTGTTCGCCGGCATCTTCCTGGGTACGCCGCTGATCACCAACCTCTTCCCCGACTACGCCCAGCTCACCACGATCCTGATCGGCCTCAACGGCATCGCGCTGGGCAAGAACCCGAACGGGTTCATCGCCGCCAAGATCCGTCCGGAATGGGAGCCCGCCCTGCAGCGGCCGTTCATCCTGGCGGGCAGTGCGGCGGCCCAACTGGTGCTGGTCGTCCTGCGGTTCACCGACGTGATCGGCAACTGGGCCTTCGTCATCGGCATCCTGCTCGCGGTGATCGGCATCCCGGCCGCGGTCAAGGGCGAGCTGATGCTCAAGGCGCCGCGGACCGAACAGGAGCTGCCGCCGGGCCTGTCCGAGCAGCCCGAAGGACTGGGCCTGAACGGACACCGGTTCAAGCCCGCCGACATCGAGGGCCTGGACAAGCTGATCGCGATGCCCTCGCTGCCGACGGTCGCGATGGCCGAAACACCGTCACCCACCCTGCCTGGAGCGCGTCATGGGGCTTGAGGTCGAGGGCGTCACGGTCCGCTTCGGCGGCCACACCGCCCTGAACAACGTCAACATCTGGGCCCACGAGGGCAAGGTCACCGGCCTGATCGGGCCCAACGGCGCGGGCAAGACCACGATCTTCAACGTGATCACCGGCCTCCAGCCGCCGTCCTCGGGCCGGGTCCGGATGGACGGACGCGACGTCAGCAAACTCGCGCCCTACCGTCGGGCCCGCCTGGGCATGGCCCGCACCTTCCAACGCCTGGAGCTGTTCGGCTCGTTGACGGTCCGGGAGAACATCCAGGTCGCCGCCGCGCAGTACCGACGGCTGCACCGCGGTACCAGGGAAACGGCGCAGGACACCTCCGCGCGCCTGTTGCACCGACTCAACCTGACCTCGATCGCGCACGTGCGCGCCGACCAACTGCCCACCGGGCAGGGCCGCGTGGTCGAGCTGGCGCGATCGCTGGCGTCCCGACCCAAAATCCTGCTCCTGGACGAGCCCGCCTCCGGCCAGGACGATGAGGAGACGCGCGGCTTCGGCCAGTTGTTGCGCGAGATCGCCGCCGACGGGGTCGCGGTGCTGCTGGTCGAGCACGACATGGATCTGGTGATGAGTACCTGCGACGAACTGCACGTGCTTGACTTCGGCAAAAAAATCGCCAACGGTACGTGCGACGAGATCCGCACCAACGCCGCCGTGCAGGCGGCGTACCTCGGTACCGCCGACGCCGCGGAGGCCGACGAAGTCCTGCAGGAGACCGTATGACGCTGAATGTGGCCGACGCGCGACCGGCCGGGCCGGCCGGCGCCCCGCCGCTGCTCGAACTGCGCGGCATCAGCGCCGCGTACGAGCAGGTCGAGGTGCTGCACAAGGTGGACCTCGCGGTGCCCACCGGCAAGGTCATGGCGGTCCTGGGCCCCAACGGAGCCGGCAAGACCACGATGCTCAAGGTGATCACCGGGCTGCACGAGCCCACCGGCGGGGACATCTTCCTCGCCGGGCGGTGCGTCACCGGGGCCGCGCCCGTGGACCTGGCCCGGATCGGCCTGTGCAGCATCCCGGAAGGCCGAGGGGTCTTCCCCAATCTCACCGTGTCCGAAAACCTGTGGATGGCCACCTACCGAGGAGTCTCCCGCAAGGAGATCGAGGAGAAGGTCTTCCCGATCTTCCCCCGCCTCAAGGAACGCCGGACCCAGGCCGCGGGCACGATGTCGGGCGGCGAACAGCAGATGCTGGCCGTCGCCCGGGCGATCGCCACCAACCCGGCCATCATCCTGCTCGACGAGCTGTCGATGGGCCTCGCGCCCCTCGTCGTCGACCAGCTGTACGACGTGGTCGGCAAGATCGCCGAGACCGGTGTCACCGTGCTCCTGGTCGAGCAGTTCGCGCGCACGGCCCTGGCCGTCGCCGACCTCGCCGCGGTCATGAGCGGTGGCCGGATCCTTCAGGTCGGCACTCCGGACGAGATCGCCGGCGACCTGCACAGCGCGTACCTGGGCGGCTGATCGGACATGGCCGTTGGGTACGTACCAACCTCACGGCGACCCACGAGGTGACCACTTGATGAGTATGAACAGCGTGAACGCCGACGGGCAGCCCGCACCCGCGAGGCCCGCCGGCGAGCCGCCGACGGTTCCGCAGGGGGTGCCGACGGCCGGGCCACCACCGTCGTTCGCCCCGCGCCATGCGGCGATCCCGGCGGCCACTCAGGATCGGACCCGGCAGTTCACCGCCGACGTCGGTGCCCTGAAACTGCGTGCGCCCAAGAGCATGCTCGACACCCAGCTGATGTGGCTGGGCGTGGGGCTGATGCTGGTCGGGATCGTCATGGGCATCGGCGCCTACTTCATGTCGCACGGCACGACGCTGATCCTGACCCAGAACGACGCGATCACGTTGGGTCTGTCGGCGATCCCGGTCTCGCTGCTCGGGTTCGCCCTCTTCATCCGCTACTCGCTGTCCACGTTCATGCGGTTCTGGCTGGCCCGGCTGATCGCCGCCCAGCAGACACCGCAGGCCGCCCCGGCGGTCGCGGGGCCGGGCACGGACGCCACGGCGGTGTTGCCCACCACCCCGGCGGGGCACTGAGACACATTCCGGAACGAGGACTCCTCAACGGGCCGCGCGCGGTGTCATCCTGAACGGGACGGACGCCGCGTGCAGCACCCGTGGAGGGCAGCGACGACATGAGCGACAACCCGCGACCGGCGGACCCCGGTCCGACCGACAACCCCGTCGTCCGGGACGGAAAGCGCCTTCGTCTCGTCACGGCGGTGTGGGCCGTGCTCATGGCGGTCGCGGTGGTGATGATCATTTTGATGTTGCGCAGCTAGTGCCGTGCTCGGAAAGCCGTTTCCGGTCGCGTGCGCGAGTGACGTGAGTGTGGCCGGCCTCCGTGCGGAGGCCGGCCACACCCGTGTCGGGGTCGCTCAGATCGCCGGCGGCAGGTCCACCAGCGTGCCCAGCGTGGCCCGGTGCCGATCCGAGGTGCCCAGCAGCAGCGCCGACGCCATCGCCCGCTTGAGGTACAGGTGCGCCGGGTGCTCCCACGTGAAGCCGATCCCGCCGTGCATCTGCACACACTCCTCCGCCGCGCGCACCGCCACGTCGCCGCAGTACGCCTTCGCCAGCGCGGTGGCCACCGGCGCGTCCGCCGAGTCCTCGGCCAGACACGCCGCCGCGTAGCGTGCCGCCGCCCGGGCCGCGGCGATGTCCGACCACAGGTCGGCCGCGCGATGCCGCAGCGCCTGGAAGGACCCGATCGGCCGGCCGAACTGGTGCCGGACCTTCAGGTACGCCACCGCCTCCGCCAACGCCTGCTCGGCCACGCCCAGCTGCTCCGAGGCCGACAGCGCCGCACCCTGGCGCAGCGCGTGCCCCAGGGCGGCCTCCGCGTGCTCCGGCCCGGCCAGCACCCGGCCGCGGACCTGATCCAGCGTCAACTCGCCCACCGGGCGGGTCGCGTCCAACGAGGTCACCGCGCGCCGGGACAGATTCGCCGCGTCGCCCGCCACCAGGGCCAGCTGCGGCTCGCCGGCCACGACCACCGGAACCACCAGCAACTCGGCCCGATCCGCGGCCAATACCCCGGTCACCGCGCCGGTCAGCACCAGGTCGTCCGCGTCCCGGGCACCCGTCACCGACAGCGGGAAGCTCGCCCCCGGCCACGTGCTCGCGGTCACCGCCAGGGTCGCGGTCCGGGTGCCGTCCGCGAGTGCGCGCAGCGCCGCGTCGCGCGCCTCGCCCGCCGGGCAGGCCAGCAGCGCCGACGTGGCCAGCACCGCGCTGGCCAGGAACGGCACCGGCGCCACCGCGCGGCCCAACTCCTCCAGCGCCACCGCGACCTCCCGCGGCCCGGCCCCGGCCCCACCGAACTCCTCCGGGATCAACAGCCCGGCCAGGCCCAGCTCGGCCGCGACCGCCTTCCACAGACCCTCGTCGTACGCCTCCTCGGTGTCGATTCGCGCCAGCACCTCGTGCCACGCGCACCGATCCCGCAGCAGCTCGCGCAGCGTCGCGCGCAGGTCCTCCTCGACCTCGCCGTACAGCAGCGAGGGGATACCGGGTTCGCTCACCGGGGCATCTCCTTCCACGGCACCTTGGTGTCGGTACGCGGCTCGCGCGGCAAATCCAGCACCCGGTCCGCGATCACGTTGCGCAGCACCTCGGACGTGCCGCCCTCGATCGAATTGCCCTTGGCCCGCAGGTAGTAGTAACCCGGCACCCGCGCGCCGAGCGCGGCCTGCCCCAACTCGCTGCGGCGCATCGCCCATTCGTCGTAGCCGAGCCCCTCCTCGCCGGCCAGCTCCAGCCACAACCGGGTGACGTCCTGGTTGAGCCGGGCATAGGCGATCTTGGCCGCCGACCCCTCCGGGCCCGGCGTACCGGCGGCGAGCTGCTGGCGGATGCGCTCGTTGCCCAACCGGGCCACCTCGCACTCCACCCAGGCCCGCAGCAGCCGGTCGTGCAGCCCGGGGGTGCGCAGCTCCGGCCGGTCGCGCCACATCCGCGCCACCGCGCCGATCGCGTCCGCCTCGCGTGCGGTCGCCGCGCCGCCGATGGCGACCCGCTCGTTCATCAGCGTCGTGTTCGACACCGCCCAGCCCTGGCCCACCTCGCCCACGCGGTGCGTGTCCGGGATCCGCACGTCGGTCAGGAACACCTCGTTGAACTCCGCCTGCCCGGTGGCCTGGCGCAGCGGCCGCACCTCGACGCCGGGTGAGGTCATGTCCAGGAAGAAGTAGGTCAGCCCCTGGTGCTTGGGCAGGTCCGGGTCGGTGCGGGCGAGCAGCATCGCCCAGCGCGCCTTGTGTGCGAGCGAGGTCCACACCTTCTGGCCGTTGACGATCCAGTCGCCGTCACCCTCGCGTACCGCGCGGGTGGCCAGGCCCGCCAGGTCCGACCCCGCGCCGGGCTCGCTGAAGAGCTGACACCAGATCTCCTCGCCGGTCCACAGCGGGCGCAACAACTCGGCCCGCAGTTGTGCACTGCCGTGCGCGGCGATGGTGGGCGCGCCCATCCCCAGGCCGATCGGATTGCGGTACCCACCGGCCGCCTTCGCGCCGGCCGCGATCAACGCGCTCTCGATCACCTGCTGCAACGCCCGCGAGGCGCCCAGACCGCCGCACCCGACCGGGAAGTGCACCCAGGCCAGGCCCGCGTCGAACCGGTGCCCCAGGAACTCGACCGAGGACATCGTGGTCGGATCGTGCGCCGCGACCAGTTCCGCCACCCGGCGCCGGATCTCCGCCGCGTCGATCGCCTCCGCACCCGACCCGTCGGCAAGGTCGCGGACCGGCTCGCGGGTGGGTCGGTCGGTCGGCTCGCCGGTGGGCCCGCTGTCGGTATCGCTCACGTCGCCCCGCTCTCGCACAAGAGGTGCCTCCGTCCTCCGTCGTGACGCCCTGTTCATCGACCTCGACCAACTGTCGACAACCGGGCCACCTGGATGCTAAGTGCTGAACTCACCGGTAGGAAGCCCGTGCCCGGGCCCCCAACCGGTGCCCCCAGGCGATATGTTCATCTCCCGTGTGAGCGAGTACACGCACGGACTCCAAGCCGGGACCTTCCGGGTTTCCGCGCGTCGCAGGGGGTGCTGTACAGCCATGACCGCCGAAGAACTCGAGGCGGGTCTCGCCGCCGAACTCGCCGCGGACGGGGAGTCGGTCACCGAAGCACTGGACACCTGGTCGGTGCGAACCCCGATGCGGGTCTTCATCCACTACGGCGAGCACGGCTTGGACCTGAGTTACGCCGAGGCCAAGCGGGCCACCGACACGATCGCCGGCAACCTGGCCCGGGCGGGCATCCGGCGCGGCGACCGGGTCGCGGTGCACTGCCGCAGCGCGTATGCCGCGGCGCTGTGGATGTTCGGCATCTGGAAGGCCGGCGCGGTGTACTGCCCGGTGGACCCGGACGCGATCGGCGATGTGCTGGTCGAACAACTCGAGGCCGGCCAACCGGTACTCGTGGTCACCGAACGCGCGCTGGTGCACGCGTTGGAGGCGGTCCGGCCGTACCTGAACCGGCTGCCGCGGCTGACTGTGCACGACGCGGTCGGGCCCCGGCCGCCGCACGGCTACCCGGAGATCGCCTACGCCAACTTCCTTGCCCGCGCGGTGCCGCCGGCCGTGGCGATCGATCCGGGCGACGTCGGGATGATCGTGCACACCGCCGGGGTGACCGGCCGGCCCAAGGCCGCCGTGTTGCCGCACCGTTGGCTGGCCTCGTACACGCTGCTGCTGCGCCGGCTCACCACGCCCGACGACGTGGTGCACGTGGACCTGCCGCTGCACTCGGTCCAGGGCGCGTTCGCGGGGGTGGTCCGAGCCGCCTGGGCGGGCGCCGGGGTGTCGTTGTGGGACCGGTTCCACCCGGTCGACTTCTGGCGCCGCGTGGTGTCGGCGGGAGCCACCGGCGCGGTGCTCACCGAGACGATGGTGGGCTGGCTCTCCGGCGCGCCCGAGTCGCGAGGCGAGCGCGAGAACCCGCTGAGCACGGTGCTCATGCAACCGCTGCCGCCGACCCATCGCGCGTTCGCGCGCCGGTACGGGATCGACACCGTGGTCGCCGGCTACGGGCAGGTCGAGACCGGCCTGCCGATCGCGGCCGTCCTGGTCGGCCTGGACCCGAGCGAGGCCACACCGCCGGCGCTGCGCCGCGGTCTGGCGCCGGCGGCGGTCGCGAAGGCGTGTGCCCGATTGGGCGTGCCGGTGCTCGACGGGGCCCGGATCGTGCGCAAGGGCTGTCTGGGCGCGCCGTTGCCGTTCGCCCGGGTGGCGATCCTGGACGAGCACGACCGGCCGGTGCCGCGCGGCGTGGTCGGGCACCTGGCGATCCGACCGCACCTGCCGGGGCTGTTGGCGCAGGAGTACGTGGACGACCCGGTGAGCACCGCGGAAGCCACCCGCAACCTGTGGTTCCACACCGGCGACGCGGCGGTGTTCGACGAAGAGGACGGGCTGCTGCACTTCGTCGATCGGGTCGTGGACCGGATCCGGATCCGCGGCGAGAACGTGTCGGCCTACCACATCGAGGACCTGGTCAACCAGCATCCCGACATCGCGGTCGGCGCGGTCTTCGGGGTGCCCGCCGACCGGGAGGACGAGGACGAGGTGGTCCTGTACGCCGAGCCCGAGCCGGGCCACCCGCTCGACCCCGACGAACTACGCGCGTGGTGCGCGCAGTCGCTGCCCGCGTACATGCGGCCGGCGCACGTGCGGATCGTCGCGCGGATGCCTCGCACGCCGAACGGGCGGGTGGAGAAGTATCGGCTGCGCCGGCACTTCCTGGGCCTGACGGATCGTCCGGGCCCGGTGGTGCGGGGTGTGCCGGTGCCGCCCCCGATGCCTTCGACGCGGTCGGCGCCGGCTCTGGCACTGTCCCCGGTGCGGTCCGCGCTGCCACCGTCGTTGCCGCCGGGGACGCGACGCTGACCGGGGCGCGGGATCGGTGCGCTCCTCGGGTGCCGGCCGTCGATCGTGCGGATGGCCGATCGGGCGCGCGCACGGCCGACGAGGCGGATAGCTGATCATGCGGATATGTCGCTTTCCAAGGGGAAGGCGTACCACGCACGCGATTCTGCGGGCGTGGGCAGATCCGAGGAGCGGCACCCATGGACAGCACGAAGGGCGTCACGGGACCGACCGCCGAATCCGGCGCGGGGCGGCATCGGCGCAGCGGTAGGGGATTCGGTTTCGGATTGCTGGTCGTGCTCGGCACGGTCCTGGCGCTCGGCGGGGTCGTCGGCCTGGTCTACACGGGCGTCGCCACGCTGACCACGATGGTGCTGTTCGGCTGGCTGTTGCTGATCGGCGGCGTGGTCGGCCTCGTACAGGCCGTCCAGGCGCGCAAGGAGAACGCCTTCTGGCTCGTGGTCGCGGTCTCCGCGCTCAACATCGCGGCGGGTGTGGTGCTGCTGCGCCGGCCCGAGGTGGCGGCCGAGGCACTCACCCTGTTCGTGGCCCTGTTGCTGCTCGGCGCGGGCATGTTCCGCGTCGTGGGCGGCGTCGCGAGCATGTCCGCCAAGATGATCTGGACGATCGTGGTCGGCGTGATCGACTTGGTCCTGGGCCTGTTGGTGCTGGCCGAGTGGCCCAGCAACAGCCGCTACGCGATCGGCACGTTCATCTCGCTGGCCCTGCTCTTCGACGGACTCAGCCTGGTCAGCCTGGGCCTGACGGGCCGTCGCATCGTCGGCATGGTCCGCGAGGCCGAGGTCCCGGATGAAGCCCCCCACGACACGACCTCCACGACCGAGTGGAAGGCGCAACAAGAACCCACCAGGGAAGGCACCTTCAAGGGCCCGGACACGATGACCAAGCCCGGGGACGACGAGCGATAGATCGCGAACGGCGACGTCCGGGCCGAGCGGTCGCCCTGATCGACGAACGAACACCCCTTCGACGCCGCACGCCTTTCAACGCCGAACACCGGGCGGGCGATGAACAGCCCGTCCGGCGTTCGAGGACACTCGGCCCGTCCGGCGCGTGAGGACAAGCAGCCCGTCCGGCGTTCGAGGACGCCCGCTCCGGCAGTGGCCGATCTCGCGCCGACAGCCCCCGAGATCGCGGGTCTACCTCGCCTCGACACCCGCACGAGTTCGGCTCATCAACAGCGCCGGCAGGAACGCCAGGGCCATGAAGCCCACCGCCCACCAGTACGTCCCCTGGAACGCATCAGCCAACCGAGGCCCGATCTCCCCCACCGCCGCCGGCGACATCGTGTGCAGCTCACCGAGCCCACCCGCCCCCTGCCCGGCCGGCAGGCCGTCCCGCATCGCACCGGCCAACAGCACCGACATCAGCGCCCCGCCGATCGCAGCCGCGACCTGCTGGATGATGGTCAAGGCGGTTCCGGCGACCGCGACCTGCTCGTGCGACATGGTGCGCAGCGCCGAGGCGGTGGTCGGCATCAGCGTCATGCCGACCCCGATGCCCGTCACCGACATGCAGGACATCAGCACCCAGTACGGCGTGTCTGCGGCGACCTGCGTGGTGAAGGCGAGGAAGCCGGAGACGGCGACCACGATCCCGACCCGCACGATCCGTCCCGGCGCGATCCGGTCGCTGAGCCGGCTCGCGATCTGCATGGACACCGCGGTGAACAGGGCCTGCGGCGCGCCCAACATGCCGGAGGCGGTGGCGCTCTCGCCGCGTACCAGTTGGTAGTACAACGGGGCCAACATCATCGAGCCGAAGTACGCGCAGACGAACAGCACCGTGGTGCCCGCGGCGGCCACGAACGGGCGGCTGCGGAACAACCGCAGGTCGATCAGCGCGTGCTCGACCCGCAACGCCCGGACCACGAAGCCGATCACCAACAGCGCGCCCAGTGCGGCCGGGACCACCGCCCCGGGGGAGCCGAAGTCGCCCTTCTCCCCGCCGGTGGCCAGGCCGTAGATCAGCAGCGCCAGACCGGGGGAGAGCATCAGCAGCCCGGGCACGTCCAGCGGCTCGGCCGGCTGCGGGGCATCGCGCGGGAAGACCCTGGCGGCCAGGGCCAGTGCGACGGCGCCGATCGGCACGTTGATGAAGAAGATCCAGCGCCACGAGACGTCGTCCACCAGCCACCCGCCCAGGATCGGGCCGACCAGCGGGCCGATCAGGATCGGAATGCCCAGGACGGCCATCGTGCGGCCCATCCGGCTCGGATCGGACGCGCGGGCCAGGATGGTCATCCCGACCGGCATGATCAGCCCGCCGCCGAGCCCCTGTAGGACCCGGAAGACGATCAGCGACTCGGCCGACCAGGCAAGCCCGGCCGCAACGGAGCCGGCCGCGAAGGTGCCGATCGAGAACATGTACAGGCGCTTGGTGCCGAACCGGCCCATTGCCCACGCGGCCACCGGGATGACGGTGGCCAGGGCCAACGTGTAGCCCGTCGCGACCCATTGGATGGTGGCCAGCGGTGCGTCGAAGTCCTGCGCGAGGTGGTTGAGCGCGACGTTGACGACGGTGACGTCGAGTACGGACATCACCGAGCCGAGGACGACCACGACGGCGATCATCGCGACGCCGCGGGAAGGGGCGGGGGCGGTGGCCGCGGGAGTGCTCGCGGCCGAGGCGGCAATCGATGCCATCACGGGCTCCTGGCGTTCGGCGGGGGAATGGCTGCGGCTGCTTCGGAAGCCGGCGTTCAGACGCCGTACGGCCGGCGCACGCGCGTCGACCGGGTGGCCTCGCTCCACCAGGCGAGCTGATCGAGCATCACCTTGGCGGCGGCCTCGGTGCCCGCGACGTCGACCGGCTGCCCCTCGGCATCGAATTTCTCCCAGGCCATCGGGAAGGCGAGCCCGTCCCGGGTGGTGACCATGTGCTGCTCGGCGAAGACCAGGCGCAGTTGCTCGACCGCGCGCAGGCCACCGGAGATACCGCCGTAGGACACGAAGCCGACCGGCTTGCCCTGCCACTCGCCGCGGAACAGGTCGATCATGTTCTTCAGCCCGGCCGGGAAGCTGTGGTTGTACTCGGGCGTGACCACCACGAACGCGTCCGCGGCGGCCAGCCGAGCGCCCACCGCGGCGACCACGGCGGCGGGTTCGCTGCCCATCGGAGCCCACACATCGGGCAGCCGGTCGTGCGCCAGGTCGATGATGTCCACCTCGAAGTCCCCGTGCCGCTCGGCCGCGGCGGCGAACCAGTTGGACACGACGGGGGCGAAGCGCCCTTCGCGGGTGCTGCCGACGATGACGGCCAGCCGGAAGGCGCCGGTGTTCGTGTCGGTGTTCGCGTCGATGCTCGTGTGCGTGGCGGTGCTCATGGATTCCCCCAGGAAGAGAAGCGCGAACTGTGCGGTGCGGCCCCGGAAGTGCTTCCTTCGAGTGCCTGGTGAAGACGTTAGAAGTTGAAGTCGACTTGAGGTCAAGCCCAGTCGTCGCCCCACCCGGATCGAGCCCGTCCGCCCCGGGTGCCCGTCTTCGCGCGAGCGCTTCGGTTGTCGGGTGGATCAGCGAGCGTGCCGAGCCGCTTCGGTGGGGCCGCCGAGAGCGGTGAGGGTGATGACCATGGTGAGGGCGACCGCGCCGGCGCACAGCATGACCGTCGACGACGACGTGGCGTCCACGACGGCTCCGCCCAGGAGCGCGCCGGTGGCGAGGGTGAGTTGGAAGGACGACGTGAAGACGACCATGGCCGCCTCCTGAGCCTGCGGGGCGGAGCGGACGAACCAGGTCTGGGAGCATGCGGGCACGGCCCCGTAGGCCAGACCCCACACCACGAGCAGGCCGATCGCCCCCGCATCCCACCGACCCAGAAGGGGGAACAGCAGCGTGGCCGCGGCGATCAACACCGCACATGTGAGGAACGTCGCGCGCAGGCCGCGCGCCATGGTCGCGCCCGCGACGAAGTTGCCGACGATGCCGGCCACGCCGAAGGTCAGCAGGTAGGCGCCGATCAGCCCTCGGTCGACGTGGGTGATCTGCTCCAGGAAGGGGGTCACGTACGTGTAGGCGCCGAAGTGCGCGATCACGATCAGACAGGTCGCGGCGAGCCCGATCCGCACGTCGGCGCCGCGCAGCAGCTCACGCAACACCGCGGCACGGGTCACCTGGAGCGCCGGCAGCGGCGGCAGCAGTACGAACAGCGCGACGGACACGCCCAGCGCGAGCACGCCCATGACCGCGAACGAGGCGCGCCAGCCGATGTGTTCGCCCAGTTGGGTACCGGCCGGCAAGCCCAACACCGAACCGGCCGGCACGGCCGCGAAGACCACGGCGGTCGCCGTACCCACCGCCTTCGCACGCACCAACCGAGGCGCCAACCCCGCCCCGATCGACCAGAATCCGCCGATGGTGACCCCGACCAGCGACCGCGCCACCAGCACCACCCAGAACGCCGGGGACGCCGCCGCAAGGAAGTTCGCCACCGCCAGGAGCACGACCAGCGCGACCGACATGGTCCGTCGATCCAGCCGCCCGGTGGACACGGTCACCAACGGCGCACAGATCGCCGCCAGGAAGCCCGGCACGGTCATCAGCCACCCCGCCGTTCCGTCCGAGACACCGAAGTCGCTCCCGATCGGCGTCAACAACCCGATCGGCAGGATCTCGGTGGTCACGATCGCGAAGATCCCCAGCGACAGACACACGACGGCCGGCCAATACTGCCGGGATTCCTCTGCCTGCTCCTGCTCCTGTGCAGACGGGTCGGTCCGACCGGTCGTGTGCTCGTCGGATCCGGTGGTGACGGACATGACGTCCCTTTCGGCGATGTGGGTGAGACCCCGACAGCGGGGTGTCCCAGTACAACCACCGGCACCCCATCGGGTCTGGCGGTATCCCGCCGTCAACCCTTCCGCCACACCCTCGCCCCGGCCCGCTTCGGGCCTCGCCTCGTACGCGTCACCCCGCCCGGCGCAGGCGACGTGCGAGAAGCCCCATGCGCGGGCCGCCGACCTCCGCAGGGCGGCGGCTCGTACGACCGCCTCCACGACAACAGGCCCGCACCGTCGCCGAGTTGCCGACCATCGCCATGGCCGCCGATCGGCCCCGCGGGCGCAGCGGGGTCAAAACCGATCGGCGGCCACCGTGGCGGCCGGCCCTACAGGTCGGATGGGGTCAGCGAGTACAGCACGACGTCGACCCGGCCGGTGTGCAGGCGGCCGGCGTTGCGCAGGATGCCCTCTCGGTGGAGGCCGGCCTTGATCGCCGTCTTGCGCGAGGGGATGTTCCCGACGGCGGCCTTGAGTTCGAGGCGTTCGAAGCCCTGCTCGGTCAGCAGCCAGCGGCCGAGCGCATGGGTGGCCCGAGCGGCGATTCCGCGTCCGCGCGCCCAGGGGGCGATCCAATAGCCCACCTCGCTGACCAGTTCCTGCCAGTCGGTCCGCTTGAGCCCGACGGCGCCGAGCAGCCGCCCGTCGGCCGGGTCGGAGATCGCGAAGTGGATGCCGTCGCCGGACTCGCGCAGGGTGTGCGCCGTTTTCGTACACCAATCGACGGACGTCTCAAGGGTGTACGGGCGGGGCAGCGGTATCCATCGTTGGATCACCTCGTCCGCGCAGGCGGTTCGGGTGTCTTCGACATCGTCGGCGGTGAACGGCCGGAGTGTGATCGGGCCCGCATGCAGGTCACGTTCGGGAAAGACGTCGCTCACTGACAGGATTCGCCCCCTCGTATCAAGTCGAACGATTCTTCCGTCCCACCCGGCCACGACGTAAGTCCCACGCGCCGAATTCACCCACTGCGCCCAATCCCCAGGCCACACCGGGGGCGCGCGGCCGGATGGGACGAGTCGGGACAGCCGGATGAGTACGGCGTCGCCGGCGCCGGCCGCTGACTGGAGAAAGACGGCCAGGGCCGCGTAGTGACCCGTGGCCTAGTCGAGAGACTCGGCCCGCCTCCCAGATGAAAAGCGGATTAAGCCTCCGCGCGTTCGCCCCGCAAGCCGCGAAAGGTCACTTGCGGTCGAAAGTCGATGACACATGGTCACGTCGATCCGTGCGCATGCCGGTCGGTCGGGGCTGCGGAGCGACTTCGCCCAGGGCGAACAGGGATCGGGAGGGTGGGGGAACAAAGAGGGGCTCTTGTTTCTTGAGTCAGTGCAGCGCAACTTTTTCGACCGTGGCTACCTGAGGGGCATTACATGAGCGAGACCATCGGGACCCTGACCCTGCCGGTTCTTCCGCTGGACGACGTGGTCGTCCTCCCCGGCATGGTGGTCCCGCTCGAACTCGATGACGCGGAGACCCGTGCCGCCGTGGATGCCGCGCGGGCCGCCGCGGGGCGGTCCGGTGGACCCGGCATCCGTAGTGAGAGCAAGGCGCGGGTGCTGCTTGTTCCGCGCGACGACGGGCAGTACCCGGCGGTGGGTACGCTCGGCGTGATCGAGCAGGTCGGGCGGCTGCCCGGGGGTGAGTCGGTCGTGGTGGTGCGCGGCGAGGGCCGGGTGCGGATCGGCAGCGGTACCACCGGCCCCGGCGCGGCGCTGTGGGTCGAGGCGACCCGCGTGGCGGACGTCGAGGCGGACGAGCAGACCCACGAACTGGCCCGCGAGTACAAGGCCCTGGTCACCACCGTGCTGGGCAAGCGCGGCGCGTGGCAGGTGGTCGACCACGTCCAGGCCCTGGAGGACCCCAGTGACCTGGCGGACAACTCCGGCTACGCCCCGTACCTGACGCTCCAGCAGAAGATCGACGTGCTCCAGACCGTCGACGTCCGGGAGCGGCTGACCAAGGTCGTCGGCTGGACCCGGGACCACCTCGCCGAGTTGGACGTCGCCGAGACGATCCGCAAGGACGTCCAGGAGGGGATGGACAAGCAACAGCGCGAGTTCCTGCTCAAGCAGCAGCTGGCCGCGGTGCGCAAGGAGCTCAACGAGCTCAACGGCACCCCGGACAGCGAGGAGGAGGACTACCGCGCCCGGGTCGAGGCGGCGAACCTGCCGGAGAAGGTGCTGGCCGCCGCGCTCAAGGAGGTCGACAAGCTGGAGCACGCCTCCGACGCGTCGCCCGAGGGCGGGTGGATCCGTACCTGGCTGGACACCGTCCTGGAAATGCCGTGGAACGAGCGCAGCGAGGACGCGTACGACATCGCCGAGGCGCGCGCGATCCTGGACGCGGACCACTCCGGCCTGGTGGACGTCAAGGAGCGCATCGTCGAGTACCTGGCGGTTCGCAAGCGCCGTGAGGAGCGCGGGCTGGGTGTGGTCGGCGGTCGCCGCTCCGGCGCGGTGCTGGCCCTGGTCGGCCCGCCCGGCGTCGGCAAGACCTCGCTCGGCGAGTCGGTGGCCCGCGCGATGGGTCGCTCGTTCGTCCGGGTCGCGCTCGGCGGCGTGCGTGACGAGGCCGAGATCCGCGGTCACCGGCGCACCTACGTCGGCGCGCTGCCCGGCCGGATCGTCCGGGCGATCAAGGAGGCGGGCAGCATGAACCCCGTCGTCCTGCTCGACGAGATCGACAAGGTCGGCTCGGACTACCGGGGCGACCCGACCGCCGCCCTGCTCGAGGTGCTCGACCCGGCGCAGAACCACACCTTCCGCGACCACTACCTGGAGGTCGAACTCGACCTGTCCGACGTGGTGTTCCTGGCCACGGCCAACGTGCTCGAGACCATTCCCGAGCCGCTGCTGGACCGGATGGAACTGGTTCGCCTGGACGGCTACACCGAGGACGAGAAGGTCGTCATCGCCCGGGACCACCTGATCAAGCGTCAGTTGGACAAGGCGGGTCTGGACGACACCGAGGTGTCCTTCACCGAGGAGGCGCTGCGGCTGCTGGCGGGCGAGTACACCCGCGAGGCGGGCGTGCGCACCCTGGAGCGTTCGATCGCCCGTGTGCTGCGCAAGGTCGCGGCCAGGCAGGCACTGGACGCCGAGGCGCACCCGCTGCCGATCGCGGTGGACGCCGGCGACCTGCGCGACTACCTCGGCCGGCCCCGGCACACCCCGGAGTCGCTGCTGAGCAAGGCCGAGCAGCGCACGGCGGTGCCGGGAGTCGCCACCGGACTCGCGGTCACCGGCGCGGGCGGCGACGTGCTCTACATCGAGGCGTCGCTGGCGGACGCGGAGACGGGCGGTACGGGACTGACCCTGACCGGTCAACTCGGCGACGTGATGAAGGAGTCGGCGCAGATCGCGCTGTCCTACCTGCGCTCGCGCGGGGCGGAGCTGGAGGTGCCGGTGGGCGACCTCAAGGACCGCGGCGTGCACATCCACGTCCCGGCCGGAGCGGTCCCCAAGGACGGCCCGAGCGCCGGTGTCACGATGACGACCGCGCTGGTGTCGCTGCTGACCGGGCGGCCGGTCCGCTCGGACGTGGCGATGACCGGTGAGGTCTCGCTCACCGGTCGGGTACTCCCGATCGGCGGCGTCAAGCAGAAGCTGCTCGCCGCGGAGCGGGCCGGCGTCACCACGGTGCTGATCCCCAAGCGCAACGAGGCCGACCTGGACGACGTGCCCGAGGAGATCCTGAGCCGGCTCACCGTGCACGCGGTGGCCGACGTGCGCGAGGTGCTGGAACTGGCCCTGGAGCCGGCCAACGCCAAGCACGCCGTGGCCGCCTGACCCCACGCCGCCCACCCCCTGCCGCGCGAGCCGCCCACCCGGCGGCTCGCGCGGCATCTTTCGACCCGGAGCGGCAGACCCGGTCGGCGGCGAAGCCCGATCGCGCGGCCTGATCGAGAACGATTCGCGACCTACGGCCTTTGCGCGTCCGCCGATAGGCGGTCTTCTTGAGTACACGTACTCATGTGCGCAACACCCGTCCGGCCCAACACTGTTGCCATGACATCGCCGCTGCGCACCAACAACACCCATGGCTTCTTCGTCCAGGCCGCGCTGTCCTTCGGCGTGTCCGTGAGCGCGGTTCTGGTCGGCATCGTCTACCTCCCGGTGGACCGCTGGATCCGGGCCTTCCTCGGTCTCGGCGTGCTGTACGTCGTGACGTCCAGCATCACCGTCGCCAAGGTCGTCCGGGACCGCCAGGAAAGCGAGGCCGTGGTCAGCCGGGTCGACCAGGCGCGCCTGGAGAAGCTGCTGACCGACCACGACCTGTTCAAGAACGACCTGGTCTGACCCGGATTGCAAACCGGAGGCCGGGATCCGAGTCGGGTCCCGACCCGGATCCGAACCGACCCGTCTACGACCCCAATTCCTCGATCGTCTTCAAGATCCGCTTGTCCGACACCGGCTGCGGCGTGCCCAGGGACTGGGCGAAGTAGCTCACCCGCAGCTCCTCGATCTGCCACCGCACCGCCGCCACCTCGGCCGGAGTCGGCGCACCCTTGGCCTGACGGTCCATCAAATCCCGGTACGCAGCCTGGATCTGGTGGACCTTCAGCATGCGCTCGCGGTCCCGCACCGGGTCCGCCTCCAGGCGCTGCAAGCGGCGCTCCATCGCCTGGAGATAGCGGTGCACGTCCGGCAACCGCCGCCAACCCGCCTCGGCCACGAAGCCCTTGTGCACCAGCGCCGTGTACTGCGCCTTCAGGTCGGCCAGCGCGGGCGCCAGGGCCGGGCTCCGGGTCGTCTTCAGCCGCCCGGCGACGTTGTGCGACGCGCCCAGGATGCGCTCGACCTTGACCACCGTGTCCTCGGTCAGCCGAGGCAGTCCCGCCTTGACCCGATCGCGCAGCCGGACGAAGCCCGCCTCGTCCCACACCGGACCGCCCGCGTCCTGGATCAGCATGTCCGCCGCGCACGCGAGGATGTCCTCGAAGAGCGCGTCGATGCCCCCGTGCGGGTTGTGACTCAGCGTCAGCTTGGCCATGTTGGGCAGCCGCCCCTGGATCTGCTTGACCGGCGACTGCACGTTCAGCAGCACCAGGCGCCGCGTCCCGAGCCGCATCGCGCGCGACTGCTCCGGCTCGCTGTCGAACAGCCGGACCGCCGCCGACGCGCCCTCGTCGACCAGCGCCGGATACGCCTTGACCACCAGCGGCCCGCGCCGCTGCTCGACCACGCGCGGCAGTTCGCCGATGGTCCAGGAGGTCACGCCCGTGCGCTCGATGTCCAGCGTGCTCGCCGCCTCGGACACCGCGGCCCGCATCCGGTCGCGCAACGTGAGTTTGAGCGCCGCCAGGTCCTTGCCCTCGGCCAGCGTGCGCCGGTCGTCGTCGAGCACCCGGAACGTCATCCGCAGGTGTTCGGGCACCTTCGCCAGATCCCACGTCTCGCGCTTGACCGGCATGCCCGCCATCCGGCTCAGCTCGCGCTCCAGCACGTCCACCAACGACCCTCGGCGGGCCGGGATCCGGGCCAGGATCGACCGCGCGTAGTCCGGCGCCGGCACGAAGCCGCGGCGGATGCCCTTGGGCAGCGCGCGGATGTACGAGGTCACCAACTCCTCGCGCAGGCCCGGGATCTGCCAGTCGAAGCCGTCGCCGGTGAGCTGGTTGAGCACCGCGACCGGGATGTGCGCGGTGACCCCGTCCGCATTCGAGCCGGGCTCGAACTGGTAGGTCAGCTTGAGCTCCAGACCCTCCTCGACCCACGTGTTCGGGTAGTCCTCCTCGGTGATCCCGCCGGCCTTGGCGTTGATCAGCATGGACTTCTCGAAGCTCAGCAGGTCCGGTTCGCTCCGATGGGCCTTCTTCCACCACGCGTCGAAATGCCGTCCGGAGACCACGTCGGCGGGGATGCGCTCGTCGTAGAAGTCGAACAGGGTCTCGTCGTCGACCATGATGTCCCGGCGTCGGGCCCGGTGTTCGAGCTCCTCGACGTCGGCGAGCAGTCGCCGGTTGGCCGCGAAGAACTTGTGGTGCGTACGCCAGTCGCCCTCCACCAGCGCGTGCCGGATGAACAGTTCGCGGGACAGCTCCGGATCGACCTTGCCGTAGCCGACCTTGCGCGCGGCCACGATCGGCACCCCGTACAGCGTGACCTTCTCGTAGGCCATCACCGCGGCCATCTTCTGTTCCCAGTGCGGCTCGCTGTAGGTGCGCTTGATCAGGTGCCCGGCCAGCGGCTCGATCCACTCGGGCTCGATCCGCCCGGCGATCCGCGCCCACAGGCGGGACGTCTCGACGAGTTCGGCCGCCATCACCCACCGCGGCGGTTTCTTGAACAGCGCCGAGCCGGGGAAGACCGAGAACCTGGTGCCGCGCGCGCCGCCGTACTCGCGCTTGGCCGGGTCCATCAGGCCGATGTGCGAGAGCAGACCGGACAGGATCGCGGTGTGGATGTGCTGCGTGTTCGGCTCCTGCGGCTCGCCGGTCGCCTCGATCCCGAGCGACTTGGCGGCCGAGCGCAACTGGCTGTGCAGGTCCTGCCATTCGCGTATGCGCAGGTAGTGCAGGAACTCGCTCTTGCACAACTTGCGGAACCGGCTGGAGGACAGCTCGTCGCGCTGCTCCTTGATGTAGTTCCACAGGTTGAGGTACGCGAGGAAGTCGGACTCCTTGTCCGCGAACCGCGCGTGCAACTGGTCGGCGTGCTGCTGGTGTTCGACGGGTCGCTCGCGCGGGTCCTGGATGGACAGCGCGGACGCGATGATCAGCACCTCGCGGACCACGCCGTTGCGGTCCGCCTCCAGGATCATCCGGGCCAGTCGCGGGTCCACCGGGAGCTGGGACAGCTTGCGGCCGATCGGGGTCAGGCGCTTGCGTACGTCCGGCTCGTCCGGGTCCAGTGCGCCCAGTTCCTCCAGGAGCTGTACGCCGTCCTTGATGTTGCGCCGATCCGGCGGCTCCACGAACGGGAACGCGGCGATGTCGCCCAGGCCCAGCGCGGTCATCTGCAGGATGACCGAGGCCAGGTTGGTGCGCAGGATCTCCGGGTCGGTGAACTCGGGCCGCGACTCGAAGTCCTCCTGGGAGTACAGCCGGATGCAGATGCCGTCCGAGGTGCGCCCGCTGCGGCCCTTGCGCTGATTGGCGGATGCCTGCGAAACGGCCTCGATCGGCAGCCGCTGCACCTTCGTGCGCAGGCTGTACCGGGAAATGCGCGCGGTGCCCGGGTCGATCACGTACTTGATGCCCGGCACGGTCAGCGACGTCTCCGCGACGTTGGTCGCGAGCACGATCCGTCGTCCGGTGTGCTGCTGGAAGACCCGGTGCTGCTCCGCGGAGGACAGGCGCGCGTACAGCGGCAGTACCTCGGTGTTGCGCAACCGACGTTTGTTCAGTGCCTCGGCGGTGTCCCGGATCTCCCGCTCGCCGCTGAGGAAGACCAGGATGTCGCCGGACGCCTCGCCGAGCAGTTCGTCCACCGCGTCGCTGATCGCCTGCACCTGGTCACGATCGTCGGGTCGGCGCTTGGCTCCCGCCCCGTCGTCGTCCTCGTCCTCGTCGACCTCCGCGACGAGTGGGCGATAACGCACCTCGACCGGATAGGTACGGCCGGACACCTCGATGATCGGCGCGTCGTCGAAGTGTTGCGAGAAGCGCTCCGGGTCGATCGTGGCCGAGGTGATGATCACCTTGAGGTCGGGGCGACGCGGCAGCAACTGCTTGAGGTAGCCGAGCAGGAAGTCGATGTTGAGGCTGCGCTCGTGCGCCTCGTCGATGATCAGCGTGTCGTACTGCCGCAACAGCCGATCGTGTTGCACCTCGGCGAGCAGGATGCCGTCGGTCATCAACTTGACCAGCGTGTTGTCACTGGACTGGTCGTTGAAGCGAACCTTGTAGCCGACCACGTCACCGAGTTGTCCGCCCAACTCCTCGGCGATCCGGTCACCGACCGTGCGCGCGGCGATCCGACGCGGCTGGGTGTGCCCGATCAGGCCCTGGACACCGCGACCGAGTTCGAGGCAGATCTTGGGGATCTGAGTGGTCTTCCCGGAGCCGGTCTCGCCCGCGACGATGACGACCTGGTGGTCGCGGATCGCGGCCAGGATGTCGTCCTTCTTTTGAGCGACCGGCAGCGCCTCGGGATAGCCGATCGTGGGCACGGCGGCGCGCCGGTTCGCGACCCGCGTCTCGGCGGCGTCGAACGCGGCGATCAGGCTCTCGGTCTCGGCGACCTGCTGCGGGCCCTTG
The DNA here is from genome assembly GCF_000372745.1 of Embleya scabrispora DSM 41855. Taxonomy (GTDB): domain Bacteria; phylum Actinomycetota; class Actinomycetes; order Streptomycetales; family Streptomycetaceae; genus Embleya; species Embleya scabrispora. Next base: position 27,136 of record NZ_KB889697.1, on the reverse strand, counting down.
CGGTTCTTGCGGGTCCGGTCGAGGCGACGGCGCAGACGGTCCTGATCCCGAAGCATCAGGTGGGGCAGGCGCGCCTGGAGGTCGGCGAGCTGAGATGTGGCTACTGGCGTTCCCATTACGCGGTCCAGGATAAGTGGCACCCCCGGGGCGCAGGCCAGTGGATTACTCCCGATGGCGATCCCGGCGCCGAATCCTCCTGTCGCGTCACGCGCCGAGTCCTCGTGTCGTGGCGCTCACGGGTCCTGGTCCTCGTGCCGTGCCGCCCCTCGAATCATCCTGTCATGTCAATTGTTGAACGTAGAACTACTTGCTATCCTGGGTCCATGGACACCACCTCGCCCTCGCCCGGCGCGCAGCGCATGCCCGTCGTCTACCTCGGCCACGGCGCGCCGCCGCTCGCGGACGACGCGTTGTGGACCGGCCAGCTGGCCGCGTGGTCCGCCGACCTGCCCGGGCCCACCGCGATCCTGATGGTGTCCGCGCACTGGGAGGACGCCCCGATCGCACTCGGCGCGACCCGCACGATCCCGCTGGTGTACGACTTCGGCGGCTTTCCCGAGCACTACTACCGGGTCACCTATCCGGCACCCGGTGCTCCCGAGCTGGCGGCGCGGGTCCGGGCGCTGCTCGGGCCGGACGTGCGCGACGCGCCGGAGCGCGGCCTGGACCACGGCGCGTACGTACCGCTGGTCGAGATGTATCCGGACGCCGACGTGCCGGTGCTGCAGATGTCGCTGCCCACGCTCGACCCGGTCCGGCTCTACCAGGTCGGCCAACGGCTCGCGCCGCTGCGCGACGAGGGCGTGCTGATCGTGGGCAGCGGGTTCTTCACCCACAACCTGCGCGGACTCGACCCCCGGGCGGATGCGCCGGTGCCGGGGTGGTCGCGCGAGTTCGACCACTGGGGCGACGAGGCGTTCCGCGGCGGTGACGTGGACACGCTGCTCGACTTCACCCACAAGGCGCCCGCCGCGCGCCTGGCGCACCCCCGGACCGAGCACCTGGCGCCGCTGTTCGTCTCGCTCGGCGCGGGTCACGAGGATTTGGACCGGCTGAACCAGGTCATCGACGGCTTCTGGTTCGGACTCTCCAAGCGGTCCATCCAACTGGGGTGAAGTGAGCCGATGTCGTAAATGAACGGAACCGCGCCACGGCGCGCCACCGGAGCCGTAACGTAGCCGTATGGCTGCCGGAACCCTGCCGCAGAGCTGCGTGGGAGTCGGCTGCATGCTCGTGCGCGAGCACCTGAACACCGAACAGCACTTCTGGGACGCGAGGTTCTTCCCGTCCGGCGGTGTGCGGGAGGACAGCGGACTGCTCGTCGCGCTGCTGATGGCATCGGCCCTGTACCGGGTCGCGCGCGGCATGGGCATGGCGGACACCGACCCGGACGCGGTCATGCGCGTGCCCGTGGTGCCCGCGTACGCGCTGCTGCGCACCGACCACGACGCGATCGAGGCGGCCCGGACCTTCACGAATCCGGCCGAACTCGACGAGTTCCACACCCGCCTGACCCGACTGTGCCCGGGCCGCGACGCCGTCTGGCCCTCGGTCCGCTGGACCGCCGAGGACCTGCTTTTGGTCTACGCCCACGCAGCGGCGACCCACCGCGTGCTCCCCACCCTGGACCCCACTCGGGCCCTGGCCGACATCGACCCGGGCCTGACCGTGGCGGGACTGTGGGAGGAGTGAGGCCCGCATCGCGAGGTGGTGAGCGGCGGCGCCGGGCGCGGGTGAGCCGTGCGTGGTCGCCGGCGGCGTGCGTTGCCGCCGCTCGCCGGGTGCGGATACGCCGACGCCCCGGTTCCGCGCGGGGCCGGGGCGTCGGCGGGCTCGCGCTCAGGTCTCGTCGGTGGGGGTCAGATCGCCTTCGTAGTGGACGATCGTCGGGGGGACCGCGAAGAACTCGCCGACGATGGCTCGCCACTGGGGGAACAGGTCGGATTCGCGGAAGCCGACCGTGTGGGCCTCCAGGGTCTCCCAGCCGATCAGCAGCAGGTACGACGTGGGCGACTCGATCTGACGGATCAGGCGCGCCCAGCGGAAGCCGGCGGACTTGGCGACGACCTCGCGGCCGCGCAGGAACGCGGCCTCGAATTCGGCCTCGCGGCCCTGCGTGACGGTGATGTCCGCGTGTTCGATGATCATGGCAGGCTCCGTGCTTCCTCGGATCGGGTCAAGGCGACACGAGGATCATGGCGAACCGCCCCGGCGCGGAGTGCGCCGGGGCGGTTCGCCACGCCGACGACGAGCGTCGGCCGATCGGCGTCAGCTGAACCAGTGCCGCTTCTTACGGGTGATCTGGTAGCCCAGGATGCCGAACACCACCGCGACGAAGGTCGCCATCGCGGTCCAGAACCACCGTGCGTTCGGCCCGTCCATCCAGTCCCACTGGTACCAGTGGTCCTCTTCCTGGTCCCAGGCCACCGACCGGGTGTCCGCGGTCTGCCCGCTCTTGAGCACCGAGCCGGCCTTGGTGATCGGCACCAGCGGGTCGGCCAGTTTGCGGTCCGAGGTCGGCACCTGGTCGTCGCCGTCCTTGGTGTCCACCCGTACGGTGACCTTGGTCGCGGCGCCCGCGTCCAGGTCGGGCACGTTTATCGCGGCGATCCGGACGAAGTACATCCCGGGCAGCGGGTCGGTGGACCACGGCTCGGCCCAGTCGCGAACGGTGCGCGGCGTGCAGGTCAGGCCGATCCTGGTGTCGCTCTTCTGCGCCGTGGCGACCTGCTTGCCCTCGACGCACGGCTGACGCCGGCGCAGGCCGTCGTAGATCTCGATCCGGTAGGTCACCGGGCCGGTGCGCGCGTTGCCGGAGGCCAGCTCCAGATCCACCTTGGCGTGGATCTCCTTGCCCGCCTTGGCCGGGAACTGCCAGTACAGATACTCGCCCTGGGACGCCGACCAGCGCGCCTCCTTGCCCAACTCGAGCGTGCCCGCGCCCAGGAACGAGGTGCCCGGCGCCGCGTCCTGCTCGGCCATCGCCGGCGCCGCGAACAGCGTCACGCCCACGAACGCCGCGGCGACCGCCGCCAACGCCCGCTTGATTCCACCGATCGCGTTCGTCATGACATCGCCTTTCCGAGAGCCTTGAACGCGCGGCGCAGCCAGCCGGCCAACAGACCGGCAATCAGGCCGAATCCGGCGAGTACCCCCAGGAACACCCAACCCCGACCCAGCCCGTGCACGTTCGCGGCCTTGCTGTCGGTGGCCTTGACCAGGTCCACCGTCAACTCCAGCGGCAGACCCGGCTTGGTGGCCACGTTCGGCTGCGCGGCGAACGCGTTGGTGACGACCAGACAGATCGTCCTGGTCTTCGCGTGGTCGCTGTCGGTCTTGTACGGGTAGCGCAGACCGGCGGACTGCACGTCGGTACGGCCGTTGCCGGCGCCCGCGTTGCCGACCAGTTCGCGGCCGTCCTCGCTGAACGCGGTGACCGTCACGTCGTAATCGCGCGCCACCTTGCGGTCCGAGCCGACCGTCGCGGTGGCCCGCAGCTCCTGGTTCGGCTTGAGCGGGACCTTGTACCAGAGGTGCTGGCCGAACTCCTCGCGGTCGCTGTACACGCCGGGCGCGAGCAACGGGGCGTCCTGGCAGCCGTTCGGGCTGCCCTTGACGGCCGCGGGTGTCTCGTCCGCCTCGCGCACCGCGCGCTTGACGATCTGCTGGACCTTCTGCGACAGCTCGTCCGCGTTCAGCACCGAGGTGTACGTGCCGCCGGTGGCCTCGGCGATGCAGGAGAGCTGACGACGGGTGTTCTCGTCCGGGACCAGGCCCAGCGTGTCCACGATCAGGTTGAGCCCGGACGCGGCCAACTCGCGTGCCACGTCGCACGGGTCGGGCGGCGCACAGGTCTCCTCGCCGTCGGTGATCAGCACGATCCGGCGGCTCCCGGCTCCCGTGCCGAGGTCCTTGGCGGCCTCGCGCAACGACAGTGCGATCGGAGTCCAGCCGGTCGGCGCCAACTTGGCGATCTCGTTCTTGATCACGACCTTGTTGGGCCTGCCGACCGGGGCCAGTTGCTGGGTGTCCACGCAACCCTTGGCCTTGTCGTTGCCCGGGTAGGTGGCACCCAGCACCCGGACGCCGAAGTCGGCCGGTTCCGGAACGCTGTCCACGACCTCGTTGAAGGCCTTCTTCGCGGCGTCCATGCGGGTCATTCCGCCGGCGTCGTTGGCCTTCATCGAACCGCTCACGTCGAGGACCAGCTCGACTTTCGGCGGTGGCCCGGTCGGATTCGTCTCGTCGGCCATCGCGGACGGTGCGGAACCGCCCACGACAGCCAAGGTCGTCAGCAGGCCGATCAAGCCGGCCCCGACCTTTCGCATCTTGATCGTCACGGGGGAGGATCCTACGGATCAAATCGGCCCGCCGTTTGCCGCACGCCGTAGGTGGATTGACAGCCCGTCAGACGGTTGGTGACGATTCGTCGGAAACATTCCCCGTCGGTTTGGTCAGGTCGTACAGGGTCACCCCGCCCACCGTGCTCGTGGTGAACGTCCGCTCGACCCAGGTCGCGATGGCCTGCGACGCGTTGCTGCCGCCCATGCTGCGCATTCCGCCGCCGCCCATGCCGCCGCCGGTCCCGCCGCCGATGAAGTAGTGGATGCGACCATCCCTGACCAACTTTTGGAACTCGGCCAGGGTCGGCGAGGGGTCGCTGCCGTTGAAGCCGCCGATCGGCATGACCGGTTTTCCGGTGGCGAGTTGGTAGCCCGAAGCGCTGTTGGAGCCGACCGAGGCGGCCACCCAGGTATAGGAGTCGCTGTCCTGCTTCAGCGCGGCGACCACCTCCTTGCCGGGCGTACTGCCGTTGAGCAGTCCGCCCATTCCGCCCGCCCCGCCGCCACCCTGGCGTGGCGTCGTCCCCGGCGGCACCGCGCCGTTGCCCGGGGCGGTCCGCCGCCCGGGTGGGTTGCCGGTGCCGTCGGGAGCCTGCCCGTTCTGCCCCGGAGTCCCGGGGAACCCCTGCGTCCCCTGGCCCGGTCGGCCGCCCGGAATCTGTCCCGGCGGAACTCCCTGGAACCCGCGCGGCCCGCCCGCGAAGCCCCCGGGTCCGCCCGGCCCGCCACGCCCGAAGCCCATGCCCGCCGGCCCCGCGCTCGGGATCGAGCCGCCCTTCGCGGTGGCGACGGTGTCCCACGTGTACGCGGCCGGCCCGGCCAGCAGCGCGGCCGCCGAGACCGCGGCAGCCACCGGCGCGAGCCCGCGCAGCGCGACGAAGGCGGCGCCGAACACGGCCAGGGCGCCCACGATTCCGCCGACGAGTACGACGTGGCGCAGCCACGGATGCCAGTCCGGCGTCCGGTCGAGCAGGTGGTACGACCACCACGCGCCGGCCGCGATCGTCAGTGCCGCGACCGCCGCCGCACGTGGTACCCGGCGCCGTTCCCACAGCAGCGCGGCACCCATTGCCACCACCGCGGCGATCGCCGGCGCCAACGCGACGTTGTAGTAAGCGTGGAAGATGCCCGCCATGTAACTGAAGACCAGCCCCGTGGTGAGCAGCCAGCCGCCCCACAGCACGATCGCCGCCCGGGCGGGATCGGTCCGCGGCGCGCGTCGGGTCAGCCACAGGCCCACCGCGAGCAGGATCAGCGCGGCGGGCAACAACCAGGAGATCTGGCCGCCCATCTCGGCGTTGAAGAGCCGATCCCACCCGGTGGCGCCCCAGTTGCCGCCACCACCGCGCGGGCCGCCGCCCCCGCCGCCCACGCTGCCGGTCTCGTTGCCGTTCAGCCGGCCGAGTCCGTTGTAACCCAGCGTCAGTTCGAGGATCGAGTTGTGCTGCGAGCCGCCGATGTAGGGGCGGGAGGATTCCGGCCACAATTCGACGATCGCGATCCACCAGCCGCCGGCGATCAGCAAGGCCAGCCCGGACCAGAGCAGTTGCCGCACCCGCCGCCAGAAGCCGACCGGCGCGCACACCAGGTACACCAGCGCGAAGGCGGGCACGATCAGGAACGCCTGGAGCATCTTGGCCAGGAACCCGAAGCCCACGCACGCACCGGCCAGCACCAACCACCGGGTGCTCGCGCTCTCCTGGGCCCGCAGTACCGCGTACGCGGCGACGGTGAGCAGCAGTACCAGCAGCGCGTCCGGATTGTTGAACCGGAACATCAGCGCCGCGACCGGGGTCAGGGCCAGTATCGCGCCGGCCGACAGCGCGGCCCAGGCCGGGAATCGGCGCCGCACGGCCAGGTAGAGCACACCGACCGTGGCGACGCCCTCCAGGGCCTGCGGGACCAGGATGCTCCACGCGTTGACGCCGAAAACGCGGGCCGACAGGCCCATCACCCACAACGACGCCGGGGTCTTGTCGACAGTGATCGAGTTGCCCGCGTCCGAGGACCCGAAGAAGAACGCCTTCCAACTCTCCGTCCCGGCCTGAACGGCGGCCGAGTAGAACGAGTTGGCCCACCCCGAGGCGCCCAGGCCCCAGATGTACAACAGGGCGGTCCCGACCAGCAGCACGAGCAACGCGGGCCGCACCCAGGGCGCGTCCGCCTCACGGCCGCGAACCAGGCGGGCGAACCAGGGTTTTTCGATCCCGGCGCCGCTCTCGGGAATCGGCATGGGCAGTGGAGCCACTACGGCGGTCATACGTCCTCACCTGCCGGACCGGAAGAACCGGCCGAGTCGGTTGAATGGGGCACGTCGATGGAGGCGACCGGCATCGCCGAAGCGGCCGATCTCCTCGCTGCGTCGGACGTGATCGAAGTCACCGAAGCGATCCGATCACCCGGGCCTGTCGCGATCGCGGAATCCGGCCGACCACCCGGATCCGCGGGTTTCGCCGAATTGTTCCGAGCGGCCGGATCACGCCGACTGGTCGAATACCCCGAGTGCGCGGCTCCCGCCGCGCGAAAGACCCACACCCGCAGCAGCAGGAACCGCACGATCGTGGCCACCGTCCCCGCGCCGACCAGCGCGCCCAGTTCGACCGCGCGCGAGGGATGCGCGACGACGGCGTGCAGGCCGGCCAGCGTCGCGCTGCTCAACGCGAGGCCGACGACGAAGGCCAGGCCGCCCTGGGCCTGATGGCGCCACACCCCGGCGCGCCCGCGTACCCCGAAGGTGAACCGTCGGTTGGCCGCGGTGTTCGCGATCGTGGTCATCGTCAGGGCCAGCGCGTTCGCCGCCAACGCGCCCATGTCGCCGCGCAGCAGGACGTACAGCAGCAGGTGGGCCAGCGTGCTCACCAGCCCGATCAACGCGAAGCGCGGGAGTTGCGCCCGCATCGCCGGCGGCAACCGCGCCTCGCGCACCCGAGGCGGGACCGAGACCCGGAACGTGCCCGCCGCGATCCGTCGGGCCACCCGCGCCATCCCGCGCAGATCATCCAACGCGGTGTGCAGCACGTCGACCCGGCTGTCCGGATCGTCGACCCAGTCCACCGGGACCTCGTGGATGCGCAGCCCGTTGCGCTCGGCGAGCAACAGCAGTTCGGTGTCGAAGAACCACTCCTCGTCGTGGACGTGCGGCAGCAGCGCCTGGGCGACCACCGTGCGGGCGGCTTTGAAGCCGCATTGCGCGTCCGAGAAGTGCGCCGCGAAGAACCCACGCAGCAGCAGGTTGTAGGACCGCGACACAACCTCGCGGCGCGGCCCGCGGACCACCGCCGACGAACGGGCCAGCCGGGTGCCGATGGCGAGATCGCTGTGGCCGCTGACCAGCGGCGCGACCAGTGGCAGGAAGGCGTCCAGGTCGGTGGACAGGTCGACGTCCATGTATGCGACCACGTCCGCGTCGGACTCGGTCCACACCTTGCGCAGCGCCCGGCCGCGACCCTTGCGGTCCAGGTGCACCGCGCGTACGTGCGGCAGTTCGCGCGCAAGCTCGCGGGCCACCTGCCAAGTCGCGTCGGTGCTGGCGTTGTCCGCGATGACGATGCGGAAGGCGTACGGGAATCCGCCGAGCAGATAGGCGTGCAGGCGGCGCACGCTCGCGGCCAGGACGTGCGCCTCGTTGTACACGGGCACCACCACGTCCACGATCCGCGTGCGAATCGGTGTCGTCAGGCTCATGCCGTGACGTTGTCGAGAGGGCCTGGGAGCCGTCTGAGGTGTTTCTTAAGGTGGGATGAGAATCGTCGTGGCGGCCGGAAACCGGGGTGCCGCCGGCATGTGGCCGAGTGGGGGCTGGCGCGAGACGGTCGTGGGATGCGAATCTCGCGTTTCGAGACGCCTGTGCCGCCGATCGCAAGACCGGCACAGCGGGACACAGCGATCCGGAGGTCGGATGAACACCTCGGCGGGTAGGTCAGTGGGCGCGGACTCCGCGCAACCGTTCGTGGAGGCCCTCGAGATCGCGGCCGGCGGATGGGTCTTCAACGCCCGAGTGGCCGGTCCGACGGCCGGCCGCCCGGTGTTGTTCCTGCACGGGTTTCCGCAGATGTCCGCGTCCTGGACGGCGCAACTCCTGGGCCTGGCCCGGGCCGGCTACCGGGCGATCGCGTTCGACCAGCGCGGCTACTCGCCGGGTGCCCGGCCGCCCCAGGAATCGGCGTACGGGCGTGACGAGTTGGTGGGCGATGTGATCGCCGTACTGGATGCCCTCGGCCTGACCCGAGTGGACCTGGTCGGACACGACTGGGGTGGCGCGCTCGCATGGCAGCTCGCGGGCCTGCGCCCGGAGCGGTTGCGCACACTGACCGTGGTGTCCACGCCGCACCCGGTCGCGCTCACCTCGGCGGTTCGTGACGACGCCACCGGCCAGCGCGAACAGTCCTCGTACATCCGGCTGTTCCGCACCCGCGGGGTGGCCGAGGAGCAGCTCTTGGCGGACGACGCGGCCTACCTGCGCTCGGCGTTCGCCACGCTGCCGGCCGAGGTCACCGAACGCTACCTCGGAGTTCTGCGCGAACCGGGCGCGCTCACCGGGGCGTTGAACTGGTACCGGGCGATCGACCCGAAGGTGTTGCGCGACATCGGCGACATCGACGTCCCGACCCTGTACGTCTGGAGCGACCGGGACGCGGCCTTCGGTCGCGCCGCCGCCGAGGCAACCGGTGCCTCGGTCACCGGCCCGTACCGCTTCGAGGTACTCGCCGGCGTCGACCACTGGGTTCCGGAGAACGGCGCGGAAGCCTTGACCGCCCTGCTGCTGGAGCACTTGGCGGCCTTCGCACAGGAGTGACGCGCGCTCCGCCGAGGGTGTGCCCGCCCGCCGGCGCGGCCCGGCGAGCGGGCGCCTCCGGCTGTGACCCGTGATCCGCCGACGTTTCCGTCGGGTGCGTCCGCCGCCCGGGATCGCGGTCTCCCGCGTGGTCCGTGGTGCCTTCAACGCGCCCGAACCTCCGGTCCATTGCTATGAATGAGTTCGGCGAGATCGTTGCATTAAAGCCAGAGCCATAGCAACGATATCCAGGCATTGACCTGCGTGTATGTATGGTGTGTGCAACATGTGCGTTGCCAGATCCATAAACGCAACGTAGCGTTTGCGTCGTTGTAAACGGCAGGTCGTCAAAGGAGCGCACGATGCAGAAGTTCGACACCCCCACCCCGGTTTCGGCCGTCCTCGACGTCCCCGCGGGACGCGTCCTGTTCATCGCCGCCGACCGGGCCGACACCACGGTCGAGGTCCTGCCCGCGGACGCCTCGAAGGGCCGCGACGTGAAGGCGGCGGAGCAGACCACGGTCGAATACGGCGACGGCGTCCTGCGGATCGCGGCCCCACCGGCGCAGAGCCGGATCCTCGGCGGCTTCGGATCCGTCGAGGTGACCGTGCAACTGCCCGCCGGCTCCCGCATCGAAGCGAAGGCGGCCGCCGCCGAGTTTCGGGGCGTCGGACGGTTCGGCGACGTCACCTTCGAGGGCGCGCAGGGCTCGGTCAAGATCGACGAGGTCGCGAGCGCCCGCCTCACCGTTCTCGCCGGCGACGTCTCGGTCGACCGTCTGGGCGGCCCCGCGGAAATCAGTGTGCAAAAGGGCGACATCCACATCGCCGAGGCCGTGCGCGGCACGGTCGTGCTGCGCACCGAGGCCGGCGAGGTCTCGGTCGGCGCCGCCCGCGGGGTCTCCGCCTCCCTGGACGCCGGCACCACCTACGGCCGGATCCACAACGCGCTCGCGAACACCGAGGGCGCCGCCGCCGGCCTGAACATCCACGCGACCACCGCCTACGGGGACATCACCGCCCGCAGCCTCTGAGGCGTACCTGTCGCCGATCACGACCGATTCCGGGCCGGGGGTGTCGGCGGCGTGGCGTTCACTTCGGACATGGACACCGACGGGCAGCGCAGGCAGGGGCCGTTCTGGGATGTGGTGGAGGGGCGGATCGCGCCGCCGCCTGCCGCGTTGTTGCTCGGGTGGGAGCTGATCGACGTCGATCCGGAGCGGGGCACCATCGAGGTGGCGTTCGCGGCCGACGAGCGGTTCGTCAATCCCGTCGGGGTGATTCAGGGCGGGTTCCTGGCCGCGATGCTCGACGACACCCTGGGGCCGGCGCTGGTGGCCACGTTGCCGGCGGACCGGTTCGCGCCGACGCTGGATCTGCATGTGCAGTTCCTGCGGCCCGCGCGTCCTGGCCGGCTGCTGGGGCGGGGGCGGGTCGTGCAGCGGGGCAGGGAGGTGTGTTTCCTGGCCGGGGAACTCGTCCGACCCGACGGCACGCTCGTCGCCGTGGCGACCGCGACCGCCCGCATCCGGGTGGTTCGTTAGCGGCGGCACGCGGTGGGCCGGAGCGCTCGGCGACGGCGGTCGGCGTGGTGCGCCCGGCCTGCCCCGGTTGCCCGCCGACCGTGGCCGGGCGCGGCCTGCGGCCGATGCGCGCCTACCCCGTCGTTCCCGGCAGCCGGATCCTGGCGATCGTGCCGGGCCCGTCGGCGGCCGGTTCCAGGGCCACCGTGCCGCCCGCGTCGGCGACCGTGCGGGCCACGATGGCCAGGCCGAGGCCGGAGCCGGGGAGGCCGCGGGCGGCGGGCGCGCGCCAGAAGCGTTCGAAGACGTACGGGACGTCGTCGGCGGCGATGCCGGGCCCGTGGTCGCGCACGGTGAGTTCGCCGTCGTGGAGCCGCACCCGGACTGTCGCCTCGGCGCCGGAACCGCCGAACTTGAGTGCGTTGTCCAGCAGGTTGACCACCGCCCGCTCCAACGCCGCGGGTTCGCCACGCACGTACCAGGGTTCGAGCTCCACCTGGATCCGCGCGTCCGGCGCACGCAACTCGGCGCGCCGCACCGCGCGTTCGATCGCGGTGTGCAGCCCGGCGCTCGTGCTCGGCGGGGTGCTGGGCGCCTGCTCCGGGCGCGCAAGCAAGAGCAGGTCGCCCACCAGGTCGGAGAGTTCGACCAGCTGCGCCTTGACGTTGCGCAGCAGGCGCTCCTTGTCGGCAGGCGGGATCGGCCGCCCGGTCTGCTCGCTGCGCAACAACAGGTCGGTATTGGTGCGCAACGACGTCAGCGGTGTGCGCAGTTCGTGTCCCGCGTCGGCGATCAACCGTTGCTGGCGCAGCCGGGACGCCTGGAGCGAGGCGGTCATCGCGTTGAACGAGCGGCCCAGGCGCGCGATCTCGTCCTTGCCCGCGATCGGGATCACGGTGTCCAGATCCTCGGTACGGGCCACGTGCTCGGCTGCCTCGGTGAGCCGATCGACCGGCCGGAGCGCGGCCCGCGCCACCAACAGGCCCAGCGTCGCGGCGCCCACGATGCCGATCGCGCTGACCACCGCCAGCCACAGGGCGAGGCTGTCCAGCGAACTCTCGATCTCGCCGAGCGGTCGGGAAACCGACACCGCCGTGTCCCGGCTCACGTGTTGCGTCATCACCCGGACGTGCCTGCCGTCCTTGGTCGTCGCGTCGTGGAAGACCACCTTCGTGTCGTCCACCGCGTTCGCCGCCGCGATCACCTTGTCCGCCGTGCTCACCGGCACCGGGGAGACCGGGTCGGTCGTGGTGCCCAACTGCGTGCACGACCACCCGTCGGCCCTGATCACCTGGTAGGTCAACAGGCCGCGCTGGAACGGCGGTGCGGGTCGGCCGCAGATGTCGGCGATGGTCGCGCTGGGCCCGCCGCGCGGGTTCAGGAACGGCGTCCCGGTGGTGGCCAGGGTCCGGTCCATCTGCTCGCGCAGCTGGTTGCGCGTCAATACCCAGCACGTCACCGCGGCCGCCGCGACGGCGAGTGCGACGGCGAGCGCGGTGAGCAGCGCCAGGCGGGCGCGCAGCGGCAGGTGACGATGCATCAGGCCGGCGTCTCCACCGCACGCAGTACGTAGCCGACGCCGCGCACGGTGTGTACCAGTCGGGGCAGCCCGCCCGCCTCGGTCTTGCGGCGCAGGTACATCACGTAGACGTCGAGCGAGTTGGACGCGGGTTCGAAGTCGAACCCCCAGACGTTGCGCAGGATCTGTTCCCGGGTCAGCACCTGGCGCGGGTGGGTGAGCAACAGCTCCAACAGGGTGTACTCCGTTCGGGTCAAGTCGATCGCCCGGCCGGCCCGGGTGACCTCGCGCGAGGCGGTGTCCATCCGCAGGTCGGCGAACGTGAGCGCGTCGTCCGCCGCCTCGCCGGCGCCGGACATCGCGCTGCGTCGCAGCAGTGCCCGCACCCGGGCCAGCAGTTCGTCCAGTTCGAACGGCTTCACGAGATAGTCGTCCGCGCCCGCGTCGAGCCCGGTCACCCGGTCGCCGACCGCGTCCCGGGCGGTGAGCATCAGCACCGGAAGCGTGTCGCCGCGGGCGCGTAGTCGCCGGCACGCGGTGAGGCCGTCCATCCGCGGCATCAGCACGTCCAACAGGACCAGATCCGGCTCGCCCCCGGCGATCGCGGTGAGCGCGGCCACGCCCTCGTCGGCGAGGGTGACCCGGTAGCCCTCGAAGCGCAGGCTGGTTTCGAGCGCCTCGCGTACGGCGGGTTCGTCGTCGACGACGAGGATGTGCGGCGGCGTTCCGGTGTCGGCGGCGGGCGTCATGGCGACTCCTTCATTCGGCGGACTCGGGGGACCGTTACTGCGGGTGGCCCCACGGTCGCACGCGGACACCCTCCGTGTGGATTCGGCACAAAAGCGTGTCGTCTCAATGTGCGCGCTCGACATGAAAGGAACATGAAAGCGACGCGGTTCGATCGCAGGTGACCCGCTCATGTGAGGATCTAGGGCGTGTCTTCGGTCCCGCGTCGGGCTCCGCGGCGTCCGGTGCCGGGCGTCGTGGTACTCGGCGCGGGATCCGAGACAGGCCCCAGGGCCACGGCACCAGTATCGCGACGGGCAACCACTGCCGGTCACGGTGCCGGGCCCGCGCGGCACGGGCCACCCCCGGTCGTCGCGCCGACCGCCCCGAACCCGGAGGAGAACCGTGGACGCCGAGCCGGTACGCATCAACCCGAACGCCGAGCCGGGACACCCGACCCCGACCGACGACCCGGTGCACCTGAGCCTGGACGACGGCATCGCGACCATCACGCTGGATTCACCCGCCAACCGCAACGCGCTCTCCGCACGCCTGGTTGCCCGACTGCGTCACCACTTGGCCGAGGCCGGTGTGGACGAGCGGGTACGCGCGGTGGTGCTCACCCACACCGGACCGACCTTCTGTTCGGGCATGGACCTGCGCGAGGCGGCCGCGGGCGGTATGGCACAGGGTGCGGAGCAACTGCTCGCGCTGCTGCGCCTGGTGGTGGAGGTGCCGGTGCCCGTGGTCGCACACCTGCGCGGCAACGCGCGGGCGGGCGGCATCGGTCTGGTCGGTGCCGCCGACCTGGCGATCGCGCCCGCGCAGGCCACTTTCGCCTTCACCGAGGCGCGCCTCGGGCTCAGCCCGGCGGTCATCTCGTTGACCACGGCGCCGCGGATGGACCCGCGCTCGGTGTCGCGGTACTTCCTCACCGGGGACGTGTTCGACGGTGTGGAGGCCGAGCGGATCGGGCTGCTGACCCGGGCGGTCGACGGCGCCGGCGGCGCGGACGACGCGGTCGCGGCGCTGGTCGCCTCGTTCCGACTGTGCTCGCGGCAGGGGCTGATCGAGTCGAAGAAGCTCACCACCGGCGCGGTACGGGCCGGCTTCGACCGGGACGGCCGAGCCCTCGCGCAGCGCTCCGCCGAGCTGTTCGCCTCCGCGGACGCGACCGAGGGCATGGCGGCCTTCCGGGAGAAGCGCGCGCCGAAATGGGTCACCGGGTGAGCGGTGGACGATGTGCGGCCACTCGTGGGCGGCGTGCGGCGAGTCGGCCGTCGGCCGACGGGCGGTGCGTCGTGCCCCCCGGCGACTCGCCGCGTGTGATTCGGTGCCGAGTGTGAGTGGCGAACTGTTTCCGCTGCCCCGGGAGCGGGCCGAACTCGCGCCCGGGGCCTGGCACGTACCGGACTGGCTCTCGCTCGACGAGCAGCGGGAACTGGTGGTGGCGGCCCGGACGTGGGCCGCGCCACCGGCCGGCATGCGACGCGTGGTGATGCCCTCGGGCGGCGTGATGAGCGTGCGCAGCGTGAGTCTGGGACTGCACTGGGAGCCGTACCGCTACACCGAGCAACTGCCCACCGGTGAGCGGGTGAAGCCGTTTCCGCCGCTGCTGGGCGGGTTGGCCCGGCGGGCGGTGGCCGACGTGTACGGGTCGATCCCGACCGACCCGTACGACATCGGCCTGGTCAACTTCTACGACGCGGACGCGAAAATGGGCCTGCATCGGGACGCGGACGAGGACTCGCCGGCCCCGGTGGTGTCGCTGAGCATCGGTGACGCATGCGTGTTCCGTTTCGGCAACACCGAGACCCGCACCCGTCCGTGGACGGACGTGGAACTGCGCGGCGGCGATCTGGTGGTATTCGGCGGCCCGTCCCGGCTCGCCTACCACGGAGTGCCCAAAATCCGTCCGGGTACCGGGGATTCGGCCACCGGCCTGACCACCGGTCGGCTCAACATCACCATCCGGGCGTCGGGTCGACCCGCCCGATGACCCGCGCGCGACCGGAGTCGGTCGCGACCGCCCCGGGACGGACCCGCACGACCCGTCCCGGGAGCGGGCCCGGCGCGCGAGGGAGTCGTGCCCGAACTCCGTGGTCTCCGAGCGTGGGACGGGGTTGACGGATCGCGCCCGGGAAGGGAACTCTCGTACGAGTCACCGAACGGAGTCGGTCGATTACCCATCGGATTCCTCGGGGTCCCGGGTCCACCACGAGGCGTCGTCGCGGCCGGCACGGGCCGGCCGCGCGGGCCGTTGGGAGCGTCATGTCATCGCAACGCCGCCGGGTCGGTCCGCTCATCGCCTTGAGTGCCTCGGTCCTGGTGGCGTGCAGCGGGCCGGCCGGGTATCGGGCGGTGGTCTCCGCGTCGCCGGCGGCCGGCGCCGGGCCGTGCGCGTCCGTGGTCGCCCGCGGGGAGTTACCCGAGTGGGCGCGCGCGGGCCTTGCCCCGGGAGCGTCCGCTCCGCACGTGTTCGGCGCGCGCGGCGAGATGGTCGCGATTCTGCTCGGCTATCCGTACTCGGCCCCGGCCCGGCCCGGTCGACCGAGCAGGATCCTGTGGGCGGCCCGCCCCGGGCCGGCGGGCGCCGACCGGCCGAGTCGGGTGTTGCGGATCGAGGCGACCCTGGTCGGCGGCGGCGACGTCGTCATCCGAGAGGTGGTGAACGGCCCCGGCCCATCCGACATCGACCTGCCCGCGCCCGGTTGCTGGCACCTGGACCTGTCCTGGTCCGGCCGCACCGACGCGGTGAACATCCCGTACGAAGCCGGCTAGGCTCCGCCGCGTCCGCCCGGGTCCGCGCCCAGGCGGCCCGCGGCTATCGCGCTGCCGCCGCCGAGAGCGCGCCCAGGGCCATCCGGCGCAGCATCGGCGCCAGGATGCGCTGCGGGGTGCGCAGGGTGTGCGGAGTCGAGTTGATCAGGCCGAAGGC
This sequence comes from Embleya scabrispora DSM 41855, assembly GCF_000372745.1. Lineage (GTDB taxonomy): Bacteria > Actinomycetota > Actinomycetes > Streptomycetales > Streptomycetaceae > Embleya > Embleya scabrispora. Next base: position 11,313 of record NZ_KB889697.1, on the reverse strand, counting down.
GGCATGCACCGCCGCGCGTGCCTCGCGGTCGTCGAGTCGGCCCGGGTGGGCCTTGAGGGCGACCTCGACCCAGATCTCCACGTAGGCGCGCTGCACCCGGCGGATCCGGTGTCGCTCGGCCGTGGGCACCTGGTTGAGCGCGTGGTCGTGCAGCGTGATCAGGTCCGGATGGCGCAGCGCGAACTCGACCTGGCCCTCGATCAGCGCCGCCAACGCCTGCGCCGGTTCCTCGATCGCCGCCCGCTCCAGGCCCCGGGCCAGGAGTTTCTCGCTGATGTCGACCAGCAACTCGGTCAGCATCGCCTCCTTGCCCCGGAAATGCTTGTAGAGCGCGGGGCCGCTGATGCCCACCGCCGCGCCGATGTCGTCCATGCCCACGCTCTGGTAGCCGCGCTCGGCGAACAGCCGGGCTGCCACCTGCAGAATCTGCTCTCGACGGCTCACGGTCATGTGTCCATGCTAGACACTCGGATTAACCGTGGTTAACCTCGGGGGCAGGTGAACGAAGGTTAACTTGAGGCGGTGTCATGGAGAGCGTGCTCGGCACAGCCGCCGACCCGGGGGCGAAGACGTACCGGGCCAACGCGGAAGCACACGAACGCGCGGTCGGCGAGCTGCGCGACCGGCTGGCGGCGACCGCCCTGGGCGGCGGCGAACGGGCCCGGGAGCGGCACACCGCGCGCGGCAAACTGCTGCCGCGCGATCGGGTGGAGGCGTTGCTCGACCCGGGTACGCCGTTCCTGGAGGTCGCGCCGCTGGCCGCCGACGGGATGTACGGCGGCGACGCGCCGGCCGCCGGGATCATCGCGGGCGTCGGCCGGGTGGCCGGCCGCGAATGCGTGATCGCGGCCAACGACGCGACCGTCAAGGGCGGCACGTACTACCCGATGACGGTCAAGAAGCACCTGCGGGCGCAGGAGATCGCACTGGAGAACCGGCTTCCGTGCCTGTACCTGGTCGACTCCGGCGGCGCGTTCCTGCCGATGCAGGACGAGGTCTTCCCGGATCGGGACCACTTCGGCCGGATCTTCTTCAATCAGGCGCAGATGAGCGCCAAGGGCATCCCGCAGATCTCCGCGGTGCTCGGCTCGTGCACCGCCGGCGGCGCGTACGTGCCGGCGATGAGTGACGAGACGGTGATCGTGCGCAACCAGGGCACGATCTTCCTCGGCGGCCCGCCGCTGGTGAAGGCCGCGACCGGCGAGGTGGTCAGCGCCGAGGAGCTGGGCGGCGGTGACGTGCACGCCCGGATCTCCGGCGTGGTGGACCACCTCGCGGCCGACGACAAGGACGCGCTGCGGATCGTCCGCGACATCGTCGGCACGCTCGGCGCCCGCCCTCCACTGCCCTGGGACGTGCGCGGGATCGAGCCGCCGGCGGTCGATCCGGCCGGGCTCTACGGCGTGGTGCCGCCGGACGCGCGCACGCCCTACGACGTGCGCGAGGTGATCGCCCGGATCGTGGACGGCTCGCGCTTCCACGAGTTCAAGGGCGAGTACGGCACCACCCTGGTCACCGGCTTCGCCCGGATCCACGGCCACCCGGTGGGCATCGTCGCCAACAACGGCATCCTGTTCGCCGAATCCGCGGTCAAGGGCGCGCACTTCATCGAGCTGTGCGACCAGCGCGGAGTGCCGCTGGTGTTCCTGCAGAACATCACCGGCTTCATGGTCGGCAAGGACTACGAGCACGGCGGCATCGCCAAGCACGGCGCCAAGATGGTCACCGCCGTGGCCACCACGCGCGTGCCCAAGCTGACCGTGGTGATCGGCGGCTCGCACGGCGCGGGCAACTACTCGATGTGTGGCCGCGCGTACAGTCCGCGCTTTTTGTGGATGTGGCCCACCGCCAAGATCTCGGTGATGGGCGGCGAGCAGGCCGCGACCGTGCTCGCCACGGTCAAGCGCGACCAGATCGAGGCGAGCGGCGGGAACTGGACCGGCGAGGAAGAGTTCAAGCAGCCGATCCGCGACCAGTACGAGCGGCAGGGCAACGCCTACTACGCGACCGCGCGGCTGTGGGACGACGGGATCATCGACCCGCTCGACACCCGCACCGTGCTGGGGCTCGCGCTGACGGCGTGCGGAAACGCGCCGCTGGCGCAGCCGCAATTCGGTCTGTTCCGGATGTGAGGGGTCACGACGTGTTCGAGGCTGTACTGGTCGCCAACCGAGGCGAGATCGCGGTCCGGGTGATCCGCACGCTGCGCCGGCTCGGTGTGCGTGCGATCACCGTGTACGGGCCGGGCGACGCCGACGCGCGGCACGTGCGCGAGGCGGACGTGGCCGTCGCGGTGCCCAGCTATCTGGACGTCGACGCGGTGGTCGCCGCGGCGGTGCGATCCGGTGCTCGGGCGATTCACCCGGGATACGGATTCCTTTCCGAGAACGCCGCGTTCGCCGCCGCCGTGGCGCGGGCCGGGCTGGTCTTCGTCGGACCGCCGGCGGGCGTCATCGAGCTGATGGGCGACAAGATCCGGGCCAAGGAGACGGTCGCGGCCTTCGGCGTACCGGTGGTTCCGGGCGGCGGCGCGGCCGGCATGAGCGACGGCGAACTCGCGGACATCGCCCGCGAGATCGGCTTCCCGGTGCTGATCAAGCCGTCCGCGGGCGGCGGTGGCAAGGGCATGCGTCTGGTGCACGACGGCGCGCTGCTCGCGGACGAGATCGCGGCGGCCCGCCGGCAGGCCAAGGGTGCGTTCGGCGACGACACGTTGCTGATCGAGCGCTGGATCGACCGGCCCCGGCACATCGAGATCCAGGTGCTCGCGGACACCCACGGCACGGTCGTACACCTGGGTGAACGCGAGTGCAGCCTGCAGCGCCGACACCAGAAGATCATCGAGGAGGCCCCGTCCGCCCTGCTGGACGCGGACACCCGGGCCGAGATGGGCGCCGCCGCCGTGCGCGCCGCGCGGGCCTGCGGCTACGTGGGCGCGGGCACCATCGAGTTCATCGTGCCGGCCGAGGATCCCGGCTCGTTCTACTTCATGGAGATGAACACCCGCCTTCAGGTCGAGCACCCGGTGACCGAACTGGTCACCCGGGTGGACCTGGTGGAGAGCCAACTGCGGATCGCCGCCGGCGCCGCGATCGGCAAGTCCGACGTGTCCATGCACGGCCACGCGGTCGAGGCCCGGATCTACGCCGAGGATCCCGACCGCGGCTTCCTGCCCACCGGTGGCCGGGTGTTGACGGTGTGTGAGCCGGACATGGAGGGCGTCCGGGTGGACTCCGGGCTGCGCGAGGGCGGTGAGATCGGCAGCTCCTACGACCCGATGCTGGCGAAGGTGATCGCGTACGGCGAGGATCGCGCGACGGCGATCACCCGACTGCGCGCGGCCCTCGCGCAGACCCGGGTGCTGGGCGTGACCACCAACCTCGGCTTCCTGTACCGCCTGTTGGGCGACCCGGCGGTGCTCGCGGGCGACCTGGACACCGGGTTGGTCGAGGCCAGGACGGACGAGTTGACCGGGCACCCGGCGCCGCCGGAGGTCGCCGTCGCCGCGGCGCTCGCGGCGCGCGCCGAGCGCAACACCGGCACCGGCTGGGTGGATCCGTTCTCGGCGCAGACCGGGTGGCGGGTCGGCGGGCCGGCCTGGGACACGCACGTGTTGCGGATCGGGCCGGGCGAGCCGATCGAGGTGCGGGTGCGCGACGGGGAGGTCTCCGTGGACGGCGGCCCGCCGGTGTCGGCGTCGGTGCAGGTCGTGCCCGGTGGGCTCGCGGTCGAGCACGACGGCTTGACCAAGCGCTTCGACTATGTGGCCGAGACGTCCGGGGTGCGCTGGCTCGCGTACGGCCCGGACACCTGGCGGGTCGGCGAGGTGGACACCGTCCGGGCCGAGGCGGCCGGCGGCGCGGCGGCCAGTGGCGCGCTGACCTCGCCGATGCCGGGCACGGTGACCGTGGTCAAGGCCGCCGTCGGCGATCGGGTCACCCGTGGCCAGACGGTGGTCGTGGTGGAGGCGATGAAGATGGAACACGCGCTGACCGCGCCCTTCGACGGCGTGGTCACCGAGATCGGCGCGCCGGCCGGTGCGTCGGTGGCGATGGATCAGACGCTGGCGGTGGTGACGCCGCAGGAGCCGCCGGTCGCATCGGCGGACGGGTCGGTGGCGGACGGGTCGGCCGCTGCGGCAGCGGACCGGCCGCTCGACGGGTCTCCCGACGCGCCGCTCGACGGAAAGCTCGTCGAGTCACCCGACGCGCCGCTCGGTGGATCGCTCGACCGGGAGGCGAGGGCCTGATGACGCGACAACTGCCGGACACCCACCGTGAACCCGGACTGCCGGAGCGGGTGTTCATCCACGAGGTGGGCGCCCGCGACGGACTGCAGAACGAGTCGGGTGTGGTGCCCACGCAAGCCAAGGTCGAGTTCATCCGCCGGCTGGCCCGCGCGGGTCTGGGCACGATCGAGGTGACCAGTTTCGTACCGCCCAAGTGGGTGCCCCAACTCGCGGACGCCGCAGAGGTGTTCGCGGCCGTACGGGCGGACGCCGAGATCGCTGCGGCGGACCGCCGGCTGCCCGTCCTGGTACCCAACGAGCGCGGCTTCGATCGTGCGTTGGAACTGGGCGCGAGCCGGATCGCGGTGTTCGGCAGCGCCACCGAGACGTTCGCCCGGCGCAACCTCAACCGCACGGTGGCCGAATCGCTGGACATGTTCCGCCCGGTGGTCGAGCGGGCCGGTGCCGCCGGCATCGACACCCGCGGCTACCTGTCCATGTGCTGGGGCGACCCGTGGGAGGGCCCGGTACCGCTCGACCAGGTGGTCCGGGTGGGCAAGGCCCTGGTCGAGATGGGCTGTTCGCAGCTCAGCCTGGGCGACACGATCGGCGTCGCCACCCCCGGACACGTCACCGCGCTGCTGACCGCCTTCGCCGAGGCCGGCGTCCCGGCGGAGAAGATCGCGGTGCACTTCCACGACAGCTACGGCCAGGCTCTGGCCAACACGCTCGCGGCGCTGCGCTTCGGTGTGACCACCGTGGACGCCTCGGCCGGCGGCCTGGGCGGTTGCCCGTACGCGGACAGCGCGACCGGCAACCTGGCCACCGAGGACCTGGTCTGGATGCTGCACGGCCTGGGCATCGAGACCGGCGTCGACCTGGGCGCGCTGGTCGCCACGAGTGTGTGGATGGCCGAACTGCTCGGCCGCCCCAGCCCCTCACGCGCGGTCCAGGCGCTGGCCGGCAAGCGAGTGGACGCTCGTGGCCTGGTACCGACCGCCCCGAACTCCTGACGGCTGCCCATCCGCAGCCGACCGACACACCCCCCCCACGGACCGGTGCCGCCACGAGCGCGCCGACCCGCCCCGCCACCGAATCCGGGAGCCTGCCCCATGTTGGACCACCGCCTCGACGACGAGTACGAGCAACTACGGCGCACCGTGGCCGAGTTCGCCAAGGACGTGATCGCGCCCGCGATCGGCGAGCTGTACGAGAAGCACGAATTCCCGTACGCGATCGTGCGCGAGATGGGGCGGATGGGCCTGTTCGGGCTGCCGTTCCCGGAGGAGTACGGCGGCATGGGCGGCGACTACCTCGCGCTCGGCCTGGTGCTCGAGGAATTGGCCCGGGTCGACTCCTCGGTCGCGATCACCCTGGAGGCGGCCGTCTCGCTGGGCGCGATGCCGATCCACCGGTTCGGCACCAAGGAGCAGAAGGAAACCTGGCTGCCCAAACTGACCAGCGGTGAAATGCTCGGCGCCTTCGGTCTGACCGAGCCCGGCGGCGGCTCGGACGCGGGCGCCACGCGCACCACCGCGCGCCTGGACGAGGCGACGGGGGAGTGGGTGATCAACGGCGGCAAGTGCTTCATCACCAACTCCGGCACCGACATCACCGGCTTCGTCACGGTCACCGCGGTCACCGGCACCAAGGGCGACGGCGGCAAGGAGATCAGCACGATCATCGTGCCCGCCGGCACCAAGGGCTTCACCGTCGCGTCGCCGTACTCCAAGGTCGGCTGGAACTGCTCGGACACCCGCGAGCTGTCCTTCACCGACGTGCGCGTCCCGGCGGAGAACCTGCTCGGCGAACGTGGTCGGGGCTACGCCCAGTTCCTGTCCATCCTGGACGAGGGCCGGGTGGCCATCGCGGCGCTGGCCACCGGACTGGCCCAGGGTTGTGTGGACGAATCGGTGCGCTACTCCGGTGAACGCGAGGCATTCGGTCGGCCGATCGGCGCCAACCAGGCGATCGCCTTCAAGCTCGCCGACATGGAAATGCGCGCGCACAACTCCCGGTTGGCCTGGCGGCACGCGGCGTCGCTGCTGGTACACGGCGAGCGGTTCAAGAAGGAAGCCGCCCTGGCCAAGCTGTACAGCTCGGAAAGCGCCGTGGACAACGCCCGCGACGCCACCCAGATCCACGGCGGCTACGGCTTCATGAACGAATACCCGGTGGCCCGCTTCTGGCGCGACGCCAAGATCCTGGAAATCGGCGAGGGCACAAGCGAGGTCCAGCGCATGCTGATCGCACGCGAGTTGGGGCTGCCTCGCTAGCTCCGCTCGGCAAGCGCCGGACGAGCGGCATCCGACCGGTCCGGCGCTTGCGCCCGAGCGGGCGGGGAGGTTGCTTCCGTTCCTCGTGGTCTTCGCTCGGCGGCCGGCGGTGGGCTCAGTTCGAGTCCCGCGGCAGTCGGTCGGCGATTGCGGCCCAGTCCACGGGGGCGTCGCCGCTGTGCGGGCGACCGGTCGGGTCCAGGTGGATCGCGACACCGTGCGAGGACAACGTTTCGATGCTGCCGGCGTAGGCCGGGTGTGCGGCGAGGGTGTCGTTGAACCACGGGACGGCGACGGCAGGGAGGCGCGTGCTCAACCACTCCGCGAGGGTGCCCAGGGCGACGTTGTCGCAGATGCCCAACGCCCATTTGTTGAGCGAGTTGAAGGTCAGCGGGCACGCGAGGAGGGCGTCGGGCGCCGGGAAGGGTCGTTCCTCGCCCGGTAGGCGGTCGCGGGTGCGGGGGCGGCGGCCGGCTGCGGCGGTGACGGTGTCGAGCTCGGGCGCCAGCCAACCCGCCGCCGTCGGCGTGAGGATCAGGCAGGGGTCCCAGCCACGCTCGCGCACCTCGGCGAGGAGCGTGGCGATGTCGAGGACGGGCGGCGCCGCGCCCGCGACGATGTACAACACCGGGGATTCGCTCATGCGTCGGAGCATAGGAGCGGACCGCGCCGCGTCCACGGACGGCCGGCTCCCTGTGTGACGTCGGAGGCGTCGCCCCGGCCCGTACCGCGGCCGTGCCGAGTACGCGCCGATGCGGGCAGGCGAATCAGGAAAGAAACTTTCCTGTTGGCTCGGGATGCGATCGGGCGTAGCCCCCGGAACGCGGATCCCGGGTGGTGGGATTCCCGGCCCCAATGGTTGACCTAGTCCACTATTGTGAGGATGGTGTCGGCAGGCAATTGTCCGGAACCAGGGAGGGACGCCGTGGCCAAGCGGTTCGAGGGACGTAGGGCATTGATCACCGGGGCCAGCAGGGGAATCGGGGCGGCGTTGGCGGTGCGGCTCGCGGCCGAGGGAGCCGATGTGGCGGTGACCGCACGGACATTGCGGCAGGGGAACCTGGCCGGGTCGTTGGAGCGGACCGAGACGCTGATCGCCCGGCACGGTCGGCGCAGCGCGGTGGTGGTGGCCGACCTGTCCGACGAGGCGCAGCGGGCCCGGATCGTACCCGCCGCCGAGGAGGGGCTCGGCGGGCCGATCGACATCCTGGTCAACAACGCGGCGATGGCCTCCTACGCGTCGTTGCGGGTGTATCCGCAGCGGCGCGCCCGACTGCACTTCGAGGTGAACGTGCTCGCCCCGATGGAGTTGTGTCAGGCCGTGGTGCCCGCGATGGCCGGTCGCGGCGAGGGCTGGATCGTGAACGTGACCAGCGGCACCGCGCGACCGTGGGCCGGACCGCCGTTCGAATTGGGTGTGCTGGGCACCAAGACCGCGGTGTACGGGGCGTCCAAGGCCGCGTTGAACCGGATCACCAACGCGCTGGCCGCGGAGCTGTACGGGACCGGGATCCGGGTGAACACCATCGAGCCGCGAGCCGCGGTGCTCAGTGAGGGCGCGGAGGAATTGGTCGGCGGACAGTTGCGGCCCGATCAGATCGAGACCATGGACCAGATGGTCTCCGCCACCCTCGAACTGTGCGACGGCCCGGCGTCGCGGACCGGGGGCGAGTACGTGAGCCTGGACCTGCTGGCCGAACTGGGCATCAGGGTCTGAGCCTTCCGCCGCGGGGCCGGCCGCGGCCGACCGCACGTCCACCGACCCACCCTCACTCCGGCAGCCGCAGCAACAACGCGGCGAGCAGGCGGGTCTTGGGGTCGGTCCAGTCCAGGCCGGTGAGTTCGCCGGCCCGGCGGATTCGGTAGCGCAGGGTGTTGGGGTGGATGTGCAGTCCCGTCGCCGCGGCGCGCATGTCGCCCAGCGCGTCCAGCCAGGCCAGCACCGAGTCCGCGTACTCGGTGTCGTGCTCGGCGTCGTGCGCCCGCAGCGCGATCAACCGCGGGTCGCGGATGTGCCGTTGGTCGGTCAGCAGCGCGGAGACCTCGCCGTACAGCACCTCCGGGCGCACCTGGGACAGCGCCGCCACCTCGGCCGACACTTCGCCGGCCGCCATCGCGTCCAGGACCCGGTCGGCCGATTCCCGGGCCGCCACCGTGCGGGCCAGGCTCGGCGCCGGATCGCCCACCGCGCCGCGCACCGCCAGGTCCAGGTGGCCGTGCGCGGCCTCGGCGATCTCGTGCGCCCAACCCAGCGCCACCGATTCGGCCGGCGGCGCGGACAGCAGTACGTACAGCCGCGGGCCCAGCGGCGCGACCTGCGCGTGGCTGTGTCGGGCCGCCGCGTACACCGACACCAGGTTGGCCAGCTCGGTCCGAGCCAGTTCCTGGGACGACTCGTCCGGCGTGCTCGCTCGTACCGCGAAGCCGAGGACCAGCACCGGCCGCACCGGGTCCAGGCCCAACTGCGCGGCGGCGGTCCGGGCCGCGACCGCGCCGGTGAGCAGGCCCGCGACGCTCTCCCGGGTCACGCCGGCCTCGGCGGGCAGCCGGGTACGCCGCCGGACCAGGTGCAGCGTGGCCACCCGTGCCGCGCCGAGCAGCACCTCCTCGGCCCGCGCGGCGAGCGGCTGCCGGCCCTCCTGCACCCAGATCGTGCCCAGCCAGCGCCCACCCGCGTGCACGCCGACCGCGAGCCGGCGGCGGATGCCCAGGTCCGGGCGCTCCTCGACGGCGACCACCTCGGTCGTGGTGCGCAGCCGGTGGAAGACGCCCCAGTCGCGCAGCCGGGCCATGTACTCCTCCGGCCCCTGCCAGCCCAGGATGGACAACCGGCGCAGCTCGTCCGCCTCGTCCGGTCCGGTCGCGCGCGAGTAGGCGAGCACCCGGTTGGCGCTGTCCTCGATGCTCACCCCGCCGCCGGTGAGCATCGCGGTGGTCTGGGCGAGCGAGAACAGATCGCCGCCGTCCGGGGGCTCGGCGTCCGGCTGCTCGTCCAACGCGGCGTGGGCGAGTGCGGCGACCTGCTCCCAGCGGGCCTCCGGGCGCACCGAGAGCAGCACCACGCCCGCCGCGTCGGCCACTTCGCGCAGCGCCGCGTGTTCGCCCTTGACCGCGACCGCCACCGCGCCGGCCGCGCCCGCCGCCCGGACCGTGCCCGCCGCCGCCCGACCACGCAGGCCCACCGCGAGGAGCAGGTCGCCCGGCATCGCGTGCGGCTCCTCCTCGGGGTCGAGGATCGACACGTGCCGGACCAGGCCCTCCAGGCCGCCGACGGCCGCGGCCACCCGGACCGGGCCGTCGCCGACCGGGCCGCCGAGAGCGGCCAGCAGTTCGCGGAGCGGGACACCGCTTTCGGGCACGTTCGAACCCTTCGTGGATGTTGGCCGATGAGCCAAGCGCAGAGTTTCGAGTTTAGCTGATCGGATAAACACCGGAGACCGTGCCCGGCCTACCTTTGAATGCGGGAGCCGTGCCCGATTTCGTCGTGGATCAGGCATTCGGCAGCGCGTACCTCGTCCGCCGAACACGTCGCCCGCCGAACGCCCGTACCGCCGAACGTCTGTCCCGCCGAACCCCCCGACCGCCGGACTGCCGCGCATCCGGACCGCCGCACCGCCGGACGTCCGGATCACCGGACATCCGGATCATCGAACAGGAGCGCCGTTTTGGACGCTGTGACCCAGGTCCCCGCCCCGGTCAACGAGCCGGTACACGACTACGCCCCCGGCACGCCCGCGCGGGCCCGCCTCGAAGCGAAGCTCAAGGAACTGGCCGCGGCCCCGATCGACCTCCCGATGACCATCGGCGGCGAGCGCCGGATGGGCTCCGGCGAGCGCGGCCACGTGGTCCAGCCGCACAACCACGGCGCCCGTCTGGGTACCTTCGCGCACGCCGGCACCCAGGACGCGCGAGATGCGATCGACGCGGCCCTGGCCGCCGCGCCCGCCTGGGGCGACCTGTCCTTCGACGACCGCGCGGCGATCTTCCTCAAGGCCGCCGACCTGCTCGCCGGGCCGTGGCGCGAGACGATCGCCGCCGCGACCATGCTGGGCCAGGGCAAGAACGCGCAGCAGGCCGAGATCGACTCCTCGTGCGAGCTGATCGACTTCTGGCGCTTCAACGTGCACTTCGCCCGCCGGGTGCTGGCCGAGCAGCCGATCAGCAGCCCGGGCGTGTGGAACCGGACGGACCACCGTCCGCTGGAAGGCTTCGTCTACGCGATCACCCCGTTCAACTTCACCGCCATCGCGGGCAACCTGCCCACCGCGCCGGCGCTGATGGGCAACGTGGTGGTCTGGAAGCCCTCGCCCACCCAGACCTTCTCGGCCGTACTGCTGATGCGCCTGCTCGAAGAGGCCGGACTTCCGGCCGGCGTGATCAACCTGGTCACCGGCGACGGGATCGCGGTCTCCGAGGTCGCGCTCGAGCACCCCGCGCTCGCGGGCATCCACTTCACCGGCTCCACCGCCACCTTCCAGCACCTGTGGCGCACGGTGGGCGAGAACATCGCCGGCTACCGCACCTACCCGCGGATCGTCGGCGAGACCGGCGGCAAGGACTTCGTGGTCGCGCACCCCAGCGCCGACCACGACGTGCTGCGGACCGCGCTGGTGCGCGGCGCGTTCGAGTACCAGGGCCAGAAGTGCTCCGCCGCCTCGCGCGCCTACATCCCGCGCTCGATCTGGGAGAGCGGCTTCAAGGACGACTTCCTGGCCACCGTCGACGGCCTGTCGATGGGCGATCCCACCGACCTGAGCCACTTCCTGGGCGCGGTCATCGACGAGCGCGCGTTCGCCAAGAACAAGGCCG
>NZ_KB889696.1 GCF_000372745.1 Embleya scabrispora DSM 41855 | reverse complement strand
CCCCGCCCCGTCCTGCCGATCGTGCCTCGCGGCCCCGGCCTATGGCCCTCGACTCGTGCCGCGCGTGCTCAGAGCTTGAGCATGCTCTGCAGGAACGTCCGGTACTTGTGCAATGCGAGCCGCAACTGCTCGGTGTCCCCGCCGGCAGTGCGCTTGGTCTGCTCCAGTTCGGTACGTCGGGTCTGAATCGAGTCGGTCACCAGCTTGGTCACCTGGGCCGCGATGTCGTCCGCCTCCGAGACGGAGTCCGAGGGGCTGTCCACGAATCCGGCGAGTGCCTCGCGGAAGCGGTGGTTGAGCTCCTCGGCGGCGGCCCGGTCGAACATGGCCGCGTCGTCGTTGTCGTGGGTGCCGTTGCTTCGGCCGGTGGAATCGTCCGTCCGGGTCCGGTCCCTGACGGGCCCGGTGCCGGACGTGCCCCGCGGATCGGCCCCGGCCGGCGGGCTCGTCGGCGCGGGCGGTGCGTCCCGACCGGTTCGGGGGGTCGGGTGCACGGTGGTGCCGTAGGGCTCCGCCTGGTCGTGCTGCTGGTGCGGCATGGCACGAGCGGGCGGCTCCGGCGGGTTGTCCACGCTCGGACCGGGGCCGTCGGTGACCCTGGCCTGGCGAGCGGCGCGGTCTCGTTCGTCGCGCTCGACTATGGGTGCGTCGTCCCGGCCGGGACCGGAAGCGCCCGGCCCGCTCGGGAAATTCTGCTTGCGCATCGTGTGGTCCTCTCGTCCGGAACGACGGATGTCGCGCCGCTGTGCGAGACGTCCCGGTGAGGGCGCCCCGGCGGGTGAATCCTTGGTGGCGGCTCGGCCGACGACGTGTCGGCCGAGCCGAAGATCAGCGCTGTTCGGGCTTCGAGGTGTCCACGCGGGACGAGTTCGCCTCGCCCGGCGCGGCCTGCCATTGATCGGTGTGCCCGTCGTGCGTGATGGGGCGCGAATCGGTGGCGTCGGTCGAGGTCGATGCGGTGCCACCCTGTCGCGACCGGTACGGCTGCCCGAGCAGATCGTCGAACAGGGCGCGGTGGTGGATCATCGCCTGGCGCAGGTCCTCGGTCTCGGCTTCGCCGGCCTCACTGCGCCGGGCGATCTCGTGCGCCTTGCGGTAGTGCTCCAGCGTGTGTCCGTGCTCGACGGACAGCAGTTCCATGCGCTTGTCGTGTGCGCCGGTGGGGTAGCCCCGCTCGCGCATCAGCCGGGTGATCAGCTCGTCCGCTTCCTGTACCGCGTCGTCCGGAGCGTCGACGAACCGCTCCTGGACCGCGGTCCACTCGGTTGCGTACTTCTCCCGCGCGGCCGAGTCCAGCGGCTTGAGCGTGAGTTCGCTGTGTCGACGCTCGCGCTCGACCAGGTTGCGTTCGGCTTCGCGCCGGTCGCCGTATTGCTCGACGGCCCGGTCGTACTCGGGACCGAATCGGGCCTGCAGGTGCCTGCGCCGCATCATCGGACGGCCCGCGAAGAAGGCCGCGGCGGCGAGGACGACGACGATCACCACGATCAGGATGACGGTCGCTGTCGTGTTCACGGGAACTCCCAGATGGGTTGGGTCTCGGATCGTGCCTTTCGGTGGAACAGCGGACGTACTCCGTATATCGGGGGTTTCCGCTCATGCTCGACGCCCTCATGCCTTGCCGGGTCCGGGCGGACCAAACTCCGTGCGCGGATCGGGTTTCCGGCCAACGGAAGGCGAGGGGGTGTCGGGCGGGGCTGGTTGGCCTCATGCGCCGGCCGGGCCGGGTTCGCCTCAAGCGCCGGCGGGGCTACGGCTACTTGGCCTCAAGCGCCGGCCGGGCTGGGTTCGCCTGGCTGGGGTTCTCGGCATGCGGCGTACGGGCCGTGCCGGATTTGTCCGGCCTGGGTTCTCGGCATGAGGCAACCGGGCCGAAGCGGATCGTGTGGCTCCGGTTATCGGCCACGGGATGCCGGTCGGGCCGGATCGGCTTGGTCCAGGTCGCTCGGGAAGTCTTCGGGCACGCAAAACGCCGGCCGGGCTGAATAGCCCGGCCGGCGTTCGAGGCCAACCAGCCTCGCCGGCGCTTGAGGCGGCCGCAGCCCAAGTCGCGTGTCGACCCGGTGGCCGCAGGCTCGGGTGCTAGACGCTGACGCCGAAGTCCTTGGCGATGCCCGCGAGGCCGGAGGCGTAGCCCTGGCCGAGGGCGCGGAACTTCCAGTCGGTGCCCGCGCGGTACAGCTCGCCGAAGAGCATCGCGGTCTCCGTGGACGCGTCCTCGGAGAGGTCGTAGCGCGCGAGCTCGACGTTGTCCGCGGCGTTGAGCACGCGGATGAACGCGTTGCGGACCTGGCCGAAGGACTGCTTGCGGTTGTCCGCGTCGTAGACCGAGACCGGGAAGACGACCTTGTCGACGTCCGCGGGAAGCTGCGCGAGGTTGACCTTGATCTGCTCGTCGTCGCCCTCGCCCTCACCCGTGCGGTTGTCACCGGTGTGCTCGACGGTGCCGTCCGGGGTCTTCATGTTGTTGAAGAACACGAAGTGCTGGTCGGAGTAGACCTTGCCGGTCGCGTTGACCACGATCGCGCTCGCGTCGAGGTCGAAGTCCTCGCCCGTGGTCGTGCGCAGGTCCCAGCCGAGGCCGACGACGACCGCGGTCAGGCCCGGGGCCTCCTTGGTCAGGGAGACGTTTCCGCCCTTGCTCAGGCTCACGGCCATGGGTGTGTCCTTCCAGAGGATGTATGACGTCGCGGACGACGCTACTGCTACTGATCCGGACGTGCAGCAGGCACGCCTAAGTTCCCGAACACGCCGAAAGGGGCCGTCAAGGTGGCGGTGATCACGGGAGGAAAGCCCGGTCCGGGTTATTGACGGTTCGTCAGTTCCGCCGTTCAATGGCCGAGACAAAAAGGCATACGACTATTAGTCATATGCGAAATCCAGTTTCTGACCCCTGGGGGCAGCCATGTCCAGCGCCACGTCGCCGTCGGCCGGGATCGATCAGGCGCGGATGCGTCAGGTCATGGGCCACTTCGCCACCGGCGTCACGGTGGTCACCGCGATTCACGACGGCGCGCCCGTGGGCATGGCATGTCAGTCGTTCACGTCGCTGTCGCTGGAGCCCGCGTACATCTCGATCGCTCCGGCGCTCACCTCGACGACCTACCCGAGGGTGCGCGCGGCCGGCCGGTTCGTGGTCAACATTCTCGCCGAGGACCAGCAGGACGTGTGTCGCGCGATGGGCCGCAGCGGCGGCGACAAGTTCGCCGGTGTCGACTGGGTGCCGGCCGGCAACGGCGCTCCCGGGCTGGCCGGTGCGGTGGCCTGGATCGAGTGCGACATCGCGCACGAGTTGCCCGGCGGCGACCACGTGATCGTGATCGGCGCGGTCACCGCCCTCGACCTGCCGCGCGACACCGCACCGCTGATGTTCCACAAGGGCCAATACGCGCGCCTGATCGCCGGGTAACGCCGCCCCACCCGCCGCTGGCCCCGGCTCCGGCGTAGCGTCCTCCGTCGCCGGGCGTGGCTCCCACATCCGCAGCGCGATGCCCGCGAGCACCCCGGGGCCACCCTTGTCGCCGGGCTCCCGGAGCCGGGCGGGCCATCACGACCACGGTGACGCTCATCAGGCCACCTGCGCCGACCCCCTGGATCGCCCGGAAGGCGATCAGTTGCGTACCGCGTGACCTTCGTGAGGCGTACCGCGTCGCGGGTGTGAGACTTCCCGCTCTCCACGGTGACCGGCCCGGTGGCACCATGGCAGGACCGGGGGAGTCGCTCGTGAAGGGATTTCGGATGACCGCGCAGCCCGAGGTGACGGCCGATCAGCACCGGTCCGGAGAGCGGGAATCCGCGCTCTTCGATCCCACCGTCGCAGCGCCGCCGCTGGTCGATGTGGCCCGATTCGGCTTCGAGGGGCCGCTCGCCGCGACCGCCGCCGCGTGGAGTGAGGACGCGGTCTACTGGGAGTACACGAAGGCGGCCAACCCGATCGGCGCCGGGTACACGACGCCCGTGCCGGTGGAGCGTTTCCCGGCCGAGTTGCACGCCGGCGGGGCCACTCGGGTGATCCCGCTCGACCTCGCCGAACCGATGCGGATCGCGGGCGGCCCGGCGACCAGTCCGGCACTGCTGGCCAACTTCGTCCGGATCAACGCGGGCGACCGGCTCACGGTGCGGCCGAACGCGACCTCGCAGCTGTACTACGTCATGTACGGCCGGGGCGTGTCGCTGGTCGGCGGGCAGGCCGTGGAGTGGGAGAAGGGCGACTTCCTGGTCCTGCCGGACCTGGGCGAGATCACCCATCACGCCGCGCAGGAATCGCTTTTCTACTGGGTGCACGACGAGCCGCTGCTGCGCTACCTCGGAGTCACCCCGAACCAGGCCCGGTTCCGGCCGACCAAGTTCTCCCGGCATCGTGCGGTGGAGGAACTCACCCGGATCGCCGAGGCACCCGGCGCCAACGCCAAGAACCGGGTCAGCGTGTTGTTGAACACGATCGACCAGGACCAGACGCTGACCGTCACGCACACCCTGTGGGCGATGTTCGGCCTGCTCCCGGTGGACCAGATCCAGCGCCCGCACCGGCACCAGTCGGTCGCCCTGGACCTGATCCTGGACTGCGAGCCGGGCTGTTACACACTGTTGGGCGACCGACTCGACGAGCACGGCGAGATCGTCGACCCGCAGCGGGTGGACTGGCGACCCGGAGGCGCGTTCGTCACGCCGCCGGGGAAGTGGCACGCCCACCACAACGAGTCCGGCAGCCCCGCGCACCTGATTCCGATTCAGGACGCGGGCCTGCAGACCTATCTGCGCAGCCTGGACATCCGCTTCAGCGACCGGCGTTGAGCTTCGGGAGCCGGGCCCGAGGCGGGCCCGGCTCCGACCCCGGACAGGACCTAGTGCCGGTTCGCGTCCCGGTCGAGGTTGCGGCGCAGGTATTCGCCGGTCAACGAGTTTTCGGCGGCCAGAAGTTGCTCGGGTGTGCCCTCGAAGACCACCGTGCCGCCGTGCTTGCCGCCGTCCGGTCCCAGGTCGATCACCCAGTCGGCCCGGCCGACCACGTCCAGGTTGTGCTCGATCACCAAAAGCGTGTTGCCGCCGTCCACCAGCCGGTCCATCAGCGCGATCACGATGTCCACGTCGGACATGTGCAGTCCGGTGGTCGGCTCGTCGAGCACGTACACGCTCCCGGTCTTGTGCAACTCGCCCGCCAGCTTGAGCCGTTGCCGTTCGCCGCCGGAGAGCGTGCCGAGCGGCTGGCCCAGCGTGACGTAGCCCAGACCGACCTCGGCGAGCGCGGCCAGGTGCGGCCGGATGCGCTTCTCGGTGAAGAACTCGTGCGCGTCCTCGACGGTGAGCGTCAGGACGTCGATGATCGACTTGCCGCGCAGCGGATATCCCAGCACCTTGTCGTCGAAGCGCCGCCCTTCGCAGCGCTCGCAGATCGTGGTCACCGGGTCCATGAAGGCCATCTCCACGGTGACCGAGCCGCGTCCCTGGCAGGCCGGGCAGGCGCCGGCCGAGTTGAAGCTGAACAGGCCCGGCTTCTCTCCGTTCGCCTTCGCGAACAGGGCCCGGATCGGATCCATGATCCCGATGTGACTCGCGGGCGTGGAACGAGAGTTGGCCGCGATCGCGCTCTGGTCGATGACGATCGTGTCGGGGTGCGCGCCGGCGAAGACCTCGGATACCAGGGTGCTCTTGCCGGAGCCCGCGACGCCGGTGAACACGGTCAGCACGCCGGTCGGGATGTCCACGTCGACGTGCTTGAGGTTGTGCAGGTGCGCGCCGCGGATCGGGATGTGCCCGGTGGGTGTGCGGTAGTCGGTCTTGACCACCGTGCCCCGGTTCAGGAAGCGACCGGTGAGTGTGTCCGACTCGATCAACCCCTTCACCGTGCCCGCGAAGACGAGTTCACCGCCGTGCGAGCCGGCGTGCGGGCCCATGTCGATCACGTGGTCGGCGACCGCGATCACGTCCGGGTCGTGCTCCACCACGAGCACGCTGTTGCCCTTGTCCCGCAGGGCGACCAGGAGTTCGTTCAGTCGGTGTACGTCACGCGGATGCAGACCGACGCTGGGCTCGTCGAAGATGTAGGTCATGCCGGTGAGGCTGGAGCCGAGGTGGCGGACCATCTTGAGCCGTTGTCCCTCGCCGCCGGAGAGCGTGGAGGTTTCCCGGTCCAGGCTGAGGTAGGACAGGCCGATGTCCACGATCCGGCGCAGGGCGGCCGAGGCGGCCTCGGCCACCGGCCCGCCGATCGGGTCGTCGATCCCGGCCAACACTTCGATCAGGTCGCCGACTTCGAGCGCGCAGAAGTCCGCGATGTTGCGCCCGTCGATCCGCGCGGCGAGGACGGCCGGGTTGAGCCGGGCGCCGGCGCAGTCCGGGCAGGGGCCCTCGGTCAGGTATGTCTCGACCGTCTCCCTGGTCTTGGC
Source organism: Embleya scabrispora DSM 41855 (assembly GCF_000372745.1). GTDB lineage: Bacteria > Actinomycetota > Actinomycetes > Streptomycetales > Streptomycetaceae > Embleya > Embleya scabrispora. The sequence continues at coordinate 53,849 of NZ_KB889696.1, read as the reverse complement.
GCTGAGCGTGGACACGTCGCGGTTGACGTAGAGCCGGTCGAAGCGGGTGTACAGGCCCTCGAAGGTCACGTTGGCCGTGCCGTCCGAGGTGACCCACTTGAACTTGATCACCCGGTTCGGGTCGCCTCGGGTGAGCAGCGCGAACTCGGCGTCGGTGTAGTCGACGATCGGCTTGTCGTTGTCGAACAGCCCGGATGCCTGGTAGAGCCCGACCGCGAGCAGGCCCAGCACGAAGGCGCCGTCGTTGAGCGACTTGGACCGATCCAGCAGGCGGGTGTAGTCGGCCCGTACGGTCCGACCGATGCCGTCGCACGTGGTGCACATGCCGCCGGGGTCGTTGAACGAGTACACCCTGGGGGTGCCGGCCGAGGGCTCGGCGACGCGCGAGAACAGCACCCGCAGAAGCGGATTGATGTCGGTCATCGTGCCGACCGTCGAGCGCGAGTTGGACCCGATCGGCTTCTGGTCCACCACGATGGCGGGCGACACGTTCTCGATCGCGTCGGCGTGCGGGCGTTCGTAACGGGGCAGGAATTTGCGTTCGAATGCCGAGAAGGTCTCGTTGAGTTGCCGCTTCGACTCGACCGCGACGGTGTCGAAGACGATCGACGATTTACCGGATCCGGACGGACCGGTGAACACGACGATCCGGTCCTTCGGTATGCGCAGCGAGACGTCCTTGAGGTTGTTCTCGCGCGCGCCGGTGATGACGATGTCGTTGATCATGCGACTCCGTAGCTCTTCGACGACGGACCCCGACGGGCCCGGCCCGGGTCGCGGCGGTAGGGGCGGGGCGCGACCGAACCAGCGAGCGTACGGGACGACACCGACAGCGCCGCAGGTACCGACGTCGGCACCTGCGGCGCGGCGTGGTCCCGGGCGGAGCCGGCCCGGGAGAGCCTGAGGGTCCCTCGACTTGGTGGCGGAGCGGAACCCCATCTTGTGATGTGTCGTCACTTTCCATATGACGAGGGGGATTCCGTCGCGCGGGCAGGTTGGGGAGCCACCGCGCAACGATGAGTCGGGGGGCTTGTCCTTCCAAGTGTTGGGGCCGACCCGGGTTTTGGGCCCCGACGGAAGCGCGCTGAACATCGGGCCGAGGCGGCAGCGCGAGCTGTTGACGCTGCTGCTGTTGCGGCCCGGGGTCGCGGTGCCGGTGGACCGGTTGGCCGAGGAACTGTGGAACGGCCGACCGCCGCCCGGCGCGCGATCGACGCTGCATGCCTATCTGTCCGGCCTGCGCCGGGTGTTGGAGCCGGGACGGCGGGCGCCCTATCGGGTACTGACTACGCGCGATGACTCGTACGCCCTGGAGGTGCCGGCCGGGCGGCTGGACACCACGCGGTGGCATGCGCTGGCCGAGTCGGGCCGGGCCGCCGGCGCCGCCGGTGCATTCGATCGGGCGGACGAACTGCTGCGTGCGGCACTGGCGTTGTGGACCGGGGATCCGTTCGCGGAGTTGGTCGATCACGAGGTGGCGCAGGCCGAGCGGGCGCGGTTGGCCGAGGAGCACACCGCACTGTTGGAGGAGGCGGCGGAGTGCCGACTCGCGCTCGGCGCGCATGCTTCGGTGATCGGGGACCTGATGGCGTTGGTCCGGGAGCATCCGCTGCGGGAGCGGCCCAGGGCGCAACTGGCGTTGGCGCTCTACCGATCGGGGCGGCAGGCGGAGGCGTTGGCCGTGCTGGAGGCCGGTCGGCGATTGTGTGCGGAGGAGTTGGGTCTGGATCCGGGTCCGCGGCTGCGTGACCTTCAGGCGGCGATCCTGCGCCAGGACCCGATGCTCACCGCGCCGGATCGGCCACGGGCGCCGTCGGCATCGGTGTGCTCGGGTCGCCGGAACGTCATGGCCGCCCGTCCGCATCGGCCCTGTCCGCATCGGGGTTCGCCACACCGGCGGCGGTAGCGGGCGTGGCCGGGTGAGTCGTTGCCGGGCATCGGGCCCGGCGTCGGCGGGTGCGGGTGCCGCAGCGGGTGCACGGCAGCGGGCGTCGCGGCAGGTGCGCGGCGGTGGAGGTGGCAGCCGGCCGGTTGTATACGCCATGGCGTACGCAACCGGCCCGCTCGGACTGGGCGGCTCCTCGGGCCGCGCTACGGCCGAGAGTCCCGACCGTGTGGCCATGTCCGGCCATCGGTCGGACGGTCAGACGGTCAGGACGATCTTGCCGGTGACCCGGCCGGTCTCCCCGCGCTCGTGTGCCTTGGCCGCGTCCGCCAGCGGGAAGACCGAGTCGATGGCGGCGCGCAGCCGCCCCGCCCCGGCCAGGGCCGCGATCTGCTGCATGGACGCGTGGTCGGCCTCGACGAGCATCTCCGCGGCGCGGACCCCGTACCGCTGCACGTCCAGGTCCCTGACGTGGTTCACGATCGCGACGAGGATGCCACCCCTGCGCAGGGTCGGCAACGAGCGTGGCCCGTATTCGCCGCCGACGCCGTCCAGCACGACGTCCACGTCCCGCACGGCCTCGGCGAAGTCGGTCGTCGTGTAGTCGATCATCTCGTCGGCGCCCAGCTCGCGGACGAGGTCGTGTTTGGCCGCGCGGGCCGTGCCGATGACGTAGGCGCCGCGCGCCTTGGCGATCTGTACGGCCAGGTGACCGACCCCGCCCGCCGCGGCGTGGATCAACACCCGCTGCCCCTCCCGCAGGTCCGCGGTGTCCACCAGGGCCTGCCAGGCGGTGAGCGCGGCCAGCGGAAGCGCCGCGGCCTGCACATGGTCGAGGTTCGCGGGCTTGCGCACCAGATGGCGGGCTGCCGAGAGCGCGTACTCGGCGTGCGATCCGTTCCCGTACGGGTACTTCAGCATGCCGAACACCTCGTCGCCCGGCCGATGGATCGTCACGCCCAGGCCGACCGCCTCCACCACGCCCGACAGCTCCCAGCCGAGCACGAACGGCGGCCTGCCCAGGATCAGGCCCGTGGACCGGTGTATCCAGTCGGTCGGGTTGACGCCTGCGGCGCGCACCTTGACCAGCACCTCGCTCGGGCCGGGCACCGGCCGCGCCGACTCGACCTCCTTCAGCACCTCGGGACCGCCCAGAACGTCCTGACTGATCGCGCGCATGGCACTACTCTCCCCGGTCCGAAAAGCTTCCCCGGACATCGTGGCGACCGCTCGGACCCCGGCGCGAGCGTCCGGAACGACACGATGCGTACAATTCCGGACGTGAGCACAGTTGCGATAGCCGTCGCCGACGGGATACTGCACTTCGAACTGGCCCTGGCCTACGAGCTGTTCGGCACGGTTCCACCGGTTCCGGTCGAGGACTGGTACGAGCTCGCCATCTGCGGGGCGGGCACCGTGCGGGCCGACGGCCGCTTCCTGCTCGAACCCGATTGCGGCCTCGACCGGCTCGTCCTGGCCGACACCGTGATCGTCCCCGGGTGGGCCGACGTCGACACGGACCCGCCGGCGGAGCTCGTCGAGGCCGTACGCGCGGCTCACGAGGCCGGCGCGCGGGTGGCCTCGCTGTGCACGGGCGCGTTCGTGCTGGCCGCCGCCGGTCTGCTGGAGGGTCGGCGCGCCACCACGCACTGGGCGCACACCGAGGTGTTGGCCGCGCGCTTTCCCGGCGTCGAGGTCGACCCGGACGTGCTCTACGTCGACAACGGCAGCGTGCTCACCTCGGCGGGCAAGGCTGCCGCGATGGACCTGTGCCTGCACCTGGTCCGGCGCGACCACGGCTCGGTGATCGCCAACGCGCTCGCCCGCAGGCTGGTCGTACAGCCGCACCGACCGGGAGGCCAGGCCCAGTTCGTCGCCACCCCGATGCCCGAACAGCACGACCACCCGCTCGGCGAGCTGCTCGCGTGGGCGGCCGGGCGCCTGGATCAGCCGCTGACGGTGGAGGATCTGGCCCGCCGGGCGAACATGAGCTCGCGCCACCTCGGCCGCCACTTCCGGTCGATGACGGGTACCACTCCGTTGCAGTGGCTGCTGACCCAGCGGATCCACCGCGCCCAGGAGCTGCTGGAGACCACGGACGACAGCGTCGAGGTCATCGCGGAGGCCACCGGCATGGGCACCGGCGCCACCCTCCGCCGCCACTTCAACCGCACGGTCGGCGTGCCCCCCGACGCCTACCGCCGCACCTTCCACCGCCGCCGCGCCGACGGCACGGCGGGCAGCCCCGGGTGATCACGAGGGCGTGAGGCCCGCACCCGACCAGCGCCGGGCCGACAGGTCACCCGGATCTCGGCCCCCGGTCCCGGTGTGGAGCGTTGCCGATTGCCCCGGTGACGGTACGGATTGCGCGAAGCGCGCGTGTTGATGGTGGGCCGCCCGGCGTGCGAATCGCGGCCGGACTGCTACCGGTTACCGGCGGCGGACAGGACGACGTCGGCCAAGCGCTCGGCGGCGTCGGGGCGGCCGTGTTTTTGGGCCTGCCTGGCCATTTCGGTGCGCCTGTCGGGATTCGTGAGCAGGGGTTCCACGGCGTCGCGCAGGGCTTGCGGGGTGGCTTCGCCGAGCAGAGCCGCGGCTGCGCCGGCGTCGTGCAGGTGGCGGGCGTTGTGCGCCTGTTCGTTGCCCGCGGAGGTGGCCAGCGGGACGAAGACGGCGGCCTTGCCCAGCGCGGTGAGTTCGGCGAGCGTGCCCGCGCCGCTTCGGGAGATCACCACGTCGGCCAGGGCGAGTACGTCGGGCAGTTCCGGGCCCACGTAGCCGGTCAGCAGGTAGCGAGGGGCGAGGTCGGCGGAGAGCGTCGCGGTGTGCTGTTGCAGGTCGGCCAGGTTGGCCGGGCCGCACTGGTGGATGACGTTGGCGTGCGACAGCAGCCACGGCAGGATGTCGCGTACCAGGGTGTTGATCTGTTGCGATCCCTGTGCTCCACCGGTGACGTAGACGGTGGGGCGGTCCCGGTCGAAGCCTGCCAGGCCCAGGACTTGGACCGCCTTGTCCGCCTGCCCGGACAGCACTTCGGGCCGAACCGGATTGCCGGTGACGACGGCCGTCGCCCGGGCCGCCTCGGGGAGAAGCGGCAGGGTCGATTCGGAGGACACGGCAACGCGTGTCGCCCGGCGGGCGAGTGACCGGTTGGCCAGGCCCAGTCGGACCGTCTGCTCGTGGACCACCAGGGGGCGACGGGTCAATCGGGCGGCGAGGCCGACCGGGACGGCGACATAGCCGCCTGTGGCGAGTACGACGTCGGGACGGAAGCCGGAGATGATCCGGCGGGCCTGGAGGACGCCGAGCGGTACGCGGACCATGTCCTTGATGTTGGCCGGGGAGATCATCTTCAGCGGATTGGCGGAGCGGCGGATCTTGCCGGTCGCGACGGAGGCGAACCGGATTCCGGCGCCGGCCGCGACACGGGCTTCCAGGCTGTCGGCCGTCCCGACCCACAGGACATCCAGCGTCCCGCCGGTGGCCGCGAGCCTGGCCTGAAGCGCACGCACGGTGGTGAGCGCGGGATAGGTGTGGCCGCCGGTCCCGCCTCCGGTGACGACGAGGCGCATGGTCGAACCGGGGCCGCCCAAGGGGCGGTTGACGTCGCTATCCACGAAAGAGCACCAATCTGACTGCGCCGGGACTGGGCCCACGTCTGGGGTGGCGGACCAATCGCGGACGATAGCAGCCGTTCGGCCCCTACTCCCGCTCTCCCGACACCGCAAGCCCGTCCCGAAGGGTCACCGGAAGCCACACCCGTCGAACGCAGACCGAGACGAACCACCTTGCCGCGTCGGTGTGTTCGCCGCTGCCGCTGTAAGCGGATCGACCTTCGACGGTCAGGCTTTGAGCGCGCGTACGAGTTCGACCCATGCGGTGCGGGCGATTTCGAGGTGGCCGAGACTTCGGTTTTTGGTGTCGCGTATGCCGGTCTTGGCGGGTAGCGGTGCGACCTCCACACACGCATCGTTGTGCGCCGAACGCTGACTCTTTCGCCACGTGTACGTCTCGACCGTGCTCAAAGAACGTCCAATCTCTTCAGGATCATCTGTCGCGACTCGTCCTCGGTTGCGGCGGCGAGTCGAACGTACTCAAGACTGCGGCGATACCGTTTGATGCTTCGAGCATCCTTGAGCAGTTGTGATCCGCCTTCGTACTCCACGTGTGCAACGGTGGAGTCGGCTTCGGGAAGCGTCAGCACGGTGATTGGGCCCAACGACGGGGCGATCAGTGCGTCGAACGGCACGATGCGGAGGCTGACGTTGTCGAGTCGACTGAGTTCCACCAAATGATGCAACTGCGCTTGCAAGGCTACCGGTCCACAGAAACGCTGCCAAAGGGCCGCTTCCGACAGTGTCACAGCCATCTGTGCACTTCCATTCGTGATGACCTGGCGGCGTTGAAGTCGCACTTCCAGGAGCATCTCGGCGTCATCGGGATCGGGAACGAATGCCGATCGCATCATCGTCGCTCGCGCGTAGCCCTCGCATTGCATCGGACCGGGAACGAGCGTGGACGCGACATCGATGCTTCGTGCCCGAGACTCCAGGTAGATGAGTTCTTCGTACCTGTCACTCAGCACTTCGTGGTACCTCACCCACCATTGGTCTGGCTCACGCACGATGCCGAGCATCCGCTCCAAGCGCATCTGCGCGACTGGAGTCAGGCGCAGGGGACCGGCAAGCTCGGCCACATGCCGGGGTTGAACGGGAGTTACGCCTGTTTCCAGCCGGGACACGCTGCTCTTGTTCCAGCCGACATCCGAAGCCACGTCTTCGATTCGTCGTCCGGCCTCAAGACGTAGGCGGCGCAACTCTGCGGCGATGCCACGCGGCGGTTTCCTCATGCCTGCTCCCATGCATCACGCGACTGCCACGCTTGGAACTCGCGGGCGTACGCACTGGGTTGCGACGCCTTGATGCAACGATATTTGCATGCAAGCCTGCATGTGAGCGATTCGCTACATGTGGTGACCTCACCCCTCTTTGGTCGTACTTCTCCTTGCTCTGACGGGAGGCCATTTCCTGTGGCTGAGACTCCCCAACCAGCTGACGCAGCAGGTGTTTACGCGCACCTGTGCAGGCACCCCGGTGCCTGGATTCGGGATGGCAGATCCGGTTTGTGTGGCATCTGCGTGTCATCGACGGAGCTGCTCGTGGTTGCTCGGACGCCTGGTGGCACGTGCTTCCGGACCCGGCTGCTCGATGTCGAGATCTTGGAGACGGAGGTAGCCGTAGCTGCCTTGTACACGCCGCCGGTCGGCCCTTTTACCTCAGGCTGATTGAGCCGAGGAGAGGAGCGCCGGTATCAAGTGCCGGCCGGGTGGCGATCCACACCGTCGCTCCATTTCCAGACAGCGGCCGGGGTTCTCGATTCCAGCCGTGAGCCCGGCCGCTGTCGCCATCTATCCACCGTGAGGCAGTGATGGAGATTCAAGAATATCCAGCCGAGGGGCAGTTGCCGATCCGTGTCGGCTCGCGTGTCCGGCACGTCGATGAGCACGCCGAGTTGCCCGACGGGACGATCGTTGCGCTTCCCGCAGCCTCGGAGCGCGTCGCCGTCGTGCAGCCGCAGCAGGTGGGGCGGTCGCCGTACCTGTGTCCGATCGGTCATCTGGTCGTGCTCGACCTGGACGCCGAACTCACGGCATTGACAAGGCAGTTGCGGCGCGTCGACGAGTTCGGGTGCGCTGTGGGTCGTCCGCTTTCGGTGCCCATCGCGCCCGGTGGCGAGACCATGCGGGAGGCGATGTGACCAGGCGCTACGCATGGCGGGAACTGCCCTATCAGGTCACCGAATTCGTCGAGAAGACCGTCGGCCCCGTGCACGCCGTCGAACCCGTCACCGGACCCCACACCAGTTCCTTCGCCGCGTCCGTCACCACCCCCACCGGCCTCGTGTTCGTCAAAGCCGCCGAAGAGGCCACCGCCCCCCTGTCCGCCCGGGCCCAGACCAGCGAGATCGCGGCGAGTGCCGTCACGGGCATCCTGTCTCCGCGCCTGTTGCACCACGGCGCGGTCGACGGGTGGCGGGTCCTCGTCTTCGAGCACGTCGAGGGTCGCCCCGTACGGCTGTGTCTCCGCTCGCCCGACATGGCCCAGGTGGTCGGGGTCGTGGACCGCATCGGGCGCATCCAACCCGGCCGCAGCGCCGGGCTGCCCACGCTCGTCGGCCGGCTGCGGGAACACCTCCCCGCCACCCGGACCGGCCCGCTGTGCGGCAACCGCCTCCTGCACACGGACCTGACCTCGGCCAACATGATCATCCGATCCGACGGCCGACTCTCCGTCGTGGACTGGGGCCAGGTGGCGCTGGGCCCACGGTGGGCGGAGATCGGCCACCTGGGCGCGGCGCTCCATCACGAGGGCCACGACCTCGGCGAGATCCGTCGCTGGATGTGGCGATTCCCCGACTGGCGCCGCACAGCCCTCACCGCCCGCCGAGCACTCGCGGAGGCGATGATCGGCCACACCGACGGCCGCGACACCTGGTGGATCAGCCTGGTCGAACCACCCATCGCGGGCTGAACCGCACCCACCGCACCCACCGGCGAGCGGAGGTCACGACGACAACCTCCGCTCGCCGCGGATCGAACCCGAACCACACTCTTCATGCACAGCCTGTGGACAATCCCGGACGCGACCCCGACGGCCCTGTGGACGGCGACTCGAACGAGGCCGCTCGGCCCTCGTCCTCGCATGCGTGATCCGAGCAACGTGTGGGTCACCAGGATCGCGTCCATGGGCCCAGGCCGCGAGCAGCCAAGAGAAGCTGGACCTCAGTCGTCTCCGCGCGAAGTACCGCCCAATCCGGCATGCCGCAGGCCAACGAGCCCCTCACGCCGCCACGCGCTCGCCCACCGCACCCGGCCCGACACCCGCCACACCGCCACCCGCAGACCGGTCCCGCGCCTTCCGACAGCGCTCGCAAAAAGCTTCCCCACCCGCCCGTCACACTTTTTTCGGCCCGTCCGTCAGGGAAGCAGGAGCCCACCAAGGGCCCCGACGAAGAGACCGGGAACCGAAACGAAGACCCGGTCCGAACAACGGGAGCAAGTCATGACGAAGTCGATCCTGGTCACCGGTGGTACGGGCACGCTGGGCCGCTTGGTCGTCCCGATGCTGCGCGACGCGGGCAACAACGTTCGGGTACTCAGCCGCACCGGGGGCGCCGCCCAGGAAGGCGTCGAGTACGTGACCGCCGACCTGCTCAAGAACGAGGGTGTCGAAGCCGCCGTCGCCGGGGTGGACACCATCCTGCACCTGGCGGGCGGCCCCAAGGGCGACGACGAGGCCACCCGCAACCTGGTCCGGGCCGCGAAGGACGCCGACGTACGGCACCTGGTCTACATCTCGGTGATCGGCGCCGACCGCGTCCCGCTGGGCTACTTCAAGGCCAAGCTGGGCGCCGAGCAGGCGGTGGCCGAGTCGGGCCTGCCGTGGACCACGCTGCGCGCCGCCCAGTTCCACCAGCTGATGCTGACCGTGATGGGCAAGATGACGAAGCTGCCCGTCGTCCCGGTCCCCGGCGGGGTCCGCCTCCAGCCGGTGGACGTGCGCGATGTGGCCGAGCGCATGGTCGAGTTGACTCTCGGCGAGCCGGCCGGCCTGGTGCCGGACCTGGCGGGGCCGAAGGTCTACACGATGGGCGAGGCGATCGGCAGCTACCTCACGGCCAACGGCAAGCGTCGCCCGAAGCTGCCGGTCCGCTTCCCGGGAAAGGCCGGCCGCGCCTACCGCGCCGGCGAGAACCTGACCCTGGAAGGCGCCACCGTCGGCACCCGCACCTGGGAGGCCGCCCTCACCGAACTCGCGAGCTGACCCTCCGCGGCATCCCCGCACCACAACCGCGACATGGGGAAAAGCTCCCAGCCGGCGACAGCCCGGCCGCCGCCCCGGACACGGGCCGACCACCGCGACGCGCGCGCGGTGCGCCGTACGCCGTGCGCCACCCGCAGGCACGAGCCGCCGACCGGGGCCGCCGACCGGGAGCCGCAGCTCCGCCCCTCAGTTCACCTGCCGCCCACCCTCGCCCCAATACCGCGCCCGCAGCGTCTTCTTGTCCGGCTTGCCCAGCGGCGACAGCGGAATCGTGTCGGCGAAGTCGATCGACTTGGGCGCCTGTACCGCGCCCTTGCGCTCCTTCACCAGCGCGATCAGCTCGGCCGGATCCACCTCGTGTCCGGGCCTCAGCACCACGACCGCCTTGACCGCCTCGCCCCACTTGTCGTCCGGCACCCCGACCACCGCGACCGCGGCCACCGCCGGATGGGCCGAGATCACGTCCTCCACCTCACGCGGGAAGACGTTGAAGCCGCCGGTGATGATCATGTCCTTTTTGCGGTCCACGATGGTCAGGAACCCGTCCGGGTCCGCCCGGGCGATGTCGCCGGTGTGCAACCACCCACCACGCAACGCCTCTTCGGTCTGCTCGGGCTTGTTGAGGTAGCCGGCCATCACCAGCGGACCGCGTACGCAGATCTCGCCCGGCTCGCCCTGGGGCACCTCGTTCAGGTCCTCGTCGAGCAGCTTCACCGTCAGGAACGGCACCGGCCGACCGCACGAGGCAAGCCGCGCCGGGTCGTTCGGGTCGTGCTCGTCCCGGCGCATGACCGTGATCGTCATCGGGCACTCGGCCTGGCCGTAGTACTGGAAGAAGATCGGCCCCAGCCGCTCGATGCCCTCCTTCAACCGCGCCGGCGACATCGCGGAGGCACCGTAGAACACGGTCTCCAGGCTGGACAGGTCGTACTTGTCCAGGTCGGGGTGATCCAGGAGCACGTACAACATCGTCGGCACCAGCATCGTCGCGGTGATCCGATACTTCTCGATCGCCGCGAGCACCTGCTTCGGATCGAAGTGCGGCAGCACCACGATCGAACCGCCACGCAGCAGCGTGGGGATGAACGCCGACATGCCCGCGTGCGACAGCGGCGTCGCCACCAGGAAGCGCACCTCGTCCGGCCAGTCCCACTCGGCGAGTTGCACGGTCGGCAGGGTCACTCCGGAGCGGTAGGTGGACATCACGCCCTTGGGCCGACCGGTGGTCCCGCCGGTGTACGCGTAGCCCGAGACGTCCTCGGCGCTCACCTCCGGCGGCGTGAGCACCCCCGGCTCGAACTTCGCGGCCAGCGCGAGCAGATCCGTGCCCAGGTCACCCGAATCCGGTCCGAACGCCAGCAACTTCAGGTGCGGCAGCCGCTCCTTGAGCGCCGCGGCCCGCTCGCCGTACGGCCCCGGGTCGTAGATCAGCGCCTCGACGCCGGCGTCGGCCAGTACGTACGCGTGATCCTCCAGCGAGCCCATCGGATGCAGCGGCGTCGCGCGACAGCCGGTCAGCATGTTGCAGCCGGTCGCGAACAACACCTCGGGCCGGTTCGCGGACAGCACCGAGACCATGGTGCCCTTGACCACACCCAGCGACGCGTACGCCTGTTGGTATCGGCTGATCTCGTCGCGCACCCGACCGGCCGTCAAGACGCGGTCGCCGATGTACATCGCGGGCTTGTCGGCGTGCCTGGTCAGTGCGTGCAGGAGCAGATCGGGGACGAATACCGGGCGGTGCAGCGCGGCGGGCAGGTCGTACGACATCTGCGGCTTCCCCTCGGAGATGGCGGATGGTGGCCGATCGTGGTGGACCGTGGCGCATGCCGAGTACCGAAGGCATCGACATACGACATGCGAGAACATGTTTTCGCCATCCATTGACCTCGTCAAGGAACCTTACCTATCGTTCGGCCGGTGGCCGACCTCGTTCCCAGGCCGAGAGGATGACCGTGTCGACACAGACCGTCAGTACTATCCAGTTCCCTTACAAGCGCACACTCGGACCGGTCATGGGTCGCTTCTTCTCGGAGCTGACCGCCCGTCGGATCGTCGGGATCCGGTCCGGTGAGCGGGTGATCGTGCCGCCCATGGAGTACGACCCGGAGACCGGGAACGAGCTCGCGCACGACTTCGTCGAGGTGGGTCCGGCGGGCACCGTCCGGTCCTGGACGTGGGTCGCCGAGCCGATCGAATCGCACCCGCTGGACCGGCCGTTCGCCTTCGTCCTGGTACGCCTGGACGGCGCCGACACCGACCTCGTGCACGTGCTCGACGCGGGCAGCGAGGACGCGGTGCACACCGGCATGCGCGTCGCCCCGCGCTGGCGCGACGAGCCGGTCGGCCGGATCGACGACATCGTCTGCTTCGTCCCCGGCGAGCACGCCGACAGCCCCGAGGGCGAGCCCGGCGAGGCGCAGGACGTCACGACCATGGAGTACTTCTCCAAGATCACCTACACCGACGTGCTCTCGCCCACGCTCGTCCGCTACGCGAACAACCTGCGGGCCGGCCGACTGACCGGGCAGCGCTGCCCGCAGTGCAACCGGGTCTTCCTGGGCCGCGGTTACTGCTCGGTGGACGCCATCCTGCTCGGACCCGAGCTGGACGAGGTGCTGCCCGACCGCGGTGTGGTCTCCAACTACACGATCATCACGCCGACGCCGTATCCCGGCCAGAAGGAGACCGAGCCGTTCGCGCGTGCCTCCGTCGTGCTCGAAGGCGACGAGATGGTGATCGCGCAGCAGCAGATCCTGGACATCCCGGTGTCCGAGATCCGGGTGGGCATGCGGGTGCGGGCGGAGTGGATGCCCGACGCCGAGCGGGACGCGGCGGAGATCACCAGCAAGGGCTGGGGCACGGTCGCGGGCTTCATCAAGGGCTGGCGGCACACCGGTGAGCCGGACGAGCCCGCCGAGCAGTACATGAACCGGGTGTTCTGATGACGGCGCGTCAAAACGCGGGCGAGACAAGGGAGACGGCAGTGCGGCAGGACAGCGACATCGCGATCGTCGCGACCGCGCAGCTCCCGGCGGTGCGCCGACAGGAGCTCACCGAGACCGAGATGCTGCTGATGGTCGTCGACGAGGCCCTGGACAAGGTCGGGCTCAAGCGCTCCGACATCGGGTTCAGCTGCCAGGGGTCGTGCGACTACATCTCCGGTGGCACGTTCTCGTTCGTGCCCAACCTGGACGCGATGGGCGCGTGGCCGCCGATCCACGAGTCGCACGTCGAGATGGACGGCGCGTGGGCGATGTACGAGGCGTGGGTGCGCCTCAAGCACGGCGACATCGACATCGCGGTCGCGATGGGCTCGGGCAAGTCCTCCACCGGCGACCCGGCCGCGATGTACCCGCTCGAACTCGACCCGTACTACCTCGCGCCGCTCGGCCTGGACCCGGTCTCGCTCGCCGCGCTCCAGGCCCGGCAGTTGATCGAGTCCGGCAAGACCACCGAACGCGAACTCGCCGAGATCGCCGCGCGCTCGCGCCGCGACGCGGCGGGCAACCCCAACCAGCAGGTGCGGGGCGCCGAGCAGGACGTGGACAAGCTGCTCGCCGAGGGCTACCTGCGCAATCCGCTGCGCAAGAGCGACCTGCCGCCGATCTCGGACGGCGCCTGCGCGGTCGTGCTCGTGCGCGGCCCGCGTGCCGCCGAACTGACCGAGCGCCCGGCCTGGATCACCGGCCTCGACCACCGCAGCGAGGTGCACAACCCGGCGCTGCGCGACCTGACCGACTCCGCCTCGACCCGGATCGCCGGGCAGCGGGCGGGCGGTGTGGCCGGCGTCGAGGTGGCCGAGCTGATGGCGCCGTTCACCGCGCAGGAGGTGATCCTGCGGCAGTCGCTGGGCCTGGCCGAGGACGTGGTGATCAACCCGTCCGGCGGCGCGCTCACCGGCAACCCGCTGATGGCCACCGGCCTGGTGCGGATCGCCGCCGCGGCCGACCAGATCCTGATCAACGGGCGCTCGCGCACGCTCGGGCACGCCACGTCGGGCCCGGCACTCCAGCAGAACCTCGTCTGTGTCCTGGAAGGTGACACCGGAGCCGAGGGTGACCCCGCCGCGAAAGGTGACAACCGATGACCCATGAGCGCGTTGCCGTCGTCGGCATCGGCCAGACCAAGCACAAGAAGCGGCGCGACGACCTGTCGATCGCGGGCCTGGTCCGCGAGGCCGCCCAGCGCGCGTTGGACGACGCGCGGATGACCTGGAGCGACATCGACGCGGTGGTGATCGGGAAGGCGCCCGACATCTTCGAGGGCGTGATGAAGCCCGAGCTCTACCTCTCGGACGCACTCGGCGGGGCCGGCAAGCCGGTGTTTCGCGTGCACACCGCGGGCAGCGTGGGCGGGTCCACGGCGATCGTCGCCTCACACCTGATCAGCAGCCGGGTACACAAGCGCGTGTTGGCCGTCGCGTGGGAGAAGCAGTCCGAGGGGAACGCGCAATTCGGGCTCGGCGGCGGCAAGTCCGGGTCGATCGGCGCGGGCGGCGCGTTCGCGCCGTGGATTCGGGCGTACATCCAAAAGTCCGGGGCGCCCGAGCACATCGGCTGGCAGGTGGCGGTCAAGGACCGGCAGAACGCGCTGCGCAACCAGTACGCGCACCTGCAGCTCAAGGACATCTCGATCGACAAGGTCCGCGAGTCGCCGATGATGTGGGACCCGCTGCACTTCCTGGAGTCGTGCCCGTCCTCGGACGGCGCCGGCGCGATCGTGCTGACCGACGAGGCGGGCGGCGACGCGGCGGCGGCCGACGGCCGGGCCCCGGCCTGGATCCTGGGCACCTCGATGCGCTCCGAACCGTCGTCGTTCAACGGCCGCGACCCGATCCGCCCCCAGGCCGGCATCGACTGCGCGTGGGATGTGTACAGGCAGGCCGGGATCACCGACCCGCGGCGGCAGATCGACGTGGCCGAGTTGTACGTGCCGTTCTCCTGGTACGAGCCGATGTGGCTGGAGGGCCACGACATCGCGCCCGTGGGCGAGGGCTGGAAGATGGTCGACCGCGGCGAGACCGCGTTCGACGGTGACTTCCCGGTGAACCCGTCGGGCGGCGTGTTGTCCTCCAACCCGATCGGCGCCTCCGGCATGCTGCGCTTCCTGGAGGCGGCGCTCCAGGTTCGGGGCGCGGCCGGGGAGCACCAGGTGGACGGTGCGAAGGTCGCGCTGGCTCAGGCGTACGGCGCGGCGGCCCAGTACTTCGCGATGTGGGCGGTGGGCGCGGACAAGCCGTAGCCGCCGGTGACCATGCGTAGCCGCGCATAGCCGCTCGGTTCCGCATCCCGCAAAATGGTAAGGCTCCTTGACCTTGATTTGGTCAAGGAGCCTTCCTATTCTGGGGCCTTCACCCGGTGACCGGAGGTTCTGGCGATGAAGCCCCCCATCTGCGTGAAGCTCGGGATCGACTTCCCGATCTTCGCGTTCTCCCACTGCCGCGACGTGGTCGCGGCGGTCAGCCGAGCCGGCGGCTTCGGCGTGCTCGGTGCGCTCGCGTTCGACCCCGAGCAGTTGGAGGTCGAGCTCGCCTGGCTCGACGAGCACACCGACGGCAAGCCGTACGGCGTCGACCTGGCGATCCCGATGGCGTACATCGGCAAGGGCGGTGGCGAGGCCGCGCTGCCGAGCAACCTGGAGAAGCTGATCCCGGAGGAGCACTGGAAGTTCGTCGACGAACTCCTGGACAGCCACGGGATTCCGCCGCTGCCCGCCGAGCTGGCGGACAGGCCGGTCAAGGCCGCCGGGCTGAACGTGGACCTGGAGTCGCGCGCGCAGATCCAGGTCTCGCTCAAGCACCCGCTGGTCAAGATGTTCGTCAACGCGCTCGGCCCGCCGCCGGCCGACATCATCGACGCGTGCCACGACGCGGGTGTCCTGGTCGGGGCGCTGTGCGGCAGCCCGCGGCACGCGCAGAAGCAGGTCGAGGCGGGCGTGGACGTGGTGGTCGCGCAGGGCACCGAGGCCGGCGGGCACTGCGGCGAGATCTCCACGATGGTGCTCATCCCGCAGGTCGTGGACACGGTGGGGCCGGACATCCCGGTGCTCGCGGCCGGCGGCATCGGCGGCGGTCGGCAGATGGCCGCGGCGCTTGCGCTCGGCGCCCAGGGGGTGTGGACCGGCAGCCTGTGGCTGACCGTCGCCGAGGCGGACACCCACGAGGTGTCGGTGCAGAACCTGTTGGAGGCCAAGTCCACCGACACGGTGCGCTCGCGGGCGATGACCGGCAAGCCGGCCCGCCAGCTCAGGTCCGGATGGACGGACGCGTGGGAGGATCCGGCCAATCCCGATCCGCTGCCGATGCCGCTCCAGGGCATCATCTTCAACGCGGCGTCCCGGCGCTTCACCCGGACCAGGAACAAGGAGCTCAACGGCTGGCCGGTGGGCCAGGTCGTGGGCATGCTCGACAAGGTCCGGCCGACCCAGGAGGTCGTCCTGTCCCTGGTCGAGGAGTGGATCGAGACCACGGAGCGGCTGAGCGCGTTCCTGGCCGAGGACTGAGCCCACCGGACCGCATCCGGCCGAGACCTGCCGGGCCGGGCGCGCGGGAGGACTCGCGTGCACGGCCCGGCGGTCGGCGGGTCACGGGAGGAGTGACACCGGTCCCGCGCCTATGGATACCGCGAACTGTCCCGGTATTTCAGCAACTTATGCGTTTTCGGAGTGTCGGCGACGAATGCCCGGTAAAATCCGCCGGCTTCGCTCCCGGTGGGCGCTACGGGGCGACCGAGTCCCACCCGGTGAAGCCCGACGGGTCGTGTCGGCCGAACGTGCCGTGTTCGAAGATGCCCACGCCTTCGGCGAGCAGTGCGCCGTCGGGACCGGTGAGTCGGGCGGTCGCGACGTGGTCGATCACGCTGAACGGGATGCGCTTGGCCACCTCGGGGTCCTTCTGCTCGTACACCGCGCCGTCGAGGTAGTCCTCGCCCTTCCACTGGCCGTGGCCCCAGTCCGGGTCGCCGCCGTAGCCCGCGCCCACGTTGAGCGCGATGTACCCGTGGTTGTCCAGGTGCAGCGTGAGCGCATTGCGCTTGCGGTCGGTCAAATGGATCGCCGCGCCCTCGGGCAGCCGAGTGCCGGACGTGTAGCGCACGTCGAACTCGGGCCAGCCGAGTTGCTCGGGCGCCTTGCCGGTGTCGAGCGGGAAGACCCGGATCGCCTCGGTCAGGAAACGATGCCCCTCGGCCGACTCCTGGGCGATGATCATCAGCGCCTGATCGCCGAGGTGGATGGGGATCCAGTTCCACCAGAACCCGGCGGTCTGCGCGGGGCGCCCGGCCGGCGGCGCCTCGCCCGACGGGCGGATGCCCCAGGAGCGGTCGCGCGAGCCGGACCAGGTCTGCGGCGTGACGGCGATCTCCTCGCCGTCCAGGGTCACCGTGCCGGTCCAGTCGCCGATCTGCACGAAGCGCGACGCGTCCAGGAGCGGCTTGAAGTCGCTGCGCTGCACGTGTCGAGGTTCCGGCAGCGGCGCGAACGGCGAGGTGAAGGTGAGGTCGATCGAGATGCCCTGATCCGGCGCGTCGCACACCACACGCACACTGGCCAGCGGCTCCAGCACCTCGATCCGGTACGGCCCCACCTCCTGCCTGAGCCGGTCCGGGCCGAGCGCGCCCGACATCCGCACCGCGTGCTGACGGCCGTCCTTGCGGATCACCACGTACGCGTCGATCACCCCCAGGTTGGGGTAGACGCCGAGGCCGGTCGCGATCTGGACGCCGCCCGCGCGGTCGTAGGCGTGCATGATGCAGCGGTCGTAGAAGTTCCGGTCGGTCGAGCCGACTTCGCTGTGGAACAGCGGGACCTGGTGGACCGGGTATTCGTCCAGGGGCACGGGGATCGGCATCGGATTCCTCCTGACCACGCGCCGACGGTGCGCCGACGCGTTGGCGCTGGTTGAGACGTCGTGCGAGTCTGCGGCAAATCATTGACGCAATCAAGCGTCCCGGGCGTAGGGGCGGCGGTGTCCGTCGTGACGGGTCGATCCGTTCGCCGCGCCGTCCATGCGGCCTAATGCGCCACCCGGTTGGCCGTCCCGACATGCGTGCGGTTGCCGCTCTCGATGAGACGCGTGTTACTGAAAGTGTCCATGTGAAGGGATGTACCGCCGGGCCGCGCCGTTTCTCCTCCAAGGGCGGAGCGGCGGTCGGGGCGGAAGTCCGCGACGCGTCGGGAGAGATCATGAGCCACCAGCAAGACCTCGTCATCTGCCGCGAACTCGGCGACCGCAACGGCGAGGGTCGGGCGTTGAACAACCTCGGTACCGCCCTCCAGCAGGTGCGGCGCTTCGACGAAGCGATCAAGGCCCACCAGGAAGACCTCGCGCTGTCCCGCGAGCAGGGAGACCAGCACGGCGAGGGTCAGGCGCTGGGCAATCTCGGCACCGCGCTCCAGCAGGTGCGGCGCTTCGACGAAGCGATCGATGCCCACCGCCAAGCCGCCGCGCTGTTCGCGGAACTCGACGACCGTCACCGCGAGGCCCAAGTCCTCAACAACCTCGGCACCGCGCTCCAGGAGGTGCGCCGGTACGAGGAGGCGAACGAGGCCCATCGCGAGGCCGCCGTCCTGTTCGCGGATCTGGACGACCACCACCGCGAGGCGCAGGCCCTGAACAACTTCGGCATCGCCCTCCAGGAGATGCGCCGCTTCATCGAGGCGATCGAGGTCCACCGCCAAGCCGCCGCGCTGTTCGCGGATCTGGACGACCACCACCGCGAGGGGCAGGCCCTGAACAACTTCGGCATCGGCCTTCGGGAGATGCGCCGGTTCGTCGAGGCGATCGAGGTCCACCGGCAGGCCGCCACGCTGTTCACCGAACTCGACGACCTCCACCGCCAGGGCCAGGCCCTGGACTACCTCGGGGCCGCACTCCACCAGGTGCGCAAGTTCGAGGAGGCCGCCACCGCGCACGAGCAGGCCGCGAACCTGTTCGCCAAGTTCGGCGACCAGCACCGCGAGGGCCAGGCGCTGAACAGCCTCGGAGCCGCACTCCAGCAGTTGCGCAGGTTCGACGAGGCCGCCCTCGCGCACGAGCAGGCCGCGACCCTGTTCGCCGCGCTCGGCGACCACGACCGAGAGGACCAGGCCCGCGCCAACGTGGGCTCCGCCCGAAAGCAGGCACAGGAAGACAAGGAACCCCGCATGGGGCTGCGCGAAAGGCTCGCCGCCAGACGCCGTGAGCGCCGTGAGCGCCCCTTCGACGCGATCACCCCCCTGGGTCCGGTACTGGAACCGACGCAGTAGCGAGCCGGGTCGGGTCCGGCGTGATGGGGCCGGGTCGGCGTGATGGGGCCGACGGCATGGGGCCGGCGGGGCCAAGTGCCCCGCCGGCCCCTCGCGCGTCGCGGGGCCTCGCCGACAAGAATTCGGAATTCTCGATTCCGGATCAGCGGCCCGAGTGGAAGTAATCGTGGGGGTCGGTTTGTGTTCCGCGGCGGTGGGATGTGCGCGGGCCGGGCCGGTTTCCGGCCGGGGGTGAGCCGATTCGGTTGTCTTCCAGCCGGGCCAATCGGGCGTTGAGTTCGTCCTCTTCCTTGATCTCGTCGGCGGATGGCGACAGGGCGACGATGAACAGTGTGATCACCGTGAAAAGGCTGATGCCGGTGATCAACGGCGCGAGGAATTGGGACGCCTCCGCGCCGTGCACCATCCCGTGTCGACCCTCGGTGCGCACACGCATTGCGGACATTCCCGTGTAGTGCATTCCGCTGACCGCCAGGCCCATGATCAACGCGGCGCCCGCGGTCGCCGCGAGCCCACTCACATTGAGTGCGGCCCACAGTGCCGCGGTGGCCGCGACCACCGCGATCAGGATCGACAGGCCGACGCGGAACGAGTCGTATTCGACCGAGCCGTCCAGGCTCATCGCGGCCATGCCCATGTAGTGCATGATCGCCACGCCGCCGCCGGTGATCACCCCGCCGAGTACCAGCCCCACCGTGCCCGCGTTGTGCCGACCGGCGACTGCCATACCGATGCCGACCACCACCACCGCGAGCACCAGCGAGGTCATCGTCTTGGCCACGTCGTATCGAATCGGGGACTCGCGCACCGAGAATCCGAGCATGCCGATGAAATGCATGACCCAGATTCCGGTGCCGCCGATCGAGGCCGCCCCCAAAACCAACCAGCGCGCTCGCACCCAACCGCGTACCGCCCGCGCCCGTGTCGTGCAGAGCAGCCCGAGAGCCGATCCGACGCATGACATGAGGTAGGCGATGCCCGGGGTGACGGCTCCGTAAGCGAAATGATCTACGTGTCCCATGCCGGCAAACCGCCCCGTTAGTTCGGGCCCCCTGGGAAGCGGGGAAATGTCATCGTCGAATCGCCGATGATAGGGCAGTCCCGCCGGCTCCTCTGCGGCGGGTTTCCCAATTCGGAATCGTCGATCAAGATCGTCGGTGCCCGTATGCGGAGCTGGAATTCGGATAGAGATCTCGGTAGGCCGGGACTTCACCGCCGCCCTTCGCGGCCAGCACGCCATGCAGTACCGCCCGGGCGAATACATCCGCCGCCGCCGCGTGGATCAGGGTCAGCGCGGCGGCCTCCGCGTTCACTCCGTAGGGCGTGTCCGGATCGGGTGTGGGCAGCGGTACCCGGGCCGTGGACACCGCGAAGATGGTGTCGCCGTCGTAGAGCGTGTGCACCGGCCGGATCGCCCGGGCCAGCCCGTCGTGCGCGACGCCCGCCACCTTTTGCGCCTGTGACCTGGTCAGCACCGCGTCGGTGGCCACGATCCCGATCGTGGTGTTGAGCGTGGGCGGCATCCCGGCCGAGGCCGCGGCGCGGGTCAACGCGGCGGCGTGCTCGGCGTGTTCGGGAGCGGTCAGCGGGAACTCGGCGGGCAGCCCGAGGCCGGCCGCGTACGGCAGTCCGCCGATCGGGTCCACCGCCGACCCCGCCGCGTTGACCACCGCGAGCGCCGCGACGGTGACCCCGCCGGGCAACACCACGCTCGCCGTGCCCACCCCGCCGCGCAGGCCGCCGACCATCGCACCGGTGCCGGCCCCCACGCTGCCCAGCGGCACCGCCGCGTGCTCCGGCTCGGCGTCGGCCGCCGCGATCGCCGCCCGGCCCAACGCCGCATCGGGCCGACGTGCCCAGTCGCCGCCACGCCCGAGGTCGAACAACGACGCGGCCGGCACCACCGGCACCACCTGATGCGGCTCCGTGCCCACCGGGAATCCCCGGCCCCGCTCGGCCAGCCACGCCACCACGCCGCTCGCCGCGTCCAGACCGAACGCGCTGCCCCCGCTGAGCACGATCGCCTCGATCCGGGGCACCAGGTTGCGCGGGTCGAGCGCGTCCAACTCGCGGGTGCCCGGCGCGCCGCCGCGCACGTCCACGCCGGCCACGAAGCCGCCGACCGGGCCGAGCAGCACGGTGGTTCCGGTCATCGCGCCGGCGTCGGTGTAGGCGGCGTGCCCGACCCGCAGGCCGGCCACGTCGGTGATCGCGTTGCGCGGCCCGACCCGGTACTCCTCGACATCGAACATGTGGCCTCCCCAAAGTGGTGGAACGTGTTGCGGTGGTCCTGTTCCCATGCTGCTCCATGGGCCATGTCTCATGATTCAAGATATTCGTCTCAATCTCTGAGAAAGCTTGTAATGTGCACACATATTGACGTGGAGGTGGCGCGATGGGGGAGAGCCGACGCTGGCTGATGCTGGCCATCGGGATGTGCGCACAACTGGCGAGTTGCGTGTTCCTGTACGGCCTCGCCTATCTCGTCCCGGTGCTGCGCGCGGACGAGGGCATGTCGCTCGCGCAGGCCGGCACCGTCGTGGCGTGTCCGACCTTCGGTCTGCTGCTGACCCTGGTGTTGTGGGGCGCGGCGGCGGATCGCTGGGGCGAGCGCCGGGTGATGGCGGTGGGCCTGGCGTTGGCCGGCGGCGCGATCGCGGTGGCCCTGGCGGGCAACGGCGTGGTGTGGCTGGGCGGTTGGCTCGCGGTCGCGGGTGCGTGCTCGGCGGCCGTGAACGCGGCCAGCGGGCGGGTCGTGCTGGGCTGGTTCGCGCCCGAGCAGCGCGGGCTGGCGATGGGCATGCGGCAGATGGCTCAGCCGCTGGGCATGGTGGCCGGCGCGTTGGTGTTGCCGCCGATCGGCACCCACGCGGGCTTTCGGGCCGCGCTGGTCTTCCCGGCCGTGCTGTGCGTGGTGGGTGCGGCGCTGGTCGCGGTGCTCGTTCGCGATCCGGCCCGACCGGCGCGCCCGCTGGGCGCGGCCCGACCCGCCTCTCCCTACGATTCGCCCGTCCTGTACCGAATACACGCGGCCAGCGCGTTGCTGGTGGTGTCCCAGTTCGTCGTGGTGTCCTTCGCCGCGGACTATCTGGTCTCCGAGCACGAGTGGACCGCGACCGCGGCCGGTCGGCTGCTCGCGGCTGTGCAACTGGTCGCGGCGGGCACCCGGATCGCGGTCGGCCGCTGGTCGGACCTGGTCGGCTCCCGGCTGCGGCCGATGCGCACGCTGTGCGTGGTCAACGCCGTGGTGGTCGGCGCGCTCGCGCTGACCGCGGCGATCGGCGGGCCGGTGGCCATCGTCTTCCTGCTGCTCGCCTCGGTGGCCACGGTGAGCTGGAACGGACTGGCGTTCACCGCAGTCGCCGAACTCGCGGGCAGCGCGTGGGCGGGACGGGTGATGGGCATCCAGAACACCGGCCAGAACCTGACCGCCGCCGCCGGGCCACCGCTGTTCGGAGTGATCATCGGCGGCCCGGGCGGCTATGTCACCGCGTACACGATCTGCGCGGTGATCCCGGTCCTGGCCGGGTTCCTGACGCCCGGTCAGGACTCCCGGTCGGTGTACGCGACCATGCCGAGCAACAACACGTCGATGCCGAACGCGAAGCGCTCGTCGCCGTCTCCGGAGGTGAGCGCGTCGCCGAGCGAGGTCAGGGTCGGGAAGCGGGCGGCGGGCAAGGAGGCGAAGTAGTCGTGCACGCGGGTGTAGTAGGCCCCGCGCTCTTCGTCGGTGGCCCCGTGCATGGTGTTCTGGCCGCCCATTTCCAGGCCGGACGTCACCGTGTACATGGACAGCAGATCGGCCGCGAACGCGCTGACCTTCGCGGACAGTCCGCCCGCGCGCAGGATCGCCAGCAGCCGCTCCGTGGAGTCCAGCGAGTTCGGCCCGATCGGCACCGCGCCGATCAGCGCGCGGCCGAGATCGCGGTGTGAGGCGTAGACGTCGCGGATCGCGAACATCGCCTCGCGCAGTTGCTCGCGCCAGCGGTCGGGATCCGCAGTCGGGATCAGCACTTCTCCGTTGACCCGGTCGACCACCAGTTCCACGAGCTCTTCCTTGCTCGCGACGTACGCGTACAAGGAGGCCGCTCCGGTGTCGAAGCGCTGGGCGACCCGGCGCATGCTCAGCGCGTCCAGCCCCTCCGCGTCGATGATCTCCAGCGCGGCGGTGACGATCGCCTCCTGGCTCAGCGCCGGCTTGCGCGGAGAGCGACTTTTGGGCGACGTGCGCCACGGCGGTACGGGTACTTCGGGAACCTCGGACACGGCGCCACCTCCTCGATCGACCTCGCCGACCATCCGGCTTTACGAACACTGTACTTGACGCGAACAGTGTTCGCGACTAAAACGATGTTCGTGGAGTAAACGCCGTTCGAACTACGAACAGCGTTCGAGGGACGAGGACCGGCGGCGTGCGATCAGTGTTCGGCGGCGGCGGGCAGTGTTCGACGAGCAGCAGGGGGAGACGATGGAAACCGACATCACCAAGGCGGTGACGACCGCGGCCGAGCCGGGGGAGCGCCGTGCGTCCTACCCACTCCGGTGGATCGGCCTCGCGGTGGTCATGGGCGCCGACATCATGGACCTGCTCGACGCGACCATCGTCAACGTGGCGGGCCCCGGCATCCGGGACGCCCTCGGCGGCACCTCGACCCACCTCCAGTGGTTCTCGGCCGCGTACACGCTGGCGTTCGCGATGTTCCTGATCACCGGCGCCCGGCTGGGCGACATCCTCGGTCGGCGTCGGATGTTCCTCGGCGGGGTGCTCGCCTTCACCCTCACCTCGGCGCTGTGCGGCCTCGCGCAATCGCCGGAGATGCTGATCGGCGCCCGCGGCCTGCAGGGCCTGGCCGCCGCGATGATGGTGCCGCAGGCGCTCGGGCTGATCCGGGAGATGTTCGACGAGCGCGAGGTCGGCGCGGCGTTCGCGGTGTTCGGTCCGGCGATGGGCCTGGCCGCGGTGCTCGGTCCGATCCTGGGCGGGGTGGTGATGGACGCCGACGTGTTCGGCCTGGGCTGGCGCGCGGTGTTCCTGGTGAACGTGCCGCTGGGACTGTTCGCCTTCTTCGCCGGCGCCACCGTGGTGCCCCGACCCACCGCCGCGGCGGCCGGTGCGCGCCGGCCGGGCTTGGACGTCGTCGGCATGATCCTGGTCACCGCCGCGATGGTGCTGCTCGTGTACCCGTTGGTCCAGGGTCGCGAACAGGGCTGGCCCGGCTGGACGTTCGCCTGCATGGCCGGTTCGCTGCCGGTGCTCGCGCTGTTCGCCTGGTACGAGGTGCACAGCAGCCGCGCGGGTCGCGACGCACTCGTGGAGATCAGCCTGTTCCGCAACCGCGCCTTCACCGGGGCCCTCGCGGTCGGCCTGATGATGTTCGGCTCGATGATCGGCCTGATGCTCGTGCTCGGCATCTATCTCCAGGTCGGCCTGGGCTGGACGGCGACGCACGCGGCGCTCGCGCTGATCCCGTGGTCGCTCGGCTCGACCGTCGGCGCCGGGCTGGCCGGCGCGGTGCTTGCCGCCAAGTACGGCCGCCGGGTCCTGCACGCGGGCCTGCTGGTCGGCCTGCTCGGGGTGGCGGGCATCGGCATCACCATCGCGATGCACGACGGCCCGGTGAACGCCTGGGTCCTGCTGCCGGCCACGGCGCTCGCCGGCTTCGGCTTCGGACTGCTGATGGCACCGTTCTTCGGCATCGCGTTGGCCGGGGTCGACGACCACGAGATCGGCTCGGCCTCGGGTGTGCTCAACGCGGTCCAGCAGCTCGCGGGCGCGCTGGGGGTGGCACTGTTCGGCACGCTGTTCTTTGGCCACGTGGAGGACAACGTGGGCGCGGCGCACGGGGCGGACGCGGTGCGCGCGGTGTTCGACGACGCGTTCACGATCGGTCTCACGGCCAGTGCGCTCGCGCTGGCCGCGGCGTGGGCACTCGCGTTCCTGATGCCGCGCCGGGAGCGTCCGCCGGGCGCGGAGGGCGGCGCGGGCCACTGAGGCGACAGGGGATGTCGGACGCGCATCGGCGCCGGAGGGGCTCGATCGAGCCCCTCCGGCGCCGATGCGCGTCCTGCCTGGGGTCGCCCGTCCGCCGGACAGGGCCCAGCTAGTGGCTGCCGGCGATGCCGTGTCGGGACGGGCCGCTGCCGACCGCCGATGCCCCGTCGCGGGAGAGCACCGAGGCCCGGCTGCGGTAGGCGTCCTCGCGGGCCGCCCGGTCCGGGTGGCGCTGGCGCCAGTACGGGTTGTCGTGCGGCAGATGGCCGCTGACCCTCCCGTACAGGCCGAACGTCATCACCAGCAGACCGACCACGAAGCTGAAGATCACGTTCGGCATCTTGAAGGACAGGTAGTTGATGTCCGGCGTGCCCATCAGGCCCAGGTTGACGAAACCGCTGATCACGAACAACGTTCCCACCACGATGTTCACGGTCGAGGCGGTGTTGCCGCCGATGATCGCGCCGACGATCAGGATCGCGCCGACCACGACGGAGATCAGGCTCAGCGCGCCGTTGGTGGACATCCCGGCGACCTGGCGCCCGGTGGTGGAGAAGAAACCGACGTTGTTCGTGAACCCCAGGACACCGAACGTGATCAGCACGAGTCCCATGAACCCGCCGCCGTATCGGTAGACCTGTCCGAGCCGGTGATCGACCGGCATGCCTTCGTCCAACAAGCCCGGCATGGTCGCCTCCCAACGATTATCTGTGCGAAAACTCCTCTTCATCCCTTTTCCCGGAAATGCCGGTTCAACGCCGTCGAGCGGTTCCGCGGGCCGGCGGTTCAGCCGATCAGTTGCACATGTGCCTCGCGGATTCCGTATACGAAGGCGTTCGGCATCTGTACCACCGCGCTGCCCGGGACCGGCCGCAGCTCGCGCACCCGGGCGAGCAGCTCCTCGAAGAAGACCCGGATCTCCAGCCGGGCCAATGGCGCGCCGAGGCAGAAGTGGGTGCCGAAGCCGAAGGTGATGTGGTCGTTGGGTGTGCGCGTCACGTCGAATCGCTCGGGCTCGGCGAACACCGCCGGGTCGCGATTGGCGGAGCCGTACATCAGCACCACCTGGTGTCCGTCCGGGATCACCGTGTCACCGACGCGCTGGTCCCCGACGGCGACCCGGCACATGTTGTGGATGGGTGTGCTGTACCTGATGAACTCCTCCGTCGCCACCGCGAGGTCGGCGCCCGCGCGCAGCAGGTCCCACTGATCCGGGTGTTCGAGCAGATACAGGAAGGTACGCGCGATCACCGTGCGGGTGGTCTCCGCGCCGCCGTCGAGCAGCAGCAGGCAGTCGCTCGCCACGTCGGCCGGTCCCACCGGCTCGCCGTCGATGTGGGCCGTGGTCCACACCGACATCACGTCGTCGGCCGGACACGCCTTCTTCGTCTCGTACAGCCCCAGCGCCGACCGGATGAACTCGCCCGCCGCGGCCCGGCCGTCCTCGCTCAGATAGCGCGGGCCGCCGCCGAGTGCGATGGTGCGCTCCGACCAGTCACGCAGCTTGGGCCAGTCCTCGTCCGGGAAACCGAGCAGGCGACCGATCATCTTCGCGGGCAGCACGGACGCGAGGTCGCCGACCACCTCGACGGTGCCCTTGGCCACGGCGGCGTCCAGGATCCGTACGCAGGTCTCGCGCACGTGCTCCTCCCACTCGCGCACGCCGCGTGGGGTGAACCACTTGCTGACCAGCTTGCGCCGCTTGTTGTGCAGTGGGTTGTCCAGGCCGATGATCGCCGGGTCGGCGGGCAGGTTCGGGCGGTAACCACCCTTGTTCCGGTCGGAGTTGACGAAGTGCTCGCTGCGCGCCTCGACGTCCTTGACGTCCGCGTGGCGGAAGATGCCCCACAGTTCGTTGCCCGCGTCCCAGGCGACGGGTTCGTGCTCACGAAACCACGCGTAGTCCGGGTAGGGGCCGTTCGCGTACCAGTCGCCGTCGAGCAGATCCAGGCTCGGTCGCGGGGTCGGCGGTGTCTTCGTCATGCGCAGGGTCCTCCGGATCGCGTCCTGGCCCGGGACGGGCTCGGGTACGCAATCACGAAGCGGGAGCGGAAACCATAGCCGCGCGGGTGATCCACCACCCGCGCGGTGCGGGTCCGGCCTACGCGGGCCGAAGCAGGGGGCTGCGTGGTGCCGGTCCGGCCTACGCGGGCTTCAGCACGACCTGGCCGTTGGCCACCGTGATCTGCTTCGCGGCGAGCGGGCGCGAGGCCGGGCCGCCGAGCACCGCGCCCGTGCTCGCGTCGAAGCTGCTGCCGTGGCACGGGCAATTGATCTTGCCGGCGGCGACACTGCCGACCAGGCACTGCTGGTGGGTGCACACCGCGGTGAACGCCTTGAAGTCGCCGGCGGTGGGCTGGGTGACCACGACCTTGGCGTCGTCGTAGATCTTGCCGCCGCCGACCGGCACGTCGCCGATCGGACCGAGCGTCTTGCCGTCGCCGGTGCCCGTGGGCGACTTGTCGCCGCCGGCACTCGCGGGCGTCTTCTCGCCGCCGGCGCTCTCGGGGGTCTTGTCCTTCGAATCGCCGTCGTCGCTGCCACACGCCACCAGCGTCGCACCGGCGGCGGCCACGACGGCGCCGCAGACCAGGACCCGCCGGGTCGGCTCGGCTCTACCGGTCCGTGCCGCTTTGGTCGTCGGTTCGGTGCCGGTCTCGGTGTTCGGGTCGGTCGTACGCATCAGGTGCCTCCGTCGTGGTACCCGGCGCCGGCCGATCACGCGGCGCCGATGCAACGGAAACGTACGCGAGCGGCTCGTGGTTCGACGGATCAGTGAAGCGAACGGGTTCAACGACTGCGGAGTCCGCGACGACGGGTTCGGCGGGCCCGGTCGGGCCGGCGTCTTCGGCCGGATCCACCGGATGACCGGCGGGTGCGGCGTCCGGGTCGAACTCGGCGCCCGGGCCCGGCTCGTCGGGTTCGTCGACGCGGCCCGGCAGGGTGAAGACGATCCGGGTTCCGTCGGTGTGATCGGTGTCCACGGCGATCCGGCCGCCGTGCTGTTCGACGATCCGCTTGGCCATCGCGAGTCCGATGCCGCTGCCGGTGTACGTCTCGCGCGGGTGCAGGCGTTGGAAGGCCGCGAACACCCGTTCCGCCGCCTCGGCGGGGATGCCGATCCCGTTGTCGGTCACGGTGATCCGCCACCCGTCGGCGGCGGGCTCGGCGTCGACGCGCACCCGCGGCCGCTCGTACGGGCGCTGGAACTTCACCGCGTTCCCGAGCAGATGCCGGATCAGCGTGGCCAGCAGTCCGGGATCGGCCTCGACCACCGGCAGTCGCCCGTGCTCCAGTTCGGCGCCGGTGTCCTCCACCTGGTCCGCCATGTCCAGCCAGGTCTGCCGGACCAGTTCGCCCAGATCGACCTCGACGCTCTCCGCGCGCGAGCGGCCCACCTCGGTGAGGGTGACCATCTCGTCGATGAGCATCTGGAGGCGGCGGGCGTTGTCGATGGTGAAGTCGATGTACTGCCGGCCGCGCCGATCCAGCACGTCCTCGTAGCGCTCCTGGAGCATCCGGCCGAACGAGACGATCCGGCGCAGCGGGTCCTGCATGTCGTGCGTCGCGGCGTACGCGAACCGATCCAGGTCGGCCTGGGCCAGCCGGGCCCGCCGCGCGTGTTCGTCGACCCGGGCGCGCAGCTCCGCCAGGTCGCGGACCAGGTCGCGGGCCCGCTCGCGCTCGCCCTCCAGGGCCCCATCCCGTTCGGCGAGCAGTTCGGTCAGCCGGGCGACCCGCTCCCGATCGCGGTGCGCCCGGTCCTCGCCGGCCCGGGCCCGGTCGCGCAGGGTCGCCATGGTGTCGGCGATCCGCTCGAACTCGCGGCTGTCGTAGCGCCCGGCCCGCGGCGGCTCCCGGCCCGGATCGGCCAGTCGGGCGAGCGGCCTCTCGACCGTGCGCCGCAGCGCGCTCTCGATCAGCACCGTCGACCCGACCACGAGCAACAGATCGCCGCCGAGCACCAGGAGCAGGCCGCGCGAGCGCGCGTCGCCGTCCAGGGTCAGTCCCACCGCGAGCGCGGCGACGGTGGCGAGCATGACCGCCACGCACGGCACCCAGATCAGCCGCAGCCGAGCACGCACCGTCCACCACGAGTCCTCGGAACCCGCCATCGATACCCCGCCCTCTCCGGCCGCCCTCGCTCCGCTCGACCCGCGCGGATCCCCTCGCCGGCCGCCGATGCGGAACCCCCTCGTGGAACAAGCAAATTGTGACAGTGCCGAGCCCGGGGCACGAGGGCATGATCCGGCCGCCCGCATCCGAGGGACCCCGAGACCCGTACGGATGAAGCGGCACATACGCCGTCGATCCCCCGGTAGGCGCGGCGCAATCGATCGGCCCGAGCGTTGTGGGGCGGCCGGTCCCGCCCGACGTCGTGGGCCCGGCACTCGTGCGGGCCGGACGGGCCGGTGCCACGGAATCGGTGCCAAGGACGTTTCTTAAGGCAGTCATAAATCACCCATACCGGGGTGTCGAGGCCGCCGACCCTCGGGATACGGTCGCAGGGTCGGCCGGGCGCGTTTGGAGAGACGGCGCCGAGCCGGCACGAGAAGAAGAGCGGGGGATTCCTGCGACCGTCGCCCACCTCCCACCCGTTGGGGCGACGGTCGGAGGAACACTTCGTCACGACCCGGTGACCATGCGGGTATCGGTCTGGTTCCTCCCCACCGGGGTATCCGTCCAGCCGGTAGCGTCCAGTGTCCGAGGTCGTAGCCCGCTGAGAATGGTGGTCGAGTGTCGCGACGAACTGCGGATGCCGAGGCGAGTCCGAGTAGGCGTCGGATGACGATCGGTGCGGCCTTTTGCCTGGTCGCGGTCCTGGTGGTGGTCGCACTGGCCTCGACCGGGCGAATCTCCGGCCATCCGAGATCGAGTGGCACCGGCGACGCCTCTCGCGGCTACCACCTCCCGGACCCGGCCGAGGGCGACCGGATCGCGGCGAGTCTGCTGGGCGCGGCACCCGTCCCTCCGCCCGAAGTGCCCGCTCTGCCCGCGCCCACGGAGTCCTCGACCGAGGTCGAGGACCTGCCGGTGTCCGACCCGCTGCACGCGAGCACGATCGCGGCGACCCCCGCGATCGGCGCACTGGTGCGTGCGGGGGACGGGGACGATCCGGAACACTTCTGCACCGCGACCGTGGTGCAGTCGCCGAACCGGAACCTGGTGGTCACCGCCGCGCACTGCGTGTACGGCGACGCCTTCGCGACCGACATGGCGTTCGCGCCCGGCTACCACGACGGCGTGATGCCGTACGGGGTGTGGGTCCCGTCCCGGATCGACGTGGACCCGCGCTGGATCACCGACCGGGACCCGGCCTACGACGTCGCGTTCCTCCAGGTCCGCCGCCCGGGCACGGACGAGCGGATCGAGATCGTCACCGGCGCCGAACAGCTCGCCTTCGACTTCGAGCCTTCGCGCCCGGCGCGGATGGTCGGTTACCCGGACGACGAGGACGAGCCGATCGGCTGCCAGAACACCACCGAGGCATACTCCGACACCCAACTGCGCTTCGACTGCGCGGGCTTCCCCGCCGGCACCAGCGGCGGCCCGATGCTCACCGAGATCGACCCCGCGAACGGCCGCGGCACGGTGATCGGCGTGATCGGCGGCTACGAGGAGGGCGGCGACGACCTCACCTCCTACAGCAGCTACTTCGGCCCCGACATCGCCGCCCTGTACGACCGGGCAAGCACCGCCGAGGTGGGCCCCACGACCTGAGGCCCCCCGACCTGAGGCCCCCCGAAGCCACTCCCGAAACGACGAAACCCCGGCCGAAGCCGGGGTTTCCTTGCCTGGTCGGGCCAGGTGCCCCCAGCAGGATTTGAACCTGCGACACCCGCTTTAGGAGAGCGGTGCTCTATCCCCTGAGCTATGGAGGCTTCGGGGCCGTGTGGTCCCGCAGGACAGGGTAGCGGAACGGTTGCGGGGGTGGCCGGCGGCTTTGCGGGTGGGTCAGGGTTTGCTGACGGTGAGGATGACGGCGGAGTCTTCGAGGGCCTCCAGGGAGTGCGGCTCCGAGGGGATGGCCAGCAGGTCGCCGGAGGTGCCCTCGACCGATTCGTCTTCGGCGGTCAGGCGGACGCGGCCGGTCAGGACGATCAGTGAGGCTTCGCCGGGGGTCTCGTGTTCGGCCAGCGAGTTGCCGGCGGTCAGGGCGATCAGGGTCTGGCTCAGGTGCCGGCGTGAGCCGCCGAGCATGGTGACCGAGCTGCGGCCGGACGAGGTGCCGCGGGCCGAGGCGAGTTGCTCCCTGGTGGCCGTCCGGAGCGAGATTTTGTCCATGTATGCCAGTTTCGGGGGCGATCACTCTCCGCGCATGTTCTGGTGCGCCCGGACGTGCGGTGGCCGGTGGGTCGGGCGATGCTGGGCGGATGGGCGTGGCCTGTGTCGAGACGCCCGCGACGGCCGCCGCCGGCCCCGCCCGGGGGTGGGATCGAGGCCGCTGAGAGGAGATAACCACTTGCTCGGCCATCGAAGAATGAATCTCATGACCACAGATGAAAGTGTTCGTACCCGCGGGACCGTGTTCGACCGGGACGGGGCACTGGTTGCCGACTACCGGCTGGGCAACCGCTCGGGCCGCCCGGCCGCGCTGGACCTGCGCCTGCACCGGCTTCCGGCCGAGCACGCCGTACCCGCCATCCTGACCGCGCTGCCCGGGTGGGTGGTGTCCGCCCGCGAGGACACCGGCGCGGTGCTGCTCGCCGCGGGCGGGCGGCTGCTGCGCCATATGCATCAGTACACCCGGGATCTGGGCCCGGATCTGGGTGACGTCACCTGGGCGGAGCCCGGGATCGAGGTGCGCGCGGCGGCGTCCGTGGCGTCCTCGCGGTTGTACGACACCTGGCTCGCCGCGTATCCGCCCGAGCACCCGGACGGGGGCGACGATGTGAGTCCGGCGAACCTGGAGGGCCTGTACGACGGCCGCACACTCGGGCCGCTGCTCGGGTTCAGCACGGTGGCGCTCGACGAGGGGCGGGTGGTCGGCGCGGTGCTGGTCAACGACGCCGAACTGCTCGGCCCGTGGATCACCGAGGTCTTTCGCGACCCGGATGCCAAGTACGCGGGCCTCGGCGGTCGGTTGTTGCGGCACACGCTCGGTCTGGCGCTGCTCGACGGGCTGCCCTCGATCGGGCTGGCGGTCACCGAGGGCAATCCGGCCCGGGCGGTGTACGAGCGGCTCGGGTTCCGGCCGGGCGAGTCGTTCATGACGGTCGTGCTGCCGGGAGGGGAACACCGGTAGATCCGCTTCGGGAGGGGAGCGGAATCAGCTCGGGCGGGGCGGTGGACACGGTGAGCCCGCGCCTGACGCGCACTGACGGCCGGCCGAAAGCGGTCGGTCGGCGCCGGGCACGCATCGGCCCCGGCGCTCGATCGAGGCCGGCGATCCGATTCCCGCCGCCCGATCCGATGCCGGCCTGTGGGGCCGGCCCCGGGATGCGCGGGGCGTGCCGGACCCGGGACATCGGAACATCCGGGCCTTGTCGACCGTTGAGTCGATCGTAGGCACATCGGGTGTGCATACGGGGGCCGACGCCGGGCAGGCGCTTTCAAGGGTCGCTATCGGCCAACCTTTCAACAGTACATCTCCGGACGGAATATCACGGGCTTCTCGTTCGTTCGAAATGTTGACGAACGCGAATGAAAGCGAGGGCTAGAGCATGCCGACTACACGTGGTGTGGCCCGACAGGGCGCCGAGCGAGTGGCGGCTTCCCGCACGCGGAAGGCTGCCGACGTCGAGCGCGACACGGTCGGTGTGTACCTGGACGAGATCAGCCGCACGAAGCTGCTCGACGCGGAGCGCGAGGTCGAGATGTCCAAGGACATCGAAGCCGGGCTGTACGCCGAAAAGCTGATCGACGAGGACGCGGTGCCCGAGGGTATCGATCGGGCCGAGCTGGACCGGCTGATCGCGCGCGGTGCCGCGGCCAAGGAACTGTTCATCCAGGCCAACCTGCGTCTGGTGGTGTCCGTCGCACGGCGCTACCCGCGGAGCGGGATGCCGTTCCTGGACCTGGTTCAGGAGGGCAACGTGGGCCTGGTCCGCGCGGTCGAGAAGTTCGACTACGCGAAGGGCTTCAAGTTCTCCACCTACGCGACGTGGTGGATTCGGCAGGCGATCACCCGGGCGATGGCGGATCAGGCGCGCACCGTGCGGCTGCCCGTGCACCTGGTCGAAGAGCTGAGCAAGATTCGCCGGGTGCAGCGCGAGTTCGCCCGCGACCACGGGCGCGATCCCGAGATGACCGAGATCGCCGAGGTGGTGGGGTCCACGCCGGAGCGCGTCGTGGACGTGATCGGTTGGGCGCGCGACCCGATCAGCCTGGACACCCCCGTGGGTGACGACGGCGAGACCGAGTTGGGCGAACTGGTCCAGGAGACCGACCCGTTGACGCCGGAGGACATCACCCTGGCGACGCTGCGACGCGAGCAGATAGCGGACCTGGTGGGCCGGTTGGACGGCCGCACGGCCACGATCCTGCGGGCGCGCTACGGCATGGCGGACGGCAAGGAGCACACGCTGACCGAGGTCGGCAAGCAGCTCGGACTCACCCGTGAGCGGATCCGCCAGATCGAGAAGCAGGCCTTGGTCGAGCTGCGCGAGCTGGCCACCGCCCAGGGGCTCGAAGCCGCGTGACCGGGATGCCGCCGAAGCGCCGGCACACTGATGCGATGGCCGAGGCGGATGTGCGTGCGACGAGTGGACCGGGCGAACCGAAGCGGCGTGATCCGTTCGGCTGGGACGACCTGCTCCCGGAGGCGAGTTCGGACGAGACCGACGCGGGCTGGGGCGACGAACGCACGACCGCGGACCCGGCGGACCTTCGCCGGTTCCTGGACGACAAGCCGCCGCATCACCTCTGAGTCCGGAACGAGCACACCGGCACCCGCACGAGACGAGACGGCGGGTCCACACCTCGAAGGAAGGTGTGGACCCGCCGTCTCGTTCGTGTCTGGGTGCCGGGGTGCCGGGGTTGCCTCCGGCGAACGGATCCCCGGGTCTTGGTCTTGTCCGGATCCGGTGCCGCCGGGTGGCCGGCTGCTTGTCGGGTGAGGCGCGGATCGGTCAGGTGTCCGAGCGCGACGAGCCCGATCCGGGGTCGCCGTGGCCGGAGTTCGCCTCCGGGTTGAGGCGCTGGGCGAGCAGGTCGCGGATCTCGACGAGGAGTTCGGTGTCGCTGAGCTCCTTCTCACCGGCGTGACCGAGGGCCCGCTTGCGCTTTTCCAGCATGTGGTTCAGCGGCAGCACGAGCAGGAAGTACACGACCGCGGCGGTGGTCAGGAAGGTCAGTCCCGCGCCGAGGACCGAGCCCCACAGCAGTTGCACGCCGGTCGTCTCGCCCTTCGCGTCGACGCCGCACGGGCCCTTGATGCAGGACGTGTACCCGTCCAGGTTCTTGGTGCCGAGGGCACCCACCACCGGGTTGATCATCCCCTTCACGAACGCGTTCACGACCGCGGTGAACGCGGCGCCGATGACCACGGCCACGGCCAGGTCCACGACGTTTCCGCGCATGAGGAACTTCTTGAAGCCGCCCACTGATTGATTCCCATCGATCTTGATCGCTCGAAGCCTCGTCGGGGCGATCGGGTCGGTGATCGACCGGGTCGATGATCGACATCGAAGACGGTGATGTTCGCGGAACACCCGATGAAGCCGGAAAACCCGCACGAGTCTGGTGTCATTCGCGATCCCTGGCAACAGGGCCGCCCACGAACCTGTGGATGGTATAGGTCAGTACCGGACCGGTTGCCACGCCCGCGAGTTCGGCGGCGACCGCGCGGGGCACTTCGAGGATCAGCAGGGCCCCGGTCGAGGAGCCGGTCGCGGTCGGTCGGGCCACCACGATCGCGGCGGGGACGATCAGCCGTGCCGGACCGGGGTGGTCGGTCGCGGGCGCGGCCAGCACGTCGATTCGGTCGCCGGGGCGCAGTACGGCCACCGCGTCGGCGTCCGCGAAGCGCGCGGGCAGGGCGACCGTGCCCGTGTCGCGCGGGCCGCCGGGGCGGGCCACCCGGACGTCGGTCACCGGCTCGCCGCGGCGCAGCGGACCGGTCAGCGCGACTCCGGCGGCCTGCCCGACCGTGCGCAGGACTCCGGCCGGTTGCAGGGCGGTCGGCATCGCGACCAGGGTCAGATCGGCGGGCCCGGGGGTACTGCCCGCGGCCAGATCACGCGCGGCCACCAGGGTCGGTCCGGTCGGCTCGGGCGCCGGGCGGACCGCCACGATCACCGCGATCACCGCGACGGCGGCCGACAGCGCGGCCAGGCCGCGTCGATGGCGGGCCAGGACGCGCCGCCACGGCGGTCGGGCGAGCGGGGTCGGCGACGACCGGAACGGCGGGCCGAACGACGGACCGGGCGAGGCTCCGAACGATCCCGAAGCGGACATCACACCTCCAGCGCGGGCAGCGGGCGAGTTGCGGCCCGACCCGCGCCGGAACCGGGGCAGGAAACGAGGGCCGTGCCGCGTGCTCACCGTGCCGCGCGGTGCTCCGACCCGGCCGAGGTGCCTTGACGCCTGTGCACAACTCCGCCCCTGGGGATCAGTGGTTCACCCGTGTGAGTGACACCAACCCCGCCCACCGAACACCGCGCCCCCACGAGCGCCCACCACCCCGCGCGCCCACCACCCCGAAGCCCGCCCACCGAAAGGGCCCACCCACCACAAAGGCCGCCTCCCGAGCCCGGGAAGCGGCCTTCTCAACGAACGAACACAGGGACGAGCGAACGCGGGGACAACGAACGCGGGGACAACCGACAGAGTCGACACCCGATCGACCCGACCCGCCTCGAACGGCGCTACGCCGGTCGCTCGACCTCCGCCGTGCCGCACGCACACGAACGCGTCTTCGGCAGTGCCGCGACCACGTCGAACAGCAGGGTCCGCAGCCGGTCGACGTTGGCCGCGAAGACCTCCATCACCTCGGCGTGGGTGACCCCCTCGCCCGCCTCGACGCCCGCGTCCAGGTCGGTGACCAGCGCGATGGCCGTGCAGCAGAGCCCGAGTTCGCGGGCGAGTACGGCCTCGGGGTGGCCGGTCATGCCGATGATCGACCAGCCCTGGGCGGCGTACCACTTGGACTCGGCGCGGGTGGAGAAGCGTGGACCCTCGATCACCACGAGCGTGCCGCCGTCCACCGGCTCCCAGCCCGACGCGCGTGCCCGGGCGGCGACCACCGCGCGACCGTCCGCGCAGTACGGGTCGGCGAACGTGGTGTGCACGACCGGCGGAATGGTCCCGTCGGCGAGCGGCAGCCCGTCGAAGAACGTCTGGGTCCGGCCCGAGGTGCGGTCGATCAACTGGTCGGGGACCACGAGCGTGCCCGGACCGAGTTCGGCGCGCAGGCCGCCGGTGGCGCACGGCGCGAGCACCTGCGTCACCCCGACGGCGCGCAGGGCCCACAGGTTGGCGCGGTAGTTGATCCGG
This sequence comes from Embleya scabrispora DSM 41855, assembly GCF_000372745.1. Classification (GTDB taxonomy): domain Bacteria; phylum Actinomycetota; class Actinomycetes; order Streptomycetales; family Streptomycetaceae; genus Embleya; species Embleya scabrispora. Next base: position 17,467 of record NZ_KB889696.1, on the reverse strand, counting down.
TGCGGCGGGATCGAGTGGTCGCGGCCGTGCCGGGGCAGGAACGCGACTCGACGGCCGGCCACCTCGCCCAGGTACACGGCGTCACTGGGCGCGCCGTACGGCGTGTCCACCTGTACCTCGACCACGTCGTCCAGGAACGCGTAGAACCCGGAGCCGCCGATCACGCCGATTTCGGCCGGAGCCACTCCCGCCGGCAGCACGCCGGTCGTCATCGGGTCAGGCCGCCGTCGAGGTCGTACCGGACGAGCCGGACGACGACGAGGACGAGGACGAGGACGAGGACGAGCCGGACGAGGACCCCGAGGACGACGAAGCCGACGACGAGTCCGAGGACGAGGAGCTGTCCGAGGACGACGAGGAAGCGCCGCTCGACGCGGTCGCCGGCGTCGAGGACGTGCTCGAGCCTCGGCTGTCGGTGCGGTAGAAGCCGGAGCCCTTGAACACGACGCCCACCGCCGAGAAGACCTTGCGCAGCCTGCCCTGGCAGGCGGGGCACTCGGTCAGCGCGTCGTCCGTGAACTTCTGGACGGCCTCAAGGCCCTCGCCACAGGCGGTGCACTGGTACTGGTACGTCGGCACGGTCTGGTCCTCCTTCGACAGACAGGTCAGCTGGGTACTGGCACTCTCACCTGTCGAGTGCCAATGGTGCAGCATTCACCGGAGATCCGTCCACCACGGTCGTGGTCGACGGTGTAATGGGTGTCATATCCACGCTCGGTCGCAGCAGCCGCTGCCCGCTGAGCACCACCAGGAATCCGATGCCGGCCGCCGCCAGGGTGAGCGCGAATCCGGCGCCCGAACCGCGCGCGTCGGTCAGCATCCCGGAGAACGTCGAACCCAGTGCGAGGCCCAGGCCGATCGCGCCGGTCAGCCATGTGAACGCCTCGGTCTTGGCCTCGGCCGGGACCAGCGTGTCGACCAGGGTGAACCCGGTGATCAGCGTCGGTGCGATCGCCAGTCCGCACAGCAACGCGACGGGCACCATGATTCCCACGCCGGGGATGGCCCACAGCGGTGCGGTGCCCAGTGCCAGCAGCGCGAACATCACGAGCATGCGACGGTGTGCCGGCCGCCGCCAGGCGATCGCGCCGTAGACCGCGCCGGCGATCAGGCTGCCGCCCGCGAAGACCGCGTACAGCGCGCCCGCCAGGCCGGGCCTGCCGACCTCCTCGGCGAACGCGGTGACCGAGACCTGCACGGTTCCGAAGACGCCGCCGATGCACACGAAGGCCACCACCAGCAGCCGTACGCCGCCGATCCGCAGCGCGGACGCACGCGGTGCGTCGCCGACCGCCCGGACCACCCGCCGCGGCGCGGTGCCGCGTTGCAGCGCGAACAACATCGAGCCGATCACGGTCAGCGCGGCCTCGACGATCAGACCTGCGGCCGGGTGCACCCCGGTGGCCAGGAAGGTGGCCACCACCGGGCCCACCACGAAGGTGAACTCGTCGGTCACCGACTCGAACGCGAACGCGGTCGGCAGCAGCGGCGAACGCTCCAGGTGCGCGGCCCAACGGGCCCGCACCATGGAGCCGATCTGCGGCACCGTCGCGCCGGAGAGCACCGCGGTGGTGAACAGCAGCCACAACGGCGCTTCGGCGAGCGCGGCGACGATCAGCGCGGACACCGCCGCGCCGTGCAGCAGCGCTCCGGGAACCACCACCGCCGCCTGGCCGAAGCGGTCGGCGAGCCGACCGGTCTGCGGGCCGACGAAGGCGAGCGCGACGGCGGCGGCGGCGGAGACCGCGCCGGCCGTGCCGTACGAACCGGTCGTGTGCTTGACCAACAGCACGATGCCCAGGCCGAGCATCGCGTAGGGCAGCCGCGCGACGAGCGCGGGCGCCAGGAACCGCCATGCGGAGGGGGTCCGCAGCAGTGAGGAGTACGTGGAGATCATGTGCACCGCTCCCCGCGAACGGGTGCGGCGTTTCGATGCGTGGGCATCGCGGATATCGCTTCCTGCCACCTGGTGACGCACATGGGAAACCCCGGTGCGCCGAGAGCTGTCCTCGAAAGCGTCCACCGGGGTAGATACCGAAGCCGTGCTTCGGCCGCCGTGCGGTCACGACGCCAGCCCTGCGTCAGGCAGAGTCGGTGTGTGGAGGGGATCGGCGATCGAGGCGCCCGAAGGCGCCCCGATGGCAATCAACCATACGATCGTACCTCAGGTGTCGCCTTTGACCCCGAACCAGCCCGCGAGCTTGCCGCCCCGGCTGACCGCACGCAGCCGATCCTCGGCCTCGTCGCGCACCGTGTCGGTGGCCACCACGAGCAGGTCGTCGCCGTGGCGCAGCGCCGTGCTCTGCTCGGGCACGAAGCTTTCGTCGTCGCGCACGATCAGGGTGACCGCGGCCCCGCGCGGCAGCCGCAACTCGCCGACCTCGACGCCGTGCATGCGCGAGCCCGGCGGCACGCTGACCGACAGCAGGTGCCCCTGGAGCTTTTCCAGGGGTGCGGACTCCACGCCCAGGTCGGTGGGCTCGTGCTCACCCGCGAAGCCGGCCTTGCGCGCTATCCACGGCAGCGTCGGCCCCTGCACCAGGGTGAAGACCACGACCAGCACGAAGGTGATGTTGAACAGCCGCTGGGCGTCCGGGACGTCCTTCACGATCGGGATGGTGGCGAGCACGATCGGCACCGCCCCGCGCAGCCCCGCCCAGGACAGGATCAACTGCTCGCGCCACGGTATGCGGAACGGCGTCGTGGTCACCACCACCGACAGCGGCCGGGCGACCAGCAGCAGGATGGTGCCGATCACCAGCGCCGGGACCACCGCGCCGGCCAACTCGTGCGGGGTGACCAGCAGTCCCAGCAGGACGAACAGCCCGATCTGCGCGATCCAGCCGAGCCCCTCGGCGAAGCCGCGGGTGGCCGGACCGTGCGGCAGCTGCGAGTTGCCCAGCACGAGCGCGGTCAGGTAGACCGCGAGGAACCCGCTGCCGTGGGCCATCGCGCCGCCGGAGTAGGCGAGCACGCACAGCGCCATCACCGCGATCGGGTACAGCCCGGACGCCGGCAGCGCGACGTGGCGCAGGCCGAGCGCGCCGAGCCGGCCCACCGCGAGGCCGACGGCCACGCCGATGGTCAGCTCCATGCCGATCTCGCCGAGGATCCGGTACCACGGCTCGACATGACCCACGTGGGCGAATGTGACGACCAGGATCACCACCGGGGCGTCGTTGAACCCGGACTCGGCCTCCAGCAGACCGGTCAGCCGATGCGGCAGCGGCAGCTTGCGCAGAACCGAGAACACCGCGGCGGCGTCCGTGGAGGAGACGATCGCGCCCATCAGGATCGCGGTCGACCAGTCGACGTCCAGCACGATCCGGGTGGCGAACGCGGTGACCGCGACGCTCACCCCGACCCCTACGGTGGACAACACCGCGGCCGCCGGCACCGACGGCCTGATCTCCTTCCAACTGGTCGCTATCCCGCCCTCGGCGAGGATTACTATCAGCGCGGCGTAGCCGAGCGTTTGGGTCAGTTCGGCGTTGTCGAAACCTATGCCGAGGCCGTCGGCCCCGATCAAAATCCCGAGGCCGAGGTAGAGCAGCAGACTCGGCAGTCCGGTTCTGGTCGCCAGGCGCACCGCTATGACGGCGGACAACATGACGATGGCACCCAGGAGCAGGACCTGGTTGAGCTCGGGCACGGACACGTGCGTCACCTCCGGCGGTCGTCGGTCCGGCCACCCCCCAGGCGGCCGCACGGAGTGCAGAACATGAAGGCAGGCGACGACGGGCAGAGCCGCGACGCCGCGATGCGCAGGCAATCAGCGGGCCATGGGAAGGGGGGCCCTGCCGCGCCGGCGAACCGGCGATGAATTACCTACGCCTGGTAAATATTTTACCAAAGCGAAGGATCCATACCCCAGAGGGGTCCCGTCTCGTACCCGTGGCTGTGATGCCGAGGACGCTCGGCTTTTAAGGTGTCCCTTGCCGCACCGACCGCATAAGGACCTTGATGCCTCCCTCGAAGACGCCCGACCCGGAGCAGCCCCCCGGTGGCCAGGACGCCTCATCCTCCGGGTGGGACGACTGGCCCACGGGCGAGTGGCCCACATCGCAGTGGGCCGCGGCGGATCCGGTCGCGGCCCAGCGGCGCGCGGAAGAACGCGCGGAGCGTGAGCGCCGGGCCGCGCCCGAGCCGTACAGCGAACCGGAGCCGTACGGCGAACCCGAGCCGTACCCGCCGCAAGAGCCGTATGCCGGGCAAGGACCGTACGCACCACAGGAGTCCTACGCTCAGGAGCCCTACGCCGCCCAGGAGCCGTACACACCCCCCGAGCCGTATGCGGAGCCGCCCGCTCCCGTCGCCATCCCCGCGCCCGCCGCGCCGCCCGCGCCACGAGCCGCCGAGCCGCCGCGGGTCGAGCCCGAGGTCGCGCCTCGGCCCGTTCCCGTCCCCGTACCCCAGCCCGCATCCGAGCCCGCCGCGGCCGAGGCGCCCGCGCCCGGCGCCACCGCCAAGGTCAAGGAACGCTCGACGACCCCCAAGGGGCCGTCCAAGGCGTGGCGCCGTTTCCGGTTGACGTTCATCGTCCTGGTCGTGGTGTTGGCCATCGCGATCGGCGGACTCGGCTGGTGGGGCTGGCAGTTGTCGCGCGACTCGTTCCCGCAGACCTCCGGCACGGTCCGGGTCCCGGGGCTGACCGGCAAGGTCGACGTGGTTCGCGATGCCGAGGGCATCCCGCAGGTGTACGCCGACACGTCCGAGGACCTCTTCCGGGGGCAGGGCTACGTGCACGCCCAGGACCGGTTCTGGGAGATGGACGTGCGCCGGCACATGACGGCGGGCCGGCTGTCCGAGATGTTCGGCTCCGGGCAGGTGGAGAACGACAAGTTCCTGCGCACGCTGGGCTGGCGCAAAGTGGCCGAGCAGGAGTACGCGGCGCTGCCGCCGGAGTCGCAGAAGTTCCTCCAGGCGTACTCCGAGGGGGTCAACGCCTACCTCAAGGACCACAAGGGCGCCGACGCGTCGTTCGAGTACGCGCTGCTGGGCGTCGTGCACGACGGCTACAAGGCCGAGCCGTGGACCCCGGTCGACTCGGTCGCCTGGCTCAAGGCGATGGCCTGGGACCTGCGGACCAACATGCAGGACGAGATCGACCGGGCGTTGTTGTCCGACAAGTTGACGGTCAACCAGATCGACGAGCTCTACCCGCCGTATCCGTACGAGGTGAACAAGCCGATCGTGCGCGACGGGGCGATCGTCAAGGAGGGCAAGGACGGCAAGACCGAGCGCTTCGTCCAGGACGCGCCGCCCGTGGTGCCCTCGAAGAGCGCGCAGAACGTGCTGGCCGGTCTGTCCGAGTCGCTGGCCAGGCTGCCCTCGCTGTTCAGCGAGAAGTCCTCCGGCGTCGGCTCCAACTCGTGGGTGGTGGCGGGCAGTCGTACCACCACCGGCAAGCCGCTGCTGGCCAACGACCCGCACCTGTCCCCGTCGCTGCCCTCGGTCTGGTACCAGATGGGTCTGCACTGCCGCACGGTCGGGCCGCAGTGCCAGTACGACGTCTCCGGCTACACGTTCTCCGGCATGCCGGGCGTGATCATCGGCCACAACCAGAAGATCTCGTGGGGCTTCACCAACCTCGGCGCCGACGTGACCGACCTCTACCTGGAGAAGGTCCAGGGCGACGGCGTGCTCTACAACAACAAGTACGAGCCGTTCACCGAGGTTCGCCAGGAGACGATCAAGGTGGCCGGCGGCGGTGATCGGCAGATCACCGTGCGCACCACCCGACACGGACCGATCCTGACCGACATGCCCGATGTGGCAGCCGAGTTGAAGGACGTCGGCAAGGACGCGCCGATCCCGGACCCGAGCCCCCAGCGCGAGGAGGGCTTCGCGGTCGCGCTGCGCTGGACCGCGCTGGATCCGGGCACCTCGATGGACGCGCTCTTCCAACTGAACAAGGCACAGAACTGGAACGACTTCCGGGCCGCGCTGAAGAACTTCGACGCGCCGTCGCAGAACGCGATCTACGCGGACGTCGAGGGGCACATCGGCTACCAGGCGCCCGGCAAGATCCCGGTGCGCCGTACCGGTGACGGCCGCTGGCCGGTGTACGGGTGGGACCCCAAGTACGACTGGGCGGGCACCATCCCGTTCGACTCGCTGCCGAACGTGTACGACCCGCCGGAGGGCTACATCGTCACCGCCAACAACGCGGTCACCTCGCCGGCGTACCCGTACCTGCTGACCTCGGACTGGGGCTACGGCGCGCGCAGTCAGCGGATCGAGGAGATGATCGCCAAGGCCCCGGGCAAGATCGATCCGGCGATGATGCAGAAGATGCAGGCCGACGACCTCAACCCGGTCGCGCAGTTGCTGGTGCCGTACCTGCTCGCGGTCCGCATCGACGATCCGTGGGTGCGCGAGGCGCAGGACCTGCTCAAGGGTTGGGACATGCGCAACGCGGCCGACTCCAAGTCCGCCGCCTACTTCAACGCGGTGTGGCGCCAGGTGCTGATGCTCGCCTTCGGCGACAAGATGCCGTTCTCGGTTCGGGCCGACAACGACTGCGCGAGCAACGCGACGACCACGCACGTGCAGTGCGGCGACCGGGACGACTCGACCGCGCTGCCCGACGGCGGCGACCGGTGGAACGAGGTGGTCCGGACGCTGCTGACCAGCCCGGAGAGCCCGTGGTGGAACATCTCCAAGAACCCGGGCTCGATCACCACCCGCGACGGTCTGCTGCACAAGGCGATGACCGAGGCGAAGAAGGACCTCACCTCCCGACTCGGCAAGGACATCGACACCTGGTCGTGGGGTCGGCTGCACACGCTGACGCTGCGCAATCAGACGCTGGGCACCGAGGGGCCGGGCGTGGTCAAGTACATGCTCAACCGCGGCCCGTACCGGATGTCCGGCGGTGAGGGCCTGGTCAACGCGACCGGGTGGAACGTCGCCCAGGGCTACGAGGTGACCACCGTGCCGTCGATGCGGATGGTGGTGGACCTGTCCGACCTGGACGCGTCCCGCTGGATCAACCTCACCGGCGCGTCCGGACACGTCTGGCACGACAACTACACCGACCAGACGGACCTGTGGCGCAAGGGCAAGACCCTGCCGTGGGCGTACACGCCCGCGGCGGTGGACAAGGCGGCCAAACACCGGCTGACCCTGGAGCCGGCCGGACCGGTCGCACCGGCCGCACCGGCCCCGGCCGGTCCGTGACGGCGGCCCGCGGCGGTGCTACCGGGTGAACCGGTACACCGCCGCGGGCGTCACCGCGATGTCCACGGGCACGTCGTGCGGCTCGGCCGGCACCCGGTCGAGCACCTCGCCGTCGTAGAGCAGCACCACCGTCACGGCCGACGCCGGTACCCGGGCCAGCGCCCGGTCGTAGGACCCGCCGCCGCGCCCGAGCCGCAGGCCGCGCCGATCCACCGCGAGCCCCGGAACCACCAGCACGTCCGCCGTTCGCACGCCCTCGACGCCCAGCCGCGGCCCGATCGGCTCGCGCAGCCCCCGGCCGGCCGGCACCAGCGACGCGGGCCCCTGGTAGAGCGCCCAGTCCAGGTCGTTGTCGGGCAGCAGCACCGGCAGCAGCACGCGCCGCGTCGACCCGGCGGCGAGGTCCTCGGCCAGATCCCGGCCGCCCGGCTCCGAGCCCACCGGCACATAGGCCGCCACGGTCGCGGCGGCGGCCACCTCGGGGAGCGCGAGGAGCGCGTCACGGAGCGCGCGACTCGCCGCGACACGCCGATCCGACCCCGTGTGTGACCGTGAGTGCATCAACTGTGACCTCAGTGTGGCCTTGTCGTTGAGGATGTCCTTCATGCTGTTCCCTGAATGACGTGTTTGGACGGGTTATCGAAGGAGTCCGCGCAATCGACACAGTTCGCGCCACCGCACCTGACCCGGACCCCGCATGGGCCTGACTTTCGAACGTCTTCTGATCATCCTGCTGGTCGGCGCGCTCTCGGTCGCCGTCGGCTCGCTGGCGGTCGCCGTGCGCCGGCTGCGCGCGATCGCCGGCAACGAGCTGCCCGAACTGCGCCACGAGGTCACCCGCCTCGAACTCAGCCGCGCCGAATTGGAGCGGCTGTCGGTGACCGACCCGCTGACCGGCGTGTGGAACTACCGCTACCTGCAACTCGTGCTGGATCGCGAGGTGATGCGCGCGACCCGGTTCGGCCGGCCGCTGGGGCTGCTCATGCTCGACCTCGACCACTTCCGCGATGTCAACGAGCGGCACGGCCACCAGGGCGCGGGGGCGGTGCTGCGCGAGGTCGCCCAGCGGCTGGCCCTGGAGATTCGCCAGGTGGACACGATCGCCCGCTACGGCGGCGAGGAGTTCGTGATCCTGCTGCCCGAGACGGACGCGGCCGGCGCCGCCAAGGTCGCCGAACGTCTGTGCTACGCCGTGCGGCGTGGCACCTTCGGCGCGACGGCCGACCCGGCGCGGCTGACGATGGCGATCGGCGTGGCCGTACTGCCCGAGGACGGCACCCACTCCGCGACCCTGCTGCGAGCCGCGGACCGGGCGCTGGGCCGGGCCAAACGCGCGGGCGGCGACCGGTTCTGCGGCCCCGATCCGGCCGGGAGCGCACCACCGGCCGACAACCGGCCAATCGGCGGGCTTCATGGGTACCCGGGTGATCTCACCCGTTAGTGTGCGGCCATGCCTCCGCATCGCTCGTTCCACATCACGAAGGCCGTCGTACCCGCCGCCGGCCTGGGCACCCGCTTCCTGCCGGCGACGAAGGCCACCCCCAAGGAAATGTTGCCGGTCGTGGACACGCCGGCCATCCAGTACGTGGTCGAGGAGGCGGTCGCCGCCGGGCTGACCGACGTGCTGATGGTCACCGGGCGCAACAAGCGCCCACTGGAGGACCACTTCGACCGCGCGTACGAGCTCGAACACGCGCTGGCCGCCAAAGGCGACCTGGAACGGCTGAAGCTGGTCCGCGAGTCGAGCGAACTGGCCGCGATCCACTACGTCCGGCAGGGCGACCCGCGCGGCCTGGGACACGCCGTCTCGTGCGCCCGCCCGCACGTGGGCGACGAGCCGTTCGCGGTGCTGCTCGGCGACGACCTGATCGACCCGCGCGATCCGCTGCTGAGCACGATGTTGCGGGTGCGTCGCGAGCTCGGCGGCAGCGTCGTCGCCCTGATCGAGGTCGACCCGAGCCAGATCCACCTCTACGGCTGCGCGGCGGTCGAACCCCTCGCCGAGGGCATCTCCGAGCCCGGCGTGGTGCGGGTGACCGATCTCGTGGAGAAGCCGGAACCGGGTACCGCGCCCAGCAACTTCGCGGTGATCGGCCGCTACCTGCTCGACCCGTCGGTCTTCGACGTGCTCGAACACACGCAGCCGGGCAGAGGCGGCGAAATCCAGCTGACCGACGCGCTGCGGGTGCTCGCGGGCCGCGAGTCGACCGAGGGCGGCACGGTGCACGGCGTGCTGTTCTCCGGCCGCCGGTACGACACGGGCGACCGGGCCGACTATCTGCGTGCCATCGTGAAGCTGGCATGCGAGCGTGATGATCTGGGACCCGAGTTCCGGGCCTGGCTGCGGAGTTACGTGAACGAGGAGATGCAAGCATGAAAAGCGTCGAGGACCACCTGACCGGGATCCTCGGGCGGATCGCACCGCTGGCCCCCCTCGAACTGCAACTGCTCGACGCACACGGCAGCCTCCTGGTCGACGAGGTCGCGGCGACCGGTGACCTGCCGCCGTTCGACAACTCGTCGATGGACGGATACGCGGTGCGCCTCGCGGACGTCGCCGACGCGAGCGAGCGCTACCCGGTGGTACTGGACGTGGTGGACGACATCGCCGCGGGCAACGCGCCCAAGACCGCGATCGGTTCCGGCACCTGCGCCCGGATCATGACCGGCGCGCCGCTGCCGGAGGGCGCCGAGGCGATCGTGCCGGTCGAGTGGACCGACGCGGGCATGCCGACGGTACGGATCACCAAGGCGCCACAGAGCGGCCAGTACATCCGCCGTCGGGGCAGCGACGTCACCGCCGGGCAGACCGTTCTGGACGCGGGCAGCGTGATCGGCTCGGCGCAGGTCGGCCTGCTCGCCGCGATCGGCCGCGAGCGCATCCGGGTGCGGCCCAAGCCGCGCGTGGTGATCCTGTCCACCGGCAGCGAGCTGACCCAGCCCGGCCGGCCGATCGGCCCCGGCCAGATCCGCGACTCGAACAGCTACATGCTCACCGCCGCCGCGCGCGAGGCGGGCGCCATCGCGTACCGGGTCGGCAACGTGCCCGACGACCCGAAGATCCTGATCGACACGATCGAGGACCAGCTGATCCGGGCGGATGTGGTGGTCACCACGGGCGGCGTCAGCGCGGGCGCCTACGACGTGGTCAAGGAGGTGCTCTCCGAGCTGGGCACGGTCGAGTTCGACAAGATCGCGATGCAGCCGGGGATGCCGCAGGGCTTCGGCGTGATCGGCCCGGACGAGACGCCGATCTTCACCCTTCCCGGCAATCCGGTCAGCGCGTTCGTGTCCTTCGAGGTGTTCGTCCGTCCGGCACTGCTGCGGATGCAGGGCGCCGAGGTCACCGAGCGGCCGATCGTGCGGGCCACCTGTTCGGCGGCGCTGAAGTCGCCCGAGGGCAAGCGCCGGTTCCTGCGCGCCTGGTACACCCCGCCGGTCGCGGGGGTCGGCGAGGGCACCGTGGACCCGGTCGGCGGCACCGGCTCCCACCTGCTCGGCAGCCTGGCCAAGGCGAACGCGCTGATCACCCTTCCCGCCGACGTCACCGAGGTCGCCGAGGGCGCCGAGGTCTCCGTGATGCTGCTCGGCTGAGCGCCGTGACCCCCGTCCGGGCGGGCCCGTGCATGCGGGCCGCCCGGTTGTGCCTCTAACGTTGCCCCTGCACGACACGGCGGTTCGATACACGGGCGGTCCGACACACCGGGCGGTCCGACACACACGGCACTTCGACGCCCACCCGCACGGTGGGCTCACCGTATGGGGTGGAAAGTTGACGCGCGGCGCCAAAAACCTCACGCACCTCGACGAGGCCGGCGCGGCCCGCATGGTGGACGTCACGGCCAAGGAGATCTCGGTCCGCACGGGCTCGGCCTCGGGCCGGGTGCTCGTGTCGCCGCGCGTGGTCGAACTCCTGCGGGGCGAGGGCATGCCCAAGGGTGACGCACTGGCCACCGCACGGATCGCGGGCATCATGGCGGCCAAGCGCACGCCCGACCTGGTGCCGCTGTGCCACCCGATCGCGCTGCACGGCGTCGCGGTGGACCTGACGGTGCACGACGACGCGGTGGAGATCACCGCGACCGTGCGTACCGCCGATCGCACCGGCGTCGAGATGGAGGCGCTGACCGCGGTCTCCGTCGCGGCGCTCACGGTCGTGGACATGATCAAGGCAGTGGACCCGGGCGCGGTCATCACCGACGTACGGGTCGAGCGGAAGACGGGCGGCGCCTCCGGGGACTGGGAACGGGACACCGGGGCAGCGGCCACACAACGGGACGGAGGGCAAGTCTGATGCGAGCCATGGTGATCACCGTGTCCACGCGCGCGGCGGCCGGAACCTACGGGGACGAGAGCGGTCCGGTGATCGTGCGCGGGCTGCAGGCACTGGGCTTCGAGACGCGGGGACCGCAGGTCGTGCCCGACGGTGAGCCCGTCGCCCAGGCGCTGCGGGACGCGGTCGCGGGCCACTACGACGTGATCATCACCACCGGGGGGACCGGGCTCAACCCGTTCGACCAGACTCCGCAGATGACCAGCCGGGTGATCAGCTACGAGGTGCCGGGCATCGCCGAGGCGATCCGGATGGAGAACTTCGACAAGGTGCCGACCTCGATCCTGTCGCGCGGCATCGCCGGCGTCGCGATCACCCAGGACTCGCACTGGACCTACCGCAGCCTGATCGTCAACCTGCCGGGCTCGCCGGGCGGCGCGCAGGACGGCATCAACGTGCTGGCCAAGGTGCTGCCGCATGTGGTGTCCCAGCTCCAGGGCGGCGACCACCAGCAGGGCGGCGGGTTCGGCGGCGGTGGCGGCGGTGGTGGCGGCTTCGGCGGCGGAGGGCAGCAGCCCGCGCCCGGAGGCGGCGGTTACCAGGGCGGCTTCGGTGGCGGCGGTGGCTACCAGGGCGGCGGCGCGGGCGGTGGGTTCCAGGGCGGCGGGGGCTACGGAGGGGCGCAGCAGCCGCCATGGGGCACGCGCTGACCCGCGGGTGGCCGGTGGAACTCACCGAGGGCCGGGTCACCCTGCGCCCGATCCGCGCCCGGGACGCGGTCGCCTGGCAGGAGGTGCACACCCGCAACCGCGAATGGCTGCGCCGCTGGGAGGCGACCGTGCCGCCGGGCTCCGCGGCCGGTCGGCGGCCGACGTTCCGGCAGATGGTGCGCTTCCTGCGGGCCGAGGCGGGCGCCGGCCGGATGTTGCCGTTCGTGGTGTTGTACGACGGGCAGTTGGTCGGTCAGGTCACCGTCGCCGGGATCACCTGGGGATCGATGTGCTCGGCGCACGTCGGCTACTGGGTGGACGAACGGGTCGCCGGGCTGGGCGTGATGCCGACGGCGGTCGCGCTCGTCGCCGACCACTGCTTCTTCCGGCTGGGCATCCATCGCCTCGAGGTGTGCATCCGGCCGGAGAACCGGGCCAGTCGGCGGGTGGTCGACAAGCTGGGATTTCGCGAGGAGTGTCTGCGTCCGCGCTATCTGCACATCGACGGCGACTGGCGCGACCACCTCGCCTACGCGTTGAACGCCGAGGAGGTCCCCGAGGGCCTGTTGATGCGGTGGCGCGCCTACCGGGAGAGCCGAGGGTTCACCTGGTAGGCCCTGGTGGGTGGGGATCCCTGCTCGGGACCCTTGCTCCGGGGATCCTTGCTCGGAAACTCTCCGCGTAGTGGGCATCTCTTCGATGTCGATCCCGCCATATCGACACATCGATCTTGCGATTTCGCTACTCTGCCGGAGATATGAGCGGTGTCACCTCGGCAGACCCCGGCGCCTCCGGGAGAACGGCTGCCCGAGGGGCCTCGGGAGCCACACCGGCTCCGGGTATCTCGGGTGTCCCGGTGATTCCGGCCGTGTCGGACGTCTCGGAGAATTCGGTGGGGTCGGGCTTCCCGGTTGTTTCGGTCGTGTCGGGTGGTTCGGTGGATATGGTTGCCTCGGCCGTCTCGTCAGTCACATTCGTCACATGGGCATCACTGCGGATCGGGCGACACACCGTGCCTAATCCGACGATGCGGTGCCCATCCGGCTTAGCGTGTGAAGCGTGAACGGCAGCGGCCTGATCTACGCAGCGATCGTGGGGGCCTGGGCTGCCTACCTGGTGCCCATGTGGCTTCGCCGACAGGACGAGCTCAACGAGGCCCGGCCGACCGAGCGATTCACCACCGCGATCCGGATCCTCTCCCGTCGCGGCGCCTTCGAGCGTCGCTCCGCCCGTGTGCTCGCCGAGGCCCGTGCGGCCGCGGACGAGGGCACGGACGCGCCCGAGCGGCGCGGCCCGGCCGAACCGCCGCGCACGCGGCAACACCCGGCCAAGGCCGCCGCGCCGCAACCGACGCAGCAGCCGGCCGTGCCCCCCGGGGCGGTGCCCTCGGCCAAGGCCGCCAAGCCCGGCGCGGCCAAGCGCCCCGCCGGACCGGCGCGCCGGGACGAGGGTCGGGCCGCGCTGCTCACGCGGCGCCGCCGGGTCATCGCGACCCTGTTCGCGGCCTTCACCGCCGGCGCGATCGTGGCCGGTGTGGCCGGCCTCGCGTGGGTGTGGCTGCCGGCCGTGCCGGGTGTCCTGCTGTCCGCGTACATCGTGCACCTGCGGGTGCAGGAGCGGCGGCGCTACGAGGCCGGCCTGCGCCGGCTGGGCCGACCCGCGGGCGGCAAGTCCGGTGCGCCGGTCGACGCTGCCTCGGCCGCCGAATCCCGCCCCCGCGCCAAGGCCCGCGAGACGCACGACGCGACGCCGCCCGAACCCCGTGCCGCGACCCCGCCGACCGGCGGCGACGCGCGGCAGGGGCGCACACCGCGCTCGCGGCCGACCGGCTCGTCCGGACCGAACGGCGCTTCGGGGGTCTCGGCCTCGCCCCGGGGCAGGCGCGACCGGGAGGCGGAGGAGCCCGCGTTGGCCGAGTGGATCGCCGAACTGGCCACCGACGGCGGCCCGCACGACCGCGACTCGTGGGACCCGGTCCCGGTCCCGCTGCCCACCTACGTGACCGCGCCGGTGGTCCCGCGCGGCGACGTCGAACACGAGCCGGAACGCCCGCAGATCCACGCCGTCCCGGACGCCGGGCCGACCGAGGCACCGCGCCCGTCCACCCCGTTGTTCGACCAATACGCCGAGGACACCCGCACCGGATACGGCGCCTCGGTCGACTCGCTTCCCCTGTACGAACACGAGTGGCGCCGGGCCGTCAACGAGTGAATACCCGTGCACGACCCACCTCGTGGAGGTGGTAATGTTTCTCCTCGTTGGGCCTGTGGCGCAGTCTGGTAGCGCACCTCGTTCGCATCGAGGGGGTCTGGGGTTCAAATCCCCACAGGTCCACACAGCACGAAAGCCCCGCCGGATATCCGGCGGGGCTTTCGTCGTTTTCCCGGCAGGAATTCGTCCGCGTCGAACCGGTGTCCGGTCGATCGCCGCCGAGTCGAGCCCGGGGGTGGCGGGTCCGCCGTTCGGCCGGCCCGCGTCGGCAACTCATGGGCCGGGGGCCGTAGTTGGCTGCGCTGTGGCGGGCGGGCATGGGAATCGCCTGCCTGTGGTCCTCGTCACCTCGATGGCGCCGACCCCGGGGTGACGTGCCGGTGATGCGCGGGTGAACCGTGTCGCATTTTGGTCGGGCGGGAATGGGCGGCGGTTGATTGGCCTTGCTCGAAGGAGTGCATTCCCGAGGGGTTGTTCGGGGGCGCGCAGCGGTGCGCTGCCGCGTGTAGCGGAGTGTGTTCGGGTGGTTATTACGGTCGCGTAGGCGAGGTGAGCGATGCCAACATCGGGTGACATGGCCGAGCTTTTGAATCCACACGGGAACCTGTCCGGAATCAACTCTTATGTGGCCATCGGCGACAGCTTCACCGAAGGGGTCGGCGATCCCGGGCCCGACGGGAAGTTCCTCGGGTGGGCGGACCGGTTCGCGGCTCGGCTGGCGGTGGAGCAGCCGGGGTTGCGGTACGCGAATCTCGCGGTGCGCGGGAAGTTGTTGCACCAGATCGTCGAGGAGCAGGTGCCGCTGGCCATTGCGGCGCGACCCGATCTGGTGACGTTGTGCGCGGGTGGCAACGATGTGCTGCGGCCCGGGAGCGATCCGGACAGACTGGCCGCCGAGTACGAGGAAGCGGTCGCCGCGTTGACGGCGGCGGGCGCGCGGGTCGTGGTGTTCACCGGGTTCGATACGCGCTGGGTGCCGGTGCTCAAGCTGATCCGGGGCAAGGTGGCCACGTACAACGAGCTGTTGCGGGCGGTCGCGGATCGCTACGACTGCCTCGTCGCGGACATGTGGGGGCTCACCTCGCTGCATGATCGGCGGGCGTGGAGCGAGGACCGGCTGCATCTGTCGCCGGAGGGTCACGACCGGGTGGCGCTCAAGGTCGGGCGGGCGCTCGGGCTGTCCGCCGAGGGCGACCCGGACGCGCCGTGGCCGGCGGAGGCGGTCGAGGTCACCGCCGGCGCGGCGCGGCTGGAGAACGTGCATTGGGCGCGGGAGCACCTGGTGCCGTGGATCGGGCGGCGGCTTCGGGGGCAGTCGTCGGGGGACCACGTGACGGCGAAGCGGCCGGAGTTGGCGCCGCTGGATGATGTCGCCGCACCCGCGCCCGTTGGCGCGCCCGTGAGTCGTCAGGCCTCGTAGGGCGGGGTCGGGTCCGTCCGGGTTGTCCTCAAGCGCCGGACGGGCTGAGTGGGTTGCGTACCCATGTGTGCGTCGGTCTCGTGGGGACTTGGGTTGTCCTCAAGCGCCGGACGGGCTGATGGGGGTTGCGTACCCGTCTGTGCGTTGGTCTTGCGGAGGCTTGTGGTGTCCTCAAGCGCCGGACGGGCTGGGTTGCGTGACCGGGCTGACGGGGGTCGCGTGGCCGGGCCGGGTGGGTTGCGTGGTCGGGGCGGGTGGGCTGGGTGGCTCGGCTAGGGCGTGGCTGGTTCCGCTGCGGCGCCCAGGATCAGGAGGCGGGCCGAGCGGGTTACCGTGCGTTCCACGTCGTCCATGGTCATTCGGCCGAAGGCCCAGCTGAACAGGGCGCCTTCCCAGGCTATTCCGAGCAGGTGGACGAACTCGTCGGCGCTTGCGATCTCGTCGGCCATCGCGGTGCGGAACATGTCGTTCATGATTCGGTTGATCTCGCGATGGCAGTCGCCCACGCCGGGGTCGGAGGAGCCGAGCGCGTGGATCAGCGCGGCGGTCAGCCGTGGGTGGCGGGCCATCGTTCGGCACGTGTTGTGCAGGATCGCGCAGACCCGCTCCGCGGCGTCGGCGCCGTTCGGTCGGGCCGCGCCGCTGCGTTCCAGCGCGGCGATCCACTCCAGGTGGGTGGCCGCGAGCAGGTGGTCCTTCGAGGAGAAGTGCCGGTAGATGGTCGCCGAGGAAAGTCGGGACAGGCGGACCACGTCGCGCATCTGCACGCTGTCGTAGCCGCCCGCCGCGGCCAGATCGCGGGTCGCGTCGATGGCTCGCCTGCGTATGTCCTGCTCCCGCGCGACGGACACCGGCGCAGCCTCTCTCGGGGTCGACAACGGCGTGGACACGCTAGATCCAGGTGCTGAACCACATGCGATCCAGCCACCCGCTGCGGGAGATCGTCTCACCGGTGAAGATCGGATAGAAGTACAGGAAGTTCCAGGCGATCAGCGCGATGATCGCGACCACCCCCGCCGTGCCCCACGCCCGCCGCCGCTCGGATGCCCCCGGCGGGCCCAGCAGTGCGCCGAGCATCATGGTCACCGCCAGGCACAGGAACGGTACGAAGGCGACCGCGTAGAACAGGAAGATGGTCCGCTGCTGGTAGGCCATCCACGGCAGGTACGCCGCGCCGAGCCCGCACAGGATCGCGCCCGCGCGCCAGTCGCGGCGGCCCGCCCAGCGGAACAGCAGGTAGCCGACCGCGATCACGCCGGTCCACCACAGCAGCGGCGTCCCGATGCCCAGCACGGTCTGGTAGCAGTCCTGCTCGGTGCACCCGGCCGTGCCCTGGTGCACGGTCTCGAAGTAGTAGGCCACCGGTCGACCCAGGACCAGCCAGCTCCACGGATTCGACTGGTACGGGTGCGGGCTGTCCAAGCCGGTGTGGAACGACCACATCTCCGCGTGGTAGTGCCACAGGCTGCGCAGCGGCGCCGGCACCCACGACATGCCGAATTGGGGCAGTGGGATGCCGAACACCTCGTCCGGGGACAGCCCGGAGCGGTCGTCGGCCCAGTGCCGGAAGTAGCCGCCGTCGGTCATGAACCAGCCGGTCCAGGACCAGATGTAGATCGCCACCGCGATGGCGACGGTGGACAGGAACGCGAACAGCACGTCGTGCCGCAG
>NZ_KB889695.1 GCF_000372745.1 Embleya scabrispora DSM 41855 | reverse complement strand
AGCCGGTGGGCGTCGTCGCCGGTGGCGAGGATCCTGGTCTTGGGCCGGGTGGGTTCTTGCCCAGACGGACCGGACGGCCGTAGCGGCGCCCCCAGTCCTCGTCGACCAGGCCGACAAGCAGATGCCCGGCCGTGCGTGCCACCTCTTCCAGCGCGGCACGGACCGCCTCGGTGACCGGTTCGAGCCGAGTGAGGTCGCGCACTGCGGCCAGGACATGGGTGGAGTCGGTGCGTTGCGTGGTGCGTTCACGCACGAGCCCGGCATCCTTGAGTCGACCAGCGCGAGGTCCAGGAGCCGGTCGGCACGGTCGCCCTCGGCGAGGCGCTCTCGGAAGTCGGACAGCACGCTGTGATGGAAGCCGGGATCATCGAGCTCCAGCGCGAGGGCGTATTTGAAGTCGATGCGGCAGCGCACCGCCTCAGCGGCCTGCCGGTCCGACAAGCCGAGTGCCGCGCCACGAGCTGGCGGCCGCGGTCGCGGCGCTGTTCGAGCTGACGCCGCCGCTGGACTCGGACGCGGATGCGGCGTGGCGGGCGCTGCTGGTGTCCCGGTTCGGCACGGTGCGGCCGTTCTTGAAGCTGCTCGTCCGGGCCGTGGACTTCGGCGCGACCCCGGAAGGCGCGCCGGTGCTGGCCGCGTTGAAGACGCTGCCGGACCTGATGGGCCGCAAGAAGGTCGGCCCTGCCGAGATCGACACCCTGTTGGTCGGGTCGTGGCGGCGCCTGGTGCTGTCCGCGCCGGGCCTGGAGCCGGGGACGGTGGACTGGAAGGCGTACGTGTTCTGCGTGCTGGAGCAGTTCCACCGGATGCTGCGCCAGCAGGAGGTGTTCGCGAATAACTCCTCCAAGTGGGGCGACCCGCGGGCGAAGCTGCTCGCCGGGGACGCATGGGAGCAGGCGAAGCCGACCGTGCTGGCGTCGCTCAGCCTGCCCGGGGAGCCGGGCGGGCACCTGACGGCGCGGGCCGCGCTGCTGGACGGCACGTACCGCGAGGTCGCCGCGCGGCTGCCGGACAACGCGCAGATCACCGTCGACGACGCGGGAAGGCTGCACTTCGCGGCGCTGGAACCGGAGCCCGAACCCGCCTCCCTGCTGGATCTTCGGGCGGCGGTGAACGCGATGCTGCCGCGCGTGGACCTGCCCGAGGTTTTGTTGGAGGTGTTCTCCTGGACCGGCGCTGACGCCGCGTTCACCTCGGTCACCGGCGGCGAGGCCCGGCTGAAGGACCTGCACATCACGATCGCCGCGCTGCTGGTTGCGCACGGCTGCAACGTCGGCTACACCCCGGCGATCGGCGGCGTCGACGCGCTGAAGTACGGCACGCTGTCCCACGTCGACCAGACGTACCTGCGCCTTGCGACGTATCGGGCAGCGAACGCCACGCTGATCGAGCACCAGGCGTCGATCCCGCTCGCGACCGCGTGGGGCGGCGGGCTAGGTTCTGTCCTGCGGATCATGTGCGGAGCCAGATGATCAGGGCCGCGAAGATGACGGTGCCGTGGAAGACGTAGCCGCGTTTGTCGTATCGGGTCGCCACGCCGCGGAACTGTTTCAGGCGGCCGATGGCGCGCTCGACGACGTTGCGTTTCTTGTAGCGGTCCTCGTCGAATCCGGTGGGTCGTCCTCCGGCGGAACCGCGTCTGCGACGGTTGGCGATTTGGTCGTCGGGTTCGGGGATGGTGTGCGGGATCCTGCGTCGCCGCAGGTGGCGGCGGTTGTCCCGGGAGCTGTAGGCCTTGTCGGCGCTGACGCTGTCGGGTCGGGTGCGGGGTCTGCCCGGCCCGACCCGCGGAACGCGAACACCTTCCAACACGGCCTCGAACTGCGGACTGTCGCCCCATTGGCCGGGTGTCGGGACGAGGGAGAGGAGACGGCATCTCCCGTCGGCGCACGGATGGACCTTGGTGGTGAACCCGCCTCGGGACCGGCCGAGTTGCTCGCCCGCCTCACCACCTCCGCCAGGCGGTCGGCCAGGCCCCGCAGCACCGTCGCGTCCCGCTCGGTCCGATTCCGGGCCCCCTTTTGGGCCGGGATCGGCGGCGGGGCAACCCGCGCGCCGGCTGCGTGGGGGTGCACGCGCACGGTCGAGGAGTCGACCGAGACGTCCCAGTCGATGCCGCCCGCCGCATCGGCTTTCGTCCGGATCGCGCGCAGCAATCGCTCCCACGTGCCGTCCGCGGACCAGCGGCGATGCCGTTCGTGCACCGTCTTCCACGGCCCGAACCGCTCCGGCAGATCACGCCACTGCGTCCCCGTCCGGGTCCGGAACAGCACACCGTCGATCACCTGCCGGTGATCACGCCACCGACCGCCCCGACGACCCACCTCGGGCAGGAGCGGCCGCAGCCACTCCCACTCCTCATCCGTCAAATCACCCCGACCATCCACGATTAATACAACGATCAGATGATCCGCAGGACACGCTCTAGTCGCCTCGGTGGACGGTATGCGGTTCGTGGTGCCGGTGCCGTCGGTGTACGCGCGGCCGAACCCGCGCTACTTCGGGCGCCGCGGCGGCGCGACGTGGCTGAACCTGCTCAACGACCAAGCCGCCGGGCTGGGCGGCAAAGTGGTGGCCGGCACCCCGCGCGACTCGCTGTACGTGCTGGACGTGCTCTACGACCGCGACGGCGGCAAGCGCCCGGAGATGATCGTCACCGACACGGCCTCGTACAGCGACATCGTCTTCGGGCTCCTGACCTTGGCCGGATTCGCGTACGCTCCGCAACTGGCCGACCTGCCCCACCAGAAGATGTGGCGGATCGACCGCACCGCCGACTACGGGGCGTTCGAGGACGCGGCTCGCGGCCGGATCGACCCAGACCGGATCGCCCGGCACTGGGACGACATCCTGCGGATCATCGGCTCCATCCACACCGGCGCGGTGCGCGCGTACGACGTCATCCGGATGCTGTCGCGCGACGGCCGCCCCACCCCGCTGGGCGACGCCATCGCGCACTACGGGCGGATCTCCAAGACCCTGCACATCCTGCGCTTGGCCGACGAGCCCGGCTACCGCCGCCAGATCAAGGTCCAGGCCAATCTCCAGGAGGGCTGGCATGCGCTGGCCCGCAAGATCTTCCATGGCAAGCACGGGCAGCTGTACCAGCGCTACCAGGACGGCATGGAGGACCAGATCGGGGCGCTGGGCCTGGTCCTGAACGCGCTGGTGCTGTTCAACACCCGCTACATGGACGCCGCCGTCACGAAGCTACGCGCGGACGGGTTCGACGTCCGCGACGAGGACGTCGCCCGTCTCTCGCCGTTCGTCCGCCACCACGTCAACATTTATCTGGACGTTTTTCGGAACGCGGAGTCCTTCAACAGTGGTCGTCGGGGCCGGGTTCGGTGCTCTCGTCGAGGTCTGTGAGGAGGCCGCGGATCCGGTCGGCGATGGCGTGGTGGCGTTCGACCTCGCGGGGCCAGCCGCGTTCGACGGCGTCCTGGGCGAGTTGCCGTTCGCGGGCGAGTCGGGCTCGCGGGCGGGGTGCGTACTCGCTGGTGGTGAGGAACTTCGAGCAACGCAGATAGAGGTCGCACTCGCAGGGGCCTTCGGCGGGTGCCCGTAGGCAATGACCGAGTTCGAGCTCGCTCTTGAAGAAGTTCGTCTTCAGCCAGTCGAGGGTGTCCTCGCCGATGGTCAGACTGAGCAGTGTTTGGGCGGCAGGGCCCGCGATGCGTCCGCCGGCGGCGATGACCCTCTCGTACTGTTCCTTGAGGACGGGGTCGCTGATGTGGGAGTAGGTGGCCGACATCTGCGCGTTGCGATGCCCGAGGATCGCCATGATGGTCTGGATCTGGGCGCCGCCTTCGGCGAGTTGCGTCCCGACGGTGTGACGGAACCGGTGGGCCGTGACGGTGGGGCGGCCGTCGCCGTCGACGAGCCCGGCCTTGGTGCAGGCGATCTCCAGCGCGTCCTTGAAGAGGAAGTGTTTGCCCATCGGCATGCCGCGGCGCATGAACACGTAGCGGACCGCTTGTTGCGCCCAGGCGTCGTGGCGGGCGGCGGCATTGCCGTCCTTCGCGGCGTCGATCAGGACGCGCAGGGCGTCGGCCGCCTGCGGGTGGAGCGGGATCATGCGCTCGGTGTAGGTCTTGCCGACCGGAATCCGCAACCTCGGATAGCCGTCCGGGTAGGCGTCCAGGCAGTCGATGGCCAACCGCATGATCTCGCCGCGGCGGGCGCCGCTCCACCGCAACAGGAGCATCGCGGCCCGCTGATGCGGGTCCGTCAACTCCTCGACCGCCTCCATCAACCGATCCAGTTCGTCGCGGGGGATGAACCGGGGCAGCCGCATCGGCAGCTTGGGCATGTCGGAGCGTCCCAGCAGTGGCCGGGCGGGGACGTCCGACCAGCCCCACTGGCTGGTCTCTCGGAAGAACTGCAGCAGCGGACTGATGTAGGTGTAGCGCGTGCGCGCCGACAACGGTCGACCCGTGCGCTCGTTGACGTGCTCGTGCAGGTGGGCGAGGAACCCTTCGACGTGGGTGCGCGTCAGCTCGTCGAGACAGGCCAGTTCGGGATGGGTCTTCGCGAGCCAGCGCAGGAAGTAGCGGAACGCGTCGCGCGCATGGCGCACCGACGTCGCGCGATCGGTGCTCTGCAGCCGTCCCGAGAGCCATCGATCGACCGGTGCCGTGAGTGGGGTCGGCAGGTCGGGCGGGGTGAGTTCCTCGCGCCAGACCTCTCCGGTCCGGGGCCCGCGGAAAGGGGTCTGCGCGATCCGTCCCGTGTTGAACAGCAACACGTGCAGGACGTGCAATCGGGTCAGGCACGCCTTCTCGAACTCGGTGACCAGCACGCTCGGGTCGTGGTTGCGGCGGGTGCGGTGAACGTGGGCGGTCCGAACGATCCGAGCCTCCGGCAGCGCGCACCAACGCCGGATCTCGTCGGCGAACGCGGTCAGGTCCTCATAGCCGACCGCCCCGATTTCCGGGTCACCCTTCCAGAGGACGAGTCGCGCGATCGCCCAGGTCAGCGCGGTCCGGCCGTTGCGGTAGCCCAGTTGTCGCTGGCGCCGGTCGAGCGCGTCGACGGCGTCGAGGTCCATGCCCAGACCGGGGGCGACCCGTGGGTTGAACAGGCTGTCGAAGTTGCGGGCCAGCACCCAGCCGGCATCCATCGGCAGGCGGTGGGTCAAGGACAGGTAGGCGAGATAGGAGCCCGCTTCGTGCGAGGGCCCGTAGCGTTTGCCGGGTTCGGGCGGCGTGTCGGCGTCCAGGTCCAGCCGTGTCAGCAGCGGTGCCGCGAACCACTCGTCCAGGTCGGGCCAGAGTTTCACGAACCGGTCGTAGAACCACAGTCTCGTACTGATCGTGCCGCGTGAACCCGCGAACGTGGCGCGGACCCAGGCGGCGTATTCCTCGCGCGAGGCGTGGCGTCGCCGCGGCGAGTCGGGAGTCGGCGCCAGGGCCGTGACGGTCACCGGTTGTTCTCCAACGCGCGGGTGTACTCGGCGAGGACGGCGTCGTCGGAGACGCGGGTGTAGACCTTCGTCGATTCGGGGGACGCGTGTCCGAGTCTTTTCTGCAGGGCCAGTTCGCGCATGCCGCCCTCCCACATCGCGGTGGCGTGCGTGTGCCGCAGGGCGTGGGGCGTGGTCTCGGGCGTGCGCAGTCCGAGCTTGGCCATGCGGCGCGAGAACAACCGCACGACCGCGTCGTAGCCGAGCGGTTCCAGGCGTCGAAGACCGTCGCCGCCAATGAGGAAGACGAACGGGCTGGTCGCCTCCATGGGGCGTTCGTGCATCACGTAGCGGCTCACCGCGTCCAGGGTTCGCGGCTCGTGGACGTCGACGACGCGTTCGGTGCGCGACTTCCCGCGCACTCCGCGCGGATGGTCGTCGCGCTTGCGGACGGTCACCCGGCGCCGTCCGTAGGAGATGTCGCCGACGTGCAGCGAGAGGACTTCGCCGGGACGAAGTCCACCGTCGAGCATGAGCAGGAAGACGGCCAGGTCGCGAAGCCTCTTCAGGCCGCCGAGGAACTCCTCCAACGCGGGTTCGTCCATCGGGCGCGGGAGACGCCTGGGTTGCTTCACCGTCACCGTGCGGCGGATCGGCTGCTGCCTGCTGGCCCGGCCCATGAACGGCTGGTGCCGGGCGGGGACTCGGGCCAGCGCGGGATCGAGGCGGGTCTGCATGGGCGACGTCTCGCCGTCGTACTCCTCGGCGACGATCGCCCAGTCGTAGAAGCTCGAGACCGCCGCGAGGATCCGGTTCACCGTCGAGGGCGCCAACAACCGGCCCGGCGCGCTCGCTCCACCGGCAATCACGGTCAGCCCGAGTCGTTGAGCCGGCCGCCGTGAGGGCGTGCGACGCAGAAAGGCCAGCAGACGCAGGGCGTCCGGCGACCGGAATCCCTGCCAGTCCAGGCCCTCCGAGCGCAGGAACGTGAACAGGTATTGCAGGTCGTAGGCGTACGCGCTCAACGTGTGCGGTGAGAACTCCCGGTCGCCGAGATGGTCCAGGAACCGACAAGCGGGCCCCACCGGTTCCCCGTCGTCGTCCACGAGCCGCACCCGTCGAACGATCCCGCCCTGACGCTCTTTCAGAACCTGCACCCGTGCCTCCCGGAACCGTCACTCGACCGGCTCAACGAGCCCGGCGAGCCTGCGGCCACGAGGCAGCCGCCGCGGCCACTCGAAGGTGTCCAGATAAGGACATGCTCGGCCGGTACTCCTTCAAGCTCCCCGAACTGCCAGGCGGCCTGCGTCCCTTGCGGGACAGCATCGCCGCCGAGGCCGACGACGAATGACACGTCCTTCCGGGAGGCCGCGCGGCGGCGGATTGTGGGCACGGTGCGCGCCTGCGGCGTGCTGAACACGGGGGTCGAGTGGGAGCCGACCGGAGCTCCGATCTGCCCGACAACGAACCCGTCAGTGGGATTCGCTAGCTTTCGCGCATGTCGATAACTGCACAACTTCGCGACTCGGTACGGCTGCCGGGGGGTGACGCCCTGGTCAACGGCTACGCGTTGGAGAGCCGCAGTGGCTGGGCACGCCGCACGCTGATCCGGAACGGGCACGAGCTGGAGGTCTACGACCTCGACGAGCTCTTCACCGGCGAAACCGCGCCGACTGCGGTCTTCCCGGTTCCGTGGCCGGGGTGGGACCGCGGTGTCGACTCGGTGAGCCCCGACGCCGCGTTCGCGGTGTTCTCCGGCCAACGCGCGGTGCGGGCTGTCAGCAGCGCCGGCGAGACGCTGTGGGAGTACCGGCACAGTTGCTGGGGACCGGCGTTCGGTCACTCCCACACGGGGGACGAGCAGGAGGTGTGCCGCGGCCTCGAACACGGCTCCTGCCGCGTCTCCGACGACGGTCGGCTCGTGTGGGCGCATGTCGTGGTCGGCGTCCATGACCGAGATTGGGACGACTGGCACGAGTGTTGGGTCGTCCTGGATGCCCGGGACGGACGGGAGCTGGCCCAACTGCGGCTCGACAGTGCCGCTGCCGGCTCGCATCACGTGTCCCACCCGGACGGCATCCACGTCGGCCTGTGCATCGGTATGGGCCAGGACGGCATCCTGCTCTACTGGGCGCGCTGGGACGGCGAGAAGCTGACCAGCTGGGATCTGAACGACGGAATGGACCGCATCCTGACGGACGTCCATCCGGACCACGCGGGCTTCCTGACGGTCGAGCACTACGGAACCGACGTGCGACTTCACATGCTGGACGGCACCGTCCTCGCCACCGGAGCGCCCGAGGCCGCCGATGGCAAGGACCCGGCGTGGTGGGACTACGGATGCGGCTTCGTCGACGGCGGCACCGTCATCGCCACGACGGTCGACGCAGACGAGGACTCGGAACGAGCAGTCCGACACTGGCTCCTGGACGGCCGGACCCTCGAAATACGTGGGACGCCGACGTACCCCACCGGCGCCAACGGCAGCTATGTGCGCCCGCTCGGCGATGGGACGTGGCTGACCTACGACAGCACGAGCGAGACGCTCTACCGCTGGAGTGAGCCAGCGTCCTGAACCCGATGACGTGAGCAGCTTCAGCGGCGGGCGTCACCGGGAGCGAGATGCGCGGTGAGCGCGGCGACGTCCTCGCCGGTGGGGTGGAAGTAGAGACGCAGGCCATCGGCCTTGCGATGCCTCGACTTGGCCATCAGCAGCAACAGGTTCACGCCTGGCGTGCGGCCGAGGTGAGTGAGCGCGCTGTGCCGGAACTCGTGCAGGTCCCACCCGGTTCCCGACCCGGCCAGGGCGGTATGCCGGTCCAGCAGCGCGCGTGCCTGGCCGTACGACAGTCTCGCCATCCCGGTGTCCGGGCACACGTCCCGCAGACCCACGACCTTGCCCGGCGCGGGCCTGCGGTGGGTGGTGAACACCGGCCCGCGCGTTCGCCCCTTGAGCAGGCGCGGCAGGAGCCGCGCGGTGCCTGCATCCAAGTACACCCATTCGCGCACCGCGTCCTCGCGGGCGGCCGACCCACGTCGGCGCGTGGCGGCGCCCTTGGCTTTGACCGGCGCGCGTCGCTGGGCGAGGTCCAGGTCTTCGATGTTCAACCCGAGGATTTCCTCGGCGCGCGCGGCGGTCTCGTACAGCATCTGGTAGAGCGTCTTCTCCCGCAGCCCGACCTCGCGCCGCGCGATCAGCCGGTCGACCGCAGTCTTGGAGCGCACCGGCGTGACCGAGTCCGGCGGTGCGAGGCGCTTGGCCCACGCAGGCACCGCCGGCGCTGCGTACCCGCGCACGTGGCACCAGCCCAGCCAGGACAGCACCGCCGCGCGCCGCGCGTTCCACGTGTTGACCGCTGCGCCGCCCCACTGAAGTTCGAGGGCCTGGCCGACCTCGTCGTCGGCGACCGACGCAAGCGGCCGGGCGTCACCGAGATGTTCGGCGACCTTGCCGACGGCGGTGGTGTACGCACGGGCAGTGTTCGGGTTCGGCTGCGCGTCGAGGAACGCGTCCGCCGCCGCCCGCACCGTCGGCCCGGCCGCAACCGGCAGCGCCACGAGTTCCGCCACCCGGCCCCCTCGCAT
This sequence comes from Embleya scabrispora DSM 41855, assembly GCF_000372745.1. GTDB lineage: Bacteria > Actinomycetota > Actinomycetes > Streptomycetales > Streptomycetaceae > Embleya > Embleya scabrispora. Next base: position 55,490 of record NZ_KB889695.1, on the reverse strand, counting down.
GCCTTGCCACAGATAACGGGGTCGCTTCGCCTCGGCCCCGAGAACGGTCTGCTCAGCTCGCGCGGGGAATTGCCACAGATAATAGGGGATTATCTGTGCCTCAATCTCGGAACTCTCCCACTGCGCACACTCCGTCAGCCGTCCACCAGGCCAGACGAAGGCTTAGCGCCGGTTTTCGTTCCGATGTTGCTCAACCCCCGACACCTACGTCCGCGACAACTCGGTCCTGCTCGCGCGCAGCGCCGCCGGCCACCACGTGCTCCGCCACCGGCGGCAGGAGTGGGCGGGACCGTGGCTGCTGCGAGGCCACCCTCGAAGGACTCGACGCCGCCGCCCGCAAGGGCAAGCACGGCGGCCGGCCGCCCGTCACCACCGACGACATGCTGCACACCGTGCTGCGACGCCGAGCCGCCGGCCTCGACCTGATCATCCCCACCGGCAAGCGCAAGGGGCGAAACCCGGGCCTGGCCAGCATCTACGGCCCCGGTCTCCTATCTCTGACCCACGGTGCAAAGTAGCGGCAGGGGTCGCAGCGGTCAGGCGCTCGCCAGTGCTGCCGCCTGTTCGTCGTGTTCGCGCAGCATCCGCATGACGGTGGCTGGTGAGGGGTGCTGTCCCTTCTTCGTGCCCGTGGTGATGACGAGCCGCTTGGCGATGTCGCGCAGGCTCATCTCCTTCTCGTCGCGCAGGTGGAGGGCCATGGAGAGCATGTCGGGGTCGGTGACGCCAGCGCCACCGATGGTCTTGCCGCGGTTGCGGGCGGACTCGTGGCCTTCGAGGGTGCGGTCGCGGATGTACTCGCGCTCCATGCCGGACATGGCGGCCAGCACGGTGAACACGATGCCGGAGGGGTCGTGCGAGCCCTTCAGTTCCCCTGCGAGGAACTCCAGGCCGACATCGCTCGCCTTCAGTTCCTCGGCGAGCATGGCGAGTTCGATGCCGCGGCCGAGCCGTTTGTGCTCGTGGACGACGAGGGTGACGGCGACGCCGGAGGAGCGGATCTCCCCGGCGAGCCTGACCGCGGCCTCCAGCTCGGGGCGTCTGGTGGCACGGGTGGAGATCTTCTCCGAGAAGATCCGGGTGACCCCGGCTTCGGCGAGGGAGTCGAGCTGTGCGTCCAGGGACTGTCGGGCGGTCGAGGCGCGGGCGTACCCGAGTCGGGCGTGTCCGACCGTCTCGGCGCCGGCGCTCGCGGGCCGGGGGAGCTCGGTCCAGACCGAGCCCGGCTTGCGTACGGCAGGGGTCGGGATGCTGAGGGCCCTGGCGAGTTGAGGCACAAGGCGGAAGCGGGCGGTGTGGTACTGGATGGCCACCTTGGCCTTGCCGGTCCGGCACGGGGAGCCCGCGGGGGCGGCGCAGGTGGACATCGGGCAGGCGTGCGATTCCACGAGCTTGAAGTCGTCGTTCACGCCTCAGACCGTTTCATGGGGGCGTTTCAGACATCCAGTCGTTTGCAACAGCTCATGAAACATGATCGCCGCAGGTGGACCTCCGGGCGTCGGGGTGTTTCACGAGCGGTCGCCTATGAAACAAACCCGGCCCGGGGAGCCTTGCGCTCGCGCTTCGGCTCTCCGGCACCAGCGCCGGGGGCGCTTGCTGTATCCGGGAGGGCCCGCCGCACCGGCGTGGCCCGGCAGGGAGAGGACTCCGGGGTAGACGAGATCGATCCGTGCGACGACGCAGCGCAGCAGTTGGCCGCAGCCAGGAACCGAACTGCTGCGGCGCACGTCTCCCGCGCCATGATCTCAAGCGAGCGCCAAGAGCACGCGATTTCCAGCAGGCTGGTCTCGCCGTCCGCAGTGAGTGTGGATCCGTCGAAGACCAACGACTACAACAGCTTCGCCGAGGCGTACGCGGCCGCAAACGAAACCAACCTGGTCAATGCCTACTACGAGCGGCCCGCGATGCTGGCCCTCGCTGGAGACGTGGCCGGCCGGCGGATCCTCGACGCCGGCTGCGGCTCGGGGTCCCTGTTTGCCGCGCTGCGCGACCGTGGCGCCATTGTGAGTGGCTTCGACGCGAGTGCCGGGATGCTGGAGCTGGCTCGGCAGCGCCTCGGCGACGGTGCGGACCTGCAGGTGGCGGACCTGGGCAGCCCGCTTCCTTACGCTGATGACACGTTCGACGATGTAGCGGCGTCCCTGGTGCTGCACTACCTGGAGGACTGGGGGCCGGCGCTGGCCGAGCTGCGACGCATACTCAGGCCCGGCGGTCGGCTGATCGCGTCTGTCGACCATCCCTTTGCCATCAACCTCATACACCGCGAGGCCGGTCGCGAGGCCGAGTGCAACTACTTCGACACCACCAAATGGACCGTAGAGTGGACCATAGGCGGCCAGACCGCCCTGGTGAGCAGATGGAGCAGGCCGCTGCACGCGATGATCGAGGCTTTCATCGGGGCCGGTTTCCGGATAACGGTCATCAGCGAGCCGGATCCTGATCCCGCCGCCCGCGAGATGTTCCCCGAGGCCATCGCGGCCGAGCCGCGCTTCCTGTGCTTCCTGTTCTTCGTCCTGCAGGCCGAGTAGCAACCAGAACGACCTGACCGCTGGAAGCGGTCAGCTGTTCTCGTCGTCGGCCGCTTTCTCGTCGGTGCTCGGGTCACGCAGCGGGCGCAGCCCGGCCGCCGGCGTGCGGGTGAAGGCGTAGCGGCCGAGGAAGTCCAACGCGACTTCCGACGAGAGCTGACCTACGACGGGCTCCGGGCCGCCGAGGCCAAGGACAAGAAGGGCGGGCACCGCCCAGCCGTCCCAGCCGACAAGACCGACACCGTCCGCACCGCCTGGCGGACCACGGTGGCCGGGTTGTGCGGGCGGCCGGTCTCCCCCAGGACCTGGAGGGTGTCGTTGTAGGTGTTGCGGAGCACGCCCGCGGTGAACTCCAGCTGGTCCGCCTCCAGGTGCGCCAGGTGTTCGACGATCGCGACGCGGTCCCGGGCCGCGTAGGCGCGCATCAGGTCGAGCGCCCGCCACGCGGCCTCGTTCATCCAAGGGTCGGTGAGGTCCTGGAAGTCCTGGGTGTTCTTCATCGTGTCCCCGTGGTCGATCGGGCGCTGGTGTCCGCCGGTGTTCGGGGGCGGGGCACGGCGGCGACCGCCCCGAGGTTGAGCCGCTTGTCCATGTCCAGACGGAAGGTGCCGTACGGGTTGACGTTGGACCAGAACAGCGCGGTCAGGCCGCGTCGGTCCTCGTCCGAAAGCTTCTTCGCCCACTTCGGCTCGGCCAGGACCTGCTGGAGCAGCAGCGTGTTGACGTGCACGAGGCTGGACTGGAGCAGGTGTAGCGCGAGCATCGACGTCTCGGCGTGCTCCCTGTCCGGGCCGGTCAGGGCACCGTCCTTGCCGTAGTGGAGCACGGTGTTCGCCGAGTTCCAGTTCTCAACGACCTGGAGGCCGCCGTGGATCTCACGGCGCAGGGCGGGGCTGGCCAGGTAGTCGCAGGCGAAGATGGTGCGTACGGCGCGGCCGAGTTCTTCGAGCGCGGCGTAGGTGGGGTGCTTGGGGCCGCCGCGGGTGAAGCGCCGCAGCACCTGCTCAGCCTCCGCCGTCCCCAGGCGCAGGGCGGTGGCGTACTTGACCGTCTGGTCGTACTGCTGCTCGATCAGGTCCCAGCGGATCGGACGGGTCAGGGAGCCGCCGAGCGCGGGCCAGCCGGGCGGGGTGTCGTCCGGGCGGTACAGGCGGATGCTGCCGATGTTCTTCAGCCGGGGCAGCAGGCGGAAGCTGAGCAGCTCGGTGAAGGCGAATCCGACGACGCTCGCGCCGTGGGTGTCGACGTAGTTCGACTCGATCTCGGCGTCCGTGCAGTGCCGCAGCAGGCCCTCGATCATCGCCGCAACCTCGGACGACGAACAGCTCTTGAGCTGGGAGTAGATGCAGACGTTCTTCCGCTCCACGTGCCAGTAGATCATCACGCCGTTGCCGCCGTAGCGGGCGTGGTACTCGGTCATGAAATTCGAGGACCAGGACCCGAACTTCTTCGAGTCCGAAGCGCACGCGGTGCCCTGCCCCCACCATGCGGCGTCCCGTGCGGCGAACGTGCCGTTGACCATCTTGGTCACTGCGGCGCGCAGGTTGTCGACGGTGATGAAGTGCCGGCGCACGTGCCGCAGCGCGGCCTCGCTCTCGCCGTGCTCGCCGGTCGCCACGATCGCCCGGATGCCCATGTTCGTGCCCAGGGCGAACAGCGCGAGCAGCAGGCGCCGCTGGAGGGTGGCGCGGTCGATGCGCTCGTACGCGGCGACCGAGGAGAACTCGTCGGTGAAGCCGGTCAGGAAGTCGGCGTTCTTCAGCACGTCCAGGAGATCGAGCACGCCCCACCGTTGTACGACCTCGTCCTTCAGGGCCGCCAGGCCGGTGGGCTCGTCCAGCGGCTCCAGCTTCGGCACGGTGATCCACGGCTCGCCCTTGCGGGTGGTGACCTTCACCCCGCCCGCACTGCCGTCCGCGAGCGCCGCCGACAGCCGGTCCAGAGAGTCCGTCATCCGCTGCTTCAGCCCGGCGACGAACTCCCCGGGGTCCTCGGGCTGGCGGATCGCGGCGTAGTGCACGGTACGGGCGGACTCGAAGTCACCGGGCAAGTCGTCCTCCGGGTCGCACCACCGGGCCGCACCCTCGACGTAGATCTCACGGCGCCTGATCGCGTCCCGCACCGCCACCAGCACGCACAGCTCGTACGGGATGCGCTCGGTCCGGCCCTTTTCGTCGACGACCGCCTCGCGCCAGTCCTTGCGTACGACACCGCCGATCGGCACCGCGTCGGACGCGTCGTAGAAGCGGGTCTTGCCGTCGACGCCGGCGTACTTCTCCAGCAGTACGAGCGCGTCCATCACGGGCCGGTAGGCGGTGTTGTTGCACCTGAAGCCCAGTGTCCGCAGCAGCGGCGGCAGCATCTGCCGGTAGTACGAGCTGTAGGAGGACCGCAGTGTGGTGCGGACCTTCGCCTTGAACGCCTTCTCGTTCGCCTTCGCCTCGGCGATCAGGTCGCGCAGCGTCTTCTCCCCGACCACCGGGTACAGCACGGCTCGTACGGTCCCCTCGGGCCGTCCTACCGCCGCGTCGGCGAGCTTGAAGAGGATGCCCTCCTTGCCCCGTACCTTCTTCAGCTCCGCCGTCAGCTGTCGCTCGACCCGCCGCTCGGCACGGGCGTTGATCTTGTGGACCAGGGCGACGAGCAGTTCCACCAGGGCGTCGGTGATCTCCGCCTGGCGGGACGCGCACAGGGCGGCCAGCAGGGTGGTCCGTACGTCCTCGCCCGCATCCCGGAAGTCCGAGGGGTACATCTTGATCGCCCGCGCCCGCCACGCGGTCACCAGCTTCTCCGAGCAGTTCGCGAACGTCCCGTCCGGCAGACCGAGTTGCCGTACGGCGGTCAGCTTGACGATCTCCGTCAGCAGCGAGTCCAGCCCCACCGCGCCCGGGTCCCGCTTCAGCGAGGCCAGCAGCGCCGTGCCGTCCTCGTTGCCCTCCACGACCAGCGCCAGGAGGCGGTCGGCGCACACCTCGCCCAGACGCGCGACGGTCTGCGCGCAGAAGACGCGGTCCGCCCGTGCCCGTGCCGTGGCCACGATCCGCTCGACACGGCCCGGGGGCTCGATGCGGTCACTGCGGCACTGCACGAGCAGGGCCTCGCGCAACCGGTCCTCCACCAGTTCCACCGGGCAGACGTCATCGGCGAGCCAGGCGGTCAGCCGTTCCTCGTCCGCACGGGTCGCGGGGCGGAACCCGAGGGCCTCGCGGATCTGCGTACGGTGCCCCTTCGCCGAGCGGGACGACAGCTCGTACTTCGCCAAGTCCTCCGCCGACACCTTGACGACGTCGGCCACATAGTCGACCGCAGCCTGAGGGAACTCCTCCACGAACTGGGGAAACCGGCCTTCCAGCTCGAAGAACTTCAGCATCAGCACGAAGCCGAGTCGGGTCGGACCGGACTTGTTTGCGACCAGGTCCCAGTCACTGCCTACCGGCGTCCAGCACGCCACCACGTCCTCGGAGGACCACTCCCGACGCATGAACGCTCCCCCTCCGCCGACTACTCGTTCGGCCTAACGAGGTGGCCGACCATGAAGCAACGGGCCCGGACAAGGGAGCGACGGCCACTTTGCACCGTGGGCCAGAGATAGGAGACCGGGGCCTCTACCGCGCGCTCGCCGACCACGAGAAGCGCCAGGCGCACCCGGAAGCCGTCGAGCAAGCTCACGCCGACTTCGTCGCCCTCACCCAACCTCATCGCTAGATGTAACAGTCAGTAACTCCCTGATACTTGTCGGGTGGCGGCAGCTATACGAGAACTCGGCCTACAGGTCCGACTCTGCGGGCGGGAGCTCGGTCTCACTGCGGTTGTGCAGCAAGTTCAGGAGTCGGAAGCCGCGGTCGCTCTGTTCAGCGTTTCCCCACAGCGCGGCCGAGGACGCTGCGATGGTGATTACCGCAACGGTGCCGAGCATGACCGCCTGCAGAACGGTGAGTGGCTGGGGCTGGCTTGGGGTGTCCATTGGCGTCCTTCGTGTCGGGTGATCCAGGTGATCGAGCGTAGGAGTCGCTCGGGACAGGCTGTGCAGATATCCGGCGGAACGCCTCCTTGCCGGGCAAGGGCGTCAACTCGCGGTCTTCTGTGGGCGGGCTTTGCCGTATCGCTCCCAGGCAGCCTGCTTGGAGATGCCGAGCGCCTCGCCGATCTCCGACCAGGAGTTGTCCAGGAAGCTGGCCCGAAGGGCCGCGTCACGGGCCTGGCGGGCGAAGTAGCCGTCGGACAGGCGGATCGCGGCCAGGGCGGCCATCGGCTGGTCTTCCCGGATCAGGGTGTCGAGCTGTTCGCCGATGCTGCGGATCTGGTCCGCAAGTGCGGCCGGAGCGAGGGGGCCGAACTCGGTGATGTGCTCGTCCAGCCACTCGTTCTTGGCGGCCTGTTCGGCCTCGCCGACGTCGTATGGGTTGTACAGGTGGTAGGAGCCACCGGGTCGGCCACGTTCTATGTGCTGAGGGCCTTCGCCGCCGCGCCAGCCGCAGCTGCAGGTGGCAACCAGGCCCTCGATGGGGGCGTCGGGGTCGCGGTAGTCCACCGTGGCCTCGGAAGCGAAGCGGTGCCCGTCGAAGTCATACGCTGCCATGGACGTAATGCTTTCATTACGTCTCACGAGTCGTCAAGAAGCCATTACGATCCTGTCGGCGGTGCCCTCCGGCATGGCCGGTCCGGACCACCACGGCGGCTGCCGCTGTGTTCTTCGGGGGCGGACAGCCCATCGAACTCCTGCCAGTTCTCCCACCAGCGCCCCCGTCACCACCCAACCCCGAACGGTGGGTTCCGCCCGGCACGGGCCAGGGCCCCTCCCCTCCGCAGGGTGGCCCGCCGGAGGCATTGTTCTGACCCCGGCCCGGCACGGAGTTGACGGCGTGCACGGTGCGGATCCGGCAGGCGTGCCAGGCTGGCTGAGCATCTCCTTGGCAGACTTCGGGAACCGGGCCTCCACCTCGAAAAACTTGAGCAACAGCGCGAAGCCCAACCGGGTCACCCCGGATTTGTTCCGGACCCTTCTTCATGTCGTCTTCGAGCAACGTCCAGACCTCGATCAGGTCTTCCGGCTCCCAGTCCTGCCGGACCCGCGCTCTTTGCCCAACCACTAGGATCACCACAGAGCGGCCAGGCGGAACCGGAGCGAAGACCAGAAGCACATATCTGTTGTCAGATGATTACTTAGAGCTACACGCCACCTGGCCGTAGACATCTCAGGGGTCTGAGAAGTCAAGCCGCATCCCTCAGCGCGGAGGGGAACGCCTCATGTTCTTCGAACACTTCGCCTCTCTGAAGGCAGTGGAAGAGCTGTCCGATCATCCGGTTGAAGAAGTGCCGGAGGCCAGCTGCGTGCCAGTCTCCGCGTTCTCGGCGGGCCCGGTAGTGGGCCGTTGGCTCCCTCGGATGCGTTGAGGGGGCGAAGGACCACAGAGCCCGCGTGGTTGAGTCGGTCGTTCTTGACCATGCGGCGTCCGACGTGGCGTTTCTTCCCGATGCCCGGGTGATGGGCGCGGAACCGGCATAAGCGTTGAGGGCTCGGGCGTCGGAGAAGCGGGAGCGATCGTCGCCGATCTCGACCAGGATGCGCGCTCCGAGTTGTGTGCCGATGCCGGGAAACGACAGCATGATCTTCGAATCCGGGTGTTCGCGGAACGCCGCCTCGGCCCAGGCGGCGAGTTCGTCGGCCGCGATGCGGGCGGCGTCGAGCTGCCGCAACAGGCCGAGGAGTTGGGCACCCATGGCGGCCTCGATGCCTCGGCTGCGGCCGGCGCGCACCAGGGCGACGCGCAGTAGCGCGATGGTCAGCTTGGCACCCCTGGCCGGAGTCGGGGCGATGCGCAGGATCTCGCGTGCCTCGGGCCTGGTCAGTGGGTTGGTCCAGGTGGCGAAGGCGTACAGGGCAGCCGGGTAGTACTCGCGCAGCAGCGAGCGGACCTGATTCGACATCTGCTGCCGGTTCCACTGTGCCTCCTGCTGGGCACGCGCCAGGACCGCCACCGCTCTGGCCTGCGGAGTGTCGGCGGGAATCGGCCGGTGTACGTGCATGTCGGTGCGCAGGATGTTCGCCAGGACCAGGGCGTCACCCGGGTCGGATTTCTTCCGCGAGACGCCGTGGCGGTCCCTGTAGCGGGATGCCGCCATGGGATTGATCGCGTAGACCTTGCGTCCGCCCTGATTGAGCAGCGCGACGAGCAGACCGCGGTTGGTCTCGATGCAGACCGGGATCCGGTCGTCCGGGCCGTCGCCGTGGTCGGCGAGCAGATCCGCGAGGATCCTGTAGCCCTCGGCGTCGTCCGTGATGCGGCGCTTGGCCAGCAGCTCGCCCGCATTGTTGATCACGGCGACGTCATGGTGCGACTCGGCCCAGTCGATCCCGCAGTAGACCACCGTCAATTCCCCCACCTGTTGTCGTTGTCAGTGCTGGTGAGAGCACATGCGGAACCGCGCATCGCGCTAATCACAGGCATCGGGTGCCGACATCTCAGAAGACCTCTCGCGGTGCCGGCGCACCGCACGGGCCCCTGTCTATTCCCCAGGGCTTGACGGCCCGGCACCTTCAAGGGATCACCATGCGGTGCGCTCACACCACGAAGTCAACGAGCGTGACCGTGCGATGGTCATATGAACGCCAATCGCCCTCACGTGACCGCCGTACGACATGCCGGAACCGCCCGCCGCTCTACGGCAAGGCATCGGACGCCAGCTATACGACAGGCGTGGCGGTCCGGCACTCGCACAACCCAGCCGGGAGCAACGTCCACGAACCAGAGCTGTTAAGTACTGATTACAGTAGCGCTCGCGGACGACTCCGGGACGGCTGAACGCGGCTCACCCCCACTCGCGTGGGGACTTCTGCAACACGGCAGGGAACAGGCCCGGTTCCCCCGGCTCACCCCACTTGCGTGGAGACGTTCCCAGCATGGCAGCCCTCGGTCCGCCCCCGACGGGGTTTGCTCCGGGCGGTCCGGGCCGCGGGGCCAGGAGGACAAGCGGCCTGTGTACGGGCCGTTCACGCCCGGGCGACCTCGCGGGCCAAGGGGCCGTGGGTGGTGATGAGTTCCTCGAGGCGTTCCGCGTCGGAGTCGGGGAGGGAGCCGAGCGCGTGGGTGTACATGTTCGTTTCACGGGTCCAGTGGGCGATCGCGCTGCGGTCGCCTCGGCCGTGGGCGTCGGATAAGTGGGCTCGGGCCCAGGATTCGAGGATGGTCAGGATGCGGGCGGCTTCCCCTCGCCGACGTGCCACGTGCGCGGATCCAGTCATCGGATTCTCCCTCGTCGGGGCGTTGTTTACGGTTTCAGGCCCTTGCCTTGCAGCCATGCGTACGGGTCGATCGGGGCGCCGCCGCCGGGGCGGACCTCGAGGTGCAGGTGGGGGCCGGTGACGTTGCCGGTCGAGCCGACCTTGGCGATGACCTCGCCGGTGGCGACACTGCCTTGGGGGCGGACGAACGAGGACAGGTGGCAGTACCAGGTCAGCGTTCCGTCGCCGTGGCGCAGGACGATGCGGTTGCCGTACGCCCCGGCCCAGGCCGCCTCGACGATCTCGCCGCCGCCCACCGCGCGGACGTCGGTGCCTTCGCCGGCGGCGAAGTCCAGGCCGGTGTGGTTGTGGGCCCAACGGTCGCCGGACTGGCCGAAGCGGGCGGTCAGCGTGTACGAGGCCAGCGGTAGCGTCCAGCCGCCCTGTCCTTCGCCTCCTCCCGTTTTCGCGAGGGGGGCAGCGGCCAGTCGCGCCAGGACCGAGGGGCGCACGACCACGCCTTTCGACCAGTAGCCGGAGTCCCGGAAGTGCGCGTAGCGCACGTTGAGGCCGGTTTTGGGGGCCTCGATGATCGTGTCGTCGCCGAATCCGGGGATCGTGCCCACGTACATGCCTACGTGGCCTTCGTTCGGGAACACCAGGTCGCCGGGAAGCAGCGGCTGTCCGGTCACCTTCGGGCCGGCGTCGATCTGGCCGTAGGTGTCCCGGGGCAGCTTGAGCCCGGCTCCGCGCAGGTATGCCATCTGCATCAGGCTGCTGCAGTCGCAGTGCCGTGCCATGTTCGGGCCGTGCGCGTCGGTGCAGTCGCCGCCGTAGGAGTACGACGTCCCCAATTGCTGCTGGGCCCAGGCGATGATGGCCGTCATGCCCTCGCCGGTCTCGGCCGACGCGGCCAGCTCTGCCGCCGTGGCCTTGATGATGCGCACATACTCCTGGGTCTGGGCGTACGGCGGGATGCCCTGATGGCGCTGGACCGCGTTCGGGCCGGCGTTGTAGGCGGCCAGCATCAGGTCGATCGGGTCGCCCGGTATGCCGGCGACCTCCTTGAGGACCACGCAGTCGTAGTTGGCCATCGAGTAGATGGCGTCGATCGGGTCGAACGGGTCCTTGCGGCCGTCGTTGTTGCCGTCGACGCCGTAGGTGGTCCACGTGTCCGGCATGAATTGGGCCAGGCCCTGCGCGCCGACGTTGCTCACGGCGCGCGGGTCCCACGTGCTCTCCTGCTTGAGTTGGGCCGCGAGGAGCGCCGGGTTCAGTTCCGGGCACTTGGTTGCCGCCTGCTCGATGTGCGGCCGGTACTCGGCGGGGATCTTCGCGTCCTCGCGCAGCGCGCCCCCCGAACCCGCGAGCGTCACACCACCGCTGTCGCCGCCCCCGAGCAGCAACACCGGGACCAGCACCATGAAGAGCAGCATCCCGGCGAGCACCGAGACCACGAAACGCACCACCTCCGAACCCCCAAATCATGAAAGTGAAGACGAAGAACCCATGGGTGAACCCGCGACCGCGCTCCGCGCGACCGCTCGGCACGGACAGGTCAGAAAGACAGGTCAGCGGGACGACTCAGAGCGACCAGGCCCGTGCGACCCGCCACACCCCGTCGTTCGCGCGGTGTAGTTCGACGCTGATCGGTGCCTCGTCCGCGCGGTCCACCTCGCCGTCGCGTGCCGTCAGCTGCCACGCGCTGACCTGGACGAACGCCACGCCGGGGCCGCCCGGCGCGGCGGGGACCACCGCGGCGTGATCGACTCGGGCGGTGACCGTGCCGCGCGTGGCAACGAACACGCGCCAGCCCGCGCTCTCCCGGGCCGCGCCCGGCGCCGGCAGGTCCCGGATCCAGGCCTCGGTGGCGAACCGCGCCAACTCCCGGCCCCACCAGGCCTGGTCCTGGTCCCAGCGGTAGGACAGGTACACCTCGGCGAACGCCGCCGCCACCGCCGCCGGGTCCGCGAAGTCCACGTCCGACCGTGCCGCGACCGGGGGTGGCACCGTGCGCGCGGGTGGGCGTTCGAACGGGACCGAAGCCGACGGCACACCCGTCCCGGCGGGGGCCGGGGGCCGTCCCGGCCCGGAAGCGGCCGCCCGCGTCGCCCCGGTGGGCGGGGCGGCGGAGCCGGTGTCCGGCGGCCCGCCCGGGAACGCGCACCCGCCCACCGTCAGGCACACCCCCGCCAGCACGATCGCCGCCACGGCGCGCAGCCCCTTCACCTGCCTCACGCCCCCACCGCCCCCGGCCGAAAGCCCTCTTCGGCGTCCATCCCCAGTACCGCTTTCCGCGTCGACACGGGCCGCTCGTCCGCGTCCGCGAGCGCCCTCGCCCGGGCGTTGTCGGCCCATCCCGCGGCCCAGACCGCCTGCGCGTACCCGGGCTTGTGCCGCCCCGCGCCCGCGCACTTGTGCTGGTCCCACATCCGCCAGCGCCCGTGCGCCCGCTGGAGGGCCTCCATCCATCCCAGCGCGGCGCCGCGCGGCGCGTCGGGGACCTCGTAGGCGTCCGTGAAGGCGAGGTGCAGCGCCGCCAACTCCCAGACCAGGACCGGATGTTCGAACCAGCACCCGGGCAGTACGTCGGCCACCGGGAACACCGAGACCAGCCACTCCACCCACCCGATCAGGCGTTCCCACGCCGCCCGGGTCGCGTCCGCGTCCAGCACCCGCCAGTCGTAGTCCGCAGTGGCCGGCCCCTCCCCCTCCCCCTCCGCATCCGTACCTCCGCGCCCGCCGCCCGCCTCCAGCGCCTGCAGGCGGGCCACCACGCTCTGCTGTTGCTCCGCCAACCGCAGCAACAGTTCCTCGAGTTCCGCCAGGTACTCCTCGTTGCCCCGGTCCTCGCCGCCCCGATCGGCCGCCGCCGCCCCGCTCATCCGGCACCGCCCTCGATGCCCATGCGGGCGTACAGCGCGTCCCGCGACTCCGCCAGTTCCTTCGCGTCCTCGCGCTCCCACCACGGGGTGAGCACGGTTTCGATCGGGGGCAGGTTGCGGGTGAACAGGAGTGCGTGGCCGACCGGGAGTTGGCGGATCTCGGACTTCTCCAGCACCGGGATCCGGCGGACCGAGCGGCTGAACGTCATCCGGCCCTCGCTGAAGCTGTCCCCGGGGGTGTACTCGTCCACCTGGCCGGACATGTCCGCGAGGTTGCCCAGGTCGGCCGGGTCGGAGAGGCCGCCCAGGATCAGCTTGACCGAGCAGGTCTCCCACATCGCCGCGGCGCCCGCCTCGTCCCAGCGGGCTCTGGCCTGCCAGCGCGACTGCATCGCGGCGATGGTGGTGATGCCCTTGCCGCCGCCGTCGGACATCAGGTTCGGGAGCGAGGGGATCGGCGCGATGTTCGTGCACTCGTCCAGGACCAGCGACAGCGGCGGGTCCAGGCGCGAACCGACCGAGCGCTGCGCGAGGTCCTGGGCGACGCGCACGATGTCCTCGATGAACGCGCAGATCAGCGGCGCGACCGAGATCTGCGAGCTGCGCGAGCCCAGGATGTACAGGGTGCCCTTGCGCCTCAGGAAGTCGGCCGCGTCGAACGCCTCGTTCGAGGCGACGTCGCAGCCGGCCAGTACGCGCGGGTCGGCGAACGCGTCGAAGGCGCGTTGCACCACCGCCCACACGCTGCCGCGCAGGCGCGGGTCCGCGGCTTGGAGCTCGGCGAGTTGGTCGGCCCACATCGGCGCCGCGTCCGGGTGCGAGCGCAGGATGCCCACCGGGGTGCGGTCGTCCGGGTTCATCGACCACTCCAGCACCGTGCGTACGGTGTATCCGCCCAGGTCGGCGGCGTGCAGGTAGGCGCGGAGCACGGCGGTGGCCATGCCGGCGAAGAACTCGCCGTTCTCGACGTTCTTGCCGCCGACGCCGGAACCGGCGACGAACCCGGCCGAGCGCTGGATCGCGACCAGGGGGTCCGCGCAGCCGGCCACCGGGGACCAGCGCAGGCGGTCCATCCCGGAGGTGATGTGCTGCGGGTCGAAGACGTACACCGGGCCCAGGCGGGCGCGGGCGGCGTAGGTGACCGGCAGGGTGTCCAGGCGGGTGCTGGTGGTGATCACCGCGCCGGGGGCGCCCAGGATGCGGTCGACGATGTAGAACATCGTCTTGCCCATGCGTTCCGCGGCCACCAGCAGCCCGGACCACTCGTACAGTCCCCACAGGCGGCGTCGGGTGCCGGCCTCGCGGCCCAGCGAGTACGCCACCTGCCCGGGTTCGACGCCCTTGCGGCCCGCCAGGGACGGCCGCACCACGGCGGCCTTGGCCAGCACGGCCTCCTCCGACAGCAGGCCCTCGATGTCGGAGGGGGTCGCGAATCCCGGGCGCCGTCCGCGCGTTCGACCCCGTAGTCGCCACACGCCCCAGCCCAGCGCGCCCACGAGCGCGCCCAGCAGGACGGTCAGGACCGCGTACACCGCCACCGGTCCGCCGACGTCGGCGCGGGCCGGCTCCGGCCACGCCCGGGCGGGGTCGCCGCCGTGGGCGATCCAGCGCGCGGCGGTCCCGGGTGCGTCCCCGGGGCCTGCGTCCGGCCAACTCCCGTGGGTGAGGACGCCGGCGAGTTGTCCGGCCAGCCACACCGTCCAGACCACCAGCGCGAAGAGCGTGAGCGTGCACAGGCCCAGCAGTACGCGGGCGCGGATCTCCTCGGGTTCACCGGCGGTGATCTTGCCCTTGTCGCGGGTTCGACCGCTGTCGCGGTTCACACGCCCACCCCCGAGGCCGTCGAGACGGCGTCGGTGCCCATGGCGGTCGGCGCCGGCGCGGGGGAAGGCGGTGACGTTTCGGGGCCGTCCGGGGTCTCGCCGACGTGGTTCATCCGGCTGTCCGTCTGGACCATCTCCTTCTCGATCCGGCTCAACCGGTGCTTGACCACGTGGTATTGGGTGCCGATGTTCCACACCGCGACGCCCTGCTTGAGGCGTTTGAGGAGGTCGGTGACCACGTCGGAGGTGCCCAGGAACTCGCGTGCCTGGGCCAGGCTGCCCTCGGACTGCCGGTAGGAGATCCGCACGCCGGTGTCCTCGATCAGGCCGCGCGCCATCCGCACGATCTCGCTGTCGCCGTCGCCGACGGCCGCCAGGTCGGAGAAGCGGTGGAACCCGATCACGTTCGACATGCCGTACGCGCGGGCGATCTTGAACTGTTCGCGCAGCCGGCGCACCAGCGGCAGGTAGCGTGCGATGAGCGCGAACTCGTCGTAGACGACGATGCGCTGCTCGCCGTCCGGCCGGGACAACTCCGCCTCCAGCCAGGATTGGGCGCAGGTCATCGCCATCGCGGTCATCTCGTCCGAGGAGCGCATCGCGGACAGGTCGAGGACGGTGCCGTCGGCGGTGAAGTCCAGGTTGGACGTGGACGCGCCGTCGAAGATCCCCGACAGGGGCCCGTGCACGATCCGGTACAGCGCCATCCGCGCGTTGGAGGCGTTCTCCAGCAGCCGTTGCGGGTCGACGCTGATCCGGGACGCGTCGGTGCGCCAGCGATGCGGATCGCTCATGCCCTCCAGCAACTGTCCCAGGGTGGGGTCGGCGCGCCGTCCGGCGCTGGTGCCGTCGTGTTCGCGGGTGAGGGCGTCCATCCCGAAGGTGACGGCGGTGCGTTCGGCGTCGGTGAGGCGTTGGCCCTTCTCGATCTCCAGCAGGCCCTCGACCAGGAGCAGTCGGCGGGTGCGCTGGTGGGCCAGCCACGCCTCCTCGGTCTGGCCGGGCGCCCGGCGCACCCCCTGGAGCGGGTTCATCCGGGCGGACAGCCCCGGGCCCACCCGCAGCGGCGTCACCCCGGTGGCCGCGGCCAGCGGCCCGTACTCGCCCTTGATGTCGGCGCTGATCGAGAACTTCACCCCGAACGGCACGTTGCGGAACACCAGGCACTTCAGCAGCGACGACTTGCCGGACCCGATCTCGCCGATGACCACCACGTTCGGGGCGGTCAACAGCCCGGCCCGGTACAGCTCGTGCACGGAGAAGGTGAACGCGGTCCGGGAGAACACGTCGAACCCGATCAGCGGCCCGTCCACCGCCAGGCCGGCGTCGTTGGTGAACGGGAACCACGACCGCAGGTGCGCGGTGGTGGTGGTGTGCGGCTGCACGCGCATCCTGCGGGCCACCCGGCCGGCCGCCCGGCCGAACGTGCCCCGGCCGTCGGCCGGCGGCGGCCCGGTCAGCTTTTCCCAGGCCGACTCGGCCCGCGCGCGTCGCCGTTCCAGCCGTTTGCGCGCGCGTTCCTCGTCCCGGGTCTCGGCCAGGCGGCGCAGTTCCTCGCCCCGGTTGCCCTCGCGGACCAGGCCCTTGTCACGACGTGCCACTCAGATCACCCCTCGCATCGGGGCCAGTCCGTACGCCAGCGGCAACGCGCCCGCCAGGAACGCCTGGTCCTGTTCGCCGTACAGCACGACCGACTCGCAGCCCGACTGGGACAACTTGCGTCGCACGACCCGCATCTCCTTCTCCAGCGCGGCGATGTCGACTGCGGTGACCGTGACGAACATCGAGTACCGGACCCGGGTGAACCCGGCGGCGACCTCCTCGTCCTCGCGCGAGGCGGCCCGCGCCTCCTGACGCTGTCGGGCGCCCTCGACCAACTTGAGCTTCTGCCGGGTACGCCGGTCGCCCTCGTGCGCGACCATCTGCCGCCGCGACATCGCCTCGGCCTTGGCCGTCGACAGGGGCTGCGCGACCAGCGTCACCGACCGCCGGCAGGAGGTCTGGTTCAGCACCGGCGTCAGCCAGTTCCGGCCCACCTCGCGCACCGGCAGCTGGTGCACCCACACCGTCTGGGACCAGCCCGAGTCGTGCCGGTAGTACGCCCAGTGCGACTCGGTCGCGGCCGGTCCGGCCAGTCGCGGGTCCACCCCCTCGGCGGCGCCCTCGCCGTCGACGCCGCGCGCCTCCAGCGTGGTCAGGTCCGCGGGGTCGAACTGGGTGCGCAGCACGGCGGCCAAGCCGCGCGGGGACAGCCAGCCCTCGGTGGCCACCCCGGCGTCCAGCACGCCCTGTTCGAGCGCGCCGAGGGCGTCGACGACCACCGCCGCGATCGCCGCGTCGGTCCCGCCGGCCTCCTTGACCTGCGCGGACAACCGCGCCAGGTCGAACCGCACGGCCAGGTACACCTCGTGCCGCAGCGTCGAGGGGGCCGAGGCCGCGACGAGTTGCTTGAGCGACGTCGCGGCGAGTGTGTCGGGGCGCACCATCCGGGTCCGGATGAAGCGTTGCGCCCGGTTGGCGCCGTCCGGGACGGTGCGTTCCATCACCGACCACGACGCCAACGACTCGTCGTCGCCGAACGAGCGCATCACCGAGCCCCAGTCCACCACCCGGCGCTCCTGCAACGAGGAGTCCTCCAGGATGGTGTTGGTCCCCTGGCAACGCAGCACCGCCACCACGTGGCGGGCGTGACGGTCGTGGATCAACCCGACCTCGCGTTGCCCGTCGGGTGCGCGGGCCGGCAGCCATACGCACCCGGCCAACGCACCGGGCAACTCCATGTGCTCCTGCACGGCGTTGCGCGCGAACGGCCCGCCCCGGTAGACGTTCTGGCGCATGCCGCGCTGGGCCAGGTAGGCCCAGATCACCGGTACCCAGGCGGTCAACGCACGGCCGCTCCAACGGGCCAGGGCGATCGTCAGGAACAGTGCCATGACGACGATCCAGATGATTCTCAAAGGCCAGTTATCGGCTCTGAGTACCGCGACCCCGCACAGTAGCGCCGCGACCAGCGCGCCGAGCCGCCCGAGCGTGAATCCCATCAGGACACCACGCGACTCCAACGGCGAGAACTTGAACCTCATCGCACTACCCCCACGCCTGTTCGCCGCTGTGACTGTTGTGACCGACACCCGGCACCGTCTCCATGGGGCCGTCCGCACCGGACGAGTCCGACGAGGCGGACGTGGACGGCGGGCCCACCATGGAGGTGGGAGCGGATCCACCGGAGAAGGCCGCGCCGGACGAAGCACCCGGACCCCGTGAGCCGGCCGACCCGGCCCCGGCACCTGCTCCGGCCAGCGCGACCTCGGCGGCGATCTGCTCGTCGCCCGAGGGGGAACCGGGCGAGCCCGGGCCCGGGCCGCCGGTGGGCGAACCCGCGGTCTCGGCCGCCAGGGCGCCGCCCGGGTTCAGGGCACCGGGATCGCCACCGTCCTCGGGAACGCCCGGCGCACCGCCGTCGTGGGGGCCGTCCTCCTCCGCCTCGGGCGTGGGGTCGTCCGCCCCGTCGGCGGCGTTCTCGGCGGGCCCGCCGCCCGGCGTCGAACCCTCGTCGTCCGCGTCCATGTCCGTGTCGTCGTCGCCGGTCTCGGCGGCCATGCCCGACTCCACGTCCGCGAGGTTGGCGTCCATCTGCGACGCGGGCGAACCGCCCGGGGAATCCCGGCCGGGGGCGGCCGGGGCGGGATCGTCCTCGGACCCGCTGCCGGGCATCGCGGCGTCCTTGGCGTTCTTCATCATCTTGGCGCCGAGGTCGTTGCCGATGCCGGTGGCCTGCGCGTCGATGAAGGAGAACATCTTCATCAACGCGAATGGCGCGTAGACCATCATCCAGATCATCCCGAGGCCGCTGAGGACCGCCACCAACGAGTCGCCCTCGCCGATCAGGCTCCCCGCCAGCAGCCACAGCGCCGCGATCACGAACTTGCTCCAGGCCAACGCCGTGAAGTTCCAGAACCACTTGCGCGCCCAGGTACGGGTGTGGGGATGCGCCTGACCCACCATCGCGATGGCCCCGAACAGGGCCGCCGCGTACAGCTCGATGCCCCGGACGAACATGATCACCATCAGGGCGATCAGTCCGATGATCGCGAAGATGGAGGCCAGCAGCACCACGATGACCATGCCGCCGTCGCCCATCACTTCGCCCAACTGGTCGGCGAACGCCTGCGCACTCCACTGGGGCTTGTTCTCGTTGGACTCCAGGAGCTTCGTCGTGCACTGATCGGAGAGCTTGACCATGAGGTCGGCGACGTTGGCCGCGAGGCAGATCCCCAGCACCGCCCGGATCAGGCCGCCCACCGACGCGGGCACATGCCCGAACTTGTCGGAGACGATGTTCAGGAGCACCGCCGCGACGAAGAAGATGAACACCAACGCCAGCATCACCGTGGCCACCGAGTCGTACACCGAGGTGAAAGCGGTGCCGTGCAAATCCGGGGCGGTCTTGTCGAAGATGAACTCGGCCGCCTTCGCGAACAGCGTCGTGGCGCTCTCCGCGGCCGCCTTGACGAGCTGCTCGAGGCCCTTGTTGGCCAGCCATCCCGCGAATTTCCCGGGGAGTTTCAAGACCTTCCCGGCGGCCGAGACGATCGACTTGACAGCGCCCGGAACATCCGGGATGACGTTCCCGAAACTGATATCGAGCGTCTTGCCGCTCTTGTCGAGCAGCGATTCTCTGACCTTGACCGGATCGCATGTCCGCGACATGGCATCGCCCTTGGGGATCATGTCGCAGTGAATCTGACCATCGACACCCAAAAGCCCGGGGAACGTCCCGAAGTAGGTGCAGGTCATCCAGTCCGGCGTCGGCACCGGCATCCGCTCGCCGCACTCCATCACGGCGTCGTCCTTGATCCAGGTGACCGTGGGCCACGCCTTGCTCAGACCCTCGAAGACCTTGCGGAGCCAGGGCTGCGTGCTCGGCGGCACCACGTTGATGTCGGTCGTGCGCCCACCGGTGACCTGCGCCCTGATCGCCGCAGGATCGCAGTTGCCCACCAACGCGTGGCCCTCGGGGAGCTTGTCGCAGTGGACCTTGCCGTCCCAGCCCAGGAAGCCTGTGGGCGTGAGCAGACCGTACGTACGGCACAGGTTGTAGACCTCGGGGGCGGAGCCCGCGCAATCGATGGTGTTCGCCTTGATCCACGACACGTCCGGCCAGGCGAGCGTGAGTTGGGATGCCGACACCGGAGCGTTGGGATCCGGCGGGGGCTTGGGCGGGGCCGGCGGCGGCGGGTCGCTGGTGCGGCCTCCGGTAATCTCCTTGCGAATCTTTTCCGCATCACATTTGTCGAAGAACGGCTTGCCGGTCTTCGGGTTGAGCACTTCACAGTGGATCCTGCCATCCAGGCCGATGAACCTGGTCCCCAGCGTCTTCAAGCCGTACTTCTCGCACTGCTGCTGCGTCTTCTTGACCGCCATCGAGCGGCAGTCGATGGGCTGGGTCATCAACCAGCCCACGTCCGGCCACGCGGATGCCAGGTTGGGGTGCTCAGGGGGGGTGGGCTTCGGCGGCACATCGTCGGCGGATGAACTCCCCACCCCCAGCAGGCAAGCCACCAGAGCGAAGACCACGAGCAGACCCGCGCGCCGCCACACGCCGTCACGGGCCATCGGCCGCCGCCCCCGGCGCGGCCAGCACCACCGTGAACCGATCCGCGGTGTCCGGCTGTCCCAACGTCGCCGGTATCGGTCCGGGCTGCGGCTCGTTCAAGACGACGATCCGCCACCCGTCGTCCACCCACCGAAGGCGCGCGCCCATCGTCACCCACGACAACATCGGCGTCGCCTCCGGCGTGCGGCCGTCGGTCTTCATCCCGATCAGGTCGATCGCCCACACCAACGCCCTGACCTGCCCGTCCGGCTCGGACTGGGTGATCACCCGCATCGGCACGAACTGATTGACCGCGCCCGGGCGATCGGCGGAGAACGTCGACCCCGCGAGCCGGTCGATCTGCTCCTGCGGGGCACCCGCCAGGACGATCCGACGCGCGTACTCCACCCCCGCCGCGCGCGGACCCGTGCTCAACGCGAAGACGTTGCGCAGGTAGGCGGCCAGCGCCTGGCCCGCGCCCTCGGTCGTATTCGGGTACGACGGCGCCTGACTCGTACGCACCGGCATCCACGGCGTACCGGCGGGACCGCTCGCGGCCCCGCCGCCGACGCCGCCCGCACCCGACTGCGCGTCGGCGTCCGACGCGGCGGTCGCGGGCACCGAACTGCGCCCCCAGTACCAGGCCCCGCCCGCGACACCCGCGACGAGCGCCAGGACCAACAACACCACCAAGGCGCGCGGCCGTCCCGCGTGCGCGGACGTGTAGCCCACACCCAACCGACGCGCGCTCATCCCGCGATCACCGTGTCGATGACGAACTTGAGGATCGCCCCGGAGGCCCCCAGGATGGCGACACCGCCCAGCGCCTTCCACATGAACGTCTTGCCCTGCGCGGACACGTGGTGGCTCCCGAATATCGGCCCGACCATCCACATGACCGCGCCGCCCGCCAGAGCCGCGATGGCCATCGAGAAGCCGATCCACAACATGCCGTTGGCAATGGTGTCCAGTACCCCACCCTGCGGAACGGCGCCCTTGTCGGGCTTGAACCTGGTGTAGTCGAATGTCGAACCGGTACCCGTGCCGCCACCGGGGGGCGGACTGGACACCGGAGTCTCGGCCGGGAACATCACCCGGGCGTGGGCCCGGACCAAGGCGTGCGCAAGAGAACTCATGTCATGTCCTTCGAAGTCGTGGGGTCCGCCTACGCGGACGTGGTCGATTCCCAAGCCGCCACCACCGCGGCGGCGATCTCCAAGAGCGCGCCGCGGGCGGCCTTGCCCAGCGCCATCGGACGCACCGGCTCCGGCTTGGCCAACTCGCGGTCGTACGGCAGTCGCACGACCGCCCGCACCTGCCGCGCCAGCACCCGCTCCCCCGCCCGCACCTCGCGCGGCGGATTCGGCGCGACTTCGTTGACCACCACCACCGCGCCGTCCACGAGCCGGTCGTGGCCCAGCGAGCGCAACCAGGCCAGGAACGCCAGCGCGTGCTCGGTCCCGTCGCCGCTCGCCCGCGCCACCAGCACGGCCGTCGTCGAGCGCCGCAACGCCTGCTCACACACCGCGTCCCCGGCGGCCGGCGCGTCCACCAGGACCAACGGATACGCGCCGCGCACACGGGTGAGGACTCGGTACAGCGCCCCCGCCGTCATCGGCGGACGCGTCCCGTCACCTCCCGGTCGGGTCTCGCCGGCGAGCATCTCCAGCCCCGTCGGACCCTGTTGCGTGAACGCCCGCGCCTCGTGGTGGGGCATCGCCTCCAACCCCTCCCGCGCGAGCAGGTCGTTGAACGTCGCCTCGCACGGCGGCCCCACCCGCGCCGGAAGCCCGCTCCACGCCCGGGTACCGGCGTCGATCGCCAACGGCGGAGCCGCTCGCGGCGCCGCGAGCGCCAGCAACGCCCCGAGCGCGGCGGTCACCGTCGACACCCCCACGCCCCCGGCGGGCGAGGTCAGCGCCACTACCGGGGCCCGGGCGGGCAGCCTCGCCATCGCCGTCCACACCGCGTGGGTGCACGCGGACATCGGCAGGCCCTTGGGAACCTGGCGGGTTCCACCGGCGGCCGGGGCGTTCGGCGACACCGACGGTCCGTCCGGCGGAGCGGGCGGCGGAGCGGGCGGCGGAGCGGGCGGCGTCGCGCCGATCGCCCGTTCCGCCGGACCGGCCGAGCCCCTC
Source organism: Embleya scabrispora DSM 41855 (assembly GCF_000372745.1). Classification (GTDB taxonomy): domain Bacteria; phylum Actinomycetota; class Actinomycetes; order Streptomycetales; family Streptomycetaceae; genus Embleya; species Embleya scabrispora. The sequence continues at coordinate 33,298 of NZ_KB889695.1, read as the reverse complement.
TCCGGCACCGGTGCCGTCCGCCGCCCCGCCAGGGACACCGTCTCGCTCACGATCCCTCCCCCCGTCCCTGTCGCCGTGCCCGTCGCACCGAGGTCAGGTCGTCCAGCCGACTGCGCAACTCGCGATCGTCCCGACCCGCGACGGCCATGTACGACGCCTGAACCTCGCCGGCGTCGTCCAGGAAGTCCTCCATCACGTTCAACGTCTCCGGCGCGAACGGGTCGGTGACCAGCCGATACGCGATCCGGTACGCCTGCCGCCGAGCCCGCGCCAGACACAACTCGTCCGGATCCAGACCGTCGACGTCCTGCTTGGAGAGCCCGAAGTCCGGCTCGAACCCGTCGGGTTCGAAGGAACCCGACTCGAACCCCCCTGGCACCGACCACGTCGGCTCGGTCATCACCACTCCCCCGCTACGCCGGACGGACACCGACGAAGGTGCGCCCACCCGCCGCGCTGTGACCGGCATGCGCCCGCCAACCTCGGGTAATCCGCGCCCACCGATCTCAGGCGGCACGCGGCGCGCCATGCCCGGCCTCCCGCAACCGCCGCACCGCGCGACTGTGCCGCTGCCGCAGCGACGCGTACGAGATCCCCCGGGACGCGGCGATCTCCGCCGCCGGCGGCGCCGACTCGCGATAGTCCTGCGCCAACATCCGCGCCTGCTCCGCGGTGAGGACCCCCTCCTCCACCGCGCCCACCAACAACGCGATCAGATCCCCACGCGCGGCGTCGACGGAGTGCGGCCCCACCACCCGCCAGTCCCGCAACGCCGGATCCGAGGCGTCGATCACCCCCAACCGCACCCCGCGCGCCAACGCCGCCCCGGTGTCCAGGCGCCTTTCCAACGCCGGAAACGGCGCCGACACCCCGGTGTCGCCAATCGGATCAGGCGTCAGCACGAGCGTCACGTGCCCCCGTCGACGACCCGCCCCCGTCCCGTACACGACCCGGTGCAGCGTGTCGCAGGCCAGATTCGCCGCGACCCGCCCCGTACGCCGGTGGTACGGATAGGCCCGAATGACCTCGTACAGACACCCCAGAACGTGCCCGGCCGCGTCGTCGAAACTCTGCCCCGGCCCCCGCCGCGCCGACGCCAACCGCACCGCGTGCGGCAACATCTGCTGCAACAACACCCGCCCCGCCAACTCCACCCCGGAGTCCGCCAGCGCCAACAACGCGATCAACAACGCGTCCTGCTCGACCGGAGCCGCCGCGCTGATCCCCCGCTGAAGCTCCGCGAGCGTGCCGTACGCCCCCAACTCCGCGAAGTCCCGCGACCAGGACGCCAACGCGTCCCCACCGCGCAGGCCGTACGCGATCTCGTCCCACTCGTCGTTCAGCCGCCCGATCACCCCGGTGCGCAACCTGCCACCGAACTCCCCCGACACGCTCCGGAATCCGCTACGCGCCGGGCTCTCGGTACGCCCCTGTGCCTGAGGCCGCACCCGGTCTTGCGCCCGGTCCTGTGCCCGACTTCCCGCCTGGCTCCGTGTCTCGATCACCGCTGCTCCTCCCGTAGCCGATGCCGAGAACGTTGGCCGCGGGGCCTTGCCCGTTGTCTGGCCCGCTCCGACATCAACGCAGGTCAGGGAAGGGAAAGGGCTCCGGGCGACGCGCAGGCAACGTCGAGGCGAGGGACCGGCGAGGGTGTCTCGGGCGGGCGCGGTTGAAGCGAAGGGAATCGATCGCGCACCGAACGCGCGCGGGCGCGGGCGCGGGTGTGGGGGTTGGGGATGGGGATGGGGATGGGGATGGGAGAAGACCACGGCAGATCGGCGGTCGGAACGGCCGGTCTCGCCACCGAGAACCACCATGCGGCGTTGCGGAATCGGAGAATGCCCTGCGCCGCGCCACCTACCAGGCCGAAGGAAGTCCTCACCGGCGACCAGGCCCTCGGCGGCCTGCGCGGGCTGCGGCGCCTCGACCTCGTCCAAGCCGTCGGCCACACCCACACCCGGCACTGCGCAGCCGGCCCCGAAGTACGCCAAGCCCGCATCGAAATCCGCGACGAGGTCCACGCGGACCTCTACCGCGAGCCCTGTCGCAACTGACGCGCCCAAGTCCGCCGCAACGCCGACATCAAGCACACCCTGCAGCTGATCCCGGAGCACGAAGCGCGTGCTGCGTCGGGATGGTGGCCCGCCGTGTCGGGCGAGCACGGCAGCGTGTGGTGAACCTGAAGGGCGACCATCTGCGGGGCTGCCGCAGGGGCGTCGAAGTGCCGTTCGTCGCTCTGGCTGTCGCTGGGCGCGCTATGAAAAAGCGCAGGTCAACATACTCGCCATCGACTGGCAGGGACTGAAGGGACCGAGTTTCCGCTTATGAGTCGTCCATGACAAGCACCTCTCGCCCGCGCACACGCGCGCGGTCACAGGAATGGGGGGCTCGGTCCCTTCGGTCCCCCCGTTCCTGCTCGCTCGCCTTACGCCATCAGGTCTCCGGCCGGCGCTTTTCTGCGGGACGGAACGGGGATCGAACACACCAGGGCGCGACTCCGAGCCGAAATCCGCCGAGTCATCCGCCCGACGACCAAGGTCGCGCCAAAAACAGGCCGGTCACGTTGGTCGGGTGCCGGGCTACGGCTGCCACACCGCGGCAGCACTGCCGGACTGAGGTGCTCTGAGTTTGGTGGAGCGGTGTGCCGCTGGTCGTCGCGGTCGACAACTTCCTCGATCGTTTCCGCGAGGTGCCCACCACCCGCTCGACCTACGCGGGCACCCTCGCCCGGCTCCGCGACCTCCTCGGCGACGCATTCCCCACCGGCGACCTGTCCTGCGAGCAGGTCGAGGCCGTCATGGCCGGGCGATCCCCCGCGCCGGGCTGGAACGGCTGTTCGCCGACGACCGCAACCCGTTGCGCGAACGGGTGTTCTGGCGCTTCCTCTACGAGACGTGCGCCCGCGCGGAGGAGGTCCTGCAACTCGACGTGCCGGACCTGGACCCGGAGTTCCGCCGGGCCACGTCGTCGAGAAGGGCGGCAACCTCGCGTACGTCCACTGGGAGACCCCCACCGCGCGGCTGCTGCCGCGCCTGCTCCGGGGCCGCGCCACCGGTCCGGTCTTCCTCGCCGAGCGCCGCGCGCCCACCTCGGGCCGGCGGGCGCCCGCCCTGGCCGACATCGATCCCGCCACCGGCCGCGGACGCCTGTCCTACCCCCGCGCCGAGCACCTGTTCAAGACCGCCTCCGCCCTCCACGACCCGCACGGCAAGGGCTGGACGCTGCACCAGCTCCGGCACTCCGGTCTGCGACATTTGGCCGCGAAGGGCCGCACGGGGCCGAACTCCAGGCCAAGAGCCGCCACAAGACCTCGCCACCCTGGGCATCTACGTCCGACTGGGCGAGGAGACGTCCGCGCGGGTGACCGCCGAGAACGACGAACACAACCGCCGCCGGCCACGATCACCACGAAGGTGACCCACTCGACCTGACGCTCCGGGGCGGGGAGTTGCCCCGACCGCGGTTCGGTTCAGGGGGTGAGTCCGAGCCAGGTGGCGAGGCGGGTCAGGTCGGGGTTGGACCTGCGGTGCAGGCTGATGAGGACGCGGGCGGTCTCGCGGACCATGGGGTGGAAGCGGGTCTGTTCCGGAGCCGTCTTGCGGGCCCGGTAGAGGGTGTCGAGCGCGGCCCGGACGTTCCCGGTGTCGGTGTGGGCGCGGGCGAGGTCGATCCAGTGATGGCCGGCCCGGGTGGGGGCGATCTCGGGGGGTGGCTCGAACCCGGCGGCGATGTGCGCGGCGGCCGCGGGGCGACCGAGTTCGACCTCGGCCGCGACGTGGTGGATACGGCAGTTCGCGGGCCCGAACGTGAGTTGGTAGTGGCGCTGTTCGGTGGTGAAGCCGTCGGCGAGGCGCTGGGCGGCGGCGAGTTGCCGGGTCGTCTCGCCTGCGTCCTTGGCGCGCGAGGCCAGGGTGACGGCGCGCAGATGCAGGCTGCCGAGGACGGTGACCGTCGCGGGGTGGGCCCGGTCGGCGGGGCCGCCTTCGAGGGTTGTTCGTGCCCGGTCCAGGAGTTGCAGGCCGTGGTCGTAGTCGCCGGCGGCCCTGGAAGGACGCGCTGCGGGTCCAGTCGGCGAGGGCGACGGCGAGGGGGTCGTGGGCGCGGGTCGCGGCCCAGGCGAGTTTGGGGTCGATGGCGTCGGCGAGGTCGCCGTATCCCAGACGGGAGGCGAGTCCGTGGGCGCAGTAGTAGCCGGTCGTCAACAGCGCGAACAGGGCGCGGCGGGTGTTCTCGTCGGTGGCGGCGTGGGCGGCGGCGGCGAGTTCCTCCAGGAGCGCGGGCAGGTTCGCGGCCAGGCGGACGTAGTGGCCGTCGCGGCGGTCGGTCTGCGCGGCGCGGACATCCGCCGCGAGGTCGGCGAGGGGGCGGGGCGTGGTGTCGTCGGTGGGCAGGTCCCAGGCGCGCAGGGCGTCGCGGAGCGCGTCGATGCGCACGGGGACGGTGGGTTCGTCGCGGTAGGGCTGGCCGTGGATGCGTTGGACGGGCACGCGCAGGGCTCGGGCGACGGCCGCGATCAGCGCGTGGCTCGCGGTGCGGTCGCCAACCTCGACCTTGGACAGCATGCTCTTGCTGATCGCCGCCCGGTTGGCCAGTTGCCCTTGGGTGAGGCCGGCGGCCTTGCGTAGGACGGCGATGTTGTTTCCCGTGCCGAGCGGCTGATCACCCATCAGGTCCTCCAGGAAGTCCCGCATCGCCCTCACCTTTCCCGACGGTAGGGCGGCCCGCCCCACTCCCCAAGCTAGCGGCCCGGGCTGTGCGACATCTGTGCAACTCGGGCACGGATTTTGGCCTTTTGCTGGGTCTTGTCCACCCGGCGCTTGCGCCGGGATTCGCCGCCGATGGAGGGGAATTGACGATGACTCGGTTCGAGGACCCGGTGCGCGTGGTGGTACCCCACGTGCTGGCCGGAAAGCTGGTGGCCGCGTGCACGGCCGACATGGACGGGCATCTGTGGGATGCCGGCAACGTCGAGAGGGCCCGGAGGGTGCTCGCCGGAGGGGAGGGCCGGGCGGTGGTCGCCCGGTTGTCCCGGTCGGTGGCCCGTGGCGGGGCGCCGGGCTGGGCGGTGCTGGCGTTGCCCGCCCGGCTGGGCGACGAGGAGTTGGAGCGGGCCGCCGCCGGAGTGCTGGCCGCGATCGGCCGCCCGTTCCTGTCCGTTCCGGGCGGTCGGGGGCTGTGGATCGGCGGGGAGTCGTCCGCCGACAAGGACCCGGGCTCCTTCGGCGGGACCGGTCACAACCGGTTGCACGTGGACGCGCCCAACGTCGAGCGGGTGCCCGATTACACGGCGCTGTTGGTGCTGCGGCCGGACCCGGCGGGCGGCGGGGCGTCATTGGTGGGCGACCTGCGGGCCGCCGCTCGGGAGATCTCCGAGGCGGACGCGCGGGAGTTGCGACGTCCGGTGTACTTCGAGGGACGCGCCGAGGGCCTGCTCGGTGTCGGGGCGCCGCGGATGCCGTTCCCCGTCCTGGACGACGCGGGCGAGGACCCTTCGTGGATCCGGTGGGCGGCCAAGATGCTCGACGACCCGCGCAACGCGGGCGACACGGGCGCGTTGACGCGCTTCGACGCGGCGCTTTCGCGGCACACCCGCGCGGTCGCGCTCGGCCGGGGGCAACTGCTCGTCTGCGATCAGCGGCGGGCCGCGCACGGTCGCGCGCCGCTGGGCGACCAGAGCGGGCTGCCCGACGGCGGCAGGCGAATGCTCATGCAGGCCAAGGCCGCGTTCGACGCCCTCGCCCCCGCGCAGGCGACGGCCGTGGGGGGCTCCGATGGTTGAGCGCGGCGATGTGGTGGTCGTGGGCACGGGCGTCGTCGGGCTCGCCGTGGCATTCGCCCTGCTGGAGCGCGGGATCGCGGTGACGGTCGTGGGCCCGCGTAGCGGGGACCACGTGGGTCAGGCGACCCGCGCGGCCGGCGCGATGTTGTCCACGTTCTCCGAGGTCGAGCCCGGACACCCGGCCGAGCGCACGCGGGTCGAGACCGGCGAGCGGGTCCTGGCACACGGGATGTACGGGGCTTGGCTCGCGCGGATCGCGGCCGCCGGCGGCGTCGAGGTTCCCGCCGTGTCCGGCACGTGGGTCCTGGCGCCGGCGGGTCGGGCCGCGCACCTGGCGGCCATCGCCGCGGTGGCGCGCGGTGCCGGGCATCCCGTGGAGGAACACGACGCCCGTCAGGTGCCGGGACTTGAGGTGCCCGTCTCGTCGGCGGGCGCGTTGTGGCTGCCGACCGAGGCCCGCGTCGACAGCGGGGCGCTCATGCGCGCGCTCACCGCCGCGGTCTCCGGTCACCGCCGATGCGCGTGGCTCGACACCGCGGCGGTCTCGGTGCGCGTCGGCGTGGTCGCGTGCGCGGACGGTACCCGGGCTCGCGCGTCCCGGATCGTGTTGGCGGCCGGCGCCGGGACGGCGTCGCTGCTGCCCGGGGCGGGCCGGGACCTGGGGGTGCCGCCGGTCCTGGCCGGGCGCGGGGTGGGGGTGACCCTGAACGCGCCCGCCGTTTCTGCGGACCGTGTGGTGCGTACGCCGAACGCGGCGTTCGCGTGCGGGGTCCACCTGGTGCCGCGCGACGACGGGTGCGTGTACCTGGGCGGGACGAACCGGCTCACCACCACGCCGGATCCCTCCCGGCCGGCGACGCTCGACGAGCTCGCGGTCCTGGCCGGGGACGCCGCCGGCCTGCTCGATCCCGCGCTGGGGTCGGCCGAACTCCTGTCGCCGCGCGTGGGGCTGCGCCCGTACACGCTGGATCACCTCCCGCTGATCGGCCCCACGCGCGAGGCGTCGCTGCTGCTGGCGACCGCGACCTACCGCTGCGGGATCCTCCTCGCCCCGCGGATCGCCGCGCTGATCGCGGACGAGATCACCACCCCGGCACCCTGGACGCGCACCCGTACCGGGCCCTGCGTCCCATGCCCGCCCCGACCATCGGGCAGGTCCTGGACGAGGGCGCGGGCGAGGCCCTCGTCGAGCACCTCCTCCAAGGCGGCGCCAACCTGCCGCCCGCCGCAGCCCGGGAGTTCGCCGCGTTCGCCGCTTTGTCCCTGCGCGCGCTCGGCGAGGAGGACTCCGCCGGCGGGGCGGCCGTGCGGCGCCTGTGGCGCGCGGCGCCCGTCGTGGAGGCGGTGCCCTCCCTGTACGCGCTCGCCCGGCGACTGGAGAAGAGCCGGTGACCGCGAACGAACGCGTTGCCGTGCTCGTCCTGGACGCGGTCCGCGCGATGCGCCCGTCGACCCCGGTGACCCCGGTGACCCCGGTGACCCCGGTGACCGTGACCGACTCGTTCGCCGACCTCGGCTTCGATTCGCTGGACCGAGTGACGCTCGCCGTCGCGATCGAGAACGCCACCGGCCGAGACGTCCCCGACCACGTCCTGGCGAACGCCGGCACCCTGCGCGACCTGATCGACCACCTCGCGACCGAAAGGAGCACGCCCGTGACGAACACCGCACCCGTGAACGCCGGTTGGGCCGACCCCGGAGCCACCGTGGGCGAGGCGACCAGGATGTGGCACCAGGCCCAGATCGCCCCGGGCGCGAGCGTCGGCGCCGACTGCACCCTCGGCAAGGGCGCCTTCGTCGGCACCGGCAGCACCCTGGGCGATCGGGTCAAGGTCGGGAACTACGCGAACATCTTCGGCGCGACGGTGGGCGACGAGGCGATGATCTGCCCCGGCGCCCTTCTGCTGGAAGACCCCGCCCCACGGGCCACCACCCCGGACGGGCACCGCAAGACCGCGTCCGACTTCACCCGGGCGCCCGTCACCGTCGGGCAAGGCGCCACGATCGGCGCCGGCGCCGTCCTCGCACCCGGGATCCGCGTCGGCGATCACGCCCTGGTCGCGATCGGCGCGGTCGTCGTGCGCGATGTCCCCGCCCACGCCCTGGTCGCGGGCAACCCCGCCCGCCGCTGCGGCTGGGTATGCCGCTGCGGCCGAACCCTGGACGAATCCCTGCGATGCCCCGCCTGCCCGCGCTCCCACCGGCTCCGGGACGACACCCTGATCGAGGACCACCCGGCCGGGTGATGATCGCACCGCTTTGTCACACCCCTGTCGCAAGCGCCCGTGCCGCCGCAAACCCACGGCGGCACGGCACTAACCTCACGCGGCATGAGCCATCCCCTTCCCCCCGCCGAGTACTACGCCGGCCTGCCCAAGCACATCGGCGGCGCCGGCGCGATCCTCCACGACGAAGACGGGCGGATCCTGCTCGTCGAACCCTCCTACGGCGACGGCCGCTGGGAGATCCCCGGCGGCGCCATGGACGCCGGCGAATACCCGTGGGACACCGCGCACCGCGAGATCAAGGAGGAACTCGGCCTCGACCTGGCCCCCGGCCGGCTCCTGGTCGTCGACTGGGTCCCCCCGCAACCCGACGGTCGGCCCGCGCTGGCGAACTACCTCTTCGACGGCGGCACCCTCACCCGAGCCGACGCCCAGACGCGCGTCCACCTCGCGGCCGGTGAGCTCATGGCCTGGCACCTCGCCGAACCGGCCGAGTGGGACGTCCTGATGGCCCCCCACATGGCCCGCCGACTGCGGGCCTGCGCGAACGCGCTGGCCCGCGGCACCACCGCCTACCTGCACCACGGATCGGATCCGGCGACACCCCAACGCTGACCGTGCACCGGGTTCCCCGTGCCGGCCGGCGCCGACACGGAAGGGACCACCCCGTGACCTCTCCCATCCCGCTCGCCCACGCGACACTGGACGAGGCGGACATCACCGCAGCCCTGCGCGTCCTGCGCGGCTGCCGGCTCGTCCAGGGCCCCGAAGTCGCCGCTTTCGAGGTCGAGTTCGCCACCCTGGTCGACGGCCGCGAGTGCGTCGCCGTCAACTCCGGTACCTCTGCGCTGTGGCTGAGCCTCCTCGCGCTGGGCATCGGCACCGGCGACGAGGTCGTCCTGCCCGCGTTCACCTTCGCCGGCACCGCCGCGGCCGTACGCCTGACCGGCGCCGACTGCGTCTTCGCCGACATCGACCCGCGCACCTTCTGCCTCGACGCCGCCTCCGCGGCGGCCGCGATCGGGCCGCGTACCGCCGCGCTGCTGCCCGTCCACCTGTACGGACACCCTGCCGCCATGCACGACCTGGTGCCGCTCGCCCGCCGGCGCGGCCTGGCCCTGGTCGAAGACGCCGCTCAGGCCCACGCCGCCGTCCTCGACGGACGCCCGGTCGGCGGCTTCGGCGACGCCGCCGCGTTCAGCTTCTACCCGACCAAGAACATGCAGGCCGTCGAAGGTGGCCTCGTCGCCACCGCCGACCCCGAACTCGCCCGCGCCCTGCGGCTGCTGCGCAACCACGGCGCGCAGGAGCGCTACCGGCACGAACGCGTGGGCACCAACGCCCGGATGAGCGACGTCAACGCCGCCATCGCCCGCAGCCAACTCCGCCGCCTGGACGAGCGGACGACGGCCCGCCGCCGCAACGCGGACCGCCTCGACGCCGCCCTCGCCGACGTCCCCGGCATCATCACCACGTGGACCGCGCCCGGCGCACGACACGTCCGCCACCAGTACACGATCCGCGTGCGCGAAGCGGCCCTGTCCCGCGACGAGTTCGCCGAGGAGCTGTCCGCGCTCGGGATCGGCAACGCGGTGCACTACCCCGTCCCGCTCCACCGCTCGCCCGCCTACCGGGCCGCCCTCGATCTCCCGCACAGCGACCGCGCGGCCGCCGAGGTTTTGTCCCTGCCCGTCCACCCGCACCTGAGCGAATCCGATCTCGACCGCATCGCCGGCGCCGTCACCGCCCTGGCCCGGGGAAAGAAGGCCACGACATGACCAGGCACACCCTGCGCGCCGCCGTCGTCGGCCTCGGACGCATGGGCCGCCTGCACGCCCGCGTGCTCCGCAGGCTCGACGGCGTCGACCTCGTCGCGGCCGTCGACCCCGCCGGCGACCTCCACCGCGCCGCCGAGGGCATCCCCCTCTTCGCGGACCTCGACGCCCTCACGAACCTGGGCGTCGACTACGCGGTCCTGGCCTGCCCCACGCTCCTGCACGAAGCCCTCGCGGTCCGCCTTGCCGCCGCGGGTATCCCGACCCTCGTCGAGAAGCCGCTCGCCGCGACCCCGCGCGCGGCCCGCCGCATCGTCAACGCCTTCCACACGGCCGGGGTGCCGGCCCGCGTCGGCTACATCGAACGCTTCAACCCGGCGCTCATCGCGCTCCGCGCGCGCCTGGAGGACGGCCAACTCGGCGACGTCTTCGAGGTCGGCACCCGTCGCGCCGGCCCCTACCCCGCCCGGATCACCGACGTCGGCGTCATCCACGACCTCGCCACCCACGACCTCGACCTCACCGCCTGGGTCACCGGCCACCCCTACACCTCGATCGCCGCCCGCACCGCCCACCGCAGCGGCCGCCCCCACGAAGACCTCCTCGCCGCCCTCGGCCAACTCGACGACGGCACCATCACCCACCACCAGGTCAACTGGATCTCCCCGATGAAGAGCCGCACCACCATCGTCACCGGCGACCACGGATGCCTGGTCGCCGACACCCTCACCGCCGACCTCACCTACTGGGCCAACGGCCGAACCCCCCACGAGTGGGAGGCCCTCAGCGCGTTCCGCGGCGTCACCGAAGGCGACGTCACCCGATACGCCATCCCCAAGAAGGAACCCCTGGTCGCCGAACACGAAGCCTTCCGCGACATGATCACCGGACGCGACCGACACCCCGGCGACCTGCGCGGCGCCCTGCGGATCGTCCTGACCGCCCACGCCACCGCCGAAGCCGCACGCACCGGCACGACGGTCCCGATCCCGGACCCGATGACCGACGAGCCGTTCTCCGGTTCGTTCGCGGTCCCGGTGAGCACGCCCGGCTGAACGCGGGGATCGCACACCCTCTTCCGACGCGGCGGGCTTCACGCGCACGACCGCCGACCGGCCGCTCCCCGTCATGGCCGTTCGGGGCGCCTGGCCCGTAGCGGCCGGTACCCGGTCAACTCGTCCGGTTCGTTGGTCGCGTTGACCTGACCGACGGCCTGGGCCTGACGCTGGGCCAGCCACGACAACAACGCGATGTCGTCGCCGGCGCTTCGACACCCGGCCGCCTCGAACGCCTGGCCGGTGGCCGTGCCGATGTCCTCGATCGTCGTCCCGACCGCCCGGGCCGCCTGTTCCGCGCGCATGGCGTGCTGCTCGGCGGCGCCGATCAACCCGTGGGACAGGCTCAGGACCAGATTTTCCTGCTTGCCCGCGGCAGGACCGGTGCTGAACCGGAGCCCCAACACCTCGAACACCTTCAGGAGTTCGGGCGCGTCGACGGGCGGGGGCAACTGTGGCGTGTTCACGCCGTGGATCGGAATAGCGTCCACGAGCCGACAGGAGGAACTTCACGGAAGTCACGACCCGCCGACGACAGACACTCGCCGACTGCCTCGGCCCGCATCGACGCGCATAAGTGCAGGTCAGCGAAATCCGGTGTTTTTTCGGCGAGTACTACGGAGAGGCCTTACCATCCCGAGGCAGTCCCCGGAGTGGGGTCGGCGCGCCGACAACATGACGACTGCCGCATCCCCAGGCCTGCTTCGCCCGGCGCCCGTCGGCAGGCGCTATTGCGCGGCGAGCAGGCGGAGTTGCGCGCTGCGTGCGTTGGCTGGCCCGATCAGGTCGGCGACCTTGGCGGGCGCCGAGCCCGGAGTGTCCAGGGGGAGTCGGTACAGGGCCGGGGTGCCAGTTCCTGCCTGGGAGACGAAGTAGGCGGTGTGGCCGTCGACGGACAGGATCGCTTCGCTGTTGGTGCGATCGTTGGCGGGCAGCAGGTTCTCAACAGCCGAGATCGAGGCGAAGTCGGATGTGAAGGTCACACGGGCAAGAGTGCGGGCGTTGCCGCATACCAGCACCGTGGGCGCGGTCCAGAACCGCGGTGAGCACCCGGACGGGACGCTGTCGCCGCCCGGGAGCGCCTTGTCCCCGTAGTAGCTGGGCGCCCCCACCTTCGGACCGACCGGGCCCTCCTGCCCGTTGCGGACCAAGCGCATCCGTAGGTGTCACTGAACACGGCGGCGACGGTGCCTGCGGGTGAGACAGCCTCGGCCGAGGCGCTGACCATCGACCAGGACAGCGGGGTCCACACCATCGTGCCGTCCGGCCCGCCGAACATGAATCCGCCGTTCACGGAGAGCCCGCGATCCGTCTCGGGCGCCTGCGGCGTGCGGGCGTCACGCGAGCGGATGCGCTCGTCCTGGTCCTGGTACCACAGGATGTCGGTGCCCGGCTGGAACGCGGGCGAGAAGTGCTGGGGCGCAACGCCGAACGCGTCGGGATCCGGCCGTGGGCCGATGACCCGCCCGGACGCGAGGTCGAGCGCGATGGCCTGGCGGCCCTGGCCGTTCGCCCCGCGCACCACCCCGGCGAGTAACGTGAAGTCCTTGTTGAACAACTGCCGCACCTGCTGCTGCGATCGAACCGCGCCGGAGGCGCCGCACACGTACTCCGGCGTGCTCTCGGAGGGAAATGAGACCTGGCGCTGCGCGGCGATCCCGCCATCGGTCGTCCTGTAGGAGGCGAGCACGGCCCCGAACGTGCTCAAGCCCCCGGCTGGTCCGTCGCACCACATCACCGTCACGGTCCCCCTCTCGAACAGGCGTCCGGAATCGGGTTTCGGCGCGGCAGAGTTCCCGGCTGCGGTCTGGTCGGGCGAGGCCGGACGCCCTTGGATCCCGCCCCCGTCTCCGTCGTCGCTGCATCCGGCCACCAGCGTTGCCGCCAGGATCAGGCCGGATATGACTGCGGAACGTCGTCGTCTCATGGCGCCCCCGCGTGGATCGACTCCGTGACCCTATCAAGACTCCCAGTGATCACCGCAGTTGGATTCCCAGCGCTTCTCCGGCCGGATTGGGGCGGTGGGGTCGACGCGGCCCGTATCAGGTAGACCTGACGATCGGCGCGAGACGACGCCGTCGACGACGCTTCCAGCCCGGGGAACCCCCTGACGCACCAGTACCTACCCCACCGCCAACAGCCGCTGGGTGGAGACCACGCAGCTTCCCAACGCGTACTCCAGGCACAGCGCCCGAACCGGCTCACCCCACTCGCGTGGGGACTTCGCGAGACGGGTGCCGTCGCCGCCTCCTCCACTCGGCTCACCCCCCACTCGCGTGGGGACTTCTTGATCAGGAAGCACGAGAAGCCGATGAACCACGGCTCACCCCCACTCGCGTGGGGACTTCCGCCGGATCTTGTCGGCGTGCTCCGGGCACAGCGGCTCACCCCCACTCGCGTGGGAACTTTCCTTCCCGACCTGCGGGTTCACACGAGCATTATCATTCCGTTACCAAAGTTCGAGTTAATCAGGCAACGCCTTGCCTGATTGATACGCCACACTTGATCACGTCGCGTGTCATACCGGAGAGCCTAGTCCGACACCTCGCGGCAACCGTCGCCCCGCAACGTCCTTCCTCCCGGCGATGTGCGGTAAGCGATCCGCCGGACTTCCTGGTAGACAACGTCTCCATGAGTGCCCGGAGAAGTGTCTTCAGCGGAACGGTCACCGAGGCGGCCCAGCAGGCGATCTCCGATCTCGTAACCGACGCCGCGCGGGAGTTCCAGCGCATTCATCGCCGGCCGGTCGGCGCATCGGAACGAAGCAGCTGGGAGAACAGTTGGCCGCCGCTGCTGACCGCGCTCGTCGACGCGGGGTTGGGCGACCTGCACCTTCTCCTCGAGTACGAACTGCCGGGTACCCAACTGCGCCTGGACGCCCTGGTCCTGGGGCGGCGGACCATCCCTGCCCACGGCATCACGGCACTGGTCATAGAGCTGAAGCAGTGGTCGCACGCGGCTCCCGTCCCTCGCATGCCGGGCCTGGTGGAGGTCTCCGGACGGCAGGTGCAGCATCCCGGACGTCAGGTCGGAACCTACGTGAACTACCTCCGGAACTGGGCGGATCCCGCCCTCTCACTGGACGTGTATGGCACCGCACTCCTGCACAACGCCCCAGACGATCTCGTCCAGGGCCTCCGACGCCAGGTCGCCAGCGGCCCCAGCGCCGACTTCCCCCTGCTGGGCAACGGCGACCTGGCCGCGGGCCGCCTGATGGGGCAGATCTTTCCGAACTTCGCCTTCCCCACACGGCTCTCGGCCGCCGAAGGCCGCCTGTCGCAGTTCCTGAACGGGCAATACCGGCCCTCGCGCAAACTCCTGAACCGCGTACGCGGCACGATCGCGACACACGACCGTTTTCAACTCCTCGAGGAGCAGGACATCGCCCGGCAGAGCATCGCGCGCCTGGCCGGCCACGACCCGCTCCGTCCCAACGGTTCGGTCGTCGTGGTCACGGGAGGCCCCGGTACGGGCAAGACCGCCATCGCCACCCGAGTACTCGCCGACCTGTGCGCCCGCGAGAACGCCAACCCCCGGCTCATGTCCCCCTCGGGTGCCGTCACCCAACAACTCCTGCGCTCCCTCGGCCCCGACGCCACCGGACTGGTCGCCACCCTGGCCTCCGGCCTCCCCTCGGGGCTCACCCGCGAGCACAGCATCGTCCTGCTCGACGAGGCACACCGGATCCGCCGCGACGGCGGCGTCCTCGAGGCGATGATCCAGCGGTGCGCCGCGACCGTCTTCTTCCTGGACGAACGTCAGATCATCCGACCCGACGAAGGCGTCACGGTAGACGAACTCCGGGCACTCGCCACCCGGGAAGGCCGCCACTTCGAACTCGTCGACCTCGTCGCACAGTTCCGATGTGGCGGCTCCCGGATGTACCAGGAATGGGTCGACGCCCTCTTCGACCGCGACGGCCGTGCCCACCGGTGGCCGGGCGGCGACGAAGACTACGATCTCGCCCTCGCCGAATCCCCGGACCAACTCGACTCTTGGACCGCGGCGCGCGACGAGGGCGGGAACGGCCCCATCGCCCGGATAAGCGCCGGATTCTGTTGGACATGGACACGCGCCACGCGTCCCCCACTGGCCCCGGACGTGTCGATCACCTGGACCGACACCGACGGAGAACATCGCTGGGATCGCCCATGGAACAGCGGGTTCTCCACGAACGCACACCAGGACGTCCCCGGTCGGGTGTTCTGGGCCACCGATCCGGGCGGGCGGTTCCAGGTCGGCTGCATCTACACCGCCCAGGGCATGGAGTACGAATACTCCGCCGTCATCATAGGCCCCGACCTGGTCCACGCTCCGGACGGCTGGCGCGCCCGCCCCGAGCACAGCCGCGACCCCGTCATGAAGAACCTCACCGCCGAGCAGTACCTGCCGTACGCCCTCAACACCTACCGCGTACTCGCCACCCGCGGCATCCTCGGCACCCGGCTGTACTCCACGGATCCGCAGACACAGGCGTACCTGAAAACGCTTATGCCCCGGCACGAGGATGTACGGGACCCGGAGGAAGGTGCACCCCGGCACCCAGTCGCGACCCCGCAACAATGACAATTTCGCGCGCGCCCGGAACATCCCCGGCACCAAGTGGCGCGGTCGGCGTAAACGGCGACGATTCGGTGGAGCGATGCCGTCGAGGGCTACGTTCCGACGACCTTCGAACGTCCTCGTTCCCGACGCCGGACAGCCACGCCACCACGAGACAGGATCGTTCCTCGTCGCGGTGAAGGCCCGGGGCCGGCCGTGCGATCCCCGGAACTTGCGCACGGCCCGGGCTCCATGGTGATCGAACACGTGTCGTGGGTCGTCGGTCGTGGACGTCGGTCGGCGTCGAGGGGTTGTTGCGGGTACGAACGGCGGGCGGCCGGGGTCCGCGTCCCCTGTTCTGCCGCGCGTCGAGGATCCGGATACGTGTGGCCTCAAGTTCACCGTCATCGCATCGGCTCGTCCTGGCCGCCTACACGACGACGACGCCACGCCGACACGTGGACCTGTTGCGGGGTGACGGCGGCTGTCTCACACCCCGACACCAAAGCCCCTGCCGCAGGCCAAGACGCCCCCTGCGACGCGCCTTCCCCAACGGGTGTGGACGCCCGATCACTACCGGCAACACGACGGGGGCACCACGCGGTGGACGGTCCAAAGCTCCTGGCCGAGGGCGATCGAGGTCGCCCTCATGACACCCCATATGCCTCAAGGCCGCGCGGTGTCCCGCGATCCACAGCCGGCAGCTCCGGGACTCCGCCGCTGGGAGCCGCTGTTCCCAAGCCGTGTGAACGCGTTCGCGGACGAACGTCGTGTCAGGCCTTCCTCCGAGCGGCTTCGTCCAGGCACCAGTCCCGGTGGTAGCGCGTGTATCGCTCGTCGATCGCGTGGCCTTCGACGACACGCAGATCACCGCGCCGTGCGCGAGTGAGCGTGTCGAAGACGGCGAGTGATCCGGTGGGGGTTCGGGCGATGTGGAAGGTGCACCAGTCGAACTCGGCGTGGCACTTGCCGCACAGGCACAGGATGTTCGAGATGTGATCCGGCCCGTTGTGAGGCGCGCCGAGGCCGCGGATGTGCGCGCCGATGCTTCGCGGAACGTCGAGCGCGTACATGACGTCGCCACATACCTGGCACGCGTTGCTGTACATCTCCTTGACCCGCGCGGAGACCTTGGTGTCGCGTTTGACCCGGGTCCCGCTGTACGCGGTGCGGACGGTCTGTACGACCTCGCCGTGACCGGCGTCGGTCCGCGTCGGGACAAGGAGACCCGCGGGATCGTCGGCTTCCCGTTCCAAGAGGTGGGCGACCCGCGCAAACTCGACGGCGGTGCGTCGCTCGAGCGTGCGCACGTCGCGGCGACCTATGAGCGGTATCAATATGGGCCCAGAATCGAGGCCGGGGTCGAACTCGTCGACGTTGGTGAGGGCCATGATGTGCTTCCACGTCTTGCCGGTCTTCGCGTCGAGGCCCCAGATCTCCGTGGCCAGATCCTCGTTGTCGAAACAGTCCAGGATGGTGGCTTGGGCGATGATCTCGCCCTCGGCGTAGAAGAGCACACGATCGCCGGCGGAGCGCGTGGCCAGTGCGAGGGCCTTCCGGTTGCCGGTCTGGTCCGTCGGGGTCGCCCCCCACAGGTACGCGGTACCGGCCGGATAGAGCTTGGTGAGCCTACCGGCGTCCTTCCCCGGCTTGCGGAGCGTGGCGAGCCGCACGCCCTCCTGGATCGACTTCGCGAAGTTCTTGGGTCCGCCGACGGCGGCGGTGCCTCGTCCTGTGAGGACAACCGCCGGCAAGGCAATGGGTACGGGCGAGGAGGTGTTGAACGTGCTCACGGAAGAACCCCTTCGGAAAGGCCGAAACCCCGACCGGGGCAATGTGGTCGGGGTGGTCGGAGCGAAAGTGTGGTCTCTGCGCGAAAGCCCAATTTACCTTGCGCACACCGATATTCGACTTCGAGGCAAGGCAACTCCCGTCGACAGTCGACGCCTTGGCTGTGCGAACTTCGGATTCGTCGCGCGCTTCCGGGCCGCCCGCCGGCGGGAGAGCGAACAGCGGACGGCCCGGGTCGGGTGCGGTCAGGGAGCGAGGACCACCGTCTTGCCGGGCAGCCGCCCGGCTCGGGGTCCCTCCAGCGCCTCGTCGATCGCCTTCGCCTCAAGATGCCGCATCACTGCGGTGAGCATCGCCGCACGCTTCGGCTCCGTAACGCAGTCCAGCAGCGGGGCCTTGCTGCCCAGGGCGTACCGTGATTCCACTGGCACCCGGCGGATGCCAGCGGTGGTCCGCAAGGACCCGACGGGCTTTCACCGAACCGCCCCGGAGCAAGCGGGCACTGTGCTAGCCGAACAAGATCAAGCCGGGTCCGGCGGCTCACCCCCACCTGCGTGGGGACTTCTGTGCGTCGCTCTTCGAGTGTTGGTTGCGCTCCGGCTCACCCCCACCTGCGTGGGGACTTCATGCCGCATGCGGCCGGTTCCGCCATCGACACCGGCTCACCCCCACCTGCGTGGGGACTTCGGACCGCTTCTGGGGTTGATCGGTCCCGGCGACGGCTCACCCCCACCTGCGTGGGGACTTCCCTTGCTGACCTGCGGCGCTTTGAGGTCGTTACCGATCCGTGATCGGAACGCGGGGTAATCAGGCGATGGCTTGCCTGATTGGGCTTCTCCGTCGAGGGTTCATGCGTGCCTCCTTCGGAAGGCCTCTCCGGGTCGGTTTGGTGGATCGTCGACGGTGGCTGCCCCTCTATCCCGCAGCCCGGGAGTTGGCGCTTCTGCGGCGGGCTTCCAGGAGGGAGCGAAGGAGGTGGATGGTGTCGTCCTCCATGTCGCAGCCGAGATCGTCGAGCAGGCGGTTGAGGCGGGCGGCGTACGCCTCGAGTTCGTCGATGTCGCCGGAGAGGTAGGCGGCACGGAACATCAAACGGTAGAGCATCTCGGACTCGGGGCAGACCTCGAGGCCCTTGCTCAGGGCGAGCTTCGCACCGCGGACGTCCCCGTCGCGCAGGCGCAGTTCGCCCAGGCGTGCGGCCACATCGACGATCGACGACGTCATGTCCTGACGCAGGTATTCCGCCCAGATGTAGCGGCGGGGGCTGGTTCCGCCGAACGGGCGTCCACGCACCAGCGACAGCGCGGTGGTCAGGTCGGGGCCACCCAGCGGGCCCAGCCGCATGCCCTTGCGTGCCAGGCGCTGGAAGCGGATCCAGTCGCAGGTCACTCCCGGGGCGAAGCGGTAACCGGCGTCGCCGATCATCGGCAGGTACGGCTCTCCGTCGGGGTTGCCACCCAGCCACCGGCGGAGCTTGCTCATCGCGGTGTGGCGGTTGGTGGCGGAGCCGCTGTCGGGCCAGATCGCGGCGTCGACGTCGTTGTGGCCCAAGCCCGGGTTGAGCACGAGGAACGCGGCGAGTTCGGTGAGGCGGGCGCGTTTGCTGGCCTCGGCCGGATCGCCCACACCGACGATCTCGACCGGTCCCAGCACGCGGATCTCCGGTCCGATGTGAGGCAGGGCGGGCACACCGGACAGCCCCGGTTGGGCCTCCGCGGACGCTGACCCCGACGGTTTTGGGGAGGAGGAGATCGTGGGCAGGATCCTCGAGGAGGTCTCGGCCATCGTCTCCTCCCATGCCTGCGCCCAGGCGGCGTCCTCGTCGTCGGGGGTGGGCAAGGAGTCCAACCAGGCGCTGACGTCGGCGTGGTCGCCTTCGTTGGGCAGCGCCGGGATTGATGTCGGGTCGACGTCCGGCGCTCCGCCGTCATTCGTGGGATCGGGCTCGGTGGATCCGAGAAAGGACCTGAACGGGGCGACGGACGGCGACGCGGTGGTGGAAACGGAGGCGGAGGCTTCCGTAGGGTCGGTTGCCCCGGGGTCCCCCTCCGGCTCGGCCGGAGGAACGGGCTCGCCCGCAGCGACCGTCGCGCGCTCCGTCCCCTGCACACCGAGGTCGTTCTCCACCGGACCCGGATCGCCGGTGGCGCCGACGTCACCCGCCGAACCCGCGTCGCCGTCGTTCCCGGCGGGCGGTGCGACCCCGATGGTCGGGCTGTACGAGGGCTTCGCGGGCAAAGTCGCCGACATCGGACCCACCGGAAGCGGGAACGTGGGCACCGCGGTAGGGGCGCCATGGGCCGCCGCGGCGCCGCCGTCGCGGGGAGGCCCGCCGTACGTCGTCACGGTGACGGAACCGCGTCCGGGCGCCTCGGCGGCCAAGGCTCCGCCTGCCGCGGCCGTCGCAGGGGGTACCGTCGAGACGCTCGGCGGTGTCTCCGCACCCACGTCCCCGGCTGCCTCGTCGTCCTCCGGCGGCGGCGCGGGCTGACCCGTGGTATCCGCTGCGGCGGTGAAGATCCCCACCAGGGCGACGAGTTCCTCGTCGGAAAGCCGGTGGACGGTGACATCGCCGTCGATGCCCGGCAGCGTGCTCGGGTCGGGGCCGGCTGGCAGGGTGTACCAGTGCTCGGACGTCTCGACATCGGTGGGAGCGGGCGCGACGACGGCCCAGGCGGTACGGGTGTCGTGTTCCTCCAGGCGCCGCAGCGCGGTGATCGCGTCGGCGTCCAAGGGCTCTCGGGACAGCACGATCTCCGGGGGCCAGGTGTCGGGGGCCGCGCCGATGGTACGGGCCGCTCGGGCCGAGGGCGTGTACTCGCGGGCCAGGACCTCGGTGCACTCGTCGTGCCAGCCGGCCAGGCGGGACAGGGCCTCGGCGGGTGAGGCGGCGCGGAAGACCCGTTGTCCGGGCAGGGAGTCGAGGTCGTCGTCGAGGCCGACGACGGTGACCGAGACATCCTCGCTCCGGGGCCCGGTCAGCAGGGCGACGGCCAGGGTGCGCAGAATCCGCCGCTGCTCCTCGGGGGTGCCGTCGAGGAGGGTGACCGGGCAGGACTCCAGGTCCAGGAGGACCTCCCCGATGCCCGTTCGCGCGATCGGGGTCAGGGCCGGGCAGGGGGCGGGCAAGACCCGCGCGCGCTCGGGGCCGCCCAAAGGTGCGTCGACCGGGCAGAACCAGCGGGTGGTGTCGCCGTCGACGGCGTTGAAGGGTGCGATGGGCGGTTCGGCGGTACGCAGGCGCAGTTCGAGGCCGGCGACGGTGAGGTGGCCGGTGGTGAAGGCGGGCATCGTGCGGCCCACGTCGGCGAGTTCGATGCCCAGCGTGCTCAGGGCCAGGTCGAGGAACTCGGCGCCTTCGGGTCGTTCCGCCGCGCGCAGCCGCTGCTCGTACGCTGCCGGGCCCGGGGCGGGCAGGGCGATGCGCCGGTGGGCGCGACGTTCACGCTGCTGGAGTCGTCGGCGCACCCCCACGGCGGCGATCAGTCCGGCACCGGCCAGCGCGCCGACGCCGATGCCGATCGGGACCGGGGACGAAGTCCCGTCACCGTCGTCATCGCCGTCGACGCCGGCGGGCGCTGCGGACTGTGCCGGCGGCGCGGGGGCGTCGGCCGTAGCGGGTGGTTGCGTCGCGGGCGCACCCGTGGACGCCGGTGATGGTGCCTGGGCCGTTTCGGCCGGCGCGGGCTGTCGGGCGCCGGGGTCCTGTGCGGGGGGCGCCGGCACGTCGGCAACCGGAGGCTTTTCACCGGGCGGCTGGGCGGGCGGCACCTGAGCGGGCGGAATCCGGGTCTGCGGGACCTGAGCGGGCGGCACTTGGGCCGGCGGCGTCTGAGCGCGCGGTGTCTGCTCGGACGGTGCCGCGGTGGCGCCCCCCGCACCAGGCGCCTCGCCGGGGTCTGCCGCACGTGTCGAAGGCGCGCCGGGCACGGCTTCCGGAACTGCCGCAGGAGGGGCTTGCGTCGTGTCCGGAGCGGCCGGCGCGGCAGGAGCGGCCTGCGCGTCCGAGGCCGTCGGCAGGTTCAGCACCCACCCGGTCTCGATCACGTCGGGGTCGGTGAGCGCACCTCCGTCCGGCTGCGACCGGTCCCTATTGGCCTCGAACAGCGACGTCCAGTCGGGGTCGCCCAGTTCGCGCTGGGCGATGGCGGAGAGGGTGTCGCCCGAACGCACGGTAACGGTTCGGGGCGCGTCGACGGCGGGTCCTTGCGCGGGGGCGACGGGGTCGGCGCTCTCGGGCGCGGCGGCCGGCGTGGTGGCGCGGGCACCGGCCGGCATCCGCAGAACCCAGCCGACGTCGATGTCGTCGGCCGCCCGGAAGGTGTGCCCGTCCCCCATGTCGCGGCCGTCGTTGAGTTCGGCGATCTCGTGCCAGCGGGCGCCGTCGCCCAGGGTGCGTTCGGCGATGTCCCACAGGGTGTCACCGCGTTGGACGGTATACGTGGCTCCGGTCGGGGCGGCGCTGCCTCGGGCGACGGCAGGCGCGGCGGGCGCTGCCTGCGCGGTCGTCTCCACGCCGGCGGGCGCGGACGCGGCGGCCACCGGGGCGGCGTGCGCGGCCAAGGCGGGCCCGCCGGACATGGTCAGGGCCAAGCCGCCGAGGAGGAACGCGGCCAGACGTTGGCTCCAGCGGAATCCGCGTACCGCCCGACGGGTGCGGCCGCGCAGCGCAGCCGGGATCTCCCAGAGCACGGAGCCGGCCAGGATCGCCCACGCGAGCCAGCCCACCGCGAGCGCGGCGACGTAGGCGACGCCGGCGTCGGCGGGCCGCTCCAGGAGCGCCTCGAAGGTGAGGTCGTCACGGTCGGGGAAGCGAGGGGCAAGGGTACGGGTGGCCAGGAACAGGACAGTGGGCATCGCGGCCAGAACCGCGGCCAGCGCCACCAGACTTGCCAGGGCCCGCAGGGGCGCGATAGGGGCGCGGGGCCGGCGGTCGGGGGTGGGACGGGTGGCGTTCATGATGTGTTGCCCTCCGGTGCGATGACGCCGTGGACGAGGGTGACCCGCGCGGTGGCGGAGACGGATCCGTCGGTGAGCATCCCGCTGAAGACGGGTTTGAAGGGAACGGTGACGGTGACGGTGAGCGTGACCCGGTCGGCGCCGATCGACACAGTGCCGCTCGCGCCCGCGCGGGCCAGGTAGGCACGGGCCGTCGCGGCCGGTACCCCGGAGTCGGGGCTCATCCGGACCGCGCCGTCCTGCATGGCGGCGGCCGGATCGATGGCCTGCGCCGCGGCGCGCGCCGCCTCGGCCGCGAGACTGTCCGCGCGTTGGGCGGCGCGCAGTCGGCCACCGCCGTCGACGACCAGCGCGATCAACAACAGGACCGCGATGGCGACACCCGCGAAGAGCAGACTGACGCTGCCCTCGTCCGGTACGCCCCGGGGCCTTCGCCATCCCGCCGGCGACCGTGGCTCGGATACCGCGTGGCGTGTTCGCGATCCGGGCCGCTTCCCAGCCTCCGAGCCGGCGGCCGGTTCGCCGAGCTCGCCCACGTTCGCGGGGGCAACATCGACACGGCCCGCAACGGCGCGTTCGCGGCGCCGCCCCCGCGCGTTCGCGGAGGCGAGGTCGATACCGCCGCCCCGAACGGAAGCGGTATCAATCGCGCCCGACCCAGCGGAAACGGTGTCGATCCTGTCAACTCCGGCGCCCATCCGGGCGGGGGCGGGGGCGGTGCCGGCCCCGCCCGCTCGGTCGGACATCGGATCGGTCCCGCCCACCCTCGCGGATGCCGCGCCCGCCCCACCCGCCTCGGCGCAAACGGCGCCGGTCCGGCCGACCCGAGCACACGTGTTGCCGAACCCGCCCGGCTCACGGGAAGCAGCTTTCGGCCCGCCGGAGCCGGCAATGGCCGGGTCCGGCCCACCAGCCCCGGCCGAAGCCGCGTCAATCCCACCGACCCGGCCGAAATCCTCGTGGCCCCCGCGCCCGCCCGCGAGCGTTGCGCCGCTCATCCCCGCGCCCGATAGGTGTCCAGCGGGGACACGAACGTGGAAGTCATCGACTTGGTCCCCAAGTTGGGCAGGCCGGGCGCGGCGAGGTCCCCGAGCGGGAGGCGGCAGGTGACGGTCGCGGTGACCGAGGCGACGCTGCCCACGGGCGCAGCGAAGCCGGAGGTGTCCACGGTGACCGTGGTGCTCGCGCAGTGCAGTCCCTGCTGGGACAACGTGGCGCCCGCGGCGCTGACTGCTCGGCTCTGGGCGTCACCGGCCGTTCGGGCCGAGGTCGCGGCGCGGGCGGCGGCCTTCGCCGCGGCGTCCACGGCCGATCCCGCCAGGGTGACCCGTCCGGCCAGCACGCCCAGCAGCAGCAGGGCGAGCAACGCCGGGACCAGGATAGCCACTTCGAGGGTGACCGAGCCGGTATCACGACCATCCACGCGAGCGCGCCGCGCCGACGCGGACACGCGGGCGGTCGCGGGGACAGCCGCGAAGACGGCCACGGGCGCACTCGCGGGGGCGGGGGCGACCACGGGCACGGTCACGGAAGCGGCCTCACCTCGGGCCCGGTCGTCGCGCGGGCGAAAGCGGTCGGCCGACACGAGTGTCGTCCTCCTCTCCGGTCCCCGGGAACGGCGCCGTGGCATAAGGCGGTCGGATATCACGGGGCGACCAGGTGTCATGGGACGAACGGACTCCACTGTTCTACCGGCGCCTGCGCGTCCTGGGCGATGGTGATGTCTGGCAGCAGCGGCACGATCGACAGGCACTTGGCGGTGACTCGCACCCGCACCGTGTCGGCGGTGCTCCCCGACGTGGACACGCTCGGGTCGCGCAGGCCCAGGTTGTCGGCGGCCTGCCGGGCGCGTTCCGCGGCGCTTTGCGTGCCGCCGATCCGATAGGCCCGGCCGGATTCGACACCCTCGCGAGCGGCGGCCAGCGCCGCCTCGCGGGCGAACCACCACAGGCAGCCCTGCAGGGTCACCAGGATCAGGGTCAGCACCACCGGCATCAGGATGGCCAGTTGCAGCGAGGTGGTCCCGGCGTCCGGTTCCAGCCCCCGATAGCGGCGACGGACGCGGCGAAGCGGGTGAAACATGTCAGAACCCATTGATGATGCTGATCTTCCCGTTCACGACCTTCGTGATGACGGCGATCAGCCCCACCGCCAGAACACCCACCCCGGCGGCGATCAGGGCGACCTCCAGGCTCGTCAACCCCGCGTCGGAGCCTTCCTCCTCGACCTTGCGCCGGTAGCGGTCGCGCACGGTCAGCGCGAAGGTCAGGGCGAAGTGGAGCGCGGTGTTGTACATGGGGTCCCTCCGTGGGTTGTTCGGTGGCGGGCCGGGGCTCAGATCGCGACGATCTGGAGGATGGCCGGCAGGCCCAAAAAGATCGTCAGCAGGATCACCAGGACGGTGCCCGGCACCACCAGGCGTTCCGAGTCGGTGTTGGCGCGTTCGTGCTCCGCGGACAGCAGTTCGGTGCGCAGCGCGGCGGCCCGGGCCCGCAGGGTGCCGTAGACGGCGGCGCCCTCGACGCCGGCGAGTTCGATGATGTCGGCGACGTCGGCGAGTTCGGGCAGGTCGAGGTCGCCGGCGAGGTCGCGCAGCGCCTGCCAGGGATCGGCGCCGTGCGCGCGGGCACGGGCGAGCGCGTCCTGGATCCGCAGGAAGGCCCATCCGTTGCCGACCTGCGCGGCGTGTTCGAGGGCCTCCGCGGGGCCCGCGTCACCGGCGCGTTGCAGGGCGACCAGGTCGAGGTAGGTGGCGGCGGCATGCTGGAACTCCACCCGGGCGGCCTTGGCCTTGACCGCGAGTTCACGGTCGGGGGTCTGCCACATCACGACGCACAGCACCAGACACGCGCCGACGGGCACGACGAACGGCAGCGTGATGCCGAGCATGCTCACGGCCGTGGAGAACAGGACCGGCAGAAGCAGACCGAGCAGACCCATCGCGGCCTTGGTCCGCAGGTGATCGCCGGCGCTCTGGCCGACCAGGGCCAGGCGGGTGTGCGGGACGGAGACGCCGGGCACTCGCTGGGCCAACCGGGCCAGGACGTCGCCGAACGCGCTGCCGGTGCCGGTGTCGCGCGCGGCGAGGGCGGCGGCGGTGGGCCGGCCCGTCAGACGTTCGGCGGCGGCCGTCAAGTCCGGTGGGGCGGGACGCAGTTCGCGGATCAGCAGGGCGATGCCCGCGCCGACCAGGGCGCCCGGAATCAGATACCAGGTGGAGATCATCGCACGGCCTCCGGCACGGCGACCGTGTCGGCCGGGGGGACGACGGTGACGACGCTGCGGTCGTCGTGGACCAGGATCCGCGGCGCGGGCTTGTACGCGGTCACCGACCGCATCCACAACAGGACGCCGGTGAAGCACGCCATCAGCACGACCAGGGAGGTCTGACCGACGGCACTGGCGTACGGCTTGGCGTAGTCGCGGTTGAACGCCATCAGGCCACCCATCGCGACGGTGAGGTAGGTGATCCAGCGGACCGTGGCACGGGCGCTCGCGCGGTCGGCCTCGATCGAGCGACGCTGGCGTACCTCCTCGCGCACGGTCGTGGCGAAGTCCCGCAGCGCCAGGGCCAGTCCGGGACCGCGGTCGTCGGCACGCAGGATCAGCGCGGCGGCGATCTTGTCGGCGGTGGCGTCCTGAAAGGCGTCGGCGAAGCGATACAGGGCGTCGGCGGGCCGCCATTGGGCCTGCAGGCGCGAGACGAGGTCGCCGACCTCCGACTCGATCGGAGCCGGACAGGTGCCGCGCGAGGTGAGGATGGCGTTCTCCAGACCGGCGCCGAGCTCGACGAGGTCGGCCAGGCGCCTGGTCCACTCGGCGAGGGCGTCGAGCCGGTCGATGCCGGTGTAGTCGGCACGGGTGGGGGCCATCAACCAGGGCCACCCCAGTACCGCGACGGGCACCAAGGCGACCGCGACCAGCCAGCCCGTGAGCAGCCACGCCGCGACGCCGGCCACACCCGCGGCAACGCGGCGCACGTTGCGGGCGCGAACGGCCGCGGGCGACAGCGGCGCCCGTACCCGGCGGGCACGACCGGGCCGCGGAGGGCGTTCGCCCTCGGTGCCGCGCCACCCCCACCACAGCAGGACCAGTCCGGCGGTGACCACCGCCGTGCACACCCCCGCCCACAGGGCCTGTGCGTCCATGTCGGTCAACCCCCCACGAGGTGCATCGGCGCCCATTGCGGGGCGGCATTGAGCCACAGCGGGTCGAAGCCCGCCCGGCGCAGGGCCGCGGCGTCGGTGGGCGCGGTGAGCGGTACCGCCCGAGGGTCCTCGCCGCGCGGACCGAACACCGTGTTGGTGGCCGGGCGGCCGTTCTCCCCCATGCCGGCCATCTGCAGGACGTGCGAAACGAAACGGTGCCGGCGTCCGCCGATCCCGCTCTCGTCGATCATGCGGACGAACACGAGGTAGTCGACGGCGTTCGCGGCCAGCCGGTAGGCGAGGCGGTCGCTCATGTGTTGGCCGTACTCCAGGCAGAGTTCGGCGATCCGGTCGAAGATCATGTGCGGTTCGCGGACGTGGAGGGTGCACATCGAGCCGCCCTCGCCGTTGGTCATCACCCGCAACATCGGAACGATCTCGCTGGAGCGGACCTCGCCGACGATCATCCGGGAGAGCGTCATCCGCAGGGCCGGCGGAATCATGTCGCCGATGGTGATCTCGCCGGCGGAACGGCCGTCGTTGCCGCGTTCGCCGTTGCCCTCGCGGGCCTCGAACGCGATCACCTGTTCGAGATGGCCGAGTTCGTGCAGAAACAGCTCATACTCGCTCTCCAACGTGCCCACCCGCTCGCTCGCGGGGATCTCACGGGCCAGCGCGCGCAGGAGGGAGGTCTTGCCGACACCCTGGGTGCCGCAGATGATCACGTTCTTCTTGGCGCGAATCAACGCGCCCAGGAACCGCGCCAGGACGGGTTCGAGGGTGCCCCACGCGACCAGATCGTCGAGGGTGACGGTCTTGACCCGGTGCCGGCGGATGGTCACGCAGGTGTGCTGGGTGACCTCGATGACCGCCTGCAGCCGCGAACCGTCGGGCAGGCGCAGCGCCAGGAACGGCGAGGACGTGGACAGCGTGCGCTCGCCCGCGCCGCTGCGACGGGCGAGATTGCGCAGCAGCTCGCGCAGTTCGTCGTCCGAGGCGGTCAGCGGCGCGACCCTGCGGCGGGGACGGTCGGCGTAGTCCACCCACACCGTGTCGTAGCCGTTGATCAGGATGTTCTCGACCGCGTCGTCGTTGAGGTAGGGCTCCAGCGGCCCGGCGCGGAAGATCCAGTCGAAGACGGCGCGGGTGTAGGCGCGGTCCTCGACGGGGGTGGTGGCGGTGCCCCGTTCGCGCGCGGTCACGTCCGCCCATTCGGCGACGACCTGCGCGATCAGCGCGCGTCCGCGTTGTTCGCGGTCCGCCTCGGGCAGACCCGGGCGGGCGCGGTCCTGTTCGTGGAGGCGTTCGGCGGCGCGTTCGCGCAGGACGCGGACGGCGGCCAGGTCCAGAACCAATTGAGGGGCATTGGCGCCGAGGGCGGGGCCGATGGCCGCCGCACCGGCGTTGCCGTTCGCGGTGCCACTCCCGGCGGCGGTCGCGGGGCCGGCACGAGGAGTCGAGACGGGTCCGGTGAGAAGCGCGGTCGTCCATGCGGCGGCGGTGATCGGGGCCGGTGACGGGACGGGGGCCTGGGCCGGCGCCGACGGCGCGGCGGGCGCGGGCGGCTGGGGCGTGTCGTCGGGACTGGGACGGTGATGCAGGGGCGAGGCGTTACCCAACACGGGACTGCTCCCCCGATCCCGAGTCGAAGCCCGATTCGGACCCGCCGCCGGGCAGCCACAGACGCACCTTGCGGGCCCGGGCTTGCGACAGGATCTCGTCCGCCCCGGAGGCGATCTGGCGCATCAGCCGCGAACGCATGGCCCGCTTGTCCACCTCGCCGCGACCGTCGGACAACGCCTCCGCGGTACGCGTGTCGCACGGCAGCGACATCAACAACGGCAGGCCCAACAGCTTCGCGACCTCGCCCGCCGGGTAGTCCGGGCCCTCCACGACGGCCAGTCCCATCGCGTCCGCGCCGGTGCCGTTCGCGTCCAGGTCCCGGCGCAGCGCCTCGACGCGAACCCGGGCGGCGGTGGCCGAACGCAGCGTCCCGCGCGCGACCACCAGAACCACGTCGGCCTTGCGGGCCAGGACGGCGGAGGAGCCCAACGTGCCCGAGCGGCCCAGGTCCACCACCACGTCGTGCGGGATGTCCGGGCCCTCGAGCCAGGCGAGCAAACGCGCCAGCGGCTCCCAGGTGTGCGCGAGCGAGGCCGCCTGGGCGAAGTCGGCGAGGCCCGGCAGGAGCAGCCGGTTGCGTTCGCCGCCGGTGAGGTCGATCAGCTGCTGGAAGAAGAACTCGTCCAACTTGCCCTGGCGGTGGGCCAGTCCGAGCTGGTGCAGGCCGTACTGCGCCGACACGCGCCCGCGCAGCGCGCCGGCCAGGACCGCGCCGCCGTCCGGATCGGCCTCCACCAGCACCACCCGCAGGCCCTCGCGCAGCGGCCACGCCAGGGTCAGGCCCAGCGCGGTGGTGGTGGCACCGGGCGCGCCCACTCCCCCGACCACGGCCACCACCGTCACGGCCTGGCCCCCGGCTGCAGGACCACCAGCGCGACGAGCTCGGTCGAGGCGCGCGCGGCGACCGTCGCGGCGTCGCCCTTGGGCACGGCGACGTCGACCACCACGCGCCCGGACTGGTCGGGCGTACCGACGGCGAACACCGTGGCGGCGACGGTCGCGGGCGACACCAGCGTCTGCCCCTTGGCCGCGTCCGACACCTTGCCCGGCGTCGACACCACCAAGACCTTGCGCCCCGGCTGCAACGGCGTGGTCGGCAACTGCCCCGGAGTCAGGGCCATCCCCACCAGGATCTCGTCCGGCTGCAACACCAGGGCGTCGGTGACCTGCCCGCGCGCGATCAGCGTGTCCGGCCGCAACTCCACCGCGGCGCGCTTGCCCACCACCGCCCGCTTGTCCTTGGCCGAGACCGTCTGCACCCCACCACCGACCGACACCATCACGGTCCGCACGTCGGCGTCGGCGACCACCGCGCCGTAGGGCACGGTCCGCGCCACGGCCAGCACCTCGACCCGCTTGTCCTTCGCGGTGAACAACGCCGCCCCGCCGACTCCACCGACCGCGACCAGCGCCACCGCCAGCGCCATCACCCCGGGCCGCCGCCGCCGCTGCCCAAGCCCTTTGGGCGGCGTCACCAGCGAAACCCCCGGCGCGGCCTGGTCCCCCGCATCCCGAGCCCGACGCGCCGTCGCGGATTTCAACGCAGACTCCCCCTATATCCCGATACACAACATCGGCGACCGAATGGGCATAAAGAATTCCCCCATCGGACAAGCCAACATACTGTTTCAGCCATGCGGACGCGATTGTTCTGTGGCGCAATCCGCACACTCGGTAGGTGCCCGTGCGGAACGGGTTGTGACAGGGACGAAGAAAAAGCCCTCAAAGGGCCCTCATCCCCATGAACCCCCGAAACCCCCGCACTCCCACCGGACACGAACGCCCCCAAGGGCACACCACACAGGCGGCGAGCCCCACCCACGCCCGCCCTGCCCCACACCGCCGAAGGCCCACCCGGAACAACGATCATGGATCCGGGCAAA
This sequence comes from Embleya scabrispora DSM 41855, assembly GCF_000372745.1. Taxonomy (GTDB): domain Bacteria; phylum Actinomycetota; class Actinomycetes; order Streptomycetales; family Streptomycetaceae; genus Embleya; species Embleya scabrispora. The sequence continues at coordinate 3,518 of NZ_KB889695.1, read as the reverse complement.
TTATCGACGGAGAACCAAAGTCACAAACCCCACGAGACGCCCTCGAAGAAACAGTCCGATATGCGCGAGCCGACCGACACGAAACAATGCCCCGATACCACATTGAATGCCGAAATCAACCCACGGAAGCAAATCCGACACACGACGACCACACCCCGAACCACCCGAAGCACCACAACCCTCGACGCCCACGCGGAAGGCTCGACCGACACCACGAGGCCTCCCCTCCCAGCGCGGTCCACCCACCCGTGTGGGGACTCCGTCGACTCACCCCCACTGGCGTGGGGACTTACTGCCGGTGGTCATGCGGGTGGCGTGGCTGTACGGCTCACCCCTACGCGCGTGGGGACTTCGCGAAGAACGTGGACGTGTACGCCGAACACCACGGCTCACCCACTCGCGTGGGGACTTCTACGGCGGGTCCGTGATCGCGTCGTTCCACGCCAGCTCACCCCCACTCGCGTGGGGACTTCCGCAACGCGGAAACCCGCGCTCAGGTCGAGCGCGGCTCACCCCCACTCGCGTGGGGACTTCAGGACCGCCCACACCAGCGCGATGGCCGCGACCGGCTCACCCCCACTCGCATAGGGACTTCTCGCCCCACAGAATGGCCGACTCGCAGCCCGCCAGCTCACCCCCACTCGCGTGGGGACTTCGGCGTGAAGCTCGTCCTCAAGTCCAAGTCCGCCGGCTCACCCCCACTCGCGTGGGGACTTCCGCGCGGGCGACGAAGGTCGCGAGGTTGTAGAGCGGCTCACCCCCACTCGCGTGGGGACTTCCGTGTAGTGGAAGAGGCTGCTCATGGGCCCAGCTTCGCAGGACGGGTGTCCTTGCGCATCGCACTCACGGGTGAAGGTCAGTGGTTGCTACAGGTGCGGCAGTACGAATCTCAATCCCGTCGCGGCATGCCGGATGAGCTGCTCGTCTGCGTGCACCGTCATCTCGAACTCGGTCATGGCGAACGAGCCGGCTGCCCGCCACTTCATCACCGCATCCTCGATCCGATCCCACAGGCGATCGGGTCCGGACTGCGTGACCGTCCAGCCGTCGCCGTCCGGGCCGATCGCGGCCGACGACCCGCTTGCCGTGTCCACCAGGAACACGCTCCCCTCGGGATAGCCCGCCGGGTCGACCATCTGCGCGGTCGGGGCGGCGAGTTGTGCCACGAACCGGGCGTGGAACGCCGACACCGTGGCTTCGCGATAGAAGACGGGGGACAGGATCGTGTCGCGGGTGGTCGTGTCCTCGTCCTCCTTGGCGGTCATTGCCCAGTGATAGGGGTTGCCCGGCGCGGGGGTGGCATCGCGGCGGGCGGGCATGAACGACACGGTGCCCGGGAGGAGGTGCCCGTGTGCGCGATCGCCGTCGACGGTCAGCAGGACGCGGGCGTAGCCGTCGCCCCAACCGCCGAGGGTCGTCAGGATCCTGCCGCCGGGTGTGGTCTGCCGCAGCCAGGTATCGGGGATGCACCGCACCGAGCAGGCGGCGACGATGCGATCGTAGGGCGCTCCCGGCCAATATCCCTGGAGCCCGTCGGCGGTGGCCACCCACGGCATGTATCCGAGCCGGTTCAGCGCGTCGACGGCTCGATCCAGCACCGAGCCGTCCACGTCGACCGAGGTCACCAGGTCGGAACCCAGTCGCTCACAGGCCAGAGCGGTGGAGTACCCAGTGCCCGTGCCGACCTCCAGGAGCGAGTGTCCGTCGTGGATGTCCGCGTCCTCCCACATGCGCACGACCAGGGACGGCAAAGTCGAGGAGGACGTGAAGTGCCCACCGACGCGCGGCTTGGGATCCGCCCAATCGGTTGCCTTCCCGTCGAGTTGGGTAATGAGGGTCGTGTCGCTGTAGACGGCGTCCAGCCACGCCGCAGGGTCGGACGCTGCAGTGACCGGCTCCCACCGGGTCGCGCCGTCGACGAAGCCGGCGCTGCGGTAGAACCCGGGAACGAACGCCTCGCGAGGAACCTTCTCCACGGCGGTGCGCCACGCGGGGTCGGTGAGTTCTCCGGCCGCCTCCAACTCGTCGGCGAGGCGCGCACGCACAGCGCGTGTCTCCTCGGGGTCGGTGCTGGTCTTCACGGTCACAGTCCTTTCTGGAGTACGTCCGCGAACGCGGCGGCCATCGCGTCCGCTCCGGGGAGCCAGGCCCACTGGCCGTTCGCGTTGCATTCGAAGAACACCGGGCCCGACGACGCGGTCAGGGCGAAGTCAAAGCAGCCGAACACGAGTCGGTAGGCGTCGAGATAGGCGCGCATTCGACCGGCGAGGTCGTCCGGCACCGGGATCGGGGTGTATTCGGCCCGCGTGCCGTTCGCGCATCGCCAGTCGAGCAGGTCGCAGTCGACGCGCACGCCGAACGCTCGATTGCCGATCATTGTCACGCGCAGGTCGGCGACCTTGTCGACACGTTCCTGGAGCACGTGCGGCATGGCAACGAGGGATTCGTCCAGCGCGTTCGGGTCGATCTCCTGCGCCCAGATGGTGCGGGCCTGACCGGCGTGGATGCGCGGGGAGCGCAAGGGCTTGTAGACGATCGATCCGTGTCCGGCGGCGAATTCCCTTGCCGCCGCGAGATCGTTGGTGACGATCGTCGCGGGGATGTCGAAACCCAACCGGGCGGCCGTCTGCAACTGCTCCGGCTTCATTTCCGCGCGGGAAATCCGCGCCGAGTGGTTGACGTAGAGGCAGCCCGGCAGTGCGGACAAGACCCCACCGAGACCGTAGCGGGCCTCGTTCTCGGCGAACAGGGCGTCGGGGGGATCGAGATGCATGTAGGTCACGCTGTAGGGGGAGGGGCGTCGGTAGTAGAGGGAGCGAGCCCCGGCGAGGTCGAGGACGCGGGAGGGCGTCGTGATCCGTCCCCGCCACGTGGTCGACCCGCCGCCGATGCGCGCGTCCATGATCAGGGACTCGCCGATGTCTGCGGGGTCGAGCCGCACGACCGGCACGTGCCGGTCGTGCAGTTCCTCGACCACCCAGTCCGCAGTCGTGTCGTCCCTGCCGGTCACGACCACCACGGGGTTTCCGGTCATCGGGTTCCCTAGTCCGGCACGTGGTCGGTGACGGTGTCGTCCTGGGACTGCTGCTGGGGGCCGCTGCCGTCGCCGCCGCCGGACATGCTGGCAGTCCCCGTGTGCCTGTTGGTGCCGTGCTTAAGCGGCCCAAGGTCATGGTCCGCCGGCTCACCCCCACTCGCGTGGGGACTTCGTAGCCGCGCGAGATGGGCCAGGGGATTGACCCGGCTCACCCCCACTCGCGTGGGGACTTCGCCGGGACCGCGCGCATGACGGACGGCGAAATCGGCTCACCCCCACTCGCGTGGGGACTTCGGTCTGGCTGCCCACGTAAGCGTCGAACCCCGAGGCTCACCCCCACTCGCGAGGGGACTTCAGGGTTCGGGTGGGTCCGTCGGTGTATGTGGCCGGCTCACCCCCACTCGCGTGGGGACTTCATCACCGTGTCGTTGCCCCGGACGCTCTCGTCCGGCTCACCCCCACTCGCGTGGGGACTTCTCCG
>NZ_KB889694.1 GCF_000372745.1 Embleya scabrispora DSM 41855 | reverse complement strand
CCGGTAGGTGCGCTCGTAGGCGACCGAGTAGAGGCCGTTGACCCAGGGGGTCACCGACTGCCGTTGGTACTGCTCGTCGGGACCCTTGGCGAGGGAGTCCAGACCGCTGGCCGCGGCCCGGTCGGCGGCGGAGACCGCCAGCGACTGCGAGCCGGGCGGGGGAGACGGATCGGCGGAAGCCGACTGCGCGGTCGTGGAGACCGCCAACCCGGCGAGCACGGCCAGGACAGTCCCGGCCGTCACCGTTTTGCGATTCATCGAGGCTCCTCGAGTGGAAGGCAGACCTCGACCACGAATCCGGCTTCGCCATGCGTGTCCGCAAGGAGAGCGAACCGCCGACGAGCGTGGCCGCCGGGTTCGTGCCCGATCGGCAAACGCTCACACGGTTGGCGGGTCCCGTTCAATGCGCGTTCGAGCGGTCGGCAAAATCTGTCAAACTCCGTACTGTGCATGGAAGTTGCCTACAACAGAGAATATCCGGACAGGGAACGGGCGACGGGCTGCCCGGCGCCGGCGCGACCATCGGAGGGTCGCACCGCGCGCCGGGCGGCAGGCGTGATCGGCTATCGCATCGTCAACTCACCGGGAGTTCCAGGTAGGACGGATCCTCCTCGGAGGGGGAGACCGTGATCGTGGTTCCCACGACGGGCGCAGACCCGTAGAAGGGGTCGAACGTGTCCAGCACCAGCATCACCCGGTGGCCGGCCGCGACGTTGTAGCCGGTGGCCTGAAGTGCGATGTCCAGGGTGACCGGCTGCCCGGTCGTGCCCTCGACGTCGGTGAACGGCGCGTGCGTGATGATGTGGGCCCCGCCGTCGGCATCCACGTCGAAGAGGTGGGCGATCAGCGTGGGCGGCGGCCCGTCCGCCGTGTAGGTCAGCCGCAGTCGGGGGACGCCGCGCAGCTTCATCGCGACGGGCAACGGTACGGTGCTCCAGACGCCCGCGTGCGCGCGGTCGATCTCCTCGGTCGGGTAGTCCTTGGGCAGACCGGCCATCTCCGCGTAGCCGGAGAAGATGATTTTGTTCGCGACGGTGGCCGGAGTGTCGGCGCCGGACCGGAAGACGACGTCCGTGTCGAGCCCGGGCTTGTCGGCGAGCGTGCCGTCGCCGCCGTTCGAGGGGCCGGACAGGTACAGCCGTTCGGTGTGTCCGGTGACCGCACCCCACGTGGGCTGCTCCTCGACCGGGCCGTTCCACATGATCTGCGAGACCACCTGCCCCTCGGTGTCGATGCCGTTGGCGACGTCCTTGAGATGATGGTCGAACCACCGGTGCGCGTCCGCCCAGATCCGGTTCGGCAGCCCGATGATGCCCGGCGACTCCGGCCCCGAGTGGTCGCCGATGGACAGCAGGAGGCGCTTGGGACCGGTCAGCGCGTTGAACATCTTCAGCGTCTGGTTGCCGGGGAACAGTGTCTCGTGCCAGGCGTTCGCGTACAGGATCGGCACGCCGCGACCGTTGATTTTTCCGACGTGGTGATGCGGCGAGCGCGGCAGCGCCCAGTCCAGCGAAGGTTGCACGTCCGGGTTGGTCAGGACGTCCTCGAACGCCTGCCGGGTCCGTTCGCTGAGCCGGGCCTCGGCGGCGGCGCCCAACAGTGTGGACACCGCGGCGAGATGCCGGGTGCCGTTCTCGTAGAACGCCTCGCCCAGGTCGCCCCACGTGCTCAGCGCCACCACCGCGTCCACCCGAGTGTCCTCGGCGGCGACCAATTGACTGATGCCGGAGCCGTAGGAATCGCCGAGGAAGCCGACGCCGCTGATCGCCCCCCGAGCCCGGCCCTCCGCGAAGTCGATCGCCGCGGTGCCGTCCTCGACATCCTCGGGGCCGGCCACCTCGACCTCGCCCTCGGACGCGCCGAACCCCCGTGCGGTGTAAGCCAGTACGTGGTAGCCCTTGAGCGCGAACAGGGTCGCCTGCACCGCGTAGACGACCCAGCCCAGGTTCACCCACGGCGACGGCATCACGATCAACGGCCGGGGTCGGTCGTCCCGGTGCAGCCAGAGCCCGCCGTCCAGCCCCACACCCCCGGCGCCGGGCACGGTGACCTTGGCGAAGTCGGCCCGGGCCCGGGCCTCCCGGACCTCGGTCACCCGGGCCGGGGCCAGTTGCCCGGTGCTCCCGGTCTCCAGTGCTTCGACGACCTGCGTCAAGGTCGCCTCGTCCAGTTCGGGGTAGAGGCTGGTCGGCTGCGGTTCCTGTGAACTCACGTCGGTCCCTTCCCACTTCGTCGGATCGCGCGAACGATGCCGACCCCACCCGGTGATTGCGGTAGGTGTCGACCCGTGAACACAGTGTCATCATGCGATTCGTCGTGTGGGGAAAATGGGAGGAAAACGCGAAGTGGGAAACAGCCGTTCCGGTGCGCCGCCCCCTATTCCGGGCCTGGCCGAGTAGGGCCGGGTGCGGCCGGACTCGGCGGGGTCGGCCCGGACATCCACCGGGAGGGTTCCTCCGGTCGCCGCGCGCGGGCGCGCGGCGCCGCGTCGCTCATCCGAGGGCGCGGCGGACGGCCGCGTGCGGCAGCGCGTACGCCGCCCGGTGTCCGGCCGGGGCGTGCACCGTCTCGGCGGCCAACAGCGCGTCCAGGACTGCCTCCTCGACGGCGTCCATGGCCGCCGCGAACACCGTGTCGAGCAGCGCCGAGGGCAGCGGCTCCGCCGCGCCCGGCGGTGCGGTGGAAAAGGCCACCCCGTAGTCGCCGCTGCCGTGTGCGAACGCCGCTCCGACCCGGGCCAGGGCGAATACGCCGCGGCCGGCGATCCGGGTCAACTCGCGCGTGGAGCAGGGCAGGTCGGTGGCGACCACGACCACGCACGAGCCCTGCTCGCGCACCGGTCCGGCGGTCGGCAGGCCCAGCGAGGTGGGCCGCACCACCTGGCCGCCCAGGCGCAGGTCGCCGGACATGTTGGCCTGGACCAGGACGCCCACGGTCGCCTCGCCGGTGTCCGTCGGCACCCGGCGCGACGCGGTGCCGATGCCCGCCTTGTAGCCCAGAGCGCAGGCACCGGTGCCCCCACCCACGTTGCCCTGCGGCACCGGCCCGGTCGAGGCGGTGTCGAGCGCGGTGTGCACGTGCGCCGCGGTCAGCGGTCGTGGGCGCGCCCGGGACAACCATGTGTCGTCGATCTCGCCGACCACCGGATCGACCGAGGTCGGTGACGGATCGACGGGCGCCGGCAGCCAGGTCCGCAGGGCGTCCGCGGCGCGGAAGGCGGACAGGGTGGAGGTCAGCAACAACGGGGTCTCCAGTTCGCCGAGTTCGACCAGTCGGGTGGCTCCGACGAGCTTCCCGGGGCCGTTGCCGACGAACAGCCCCGCGCGCAGCGGGCCGTGCGTGTGCAGCGCGTCGGGCACGATCGCGGTCACCCCCGAGTACAGCCCCGCTTCGGGGTCGCACAGCGTGGTGTGGCCCACGCGTACGTTCGGTACGTCGGTGATCGCGTTCCACACCCCGGGATTCAATCGGCCCAGTGCGTGGCCGAAGTCGCGGATCCGCGGGCGCGGCCTCGGTGGGTCCGTTGCGAGTGCGGTCATGGTCGGGCTCCAGGTGTCGGTTCCGCCGGCATTCGCCTGGCGTCACTCTCCGCCGCGCTCGCACCGGGTCGCACCGTCGCCGCCGACGAAAGATCGGTCCCGGCTCCGTGGCCGCCGCCAAGCTCGGCCGCCCCGTGCGTGGCGCTCCGAGGTCCGCGCGCTCTATAGGCTGACCACCCACTGGCGCCGGAGAGCGGCACCGACACGGTTGAGGGTGCACGGATGAGCGCGCGTTTCGAGGAACTCGACTGGCGGCCCACGCCGATGGGGGAGATCAGTCTGCGCCGCAGGCGGGACCCGGTCACCGGCGAGGACGTGTACGAGGTCAAGCTCGGCGACGAGTTCCTGATGTCCAGCCTGTTCACCGCCGGCGAGATCGCGCTCACCCGGCTCGGCCTGGCCGCGCTGCCCGGCGCCGAACTCGATGTCGTGGTGGGCGGGCTCGGGCTCGGATACACGGCCGGGGCGGCGTTGGACGATCCGCGGGTACGCAGCCTGATCGTGGTCGACGCGCTCGGCGAGGTGATCGACTGGCATCGGCGCGGCCTGGTGCCGCTGGGCGCCGCGCTGGCGGGCGATCCTCGCTGTCGGCTGGTCCACGGCGACTTCTTCGCACTGGCGGCCGATCCACAGGGCTGGGATCCGCAGGCGCCGGGTCGGCGATTCCACGCCGTCCTGCTGGACGTCGACCACTCGCCGCGGCACGTGTTGCACCCCACCCACGCGGCGCTCTACCAGCCCGCCGGACTGCGCGCGCTGGCCGATCGGCTGCACCCGGACGGCGTCTTCGCACTGTGGTCGAACGACCCGCCGGACGCGGAGTTCGGCGCGGTACTCGCCGAGGTGTTCGCGGACTCCGCCGCGCACGTGGTCGACTTCGACAACCCGTTGCAGGGCGGTACGGCGACCAACACCGTCTACGTGGCCCGCAAGCCGGGAGACCCCGCGTCCTGACCCGGCGGGACGGCAGGCCGGGTCGGGACGCGGGGGCCCGGGCGTGTTCCCGAACCCCCTCCGGAACACGCGCTGATGCCGTACCCGGCGACAGGGCACGGGTCGCCGGGTACGGCACCGGGTCAGGCGCGCAGGTGGTCGATCGCGGCGCGCGCGGCCAGGCCGATCGCGGCGTCGGCGCGCGGGAGGCGGAAGCCCATCGACTCCGAGCGCAGGAACACCCCGACGGCGTAGCGCTTTCCGTCCGGGTATTCCACGACGCCGGCCTCGTTGCGCACGCCCCACAGGGTGCCGGTCTTGCCGGAGACCCGGATCTCGTCCCCGAACGTGGAGGAGAGCCGGTGCGGCCAGATCTGCCGGCCCATGATCTCGCGCACCTCGGCGCACGCCTCGGCCGGACCGGCCTCGTCGCGCCAGATGGCGGCGAGCAGCTTGGTGATCTCGCGCGGGGTGGTCGAGGCGGTGTGCTCGGGGTCGCGGACCGCCAGCGCGCGAAGCCGGTCGGGGGTGATCTGTGCGAGCTGCGCGGCGGCGTCGGCGGCGTCGCGGTCGATGCCCAGATCGGACATCACGCTCGCGAACAGTTCCTTGCACCCGGTGACCGAGGTGTCGTGGCAGCCCAGCTCGTCCAGCGTCGCCCGCACGTTCTCGCGACCGACCAGACCGAGCACCATGTCGGTGGCCGCGTTGTCACTCATCGTCATCATCATGTAGGCGAGGTCGCGCGCGCTCATCTCGACGTCGTGCATGCAGCCGTCGGTGCCGATGCCGTCGCCTTCCTTGTCGGCGTCGGTGACCACGTGCCGCCCGGCCCGGTCCAGCCGGCCCGCGGCGGCCTGGCGGGCGTACTCCAGGGCGATCGGAATCTTGAAGACCGAGGCCAGTACGACCGGGGCGTCGGCGCGGTAGTCGACCTCGTCGTCGCCGTCGAGGTCGCGTACGTGCAGGTAGCCGTCGACCTCGGCCGCGTCGAAGATGTCCCGGATGGTCTTGGCCGGCTCGATCGGCTCTTGGTCGGTGCTCATGTGCGCTCCGTGAATGGTCGGGTGGGCCCGTGGGGCCCGGTGGGGATGCTCAGCGCTTGCCGGTGTTCGGCAGGTGGTTGGCGGCGGCGTGGGCGGCCACCGAGTACCAGAGGTTGATCAGGTCCATCAGCGTGTCGGGATCCGCCGCCGTGCACCGCACCGTCAACAGGTCCAGGCGTTCGGCACCGGGCACCGAGGTGGCGAACTCGGCGGCCAGGGGGAGTTGGAAACCCACCTCCAGGACCAGTTCCTCGGGCATCGGCAACGCGCGCAGCGAGGTCGCGTTCGCGACCGCCAGCGCGGCCTTCTCCCGGATCAGGTCCCGGGCCAGGGACGGGTGCATGGTGTCGGCCGCGGCCCACCCCTCGGCGGACTTGACCTGCGCGGTGACCACACCGGGGAACGCCTCCTCGGCCACCGAGCACACGTGGTTGTCGCCGGTGACCAGCCCGATGGGCACCCCGTGCTGGGCCGCGAGCAGCGCGATGACCTCGGCCTCGGTGACGTGCCGGCCGCCCAGTTTGACCGAGGTGAAGTTGCCGGAGAAGGTGTGCGAGAGCACGCCAGGCTTGCCGGCCGCCGCGTGGTAGCCGACGAACAGGGCCACCGCGTGCTGTGGGCCCAGGCCATGGGCCATGCACTGGGCCTTGGGCGAACCGAGGATCATCCGGGCCCGGGGATCGAGGTCCTCGGCGATCAGGTTGTCCATCGTGCCGTGGCTGTCGTTGATCAGTACGCGCTCCGCGCCCGCCGCGAAGGCGCCCTCGATCGCGGCGTTCGCCTCACCGGTCATCAGGTGCTGGGCCCGCGGGTAGCCGGTGCCGCCGCGCCAGATCTGGTCCAGCGTGGCGATGCCCGCCACACCTTCCATGTCGATCGAGATGTACACGTCCATCGGTTACTCCCGCTTCCTCGCGTTGCCGGTGGTCGGCCCGAATCGCGCGAGTCCTGAAGGAACCGGGGCGTCGGTGCGCGGACCGTCGGCGGCCTCTGCCGAGGATTGCGGGAAGCGGTACCGCTCGGCGTCGGTGATTCGGACAGGTTCGGCGACGGTTCTTCGTTCACGACGACGATTCATGGCTTTCGGGGGCTGCCTACCGTGATCGTCCTCTGCGGCACTCGCCGCCGCCTTCCCAGGAGGTATCCCACGATGGGACGATCCGATGTGGCCGGGTCTGTGGCCCGGACACTGCCGACGCCCGAATATCTAGCGACCCGACTCGGCGAGCTGGCCAAACGTGGCAACATTCCCGGCGCGAGCGTCGCGGTACGGATGGGCGACGAGACGGTCGTGGCCGCCACCGGCGTGCTCGACGTGGAGATCGGATACCCGGTGACCCCGGACTCGATCTTCCAGATCGGGTCGATCACCAAGGTCTGGACGGCGACGCTGATCATGCAGCTCGTCGACGAGGGTGTGCTCGACCTCGACGCCCCCGTGCGAACCTACCTGCCGGAATTCGGGCTCGTCGACGAGGCCGCCGCCCAGGCGGTGACGCCCCGTCAGCTGCTGTGCCACACCGCGGGTTTCGAGGGAGACCTGTTCGACGACCACGGTCCCGGGGACGACGCGGTGGCCAACCTGGTCGCGGACCTGGCGGAGAAGGCCGGCCAACTGTTCGCACCCGGCGAGATGTTCTCGTACTGCAACAGCGGCTTCGTCACGCTCGGCCGGATCATCGAGGTGCTCACCGGGCAGACCTGGGAGGCGACGCTGCGCGAGCGGATAGCGGTGCCTCTGGGCCTGGGCCGGTTGGCCACCAGCGCGAACGAGGCGATCCTGCACCGGGTGGCGATCGGGCATGCGTCCGGGCCGGACGGGACCGCGGTGCGGGTACCGGGGTGGGAGATGCCGCGCTCCAACGCGCCGGCCGGCTCGACGCTGACCACCACGGCGACCGACCTGCTCGTGTTCGCCGCCGCGCACATCGCCCGCGGACTGCTTCCGGACGGTACGCGCTTGTTGTCGGAGGCATCCGCGCTCGCGATGCGTGAGCCGCAGGTCCAGGTGCCCGACATCGAGGCCGTCGGTGGCGCGTGGGGGCTGGGCTGGAATCTGTTCGACTGGACCGGCGGCCCGATCATCGGTCACGACGGCGGCACCATGGGCCAGGCCGCGATCCTGCGGGTGGCCCCGGAGAGCGACGTCTCGATCGCGATCCTCACCAATGGCGGCGACCTGGCCGTGATGTACGACCTGGTCCGCGACGTGTTCGCGAGCGCCGCGGACGTACGTGTGCCGGAGCCCGTCGTACCGCCCGCCGAGTCCCCGGTGGTGGACCCGCGCTTCTTCGTCGGCCGCTACGCCTCGCAGGCGATGGCGTTCGACGTGGTCGAGTCCGAGGACGGACTGGAACTCACCATGCGCACGCTCGGCGCCGCCGCCGAGATGCTCGGCGAACAGGTCAAGACCAGCAAGCTGGTGGTCCGCGACGCCCGCACGCTGATCGAGGTCGAGGCGCAGGGCGGACAGCACACGCAGTACGCCTTTCTCGGCGACGGCGACCGGGCCCGTTTCCTGCACATGACCCGCGCGATTCCGCGTGTGGCGGCCGGTGAGACGGCCGGCGCGCACGGCGGCGATCAGGGCGGCGTCGACTGTTCCGCCGGCGGCGCGCGATGAAACGCGCCCCGCGCGGGGCCGCAGCGGTCGTCGCGTTGGGCCTGTTCGCCGCCGGTTGTGGGGGCACCGCGGCCGATGGTGGCGCCGGCGACGGCGACACCGTCACGATCGCCATCGAAGGCGACCCCGGCAACATGAATCCGCTGACCGCACTGACCTCGTCCGCGGTCACGATGAACCGCTACTCCTACGACTCGCTGATCAACATCGCCCAGGACGGGCGGATCGTCTCGGGCGTCGCCGAGAAGTGGACCTCCGACGCGACCTCGGCGACCTTCACGATCCGACGCGATGTGATGTGCGACAGCGGCCGAGCACTGACCGCCTCCGACATCGCGGCCGAGTACGCCTTCATCGCCGACCCGGCCAACAAGTCGCCGCTGTACGGCCTGCTGGTGCCTCCCGGGACCGTTGCCACCGCCGACGACACGGCCGGCACCCTGACGCTCAAGACGCCGGACCCGGCCCCGTTCCTGGTCCGCGGCACCTCGATGTTGCGAGTGGTGTGCCCCTCCGGCCTCCGGTCGCCCGAAAGCCTGAACCACGCGTCCGACGGCACCGGTCCCTACCGGCTGAGCCAGGTGGTCCCGGGCGACCACCTCACCTTCACCAAGCGCGCCGGCTACGCGTGGGGGCCGGACGGCATCGGCGGCGCCGACCTGCCCGACCGGGTGGTCTTCAAGGTCATCACCAACGAGTCCACCAGGGCGAACCTGTTGCTCGGCGGGCAACTCGACATCGCGGCCGTGATGGGCGCCGACCGCACCCGACTGACCGCGGCCGGCATCAAGTCCAGCATCCAGCGTGATCCCATGGCGATGCTGGTCTTCAACGAGGCCGCCAATCGGGTCACCGCCGATCCCCTGGTGCGCCGGGCGCTGATGGAGGCGCTCGACCTCAAGCAGATCGGTGCGGTGGCCACCGGCGGCAAGGGCCAACCCTCGACCCGCGTCGGCGTCACGATGGCGCCGCCCTGCACCGAAGACGCGGTCACCGACCACCTCCCGCGGCACGACGTGGCTCAGGCCGCGGAGGCGCTGCGGACGGCGGGGTGGAAGAAGTCCGGCGGGCGTTGGACCAAGGACGGCAAGCAATTGTCGATCTCCATGCCCTATCCCGGCGTCTTCGGCAACCAACTCATCGCCGCCGTCGAGCTGGCGGTGAAGCAATGGAACTCGTTCGGCGTCAAGGTCAGCACTCAGCCGACCACCGCCGCGACGAATGGCACGATCCTGATGGGCGGGCAGTGGGAAATCGCGTGGGCGCCGCTCTCGGTGACCACACCCGACCAGACCCTGCCGTTCTTCATGGGACCCACCCCGCCGGAGGGGCTCAACTTCGGTTCGCTGGACAACCCCGAATACAAACGTCTCGTGGCTCTCGCAATGGCCAAGCCGGACACCTCCGGTTGCCCCGAGTGGACCGCGGCCGAATCCGAGTTGATCAAACGTCTCGATGTGGTGACTTTCATGGACTCGATGACCCCCTATTTCGCTCGGGGCTACAGCTTCGAGCTCGACGGTGGCGGACCCATTCCGTCCACCCTTCGCAAGGTCGGTGGCCGATGAGCACCGCAACTCCGGCCGGTCGGGTGCTCGACTTCCGGCTCGGCCCCTGGACCTCCTTCTTCGTACGCCGTACCGGGCGCCTATTGGTTTCGCTCGCCGCACTGGTCACCGCCGCCTTCGCGATGATCCACTTCGTCCCCGGCGACCCGGTCCGCGGCGCTCTGGGACTCAACGCCACGCCCGAGGCGGTCGCCGCCCGCAAGGAACAACTGGGCCTGGACGACTCGCTGATCTCCCAGTACAAGCACTTCGTGAGCGGTCTCTTCCACGGCGATCTGGGTGAATCGATCACCGCCCGGGTCCCGGTGTCCCGGATGATCGGCGACCGACTGCCGGCGACCTTGGAGATCGCGATCTACGCGTTCCTCCTGGTGATGCTGGTGGCCATTCCGCTGGGCATGGCCATGGCCGTGTGGACCCGCAACGGCCGGCGCCGGCGCGGCGAGCTGGCCTTCGCCTCCTCGACCGGGGCGATCGTGGCCATCCCGGAGTTCCTCCTCGCCGTCGGCCTCGCCTCGGTGTTCGGGGTCTCGCTCGGCTGGTTCCCGGTGGCGCTGCGCGAGGGGCCGGACTCCTACGTCCTGCCGGTGCTCGCGCTGGCCATCACTCCGATCGCCGCGCTGTCGCGGATCGTTCGGGTCGAGGCGCTGCGCGTGTTCGAGACGGACTACATGCGCACCGCCCGGGCCAAGCGACTGCCGGGCCGACTGGTCTACCTGCGGCACGCGTTGCCCAACCTGCTGACCTCCTCGCTCACCCTCGGTGGCCTGCTGCTCAGTGGCCTGCTGGCAGGCACGGTCCTGATCGAGAACGTCTTCGCCTGGCCCGGCCTGGGCATGACCATCGTCCAGGCGATCCTGCAGAAGGACTACCCGCTCGTCCAGGGCATCGTGCTCGTCTACGGAGCCGCCGCCCTCACGATCAACTTCGTGGTCGACCTCGCCGTCGCCGCCGCCGATCCCCAGTCCACGATTCGCGGGAGCTGACGATGTCAAACGCACCAAGACTGCGCCTCGCCCTGCGCACCCCGTTGGGGATCACCGCCGCCGTCGCGAGCACGATCATCTTCCTGACGGCAATCTTCGGGCCCATGCTGCTCGGCGACACGGCCGACCGGATCGACACCGACGCGATCGGCCAACACAGCGGCACCGAGCACCTGTTCGGTACCGACGCGCTGGGTCGCGACATCGCCGCCCGCGTGGTGGTGGCGACCCGGCTCACCCTGGAACTCACCCTGTTCGCCACGCTCATCGCGGTCGTCGGCGGCCTGGTCCTGGGTGTCCTGCCGGCTGTTCTCGGTCGCCGCGCGGGTCGCCTGATCACCGCGACGGTCAACCTGCTCGTCGCCTTCCCGGGCCTGCTGTTCGTGCTCTTCCTCGCGGTCATCTTCGGTGTGGGCACCTTTTCCGCGGCCTTCGCCATCGGCCTGGGCGCGGCGCCCAGCACCGCCCGACTCGTGCAGAACCTGACCGCCTCGATCGCCGGCACCGACTACGTGGCCGCGGCGCGGATCCTCGGCGTCGGCCGCTTCCGGATCATCGTCCGGCACATCCTGCCCAACATCGCCGAACCCGTCGCGCTGTTCGTCTCGACGACCGCCGCCGGCATCCTGGTCGCCTTCTCCGGCCTGTCCTTCCTCGGCCTGGGTGTGCAACCGCCCGACTACGACTGGGGACGCCTGCTCAACGAGCAACTCGACCGGGTCATGGTGGACCCGATGTCGGCGGTCGGTCCGGGCTCCGCGATCGTGCTCACCGGCATCACCTTCGGCCTGATCGGCGAGGTGGTCGCCAAGGCGAACGCCGGCCGTACCGCGCCGCAGGCCGAGGTCACGCCCGAGGCGACCTCCGCGGCGCCCGCCGAGAAGACCGCGTCCGGCCTGCTGAACATCGACCACCTGCAGGTCCGCTTCGCCGGACACACCGCGGTGCACGACGTCTGCCTCACCGTCGACGAGGGCGAAGCGGTAGGCATCGTCGGCGAGTCCGGCTCGGGCAAGAGCCTGACCGCGCTCGCCGCTGCCGGACTGGTCCCGCACCCCGGCCGGGTCAGCGCCCGGAGCCTGCGCTTCGGCGACCGGGACCTGAACAAGCAAGCCCCCAAGGGCACTTCGATGGCCATGGTGTTCCAGGACCCGATGGCCTCGCTCAACCCCGCGCTCACGGTCGGCCGGCAACTCGCCGAGGTGGCCGAGGTGCACCACAACGCCGGGCGCGCGGCGGCCCTCACCCGGGCCGTCTCCCGACTGGGCGCGGTGGGCATCATCAACCCCGAACTGCGGGTCCGCAAGCGCCCGCACGAGTTCTCCGGCGGTATGCGCCAACGCGTGATGATCGCGATGGGCCTGATGGGCGAGCCCCGCCTGATCATCGCCGACGAACCCACCACGGCCCTGGACGTGACCGTGCAGGCCCAGGTGCTGGCCCTGCTCCGGGACGTGCGCACCGAATCGGGCGCCGCGTTGTTGCTCATCTCGCACGACATCGCCGTCGTCTCCCAGGTGTGCGACCGCGTCGTGGTGATGTACGCGGGCCGGATCGTGGAGGAACTCCCGGTCGGGGACCTCGCCGACGGCGTGGCCCACCCGTACTCGGCCGCGCTGATCGGCGCGGTGCCCAGCATGACCACCGACCGGGACACCCCGCTGGCGACCATCCCCGGCCGCCCGCCCCAGCCCGGCGAGGAGATCGTCGGCTGCCCGTTCGCGCCGCGCTGCGCCAGGGCCACCGACCGCTGCCGCACCGAGGAGCCGGTGCTGGAGCAGATCCGCCCCGGACGTCGCGTCGCGTGCTGGGATCCGATCACCACCGCCACCCACGAACTGGAGGAGGCACGATGAAAGCCGTGAGCACGGTGGATTCCTCCGCCGCCGAAGCCGCCTCGGGCCCCGCCGCGAGCGCCACGTCCGGTTCGCTCGAACTGCGCAACATCACCGTGCGCTACGGCCGCGGCCGCACCGCGTCGACCGCTGTCGACGACGTGTCCCTGGAGGTGCCCGCGGGAAGCGTGGTCGGCCTGGTCGGCGGCTCCGGATCGGGTAAGTCCACCCTGGGCCGGGCCGCCGTCGGACTGGTGCCCGTCTACGCGGGACAGGTCCTGGTGGACGGCGTCGACCAGGGCCGCAAACCCGGGCGCAGGCCGATCCAGTTGGTCTTCCAGGACCCGTTCGCGTCGCTCAACCCGCGCCTGACCATCGGCGGCTCGGTCGCCGAGGCGCTGCCGCGCAGCGACCGTGCGACGCGGGCGAGCGAGGTGGCCCGCTACCTCGACCTGGTCGGCATCGACCCCGGCGTCAGCACACGCCTGCCGCACGCGCTCTCCGGCGGCCAGCGCCAACGCGTCGCGCTGGCCCGCGCGCTCGCCGCCCGGCCGGCCGTGCTGGTCGCCGACGAGGTCACCTCCGCACTGGACGTCTCGGTCCAGGGCGCGGTGCTCAATCTGATCCGCGACCTGCAACGCGAACTCGGCTTCGCGATGTTGTTCATCACGCACAACCTGGCCGTCGTGCGCTACCTGGCGGACCGGATCGCGGTGATGGACCGAGGCGTCCTGGTCGAGTGCGGCCCGGCCGCACAGGTCCTGGAGAACCCGGAACACGAGTACACCCGGGCCCTGTTGTCCGGCGTACCCACCATCGGCGAGCCGCTGCCCGAGCGGGCCGCGGGCGCGGCCGCGACCGACGCGGAGACGGAGGCAACGACTCGATGACACCGACACCGGCGGGAGCGCGTACCGGCGGCGACCTGTACCGCGCCGACCGCGAATCCGAGCCCGATCCCGGTGCACTTCGCGACCGCGCGGCCGAGGCGGCCGACCGCGCGGCTCGCGTGGCCCACATCGAGATTCGCGAACTGCACACCCTGGGCGAGCTGGCCGACGCGTGCGACCTGTTCCAACGCGTCTGGCAGCCCGCCCCGACCAACCCGATGATCAGCCCCGAGTTGATGACCGTGGTGGCCCACGCGGGCGGCTATGTCGTGGGCACCTACGAGGGCGACCGGCTGATCGGCGCGGGTGTGGGGCTGCTCTCCACCGAGGGCCTGCACTCGCACATCGCCGGCGTCGACGAACGCTCACGCGGGCGCGAAGTGGGCTACGCGCTCAAGGTGCACCAGCGCGCGTGGTGCCTGGATCGCGGGATCACCCGGGTCACCTGGACGTTCGACCCCCTGGTCGGCCGCAACGCCTACTTCAACCTGGCCAAGCTCGGCGCGGTGCCCGCCGAGTATCTGGCCGACTTCTACGGGCCGATGTCCGACGCCATCAACGGCGACGACTTCTCCGATCGGCTGCTGGCCCGGTGGGATCTGACCGCCGACCGGGTGGCGCTCGCCTGCTCCGGGGTGCCGCAACCCGTCGACACCGACGACCTGGCGGGAGAGGTCGTCATCGGCTTGGACGCGGGCCCCGACGGCCGGCCGATTTCGGGCCGTATCGACGGGGACGTGGTGCTGGTGGCGGTGCCGCGGGACATCGAGGCACTGCGCCGGGCCGACCCGTCGGCGGCGCGAGGGTGGCGGCTGGCGGTGCGCGAGGTGCTGGGCGGCCTGATGGCCCAGGGCCGGCGCGTGCGCGGCTTCGGCCGGGACGGGCGGTACGTGCTCGACATCGGACCGCAGGGGCACCGACCGTGAGGAACGACATCGCGCGAAGCGTGCCGATTTCACCTACCCACATCCACCCCAAGATCGTTTAGACTCCAGCCCACGGGCCGGCCAACGGCGACACGGCCGGCCCCGGGCTCGACCGGCTCGACGGGGGACCTGTGTCGACGGATTGGATTCCCCTGACATGAACCTACCGAGCAGCATTAACGTGCCGAGCAGCCGGCGAATATCCCGTCGCGGCACCCCCGCCCACGCCCCGGTGGGCAGCCCATGACCGCCCGTCCGCGCGCCGTCCTCGGGCGCATCATCGACGACCTCGGCTCGACCCTGTTCGCGGTGGCGGCCGGCAGGCCGGATCCCGACCACGAGATCACCGGCGTGCTCATCCACGACCCACACGACGAACCCTCGCACCCGCCGGGCGCGGTGATCCTGGGCGTCGCCGTCTACGGATCCCCCGCAATCGCCACCCTGGTGCACCGCGCGGCCGGACTGGGCGCACCGGCCGTCGTGGTCCGCGGCCCGATCGTGGTGGACGCCGAGATCGAGGCGGCCGTCGCGAGCACCGGCGTGGTGATCCTGGCACTCACCCCGGGCGCGTCCTGGTCGCAGGTCACCACCCTGCTGCGGTCCCTGCTCGCGGTGGACGAGGTGGGCACCGTGCAGAGCGGCGAAACCCTCGACGGCGCTCCCGCCGGCGATCTGTTCGCGCTGGTCAACGCGATCGCCGCGCTGTTGGACGGACCGGTCACGGTGGAGGACCGCAGCGGGCGCGTGCTGGCCTTCTCCAGTCGTCAGGACGAGGCGGACGAACCCCGGATCGCCACCATCCTGGACCGTCAGGTGCCCGCGAGGATGTTGCGCATTCTGGAGGAGCGCGGCGCCTTCCACGCCCTCTACCGCAGCGAGGGACCGCTCTATCTGGCCGGCGTCTCCGACATGCCCCGGGTCGCCATCGCGGTCCGGGCCGGGGACGAGATCCTCGGCTCGATCTGGGTCGTGGTGCGCGAGCCGCTGTCCGACGAGTTGTCCCGCTCGCTGACCGAGGCGGCCAAGGTCGTCGCGCTGCACCTGCTGCGCCGCCGAGCCGGCGCGGACGTGGAGCGCAGACTGCGCACCGACCTGCTCGCCACCGTGCTCGAAGGCGGCCCGGCGGCGGTGGACGCGGCCGGCCGACTGGGCCTGGCCCACCAACCCGCGTGCGTGCTCGCACTCGCGGTGGTCGGCGACTCGGCACCGGCGGAGCGCAGCGCGGAGGAACACCGGATCGTCGACGCGCTGGCCCTGCATCTGGCCGCGGTCCACCCGCGCACCGCCACCGCACGACTGGGCGGCTTCACCTACGCGATCCTGCCCACCGAGTCGGACGCCAGGGCGGTCCGGCTCGCCGAGGAGTTCCTGGCCCGGATCGGCGGTCGGATCGACGCGGTCGTGGGCGTGGGCCGGGTGGTCGCGCGCGAGGTGGACCTGCCCACCTCCCGTGCGGACGCCGACCGCGCGTTGCGGGTGCTGCGCTCGGGCCGCTCGTCGGCGCGAGTGGCCCGACTGTGCGACGTGTACGTGTCCTCGCTGCTGGTCGACGTCGCCGACCGGGTCGCCGCCACCGACGACGCCCCGGCGGGCCCGGTCACCCGGCTGCGCGCCTACGACGCCGAGCACGACACGCATCTCACCGAGACCCTCGCCGCGTGGCTGGACACCTTCGGCGACGTCACCGCGGCCGCGGCGGCCGTGCACGTGCACCCGAACACGTTCCGCTATCGGCTGCGCCGGTTGTCCGAGGTGGGCGCGATCGACCTCGCCGACGGGGACGCCCGCTTCGACGCGATGTTCCAACTCCGACTGCACGGGGTGCAGCCCGGCCGCGCGCCACGATCCAACGTGGCCGCCGCCCGCCTCCCCGCGTCGACGACGCTGCGCGGGCCGGGCGTCTAGGCCGCTCCGGCGGACCTCGGGTGGATCGGGCCGCGGGGCCGGGCGGCGCGGACCGGCCGAGCTCCGCAGGACCGGGCCTCGGTCCGGTCCGGGCGCACCGTCTTGCGACGGTGGGCGCGGTCACCGGCCGCCGGCCGCGCTCACCGGGGTCGGTTGCGCCCGATCAGCCACCCGATGAGCGACCCGACCACAAACGTGCCGGCCAGTACGAACCACAGCGGCGCCTGCACCTCGGGGATCCAGAAGCGGATCGCGGTGGTCCCGGTGTTGGCCAGGACGAACCAGACGCTCAGCACGATCACGACGAGGATTGTGATCCGCCGCAGGGTGATCCGCGAGCCGTGCTCCGCCGCGCCGCCCTTGGGTGAGGTCTTCGCCATGTTCGAACGGTAGGACCGGGTGGGTACGGGCGCGCTGCGGGCGAGCCGAACGGGTGGGCGCGGACGCGGTGCGGTCAGGCTTCGGGTCGCCCGGGCGGCTCGGGTTGCCGTGGCTGATCGGGCTGCGGCGGCTGCTCGGATTCGAGCAGGAACAGCGCCGCGTCGCCGGTGAAGGACGCGTCGGAGTGTGCCTCGATGTCCACCGCGAGGCGGTCCAGCGCGTCGGCGAAGTCGCCGTGCAGGCGGTCGGGCGCGCGCTCGACCAGCGGGTAGCGGTCGCCGCCGGTGTCGGACGCCTCGGCCGGGTCGTCGGTGTACAGCAGGACACGCTCGCCGAGGCCGATGGTGACCGCGAGCTCCGACGGGCGCAGGCTGCCGGGGGCCAACGCACCGATCGGCGGGGTGGTGAACGCCGGTTCGAGGCCGAGCACGCGGCGACCCACCACCAGGAGCGGGGTCGGGTAGCCGCGATTGATCAGGGTGAGCGAGCCGATGCCGGTGGGATCGCCGACGTGTGCGACCAGGAGCAGTCGGACCAGGGCACGATGCCCGCGACGATGGTCCTCGCGCAGCGACAACGCGACCTGGAGCGCGATCTCGGACAGGGTCGGCGCGCTCGGCGCCGCCGCGGCGAACGCGGTGAGCACGTCCGTCACCCGATCGGGCGCGCACCGCGGATCGCCGGCCACGTCGCCGAAGATCGCCCGGGCGCCGAGCGGGGTGTCCCGGATCTGGCCGAACCAGGCGCGGGGGCTCGCGGCCGGCGGGCCGAAGATCCGGCGGGTGGCGACGCGCAGGCCGGGAGCCTCGGCGAGGGTGGTCACCTGCGGCTCCGGTTCGATGTCGAGGGCCGGCGAGGCGGCGGAGGGGTCGGTCGATCCGGTGCCGGCATTCACCGGAACTCCTCGGCGGGTGGTCATGCCGAGCAGGTTCACCCCGACGCCCGTCCTGAAACGAGGCCGATGTTCGAGCGCCGGATCTCTCCGGGCGGACCGGACGCCCTCCCGGCGCAGTCTCGCGCTCGCCGGCACCGTGCCTCGGCGGCCGTACGAGGGGTTGGCTCGGGTGGTCGGTGGGCAGCGTTTCGGGAGGAGAACAGACAGGAGGCCGCGGTGTCCGAGACCGAGAATTCGGAGTCGGCGGAGGCCGGCGACCAGGCGATGACCCGGTTCGACGACATCTACGACCGGCCGGACCCACGTGCCTTCTTTCGGGCGCTCGGCTCCTTCGAGTACCAGACGCCACATCACGCCCAGCGGATCTTCCGCCGCATGCTCGCCACCCGGACCGGCAACGGCAACGGTGACGGCACCCGGGAACCGGTCACCGTGCTCGACATCTGCTGCTCGTACGGGATCAACGCGGCGCTGCTCAACCACGACGTGACGCTGGCCGACCTGTACGACCGGTACGGCTCGGCGCACATCGCCGCGCTGGACACCGCCGAGCTGATCGAGGCCGACCGGGCCTACTACGCGGCCCGCCGACGCCCGGACGCGGTGCGCGTGGTCGGTCTGGACGTGGCCGCGAACGCGGTGTCCTACGCCCGAGCGGTCGGCCTCCTCGACGAGGGGTTCGCCGAGAACCTGGAGTCGGCGCCGCCCTCGTCGGCGCTGCTGGAGGCCGCGCGGCCGACCCGGCTGATCACCGTCACCGGCGGTGCCAGCTTCTTGTCCCCGCGAAGCTTCCGGCCGTTCCTGGCCGAGGCCCGGGAGCCTGCGTGGGTGGCCGCGTTCGTCCTGCGCACGGGGTCCTACCAGGCCATCGCCGACGGGCTGAGCGCACACGGCCTGGTCACCGAGAAGGCCGCCCCGCAGACCTTCCCGCAGCGCCGGTTCACCAGCGAGCGGGAGCAGCGTTACGCCGTCGAGGCGGTGACCGCCGCGGCCGAGGATCCCCGGGGCAAGGAGAGCGCCGGCTACTTCCACACCGCGCTGCACCTGTCCCGCCCGCCGCGGGACGCCGCGGCGTTCCCGCTCACCGGCCTCCTGTCGGCGCAGGACTGACCCCGGCCCGGCGGCCTTCGTCCCCGCTGCCGATCTCCCGCCCGGTTCAGAAGAATCGGATGTGCCGGACGCCGACCCAGGCCCGGCGCACCCGGCCGCGCAGCGGGCCGTCGGTGTTCGGGGCCAGGGTCAGCCCGGCCGAGTCCGCGATGCGATCGGCGACCCGGGCCACGTCGAGGCGATCGGTGTGCACGTGCTCGGCGAACTCCGGGGCGGCCAGTCGCTCCAGGCACAGGTCGAGCCGGGACACCGCGAAGCTTTCCCGACGCAGCGGAGCAGCCCTGCCGGCCGCCACCCGGACCGCGTGCCCGAGGCCGCGCTCGCGCAGCCGCCGCAGGACCGTCTCCCGCTCGGCGAGCAGCGTGAAGTGCCTCACCCCGTGGCCGCGTTCGCGCAATCGTTCGACTGTCTCCCGGAAATTGTCCGACTCGATCACCGTCATCGGCGCGATCACCGGGCCGTCGTGCCCGGTCAGCACCAGGTCCAACACCTCGAACACGCCCTGTCGCCACGCCGGCAGATCCTGGAAGTCGCCACGCAGCGCCGGCGGCAACATCCGGTGCAGGCCGAAACCGACGTGTTCCGGATCGCAGATCACGCTGCCCGGCAACCGCCGGGACAACTCGTGCGCGGTCTGCGTCTTGCCGACCCCGAACGGGCCGTTGATCCACAAAAGCATGCGTCGACCCTACGAGTTCGACACCCGTTCCCGGGTCGAGGCGCGACCACCTCGGTGGGCGGCGTCGGTCCGGTCGGCGCGATCACAGGTAGTGGAAGCTCGGGTGCGGGTGCATCAGGAAGTCGTGATGGGAGATGTTCCACGCGTAGGCGCCGGCCATCGCGAAGACGACGCGGTCGCCGACGCGGAGCCGGGAGACCGGTCGCCGGCGGGCGAACACGTCCTTGGGGGTGCACAGTTGACCGGTCAGGGTGACCTCGGTGTCGTGGATCTGCGGTCGCGGCCACGGGTAGGGCCATGGGTTCGTGGTGGGCACGATCGCGCACGGCTGGTCGTGACCCTTGGCCGCCGGGGTGCGCAGGTGGTGGGTTCCGCCGCGCAGCACGGCGAAGGTGCTGCCGTGACTGTGCTTCAGATCCAGGACTTCGGTGGCGTACCAGCCGCAGTAGGCGGTCAGCGCCCGGCCCGGCTCGATTCGCACGGTGAGGTCCGGTCGGTCGGCCAGCAGGCGGCCCAGGCCGGCGCCGAAGCGGGTCCAGTCGAAGCGGGCGGCCGGATCCGCGTAGTCGACCGCCATCCCGCCGCCGATGTTCACTTCGGGCAACGCGACCCGATGTCGCACCGCAACGTCCCGCGTCCACCCGATGACGCGTTCGGCGACCGCGAGCTGCGTGTCCGCGTCCAGGCCGCTGGCCAGGTGCGCGTGGATGCCGCGAAGGCGCGCTCGACCCGCGTCCGGCCCGGTGAGCAAGCGCAGACAGGACTCGACCTCGAACGGATCCATCCCGAACGGGCCGGAGTCGCCGCCCATCGTCAGCGCCGCGCCGTGCAGTACGTCCGGCCCCAGCGGCAGATTGACCCGCAGCAGCACCTCGACGTCGCGCTCGGGCCGGAACCGGGCGGCCAGCGCGATCAGCTGGTGCAACTCGTGGCGGCTTTCCACATGGAAGCGCCCGACACCCGCGCGCAGCGCGGCGATCAGTTCGTCCACCGTCTTGCCGGGGCCGCCGAAGGCGATCGGCACGGTGGGCAGATGGGCCAGCACGTGGGCGAGTTCACCGCCGGAGGAGACCTCGTAGCCGCTCACGTCGGCGGCGAGCGCGGCCAGGATCTTCGGCGCCGGGTTGGCCTTGGCCGCGTAGTACAGCTCGACCCGGGCCGGCAGCGCGGCGCGCACCGTCGCCACGTGCGCCCGCAGCCCGTCGAGGTCGTGGATGTAGGCGGGAAGTTCGGCGGCGTCCAGGTTCGCCACCCGGGTCCGCACGGCGGGTGTGATCATCGCGCGCTCCGGACGGGTGTGCGGCGGACCCCGTCGGGTATCGACGCGGCCAGGGGCGAGGGGATGCGCAGGTACCGCGCCTCGCGGTCGGCGCGCCGCTCCCAGCGGGCGAGCAGGTTGCCCTTGGCGGGCAGCGGTCCGCCCGCGAGCAGCGCCCGCAGCGGCGGCGGTTCGCCGTGCTCGGCCGAGCAGTTCGCCAGGACCGTGCGCACCCGTGCCCACAGTCTCGCCTCCAACCGCGGATGCAGATCGGTCAGCGCGGCGAGCATCTCGGCGATGTTGTTGACCAGCAGGCAGTAGGCCACCCGGTCCCAGCCGCGCCGGGCGGTGTAGGTCATGGGTTCGGCGACCGAGGCGGGCAGTGCGGCCAGGGTGGCGGCGTGTGGTCCGGGCAGCAGCTTGGTGCCCTCCATGTCGCGGATCAGCACCTGCCGGGGTCGACCGTCGTCGTCGACCGCGAGCAACACGTTCTGCAGGTGCGGCTCCAGCACCACGCCGTGCGTGAAGTAGGCGGCCAGCACCGGCGGGACGAGCAGGCGCAGGTAGTCGTCCCACCAGCGCAGCGCCGCCTGTGGGCCGGTGGCAGGGGGCAGGCGGGACACGTGCGCGGAGCCGGTGGGATATTCGGCGGCCACGGCGCCGGCCAACAGCGCCGTGGTGCCCGGCCGCAACCGCGCGTCCAGGCCGTCCCGGACGATCACCCCGAACCCTTCGAGCAGGTCGGGCGCCACCGCCGCCGACACACTGCGGTACGCGGGCTCGCCGAGCATCGCGAAGTCCGGGTATCGGGCCGCCGATCGCTCCAGGATCGGGGCCAACACGCGGGTCAGCGCGACCGCCCCGGACAACTCGTAGGCGGCGTTCCTGCGCACGCAGTTGGTGATCCGCACGTTCAGACCGAACTTGAGGAACACCCCCGCGCCCGCCAGCGTGCGCACCGACGCGGTGGGAGTGAACGGGTCGCCGCCCGGGCCCAGATCGAGCACATCGCCGCCGGCCAACGCGGCGCGCAGGCGCGGGTGTTCGGCGAGGAGTTCGTATTGCCACGGGTGCGCGGGCAGCAGCGTGTATCCGGCCGGGACCGGGCCGAGTCGGTCCAGGACCGCGGTGTCCGAGGCGGAAATCCGCTCCTGCGCGATCAGTTCGGTCCGGACCGCCAGATGTCGCAGGCGAAACGCGGCCCGGGCCTCGGGCGCGTAGGCCGCCCATGTGGCCGGGTCGGTGCCGCGAGCCTTGGGCGTGGGATGGAATCGGTGCCCGAACAGCAGGGCCTGCTCCGATTCCAGGTAGCGCGAGGTGGGTCGGGCGGCGCCGCGCCGGGCCAGCCCCGCCGCCACGCCGGCATGGCTGGAGGCCAGTTGGCCCAGGAACTCGTCGTTGCCGACGCCGGTCCGCAGATCCAGTTCGGTGTGGATCCGCTCGGCCAGCTCCGACCAGGTCAGCACGCGCCACGCGGCCCCGCGCAGTTCGGCCGCCGGACCGGTGAACCGGTGGTCGCCCAGCAGCGAGGTGCGCCGCAGCCGAACGCGCAACCACGTATCCGAACAGGCCAGGTGCAGCCGGAGATGGCCGGCGTCGCCGGACTCCACGAAGCTGCGTCCTTCCGGGCCGCACACCTCCCGGTGCAGACAGTTGAGCAGGGTGTGCGCGACGGCGTCGTCGGCCGAGGGCAGCGTGGGCGGGTCGGCGGAGGCGGTTCGGGGGTGGGCCGACGAGAGCGGCATGGGCGACTCCAGCGGTTCGAAGGCGGTGTCGGGGCGTGCGGGAGATGCGGTGGGGTCCAGGCGGGCGAGACGGCACGCTATTTCCGACTCGCCGCCCATCGCAGGTAGTTCGGCCCGGTCGTGTAGTGCTTGTTGATGTCGGCCGCGCCCGAGCGCTGCTTGCTGAGCAGGGTGCCGGCGGTGATCATCGCCTTGACCGGCAATCGGTCCTCGATCAGTACTCGGCGGCGCAGCTCCGGCTCCGCGAGCTCGTCGAGCCGCTGGTACACCAGCCGGAGCAGCCGGTCGCGTTCCGGCGCCGGCAGTGCGAAGGCGATGGCGCCGGCGCACAGATGCACGGTGATCGTGACGAACACGTCGGCGAGCGGGCCCTCGTGCGTGGTGTACGTGCGCGGGTCGTCGAACCCGTCGTGCGGCAGCGGACAGCGGGCCGGATACACCCGAGGGCCGTCGTTGTCCTTGAACAACAGGCCGGCCGGGCGGCCCTCGGCCAGTACCAGGGAGACGTTCTGCGGGTGTGATTCGAGCGCGATGCCATACCGGTACAGGGTGGTCTGCCAGTCCAGCAGCAGCGTGAGATAGGCGTCCAGCAGCGCGAAGCGGTCGCCGCCGTAGAAGCGGCCCGCGACCCGGTCCAGCACCAGGACCGCGTCCGGCCCCTTCGCGAGCAGCGCGGCGAGCGGCAGCACCAGGACATCCTCCAGACCGGGCGGGTGGCGGCGCACCAGGGCGGCCAGCAGCTCGTGCCCCGCGTGCAGGTGGCTCTGCTCGTCGGCAAGCAGCACCCGGTCCCGAAAACGTGGTTCGCGGTGCAACACCTCGGCCAGGAGGCGCTGCCCGGCGGCGCCGTCGACGAGGGTGCCGGGCTTGATGGTGCGCCGGTTGCGCAGGCCGAGGGTGGCGATGGGCAGCGGGAGCTTGAGATGTACGGCGGGATCGTGCGCCACCGCGACGGTACGCATCGACAACGTCGGGCGCACGTTCAGGTACTCCCGATCGGTCCGCACCGCCGGGGCCGGGAGCCGGTCGATCGTCAACGGGTGCACGGGCAGGGCCAGATGGTCGGAGGTCAGGTCCGGTCGGCCGAGTTCCGCCGCGGTCGGCCACCACTCGGGCAGCGTCCCGGTGCGCGTCGTCGCGTCGTGCGGCAGCAGCGCCCAGCGCAGCCGGAAGCTCGGATGGTGCTCGGGCGCGTATCGGCGCAGCGCCGCCGCGGCCAGACCGGAGCGGGCGCGTGCGGTCGGGTAGAGCGGATGGTCGACGTGCGCGGCCAAGGTGTCCAGGGCCGGCCCCGCACCCGGGCCGGTCCACGTGCTCGGGTCCGGGCCGTGTCGCTCCGCGAGTCGGGCGTGCACGGCCGAGCCGGTGCGCGCGAGCAGCCTGCCGGCCCGGGCCGCCTGCCGGCATTCCTCGGCGAAGTCGTCGAAGCCGGACCGGTCCTGTGCGTCGGCCGCATCGCGCAGTATCGCGAGCAGGTGGTCGGTGTCGGTGACCCGGGCGCCGTCGTGCTCGCCCACCAGGAGCGGCGCCCGGGCCGCGTATTCGCATTGGAACCCGTCGGCCCGGACCGGCAGCAGCCACGTGTCGGTGCCGCCTCGCACGGTCAGCCGCAGCCACGTGCCGTCCGGTCGGGACAGCGGCACGGCCGTGTTCCGCAGGCCCAGCACGTCCTCGCGCAGCACGGTGTCCAGGACTCGGCACAGCAGTTCGCCCTCGAAGCGGTGCGCCGCCGTGGGCGTCGGGATGCTGCGGGCCCGGGATATGGGCGGGTCACCGGCGCGCGGGGTCACGGCGTGATGCTCCACTGCCGGTCGGTCAGGAATTCCTCGGCCGCACGGTGCACGGCGGCTCGATCGCCCCCGAAGGTGCGCAGCACCCCGAGGTAGTCCCGGTTGGAGTGGTGCAGTTCGTGCCGTTCGCCGACCGTGCGCAGCGGCCGGTAGTCGATCCGCACGCCGCCGTCGAGGAGCCTGTCCTCGCGGCCGGGGGCTGTGCCGAGCACGCCGGCGCGGTCGGCGCACGGGTAGTCGACCCGGGCGTGTCGCCCCGGGCGGGTGCCCAGGTCGGCGGGCAGGTCGATGCCGAGATGCACGCGCAGGATGTACTCGAACAGCGGGAGGCCGAGTACGTCCTCCAGCAGCAGATCGCACTGGTCGCCGATCGCGCGGTAGTTGACCTCGATGATCCGGGGCCGCCCGTCCTGGACCACGAACTCCGTGTGGCACGCCCCGAATCCGACACCCAGCGCGTCGAGTTGGGCGAGCACCCCGGCGGTGATCGCGGGCGGCGGGTCGGTCACCAGGTCCAGCCGCGTCTCGATGAAGTACGGCGGCGGCGACAACCGGGTGTGGAATCCGCCCAGGACCCGGACGCCGTTTCGGTCGCCGAGGGTCTCCAGGGTGTACAACTCGCCGGACAGGAATTCCTCGACCAGCAGCGCCGCCGCCGGCCGGCGAGAGCGTATCTCGGCGCAGCGCGTGAGGAGTTCCGCGTCGTTCGCGACCAGCACCACGTCCTCGCCCGCGACGCCCTCGCGCGGTTTGAGCACGCACGGATACGGCGGCGCGAGAGCGATCAGGTCCGTCGCCTGCCGCTCGGGCGCCAGTTCGGCGGCCCACACGGTGTCCGCGCCGGTGTCGGCGAGCCGGCGGCGCGTCTGTGCCTTGTTCTTGGCCCGAAGCGCGGCCGTCCAGTCCTTGGCGGGCAGGCCGAAGTAGTGGGCCGCGAGGGCGGCCTGGACCTGGAGGTGGTCGCTGTTGGTGAACACCGCGTCCGGTCGGTGTGCGGTAAGGATGCGATCGAGCACCGCGCGGAAGTCGCGTACGTCGCACTCCAGCACCTCGACCCGGGGGAGCGCGGCGCACAGTTCGCGGTGGGCACCCGCGTGGGCCGGGTCGGCGAGCAGGGTGACCTCGAGTCCGAGGCGACCGGCGGCGGGGAGGAATCCCTCGGTCACCGAGTCGGTGGGGTTGAGCGCGAGCAGGTACAGCCGCATGCGTGATCGGTCCCTCTCGGACACGTCGACCCGGGCACGGCGAACCGGACCATCGACCCGGAGCGTCGATCCGGATCCTCGGCCCGGACTCGGAACAACTTAGGGTAGGCATAGTTGCCGGCCAAATCCGGCCGGCCCCAGGGCCGTTGGGGACCAGGGGTCGGTCTCGGCGTGGCGCCGCCGCGCACCGCGGGCGTGGGGTTAGGTTAACCTAACCCGAGGTTGGGCCAACCCAACCCCGACATCGTCTCGGGTCGTCCGTGGTCGACCGTGTCCGAGAGGGCGAGTTCCAATCTCCACCGAACGTGAACGCCGGGCGCAGCTCTACCGGCCCTTCCAGCTCACCGTGGTCCGCAACACGCCGATCACCCGCAACGCCACACGGATCACCCTGACCGGCCCGCGGCTGGTGGACTTCGTCCCGGGTGGCCCCGATCAACGGGTCAAGCTCTTCGTCCCGCGCGAGGGCCGACCCGCGTCCCGGATCACCCGGGACGACCTGACCTGGCGCGAGGCATGGACCCGGATCCCCGAGGCCGACCGGCCGTACCAGCGCACCTACACCGTGCGCGCGCACCGGTCGGATCCGGTCGAGATCGACATCGACTTCGCGCTGCACGCGCCGGGCGGACCCGCCTGTCGCTGGGCCCGCTCGGCCCGCACCGGCGACGCGATCGAACTGCTCGGGCCGACCGCCGAGCGCAACGGCGGCTACAGCTTCGAGCCGCCCGCCGGCCGCCGGCTGCTGCTCGCCGGCGATCACGCGGCGCTGCCCGCGATCGGGTCCATCGTCGAGTCGCTGCCCGGTGACGCACGCGGGCACGTCTTCGTCGAGGTTGGCTCCGCGGCGGACCGCCAGCACCTGGCGGCGCCGCCCGGCGTGCGGGTCGACTGGGTGCATCGCGACGGCGCGCCGGTCGCGGAGAATCGGCTGCTGGACGCGATCCGGGCAGCCCACCTGCCGGTCGACCACGGCTACGCCTGGCTGGCCGGCGAGGCCGGTCGGGTGCGTGCGCTGCGCCGGCACCTCAAGGACGAGCGCGGCATGGACCACCGCTCGATCGCCTTCATGGGCTACTGGCGGGTCGGCCACACCGAGGAGACCGCGCACACCGAGCCCACCCGCCCCGCGGAATCCGCGCAGCCGGTGCGACTGGCCCGTTGACCGCAGCCGTTCACCGGGATCGCGCCGCCGCTCACCGGGTCCGTGAGGGCCCGGTGCGCTCGGCGCGCATCCGGCGGGCGATGACCACGAGGTCGATCCAGGCGACCACGGCCGTCACAGCACACGCGATCGCGGCGACGATCCACAGGACGCGCACCTCGTGCGTGACATCCGCGGTGGCCGCCAGCGCGCACAGCGCGCAGCCCACCACGAAGAACGGCAGCGCGATCCTGGACATGGCCCGACGCGCGGGGAGGTCGCTACGCGGATGGGCCGCCTCGCTGCCGGGAGGGCGCTCGGCCGGAGCGCGATGTCGCGCACTCATACCTCTGGCATACCCGACCGCGCGACCGGTACGCGGATCCCGAGTTGCCGAGCATCGCGGAGCCGTTCTTCCAACTGGGCGCCAAGGTCACCGTCGAACCGGTGATGAACCTCGACGACCTGCAAAAGGGTCTGACCGCGCTCGGCTGACCCGCCCGATAGGGTCGGGCGGGACGGTTGGACCGGGTGATCCGCACTCCGGCGATCGCCGGATGCGGGGGATCACACGTGTTTCGGGTCGCGGTCATCGACGACTACCAGGGGCCGGGCGCCGCGCTCGACTGCTGGCGGAAGCTGCCGCAGGACAGCGAGGTCGCGTTCTTCCCCGACCACGTGAGTGACACCGAGGCACTGGTCGAGCGACTGGCGCCGTTCGACGCGGTGATCGCGATGCGCGAACGCACCCCCTTCCCCGCCGACCTGCTCGCCCGACTGCCCGGGCTGCGGCTGCTGATCACCACCGGCATGAACAACGCCGCGATCGACATCGAGGCGGCCCGAGCCCGCGGTGTCACCGTGTGCGGCACCCGCCTGCTGCCGCATCCGGCGGCCGAGTTGACCTGGGCGCTGATCCTCGCACTGGCCCGGCGTACCGGCGCGGAGGAGGCGAGCCTGCGCGCCGGCGGCTGGCAGCGCGGCGTCGGCCTGGACCTCGCCGGGTCCACCCTGGGCCTGATCGGTCTCGGCAAGCTGGGTGCCCGGGTGGCCACGATCGGCGCCGCGTTCGGGATGCGCGTGCTGGCCTGGAGCCAAAACCTCAGCACCGAGCGGGCCGCGGCGGTCGGCGTGACGGCGGTCGACAAGGAAGAGCTGTTTCGCCAGGCCGACTTCGTCTCCGTGCACGTGCGCTACAGCGAGCGGACCAAGTCCCTGGTCGGCGCGCCCGAACTGGCCCTGATGCGCCCCGGCGCTTACCTGGTCAACACCTCGCGGGCGGCGATCGTGGATCGGGACGCACTGCTCGCCGCACTGCGCGAGAGTCGCATCGCCGGCGCCGCGCTCGACGTGTACCCGGTGGAGCCGATCCCCGCCGACGACCCGATCCTGACCGCTCCGAACACCATTCTCACCCCGCACATCGGCTACGCGACCCAGGGCAACTACACCCTCGCCTACACCGACGCGGTCGAGGACATCAACGCGTTCCTGGCCGGCGAGCCGGTCCGCGAGCTGTAGGCAGCGCGTGCGGCGGCCGCCCGGGAGCCGTCATGCACGGGCGGCGACACCGCTGCGAGCGACGGCCACGGATCCGGGGTGGCACACCGCCGCCGCGCCCGCGGGGTTTGCCGCCGTCGCCGACGGGCGAGGTCCCCGGCCGCCCCGGGTTCGAGGTGGCCGGGGGCGGGTGTGGTGTCAGCGCGGGTCGGGCTTGGTGCCGATCGTGGAGATCAGTCGCCAGCCGGTGGTGACCAGACCCGGTTGGGCGGCGACCTTTTGGAAGCGGTCCAACAGGTCCTGGTCCACGCCCAGCGCGAGCAGTTGCGCCCGGAGCTGGCGGGCGTTGCACGCGTACAGGCGGTGGGCGAGGCCGGGGCCGGCGCAGTCCGCGTCGGTGCGGGTCACCCGCACGTCGATCAGGCCCGCCTCGACGAACGCATCCTTCGTCTCCGCCGCCCATTCCAGGTCTGCGCCCCGGCTGCGCAGGACGGCGAGGATGCCCGCCACGACCTCGGTGAAGACCTTCTCGTCGGCGGGGTCGGCGCAGGCCAGCACGCGCGGCGGCTCGGGGCAGTACCAGTCCTCGATCACCAGCACGCCGCCGGGCTCCAGCACGTCGACCAGGCGTGGCAGGATGGCCCGCCGCTCGGGTATGTGCAGCAGGACCAGGCGCCCGTGGATGCCCCGATAGGGCCGGCGCGGCAGTTCGTCGGTGCGCAGGTCCAGCGGGAAGGTGCGGATCGGCGCGCCGTCGGTGGGCGCGGTGACCGGACGCGCGTCGAGGTCGGTGGCGTGCACGACGCCGGTCGGGCCGATCCGGCGGGACAACTCGCGGGCGATGCTGCCCAGGCCGTGACCGATCTCCAGCCACTCCTGGCCGGTCGGGTCGTCGAGCGAGTCCAGCACCATGCGGGTACTGGGATCGAGCAGGTCCTGCAGGGTTTCCAACTGGAAGGTGATGTCGTCGGCTTCGGCGAACGCGTACAAGAGCGACTCCTCGCGTGGATGGACGATACGTTCGGGGACGGACGGATCAGCCGCCGAGGACGGCGAGTTGCTCGACCGCCACATTGGCCCGCTTGGGCCCGTCGTTGCGCACTTCGAAGCGGTACCACTGCTGCACCGGTGAGTGGGTGGCCGGGTTCAGCTGCATGACCCCGCGCGGACTGTCGATTTGCCCGACGTTGCCCAACGCGGCGTTCACCGCCTCGGGCGTGAGCGTCTTCTTCTCGGCGCGGACCGCGGCGATGGCGGTGTCCAGCGAGCGGGCGATGTCCCACGCGGCGACCGCGTAGATGGTCGGGCTGCGGTCCGGGTGGCGCTGTTGCCAGGCGGCCACGAAGGCCCGGTTCGCCGGGTTGTCCAGATCCGCGCCGTAGGTGGCGAACGTGGTGATGCCCGCCGCCGCGTCGGCCTGTGCGTCGAGTTGACGCCCCTCGGTCAGCGGCCCGCTGCCGTACAGCGGGAGCTTGGCGGCCTCGGAGGTCTTGTACTGCTTGACGAAGTCGACCGCAGCGGTACCCGCGTAGAACGCGTAGACGGCCTTGGCGCCGCTCTGTGCGATCTTGTTCAGGAAGGGCAGGAAGTTCTGGGTGCCCGGGAACGGGGTGAAGGTGGTCTTCCCATCCGGGTTGGCCAGGGTGCCGCCGGCCTTGGTGAACGACTCGGTGAAGCCCTTGAGTTGGTCCCAACCGCCCTGGTAGTCCGGGCCGATCGCATAGACCGGGCCGTTGACGTGTTCCTTGACCCAGGGGCCGGCCGCGGCGCCGGCTTCGTAGGACTGGGTGTTGAACGACCAGACGTGCGCGGTGAGTTTGGGATCGGGGAACTCGGGGCGGCCGGCCACGCCCATCAGCGCCGTGTTGTTGGCGGCCGCGATCGGCAGCACCCCGGCAACGCTGCCGCCGCTGACGATGCCGGTGATGGCCAACACGTTCTGCTGCTTGACCAGTTCGGTCGCGGCCGGGACGGCGGTCGGCGGCCCCGCGCCCTCGTCGCGCGCCACGATGTCCGCCTTGAGCCCGCCGAGCTTGCCGCCGTGTGTGTCGCGGTACAGCTCCAGGCCCGCACGGGTGTCCTCGCCCACCGCGGCGTACGGGCCGGAAGCGGGGGTGAGCAGGCCGATTTTGGCGACGGCGTCGGATCCCTTGCCCTTGTCGTTGCCGGCCGCACTGCCCGAGCACGCCGACAACACCAGGAGTAAACCGGTGGCGAGGGCCAGGGGGGTGCGGGTGCTTCGGATCCGTCTACGTGTGCTGCTGCGCATGTCCGTCTCTCTCTCGGCAGGTTCGGCGATACGGGGTACGACTCCGGATGGGACTGCCGGCTGGGTCGCCCGAGGACGCGGAACGCGGTCTCGGGCGCGCGGGAGCCGGGCGTGGCGGATGCGCCGGGACGGCCGGTGGGCCGGGCGCGCGGATACTCCGGACGACCGGGGCGGATGGCCGGGTCGTCCGGGACCGGACAGCCGGGTGTGTGGGGTCAGAAGACCCGGCTGGGGGCCGGCATGCGGGCGGGCTGCGGCTGAAGACCACGACCACGCGCGAGCGGCGTCAGGGACGGGCCGACGCGTTCCATCAGCGCGTGCATCGCCCGGATCAGGTTGCCGACGTCGGCGTTCCAGGTGGTCGCCACGATCAGCGCCGAGGGGTGCACCTGCCCGTCCGGGCCCGGGCTGGTGTTGCCCATGGTGAGCAGCAGACCGTGCTCGGCCTGCGACATCAGCACGCTGACCGGCCCCAGGCCCATCAGGTCGGCGCTGTAGTCCTGCATCAGCAGGGCCCCGGGCGCGCTCGACGCGATCTTCTCGGCGTTCGCGACCCACGCCGCCTGCCCGGCCTCGTCGGCGCGGATGCGACCGGGCAGCGCGGCCTGGGCGACCAGCAGCGAGTCGCCGCTGGCGGCGACCGCGTGCAGGACGTCGGGGGCGTGGTCGTGCACGAACTGGCGCATGAAGTCGTCGAGCACGCTCTGGTCGACGGCGGGCTCGGTCATGGGGATTCCTTGGGGGTCCGGGTGAAGGGCAGGTCGCGGGCGCCGCGCCCGAACGAGGCGGCGGCGGCGCTGGCCTGCGCGATGTCACGGGTGGGTGGGGCGGTACGACGGAAGGGGGTCGCCTGCGCCGTCCGGCGTTCGCGGCGCGGAAGGCCCTGCGCGGTCAACTCGGGGGCATAGTCGGCGGGCAGCGGCCCGCCGATGATCGGGCCGGTGGCGCTCGGATCCCCGTCGGCGGCGTACGAGCCGTTGCCGTTGACGCCGACGCCGTTGGGGGTGACGCCGTTCGCGGCGGCGCCGTTGAGGCCGGACCCGAGGGCGATCGGCCGTGCGGGGCCGGACGGTGCGGCGAGCGGGCGGGCGACGTGCTCCACCCGGCGCCGGTGCCGGCCCACGGAGGCGATGATCGTGTGCGGCAGTACGATCTCGGCGACCGTCCCGCCGTCCGTGCCCGGTTGCAGCTCCACCTCGATGGCCAGCGGACGGGCCTGGAGCGCGACCACGGTCAGGCCGGTCTGGCGCAGCGAGGGCAGCGCGTCCACGTCGGCGCGCAGCCGGCGGTTGAGCAGTTCCGGGTCGCGATGGCCCACACCCTGGTCCCGCACCCGCACCAGGACGCCCGCCTCGGTGCGTTCGGCGGTGATCTCCACCTCGTGCCGGCCGGAGAAGCGGGCCGCGTTGTCGACGATCTCGCCGAGGATCTGGGTCACCGCGCCGACCGTGTCGCCGGCGAGCGTGACCGAGGTGGGAATGCCCTTGAACGCGATGTCGGGCAGTCGCTCGTAGTTGGTCACCCGCTGAGCGCCGGCGCGGACCACCTCGTACAGCGGGGTGTCGGGCCACAACCGGGTCGGCGGCTGCCCGCTGAGCACCGCGATCGAGTCGGCGAGTCGCTTGGTGCCCTCGTTTCCGTGGTCCACCTCGAAGACGGTGCCCAATTGATCCACCGTCAGGTTGGAGGCCTGGAGTCGGTCCAGGGCGCTGCTGACCCGGCTGGTCTGCACCCGGATCCGCCGGGCGACGTCGCCGAGCGCGTCGTTGTACTCGCGCTGGGCCAGCACCAGCGACGCGCTGTGTTCGACGGTGCTGTAGGCGAGTTGGGTCAGCGCGCGGGCCAAATCGGCGATCTCGTCGGCACCACGCTCACGGTCCGCCTGCGGGCCGAGCATCTTGACCGCGTACGCCCGGCCGCTCTCGTGCGGGGCCAACGCGTCGCGGCGGCGCAGGTCGGCCTCCACGGCGGGCAGCGTCTTCTGGGTCATCACGGTGACCCGCTCGGCCAGGGTCTGCAGGCGGCGGTGCAGCAGTCGACCGAGCCAGGCCGCGGCCGCGGCGGCGGCCAGCACCGCACCGATGAGCACCGCGCCCTGGACGCCGGCCAGCCACCACCGGTCGCCGGTCACGTCGGCCACCTCGCGGGCGACGTCGGCGTCGGCCCGTTGCTCCACCGACCACAGCCGGTCGGCGCGCTCGGCCAAGGCGGCGCGCCAGACGTCGGCTTCGAGCGTGTCGCGGCCGAGCGCGTCCTCGGTCTGGGCGACCCGGATCATCTCGGGGCCGGCCAGTGCCCGGGCGAGCCGGTCCCGCCAGGTACCGGGCGCGGTCACCGCGAAGGCTTCCAGGGCCTGATCGTGCGCGGCGCGGGCGGTGGAGGCCGCCTTGAGCACCGGGCCGCCCAGCGGACCGGCGCCCAACGAGCGCAGCACGGTGACCTGTTGCTGGCCCAGCGCGGCGCGCGCCTGGGCCAGCGCGGTGATCGCGCGCAGGCGGCCGGCGGTGCCGGTGGACACTCCCGGATCAAGCGCGACCCGGGCGCGCAGGTCGACGGTGGTGCCGATCCAGGCCCAGTAGCGCACGGCCGCCGCCGAGGTGGCCACACCCCGCTGGTCGACCTGGGTGCGCAGGCCCGGCAGGCCGCGCAGCGCGGTGTCCACGGCGGCCAGCGCGTCGCGTTCGGCGGTGGAGACGGGCTCCAGGTCGCGGCGGCGGTCCTGGTAGCGGCGTACCGCGGCCTCGCTCGCGTCGATGGCGGTGCGGTAGTCGGCGCTGGTGATCGGGCCGGGGCCACGGGAGAGCAGGGTCACCGCGGCGGCGCTCTCCGCCTGGAGCCGGCGCCCCACCTCGCCGGCGTCGGCCGAGACGCCGACCAGATCGTGCGCGTGGTCGGCGGCCTGGGCCTGTTCGACCATCGTCAGGATCGCGGATCCGGCGAAGAAGACCATGCCCGCGGAGGGCACGACGACCATGAGGGTGATCAGGCCGCGCACTCGCGGGCGGATCCGGGCGGCGAGCCGGGCCCGCAACGGGGGACGCGGCGCGGAGGGTACGCCGGCGGAGCCCGCGCCGGCGGGGCCTGTGTTCGGCGGGCCCGCACCCGCGGGTCCCGCACTCGTCGGTCCTGTACTCGTGGGGCCTGTGCCCGCAGGGCCTGTGCCTGTGTCCGCAGGGCCTGCGCCCGCGGGGTCGGTGTCGGTGGCGTCTGCGCCTCGGGAGCGGGACGGACGTATCTTCATCCGCGTTCGCTCCCGGGACCGGGTCGGCGGAGCCGGGCGGACGCGAACTGGCGTGGTCCCGCCGGGGGTTGCCTGCGCGCAGCGGTACTCGCGGGCCGGGCGGCGCGAGCGGGGATGTGCAGATCGCGGTGACCGGATCGGGCCGCGTCGGCGACGTGAGGAGGACGGCGGAGTAATCGCAACACGGGCTGGGATCCCTGAACGATGGTCGATGGGAGGGGACATGCGACGGCGGTGGGCCCGAGGGGCGGCCTGCCGGGGGCGGACGCGGTCGACCGGGCGCGGGGTGGGCGCGGGACCGGTGGCCGGCGGCCTCCCGCGCCGGTCGCACCCGGGGTCGGCGCCGGCAGCGCCCGGGTCGGGTGCTCCGCAGGCGACCGGAGCGGCCGGTAGCGGCACTTCCGCTTCCGTTTCGGAAACGGCCCGATCGCCCTGCGCCGGCGGCCGATACGAACCGGCCCGGAGCCTCGATCGGCGGGCGTCCGCACGCGCGTCATGAGTGATCGGCAGCGGAGCGCATCGGCTAGCTCGGGTGCGGGAGTCGGCTCATCCGAGGTGAACTCCCGGCCGAAGCACCGGTGTTCGCGCCCCGCAACGGCGTCCTCGGACAGCGCGCCGACCCTGTCGGGATCGTTCGGCCGCGAGCCTTCGACGCAAAAACGCCCATGAGCGGATCACTCCTCGCAAGGGGGTGCGGGGTCGACCAGGAAACGCCCGATCGCGGGTAGGGCAACTGTTCGCATCGGTGCGCACACACACTGTCCCCGCGAATCCACCGGACGTCAAACGAAACTTGGGTGTCGTTGCGCCCCTGTTGCAACTCTCACTTTGTTGGCCGGCACCGCGATCGGTGAAGGGTGCTCGGTTCGCCCGATGGTGTCCACTCGCACTCCTTGCCACTTTGTGCCGGTTGCCGAGCGCGGCATTGTCCGCACACGGACGGCCTACCGAAACTGGTCTGGACCAATCTCCCGCACTCCGTCCCCCAGGAGCCGTCCGATGTCACCCGTTCCGCACGCCGTCATCGAATCTGCCAAGCCCCATGTACTGGGCCTGTTCCGTATCGTCGTCGGGCTGCTCTTCACCTGCCACGGCACCGCCTCGTTGTTCGGCTTCCCGGACGGCGGGCGGGGCACCCTGTCCGCCGGCACCTGGCCCGGCTGGTACGCGGCCGTCATTCAACTCGTGGGCGGGGGGCTGGTGTTGCTCGGCCTGGGCACTCGGTTCGCCGCGTTCGTCTCGTCCGGATCGATGGCCTACGCCTACTTCACCGAACACCAGAAACTGGATCTGTGGCCGCTCCGAAACGGTGGTGAGGCATCCGCAATGTTCTGCTGGTCGTTGCTGCTGATCGTGGTGTTCGGATCGGGCAGCTTCGCGCTGGAACGACTCCTGGCGCGTGGCGGCGCCGACGCCTCGACCGCATCCACGTCGTCCGCCGAGTCCGCGCCGACCGCGCCGTCGGCTGCGCCCCGGGTGCGAAAGGTCGTCGGACAGTAGTCGAATAGCGGTGGGCCGGCGCCGGGGGACGGCGCACGATCAACCGGGACTGTCGCGGCGGATGCGGGCCGCCAGCCACAGGTCGAAGCGATCGTCGCCGTCCTCGGGGCGCCGGCCCGCCAATCGCATCGCCTTGTCCACCCGATTGCGCACGGTGTGCCGATGCACGTCCAGGCGGCGACTCGTCTCGTCCCAGGACCCGCCGGTCTCCAACCACGTGGCCAGCGTCGCGACCAATTCGCCGCTCGGGTCGGCCGCGTCGATCGGCCCCAGCACCGCGTCCGCGTAGCCGGCCAGCGTGCGGGCGTCGGCCAGACCGAGCAAGAGTCGGCTCGCGGTGCCGTGCCGGGCCTCCACCGGTTGTCCGGCGGCCCGGCTCACCGCGAGCAGGCCGCGCGCCTGGCGGATCGAGGACCCGGCCGCCTCGGGCACACCGGCCGGGCCGATGCCCGCGGGCCGACCGGGCGCGAACCGGCCCAGCACGGCCCGTACGTCCAGCTCCGCGCCCAACACCGCCTCCACCGCACCGCCGACCACCCGGACCAGACCACCGGGCAGGGCGAGTGCCAGGTCGGCGGCGAGCTCGGCGGCGTCGGCCCGCGCGGTGTCCGCGGCCGTCGGGTCCGCCCGCGCCGGATCGGCGTCCGGGCCCACCACCACGCCGCGCACCTCCTCGGCCGCCAGCCCCGCGGCGGCCAGCACGTCCCGCGCCTGCTCGGCGGTGGTGCCCGAGGCGAGCAGCCGGCCCAACAGCGCGGCTCGCCGGCGCCGAACCGGCTCGTCGGCCAGGTGCCGACGCTCCAGCTCCAGGGACAACAGCGACACCAGGCCGGACACCAGCAGCCGGGCCGCCGACTCGACCGGACCGGCCAGCACCAGCAACCCACGCAGCCGCCGGGCACCCAGCGGCTGCACCTCCACCCGCACTCCCTTGGCGCCGCTGCTGCTCCCGCTGCCGTGCAGGCCCCGCGCGGCCACCCGGTGGATCAGGTCGGTACTCGCCGCCAGCAGCGCCACCGCGTCCGCCGAGCCGTCCGCCCCCGGTGCGTCGGGCGGCCTGGCCAGACTGTCCGCGACCAATCGGCCCACCGGGTCGGCGACGATCGCGTCCACCCCGGTCGCCGCCCGCCACGCGCGCAGCGTGGCCAGCACACCGTTGCCGGAGGCGGCGGCGCTGGTCAATCGGCGCTGCGCCTCGAACGCGTGCTCCAGGGCCAACCGCTGCCGGGCGGCCAGGGCCTCGAACACGGCCTTGGTGACCGCGATGAAGGGCACCTCGTCGGGAACGGTGAGCAGCGGCAGACCGGCCGCCCGGGCGGCCCGCACCAGCGGTCGCGGCGCCCGCTGGTGCGGCAGGTCCCGGCCCAGGCCCAGCGCGAGGGCACAGGCGCCCGCGCCCGCGACGTCGCGCACGTACGCGGTGCAGTCCGCATCGGTCATCGGCAGGAGCAGGCCGATCGTCATGAGCAGCTCGCCGCCCTGGAGCCAGTGGCCCGGGGTGAGCAACTCGGACACGTGCGCGGCCTCGACCCGCCGATCCAGGTGCTCGGCCCCGGAGGCGACCGCCAGGTGCAGGTCGGGCAGGGCGACCAGATCGGAGATCCGCAACACTCCGGAGAAATCGGGCATCGTGGATCGACCGGTGGGCACGGTGGGCACGGTGGGTGGAGTGGTCGACGAGGGCACGGACGACGAGGGCATGGACATAGTGTCCACCCATCCGGATCAGATTCGACACGATATCGATCGTTTACGGTGGTTAACCGGGCGTACCTTCAAGCGTCATCCCACCGACCACGCGTCGTCCACCGACCGTCGTCCCCGACGCGTCGACCGCGCAGGACCGCAGGAGGGCCCATGGACGCCACCAGGCCACCGCGCGCGGCCCCCGCCACCGGCGGCCTCGCCGCCCGCTCCGCCGTCGCGCCTTCGGCGACCGGTCCGGTCACCGCCGGCCTCCGCCCCGACGCCGCCGGGCGCGCTGGCGGCGTGGCCATCGAGACCCGCTCGATCGACTACGTACCGGCCCGGGAGCGGCACGGCAAGGTGTGGCACCAGGGCCCCTTCCGGTTCACCGGCAACTTCGTGCTCACCACGATGGTCACCGGCTTCATCGGCCCCGCCCTGGGCCTGGGCCTGGGCTGGTCCGCGCTCGCCGTGGTGCTTCGTGGTCGCGATCGTGCTCCCGGACGACTACCTGGGCAGCTTCAACGACTTCGTGCTCATGATGCTGTCCTTCCTGATTCCGTGGACCGCGGTCAACCTGGTGGACTTCTACCTGGTTCGCCGGGGCCACTACGCGGTGACCGCGATCTTCGACCCGCGCGGTATCTACGGCCGCTGGTCCTGGCGCGGCCTGACCGCGTATGTGGTCGGCTTCGCGGCGATGATTCCGTTCTTCAAGACCAGCTTCTTCACCGGCCCGGTGGCCGACGCGCTCGACGGCGCGGACCTGTCCTTCGTGGTCGGCCTGCTGGTCGGCGGGGCGCTGTACGCGTGGTTGTGCCGCGACCTGGACCTGACCGCCGAGC
Source organism: Embleya scabrispora DSM 41855 (assembly GCF_000372745.1). Lineage (GTDB taxonomy): Bacteria > Actinomycetota > Actinomycetes > Streptomycetales > Streptomycetaceae > Embleya > Embleya scabrispora. The sequence goes on along the minus strand of NZ_KB889694.1, from coordinate 28,569 downwards.
GGGCGGCGGAACGCGCGAGTGCGGCCGAACTCGAAGGCGCGGACGCGCCGTTGGGGATGTGACATGACCGAGACCGTGGTGGCCTGCGCGCAGCTCGCGCTGTCCGTCGGCGACGTGGCGGGCAATCGCCGGGCCGCGCTGGCCGCGATCGAACGCGCCGCCGAGGCCGGTGCCGACGTGCTGGTGCTGCCCGAACTGGTCAACAGCGGCTACGTGATGCGCGACGCGGCCGAGGCGGCGGCGCTCGCCGAGCCGGTGGACGGGCCGACCGTGACGGGCTGGGTCGAGGCGGCCCGTCGATACGACCTGATCGTGGTCGGCGGCTTCGCCGAGCGCGATGCCGACGGGGCGATTCGCAACTCGGCGGTGCTGGTCGACCCGAGCGGGGTGCGGGTCTGCTACCGCAAGGCGCACCTGTGGGGTCGCGAGGCGGAATTGTTCGTCCCCGGACGGGAGTTGCCGCCCGTGGTGGACACTACCGCGGGTCGAATCGCGGTGTTGGTCTGCTACGACGTGGAGTTCCCCGAGTGGGTGCGCTCCGCGACGCTGCGCGACGCGGAGCTGCTGTGCGCGCCGGTGAACCGGCCGTTCGCGCCCAGGCCCGCCGGCGAGCGGCCCGCGGAGGACATCCGGGTGCAGGCGAACGCCGCGGTGAACCGGGTGTTCATCGCCGCGTGCGACCGCGCCGGACCCGAACGCGGCACCACATGGGTCGGCGGCTCGATCATCGTCGACCCGGACGGCTTCCCGCTCGCCGGACCACCCGCCGAGGACGCCGAACACCTGCTGCCGGCCCGCTGCCGGCTCGCCGAGGCCCGAGACAAGCGAATCGGCGCACACAACGACGTGTTCGCCGACCGCAGACCGGAGTTGTACGGGTCGATCCTGGCCGCTTCCCTTACCGACCCGACCGTTGCCAATGATCGCCCCACCACCGAAAGGACCGAGCGATGACCGGCGCTCCCCAGGGCCCCATCGACGCCACACGTGTACCGCGCTTCGCGGGACCCACCACCTTCGCGCGCCTGCCGCGTGCCGACGAGGTCGAGCACGTGGACGTCGCGGTGGTCGGTGTTCCGTTCGACAGCGGCGTGAGCTACCGACCCGGCGCCCGGTTCGGCCCCGCGCACGTGCGTGCCTCCTCGAAGCTGCTGCGGCCCTACAACCCGGCCCTGGACGTGTCGCCGTTCGCCGAGCAGCAGGTCGCCGATGCGGGCGACATCGCGGTCAACCCGTTCGACATCGGTGCCGCGATCGCCGATCTGGAGCAGGCGGCCCGCGCGTTCTCGGCGCGCGGCACCCGGTTGCTGACCATCGGCGGCGACCACACCATCGCGCTGCCGCTGCTGCGCGCGGTGGCCGCCGAGCACGGTCCGGTCGCGGTGGTGCACTTCGACGCGCATCTGGACACGTGGGACACCTACTTCGGCGAGCCGTACACCCACGGCACGCCCTTCCGCCGGGCGTCGGAGGAGGGCCTGCTGGACCCGACCCGCTGTCTGCACGTGGGCATCCGGGGGCCGCTGTACGGCCCCGACGACCTGCGCGAGGACGGCGTGCTGGGCTTCCAGGTCGTGCACAGCGACGACTACCAGGACGCCACGGTCGCCTCGGTGGTGGAGCGCATGCGCCGCCGGCTCGGCACGGGGCCGGTGTACGTCTCGGTGGACATCGATGTGCTCGACCCGGCGCACGCGCCCGGCACCGGCACGCCGGAAGCGGGCGGTCTGACCAGCCGGGAACTGCTCAACACGCTGCGCGGTTTGGTCGGCCTGGACGTCGTCGGCGCGGACATCGTCGAGGTCGCGCCCGCCTACGACCACGCGGAGCTGACCGGCATCGCCGCCGCGCACGTCGGATACGAACTGCTGTCCGTGCTCGCCCGCAACCGCCGCGACGGCCTGCCCGGCTGAGGCTCGGGGCGCACCCGGGTGGCCTTGCGCGGGAGGCGCGGGTGCGCGGGTGCGCGGCGACCGCTCACGGGGGCGGTCGCCGCGCCCGCGTCCCGCGCGAGCCGGCAGCGCACGGTGGAGGCCCGCGGCCTTGGTGCGGAAGCGGGGGTCGTGGATCGGGCGGGCGGCGGCAATGGGCAGGGCAGCCAGGCCGACTCCCGGAGGCGGAGATCGCTCGCCGCGAGGTTCTCCTCCAGATGATCCAGCGAGCCGGTGCCCGGAATGGCCAGCGCCGACGGCGACTTCGCCAACAGCGAGGCGATCGCGACCTGCGCGGTGGTCGCGCCCAGGCGTGCCGCGACCCTGCCGAGCCGTTCGGCGTCGAACGGGCCGCTGCCGACGCCGCCGCCGAGCGGAAAGTACGGCACATACGCGATGCCCGCCTCCTCGCACTCGGGCAGCAACCCCGTGTCGCCGGTGTGCCGGTTCTGCACCGCCGTGACGGGCGCGATCCCCCGGGCCTCAGCCAGTTGGGCGGCGTCGACGTTGCTGACACCCAGGTTCCGGATCAGTCCCTCCGAGCGGAGCTCGGCCAGGACCGCGAACCGTTCGGCAATCGACTCGCAGCTGATGGCCGACCTCGAGGCCGACTCCCGCTTCCAGGCGGGGCTGCGTGCAGGTGAGTTGGGGCTGTCCCACTGAAACGAGGGTGATCGCGGGCCCTTCGGCAGTCTGCGTGCCCGAGCACGCCCGAGCACCCCGTACCACATGGCCAACCGCCACGTCCCCGAAGAACGTTCGGCGGCGACCATCAAGGCAGCGCCCGCCCGACACCAAGGACGCGGGTGGGGTTCGGAGCGCAGCTCGTGTTGTAACAGTCGCGGTACGGAGTCGGCGGGGCGTGGCCGGCTGCGTGTGCGGCGGATAATCTCCTCTGCGCGGGCCGTCCCGTGGGGGTGACGTTGCGTCGGATCCGGTCGGGGGGAAACGTGTCGGACGAGTGGCGGGTGCCGTCGAACGACGAGGCCGACGACTGGCCGGAGACCCCCGGCGTCGATGTGGGTGTGCCCAGTGTCGCGCGGGTCTACGACGCGGTCCTGGGCGGCAAGGACCACTTCGCGGTGGATCGGGCGATCGCCGACAAGGCGATGGCCGCGATGCCCAACGCCCGGGTCGGCGCGGGGCTGAACCGGGCGATCCTGGAGCGCGGCGTGCGGTACATGGCCGAGTGCGGCATCGACCAGTTCCTCGACCTGGGTTCGGGGCTGCCGACCGTGCGCAACACCCACGAGGTGGCCCAGGAACACAACCCCGAAGCGCGGGTCGTCTACGTCGACAACGATCCGATCGTGCTCGCGCACGGGCGCGCGCTGTTGGCCGAGAACGACCGTACCCGCGTGGTGACCGCCGACGTGCGCGACGCCCGCGGCGTGCTCTCCCGACCGGAGGTCGTCGAACTCCTGGACTTGAAGCGGCCGGTGGGCCTGCTCCTGGTCGCGGTGCTGCACCATCTCGCGGACGAGGACGACCCGGCGGGACTGGTCCGGGCCTACCGCACGGCGTTGGCTCCCGGGAGCTTCGTGTTCATCACGCACTTCAGCGATGCCACGCCCGAGGGACGCGAGTTGGAGCGGCTGTTCCTGTCCACTCTGGGCAGCGGCCGGTTCCGCAGCCGGGAGACCGTCGAGAGCTTCTTCGAGGGCACCGAACTCGTCGACCCGGGCGTGGTCTTCCTGCCGCGCTGGCGCCCGGACGCGCCGGTGACGGACGACTCGGCGTACGCGGGCCTGACCATGATCGGTGGCCTGGGCCGCGTGCCGGACGCGTGAGGGGGCGGGTCGCACGCGCCGCGGTCGAGGTCGGTGCCGGCCGCGGCTGGCGATGAACGCCGGAGCCCGACCCGGTGGGGGCCGGGGACCGCGTCCGCCGAAGACGGCCGTACCGCCGCCCGGTGTCGACCGGGAGGCGGTACGGGGCGTGCGATGTGAGGTGTGCGATGTGCGGCCGGGTGGCCTCCCGGTGCGGGGCGTGGAGACCGCCGGGCTATTTGAGCCCGTTGTCGAGTGCGGTGATCAGGGTCCCGTTCGAGGTGTCGCCGGACATCTCCCAGATCATCGCGCCGAGTAGGTTCTTGGACTTGAGGTAGGCCGTCTTCCGGGCGATCGACCAGGCGTCGTCGAACGTCCACCACTGGCCGCCGGCTCCGGTGTAGCCGTAGGTCGAGACGGATTGTTCGTCGTGGTGGACGGTCAGATTGGGCACACCGGCCAGCAGGTTCGAATATCCCCTGGTGCCCGCCTCCTCGGCGAACTGACCGGGTGCGGCCCCGCCCGCCGCCTGCCATTCGCCGTGTGCGCCGCCGTCGGCGACCGCCTGCCAGCCTCGGCCGTAGAACGGGAATCCGATGGTGAGCTTGCGCGGATTGACGCCGGCATCGGTGTAGATCTTCACCGCGTCGTCGATGCTGAAGTGGGTCGGATACGGGTCCTGGGCGTCGGTGTACAGGTTGGCCTGATCACCGGTGCGGTTGGGCTCCCACGAGTTGTCGCTGCCCGCGCCGTGGAAGTCGTAGCCCTGGATGTTGGCCACGTCCAGGTAGTCGAAGATCTTCGAGGTGTCCCAGCCCTGGTTCACCTTGACCGGGTCGGCCGGGGTGAACGCGGTGAGCAGCTTGCGCGGCCCGGGAGTCGCGTCGAGCTGCTTGCGGAACTCGGCGAGCAGCAGGGTCAGGTTCTGCTTGTCGTTGACGTTGTGGTGGTTGCCGGCGTGGCCGTCGGGCGAACCGGGCCACTCCCAGTCCACGTCGATGCCGTCGAAGATGCCGGCGCCGGTGCCCGGGCCGCCCGCGCCGTTGTAGGCCGGCAGGTCGCCCTTGATCCAGATGTCGATGCAGGACTTGACCAGCTTCTGCCGCGATGCCTCGGTGGCCGCCGCGTCCGAGAAGAACTTGGAGTAGGTCCAGCCGCCGAGCGAGACCACCACCTTCAAGTGCGGGTATTTCGCCTTGAGTTGCTTGAGCTGATTGAAGTTGCCGCGCAGCTTGGCCCAGCCGTCGTCGGCCACCCCGTTCACCGACTGCGCGGCCGACATCGGGCGGGCGTAGTCGGCGTCCGCGTCGCCCGCGCCGGTACCCTGGTCGGGGTCCTGCGGGTTGGCGGTGGTGCCCTTGGTGACGCCGGCCATGCAGGTCAGGTTGACCGGATCGATGTTCTCGAACGCGTAGTTGATCACGTCGAGCTTGGCCGCCGACCCGGAGGTGTCCAGGTTCTTGACGAAGTACTGCCGGCCGTAGATGCCCCACTGCACGAAGTAGCCGACCCGCAGGTTCTTGCCGGTGCCCGCGATGTCGTCGGTGGTGACGTCGAGCGCGTTGGAGGCGGGGGAGGAGTTGTCCGCCGCGTCCCGGGCCTTGACGGTGAACGTGTACTTGGTGACGGGGGACAGGGCCTCGATCGTTGCCGTGGTGGTGCCCGCGGGAACGGTCTTGGCCAGGGTGCCGTCGCGATAGACGTCGTACGCGGCCACGCCGACGTTGTCGGTCGACGCGTTCCACGCCAGCGCGACGGTGGAGGAAGTCTTGCCGGTGGACCGCAGGTTGCCGGGCGCGGTCGGCGGGGTCGGATCGCTCGCCGGGTCCACGGTGGTCACCGTGGCGGGCGGGCCGAGCGGGCCGAGATTGCCTCGGGTGTCCTTGGCCCGGACCGCGTAGGTGTACGCGGTGGCCGGGGTGAGGCCGGTGAGGGTGGCCGAGGCGGTCGGCACGGTCGCGACCGTGGCGCCGCCGGAGAGCACCTCGTAGCCCGCCACCGGGTAGTCGCCGCCGGTCGCGGCGGTCCAGCCGATCGCGATCGAGTGCGCGGTGACGGTGGTGGCGTGCGGTGCGCCGGGCGCGGAGGGTGGGATGTCGGGCGAGCCGTCGCACTTGTCGCCGTTGACGGTGCAGTGCGTGGGCGGACCGGCCGGGCCGTTGCCGACGAACCAGTAGCTGAACGGGTCGGTGCTGCCGCCCGCCGCGACGGTCCCGTTGTAGTAGGCGTTCTTGACCGAGACGTGGCTGCCGGTCACCGTGGCGTCGCCGTAGTAGTTGCCGGTCACGGTGACGCCGGGCGGCAGGTCGAACTCCAGTTGCCAGCCGGTCACGGCGGCGGTGCCGCCGTTGTGGACGACGTAGGTGCCCTTCCACCACGAGCCGTTGTCCTGGATGGAGAACGTCGCGGTGAGCTTTCCGGCGGCCTGTGCGACACCGGCGTTCAGGCCGGTGAGCACGGCCAGGGGCAGGACGAGGACGGCGAGCAGGGCGAGCGCCCGGCTCCGAAATCTGTTGCGGAATATGCGCTTGTGAGGGGACATGGCTCTCTCCCTGTGTACGTGGAACAGGGCGGTACGGAACCGTGCACGCGCGCGCCTCACCGGGGTGATCGCGGTCGGCGAATGGGGACATCGACCGCGACCAGGAAGCAGTCGCCGGGCAGATTGGTCTGGACCAAAATGCCTATTGGAAGATAATTGGTCTGGACCAAAACGTCAACAGTTGATGTTTGCCGAATCGCCGAACGCGCCCGGGACGTGCCGTGGACTCAGTCGGCGGGCCGCTTCGCGTGTGCCGCCAGGAAGTTCAGCACCCGATGCCAGGCGTCGGCGCAGGTCGCCGCGAACCGCGACTCGCCGGCGCCGAGTTCGAAGAAGCCGTGCGTCGCGTCCGGGTAGGTGACGAACTCGTGCGGGCAGCCGGCTTCGGTCAGCGCCGCGTCGAACTCGGCGACCGCCTCGGCCGGAATGTACGGGTCCGCGCCGCCCCACAACGCGAGCACCGGAGCGGTGAGTTCGGGGGCGAGCCGGGTCGGTCCGGGGGCGCCTTCGAGGGTGCCGGGAAAACCGTAGAAGCCGATTGCCCCGGCGGTGCCGAATCGCGGCGCGGCGGTCCGGAACGCCTGGCGTCCGCCGAAGCAGAACCCGAGCGTGACGATCGCCCGCGCGCCCTCGGTGCGAAGTCGATCCGCCGCCGCGGTGATGTCCGCGTCGAGTCCGGCCGGGGTCAGCCGGGTCAGATGCGGCATGAGCTGCTCGGGCGCTGAGAAAGCCTCGGCGCGGTCGCGATATTCGGCGCCTGCGGTACGGCCGAAATAGTCCGGGGCGAGTGCGGTATGGCCCTGTTCGGCGAGTCGTCCGCACAATGTCGCATAGAAGCCGGACAGGCCCCGGTTGTCGGGAAGCACCACGACCCCGACCCCCGACGGGTGTTCCGGGACGGCCAGGAAGGCACCGAAGTCGGAGCCGTCGGCCGAGGTCAGCGTCAGTGGACCGGCTACGGCCGGCGCGGCCCCCGCAGGCCCGTGGGCGGGTGGGACGGCGTCGAATTCATGGCACACGAAGAAATTCCTCGCAGATCTCGTCGGGAGGTGAATGCCGGCGGTTCGCGTGCGGTCGCAACGGTCCGCGATCGAAAGCGCTCGGCATCGACGATATTAGCGAGAAATAGAATTCTTGTGTGTCATCATATCAGATTCGAATTAATTCCAAAAGATATCCAACGCAAAATCATGATCAATTCATAACCGGCAACGGCGCACGATGGCGGGGGAGTTCGGCGCGAATTCGAGGCGGGCGTGCGGTTCGGGAGATCGCGTCGGTTGCGGCTCGGTGCGGAGACTCAGGATGCGGAGCAGGTGGGTGCGGACGGTGTGGGCGACCCTGGTCACCGACGCCTACCGCGCGGCAACCCGCGCCCGCCGCGCTGCGGGGCTTCGGCCACTGCGCGGCCGGCGCCGAGGTGGCCCAGGTCCCGTCCTATTTCTCGAACGGGTGCGCACCGCGATGACGCTCGCCTTCCCCGGGCAGGAACCGGCTCTCACCGAACCGGGCCGCGCCTTCGGGGGCGCCGCCCGCGAGCCGCGTGGTTGGACTACCGTGCTGTCCGGCGGGGTGGGCGGATCATCGAGAACGGAAGCGGACGTTGAGCGAGGAAGAACCCAATCGGCCGGCGGACTCCGACGCGGTGGAGGCGCGGATCCGGGCCGGACACGAGCTGCGCACCGAGCCGCACCCCGACCGGGCCGGGCACCCCGACGCCGAGCCCGACCCCGATGCCGAACCGGACACCGCCCCGGTGCTCGCGTGGTGTACGTGCCTGCTGTGGCGCTCCCGCCTGCCGTGGCCCGCGCACGAGCACCGGCGCGCCTTCGACATGCACCTCGCCCAGGTCCGCCGCGCCGCGTCGATCCTGCCCGCCGGCCTGCTCGACGGCCGCTTCGCGTGTCTGCCGTGCGCGGACGAGGCCGCCGCACTCGCGGTCGCCGAGACCTGGATCGACCTTGGCAGCGCACGCAGCCGACTGTTCCTGGATGGCAGCGTGGTCGTGATCGCCTTCGCCGACGTGCAGTTCCCCACCGAGGTCGCGCTGTGGGCGCTGCGCCACGACCACACCGATGCGTCCGCCGTCCACCTCCTGCACGCCCTGGAGTACGCGGCCCGGCGGCACCCACCGCAGTGACGGCGCGGCCCGCGCACCGACGGCGCGCCGCCTCGGCAGCGGCGGTCGAGCCGTCGGTCGGTCGGCCGCTCGCGCGACGATCGAGCGCGGATCAGATCGAGGCGGCCATCCGGCGGACCGCTTCGGTGACGATGTCGGGATGCGTGGCCAGATTGAACCGGGCGTGTCCCGCACCGCCGGTGCCGAAGCCGGTACCGCAGGTGAGCGCGACCCGACCCCGCTCCAGGAAGTGTGTCGCCGGGCTGTCGCCCAGGCCCAGCTCGCGGCAGTCCAGCCAGGCCAGATAGGTGCTCTCGGCCGGGGTGTAACGCACCCCGGGCAACTGCTCGGCGAGCAGTCGGGCCAGCAGCAGCCGGTTGTCGGCGAGCCCGGCCAGGAGCGCGTCGAGCCAGGCCACGCCGTCGCGCAGGGCGGCGGTGTGCGCGATCACCCCGACGTGGCTGGGACCGTCGGCCACCTCCACGGGCAGCCGGGCCAGGTCGTCGGCGGCGGCCGGGCCGGCCACGGCGAGCGCGGCCTTGAGGCCGGCAAGGTTCCAGCCCTTGGACGCGGACATCAGCGACAGGCCGCTCTCGGCGCCGGGCACGCGCAGGTAGGGAACGAACACGTCCGGTGGGGCGAGCGGCGCGTGGATCTCGTCCACCACCACGCGCACCCCGTATTCGGTGGCCAGCGCGGCCACGGTGGTCAGCTCGGCCTCGGTGTGCACCGTGCCGGTCGGGTTGTGCGGGTTGCAGAGCAGGTAGGCGACCCGTTCGCCGGTCGCGGTCGCGGCACGGAACGCCGCCTCCAGGACCTCGAAATCGATCCGGTGATCCGTGCCGAGCGGGGCCTCGACGACCTGCCGGTCCATGTGCGTGACGAACATGAAGAACGGCGGATAGACCGGCGAGTTCACGATCACCCGACCGCCGGGGTCGGTGACCAGCTTGAGCATCTCGACCACGCCGAGCATCACGTCCGGCACGATCGCGGTGCGCTCCACAGCGAGGGTGCGCCAGTCCCAGCGCTTGGCCGCGAAGTCGGACAGGGCCCGGGCGTAGCCGGTGCCCGACGCGTAGCCGGTGTCGCCCAGGCGGACCGCGTCGATGATCGCCCGGGCGACCGGCTCGGCCAACGGGACGTCCATCTCGGCGACCCACACCGGGAGCACGTCCTCCGGGTAGGCCCGCCACTTCTCGCTGGTGCGTTGCCGCAGCACGTCGAGCGAAAGCACGCGCAACGGGTTGACGTTCTCGGATATGTGCTCCGGCGGACTCTCCATGCGTCCCACCATAGGCGACGCTCCCGACGAGGCCGGCGGACGCCGCGTCGGGCCGCACGAGCGCGCGCCGAGCGGCCCGGGGAGCGCGCCGAGGGCCGCGTGAGCACCGCCGAGCGCCCGCGAGCGCGCCGACCGGAACCGCCCCGATCACCGGGTGTCGCCGGCCGGCGACGGCCACCGGCCGACAGGAGGCACGGACCGCATCCCCGGCGGTCGGATCAGGGGATGTGCCCACCGATGTCGGCACGGGCCGGCAGGATGCTCGGTGTCCGGCTGCGTGCCGGGCGTCGGGGTGCGGGGGTACCGGATGGCCGAGCGTTCTTTCGTCGAGTTCGTGCGTACGGCGACGGGATCGCCGCCGTACGCGTACCAGGAGACGCTGGCCCGGGACGAGTTGCCGCAGGTGTTGTGCGCGCCGACCGGTTGCGGGAAGACGGTCGCGGCCGTACTGCCCTGGTTGTGGCGGCGGTTGGCGCATCCCAAACGCGCGGTGCGCCGGGCCACCCCCGGCCGGCTGGTCTACGCGCTGCCGCTGCGTTCGTCGACCGAGCACACCCATCGCCTCGTCGTCGAGTGGATCGAGCGACTCGGTCACGGCGCCGACGTCGACGTGCACGTGTTGTCCGCCGGAGCCGAACGCGAGGCCGACGACTGGCAGGTGCGGCCCGCCCGCCCGGCCGTCTTCGTCGGCACGCAGGACGTGGTGTTGTCCCGGTTGCTGATGCGCGGCTACGGTGAGGGGCGGGCGTCCTGGCCGCTTTCCTTCGGACTGCTGCACGCCGGATCCCAGTTCGTCTTCGACGAGCCGCACCTGATGGGCCCGGGGCTGGAGACCTCAGCGCAACTACAGGGTCTGCGCGACGAGTTGGGGACAGTCGGCGGCTCGGCGACAATGTGGATGTCGGCGCTCGCCGATCCCACCCGACTGGGCACCCCGGACCATCCGACGGTCGCTCGCGTGGTGAACGCGCTCGACCTGCCGATCGGCGCCGAGTTGGCCCGACACCTGGACGCGGCGCGAACCGTCGAGTTCGCCGCCATGCCCACCGACGCCGAGTCCTACCCGGCGGCGGTGGCGGCCGAATTGCTCCGCCGACACCGTCCCGGGACGCGCACTCTCGCGATCGTGAACACGGACGAACGGGCCTGTGCCGTGCGGGCATCGCTCGAACGGATCGTGGTCGGACGGGCGGCCGCACCGGAACTGCTCGGCCTGCACGCGCTGCTTCGCCCGGCCGAACGCGCCGCATTGGTCGAGCGATCGACCCGGGAGCCGGCCGCGGCCGGACAGATCGTGGTGGCCACCCAGGTCGTGGAGGCCGGCGTCGACATCAGCGCGCGGGTGCTGCTCACCGAGCTGGCCTCGTGGCCCGCCCTGGTGCAGCGGGCCGGGCGATGCAACCGGGACGGCCGGGAGCCGGACGCGCGCCTGCTGTGGATGTGGCCACCGACGGACGGGTCCACCGGGACGCACCACGCGCCCTACTCGGAGCCGGAACTGCGCCGCACGGCACGGGCCTTGATCGGCCTGGAGGGGTGCGCGGTGACCGGCACCCGGTTGGCGCGGACGCCGATGGGCGCGGACACCCCGGTGCGGCACGTACTGCGCCGCGCGGACCTGCTGCGGCTGTTCGACACGCTGCCGGGCGCCGAGTCCGACCCGGTCGAGGGCGCCGACGAGGTGGCCCGATGGGTCCGCGACGACGGCGATCCGCACGTCGCGGTGACCTGGCGGCACTGGCCGAACGGCCGTCCCGGGGAACGCGAACCGTACCCTTGCCGGGTGGAGATGTGCCCGGCGCCGGCGATCGAGGTGGCCGTCGCGGCGGCCCGGCAGCCGGACCGGTGGTGGACCTTCGATCGGGCCGGCGGATGGCGGCCGCTGACCGCGGACGACCTGCGGCCGGGCGCGGTGGTACTGGCCGACGCCACGGCCGGTTGCTACGACGTGGCTTCGGGCTGGGGACTGCGCCATCCCGGTCCGGTGCCGGTCGTGCCGCTCGACGACGCGCCGAGCGCGGCCGAGGAACCGGCGATGCCGTGCGCGCAGCGCTGGATCGACCTGCCCCGGCACCTGGCCGACGTCGAGCGTGATGTGCGGGTGGTGGCACAGGAGTTGGTCGAGACCGGCTTCGTGATCCCCGGGCACCTGGTCGAATCGGCGGCCGTCGCCGGTCGGTACCACGACCTGGGCAAGGCGCACGACGCGTTCCAGGCGATGTTGTGCGACGACTGCCCACCCGGCGCCGAACCACCGGGCCCGGGCCCATGGGCGAAGTCGGGCCACGACGGGGGGCGCCACTCGCGAGCACATTTCCGCCACGAACTGGTCTCCGCACTCGCCCTTCTGCACCCGGACGTGCATCTGCTGAACGACGCGGCCGATGCCGAACTGATCACCTACCTGGTCGCCGCCCACCACGGGAAGGTCCGGGTGTCGGTGCGGCCGATGCCGGACGAGGTCGAGCGCACCGTGCCGCGCGTGCTCGGCGTCGAGGCCGGTGACCGGTTCGGCCCCGTCGAGTTGCCCGGTGACCGGTGGGTGCCCGCGATCGTGCTGGATCCGACGGTGCTCTTCGCCGACGCCGGGGACGGCTTCCGGGCCGAGTCCGGTCCACGGGCCGGTGACGGTGCCCGACCGGGTGCCGCGAGCGGTCCGTCGGCCGGGGCCGCAGGCCGGTCGGCGGCCTGGACCGAGCGGGTGTTGCGGCTGCGCGACGCTCCGGGCATGGGGCCCTTCCGGCTCGCCTTCCTGGAGGCCCTGGTCCGGGTCGCCGACCGCCGGGCCAGTCGCTCCTACCGGCTGCCGGCCACATCGCATTGACCGGCCGGCCGCCTCCGCCTGCCGCACCCCGCCCCGCCCGGCGACGCGAGGGGTCCGGCGGTGGAATCGGCAGCGCACGGCCCGGGTGGGATCGCCCCCGGCCGATCGTCATCGAAGGGAGGCCGCCGGTGACCGCCGCACGCGCACGATGCGTCGAAGTACCGTCGGGCCTGCCTGCCGTCGCGGGTGCCGACTACACGTTCGAACTGCCCACCCCGGCTGCTCGCCCGCGCCCACCGCCGCGCATCGGCTTGGCCGCTCCCTCGCCGGCCGCACCGAGACGGCGTCGGAACCGTCCGCGTCGTCGCCACACCGTGTCGCTGACGATCCGTGCCGGAAACGCCTCTGGGGGAGAGATGTTCGGTGATCACTTGCGTCGTCGACTACACGATCGATCCCGCCGAGATCGAGGCGTTCGAACGGTTCGGGCGTTGTTGGATGGAACTGGTCGGTCGCCACGGTGGGATCCACCATGGCTACTTCCTGCCTGCCGAGGGAGCGAGCGACCGGGCCCTGGCCCTGTTCAGCTTCCCAAGCCTGGCCGCCTACGAGCAGTACCGCGACCTGTTCGGCGTGGATCCGGACTTCGTGGCAGCGGACCGTATCCGTGACGAGAGCGGTTGTGTCGTGCGTTATGAGCGCACGTTCATGCGGCCGTTGCTGCCAGGGGACATCCCTCCCGGAGCGGTGCCGCGGGATTGACGGACTCGGCGCCGCCGCCGGTCGGCCCGGCCCGGCGCCGAGGCTTCGTTTCGTACCGACGGTCCCCGAGGACGGTTTGCGATCGCGCCGCACGGGCAACTGGGGGGACATGTTTTCAGGGATCCTGCGGGGTGCCGCCGCGGGTGCGGCCGGCACCACCGCCCTCGATGCGGTCACCTACGCCGACATGGCCGGTCGGGCGCGCCCGGCCAGTCAGACGCCCCAACGCACGGTCGCCACCATCGCGCGCCGAGTCGGACACCCCATCGAGGGCGACTGCGACACACGCGCGAACCGGCTGACCGGGCTCGGCGCGCTTTCGGGCATCGTGACCGGCGTAGGCGTCGGAGCCGCCTTCGGCCTGCTGCGCGGCATCGGCCTGCGACCGCCGATCTGGGCGGGTTCGCTGCTCGTGGGCGCCACCGCGATGATCGCCGCCAACGGCCCGATGGCCGGGCTGCGGGTGTCGGACCCGCGTACGTGGTCGACGACCGACTGGGTCGCCGACATCGTGCCACACATCGCGTACGGCTTCACGACGTACACGGCACTCGCGACGATGGACCCCAAGTGACCGCCCTGGTACGGGCCTTCCTGGTGGGCGCGGCAAGCGGCGGCCGAAGTCAGGCGGGAATCACGGCCGTTCGCTTGACCGCGCGCGACGCGGGCGCGCTGTCGCGGCTCGCGGTCGGCTCGGCCGCGATCGGCGAGCTTGTCGCGGACAAGCACTCCGACGTCCCGTCGCGGCTGAGCCTGCCGGGCCTGGCTCCGCGTGTCCTTCTGGGAGCGACGGCCGCCGCGGTGTTGGCACGCCGTACGCGCGGCGCGGTAACGGTGGCGGCCCTCGTGGGAGCCGGTGCCTCGGTGGGCGGTGCCATCATGGGTGCGGCGTGGCGCCAAGCCGCCGCGAATACCGGAATTCCCGCAGTCTCGGCGGCGATCGGTGAGGATGTCCTGTGCTATGCCCTCGCGTTCACGGCGTGTGCCGGCTCGTAACGACTCGGGATGCAGCGCCACGACTGGGGCGCTGGGCAGCGCGGCGAGACGCAGGCGCCCGCCGCGGTCGGTGAGGACGATGTCGCACGCGGGCGAGTACCGGGCCGGCCAGATGGGTGCCGGCGGGGAGCGTCAAGTCGGCCGCAGTCGCAGGATCGGTACTCCGTTCGGCCGTGCGACCCGATCCGGACGGCCGGCGTGGTCCACAACGAGCAGGCCCGGCCTGCCCCACCGGGCGACGATCGGCCGGCCGGGCCGCAGAAAGCGCACCGGCACCACCGACCGGGCCTGATCCCGTATGGCTCTTCGGGTGGCGGGATCCGGTGTACGCGCGGTCGACTTCCCCACCACGACGCGGTCTTCGAGGAAGAATGCGCGTGTTATCGCCGTGCCCGTGCCCGTGGCCGAGCCGGAGCCCGTGTCGCGAGAACCGAGTGCCCGTACCCGCTCCGGCACGGCGAAATCGGGCCCAACGTCGAACCCCGAAAGGTCGATCGCGCCCCACCGGCCGCGCAGATATCGAGGGTGCCCGGCGATCGGCAGGATGCGTGGTCATAGCATGCATTCGACCGTGAACCGGAAGGAGCGTCATCCGTGCGCAGGATCCTCATCGTCGGTGCCGGCCACTCCGGGCTTCAGCTCGCGTTGGGGCTTCAGGACCGCGGCTACGACGTCACCGTGATGACCGAGCGCACCCCGGAGGAGATCCGAGCCGGCCGGGTCAGCTCGACGCAGATGATGTTCCCCTCGCAACTGGCCCTGGAGGCCGCCCAGGGCTTGGACCTGTGGGACGACCAGGTGCCCAAGCTCGCCTACACCGGGTTCACCATTCCCGGGCCGGACGGTGTGCCGTTCGTCGACTGGCTCGGCGACATGGGCGGATCCGAGTCGGTCGACCAGCGGGTGAAGATGTCCACGTGGCTGGAGCTGTTCGCGCGTCGCGGCGGACACCTGGTGCTGCATCCGGTCTCGGTCGGCGACATCGACTGGTACAGCCGGCACTACGACCTGGTCGTCGTCGCGGCCGGCAAGGGCGAACTGGTCGCCATGTTCGACCGCGACCACGAGCGCTCGGTGCACACCGTGCCGCAGCGGCACCTGGCCGTGTCCTACGTGCACGGCGTCACGCCCCGCCCGGAAGTCGGCCGGCAGGCGGTCCACTTGAACGTGATTCCCGGCCTGGGCGAGCTGTACTACCTGCCCGGCCTCACCCTGTCCGGGCCGTGCGAGATCATCCTGGTCGAGGCGATCCCGGGTGGGCCGTTCGACCGCTTCACCGGCATTCGGGATCCGCAGGAACACTGGGCGTCGACACTGGAGTTGGTCCGCACCCACGCGCCCTGGGACTACGAGCGCACCCGGGCGGCCGAGTTGACCGACGCGCTGGGCGTGCTCAGCGGCGCGTTCACCCCCGTGGTGCGTCGACCGGTGGCGGAACTGCCCTCGGGTGGGCTCGCGTTGGGCATCGCGGACGTAGTGGTGGCGAACGACCCGATCACCGGCCAGGGCGCGAACAGCGCGGCCCGCGCGGCGGCGGTGTATCTGGCCGCGATCGTCGAGCACGGTGACAAGCCGTTCGATGGGGACTGGATGCGGGACACCTTCGAGCGGTTCTGGGCGTACGCCCGGCATTCGGTGAAGTTCACCACCGCGCTGCTCGCGCCGCCGCCCGAGCACGTGGTGCGGTTGCTCGCGGCGGGCAACGAGTACCGGGAGGTCGCCGACCGGATGGCCCGAGCCATCGACACTCCGGCCGACTTCGAGAACTTCCTGTACGAACCGGACCGGACGGACGCCTACCTGCGTGAGGTCGCCGCGCGGGCCTGACCCGGCGCGGGAGAGCGCGGCCGGCGGCGGCCGTCGGCGTCGGATCGGTGGCCTCGGCACGGGGCTCGTTCGTCGATCGGTCACATCGGAGCGTCGGGATGCGTCATATCCACGATGCCCGTGCCCTTCGGCAACGTCCGCGAGCCGGAAGAAGATCCATGACGTTCATCGAGGAAGTTCCGCGCAGCGCCGACCGGGTGGGCGCGTTCGCCCGACTGGCCGGCTTCGCGCATCGGCGCAAATGGCTCGTGCTGGGCCTGTGGCTGGCCGTACTGATCAGCACCTGGGGGGTGGCCTCGGCGGTCGGCGACGACTACCACGAGGACTACTCCATCCCGGGTGCCGAGTCGCAACGAGCCACGGACCTGTTGGCGAAGCACGCGTCGGCCGAGGCCGGCGACACGTTGCAGATCGTGCTGCGCGACGACGGCGGGCTGCGCGGCGAGCCGACCCGACAGCGGGTGGAGGCGATGCTCGCCCAGGTGTCCGGCCTGCCCGGAGTCGCCCAGGTACGAAGCCTGTACGAGGACCCGTCCGCGATCGCACCGAACGGACGCATCGGCTACGCCACGGTGGTGTTGTCCGGCACCTCGGAGGAGATGACCACCGCGCAGACCCGGCACATCTACGACACCGCGCGCCGGGCGCAACACGCTGGCCTCCACGTCGAGTTGGGTGGCGAGGCGGCCCGGACGATGACCCAGGGCGAGGGCGGTGGCGCCGAGGGCGTGGGCATCGTGGCCGCGCTGGTCATCCTGGTCTTCCTGTTCGGCACCCTGATCGCGGCCGGACTGCCGATCATCACCGCGCTGTTCGCGGTCGGCTCCTCGATGGCCGTCGTGGTGGCCGCCTCCCAGGTGTTCACCATCGCGAGCTGGGTGCCGTTCGTGATGATCCTGGTCGGTCTGGGCGTGGGTATCGACTACGCGCTGCTGATCTTCGCCCGGTTCCGCAGCGAACTCGTGCGTGGCACCGAGCCGGAGCGGGCCGGCACCATCGCATTGGACGCGGCCGGCCGTTCGGTGTTCTTTGCCGGCTGTACGGTGATCGCGGCGCTGCTCGGGCTGGTCGCCCTCGGTCTGGGGTCACTGCAGGGCATGGCGCTGGCGGTGGCGTTGACCGTGCTGGGCACCATGGTCGCCTCGCTCACCCTGCTGCCCGCGCTGCTGGCCGTGTTCGGCAAGCGCTTCGCCCGCCAGTTCGTGGCCCGGGCGGTCAAGCGCGCCGAGCGGGGCAAGGCCCCCGAGGGCACCGTGTGGCGCAAGGTCGGCACCGCGGCGCAGCGCCGTCCGCTGGTCGCGCTGTTGATCGCGGTGCTCGCGCTGGGCGCCCTGTCGGTACCCACACTCAGCCTGCGGCTCGGCTTCTCGGACGCGGGCAACGAGCCCGCCGACACCACCAGTCGCAAGGCGTACGACCTGTTGGCCGGCGGATTCGGCGCGGGCTTCAACGGGCCGCTGATCGTGGTGGTGGATGGCGGCAAGGGCGGTGCCCGCGAGGCCGGCGCCGCGGTCACCGCCGCCTTGCGCGAGACGCCGGGGGTGAGCGCGGTCGTCGGACCGACGGCCACGGGCGATGCGGCGATCGCCACCGTGATCGTGTTCCCGACCTCCTCGCCGCAGGACCGGGACACCTCCGAACTGGTCACCGAACTGCGCGAGCACGTGCTGCCGTCGGTGGCCGCGACCACCGACGCCCGGTATCTGGTCGGCGGTGCCACCGCCGCGGCCGAGGACTACTCCGCCAAGGTCGCCGACCGCATGCCGTTGTTCATCGTGATCGTGGTCGGGGTGGCCATCGTGTTGTTGATGATGGTCTTCCGCTCGGTGCTGATCCCGCTCAAGGCCGCGGTGTTGAACCTGCTCAGCATCGGCGCCGCACTCGGCGCGATGTCACTGGTCTTTCAGCACGGGATGCTCGGCGCCGAGGCCGGACCGATCGAACCGTGGGTGCCGGTCGTGGTGTTCGCGGTGATCTTCGGGCTCTCCATGGACTACGAGATCTTCCTGGTCTCCCGGATCCACGAGGAGTGGCGGCGCACCCGCGACCACGCCCTGGCCGTTCGCGAGGGTCTCGCGCACACCGGCTCGGTGATCACCGCGGCGGGCGCGATCATGATCGTGGTCTTCAGCGCCTTCCTGCTCAGCCCGCAACGCGCGCTTCAGCAACTGGGGTTGGGTATGGCGGTGGCCATCTTCGTGGACGCGGTGATCATCCGCTGCCTGATCGTGCCCGCGATCATGCAACTGCTCGGCCCGCGCGCGTGGTGGCTGCCGGCACCGCTGGCGAAGGTGCTGCCCCGGCTGGAACTGGAGAGGAACCGATCCCGCGATCAGTGAGTTTCGCTCGGCACCCGAGCGGGCCGCCGGCCCGACCCGCGCCCGAAGCGCATCCCCCGATCCCGGAGGGATCCGTGTCGGAGCATCAGCACGTCGCGCGGATAGTTCTGGTGCAGCCGCCAGGGGGTGGTCGACCCCTGTTTGGGCAACAACGCGGCACCGCGCCGCACGTAGCCGGACCGGAGGTCGATCAGCGGCTCCAGCGGCGCGTCGGCCGAGGGCGCCTGCGGCATGCAGACCTGGTAGTCGTGTGCGTCCATGTGGTTCAGCAGTCGGCATACGTACTCGGCGACCAGGTCGCACTTGAGCGTCCAGGAGGCGTTGGTGTAGCCGATGGCGAGCGCGAAGTTGGGCACGCCGGAGAGCATCATGCCCTTGTAGGCCACCCTCTCGGAGGTTTCGATCGGGGTCCCGTCCACGCGCAGCGTCATGCCGCCGAGGAGGAGCAGGTTCAGTCCGGTCGCGGACACCACGATGTCGGCGGGCAGTTCGGCACCGGACTCCAGGCGCACACCGGTCTCGGTGAATCCGGCGATCGTGTCGGTGACGACCGAGGCACGCTCGCCGTGCAGGGCGGCGAACAGGTCGCCGTCGGGGACGAAGCACATGCGCTGGTCCCACGGGTCGTAGCGGGGCGCGAAGTGGGTGTCCACGTCGTAGCCTTCGGGCAGTCGGCGGATCGCCCCCCTGCGCAGCAGCGACTTCATCAGCGTGGGCGCGCGGCGCGAGACGTGGAAGGCGAGCATGGCCATGCCGATGTTCTTGGCCCGGATCAGCGAATACGCGGCCCGGTCCGGCAACACCCGGCGCAACCGCGCGCCCACCGCGTCGCGCGCGGGCAACGCCATCACGTAGCCGGGCGAGCGCTGGAGCATGGTCACGTGTGCGGCCGTGCGGGCCAGCGCGGGGACCAGGGTGACGGCGGTCGCACCGCTCCCGATCACCACCACCCGACGGTCGGCGTGGTCCAGGTCCTCGGGCCACGCCTGCGGATGCACCACCGGGCCGGCGAAGTTCTCGATGCCGGGGAACTCGGGTGTATAGCCCTGGTCGTAGCGGAAGTAGCCGGTGCACCCGAACAGGAACGAGCAGGTCAGTTCCGCGCTTTCGGTCGCGCTCGCGGCGTCGCCGTCGCTCTCGCCGCCACCGGGCTCGGCGCCCGGGGCCGTGGCCGCGCCACCGGTCGTACGAACCACCCGGACGGTCCAGCGGGCCGTCTCGCCGGACCACTCGGCCTCGACGACCCGATGGCCGAAGCGCACCATCTGGTCCACGCCGTGCTCGCGCGCGGTGTCTCGGATGTAGTCCCGGATCGCCGCGCCCTCGGCGATCGACTCGGCGGCGGTCCACGGTCGGAAGGCGTAGCCCAGGGTGTGCATGTCGGAGTCCGAGCGGATGCCGGGATAGCGGAACAGGTCCCAGGTCCCGCCGATCGCATCGCGGCCCTCCAGGATCAGCACCGACTTGCCCGGAGAGCGCTGCCGCAGGTGGCAGGCGGCGCCGATGCCGGCGAGACCGGCACCGACGATCAGGACGTCGACGTGTTCCGCAGCCATACCAGTCCCCATTTCGCGATCGCACGCGTGAAGATCGTCCGAGACCGGGCGATGTGTACGACACCCCGGATCGGACGGCGCGTTCGATACGGGCCTACCGGGTGGTGGTGGCCGGGCCACCGTATCGACGTGTAGTCGAAACAGTCAACACAGTGTCGATTCCGTCGATGGGCGGTAGTGTTCGGGGGTGACCGACACCCCCGCCGAGGAGACCACCCGCCCGCGTCGGGGTCGGCGCGAGTCGCGCCCCTCGGGCGACGATCGGGAGCAGGCGATCCTGGCCACCGCCGAGCGGTTGCTCGGCGAGCGGGACCTGAGCGAGATCTCCGTCGACGACCTGGCACGCGGGGCGGGCATCTCCCGGCCCACGTTCTACTTCTACTTCGCCTCCAAGGAGGCGGTCCTGCTCACCCTGATCGACCGGNTGGTCGCCGAGGCCGACGCCGCCTCGTCGGCTCCCCCCGAAGGCGCGCCCGCGGACCCAACCGCCCACTGGCGCACGGCGATCGACGCCTTCTTCGCGACCTTCCGGATGCACCGCGCGGTGACCCTGGCCGCGGCCCGGGCGCGTGGTGGCAACCGGGAGGTGCGCGCGTTGTGGGCCCGGGTGACGGAGACGTGGGTACGGCAGGCCGCCGCTGCGATCGAGTCGGAGCGCGAGCGCGGCGCGGCGCCAACCGGGCTGCCCGCGCGTGACTTGGCGATCGCGCTCATCGCGATGAACGAGCGGGTGCTGCACGCGACGTTCGCGGCGGAACAGCCCGCCCTGGCCGAGGCCGACGCGGTGGACACGCTGCTCGGGATCTGGATCGCGAGCATCTACCAGGCCCCGAGTCCGCCGCGTTGCCCCTGAGAGCGTCGCCGACCGCGCGGCGGCATTTGCCGGACTTTGCCAGTGGTCCAGACCTATTGACCGTAAGGTCTGGACCACTTTACGGTCGTGGCAATCGCACCACGTGAGTCTCCGGGCCCGTCCCCGCCCGGGAGGTAGGCGTGCCACGCAGGACGTTCCTTCCGTGCCCGGCCGTGCTCGAAGTGCCGAAAGGGAATCGAGCATGATGGGTCGCACGTCACGCCTTCTGGGGGCCGCGGTCGCGGTCGCCTTCACCGTTGCCGGGTCGGTCGCGGCCGCACCGAACAACGCCGACACCAACGGCACTTCGCACCCGGCGAAGAGCGCGAGCGCGCCGGTGGGCAGCACCTGCGCGGTCAAGTCGAAGCCCGCGGGCAAGGTGCTCCAGGGCTACTGGGAGAACTGGGACGGTGCGGTGAACGGTGTGCACCCGCCGTTCGGCTGGACCCCGATCACCGACTCGCGGATCGCCGCACACGGCTACAACGTGCTCAACGCCGCCTTCCCCGTCATTCTCGGCGACGGCACCGCGCTGTGGCAGGACGGGATGGACTCGAACGTCAAGGTCGCGACGCCGACCGAGATGTGTCAGGCCAAGGAGGCCGGCGCCACCATCCTGATGTCCATCGGCGGGGCGGCGGCCGGCATCGACCTCAACTCCCGCACCGTCGCCGACCGGTTCATCGCGACCATCGTGCCGATCCTGAAGACCTACAACTTCGACGGCATCGACATCGACATCGAGACCGGCCTGGTCGGCGGCGGAAACATCAACACGCTGTCCACCTCGCAGGCCAACCTGGTGCACATCATCGACGGCATCCTGGCCCGGATGCCGAGCAACTTCGGCCTGACCATGGCGCCCGAGACGGCCTACGTCACCGGCGGCAGCGTGGTGTACGGCTCGATCTGGGGCGCGTACCTGCCGATTGTGAAGAAGTACGTGGACAACGGTCGGCTGTGGTGGCTGAACATGCAGTACTACAACGGCAACATGTACGGCTGCTCCGGCGACTCGTACTCCGCCGGCACCGTCGCCGGCTTCACCGCGCAGACGGACTGCCTCAACCGCGGACTGGTCGTGCAGGGCACCACGATCAAGGTGCCCTTCGACAAGCAGGTCCCCGGGCTGCCCGCGCAACCCGGCGCGGGCGGCGGTTACATGACGCCGCCTCAGGTCGCCCAGGCGTGGAACCGCTACAACGGCGGCCTCAAGGGCCTGATGACCTGGTCACTGAACTGGGACGGATCCAAGAGCTGGTCCTTCGGCAACAACGTCAAGGCGCTCCAGGGTCGGTGAACATCTGACCGCCGCCGCGGCCCGGGGTCGACGCGCACACCGCGTCGACCCCGGGCCGGCTTTCACCATTCCGCGAGACGATGCGCCCGCCGGTCGGGCGCGGGCGGTGCCGTATTCTGCGTGAATGGGAAAAACCACGGGTGAGCGGATGGGGGTCGTCACGGCATTGGTGCGCTCCGCATTCCTGGTGAATGCGGTGTATGCCGAATCGGGCCGGGAATACGGGCTCACCCCGCAGCAGGGACAATTGCTCTGCGTGCTGATGCCACAGCCCTACGGCATGGGCGAGTTGGGCCGGATGCTGGGCCTGGCGAAGTCGAGTCTCACCGGGTTGGTGGACCGAACGGTGCAGCGCGGCCTGGTGCGGCGCGAGCCGGATCCGCGGGATCGACGCGCGGTCCGGATCGCGCTCACCGAGGAGGGCACCGAACTCGCCGAGGAGTTCTACGCCGAGACGTGCCGCCGGGTGGAGGTGTTGCCGGCCGGCCTCGGCGCCGCGGATCGGACCCGACTCGCCGAGCTCCTCGGCCGGCTGGTGCTGGACAACGAGGTGCCGGCGGTCTTCATGGAACTGGACGAAGGCTCCTCCGCCGCGACCGCGCGCTCGCGGGTCACCCGGCCTCGACCAGGCGGCCGATCGTAGGGAAAGCACATGTCGTCCGCCCGATCCGGCCGCGCAGGCGCGCAGCGATCGCGGCGCCGCCGCGGCCTCCACCGATGACCGCGACCGTACGGCCCATGATGCTCCCCCGATTGGGCGACACATATGAATGTCGTTCGTGCTACGAATATAAATAGTTCGTATTACGAACGGCACTGCGGACGAGTCGATACGAGTCGACGCCGCTCGACCCGTTCCGGCGGCGCGGGCTCAGGTCCCGTCGATCTGCAATTCGACGAACACGTCCGGATCGAACGGGACCCAGCGAGCCGGGCGGTCGCTGCCCACGATCCGCAGTCGGCACCAGTCCTGTCCGGGGTCGCCGTGCCAGCGGGCGTTGATCCGCCCGAGGGCCCAGCTGCCGTCGCGATTACGGATTTCCACCGGCTCGTAGACGCGACGGATCTCCTCCTCCGGAGGAGCTTGCACCCACTGGGTCTCCGGGCCGTCGGCCGTGGACCGCTTTCGATGATCATTCGGCACAGTTCCACCCCTGATCCGCAGGCGAGGGAGCGGTCTCGTGCGAGTCGAATCCGCCGAAACCGGACTTCTACACATCTGTAGAAACCTTACATGAAGCCCACCGGTGACCGTCGCCCGCCACCACCACATCCGGCCGAGGCGCACGCGCGGCCACCGCGTGCGCCGCAACCGGCCGACAAGTACGGGGGATTCGGCGCAGGCCGGGCGGGTGCCCCATACTGCGCGGCCGTGCGCACCCACCCGGCGGGACCGGTTTCGGCGCGCGCTCGGGCGGTGGTGGTGACACAGTGGCGGTAAAGGATCTTCGGGCGGCCCGGCCGCACGCGCGACCGGCGGAAAGCGCGACGTCGATCGCACCGCCGCCTGCCACGAAGGTCGTCTCCGCCGCTGTCCCCGGCACCAGCCATTCGCGAGCGAGGCGAGGGACGCATGACAACCAAGCGCACACCCGTCCTGTTCATCCATGGCCTGTGGCTGCACTCGACCAGTTGGCGGTCCTGGGCCGAGCGGTTTCGCGAGGCGGGATACGAACCGCTGATGCCGGAGTGGCCCGGTGTTCCCGCCACGGTTTTGGCGGCCCGCAGGCAACCGGAGCAGCAGGGCGGCGTCGGGCTCGCGGAGATCGCCGAAGCGCACGTCCGGGTCATCCGGGAGTTGCCCTCCCCGCCGGTCCTGGTCGGCCATTCCGTCGGCGGCTTCATCGCCCAGCAACTGTTGGGCGAGGGGCTCGCCGCGGCGGCGGTGGCGATCTGCCCCGGCCGGATCAAGGGGGTCAAGGCGGTCGGTCCGGCCCAGGCGAAGTCGACGTTCCCGTTTCTGCGCAACCCCGCCAACACCCGGCGCGCGGTGTCGCTGAATCAGGCGCAATTCCGCTACGCCTTCGCCAACGTCATTTCCCTCAAGGAGTCCGAGGACCTGTTCGCGGCGTGGACCATCCCCAGTCCGGCCCGGCCGCTCTTTCAGTTGGCGCTGGGCAACTTCACCCCGAACTCGGCCGCGAAGGTGGCCACCGGGAACCAGTCTCGCGGACCGCTCCTGCTCCTGTCCGGGAAGCTCGACCACACCATGCCCGACGTGCTGACCCGCGCCACCCTCAAGCAATACGGCAAGTCCCGTGCCACCACCGAGTATCGGTGTTTCGACGACCGGGGTCACTCGCTGATCGTCGACCATGGTTGGCCCGACATCGCGGAAGCCTCCCTGACCTGGTTCGCCGACGCGGGCTTCCCGCGGACCTGACTCGCGGCAGGTCCCGATCGCCGGCGCCGGGCACGCCGGGTCGGTCAACCGGCTGTGGGCGGTGACCATTCGTGGGCCGGGGCGACGAGGGGATGGTCGGGGGTGCGGTACCACGGTTGTTGTTCGACCGTGTCGTCGTCGGCGAGACGTACGGTGAGGCCGAAGTCGTGGATGGTGGGCCGGCCCTGGCAATGCCACCAGTGCCAGGTCGCCTCGACCTCGTCCCACAACCGGCGGGGGCCGGATTGGCGGATCGTGGGCGGGTCGCCGATGGCGAAGTGGGCGGCGGCGATCGAGTGGCCGATGCCGGTATCGGCGCCGTAGAGCCACAACGTGCCGCCGAGCGCGCCGTGCAACACCGGCCGGGCCAGGCAGTCGGGCACGCACAGGCCCAACACCAGGGCCACCGGGTCGAACGGGCCGCCCACCACGTCGTCGTAGCCGAGCGTGGTGGTGGTCGGATGCGCGTAGGCGGCCCAATCCTCGGGGAGCGCGGCGCCGCCGTAGCGGCCCCAGTGCGGGTGGTGCGCGCGCAGCTTCATGAACGCGGTGGCCAGCGTGAACGGCCCGCTCGCGGTGCGTCGATCCGGATCGACGACCAGGCGCAACGCGCAGTCGCCGCTGCCGTAGTCGGTGCCCCACGGGAGCACGATCACCGCGCCGGGCGCGGCCTGTTCGACCCACGCCGGCGGCACGCGCCGCACACCTGCGGTGACTTGGATCCGCTCGTACGGGCCGCCCGCCGGGTGGCCGAGCGTGCCGTCGCCGGTGATCACCTCGACGAGGTCGCCGAATCCGGCGGCGGCCAGGTTCTCCCGTGCCCGGTGGGCCAGTTGCGGGTCGACCTCGATCGAGGTCACCCGGCAACCGCGCGCGGCCAACAGGCCGGCGCTGTAGCCGGTGCCGGTGCCGACCTCCAACACCCGCATGCCCGGCGCCGCGTCCAGGTCGTAGAGCATCTCCGCGAGGGTGGACGGCGTGGACGCCGACGAGGTGGCCAGCCGCCCGGCGGTGGTGCCGGTGTGCCGGCCGTCGTCCCACTGGGTCACCAGCGCCCGATCCGAGTAGACCGCTCGGCGCCATGCCTCCGGATCGCGATCGCGGTCCAATGGGGCGTCGCTGTCGTCCGGCCAGATCCGGGCGGGAACGAAGTCCTCGCGGGCCACCATGCCGAACACCGACTCCCAGGCCGCCGGAAGAACGTCCTTGCCCTTCAGCAGGGCCGTGAGTGTGTCGGGCCCCACCGTCATGACACGAACCGTCGATCGGATAAGACGGACTGACCGAGCATCGCGGACCAACCTCTCCGAAGGGATGACTACTCACCGCACCCTAGGAACCCCGCAGTGTAATCGTCAAGGCGCCAAAGGAACTTGCCGAGCCAACGAAGCTACACCCGCGGGAGTGCCCGGATCCGGCCGATCGATCACGACACCGGGCCGGTCGGCACACCGGCAGACGCCCTTCGGTGCGAGGCGCGCGCCGGTGGCGATCCGCGGTCGGACCGCTCAGCGGTCCATCAATGCGCGTTCCTTGGCCGCGTGCACCGCGGCGGTGAGTCCGCCGATGTCGTACGGGCCGTGGTGTCGGCGGCCGTTGACGAAGAACGTCGGGGTGCCGGAGACCCCGCTCAGGTCGGCCGACTCCTCGTCCTCCGCCACCCGGTCGGCGCCGCGATGGGCGCGCAGGGCGATCCGGAACTCCTCCACGTCCAGCTCCAGCGTCTGCGCGTGGGCGACCAGATCGCCGGGCTTGAGTGCCTCCTGGTTCTCCAGGAGATGGTCGAGCATCTCCCAGAACGCGCCCTGCTCGGCGGCTGCCTCGGCGGCGATCGCGGCCAGCCGGGCCCGGGGGTGCACGTCCGGCAGCGGTAGGTGGCGCCAGACGTAGCGCACGTCGCCGAAGTCGGCGAGCAGTTCGCGGACCACCGGCTCGGCCAGACCGCAGTAGGGGCATTCGAAGTCGCCGTACTCCACCAGCGTCACCGGGGCGTCGATCGGACCACGGATGTGGTCGCGCTCGGGATCCACCGGCACCGCCAGGTCGACCGGACTCTGGGCGGTGCCCAACAGCGCCCGCGAGCGGGCCGGGCGCGGCATGGCGGCGATCACCACCGAGACCAGCCAGGTCACCACGAACGAGCAGACCACGGCGCTGAGTACGCCCACCTTGGCCTCGTCCAGCCGCTCACCCTCGAAGGCCAGCGTCGCGATCAGCAGCGACACGGTGAAGCCCACCCCGGCGATCGCGCCGCCGCCGACCACGGCACCCCAGCCGACCGGCGGGCGCAGCCGACCGCGACTGAGCCGGGTGGTCAGTGCCGCGGTGCCGATGATGCCCACCGGCTTGCCCACCACGTAGCCGAGCAGGATGCCCAGCGTCACCGGCGAGGTGAAGGCCCGGGAGATCAGCCCGGCGTCGAGCGTGATGCCGGCGTTGGCCAGCGCGAACAGCGGCACGATCACGTAGCTGGTCCACGGGTGGTACATCCGCTGCAGGCGCTCGTTCGGCGACAGGGCCGCCGCCATGCCCAGCCGGGCGGTGCGTTCCAGCTCCGGCGTGGGTTGCTCGCGGAACGAGCGGAACAGTCCGGTGGCCCGCTCCAATTCGGCCCGCGACGCCGGGTAGGCGATGGTCAGCAGGCCCATCACCAGGCCGACCACGACCGGGTCCACGCCCGACTTGAGCACCGCCACCCAGGTGATCACGCCGAGTACGCCGTACGCGCTGCCGCGCCGCACCTTCGCGGTGCGCACCAGCACGATCACCACCAGCATCGCCAGTGCCACCAGAAGCGCCGGCACGTCGATGTGGTCGCTGTAGGCGACCGCGATCACCACCAGGGCGACGAAGTCGTCCACCACGGCGACGGTCAGGATGAAAGTGTGCAGGCGTCTGGGGAAGCGGCTGCCGAGCAGCGCGAGCATGCCCAGGGCGAAGGCCGTGTCGGTGGACATCGCGGCGCCCCAGCCGTGCATCGAGGATTCGCCCGCGTTGATCAGCAGGTAGATCAGCACCGGTACCGCCATGCCGCTGAGGCCGGCCAGCAACGGCAGGGTCAACCGGCGCCGTTCGCGCAGTTCGCCCATGTCGAACTCGCGCCGGGCCTCCAGGCCGACCACGAAGAAGAACAGCGTCATCAGACCGCTGTTGATCCACTCGCGCAGATCCAGGGACACGCCGGAGTCGCCGAGCCGCACCGACAGGTGGGTGTGCCAGAGCGACTCGTAGGAGTCGGCGCCGATGTTCGCCCAGGCCAGGGCGAGCAGGGTGGCGGCGAGCAGCACGGTCGCGCTGCCGCTCTCGGTCCGGATGAACGCCCAGCGCGCGGTGCGCGCACCGCCCTCGTCGAGCGACTGCCCGGACAGGCCCTCGTCGCTGCTCGGCTGCGCCATGCGGTTGCCCCCTGTGTACGTGCCGCGCTCCCCGACGGAAGCGGATCAGAGGATATCGGCCGGTGCGCCCGAATGATCACTCGGCGTCCGGCGCCCTCGCCCGTGGCGTTCCGAACCGGGCGAAGGGTGTACCGACTGTGCCCGTGGGTCAGCTGGTGGCCGCGGTCTCTTGCGGCGCCGGCGCCGGGTTCTTGGTGCGGCCCTTGGGGAGCAGGAAGAACAGGGCCATGACCGGGACGAGGTAGAGCAGCCAGACGGTGACCTGGAGGACCGTGGGGTCGGGTTGGAAGTTGAGGATGCCCTTGAGCAGGGTGCCGTACCAGCTGTCCGGGGGGATGGTGTCGCTGATGTCGAAGGCGCGGTCGGTCAGGCCCGGGAGGAAGTCGGCCTCCTGGAGGTCGTGGACGCCGTAGGCGAGTACGCCGGCGGCGACGACGACCAGGCCGGCGCCGGTCCACAGGAAGAATTTGGCCAGGTTGATCCGGACGGCGCCGGCGTAGAAGAGGTAGCCCAGGACGACGGCGGTGGCCAGGCCGAGGGCGACGCCGATCATCGGGTCGGTGTTCTCGCCGGTGGAGCGGGCGGTGCCCCACACGATCACCGCGGTCTCCAGGCCCTCGCGGCCCACCGACAGGAACGCGGTCAGCACCAGCGCGCCGGTGCCCATCGCCAGCGCCTGGTCCAACCGACCCTGGAGCTGCGCCTTCAACGCGTGCGAGGTCCGCCGCATCCAGAAGATCATCCAGGT
>NZ_KB889693.1 GCF_000372745.1 Embleya scabrispora DSM 41855 | reverse complement strand
GGGGGCGCTGACGTGCCGGGGGCTTGGGGGTGGGTGGGGGTGTTGATGCGTCGGGGGGTGGACGCGTTGTTTGTTGGTGGGGATTCGGGGGGCCTGCCGGGGGTGGGCTGGGTCATGTTTGGTTGTGGCTTTGGTGGTGTTGGGCTTCGGGGTGCTGGGGTTAGGGGCGGGGGCGGGGGAGGGCGGGGAGGAGGGTGGTTATGCGGCCTACGGTGCCGAGGGCGGTGGCGGTCAGGCGTAGGGCGGGGCCGCCGGGGAGGCCGGGGACGTGGTCCAGGAGGGGGGCCAGGGCGAGTAGGCCGGGGAGGTTGTGCGGCTTGAGGTCGCGTCGGGCCAGTAGGGCGGGGACGGCGCGGCGGCCGGCGGAGGCGTCCAGGAGCAGGGCGGCGGAGCGGGCCTCGACGGCGGGCAGGCCGGGGCGGCCGGGTGGGAGCGGGAAGACCTCCCAGCCGATGCCGTCGGTGCCGGGCGCGGCGAAGCCCCAGCCGCCGCCGGGTATGGTCAGCCCGGTCCGGGTCCGGACGCCGTGTCGGGCGGCGAGCGCGCCGGTGATGTCGGCCAGGGCCAGCACGCCGGCGTCGAGCAGCGCGGCGGGTGGTTCGCCGGCGCCGCAGGGGGCCAGGTCGAGGGCGTGCACGGCCAGCTCGTAGGCGATCGCGCCGAGCTGGGTGAGCAGCGGGACGGGGCCGACCTGGGAACCGGTGCGGGCCAGTGCCAGGGTCGGGTCCTGGGCGGTCGCGTCGAAGGCCGCGGCCAGCCGGGTCCGGCCGTCGTCGAGGGCGGCGAGCAACTCCGCGGGCGTGGCGTCGCGATGTGTGTCGACCAGGCGGGCGTTGACGTCGTCCTGGTGCATCGGGGCGGCGTTCGGGGCGCGTCGGCCGCTCGCCTCGGCGAGCAGGCGTTCCAGGAGCGGGGCCTCGGGCCAGGACGCGAGGTGGGCGATCACGGCGCGGCCGTCCCAGCCGGGGAGGCGCGAGGGTGCGTCCGGGTCGACCCGGGTGGCCAGGTCGCGGAAGGCGTCCCAGGCGGTGAGGGCCCGTGCGCGTTGCAGCGGGGTGGGCATGGAGGCGGTGCCCCATGGGCCGCTCACGATCTCGATCGAGGACATGTACGCATACTGCCCGCTTGGTGTGGGTGCGAACGCCGGGCCCCGGGCCGGGGCCTCGGGTTGGGGCGGCTGCTCGACCTCATGCGCCGGCCGGGCCGAGTGGCCTCACGCGTTCGACGGGCTGATCGGCTTCACGTGTCGGCCCGGCTGGGGGGAGGGGCCTTCGGGGGTCCGGCTAGGCTCGCCGGTGAGAGGCGGACGTCGCCCGGGACAAGGAGATCGCATCATGGCCGTCGAGATCGGCAGCAAGGCCCCCGAGTTCGAGCTCAAGAACCAGCACGGTGAGGTCGTTCGGCTGGCGGACTTCCGCGGTGAGAAGAACGTGCTGTTGGTTTTCTATCCGTTCGCGTTCACCGGCGTGTGCACCGGTGAGCTGTGCGCGCTGCGCGACGACCTGCCCAACTACCAGAACGACGACGTGCAGGTACTGGCCGTGTCCTGCGACGCGCCGTTCTCGCTGCGTGTGTTCGCCGAGCAGGAGGGCTACGAGTACCCGCTGCTCTCGGACTTCTGGCCGCACGGCGGGGTCGCGCAGGCGTACGGCGTCTTCGCCGAGGACAAGGGTTGCGCCGTGCGGGCGACCTTCGTCATCGACAAGGAGGGCGTGATCAAGTGGAGCGTGGTCAACGCGATCCCGGACGCGCGGGACGAGGCGGAGTACCTGAAGGCGCTCGCGAGCGTCTGATCCGGTGCGCGGTCGGGGGTTCTCCGGCCGGTTCGGGCGTAGGTCGGGCCGGGTCGGGGTACCCATGCCGCGGCGAGACTCCCGCCGGTCAGGAACTCCTGACTAGGATCGGCGCGTTGTCACGTCTGTAGGCGAAAATTCCGGGGCACCAGTTGCTCCATGAACCTTTGGAGGACTCGTGGGCGTCAGCCTGAGCAAGGGCGGCAACGTCTCGCTCTCGAAGGAGGCTCCGGGCCTCACCGCTGTTCTGGTCGGCCTGGGCTGGGATGTGCGCACGACCACCGGCACGGACTTCGACCTCGACGCGAGCGCGATCCTGCTCAACGGAAGTGGTCAGGCGCCGTCGGACGGGCACTTCGTCTTCTTCAACAACCTCAAGAGCCCCGACGGCTCCGTCGAGCACACCGGTGACAACACCACCGGTGAGGGCGAGGGTGACGACGAGGCGATCAAGGTGAACCTGGCGGGTGTGCCGGCCGATGTCGAGAGGGTCGTCTTCCCGGTCTCGATCTACGACGCCGAGACGCGCCAGCAGAGCTTCGGCCAGGTCCGCAACGCGTTCATTCGCATCGTGAACCAGGCCGACAACAAGGAACTCGCCCGGTACGACCTCACCGAGGACGCGTCCACGGAGACCGCGATGGTCTTCGGCGAGCTGTACCGCAACGGCGCGGAGTGGAAGTTCCGCGCGGTGGGCCAGGGCTATGCCTCGGGCCTGCGTGGGATCGCAAAGGACTTCGGAGTCAACGTCTGACAGGGCGAGACATCAGGAACGCCCGCCGACCGCACCCGCGGTCGGCGGGCGTTCGCCGTCCCGGACTCGGGCGGGGTCGCGCACACCGCTGTCAAATGTGCCCCTGTGCACGCCTTGAGCTGTGCAAAAAGGGGGTCCCGCCGGGTCGGGGGCGTGGCAAGGTTGAAGCGAATGTACGACGATCAGGAGGAATCGATGGGGGTCACCCTCGCCAAGGGCGGAAACGTCTCGTTGAGCAAGGCCGCACCCAATCTCACCAATGTGCTGGTGGGTCTGGGCTGGGACGCGCGTGCCACCACGGGCGCCTCGTTCGACCTGGACGCGAGTGCGCTGCTGTGCGGCGGTGCGGGCAAGGTGCTCGGCGACGACTATTTCGTTTTCTACAACAACCTCAAGAGCCCCGAGGGTTCGATCGAGCACACCGGCGACAACCTCACGGGCGACGGTGACGGCGACGACGAGGTGATCCTCGTCGACCTGATGGCCGTTCCCGAGCAGGTCGAGAAGGTGGTCTTCCCGGTCTCGATCTACGACGCCGAGATGCGCGGACAGACCTTCGGCCAGGTCCGCAACGCCTACATCCGGATCGTGAACCAGGCGGACAACAACGAGCTGGCGCGTTACGACCTCACCGAGGATGCGTCAAGCGAGACAGCCATGATCTTTGGAGAACTTTACCGTTACCAGGGGGAGTGGAAGTTCCGCGCAGTAGGGCAGGGGTACGCTTCGGGGCTGCGGGGGATCGCACTCGACTTCGGCGTCAGCGTGCAATGAGTACGTGCTGACGTTGCGTCAGGGTCGGTCACCCGGTGGGGCCGGCCCTGACGCCTTTCCCGAGGTCTCTCGGGCGGGGGAGTGAGGGCCGGTCTTCCTGATGACCCACCCGGAGATGCAATCCCCAGGTAGATAAGGACCTCATCCGTGGTAATCCGTACGTTCGGTTGGTCGTTCGCCGTGACGGCGGTCGGCCTTGCCGTCGCCGCCTATTTCTGGGGGGCGACCGGATTCGGCATTGTGCTGATCCTGTCGATCCTCGAGATCTCGTTGTCGTTCGACAACGCTGTAGTAAACGCCACGATCCTCAAGAAGATGAATGCCTTCTGGCAGAAGATGTTCTTGACGGTCGGCATTTTGATCGCCGTCTTCGGCATGCGGCTCGTCTTCCCGTTGCTCATCGTCAGTCTGACCGCCGGAATCGGTCCGGTGGACGTGGTCGACCTCGCGTTCCACGACGACAAGATGATCGACGGGATGACCTACGCGCAGCACCTGGACGAGGCGCATCCGGCGATCGCCGCCTTCGGTGGCATGTTCCTGTTGATGATCTTCCTCGACTTCATGTTCGACGACGAGCGCGAGCACCGCTGGATCGGCCCGCTGGAGCGGTTCACCGGCAAGCTCGGCAACTTCGATGTGCTCTCCACGCTGATCGCGCTGATCACCCTCGTGGTGGTCGCCCAGACGCTCTCGCCCGCGCACAAGGAGGGCACGGTGATGGTGGCCGGCGTGCTCGGCCTGATCGCGTACCTGGGCGTCGGCGGGCTCTCGGACTACTTCGAGACGCACGGCACGCTGGCGCACATCAACGACGAGGAGGACGAGGACGCCGCCGAGGCGGGTGCGGAGCCGGCCGTGGCCGAGGGCCGCAGCGGCCCCAAGCCCGTGCAGCTCGCCGCCGGCAAGGCCGCGTTCTTCATGTTCCTCTACCTCGAGGTGCTCGACGCGTCGTTCTCCTTCGACGGTGTGGTCGGCGCGTTCGCCATCACCCAGGACCTGCTGATGATCACGCTGGGTCTGGGCATCGGCGCGATGTACATCCGGTCGCTCACGGTCTACCTGGTGCGGCAGGGCACCCTGGACGACTACGTCTACCTGGAGCACGGCGCGATGTACGCGATCGGCGCCCTGGCGACGATTCTGCTGGTGTCCATCAAGTGGGAGATCCACGAGGTGATCACCGGAGTGGTCGGGGTCGGCTTCATCGGCATCGCGCTGATCTCGTCGATCATGCGCAACAAGCGGATCGGACATGTTCCGGGACAGAACGGCGGGGCGGCGAAGGCCGAGGCATAGCCGCCGGCGCAGATGACGCGCCGACCCGCGACCGGTACCGCGCCCGAGCACGATTCGGGCGCGGTACCGGTTTTTTCGCGCCCGGTTATGTTGTGTACTGAAGCCGCCACTACGCGTACGCGTGCCGGCCGGGGGATCAGGGAGGGCTTGATGCCGCTTTTCGACTGGCGTCGGGGATTGCTGGAGCGCGAGCCCGAGCACGGCGGGCACAAGGTCGCGCTGACCCGCTCGACGCCCGAGGTCTCACTGACCCAGGCCGGGTCCGCGACCGGGACGCTGCGGGTCAATCTGCACTGGAACCCGCAGGTCGAGGAGGCACCGCCGAGACAGCGCAGCGGCGGCCTGTTCCGGCCGCTCGCGGTGCAGGCGCCGCCGTTGCCGCAGAAGATCGACCTCGACCTGGGCTGCCTGTGGGAGATGAGCGACGGCTCCAAGGGCGTGGTCCAGGCGCTGGGCAACCTGTACGGGGCCTTCAGCCAGCCGCCGTACGTCCGGCTGGACACCGACGACCGGTCCGGATCGGCCTCGGGTGAGACGCTGTTCATCAACATCGACCAGGCGCGCAATGTGCGCCGGTTGTTGATCTTCGTCTACATCTACGAGGGCATCCCGGCGTTCGACCAGGTCAACGGAGTGGTCACGCTGTTTCCGAACGCGGGGCTGCCGATCGAGGTGCGGCTGGACGAGCACGCCCGCGAGGCGCACACGTGCGCGGTCGCGGTGGTGGAGAACCACGGCGACGAGATCGTGGTCCGGCGCGAGGTGCGCTACGTGCACGGCTATCAGGCCGAGCTGGACCGGGAGTACGGGTGGGGGCTGCTGTGGGCGCGCGGCTACAAGTGAGCACGCACCGCCGAGCCCGCCCGGCCGGGCCGTCCCCGGCCGACGCCACGCGCGGCGGCGGCCGGGGAGGGCGGCCGGCTCAGCCCTGGAACTGCGGGCCCTGCGGTGGTGAGTCCAGCCGGCGCAGCTGCGGCGGGCCGCCCTGACCCTGCGGCGGGGTGCCCTGGTACTGCTGCTGAGGTGGCATGCCCATGCCCTGCGGCGGAGTGCCCTGGTACTGCTGCTGGGGCGGCATGCCCATGCCCTGCGCCGGGGTGCCCCCGGGCGGCATGGGAGCGCCGTGCGAGGGCGTGTACGGCCCGGGCGGCTGCGGGATGCCGTGGGCCGGCGAGTACTGGCCCGGCGCGGGCAGCTGCGGGCCGCCCGGCGGCATGTGCATCACGCCCGGCGGGGTCTGGAAGGCCATTCCGTGGACGGGCGTGCCGGGCGGCGGGAAGCCTTGCGGCGGGGTACCGCCCATCGGGGGCGGCGGTGGGACCGGTGCGCCGGCGGAGGGAGTCTGCGGGTAGCCGGGCGGCGGGCCGCCGATCGTGTGCGGGGCCGGCGGCGGCGGGATCATCGGGCCGTCGTGGCGCGGCGGAGGCGGCGGCAGCGGGGCGCCGCCGTACGGTGTGTTGCCGGAGATCGGCAGCACACCCTGCGGCTGCGCGGGCGGCTGCGGCGCGGGCGGTGCGGGCAGCGTGCCCTGGCCGTACTGCGGCAGGACGGCGGTGGGAGCCGCTTCCTGAAACGCGGGCGGCGCGGGCGGACCGTCGCGGAACACCGGAGGCGGGGCCGGCGCGGTCGGCGGGGACTGGTGCACCGGCGGGAGCGGCATCGGGGCGGGCGCGGGCGCCGGTGCGCCCGGTTCGTCGTCGACGCTGATGCCGTAATCGGTGGCCAGGCCCGCGAGACCGCTCGCGTAGCCCTGCCCGACCGCACGGAACTTCCACTGGTCGGCCCGCCGGTAGATCTCGCCGAAGACGAACGCCGTCTCGGTGGTGGCTCCGGCGATGGGGAAGTTGAGCAGCTCGCCGCCGCCGTCGGCGTCGTACAGTCGAAGGACGAGGCCGGGCACCGAGCCGATCGTGCCGCCGTCCGCGGACGCGGCCACGATCACGTGCCGCACATCGTTGCCGAGCGCGGCGACATCCACCCGGACGCCGTCGGTGCAGCCGTTCGGGGCGGTGTTCTTGCCCTCGTGGACCACCGTGCCGGACGGATGCCGGGGCTGGTTGTAGAAGACGAAGTCGTTGTCGTCGCGCACCTTGTTGTTCGCACCGAGCAGCAGGGCCGAGGCGTCCATGTCCGGAACACCGGCTCCCGGCCGCCATTCGAGGACCACGCGCACGGACCGGGCAGGGAGGGTCGTGTTCGCTCCCTTGGACATCACCTGGGTCATGCGCCCATCCTGCCGTCCCGAAGGAGCTGCGCTCAACGTGGGTCAGGCTCGTGACGATTGTGTGAACACATGGTCCTATAACCGGATCGTACGCCTTCGATTTTGCTTTTCGGTTACCGTAGGCAGCGCCTGCCGGCGGCTCACCGGCAAGGCGCGAATGCGCCATTTCCGAAGCACCAGGGCGCGTACGGGTTTCCCGCCCCGACGCGCCTTTGCCACCACCACCGTCAGTCGAGGGGGATCAGATCACGATGCGGCATTTCGGCTACCTGGACGATGCGGTCCGCGATCATCTGTTCCACCGCCCGCCGGAGACCTTCGACCGGGACAGCGACTCCGCCGTCCTGGCCGCGGCCCTCGGTGCGACGCTGTACAGCCCCGCGACGCGCGTCACGCTCGCGGCGGACATCGTCAAACAGGCCGCCCGCGGCGTGACCTCGATGGTGTTGTGCCTGGAGGACTCGATCGACGACCGCGAGGTGGTCGGCGCCGAGCAGAACCTGGTCGAGCAACTGGCCGAGTTCGCCCGCTCCAAGGTCGAGGGCCCGCTGCTGTTCATCCGGGTCCGCCACCCCGAGCAGATCACCGACCTGACCGAGCGGCTCGGCGACACCCTGAAAGTGCTGTCCGGATTCGTGCTGCCCAAGTTCGAGCCGGACAGCGGCGCGCGCTACCTCAAGGCGCTGGACGAGGCGATCGCACTCAGCGGACGTCGGCTGTACGCGATGCCGGTGCTGGAGTCGCCCTCGATCGCCTACCTCGAACACCGGCGCGCGGTGCTCGCCGAGCTCGCCGAGCTGGTCGCCGCGCACCGGGACAAGATCCTCGCGGTGCGGATCGGGGCCACCGACTTCCAGTCCGCGTACGCGCTGCGCCGCTCGCGCGACCTGACCGCGTACGACGTGCACCTGGTGGCGGGCCTGATCGGGGACATAGTCAACGTGTTCGGCCGCGCGGACGGCACCGGACACGTGATCAGCGGACCGGTGTGGGAGTACTTCCCGCAGGGCGAGCGACTGTTCAAGCCGCAGCTGCGCCGCACCCCGTTCGCCGAGGCCGAGGACCCGGACGAGGCGGTCGAACTGCGTACCCGGCTGATCTCGGCGGACCTGGACGGGCTGATCCGCGAGCTGGAACTGGACAAGGCCAACGGTCTGCTCGGCAAGACCGCGATCCACCCCAGCCACGTGGCGGTGATCCACGCGATGTCGGTGGTCACCCACGAGGAGTACTGCGACGCCACCGACATCCTGGCCGAGAGCGCGGCCGGCGGCGGGGTGCTGCGCTCGGCGTACACGAACAAGATGAACGAGGTGAAGCCGCACCGGGCCTGGGCCCAGGCGATATTGCGGCGGGCGCAGGCGTTCGGCGTCGCGGGCGAGGAGGTCACCTTCGTCGACCTGCTCGCGGCCGGCATGGAGTGACGGGCATGCGGTGAAGGAGCCGACGGGCCGGGTGGCCCCGCGGCGGTGGGATGCGATCGGTGTCGAGGGAAGCGAGTTCGTGCGTTGAGTGAACATCGGATGGAAACCTGGTCGGGGAGTTGGGTCGCCGAGCGACTCGACGTGGCGCTCGCGGGGGACGGACTCGACGCGCTGGTCGGGCTCGCGCTGCGCCGCAACCCGCGCCGGGCCCACCTGCTGGTGTCCACCGTGCTCGGCAAGCACATTCCGCAACTGCCCGCGGTGGTTCACGACGCGGGCCGTGCATTGGGCGCGCGGGTGGCGAGCGTCCTGGCCGGCGAGCCGACGCCGGTGGTGCTCGGCTACGCGGAGACCGCGACCGGCCTGGGGCACTGTGTGGCCGAGGTCCTGCCCGGGGCGACCTACCTGCACTCGACCCGTCGCCCGGTGGCCGGGGTCGCCCAGTTCGGCGCGTTCGAGGAGGAGCACTCGCACGCCACCTCGCATCTGATCCTGCCGCGTGATCCGCAACTCCTGGCCGGAACCGAGCCCTTGGTCCTGGTGGACGACGAACTGTCGACCGGACTCACGGTCGCCAACACCATTCGCGAGCTGCACACGGTGGCGCCGCGCGCGCACTACGTGATCGCGGCGCTGATCGATGTGCGCGGCCCCGCCGATCGGGCCGGCTTGGCGGTGCTCGCGGCCGAACTCGGCGCCCGGGTGGACCTGGTCAGCCTGGCCGCGGGCACCGTCGAACTGCCCGAGGACGTGCTCGTGCGCGGCACCGCGCTGGTGGCCGAGCACGACGGCGGCCAACCGGCCGACGACGACGGGCCCGGCAAGGTGCGCACCCTCGACCTGGACTGGCCCGCCGGGTTGCCCGACGGCGGCCGGCACGGGTTCACCCAGGCCGATCAGGACGCATTGGAGCGGGCGTTGCCCACGCTGGGCGCCGCACTGGCCGAACAGGTGGTCGGCCGGCGGATCCTGGTGCTCGGCTTCGAGGAACTGATGTACACGCCGCTGCGGCTGGCCCGGGCGCTGGCCGAACACGTCGCGGCGGACGTCGAGGTGCGCTACTCGACCACGACCCGCTCGCCGGTGCTCGCGGTCGACGATCCCGGCTACGCGATCCGCACCAGGTTGCAATTCCCGGCCCACGACGACCCGTCGGACGGTCCCGGCGTCCGCTACGCGTACAACGTCGCGGCCGGCACCGATCCCGCGCGACGGTTCGACGAGGTGCTGGTCGTCGTCGACTCGGTCGCCGACACTCCCGAACTGCACGCGCCCGGTGGGCTGCCGGACGTGCTGTCCCGGATCACCGACCACGTCGGTCTGCTCGTTGTCCCCTCCTTCACCCCCGAGGTGCGCAGGTCATGAACCACCAGCCGAGCCCGCACGGGCACGACACCGGCAAACTGCCGGACCCGCTGTACGGGCCCGCGTTCTCCTCCTACGCCGCCGACGAGGTCGCCTGGCTGCTCAAGGACCTGTCCGCGGTGGAGTTGGAGGCACCGCTCGAGGAGCGCGAGGAGGCGATCCAGCACGCGGGCGCGCACTACGCCGAGTCGCTGCCGATCGAGTACCAGCCCTCGCCCGAGTACCAGGCGCTGTTCCACGCCGCGTTGGACGCATCCGCGGACCGGATCGCGCACGCCGTCGGCGTGGTCACCGAGACCATCCTGGCCGAACGCGGCCACGATGCGGTGCTGGTCTCGCTCGCCCGCGCCGGCACCCCGGTGGGCGTGCTGATGCGCCGCTGGGCCCGGCGCGCGCACGGCCTGACCCTGCCGCACTTCGCCGTGTCGATCGTGCGCGGACGCGGCATCGACACCACCGCACTGCGCTGGCTGGGCCGCGAGTTCGACCCCTCGCGGATCGTCTTCGTGGACGGCTGGACCGGCAAGGGCGCGATCACCCGGGAGTTGTCCGACGCGCTGGAGCTGACCGCCGAGACCACCGGCATGCGCTTCGACCCGGAACTGGCCGTGCTCGCCGACCCGGGCTCGTGCGTGCGCACCTACGGCACCCGCGACGACTTCCTGGTCCCGTCCGCGTGCCTGAACTCGACGGTCTCCGGGCTGGTTTCGCGCACCGTGCTGCGGGACGACCTGATCGGCCCGGACGAGTTCCACGGCGCGAAGTTCTACGCCGAGTTGGCCGAGGCCGACGTCTCCGGCCTGTTCCTGGACACCGTCGCCGCGCGGTTCGCCGCGGTGAGCGAGGACGTCGCGCGCGATCGACCGGTACTGGCCGCGAGCGATCGATCGCCGACCTGGGAGGGGTGGCGTGCGGTCGAGCGGATCGGCGTCGAGTACGAGATCGACAACATCAACCTGATCAAGCCCGGTGTCGGCGAGACCACCCGGGTGCTGCTGCGCCGGGTCCCGTGGCAGATCCTGGCCCGCAAGGGCGTCGGCGCGGAGTTGGACCACGTGCGGATGCTCGCCGCGCAGCGCGGGGTTCCGGTCGTCGACGTGGACGACCTGCCGTACTCGTGCGTCGGTTTGGTCAAACCCGGCTTTCGCCGGGAAGGGAGCAACGCGTGAGTGTCGTGGTGGCCAGCGATCTGGACCGCACCCTCGTCTACTCCGGGGCCG
This sequence comes from Embleya scabrispora DSM 41855, assembly GCF_000372745.1. Classification (GTDB taxonomy): domain Bacteria; phylum Actinomycetota; class Actinomycetes; order Streptomycetales; family Streptomycetaceae; genus Embleya; species Embleya scabrispora. Next base: position 57,439 of record NZ_KB889693.1, on the reverse strand, counting down.
CCGCCCGACTGGGCCTGGCGGCGACGGACCCGACACCCGAGCTGGTGTGTGTGGAGGAGTACGACGGCGCGCCGATGTCGTTCGTCACCCGGGACGCCGTCGCGCTGCTCGCCGAACTGGCCGAGCGGACCACCTTCGTGCCCACCACCACGCGCACCCGCGAGCAGTACGGGCGGATCGTACTGCCCGGCCGGGCCCCGGAGTTCGCGATCTGCGCGAACGGCGGCCACCTGCTCGTGCACGGTGAGAGCGACCCGGACTGGCACGCGGGAGTGCGCAAGGGCCTGGCCGAGAACGCCGCTCCGCTGCCGGAGGTGGTGGCCCATCTGGAACGGGTCACCCGCCCCGAGTGGACCCACAAACTCCGGGTGGCGGAGGACCTGTTCACCTACTTGGTGGTGGAACGGGCGGAACTGCCGCCGGAGTTCGTGCCCGAGACGACCGCGTGGGCGGCCGAGCGCGGCTACGGCGTCTCGCTCCAGGGCCGCAAGCTCTACCTCGTCCCGGAGGCGCTGACCAAGGGCGACGCGGTGCGCGAGGTGGCCCGGCGGGCCGGCGCCGAGGCGGTGTTCGCCGCGGGCGACTCGCTGCTGGACATCGAGCTGCTGCGTGCGGCGGACGCCGGGGTACGGCCGGGGCACGGCGAACTGGCCGAGACGAACTGGTCGGCGCCGCACGTCGAGGCGCTGACCGCACAGGGTGTGACGGCGGGCGAGCGGATCGCGGCCTGGCTGCTGGAGCGGAGTCGCCTGCCGGTCGAGTGACTCGCCGCGACATCCGGGCGGGCGCGGACCCGCCGGACAATGCACCGACGCCCTCGGCCGCGGCCGAGGGCGTCCATGTCGGGGGTGGAGCGGTGGGCGGAGCCGGGTCCGGGGCGCGGGATCCGGGGGCGGCTCAGACGCAGGCGCCGCGGACGGTCAGCAGTTCGGCCCGGGCGTGCAACTGCCGCCCGCACTCCATGTCGAAGGTCAGCTCGAAGCCGTCGCGCGCCGCCCGCACCCGGGTCAGTGCCACCTCGGTGAATCGGTCGAGCGCACCGCACAACTCGTGCATGACCAGCCCGGTCGAGGACAGGCCGAGCACGGTGCCGTCGCCCAGGGTAACCAGGTCGCAACCGCGGTTACCGGTCGCCGCCTGCGCGTCGGTCACCCGCAGCGGGCCGCGGCCGAGCGAGTGCAGCCAGGTGACCGCCTGGCGATGCAGCACCGCCCGCTCCTCCTGGTACGCGAGAACCATCATGCGATGCATGTCGGTCATGTCGTTCGTGTGCAGCGGCAGCGCGGCGGCGGTCCGCGGAGCACGGCGCGACGCGCGCAGACTCGGCAGCGCGAGCACGAGGAGAAGGGCGAACAGGAGCATCAAGAGCACGGGCATGTGCGACTTCCCGGTGTCGGCAGGTGGTCGACGGCGCGGCGCTCGGGGTTTCGGACCCGTGAATCGGGACCAAGGTCCCGAAGTCGGCCGGTCCGACGACTTTAAACCTTGAATTTCGGGAAGGTGGCCGAAGGTGCCGATTCTTTACCCGACTGGTCGAACATGGCGACGGTTTCACTACGCTGAGTGGCGTAATGTGTATCGAAAGCGCAAAATGTCGCGTTTTTGACCCAGGGGATTGACGCACCGTGACATCAGCGTGGTCCGGGGCCGGCCCGGTCCTCGCGGATGACCTGCACGGTGGCCGCGACCTCGGCCCGAATGCCGCGGGTCTCGCTGAGGAAGCGCCACCAGTCCGGGCGCGGGTTCTCCGGTTCGGCGGCGATCGCCTCCAGGCGAAAGACCAGCGCGTCCAGCCGGCGGGCGTAGCGCTCCTCGGCGTTGGCGCGGCCGCCGAGCGCGAGCCGCTGGGCGTCGCGCAGCGCGAATCGGGTGCGCTCCAGCTCGGCCTCCGGGTCGCGGGCCACCTCCTCCAGCGCACGCAGGCGGTCGTTGACCGAGGCCATCGCCTCGTCGGCGTCCTTGAGGGTGGCTCGCGCGGTGGCCAGGCGGCTGACCGCGTCGGCGTACTCACCGCGTCCGGCCGCGGCGCCGGCCTCCTCCAGGCGGGCGTGCGCGACGCCCAGCGACTGGCGGGCCTTGGCCGGGACCTGCTCCAGGTCGGTCCAGCAGGACTGGACGTAGTCGCGGCGCAGGCGGTGCAGGGCGGGTTCGACGCCGGTCAGCCGGGACTCCAGGGCCTGGGCGCGGGTGCGCAGCGAGGAAAGCCGATTGGTCACCTCCTCGCGCTGCCGGGGCAGTCGTTCGGCCTCGGCGCGCAATTCACCGGCCGAGGTCTCGATCCGGCGCGCGATCTCCAGCGTGCCCGGGATGCCGAGCGCGGCCGGGCCGCGGTCCAGCTCGGCCAGATCGCTCCGGATCGCGGTCAGGCGGGCGGTGAGGCCGCTCGTGCCCAGGCCGGCCCGCTCGGTGTCGGCGACCGCCTCGGCGGCCTCGGCGGCGGCCCGGCGGGCCCGATCCACGGCCGGCGGCAACTGCCCGAGCGCGTGCTCGGCATCGGCGAGCAGCGGGCCGAGCGAGGTGCCGAACCGGTCCAGGTCCTGGCGGACCGCGTCCAGCTTGCGCGCGGTTTCGGTCAACTCCCGACGGGCCGCCTCGTACTCGTCGGTCTCCAGTTCGGCGTCCAGCGGATACCGGTCCATCAGTGCGATGTATGCCGCGCTCGCCTCGTCGATCCGCAGGCTGACCGCCGCGAAGCCGCGCAGTGCGTCCTCGGTGCCGCGCGCGCCGCGGACGGCCCGGACCGTCTCCAGCGAGAGCATCATGTCCCGCTGCGCGGTGTCGAGCTGGAGGAACGCCTCACCCGCCGCCTCGCGTGCGGCCAGCGCCGCCGAGCGGGCGGCGTCCTTGCGCCGACGCCACGGGCGTGTCTCGCCGCCGGCGAACGCGGTCGGGAGCATGGCCAGGAGCAGCGGCGCGAGCGTGATCGACAGCGGAAGGCCGACCCCGAGGGACCGTCGTGCGGATCCGACCACCACGCCTGCTCCCGTCACCGTGCGAACCGTGCCCCTCCATCCTGCCCATCCTTCCAGGTGCAGTCCGATGGAGGTCCACCAACTGTCCGCACGGGGCGTGTCCGAACGGGCGGATGGGCCTGCGTCGGGTTCGCCTGTGGCGATATCTCCGCGAGTGGGGGCGGTGGGTGATCACCCGGATCCGCCGGCAACGATCGGGGAGGGCCGGGCGCTACGCCGGTTGGCTGCGGGGGACCCGTACCCGTTTCCGTTCCCGTGCCTGTACCCGGACCCGGACGCGGCGGCGACGGTCGCACGCGCGGGGCGGGTGGTGCCTCTCGGCCGGCGGTGTCGGCGATGTCGCAACTGCCGTGGCTCGTGCCGTACATCCGCCGGTCGCTGATCGAGGCACGCGCCGAGGAGCAGGTGACGGGTGCGGGGTGGTCGGCGGTCGGCCACGATCGGGTGGTGCGGTCGGTCACGACGTGCGGTCCGTCACGATCGGGCGGTGGGGCATCCGGGCCGGACCCGGGCGCGCCGGCCTCGGTGCGGAGCGCGTGTCGCGGCCGGACCCGGCGGCGCGGTGTGCCGCGTCCGGCCGCCGGGCGCACGGTGTTCGGTCAGAACTTCACGTCGGAGCACGAGTAGAACGCGTTGTCGGTGTCCGCGACGTCCCAGACCGCGAAGATCAGCGCCTGGCCGGTGCGGCCGGCCGGGAGGGTGCCGGTGTGCACCGTGTGCGCGGCGGGCAGGGCGCCGCCGTAGGGCACGGTCAGGAACGGCGTGCTCTCGATCTGGGCGCGGCTGATCGGCTGGGTGGGATTCCAGCTCGGCTTGGTGATGTAGTAGCGGAACGTGCTTGTCGAGTGCCGGGCCTCGATTTCCCAGGTGAAGCTGAACGAGGCGCCCGAGGTGAGTGCGGTGGCCGGCCAGGTGCCGTTGCGCGGGTCGTCGAGCGGGGCCCACCGGCCGTCCGCGCCGGCGCACAACCTGCCGTCGGCGGGACCGCCCGCCGGGTAGCCCTTGGGGCCCTCGACGCTCTGCGGCTCCCACTGGATCTGGCCGCACCTCTTGACCTTGCCCTCGCCGCACAGCGCGGAGCGGCTCTTCGGGCTGGAGATGAACCCGTGGGCGGAGGCGGAGGACGGCAGCATCATGAAGGGCAGGGCGACCGCCGCGGCGCTCAGCGTGGCCAGGATGGTCCTCTTGCGCATGGAACTTCTCCTCGTGAACGAAGTCGTGCCGGGACTGGACGACCCGTTCGGGCGCGGTCTCGAACCGCCGTCCGCATGCCGCGGGCGGCACCGTCGAGTCGATGGGACGTCGAATCCGCATCCGAACGTGAAGCCACACGGTCCGGACGCGGACCGTGTCGATGCGACCTGCGCGAGTCGCGTGCCTTCGTTACCGGGAGCGCTCTTTCACGTTAGGAGGGCCGCTTCGAGGCGGTCAATGGTCTGGACCAGTGCTGTCACAAATTGGCGAACGCGAGGTGGGGCGAAGCGCGTTGCCCGGCTCGGGTCGACCGGCTCGGGTCGCGGTTCGGCGGCCCGAGGACGGCGTCCCGGCCGGCGGGGGCCCGACCGGCGTCCTCAGCCGAGCGGATCCGGGATCGGCACGGCCACACCGGAGACCCGTACGCGCGTGTCGTCGGCGCGCAGGTCGACGGTCAGCACGCCGGGGCGGCCCAGGTCCTCGCCCTGGTGCAGCGTGAGCGTGGCGGGCGGGCGGACCAGGCCCCGGGCCCTCAGGTAGTGGCCGAGGGCGGCGGCCGCGGCGCCGGTGGCCGGGTCCTCGACGACGCCGCCGATCGGGAACGGGTCGCGCACGTGGAAGGTGTCCGCCGACTCGCGCCACAGCAGTTGCAGGGTGGTCAGATCGCGGGCCCGCATGAACTCGGCCAGACCGTCGAAGTCGTAGCGCAGCTCGGCCAGTCGGGCCCGGGTGCCGGCGGCCAGGATCAGGTGGTGGGCGCCCGCGTAGGCGTAGCTCGGCGGGATGGCCGGGTCCAGGTCGCCGGCGGCCCAACCGAGCAGGGCCAGCGCCCGGGCGACATCGGCGGACGGGACCTCGCGGTGGTGGGGTTCGACGCTGGTCAGCGTGGCGCGCAGACTGCCGTCGGCGGCGGCGACCACGTCGACCGGGACGGTGCCGGCACGGGTGGCGAAGACGAGTTCGCCCGGGCCGATCCGCTCGGCGACCGCGACCGCCGCCGCCACGGTGGCATGGCCGCAGAAGGAGACCTCGGCCAACGGGCTGAAGTAGCGCACGTCGAAGGCGCGAGCTGCCGCGGTGTCGTCGCCGGCACCGGATCGGGTGAGGAACGCGGTCTCGGAGTAGCCGAGTTCGGCGGCGATCGCGAGCATCGCCGGATCGTCGAGCCCGTCGGCGGCCAGGACGACGCCGGCGGGGTTGCCGCCGGTGGGGTCGGCGGAGAAGGCGGTGTAACGCAGCGGCGTTCCGGCGTCCGGTGCACCGGGATCCAGTGATGTCGTCATGTCGGGGCGCAACGCGTTTCGGCGGCGGGGGATTCCTGGGCGGTCCGGGCTCGGATGCCGGCCGCCAGGCGCCGGAAGTCGCGCATCAGGGCGGGCGGGGTGGGGCCGGACAGTTCCAGCTGGGTGAGCAGGACGGTGGCGGTGCCGGTGGACGGGACGATGTGCGCCGCCGTGCCGGTGCCGCCCACCCAGCCGTAGCGGCCGGGGACGTTCCACGGGTCGACCGCCGCGACGTCGACCGAGCCGCCGAAGCCCCAGCCCTGGCCCTGAAGGAAGAGGTGGGCCGTGCTCCGCTGGGGTGCGGTCAGGTGGTCGGTGGTCATCCGGCGCACCGACGCGAGGGTCGACACCTGCCGGCCGTCCGCGGTGCCCTCGCCGAGCAGCAGTCGGGCGAAGGCGTGGCAGTCGTCGACGGTGGACACCGGGCCGCCGGCACCGGAAGGGAACGCGGGCGGGCTGCTCCACTGGCCGGTGGGCGCGTCGACCAGGTCGAGGCCGACGTCCTCGGCCGGCAGCATCACCGCCGCGGCGACGATGGGCTTGGTGAGCGACGCGATGCGAAAGATGGTGTCCCGGGCCATCGGGACGGTGCCGGCGGCGTCCGGCGAGCCGACCGCCTGTACCGCGACCCGGTCGTGGCGCGCGACCAGGGCCACCGCTCCCGGTACCGGTCCGATCTCGACGTGGGACCTCAGGAGCTCGTGCAGGTTGCTTGCCCGGTCGGTCGTCGGGCCACCTTCTCGTGCGTACGTGCGGTCGAGGGTCCGGAAGGGAGACACCCCACGTGCCGCGACATCATCGGTCCGGGCCTGCCTGGCACGGTTTTCTCGTGCGAACGCCAGAATATGAGCCGCACTTGATGTTCCGGGCGCATTCGCGTGACGGCCCGGGGGGTTCAAGGCGTTCTATCTAGTGGGCACACGCGCGACGCTGGTCGGGGTCGGGGGACGCCGGTCCGGTCGGGCATCGTGCCCGGTGGGAACGGCCCGGCCGGTCGATGTGTGAGTGTTCCTCGGGGCGCCCGCCGGCACGGCCTCCGGGTGGGGAGTACGACACGTGGTCGAACGGACGTCTAGGAGACAGCAGGCCGATGGGATCCCCGCGATCTGAGGAGCAGGAACTGGCGACCGCGATGCGGACGGCGGCGTCGGAGTTGGTGCTGCCGGCCGGGTTGGTCGCGGGGGGAATCACCCGGGGCCGGCGGATGCGGCGGGCCCGTCGGATTCGCATGGGCGCCTCCGTCGTGGCGGTGCTGGCCGTGGCGGGCACCGGTCTGGTGGTGTCGAACGGGACACAGGGAACGCCGGGGACCCGGGATGCCTCGGGGGCGGCGGCGGTGGCCGGCGACTCGACCTCGCCGAGTGCCGGTCCCGGGCCGGAAGCCGAGTCCCACGTGCCGGTCGGGAGGGAACCGGTCTCGGCCCAGGAGATCGCCCGGATACTGCTGCAGACCCAGTGGATGGAGGGCAGGCAGGTGGAGCCCAAGGGAGCCACGCTCCCCCCGAAAACGGACGATTCCACGAACCGGGTGGGCGCTTTCGCCTCCATCCTGCTCGACAACACCGACGGATTCACTCGCCTGTCGGCGCAGGTGCGGTCGAGTACCCCGGAGTCTTCCGGATCCGCCTGCTCGGAGGCCACCAAGCTCGGCGGCATCTGTCGGCCGTTCGCCGGGCCGGACGGCACGCGTGGATACGTCGCGGAGTACATGTCGTTCCGCGGCTCGACGGTCGGTGGGAGCGGGCAGCCGTCGACGGGCCCGGGTGCGTTGTCCCGGTCCGTGTGGCTGACCCGCCCGGACGGAGTGGAGATCTCGCTGACGGCGACGACAGAGCGCGCGGCAGGGGGTGTGGTGGGGGCCGCGGTGCCGCTTGCCTTGGATCGGCTCAAGGCAGCCGCCCTGTCATCCGTATGGCAGCTGTGGGTGAGCCCCGAGGTCAACCGGGCCGCGCGGGAGAAGGTGGCCGGGTTCGAGGATCAGGCCGCCAAACCGAACCCTTACACGTCGGGATCCGGAACGCCGTCGACCACTTTTCCGCCGGTACACACGCCGAGCCCTCCGGTGCAGGCGCCCTAGCTGTATTCACCCGTGAGATTGGCGACGCGTCGGACCGGTGACGTGGCTGCGCCGCCCCCGGGGAGGGAGCGGCGCAGCCGAGTGGGTCGGTTGGGGCGAGCGCCTTACGGTTGATTTCGGGCCGAGCGCTGTTCGTCGGTGCTCGGACCGAGTGCTGCCGATGGGCTGCTCGGGGTGAGCGCTCGCCGTGGGTCGGTCAGGTCAAGCGCTTGCAGAGGAGGGCGTCGGGGGTCTTGGCCGAGCCGACCCGGCCGGTGTAGGCGACGCCGGCCGCGTATTCGTCGGTGTTGCATTGGCCCTTGTACGCGCCGGAGGCGAACTCGCCGCCGGGGTTGCCGGTCGGGCGGTTGTCGCCTCGGTCGAACCACAGGGTGCGGGCCTGGGTGCCGAGTGCCGTGGTGGGCTGGGTGCACAGGATCGCGGAGACGGCCGCGCCGCGCACGCTGTAGCCGGTGATCATCCGGCCGGTGGGGCATTCGAGCTTGGTGTAACCCGTGGCCCAGTCGTTCTGCACGTACGACTGGTCGCGAACCACCGTGTAGCCGGCGCCGATCGCAGACAGGTCCGGGCCGCCGGCGGTGGTGCACAGTCCGCGGTTGCCGGTGTGCGACAGGCCGACGATGCGCTCGCCGTCGGGGCAGACGCCCTTTCGGGCGCCGGAGTCCCAGTCCGATTGGGCCCGCATCCGCAGCGACGGTTGGGCATCGGCGCTGTCCAGGTTCAGCATGTTCCAGCGTGCCGACGCGGGGATGGGACCGGTACGGCCGGCAGCGCCGGTCAGCTTGGTCCAGGCGGCGGCGCGCCAGTCGGTCGGGTCGTCCGCGATGCCGCTGCGGGTGCCGGTCGGGTCGAAGCGGAGCAGGGCCCACGAGTCGCCCTGGCCGTTGCCCTTCCAGCCGACCAGCGGCCAGTAGGCGAAGTCGAGGTCGCGGGCGACCAGGTAGTCGGTGAAGTTGGTGAACCAGGCGCGGGCGACCGGGTCGGCCTCCTCCGCACCGGTGCCGAACTCGCTGATCCACACCGGAGCGGTGTGGTGTTGCCCGTCGGCGGTCACGAACTGCGCCGATCGGTCGATCTCGGCGAACAGTTGATCACGCGTCAGGTCCTGGTAGCGGGCGTCGTGGGTTTCGCCCAGGCCGTACGCGCCGCTGTGGTTGGGACCGGTGTACCCGTAGAAGTGTGCCGAGTAGACCAGCTTCTTCGGGTCGACCAGCGTGTGCGACAGGGTGCGCACCGGGGTCAGCGTGGGGCGGCCGTGCGGCAGGCCGTCGACCGGGACGCCGGTCCAGTTGATGCCCTCGACGATGATCAGCAGGTCCGGGTTGGCCTCGGTCAGGATGCGGTTGCCCGCTTCCAGCGACGCGGCCTGCCAGTCCTTGTCGTTGCCCCAGCCCCAGTTGGGGTCGTCGGTGATGTTGCGACGGACCTCGTTGTACAGATCGGCGCCGACCACGCGCTTGTTGGTCTTGTAGCGGTTGGCCATGGTGATCCAGTCGGCCACCCAGTCGGCGGTGCTGCGCGAGGTGTTCCAGCGTTCGTTGCCGTCCACGCCGCAGCACCAACGGGTGGTGCCGGTGTGGTTGTTCAGCACCACCGCGAAGCCGTCGGCGGTCAAAGCGGCGACCACCGCGTCGAACACCTGGAGCGGGGTCTTGCCGCGCAGCTGCGGATTGGCGGCCACGGACGCGTCGGGGACGGTCGTGGTCGTGTGCACCATCTCGTTCGAGAAGGGCAGCCGGATGCTGTTGATCCCGACCGCGTGGAAGCCTGCCAGGATCGACGGCAGGCTTGCCCGATCGAGGCCCAGCGGCATGCCGTTCGAATTCTCTCCGCTGTGGTGGTTGGCGGTGTTGCCGATGTCGCCGGAACCGTTCCAGGTGCCCTGTGCTCCGGCCCAGTTGGCCGAACGCAGCTTGAACCGCTCACCGTTCGCGTCGACGATCCAGCGGCCGCTCGCGGACAGGGGGGCTGTCCAGGACGCGGCGAGGGCGGACGCCTGCGGGGTCGTCGGCGGGGTTGCCGGTGCGGCGGGGGTGGTGGCGCCGGCCTGCGGGCCGATCAGGAGGCCGGCGGCGACCGCGGTGAGGGCGAGGGCGGAACGGGCGAGAAGCCGGTGCCTGGTGCGGGGGAGGCCGGGGGCCTCGGGGTTCGGAGTGCGTCGGTGCCTGGTGCGTTGCATCGGTACCTGCCTCGGTTGAGGGTTGAGGGAACTGCATGCGGTGCAGCGGTGCAGCGGTGCGACTGGGGCGAGTGGTGCGTTTTTGTCTTCGGTGCTGTGGTGCTGTGGTGCTGCCGGGGGGTTTGGGGGCGGCGCCTATTCGGGTGCCGGGGTGGTGTCGGGCTCGGTCGGCAGGGAGCCGAGGACTGCCACGTCGCGCGGGGCCAGGGTGATCCGGCGGGTGATCGCTCGGTCCTGGGTGAGCAAGTCCCGGCGATCGTCCGGGAGGTCGATCTCGTGGGTCGCGTCCGTGTGGTTGAGCACGACGAGTACGTCGTACCCGTCACCGGCTCGGATGGATGCCTGGACGCCGCGCGGCAGCACCGGCAGCACCGGCTCGACGCCCGCGTCCGCGCAGGCTCGACCGATCAGGCCGCGCATGGTCGCCGCGTCCGGGCGGGTCGCGATGTAGCGCGCGATGCCCGCGCCGTGGGTGTGTACGGTCGCGGCCGGCCGGCCGGCCCACTCGGCGCCGGCGAATTCCAGCTCGACCCGTGCGCCCTTGAGCGTGACGTCCTCACGCCACAGGTCGCCGGTGCCCGTCGGCGGCACGTCGCCCGGCTCGGCCGGCCCCCGTACCGGGAACACCGCGCCGGCGTCCGCCGGCCAGAACTCCTCCACCGACACACCCAACGCCTCACGCAGGGGACCCGGGTAGCCGCCCAGATGCACCCGGTCGCAGTCGTCGACGATTCCGCTGAAGAAGGAAACGACGAGCGATCCGCCGTCCGCGACGAAGCGGGAGAGTTTGTCGCCGTGTTCGGCGGACAGCAGGTACAGGCTCGGCACGATCACCAGGCGGTAGTCGGACAGGTCGGCTCCCGGATGCACCACGTCCACACCGACACCCAGGTCGAACAGCGGCGCGTAATGGTCGAGCGCGCGGTCCAGGTGGCGGACGGCGTCGGAGGGATGCGAGTCGAGTTCGAGGGCCCACCAGCTGTGCCAGTCGGTGAGCAGCGCGACCCGATTGCGGATCCGGGTGCCGACCAGCTCCGGCACGCGGGCCAACTCGGCCCCCAGATCCGCCACTTCCCGGAACACCCGGGTCTCCGGACCGGCGTGCGGCACCATGCCGGAGTGGAACTTCTCGGCACCACCGCGGGATTGCCGCCACTGGAAGTACATGATCGCGTCCGCCCCCTGGGCGACCGCCTGCCAGCTCCACAGCCGCATCCGACCCGGCGACTTGGCGGCATTGCGGGCCCGCCAGTTGACCGCGGACGGCGCCTGTTCGGTGAGCAGCCACGGTTCGCCGCCGCCCGCGCAGCGGATCACGTCGTAGCTCATCGCCGCGCCGATGTGCGCCTGCTCCCAGTTCGGGTCGGGGTAGCTGTCCAGGGACAGGACGTCCATGGCCGGCGCCCAGTCGTACATGTCCACGCTCTTGAGCCCGGCCAGGAAGTTCGTGGTGACCGGCACGTCGGGGGTGATCCGGCGCAGGATCGCGGTCTCCGCGGCGAAGCACGCGAGCAGCGCGTCGTTGCCGAACCGCTTGAAGTCGAGCTGCTGGGAGGGGTTCGGATAGGTCGGCGCCGTACGCGGTGGCAGCACTTGGTCGAAGGACGTGTAGCGCTGTGACCAGAAGTCGGTGGACCATGCCTCGTTGAGCGCGTCCACGCTCTTGTAGCGCTCGCTCAGCCAGCGCCGGAAGTCGGCGGCCGACGCGTCGCAGAAGCATTCCGCGACGTGGCAGCCGTATTCGTTGCCGACGTGCCACAGCCCGAGCGCCGGATGATCCCGGTAGTGCGTCGCGACCGCCTCGACCAGGCGGGCGGCGCGGTCGCGGAAGATCGGCGAGGACGGGCAGAAGTGTTGCCGGCCGCCGGGGGACAGGACCGTGCCGTCGGCGGTCACCGGCAACACCTCGGGATGCTCGGTGACCAGCCACGGCGGCGGTGCGGCGGTCATCGTGGCGAGGTCGGCGGTGATCCCGTGCGCGGCCAGGTCGTCCATCACCCGGTCGAAGTAGCCGAAGTCGTAGGCGTCGCGGGCCGGTTCGACCCGGGCCCAGGCGAAGATCGCGAGGTTGACCACGGTGACCCCGGCCCGGGCCATCAGCGCCAGGTCCTCGGCGCGCGTGGCGTCGGGCCACTGGTCCGGGTTGTAGTCGGCGCCGAAGCCGATGCCGCCGAGACGAGCGCGCAGGGCGGCCATCCGGCCGGCGGGGTTGTGTGTGGTGTCGTTCATCGGTGCGTTGTGGCACGCCGGGGCCGAAAGTCGTCCGGCCGGGCGCCACTTCTCCTTCGGGATCACTTCGGGGCCGCTGCGGACGAGTGGGTGCGCGGGCGAACAGGGTGGTACGGGGGCTGATCCGGGGTGATGGGGGATGAATGCGGACTGCGCGGGGCACGAATCCGGGTGATTCGGGGTGAATCCGAGGCAGGGGCGCCCGACTTCGGTGGGTGCGGGCAGGCGAGAGGAACGGGTCGGCCGGACGCCGTGGTGACGGTTCGTCAGGAGGTCGGCGGCGCCGAGGTGCTGTCCCGGACGATCAGGGTCGGGGCGACCGGCGTGGCGCCGTGCACGGTGGCGTGACCGGAGCGGAACTGGTCGAACAGCAGCGCCACGCACTGCCGGCCGACCTCCTCGAAGTCCTGGTGGATCGTGGTGAGCGAGGGCAGGAACCACGCCGATTCGGCGAGGTCGTCGAAGCCCACCACGCTCACCTCGTCCGGGATCGAGCGGCCGGCCTCGTGCAACGCGCGCACCACGCCCAGCGCCATCTGGTCGTTGCCCGCGAAGATCGCGGAGACCTCCGGATTCGCGGCCAGTTCGAGGCCGGCCGCGTAGCCGCTGGCGGCGCTCCAGTCGCCGTACAGCAGCGGCGGGACGGGTGCCCCGGCCGCCTTGAGCGTGCGATGCCAGGACTCGGCGCGCCGCCGGGCGGCATAGGAGTCCTGTGGGCCACAGACGTGCCACACGGTGCGGTGGCCCAGGTCGAGCAGGTGTGCGGTGGCCAGCCGGGCACCTTCGGCCTGATTGGTGTCCACGCCGGGGTGCCGGCGGCTCTCCTCGCCGTCGACCACCACCACCGGCAGACCGGAGGGCAGCCGTAGCGCGGGGGTGTCCAGGATCTGCGCCTCGATCAGGATGATTCCGTCCACGGCCTGCATGGTGAGTCGATCGAAGGCGTCGCGCACGGCACTTTCGGTCTGCGCCCGCACACTCACCACGTTCACCGAGTAGTCCGCGTCCTGTGCGGCGGCGACGATCGCCTCCAGGGTGCGGGCGTTGCCGTACGCGTTCAGGCCGAAGCTGATCACACCGAGCATCCGGAACTTGCCGGTGGCCAGGGCCCGCGCCGCCGTGTTCGGCCGGTAGCCGAGCACCTGCATCGCGGCGAGCACACGCTCGCGGGTCGCCTCGTCCACGTTGCTGCGGTTGTTGGCGACTCGCGAGACGGTCTGGCTGGAGACGCCCGCCATCTCGGCGACGTCGGCCATGGACGGAGGCCGGGTACGCGCTTCGAACGGCCCGCCCGATCCCGGCTTCGCCACCTCTCCGTCCTTCGCCATGCCCCGATCCTTTCACTCACGGCATCCGCGCCGGGCGGCGGATGCGCTCATGTTCGCGCAAACATGATTCGGGGTCAACAGTGCGTCGCGATCGACTCCGAAGAACTGCCAAAAGCCACATTCATGCGGGAAACTTCCCGCAGAGATGACTATTGACAGGTCGTCAGCGTGACGGAACACTCTCGAAACGCGCCGCGATGTTGGCGCAAACATTCGTTGCGGCGGCGACCCTGCGACCGCTGTCCCCGAAATCCCCCGAGCGTCCCGGAGGACCTTCCGTGAGAGTCGACCCGGTCCCGTGCCGCCGCCGGGGCACGCGGTGAAGCGCGGCGCCCTGCGGCGCAACCTCACCGGCCACGCCTTCTTCTTCCCGTTCCTGGTGGTCTTCGTCATCGGCGTCGCCGCACCGCTCGCCTACGCGTTCCGGCTCAGCCTGTACGAGGACCGGATGATCGGGGGCACGGTCTTCGTCGGGTTCGACAACTACTCGAAGGCGCTGAGCGACCAGCTGTTCTCCGCCGGACTGGTCCGGGTCGCGCTGTTCTTCGCGATCCAGGTACCGCTGATGCTCACCTTGTCGCTGCTGGCCGCGCTGGCCATCGACAGCGGCCGGTTGCGCGGCGCGGGTCTGTTCCGGGTCGGCATCTTCGTTCCCTACGCGGTACCAGGCGTGGTCGCGGCGCTGATGTGGGGCTACATGTACGGGAAGCGGTTCGGTTTGTCCGCCGAGTTGAGTGACCTGCTCGGCACCGAACTGCCCGATCTGCTGGGCCCGGACTGGATGCTCGCGTCCATCGGCAACGTGGTGACCTGGTCCTACGTGGGCTACAACATGATGATCCTGTACGCGGCACTGCGGGCGATTCCCGAAGAGCTGTACGAGGCGGCCGAGATGGACGGCGCGGGTGCGTTCCGCACCGCCTGGAGCATCAAACTCCCGGCGCTGAAGCCGGCGTTGCTGCTCGCCACCACGTTCTCGGTGATCGGCAGCTTCCAACTGTTCAACGAGCCGAGCATCCTGTCCGCGCTCGCCCCGGCGTCGGTGCCGACCAACTACACCCCGAACCTGTACGCCTACAACCTCGCCTTCAACGGACGTCAGTTCAACTACTCGGCCGCCATCGCGGTGGTTCTCGGTGTGGTGACCGTGTTCGTCGCGTACCTGGTCCAGCTGGCCACCGCCCGACGGGAGCGCATGCAGTGAGCACCTCCACCCTGCCGGATCGCCCGAGCGCGGCCGGCGACGCGTCCAGCCGGTTCTTCCGCCCGCGTGGTCGACGGCCGCACCGTGGGCGTGGCGGGAGCGGCAAGAGCGGCGGCCGTCGCGATCGTCGCGATCGTCGCGATCGCAAGAGCACGGCGCTGACCGTCGCGATGGCGCTGATGCTCGGCTATACGCTGCTGCCCCTGGTCTGGCTGATGTTCGGCGTGACCAAGTCCAACGAGGGTCTGCTCTCGTCGCGCGGATTGTGGTTCGCCGACGACTTCAACCTCTTCGACAACATCCACGACGTCTTCACCTACGAAGACGGCATCTATCTCCGCTGGTTCGCGAACAACCTGCTGTACTCGGTGGTCGGCGCGGGCGGTGCCGCGATGATCGCCACGCTCGGTGGCTATGCGCTGGCCAAGTTCGAATTCGCCGGGCGCAGGCTGATGTTCGCGCTGGTGCTGGGCGCGATCTCGATTCCGGGTACGGCGTTGGCGGTACCGACGTACTTGCTGTTCAGCGACGTGGGCATCGTGAACACCCCGTGGGCCGTCATCCTGCCTTCCCTGGCCAGCCCGTTCGGGCTGTACCTGATGCGGGTGTACGCGGCGGACGCGGTGCCGGACGCGATGTTGGAGGCGGCTCGGATGGACGGCGCGGGCGAGTTGCGGATCTTCTTCACCATCTCGCTGCGGTTGCTCGCGCCCGGCTTCGTCACGGTGCTGCTGTTCGCGCTGGTGGCGACCTGGAACAACTACTTCCTGCCGTTGATCGTGCTCAACGACCCGAACTGGTTCCCGCTGACCGTCGGACTCAACAGGTGGAACGGGCAGGCCAACGGCGGCAGTGTGGCGGGCAGTACAGCGATCTATCCGATCCTGCTGACCGGCAGCCTGCTGGCGATCGTGCCGCTGATCGTGGCGTTCTTGTTCCTGCAGCGGTTCTGGCAGTCCGGCCTTTCGGCGGGCGGGGTCAAGCAGTAGGGCTTGTCGGCGGGGCGGATGTCGCCGGTGGGGTCCCCGGGCCGGGGCCGACGGGCCGGTGCTTCCTCAGCCCGCAGTGATGCCTCCTCGATCCGCAATCGGGCCTTTGTCTCTCCTTCGTATCTCGCATGCCTCTTTCGCACGTCCCCGTGTTCGCGAAACCCCTTTGGAGTGGCTACACATGAACGCAAAATCGTCGATCGCGGGTCGTCTCGGCTCGCGTCGGTCGACCTCGATGACCGCCGCGGTCACCGTCGCGGCGCTCGCCCTGTCGCTCGCCGCGTGCGGGTCGGACTCCAAGTCCGACGACGACAAGGGCGGCAAGCAGGCCGACCCGTCGGCGGTCGCGGGGGCTCTCGACCAGCCCGCCGAGATCACCTTCTGGAGCTGGGTGCCCAACATCGACAGGACGGTGGCGCTCTTCGAGAAGAAGTACCCGAAGGTGCACGTCAAGTTGGTCAACGTGGGCCAATCGAAGGACGAGTACACGAAGTTGCAGGCCGCGCTCAAGGCCGGCAGCGGCGCCCCGGACGTGGCGCAGATCGAGTACTACGCACTGCCACAGTTCGCGATCACCAAGCAACTGGTCAACCTCGCCGACTTCGGCGCCGCCTCGCTCCGGGACAAGTTCGCCTCGTCCGCCTGGTCGCAGGTCAACGTGGCCGGCGGGATCTACGGCGTACCGCAGGACACCGGACCGATGGCGATGTTCTACCGCAAGGACGTCCTGGACAAGCTCGGCGCGACGCCGCCCAAGACCTGGGCCGAGGTGGCCGAGTTGGGCAAGAAGATCAAGGCGGCCGACCCGGCGAACTTCGTCACCTACCTCGACCCGGGCGACGCGGGACAGGCGAACAGCCTGATCTGGCAGCAGGGTGGCAAGCCGTACCAGGTCTCCGGCGAGTCCTCGGCCGCGGTGAAGCTCAAGGACGACCCGGGCGCGGCGAAGTGGGCGGCCACGTGGGGTCCGATGCTGGCGGACAAGACGGTGGAGTCCACGCCGAGTTGGAACGAGGAGTGGTGGAAGTCGATGGGGGCCGGCAAGTACGCGCTGTGGTTGGCCGGTGCGTGGGCGCCCGCGGTGATGCAGAAGAACCTGCCGCAGGGTGCGGGTCAGTGGGCCGTCGCGCCGATGCCGACCGGTGACGGCGCGCCGGGGAGTGCCGAGAACGGCGGTTCGTCGGTCGCGGTGACGAAGCAGGCCAAGAACAAGGCGGCTTCGGTCGCCTTCGCCACCTGGTTGAACTCCGACCCCGAGGCGGTCAAGTCGCTGAACTCCGACGTGGGCCTGTTCCCGGCGACCCGGCTGTTGCTCGACGACCCGACCTTCCGCGGCGCCGACCTCCCGTACTTCCCGGGCACGAAGCCGAACGAGGTGTTCGCGCAGATGTCCGGCGCGGTGCGACCGGAGTGGCAGTACCTGCCGTTCCAGGTGTACGCGAACAGCATCTTCAAGGACACCATCGGCCAGGTCTACAAGCCCGGTGGCGACCTGCCGGGTGCGCTGTCCACCTGGCAGGAGCGGATCACCACGTTCGGCAAGGAGCAGGGCTTCACCATGAAGTGACGCGTGATCAGGTGATGGATGACGCCTGGTCGGCGATGGTTTGTACTACCTGGTCGGGCGACGGATCGAGGCTCGACCGGGTGAAGTTCCCCGCCCGATCGGCCGGTGAGTCGAGGCCGGTCGGGCGGTGGGTCGGGTGGTGGCGGCGGGCTCAACGGGGGGCTCGCCGCCACCGGTGGGTGGGCGCGAAGGGACCGAGCACGTGGGAGAGCTGGGCGGCATGACGAATCGCGGATCGGTCGACGGTGGTGTACTCGCGCTGGATCCGCGCCCCGGCGAACACTGGTGGGGCGGAGCGGCCGCCGACGGCCGGCATATGCCGTTCGCCGACGGGTACGAGATCGACCTGCGGGACGTGAAGGCCAATCAGGGCATGCCGGTGCTGCTCTCCGACCACGGCCGATGGGTGCACTGCACGCGGCCGTTCGCGTTTCGGATGCAGGACGGGCGGCCGGTGATCGAGGTGCCCGGGGTGCGCGGCGCGCTTGAGGTGTGCGAGGCGCATGAGGCACACGGCGCGGGTGGGTCGGGCGAGGTGCGCGGGGTGTCGGCCGTGCCCGAGGTGCCCGAGGCGTCCGACGGCTCCGAGGAGTTCGAGAACACCGGCAGCCCTGAGGCGGATGTGATCCTCGATACGGGTGTGGCCGCGGGCGGCACGTTGCGGGACGCATACCTGGAGGTGATGCAGCGTTACTACCCGGCCGCGGGTGCGCTGCCCGATCCGTTGTTGTTCACCGCGCCGCAGTACAACCTGTGGATCGAGACGGTCTTCGAGCCCACCCAGGACAAGGTGCTCGGCTATGCGGAAGACCTGCTGCGCAACGGATTTCCGCCCGGCGTCCTGATGATCGACGACCGGTGGAGCGAAGACTACGGGACCTGGACGTTCCACCCGGGGCGCTTCCCCGACCCGGCCGGCATGGTCGCCCGGCTGCACGAACTCGGCTTCCGGGTGATGTTGTGGCTGGTGCCGTACGTCACCCCGGACTCGCCGACCTGCCGGCAACTCAACGACCGGGGGCTGCTGATCCGGCGCCCGGACGGCTACTTCGGCGTGCATGCGTGGTGGAACGGCTACAGCGCCGGACTGGACCTGCTCGATCCGAACGCGACGGCGTGGTTGCGTGCGCAGTTGACGGAGCTTCAGGAGTCGATCGGCATCGACGGGTTCAAGTTCGACGGCGGCGACGCGCCGTTCTGGCGTGCGCTCGGCGTGGCCGACCCGGAGGCGTACACGCACGCGTGGAACCGGTTCGGTGCCCAATGGCCGTTGAACGAGTTCCGCGACTCGTGGCGGGCGGCCGGGCTGCCGCTGGCCCAGCGCCAACAGGACAAGTACCACCTGTGGGAGGGCCGGTTCGGCCTGAACAGCCTGATCCCGAACGCGCTTGCGCAGTCGATCACGGGCCATCCCTTCACCTGCCCGGACATGATCGGCGGCGGCGAGTTCCGCTTCGTCCCGGGCCCGAACGGCGAAGGCTTCGACCCCGAGCTGTTCGTCCGGTACGCGCAGACCGCCGCACTGTTCCCGATGATGCAATTCTCCGCGGCGCCGTGGCGGGTGCTGGACCCGGAACACCTCGACATGTGCCGAGCCGCCGCCCGCCTGCACACCGACCTGGGCCCGGAGATCCTGGCCCTGGCCCGCGCCGCGGCGCACACCGGCGAGCCGATCCAGCTCCCCCTCGACTACGTCTTCCCCGGCCGGGGCTACGCCGCCGTGACCGACCAATTCCTCCTCGGCGACACGATCCTGGTCGCCCCCGTGACCACCAAGGGCACCCGCTCCCGCAAGGTCACCATCCCCCCGGGTACCTGGCAGGCCGACGACGGCACCACCCACCACGGCCCCACCGAGATCACCGTCGACACCCCCCTGACCCGCCTCCCCTGGCTCCGCCGCACGCCTTCCACCACCCCCGCCGCCCACCGCCCCCCGAAGACGTGATCGTCCCCACGGCCCAACGGCACGAACCACCCCCACGGATTCGATAGGCTGTCCTCTCGCATCCGGGCGCATAGCTCAGTTGGTTAGAGCACTGCTCTTACAAAGCAGGGGTCGACAGTTCGAGTCTGTCTGTGCCCACCGGTTAGACAGCACAGCTCAGAGCATAAAAGAGGCGGCTGACCTGCGGATTTCCGCAGGCCGGCCGCCTCTTTGCTGCACCTGATGACTGCTCTCAAGCGCTGCTTTGTGCTGTGGACTGCCGTGGGTTGCACATGATCATCTCCTGAAATTCTCCCGCTTGCAGTCAGCAGCAGTTGGGAGCAGCCAGGAGGGAGGGGAGCGCCGAGGGTCCGACACCGGCGCCACCGATGAACCGGGCCCAGGCGCGTCTTTGGGGGTGTTCCGTCCGTCCTGGCCTGCGGATCGTGTGATTGGAAGATCGCTTCGCCACTTCACCCGATAGGACCAAGGGGTTACCGGACGTTTGTTCGAAAATGTCTTCCGAATGATCTGGACCGGTCAAGATCTGGCAGGCGCACGAGACTGCACCCGTGCCGGCCGAGGCGACCTACCGACGCGTCGCGGCGAACCTTCGCCGATGTATCCAGTCGGGCGACCTCGCGCCCGGCGACCGCGTCCCGAGCCGCCACCAGATCAGCCGCGAACTCGGCGTCGCGCCCACCACCGTGCAGCGGGCGCTGGAACTCCTCCGCAGCGAAGGCCTCATCGAGGGTTCGCAGCGACACCAGCCCACGGTGAAGCACCCTCTCCCCCGTGAGGACCCTGACCGAACCCGCCGCCCCCTGGCCGCACGGCACCGGTGAACGGCACCTGTCCCGCACCGAGGCGCCGCCTGTGGTGGCGGACATGCTCGGCCTCCGGGTCGGCGTCCGACTCCAGTGCGAACGCGTCGAGTTGCTCGATCCCGACGGCCGGACCAGCCACCTTCGTCCGGCGCCCGGCGCCCATTCGATCAGCGACCCATCCGGGCGCGCGGCTGTGGCCGGCGAGGCGGGCATGCTCGGGGTTGCCATCGGGGCGATTCTCCTGATCGTGCCGGTGGTCAGGTACTCGCGGGACGGACGCCCCGCAGCGGTCGACGAACTGCTGCTGCCGGCGGACCGGTGGCGGGTGCGGCTCGGGTAGGTCAGTCCTTGACGCGGCGGACCTGCCAGCGCGGTGCCGTCCACCGCAGCTCGTCGGGGTTCCGACTGGCCGCCGCGAAAACGTCGACGGTGTCCGCGAGGGGGTCGTCGGTCATCAGGCGGCCGTCGGGGTAGCGGTGCTCGCCGGGCGGCGGGTTGTGCTCCACGCGGTCGCCCCTGCGCAGGTCGTCGGTCACGGTGTTCTCCTGGGTGTGGGCGGTGGTCTCGCCCGGCCTGGTGTGCGGGGGTCTTCAGGCACCAGGCCGGGCGAGGATGGTGGGCGAGGCCGGTCGCGTCCCTGTGCGACACGGCCCCGCGTCGTGGAGCCCCGCCCGGCCGGTCGGGGGGAGCCCAATCGACGGCCGGGCGAGGGCGTGGTGGCCCGGCGGCGCACAGATTCGCCACCGGGCCGGAGCCGCCCGCAGGGAAGGGGAGCGGGCGGTGACGAGCGGAGGTCAGCCGCCCGAGTTCGACATCCGCCGCAGCGGCGGACCGGGCACCGGATACAGCAGGTACGCCCGGATCTCGTGCTGAAGCGCGACCAGTTCGTCATGCGTCATGTCCAGCGGCGCGCGGTCCGGCGCCTTGACCCGGATCGGACGGCGCGGGTCACCGGACTCCGTGACACACACCCGATCATCCTGCTGTTCGGTGACGATCATGATCGCTCGCCTCTACGCTGGGTGAACTGATACCGCAACGCTACGAGCAGCCCGAACGGCGCGGCAGTGACCGCCAGTACGGGTTGTCGAGCCATCCGGAGGGCCCATGACCCCCGCACCCACCGAAACCCTGACCGACACGCAGGGTTCCGCCGGCCGGACCCGCAGCGGCGTCGTTTCCGGGTACGTGATGCGGTGTATCCGCGAGCAAACCGGGCTCACCCAGGAGGGCCTCGCCGAGCAGTTCGGCGTCTCCCTCGACACCGTCGCCGCGTGGGAGACCGGGCGCCGGCCGATCACCGCCGTACCCGTCGGCCACATGCTCGTCTACCGCAACCGGCTGCTACAGGCGGGCGCTTCGCCCGACCTCCTCACCGCGCTCGACCGGGCCATGGAGGCGGACGTCCTCCTGGCCGGCGTCCTCGAAGGCGGGTCCGCCGGGCCGCATCACCCCCTCGGCTCCACCGTGCTCCAGCGCAACGTCGTCGAGATGCTCACCTGGCCACTCACCGGCCGCGCCCCCGCCACCATCGACGCGCTCCCCACGCCGAAGCGCCGAGGCCCGGTCGCCACCAGCCCCGAGCTTCCGGCCGCCGGATGCCGGAACTTCTTCACCGCAGTCCGCCGAACAGCCGAGACCGCGACGAGGCCGGCCGACATCCTGACCCGCCGCCAGGCGCTCTACCTCGTCAGCTACGACCCGGCCCCGGACACGACGCCGTGGATACAGCACCAGCAGCGCGGCCGACGCAGCCAGGGCTGGCTGGCGGATTGGCTCGACGCCCGTTCGGTGGCGTCCGTCGCAGTGCGCCAGGGCGACCGCGAGCGCATGACCCGCTTCATCGAACGCACCCTCGTGGACAGCGATCCTGGCGAGACCGCGAACCTGAACTACTGGGCCTACTGGGTCGGCGAGTTGCCTCGACTGCACGGCGACGACGCGTTCATGGCCGCGCCCGTCACCCCCGGAGCCTGGGGCGGGCAGCGGCTGCTTGCGCACCTCGTCGACCACCTCACGCCGGGGTTGGGGTTCTCGGAGCTGTACATCCACACCCTGTGGTCGCTGCTCGCGATCCGCCCGCATCTGCTCCAGGCGGCGGGGGTCGACACGGACACGCTGCGGGAACGGGTCGATCTCCTGTTGGATGGCGGGACGTTGTCCGCGCAGGCGCGGCGCGAGCTGGACGGTGTCCGCTACGCGATCCGCCTGTCGCGGACGTAGACCACAGGCAAGGGGCATGGGGTGGCTGACGAAGACCGCGCGGTGGCGAACTTCCTCTTCGAGGCGGGCACGCTCAAGAATCACAAGCGGACCGGCTGGTGGATCGCCGGGATCAAGGACCCGGAGTCCGTGGCTGAGCACTCCTGGCGGGCCGCCCTCCTGGCTTCGATCATCGCCGAGCTGGAGGGCGCCGACCCGGCGAAGGCCGCGCTGCTGAGCGTGTGGCACGACACCGGGGAGACCCGCACGGGCGACCTTGCGCACATCAGCCAGAAGTACGTCGGTAAGGGCGACGCCGTGGCCATCGCCGCAGACCAGTCGAAGGGCCTGCCCTCCGGCCTGGGTGCGCTGATGCGGTCGATCATCGGCGAGTACGAGGCCCGCGAGACGCCCGAAGCGATCTGCGCGGGCGACGCCGACAAGCTGGAGTGCCTCGTCCAGGCGCTGGAGTACCGCGACCAAGGGCACGTGAACGTCGACCGGTGGATCACCAACTCCCAGCGGCGGATCCGGACCGAGTCAGCGAAGCGCATCGCGTCCGCGCTACTGGAGACCGGCTCGCTCACCTGGCTCCGCGAGGCCATGGGCGAGTCGTAGCATCGACGCACCTGCGGCTGCCGGGCCAGGCCGGAGCCGCGGGGCGCGCGCCCGGTCGCGTACACCACCCGAGTGAGCCGGCTACCGATCACCCCCGCCGCGGTGCCACGCTGTCCGCATGCCCATCACACACGTCCGCGGCAAGGCCGTCGTCCTTCCTGACACCCTCGACGGAATCCGCGAAGCGCTCCCCGAGGAGCGGCGCGCCGAGTTCGACCGCGTCATCGGGTCCACGCCGCTCAGGCAGATCGCCCAGGTTGCTCTCATGGAGTTCGCGCTCCCGGAGGAGGCCCACGAGGAGAGCCTGGAGCAGATCGCCCGACTCCGAGCCGGTGATTTCTCCGGCCTCCACAACGCCGACGGGACGCCTTTTGTACCCCCGGAGGCACCGGAGTGAGCCGCTACTACGTCGCCTACACCAACCGTGCCGAGAACGACCTCTCCGGCCTGCCCTCCGCCAACCGGGCCGTCGTGAAACGCGAGATCGAGAACAGCATCGGCAACGATGCCTACGGATGTGGATCCTCCCCGATCCGCGGCGACAAGGACCGGCGGTCGGCATCGGTGTCCACGGTGATCATCGAGTACGAGGTGTCCGCGAGCGTCCTCACGGTGACCGTGATCCACGCCCAGACCTGGTAGCCGCCCACCCGATTGCCCGGCCGCGCGCACCAGCCCGGTGTCGGACCCGGCAGGTAGCGTCGCGAGGATGCACGACACGCACGACAACCCCACGCTCGACGCCGCCCAAGCCCGCTGGGACGCGGCCGACGCCGCAGTCAAAGCCCACGCAGCGAAGGGCCGGCGGAACGACGCGCGGTCGCTTGAGGGCGACCTGCGGAATGAGCAGCATGACCAGCAAGAGAAGTCGTGAAATCCGCCACCTTGTAGATGTGTTTCACGTGCCGTACAACGTGGCTCGGCGTGCCTGGGACGACACCGATCGCACCGTCCTTTGGGAGTTCGACCCCACCCAGGGCATGGTCCGATGCGAGGAGCAACTGCTGACGACGGGGGATGTCGAGCACGCGATGTCCTCCCAGGCGGACCGTACTCCGGCGAGCAGTCCCATGGGACACGTGGCCCCGACGAAAGATCGGCGGTTCATCCGACTCGGTGGGGCGTCGGCGCTCGGCCCCGCCTTCGGGCGCTCACTCCATGCGCAGTCCTTCGGGTCGCATCAGCCGCCACAGGGCGGGCAGGCTCAGCAGCGCCACCGCCATGACTGCGGCGCCGCCCACGGCGGTTACCGATGCGATGAACCTCGGGTCCAGGCGCGGGTGTTCGCCGAATACGGCCAGCAGCATCCACCCGAGTCCGATGCCGCCGGCCGCCGCGAGGGCCAGTCCCAGTGCCATCGGCACCGTGGCCTGGGCCAGCAGTGACAGTGCCATGGTGCGGCGCGGGGTGCCGAGTGCGGCCAGCGCGGCGAGTGGGCGTCGTCGTTCGCGCATCTGCTCCAGCGAGGACACGAGCATGCCCGCGGCGACCAGGCCCAGTGTCAGGGTCGCGCCGGCGAGGAGGCCGCGGCGGATGTTCGCGAACATGCGGTCCTCGTTGTGGTCAGGGTGAGGATCGAGGCCGACGGGTCGATCCGGGTCGCCGCGTTGCGTACCCGGTCGGCGGCGTCGTGGCGGTTCGGGTCCAGGCGCAGGAAGGTGATCTGCCGTCCCGCCGCCGACCGGCCGTCGGTCCCCAGCGCCTCCGGTGTCAGGAACAGCCCGTATCGGGACTGGCGCACCGGATCGGCGGCGGCGGCGACCTCGGTGGTCGATCGCGGCACGGTCCACGCCATCGGGCGGTCGCGTCCGGTCATGGCGAGTTCCACCACGCTGCCCGGCCCGACCCGCGGTCCCCCCTGCGGCGGTGTCACGGTGAACACGTCACCCGGCGTGCATGCGCGCACGGCGGCGATTTCACGAAGTGCCGTGCATGTGCCGACGACCAGGGGTATCTCGTTGTCCCCGGCCGCCCCGCGTACGCGCGCGGACGTTGCGGTGAATGTGAACGCGGAGCGTACGCCGACGGTCGTGGCGAGCGCGGTTGCGCCGGTCGGATCGCTCGTCGTGCTCACGTTCAGGTCGGCGCGGTTCGGGTCCTGGCCGGTTTGCGTGGTGAAGCTACCGGCGAGGCCGGCGAGCAGCATCTGTACCGCGATGGCGCCGGCGACCGCGACGGTCACGCCGGCGACCAGTCGTGTCGAGCCCGCCGCGTCGGCGGCCAGTCGGCGTCGGGCCAGCAGCCAGGGCAGCGGGCCGCGACCGCTCCGGGCCGCGACCGCACTCACGCCCCCGGGGAGCAGTGCGGTGAGGCCGACGAGCACGAGCACGATCCCGGCGGCGGCGAGCCACGGCGCCCAGCCCCCGCCGCGCGTGCCGCCGCCGTTCGTCAGGGTGAGCAGCAGCACGGCGCCGGTGAGGCCGGGCACGATCCGCCACCCGCGCCGCGGCGGGCGCGGGGCCCGGCGCACCACCTCCAAGGGCTCGATCACCACCCCGCGCAAACCCGCCCAGGTCGCCGCCACCGCAATGAGCGGCATCGCCGTCACGACCAGTGCTGCGAGCACGGGGGCGGGCCGCACGTCGGCGGGGAACACGCTCAGTTGCCACAGCTCCACCGAGCCGATCACGCTGCGGCCCAGCAAGAACAGCGCCAGGCCCGCGGTCAGGCCGCCCGCCGCTGCGGCGAGGGCTTCCCCGGCCGCGATCCACCCGGTGGTGGACAGGTCGGCGCCGATCAGGCGCAGGGCCGCGAGCCGCCGCTCGCGCGCGTCCGCGCCGAACCGCGACGCGACCGCCACGAACACGGCCACCGGTGTCAGCACCACCACCAGGGCGGTGACCGCGAGCAGCGTCAGCAGCGGGCCGAGCCTCGCGGACGCCTGTGGGGTGCCGAAGCGGTCGACGCGCGAGCCGTCGGCGGCGGTGAGCGTGGCGCTGCCCGCGTAGTAGGAGAGATCGGCCGGGCCGGTCAGCCCGTCGTCGCCGATGGTCGCCACCACGCGGTACGGCAGGCGCTCGCGCAGCAGCGCGCCGGCGGGCGGTTCCAGCAGCCGAGCCAGCGCGGGGGAGATGGCCATCTCACCCGGTCCGGGCAGCGCCCGCAGCCCCGGTGGCACCGGTGGCCGCGCCCCTTCGGCCCGCACCAGCCGGCCGCGTACGTCCCGGTCGCCGTATTCGGTGTTGGCGTAGACGATCACGAGGGTGTTCTCGCCCGGGACGGCGAGCCGGTCGCTCGCGGTTTCCACGATCGCCGCGCCACGCCGCTCGCGAGCGTCCAGCATGCCGGGCAGTGCCGACGCCAGCAGGAGCAACGCGGTCCCGAGTCCGATGCCGACAACCATCAGCAGCGTCCGCGGCCACGACGCGCGGCTGACGGCGAAACGCGCGCCCATCACGGCCGCGCGAACCCGCCCGAAGGCCGCGCCCCGGTGGGCGGTGGGGGAGATCCGGTGGCTCACGGACGCGCCGCCGGGACACGGTGCGCGGTGGGCGTGCGCCCGTCGCGCACGACCACCTCACGGTCGGAGTATGCGGCCACCCGGGTCTCGTGGGTGACCAGCACCACCGCCGCGCCGCTCTCCCGGGCGGCCGAGGTCAGCAGATGCATCACACGTTCCCCGGTGAGCGAGTCGAGCGCGCCGGTCGGCTCGTCCGCGAACACGACACGTGGCCCGGGGGCCGGCGCGCGGGCCACCGCGACCCGCTGCGCCTGGCCGCCGGACACCTTCCCGGGGTGCCTGTCGGCGAGTTCGGCCACCTCCAACCGCTCCAGCCACTCCCGGCCGCGCGCGCTCGCCTGGCGGCGCACGCCGTTCAGGCGCAGCGGCAGCGCGACGTTCTCCCCGCAGGTCGGTTCGGGCACGAGCTGCCCGAACTGGAACACGAATCCGAAGTCCGACTGGCGCTGGGCGCTGCGGCCCCGATCGGACATCGTGGATAACTCCTGCCCGGCGTACCGAACCGATCCGCCGTCGGGGGTGACGATCGCCGCCAGGCAGTGCAGTAGCGTCGACTTGCCCGATCCGGAGGGGCCCATCACGGCGACGACCTCGCCGGTGTTGATCTCGATCGAGGCGCCGTCCAGCGCGGGTGTGGCGCCGTACGTCTTGCGCAGATCCGCCGCGACCAACAGGGCCCCGAGCTCCGTGCGGTTCACGCCGGCACCTCTGCGGCGAGGCGGTCGAGCCTGGCCTGGGTCAATTCGAGCCAACGGATGTCAGCCTCCAAGTGCAACAGTGCGTGGTCATGGATGAGCTGGTCGGCGATGTGGCCGCGTGCTTGCGCGTGGTCGGATCGCGCATCAGCCGCAGGTGCTCGGCGCGCTGGGTGTCCGGCAGGTCGGCTGCGGCGCGACCGGAGAGCAGGGCCAGGAGGACCTTGGCGTACAGGGTGTTCTGGAGGTACGGCTCGGGCTTCTCAGGCCGGGCGAGCCACTCCTCAATGTCGGTCGGACCCGCGCCGGTGATCGCGTACCGCTTGCGCTCGGGGCCGGCGCCGGGCTCCAGGGAGTCCACCTCGACGAGGCCGTCGCGCAGCAGGCGGGACAGCGTCGCGTAGACCTGCCCGTACGGAATAGAGCGATTGCTCCCAAAACGCTTGTCGAAACGTGCGCTTGAGGTCGTAGCCATGGGAGGGCCCCAGTTCGAGCAGCCCCAGAAAGGTATGGCCTATGGACACGACGTGACTATACAAGCCATGTATACACGGCGCGTACACTCATCCGGCCGCCGGGTGGGGCCAGTTCGCGCCGTCGTCGAATCCTTGCGAATACTGGGATCCGAGCACTTTCTGTCCCCGGCGGCAGCGAATCGTCTCCATAGCTGAGATGAAGGTGTGTGGCGGCGCGAATTTGGTGGTGCTCCAGGAGCGCCTGATGCGTGTCTGCCCGGGCGCGTGAAGTGTCAGCCATCCACCGCATGTGCGTGCCTCGCCCTCTTCGAGGAGGCCGCTCCGAGCCGTAGTGGCATCGGTACCACCCCAGGTGATCCCGACTGGCCGTTCGCCGGACCGACCTGACCGAGGCCTTGGCAGGCGGGAAGCGATGAGCGTCGCCGACTGTCCACATATTGCTCCCGGCCTCAGTACCTACCGAGGTAGCGAAGCCGGGTCGTGTCGAGGAGGCGGACGAGTTGTACCGCCGCGCCCTCGGCCACGCGACCTGGACGCGGCTGTGTGAGATTCGTGGCGAAGCTCGGTCGTGTCGACGAGCGCATGCAACCTACGATGACCGGTGCCGCGAGGCGACGGAACGGGGGAAACGTGCCGCACGAGACGCAATCCGGCCGACTGGTCCATGGGCGCTACCGGCTGCTCGACCCGCTGGGCGGCGGGGGTTTCGGACGGGTGTGGCGCGCGCGCGACGAGGCATTGGACGTCGAAGTGGCGGTCAAGGAGGTGTGGTTGCCCCAGGCGATGTCCCCGCAGGAGCAGGCGCAGCGGTTGCTTCGGGCCCAGCGTGAGGCCCGCAACGCCGCGCGACTGCGGGACCATCCGAACATCGTCGCCGTGCACGACGTGGTCGTGGACGGTGATGCCCCGTGGATCGTGATGCGGTTGGTGGACGGACTGTCCCTGGAGGAGCGCGTGCGCGAGCACGGGCCGTTGTCGATGGCGGAGACGGCGGCCGTGGCATCCGACCTGCTGGGGGCGTTGGGCGCGGCGCACGAGGCGGGTGTGGTGCACCGGGACGTGAAACCCGCGAACGTCATGCTCGCCGTGGACGGCACGGTGCTGTTGACGGATTTCGGGATCGCGGTGCATCAGGCGGACGGCGCTCTGACGGCGACGGGCGCGTTCGTCGGCTCGGTGGAGTACGTTGCGCCCGAGCGCGCCCGTGGCCTGGAGGGGCGGGCGGCCGGTGACCTGTTCTCGCTGGGGGTGACGCTGTATCAGGCCGTCGAGGGCAGTTCGCCGTTCCGCCGGTCCACCCCGGCCGGGACCCTCGCGGCGGTCCTGCTGGAAGAGGCACCGCCGCCCCGGCACGCCGGCCCCCTTGCGCCACTCCTGGCCGGACTCATGGCGAAGGATCCGGCCGAGCGCCTCACGATCCCGCAGGCGCGCTCCCTGCTCCAGACCTCCCAGCGGCGGGGACAGGAACCAACCGCCGTGCGCCCCATACCGATTGCGGCCACGCCACCACCGGGACCGGCACCGATGCCTCCGGCGCCGGCGCGAGACGGTCCCCCGCCGCGGCCCCGGCGACCGTGGCGGTTGCCCCTGTCCGCCCGGGTGCCGGTCGCCGCCGCGGCAGTGGCGGTACTCGTTGCCGCCGCCGCGTTCGTGATCAAGGATCAATGGTTCTCCTCCGAGTCGTCGGGCGCCTCCTCGCGCTCCGGATCGTCCCCGACATTCGGATCGTCCCCGGCACCGGATGCGTCCTCGACGCCGGAATCATCCCCGTCGGGGACGCCGGACCCGTGGGCCACGGCGATCCGCGACCCTTGGGCGACCCAGCCGGGCGACTGCATCGATGTACTCGGGGGCGACGACAGCCAATTCGACTTCAGCAAAAGCGCGATGGGCTCGCCCTGCGCCTACGGAGCCCAGTACAAGGTCGTCCGGATCATCCCGTCCGGCCCGGGCGAGAAGTGCGCGGACGTTCCCGGCTGGGCCGCCGACGCGGGCGGCAGGTTTGTGGAGGACACCACGTACGCGGGACGCGGACCGATCTGCCTCATGCCGCGGTGAGACCGCCCCCGACGCCGCGGCCGGACCGGAGCACCCGGCCGAGCACCCCCTCCGCTACGCGGACGCTTGGCCGCTCCGGGCGGACCACACCGTGGCGTGTCGGGGCCGGCGATCTCCCGGCCGACGTGGGGCGCGAGACCTTCACCCTTCACGCGGATGATCGTCTCGTCGACCGCGATGTCGTCCGGCTTCTCGGGTCGCGTGCCCGCCCACGGCACGAACTCTTCGGAAACCACTGTCGATTCGGTCCCGTTCCCGGTGGGTGGATGGGCCGGCGGCGGGTGTGGGATCTTCGATGTGGTTCCGCGAGAGCGGGTCCGGGTCGATGAGTGCAGCATGATGGGCCATCGGGGGAGTTGTTTGTGGCTGTACGGGTTGTGGGTGGTCGTTACGAGCTCGTCGCGTTCATCGGCCGGGGCGGTATGGGGACGGTCTGGGAGGGGCGCGACCGGGTGATCGAGCGCCGGGTGGCGGTCAAGCTGCTGCCGCACGATCGGCGGGACACCTCGGGCGCGCAGCTGTTCCTCCGCGAGGCCAAGACCGCCGGTGGCCTCAACGACCCGGGCGTGGTGACGGTGTTCGACCTGGGCCAGGACCCCGACGACGGCACTCTCTATCTGGTGATGGAGTTCCTCGCCGGGCGGGATCTGGACACCGTGCTCCGCAAGGACGGCCCGCCCGAGGTGTCGACGGCAGTGGACTGGGCGGCGCAGACCGCCGCGGCGCTGCACGCCGCCCACACGGCCGGGGTTGTGCATCGGGACCTGAAACCGGCGAACCTCATGCTCGGCCCGGATGGTCGGGTGAAGATCCTCGACTTCGGGGTAGCCCGGTACCTGGCCTCCACGCACACGTCGAGCAATGTGGTCGGCACCCTGGCCTACATGCCCCCCGAGCGGTTCCGCGATCTCCCCGGTGACGCCCGCTCCGACCTGTACTCCCTGGGCTGCGTGCTCCACGAACTCCTCACCGGACGAACCCCCTTCCAGGCCGGCGACCTGTTCGCGACGATGGCCGCCCACCTGCACGCCACCCCGGCGCCACCGGGCGACACCCGCCCTGGTGTTCCCGCCGCTCTGGACGACCTCGTCCTGGCCCTGCTCGCCAAGGACCCCGAAAACCGCCCCGCGTCCGCGGCCGAGGTCCACCACCGGCTCCGCGAACTCCGCAACCGCCTCCGCGAGACGGCACAGGAATCGACCGTGATCACCGGGGGCGGTGCGCCGACCACGGCCGCCACCGCGAGGTACCCCGGCTCGCCGTTCGACCCGGGCGACCGGCCCGGCGGGCAGAGTTCCACGCCGCCGGCGGGCTCCGGGCGCAACCGAGGGTGGCGTCCGAGTCGCCGTGCCCTCCTGACCGCCGGCGTCGGTGTCTTGGCCGCCGCGGCCGTCCCGACGGCGATCGAACTGGCGACCTCGTCATCGGCGGACTCGCCCCGCGGCAACAAGGGCGGCAACAAGGGCGGCACCCCATCCGCCACGACCTCCCCCACGAACGCCGCCGGTGGGATCGCCCCGCCGGTGGACCTCGTCGTCGGCAACGACACCGTGCGGGGCGCGGCGTTCAGCCCGGACGGCTCGACGCTGGCCGTCGCCGGCGGCAACACCGTCACGTTGTGGGATCTCGCCGCACGCCGAGTGCTCTTCCCCTTCACCGGCGTGACCGGCGCAGGTCCCGTCCGGTTCAGCCCGGACGGCAAAATCCTGCTCTGTGTCGCCAACGAGGGCGTCGTGCTGTGGGACCCCGTCGCCCACACCCATATCGGCACCCTGCCCGACACCAAGCACGTGAACGCGGCGGCGTTCGCTCCCGACAGCTCAGTGCTGATCTGCGGTAGCGATGACGGAGTCGTCACCGTGTGGGGCGCTACCCCGCCCCGCCCCGGCAAGACCCTGTCCAGCATGGGTACCACCCCCGGCCGGGGGCCGATCGTGGTGAACGCGCTGTCGTTCAGCCCCGCCGGTGGGGTCGCGGCTGCCGCCTGCGCGGACCGCAACCTGCGTGTGTGGGTCCTGAGCGACCTCGGCCGCCCGCCGCAGACCTATACAGGCCACATCGATGAGGTCACCTGCCTCGCCTTCATGCCCGACGTTCCCGTCCATCTGGTTACCGGCAGCAGCGACCACACGATCAAGCGGTGGGTGCTCGGGCGCCCCGACGCGCCCTTGGCCACTCTCACCGGGCACACCGGCAAGATCCACTCGGTGGCCTACAGCCTCGACGGCAGGACCATCGCCAGCGCGAGCAACGACGGCACCGTCCGCTTGTGGGACGGCCGCGCCGACAGCGAACGAACCACGGCCAACGCGGTCCTCACCGGCCACACCGGCCCCGTGTACGCCGTCGCCTTCAGCCCCGACGGCAGAACACTCGTCGGTGCGGGCGGTGATGCCGTCAAACTCTGGACCCTCAAATGACGCGGGAAGCCGCCCACGCGGTCCACCATCTGCGGCCCTGCGAGGTGCTTGCGGCACGGTCCCGGCGGGTCCATCAGCCGAAGAGCTCCTCGTCGGGACCGGGCACAGCGGCATCGGCATGCCCAGGCGTTCCAGGCAGTCCGTGCCGCCGGGAGCCAGGACGTCGAAGTCGTGATCTCGGCTCGGCTCCGGCCGCGCGGACGTGGCCACAGCCACGCCGCGCACCTCGGCGACCATAACGAACACGCGCGAAAACGGTGCCGCGTTCGTGCGGCACCGTTTTCGTGGTGGACGATTCCCCGGCCACGACCTCAGGCCGGATCGCCTGCTTGCCGGTCGGCTACCGGCAGTTCTCGTCGATCTTGTATTGCATCGCCCTCGGGTAGTCGCGCCGGTCGAGCAGGACTCGGACCAGGGTCGGCCCTTGGTTGATCGGGTGGTCCGGGTCGGCGATTCGGCCCAGGATGTCGGCCAGTTCGGTGTGGGTGCGAGCGCTCACCCCGGTCATCGGGTGCTTGGCGGAGCCGAAGACGTCGGCGAGTCGCTCGTATTGCCACACATGCAGGTCGTTGTAGAACTCGGCTCCCTCGGACGGGTTCTCCGCGTAGTAGCAGGGGTGCACCAGCATCTGTTCGATGCCGTAGAACCCGTCGTTGTCCAGCACGAACACAACGGGGCGCAGTTCGTGCCGGACCTGGGTGGACAGTTCCTGGCAGGTCTCCTGGAAGGAGCCGTCACCGACGAACACCAGGGGGCGCTTCTCGGGTTCCTGCCGGGCCAGGGCCACACCGGAGGCGGCCCCGACCGAGTAGCCGATGGACAGCCAGCTGTTCTGGGCCACGAAGGAGGCGCGCTCGGCCATGTGCAGGTTCATCGAGCCGATCAGCGCGAACGCCGCGTCGGAGACCACGGTGAACGGGTTGACGCGTGCCCCGGGCGGGCCGCTGTCCTGGTCCTGGAGGAAAGCGTTGACGTGGCGGAAGAAGCTGTCGTAGGTCAGGTCCTTCGGGTAGTCGCCACCCACCAGACCCGCCAGGTAGGCGGCGGTGGTGGCGGGGACATCCAGGCCCGCCGCGTGTGCCTGGGCGAAGTAGTCGGCGGCGAAGACGCCCGCGCCGAACTCCGCGGTCAGCGCCTCGCGCAGGGCCGGGATGAACCGTTCGAGTTGCACGTCGGGGAAGTAGGAGGCGCCCACGTTGACCCCCTCGTGGGCGGCGACGGCCCAGTCCGCGCCGATCGACTGTTCGCCGCCGAGGTTCTTCGAGGTCGCCCACGAGCCGAGGCCGATCCGGCAGCCGGCAGCGTGGAACATCTTGTACACGTCGGGGTCGCTGGCCTTGCCGTTGTAGACGCCCGAGTAGCCGGGGGTCTCCTCGGAGACGACGGCCTTGGCGCCGATGGTGGTGCAGAACGGGATGCGGGTATCGCGCACCAGCGCGATGAGTTCGTCGGAGAGCCGGAACCGGTCGATCTCCTCGCCGGCCCAGATGATCGGGTTGCCCGCGGTGCGGATCAGGTCGAGGGTCGCCGCCACGGCCTTGCCGAGCATGCGTCGGTTCGCCTCGGTGAACGGCCGTTCGCGTCCGGTCAGGCGCCCCTGCGGCGCGGGGCACCGGGCCGACCACACGTCCGCCATGACCTCCAGGTAGACCGGCCGGCGATGGGTCAGACAGGCGGTGATCGCGCTGTCGATCTGGATGGGGGCCAGGCCGGGGTTGGAGATCGCCTGGGCGTCGACGGTGACCTGCCGGTAGACCTCGAGGTTGCTTTCGGGGCGCTGGATCATGTGGGTGGTGAGCAGGCCGATCGCCTGCTGGTTGAGCCACTGTTCGTGGCTGGGAGCGGCGTTGATCGCGATCACCGGCACGAATTCGGCATAGGCGCCGCCGATCGGGTTGAGCAGGTTGAACGCGCCCACGCCGTAGGTGACGGCACACGCGGCGACGCCCTGCTCGCCGAGCGCGAGGTCGGCGTCGGCCGAGGTGACCCGGGCGTACGCGTCTGCGGCGTATCCGGCGCCGACCTCGGTGGGGGTGCCCACCCAGCGCACCGTGGACTTGGCGTGCATCGTGGTCAGGAACGGGCCGAGGAGGTCGCCCGGGACGCCGAACAGGTGTTTGATACCGAGTTGTTCGAGCCTGAGGGCGAGGTACTCGGCGACCGTGCAGTCCTGGGTCGTGGTCATGACGCGGGCATCTCCTCGGGAATTCGGTGGGGCTGCGCGGATTCGCCCACGCTCGCCGGTTCGTGGCGTGCCGGGTCGGTGGGTTCGGCCGCGACGACGGGCCGGGCGTGGACGGGCGCGCCGTTGACGGCGATGGCGGCGCGTACGGCCGTTTCGACGGCGCCCTCGATCCAGGCGTGCTTGAGGGAGACGTGTTCACCCGCGAAATGCACGGGGCCTTCGGGACGGACCACGTCCAGGTGGAAGCTGGTCATCTGATGCGGCGTGTACACGGCGGCTTCACCGAACGCGTACGGGTCGCGCAGCCAGCTCTGGGTCTGGCCCTCGCCGGTGAAGAACACCTCGATGCGGAGCCCGTGCACGGACTGGAGGTTGCGCAGCGCGTAGCCGTAGCGTTCGCCGTCCTCCAGCGAGTCCCAGCGCACCGCGTCGTCCGACCACGAGTAGCTCGCCAGGACGACCCCGCCGGGGCTGTCGGCGATGGGGTGGGAAGGGTAGTACATGAAGCGGTTGGGATTGTCGGTGGTGGAGCCGCCACCGTAGGCGTTGGTGGCGGGCCGCACGCCGGCCTCGTAGAGCGGCGAGTTGCGCAGGTAGGCGACCTGGTCGGCGTCGATCCGGGATTCGTCGACGCTGGGATGGGCGCCGAGCAGTCCGGTGGGCAGGTCGCGCACGGCGGAGGGGGTGGACACGGCGGCTTCGGCGGGGTCCTCGCCCAGGTTTTGGTAGTAGTCGTAGAGGTCGGGGTCGATGGCGTCGAGTTCGCGTTTCCAGTCGTCCTCGGTGAACTCCCACCAGCGGCGCGAGAATTCGAGGAGCACCTTGGTGGCCTGGTCGTAGTGCGTCTCGATGACGGCGCGGCGCTTCTTGTACGAGAACGGCGGGGACACCCGGGTGAAGCGCAGGCTGGAGAAGGGGATGGTGACGATCGCGACGTCGCCGGTCCAGGTCTGGGGTTCGGCGTACGGGGTGTGCTCGGGCACCGTCTGGATGACGACCGCGTCGCCGCCCGAGCCCGTCGGGCCACCGGAGCCGTCCCGGTCGGGGTCGCGGTACTCGAGGCGGACCATGCGATGGCCCATGACGATCTGGTCGCGCAGATCCTTCGCGAGTGCCTCCGGGAGCAGCCGGCTGCCGCCGTCGATCTCCCAGTAGGTGGCCTTCGGGTCGATGTCGCTGCGGCCCAGGAAGGTGTGGAAGAAGGCCAGGTGCAGCCGCGAGGTCATGTTCTCGATGGTGCCGATCGCCTCGACGGCCTCGTCACTGAAACCCGCGTACTCGCGCAGGAAGCGGCCCATCGAGAAACCGTCGAAGTCGCGGACGACAGCGGCCCAGCCGTCGAGCCACTTGTCGAAGGGCTTGTTGATCCGTTGGCCGTCGATCAGGTCGGAGTAGTAGTTCCGGACCGGCTCCAGCGCGTCATGGACCAGTTGCGCCACGGTCACCCGTGATTCGTAGCCGCTCAGGTGGAAGCCCTCGTTGAGCACACAGGGCTGCTCGGCGTAACGGGTGCGGCGAGCCTGTTCGCGGTTGGTGCGGATCCAGGTGTGGTTGCGCTTGTCCGGCTCGCGGAACTCGGTGCCGGCCGGGCCGTTCGTCCACTCCTCGCCGGTGAAGGAGCGGTAGGTCACAGGTGGTACCGGCACGCCTTCGTTGCCGGTCGTCGGGTCGATGTCGACGTTGTAGAACAGCCGCCGCTTCAGGCCGAGTTTGTCGATCAACGCGAGGGTGAGCGGGTGGAAGCTGGGTACGCGCATGGCCCCGGCCTCGGCGTACTGCGCGGGGTCGGCGAAGGGGGACGGCTCGCCCTTCCTGGTGTGGAAGGTCTTGATCCGACCGCCGACCCGGTTGGCGTTGGCCTCCAGGATCGTCACGTCGTGCCCGGCCTTGGTCAGCAGCGAGCCGGCGACGAGGCCGGCGATGCCGGCACCGACGATCAGTACACGTTTGCGTTGCGGCGGCGGCTGTAGCCCGTTGTCGATGAGGGTGTCGAGGTAGCGCAGCTTGAGGTCTTCGTTGGTGGGCTCGGGGCCGATCAGCAACAATTCGCGGGCCAGCTGCCGGTAGGTCTGTTGGTCGGCACGACCGGTGCTGTCGCCGTGGCCGTTGGAGTGGTTCATCGCACTTCCTGAGGTGGGGACGAGGGTCTTCGGACGGGGGTCGGTTGAGTGCCCGAGGGCGGACCGGCCGGGTTGCTACCGGGCGGGCCGCGGCTCGTTCGCGGCCGGCAGGCGCAGGGTGCCGTCGACGGAGCGCGTGAACGCATGGACCGGGCCGGTGGTGTCCGCACGGAGGTCGTGGCTGTCGGGTTGCCTCGGTGGGGGCGCATGCGCGGAACGCGGCGGATCGCGCGCCGCAGGGGACGTGTGCTGCCGGCGTCGGCGGATCACGAATGGCCCCGTGCAACCGGATGGTCACGACTTCGCGCGGATGGTCGGCGGACCTTCGACGCCTACGTGCCCGCGCTCGCGTTCAGTGGGATATGCGTTGCCGGCGCGGCAGGACGAACGGGCGGCTCGCACTCGAGGTCTCGCCCATCACGCGCCTTCCCGGGGACATGGGTAGCGGTCATCGCCACTGCTCCGAGCGCCATCGTCCCCCGGGCCGGGGACTCCGAAACTCCGAGCGGGCACGCAAAGTGACACGTGATATGCATCGAGTGGTTTCCGGAGTGGCCTCGGATCGATTGACGCGGCCGGCACGGGGCGCGGAGATCACGACCTCGCCGACCGCTCCGCCGGGTGCGGTCCGGAGCGTCGGCAGGGCCGAGGACCCGGCCGCGGTCCGGTGCGCGTCGCGATGCGCCGGGCACCGAGTGCGAACCGCGTCGCCGTCTCACCCGTGGTGGAGAGGATCCGGTTCGGGTCGCGGTTCCGCTCCGCCCGGATCGAGGCGGAACGGCGGGTACACGTCGGTCATGAGGGCCTCGTAGGCGACCACGCGAAGCACCCACCGGTCGAGGCCGATCACCAACGCGTAGATGCCCCTGGGATAGCGACCGGTGAAGAGCAACGCGATGCCCGCGAACAGAACCAGCGCGGGAATGAGCCCGCCCCAACGCCACGCACCGGCGGTGAAGATCCCGACCAGGACGAGCTGCGGAAGGACCAGCAGCCACCACTTGACCAACACCAGGCCACGCGACAGGTGTTCGGGGTAGACGATGTCGAATCGCGCCGGGTACTCCGGGTGTTCGGCGAGGGCGAAAGGCGGATAGCGATCGGTGCCCAGCCCGCCGTACCCGTAGTACCAAACGCGCCAGGTCCAACGCAGGACACCGACGTTGAAGTCGAACAGCGGGCGCGGATATCGCGTGGTGAACAGGATCGCGAAGAACGCCACGATACTGACCACGAAAAAGGCGATCCACAGGAAGACCAGCACGATCGCGTGCGGGATCAGCAGGAACCACTTCACCACCCACAACCAGCGGGACGGTTCCGCTTCGAGCCTGGCTTCCAGCCGAACGGGCTGGGTCGTTGCGGCGTACATGTGACCTCCTCGACGGCGGGACGGCGGATACGCTCCGTGCCCCTCGATCCCCGGCTTTCGCAACCTCCCGGGGCCGCCACGAGCCCACACTCCTCGACCGGGCCGAAGTCGTTGTGGTGTGCGGTCGCCTTCGAGGCCTTGGGCATGGTCGCCACCTCCCGCGCCCCCGTCCTTCCATGGTCCTGCGAGGCGGCACAGAGCGCAGGAGATGACTTTCCGGTCCGCAGGCATGCGGACAGTCCCCGCAACCAGTCGGGCTGTACGGGTATCAGCCCCGCGCAGGCATCGGCTCGCCGGCGGCGGTGCCGGTGCCCGGGTCGACCGCGCGGGCCGCACCCCGATCCGGCGGAGTCGACCTCGACGCGATACGGCTGAATTGAACCTCTTCGTGTTTATCTGCGGTGAATCATCCATGTTGTGGCATAGTCGGGCGGCGCGGGGGTGAGGTGGCGGGCGACATCGAAGGGCAGGCACCATGAGCGGCGACCGGATGGCGACCACGCGTGAGCGCGCCGACCTGATGGAATCGCTGGCGAGGCATCGCGGGTTCCTGCGCCAAACGGTTCACGGGCTCACCGACGAACAGGCGGCGACGCGTACCACCGTGAGCGAGCTCTGCCTCGGCGGCCTGATCAAACACGTGGCCGGCACCGAGGCGTCCTGGATGCGGTTCGCGGTCGGTGGCGCGGAGGCCATGATGAGCGAACCGATCGACTGGGAAAGCCAGTTCCGCATGACCGAGGGCGAAACGCTTGTCGGAGTGCTCGACGCGTACGAAAACGTGGCACGCGAGACCGACGACCTGGTGGCCACGCTGCCCGATCTGGACGCGTCCCACCCCCTTCCCGAGGCCCCGTGGTTCGAGCCGGGCGCCCGGTGGTCCGTGCGCCGCACCATCCTCCATGTCATTGCCGAGACTTCGCAGCACGCCGGACACGCGGACATCCTCCGCGAATCACTGGACGGCGCGAAGACGATGGGCTGACCCGCCGGGGCGGCCTACCGCGCGCGCACCGGCCGCCGGCAGGAGTGCGTTCCGAACCCGGCGCCGAGCAACGCGCGGTCGCCGAACGACGCCACCGCGCCCACCCGACGGCGGGCTGCCCGGCTCCAAGACCTACACATACTCCAACGCCAATGCGATGCCCACGACCTCGTGGAACCGGAACGGCGACCGGCAGACGTGGAAGCTGTACAACCGGTACGGCGTGCCGGCGCCGGCACGGCGGTGGCGGAACTTGGTTCGATCGAACGCGCAGGCGACACTGGGGGAATGTTGTCCGAGCCGGAAGTCGCGCCGAAGTACCCGGAGTACGCGGCCGAGATCGACCACGCCTGGCTGGCGCGTTCACGGGCCAAAATCCTGCGCGCCCATCGCGTCGGCTCTTGGGGGACGGTGTCCGGCGGGGTGGTCATCGTCGTGGTGTCCTGCGGGGCCGTTTTCGGCCTCGGGCTCCCGTTCGCGGCCACGTGGCCGTTGCTGCTGTCCTTGGTCTCCGGGCTGTTGCTGATCGTCGCCGGGCGACGACAACTCCTCGAGGTGCGGCGTCGACGCGCGACGTGGGACGCGAACGGGCTGCCTCCGGTGGCGATCCGCATGTCCGCCGACGGTGTGTGGTGCGCGACCAACTCGCTACTCGGGCCGTTTCTGGTGCCGTGGCTGGCGCTCGCGGGAGTTCGCCTGCTGCGTCGATTCGGTCGGACGGGGCTTGTTCTGGATCTCGCCGCCGGGGTCACCGCGACCTCGCCGGGAGTCGTCGTGGAACTTCCCACCGACGCACGTGGGCGCCGCGCCAAAGCCAGGATGTTCCGCGCCGAGGGCATGCTGGGGATTCCGGAGGAGGCGCTCCGTTCGCCGATCTCGGACATCGACCAGGCGTTCGCTCGGTTCACCGAGGGCCGAGTGCGAATCCGCTGACCCGCCGCGAGTTCCCATCCGCCCGACCGTCGAGGCCCGTCGATGGTGTTCCCGGGCAGCCAGTCACCCTTGCGCCGTCGATGGGCTCGGGACGGCGAACGGCCCCGAAGCGTCGGGCCATGCTCGCCCGGTGGGCGGGTGTGGCCGGCGCTTCGGGGCCGGATGTCGCGGGGCGCGGGTCAGGCGGCGGTGCCCACGCGGGGCGTGGGGCGGGTGGCGGGGCCGGAGCGGCGGGCCTGGGCGGAGCCGCTGCGGCGTCCGCGTGAGGAGGAACCGCTGCCGGTACGGCGGGGGCGTTCCACCACCGGCGCGGTGATGACGACCGGGATTCCGGAGGGCGCCTGGGCACCGGTGATCCGGGTCAGTTCGGCCTCGCCGGAGCGGACCTGGGTGGTCTGCGGTGTGATCCCCGCGTCGGACATAAGCCGGACCATTCGGCGACGCTCGCCGGGCAGCACCAGGGTGACCACGCTGCCGGACTCGCCGGCGCGGGCGGTACGACCGCCGCGGTGCAGGTAGTCCTTGTGGTCGCTGGGCGGGTCGACGTTGACGACGAGGTCGAGGTTGTCCACGTGGATGCCGCGCGCGGCGACGTTGGTGGCGACCAGGACGGTGACGTGGCCGGACTTGAACTGGGACAGGGTGCGGGTGCGCTCGGGCTGGGACTTGCCGCCGTGCAGCGCGGCGGCACGAACTCCGCTGTCGAGCAGGTGCGCGGTGAGTCGGTCGACCGCGTGCTTGGTGTCGAGGAACATGATCACCCGGCCTTCGCGGGCGGCGATGTGCGTGGTGGCGGCGTTCTTGTCCGATCCCTGCACGTGCAGCACGTGGTGCTCCATCGTGGTGACCGCGCCGGCCGAGGGGTCGACCGAGTGCACGACCGGGTCGTGCAGGTACTTGCGCACCAGCAGGTCGACGTTGCGGTCCAAGGTGGCGGAGAACAACATCCGCTGCCCCTCGGGGCGTACCTGGTCCAGGAGCTCGGTGACCTGGGGCATGAAGCCCATGTCGGCCATCTGGTCGGCCTCGTCCAGGACCGTGACACCGACGTCGGCCAGCACGCAGGCGCCGCGGTCGAGGAGGTCCTTGAGCCGGCCGGGCGTGGCCACGACCACCTCGGCGCCGGCCCGCAGCGCGGTGATCTGACGGCCGATCGGCATGCCGCCGGTCACCGTGGCCATCCGCAGTCGCAGCGAACGGGCGTACGGGGTGAGGGCGTCGGTGACCTGCTGGGCCAGCTCACGGGTGGGCACCAGCACCAGCGCGAGCGGGTGCTTGGGCTCGGCGCGCCGACCGGCGGTACGGGCGAGCACCGCCAGGCCGAAGGCCAGCGTCTTGCCCGACCCGGTC
Source organism: Embleya scabrispora DSM 41855 (assembly GCF_000372745.1). Classification (GTDB taxonomy): domain Bacteria; phylum Actinomycetota; class Actinomycetes; order Streptomycetales; family Streptomycetaceae; genus Embleya; species Embleya scabrispora. The sequence goes on along the minus strand of NZ_KB889693.1, from coordinate 16,789 downwards.
CGGCCTCGGCCCAGCACGTTGCGGCCGACCAGCGAGTTCGGCAGCGTCGCCGCCTGGATCGGGAACGGCTCGGTCATGCCCAGACCGGTCAACGTCGCCAGCAGCTCGGACGGCATGTCCAACTCGGCGAAGGAGGCCACCGCAGGCAGCGCCGGGGTGACGGTCACCGGAAGCGCGAACTCCCCCTGCGCGCCCGAGGAGCGACGGCCGTAGCCGCCGGACGCACTCGAACGGCCGTAGCCGCCGGAGCGGCCCGAGGCGCCGGAACGGCCGTAGCCGCTGCCGCCGGCGGCCGAGCGGGCGTAGCCGCCGGTGCCGCCGCTGCGGCCGCGGGAGGAGGAACTGTACGAAGAACTGGTGGAGCGGGCGTTCGGGTTCACGGGGAACCTTCCTCGACACGGCACGTACCGCGGAGACCCGGCAGCCGAAAGCCGCGCAAGCTATCACGAAAACGAGCCGAAATGAAAAGCAGAATCGAAGTGGGGCGAAGGAATTCGCGCACACACACTTCGAAAGGCGCGGCGCCGTCGGAAACAGGCGGCCGGCACGAGCGGACTGCAAAGTCCGGGGGCGGTGGGCGGCGCGCGGTCGTAAGCCGTCGGCTGCCGCCTACCGGGCGGGGGGTACTGCATCGCGTGCCGTCGTCGCGACCTCGGGAAGTGGGGACGAGCGGGCTGCGGCAAAAACACGAACCCCGTACCGGGCCCGCCACCTCACGGTGGCGGGCCCGGTACGGGGGCGCCGAAAGGCGTCAGGCGGGAACGATGTTCTCCGCCTGCGGGCCCTTCTGGCCCTGGGTCACGTCGAAGGAGACCTTCTGGCCCTCCTGGAGCTCACGGAAGCCCTGGGCGGCGATGTTCGAGTAGTGGGCGAAGACGTCGGGGCCGCCGCCGTCCTGCTCGATGAAGCCGAAGCCCTTTTCCGCGTTGAACCACTTCACGGTGCCCGTGGTCGCCATGTCGTTCTCCTTCGTTGGGGAAGCAGTACCGGAATCCACACAGTGCGATTCCGCGTCGCCGCAAGGAGCCCACCCGGAGATGACCGGACAAACAAAAATGCACCCACGGATCAAGCCCGTCAGGTGCACACAAAGTTCATGGGTACCACAACTGCAACTGACACCAACGTAGCACGAATGTTGACGGCTTCGCGGACTCCGACGATCAACGGGCTCGGATGATCGAGGATTTCGGGGGACGGCGACGCGGCCGGAATCCCCCGTTGCCCGGCCGGGGCCTTCCCCGCTCGCGCCGAGTCGACACGGAACGCGCGACGGGGCGGGCCCGACTCCGAGAATCGAGTCGAGCCCGCCCCGTCGCGCGTCGTGGTAGCCGGCGGCGCCGCTGCTACCAGCGGTACCAGCGACCGCGTCCGCCCCCGGCGCCGGCCGAGCGGAAGACGAAGCCCAGGGCCCACGCGACCAGGACGATCACGGCCAACCACCACAGGGCCTTCAATGCGAAACCGGCGCCGAAGAGGACGAGAGCAAGAAGCAGAACCAGCAGCAGGGGGATCATTGTTTCCTTACCTCCGACCCGTCGTGTCCATCACGGATCCGCTTGTGCCCCGCCTGTTCGGGCGTATGCCTGCGAAAAGGGCCGTTTGCCGGGGCCGTACGGGGACAGGATCGGCGCTTGTCCCACAAGCGATCCCCGGCGGTGTTCCGTCGTGGCATCGGGCTGTCGAGCCGATTCGTCGGAGCGGGTGTGCGACGGAGGTGATCGGGCAGGCGTGGGTCGAATCCATTCGAGACGACGGCTCCCGGGGCGGCGAATCGGCCTGCCTGGCAGTGGAGTTCGTCATGAGTAGAGGAGTCCCCAGTGAGCACCGGCGACAACGTGTGGGGCCACCGCCCCGAGTCCGGCTACACCGCGGGAACCAGCCTGGCCGGCTACAAGGTCGAGGCCACCGATGGCCACATCGGCAAGGTGGACAAGCACAACGACGAGGTCGACGCGTCCTACCTGGTGGTCGACACCGGCGTGTGGATCTTCGGCAAGCACGTCCTGTTGCCTGCGGGCACGATTTCGCGCGTCGACGTACAGGCCGAGGTGGTCCACGTTTCCTGCACCAAGGAGGAGATCAAGAACTCGCCGGAGTTCGACAAGGACAAGCACCTCGGCGACCCCGATCACCGCACCCGTACCGGCGACTACTACGGCAACACGGCCCCCGGCTCTCCCGGCGCCCCGGGGACCGGCCCGGCGGGCATCCTGTAGTCCGTACGGCGACGACAACGCGCGGGGCGCTCGGCCGGCTTCACACCGGCGGGGCGCCCTGCGCGTTGTCGTCGGTGGAGGGGCTCTGGGCGAACGGCCGACGGGGCCGGTCCGCCGGGTGTCGTGGCAGCTTCGACTCCGGATGGCTCGGGCCGAGTACCGCCGGCCACACCGCCTCGTCCATGGGTGCCCCTCGGCGACGGTGACGCTCCCGCCCGCGAGTCGGTTGTGGCGGACGAGGCGGTCAGGACCCCGTTTCCGTGCCGATCGGCGGCGGATGTGCGCCGACCACTCCCGCGAAACGCGCGATTCCTTTCCGCGGATCTTGCCGGCAAACGTCTCTCTTTCGAGGCATGCACTCGAATGTGTGGGGCACACGTGGGGCGGAGGTAAAAACAATGATTCCCCTGCTGGTTGTCCTGCTTCTTGCCCTGATCCTTTTTGGCGCCGGTTTCGCGCTGAAAGCCCTGTGGTGGATCGCCGTCATCGTCCTGATCGTCTGGGCACTCGGCTTCGTCTTCCGCTCGGCCGGCAGCGGCGGCGGCCGCGGTCGTTGGTACCGGTGGTAGAAGCGTCGCCCCAAAGTGGTACCTCACCTGATGCGGGCCGTGGCCCCACCCGGACAACCGGGTGGGGCCACGGCCCGTTTCGCATTCCCGAGGGATTCGGTGAGGCATTCGGTGAGTGTCGGGCCGGGAACGGGAAGAAAATCTTTTCCGGAAAGTGCCTTCGAATTTCGAGGGCGGACGGTATCGAATCACGGCCGAGGCCGCCGGAATCCTGCAGGTCGCGTTCACCGAGCGGAGTCGTGGTTCGGATCGGCCCCGAACTCCGGTGTGAGCCATGGCGATCGGTGCTTGTCGCTCGTCAGTGGGTGTCGTGGGGATTCGGTCGGCCGGGCGGGTGGAAGCAGGCGCTGACGGCTTTGCCGTGCCTGCTCGGGTGCATGTGCAACTCGTCGGCGACCGCGTCGACGATGGACAATCCGCGACCGGACGGTGTCGTCGTATCCGTGGCCTGCGGCGTGGGGACGCCCGGGCCGTTGTCGCTGACGTAGACGTTCAGACACCGGTTGTCCCATGCCGGCACCACTTGGGCCGTGCTGTGCGCATGTATGTGGGCGTTGGTGATCAACTCCGAGACGGTCAGGATGACGTCGTCCACGGTCTCGCTCGCGTTCTTGGTCCATTCCAGGGACGTGAGATGTCTCCGGGCCCAGTGCCTTCCGGCCTCGACCCCGCCACTGATGGGAAAGGCCCGCGCCCACCCCACCGCTCGCATGTCGGCCATGGAAATCCCTTCGTTACCCCTTCGTCCCGTTGCCTCGCGCCGGGGCGCCTACCCTCAGGCGCGCCGATCACCCCCGGCGAGGGCCGACGCAGCGGGGCGCGCGGCAGGCGAACCGAGTCGACGCCCGGCGGGTCGTGGCCCTATCGCTCCCGAAGCAGCGGAGCGAGGTCGGTCATCCAGGCGGTGCGTACGTGTGCCCACTCCGTGGCGCAGCCGGCTGCGCGGGTCGGGGTGAGCAGTGGCGAGTTCGCCGCTTCCGGGTTGCGTTGCGGAGCGGAACCGTACAGATAACAGAGGTGGTTCGCGGCGCGCAGGCGATCCGGGGCGTGCTCGTCCTTGGCGCCGCTGCTCCCGCCGGCGTCGCCGCCCCCGCTCCCGGCGTCCCCGTCGGCGGCCGACAGCTCGTACTCCTCGACCGCGGCGCGTAACTGGCGCTCGCCCTCGGGGCCCTGGCGGAGCATCAGCAGCGCGGCGAAGCGGTCTGCGGCGTCCTCCTCGGCGCGGTCCGTCAGTTGCAGGGTCAGGTCGTCGATCAGGACGTGGCCGGCCTCGTGGTAGAGGGTTTCGGCGATGACCGCGGCGACTTCGGCATCCGCCGGGTGGTGTCCGGCGCGTTCGAAGAGCCGGCGCTCCTCGGCGGCCTGGTCGTAACAGATCTCCACACGACGGGAGTTCGGGTCGTACCCGGATCCTTCACCGCCGCACGAGCGGGCGACGACCGGTACCCGGTGAGTGAGCCGGACGAACCGGTTGAGTGAGTCGGCGACCGACTCCAACGCCTTCCGCTCGCGCAGGAAACCGGCTTCGCCGCGATCCGCGTCGGCGGGGCGCTCGTAGCTCACCTCGAAGCCGGCGCCCCCCGGCGCCCCGGTCGGGGTCGGCCGCGCTTCCCGGTCCTTCCGGTCGTTGTCCGACGCGCCACCACACCCTCCGAGCAACGCCATCGCGAGCAACCCCGCGCACATCCGCCCCGCCCCAACCCCTCGGCCGCTCGCGACCCGTGTCCACATGCCCGCGATCCTGCCCGAGGCAGGCGCCTCCCGCCGATGGTGGGCGACCCGGCTCACGGCCATCGGCCCGTGACACGCCCGCCGTCCATCGCCCGTCCCGGGTCCGCCGCCCCGACCCAGGGGGCGGGCCCGCCCTCGCCCACAGTGCGAACTGCCCGCGCCGACGCCCGAATCGCCACCAGGGTCATCGACTACCGGATGGCCGTACTTCGTCGAGCGCTGCGCCCGTCCGGGTGTTCGGGGCGGTGCGGAGTCGTTCGGCGATGGTGCGGGCGTGTTCGGTCGCCTCGACCCGGGCCTCGGCAAGGAGGCGGTGGGCGAGCGGCCTGAGTTCCGCCATCGCCGGGTTGACGTCCGCCGCGGTGAGTTCGGCCCGGGCGGTGAGCACGTCCAGGCCCCAGACGTCGGCGAGCATGCGCTGCACGTACGGCGTGGCATGGTCCCAGCCGGCGCGCGGAGTCCCGGGGGTGTAGCCGCCGCCCCGGGCCTCGACCAGCACCGCCGGGCGACCCGGCAGGATCTGCCGGCTGACGTCGGCGGCCCGCGGGTCGGTGATGATCACATCGAACCAGTGCTTGACCTGCTGCGGGACGCCGAAGTTGTACATCGGTATGGCGAGCAGGTACGCGTCGCAGGCGAGCAGCTCGTCGGCGAGTTCCGCGGCGAACGCGGTCGCGGCGCGCTGTTCGTCGGTCCGGGCATGTTCCTCGGTGGTTCGGCTCGCCTCGGCGACGGGCCAGATGGCGGGCAGCGGTCGGCGGCCCAGGTCGCGGCGGATGAACTCGGCGTCGGGGTGGGCGCGGACCCATTCGGCCTCGACGAGGTCGGCGAGGGCGCGGCTGACCGAGTCCTCGGTCCGGATGCTGGAGTCGAGTCGGAAGAACTTCATGGGGTTTCTCCTTGGCATGGGTTGATGCGGACCGAGGGTGCGAATCGGTATGGATCGGATGAAAGGGGCCACCGATCGGGCAGCACGGAGCGCCGCGCGAACCGGGTCGGTGCCGCTGGTGTTGATTCGGCGGGCTGACGAGGCGGGTGCCGGGTGGGTGTGACGCGGGTGCGGGCCGGGGCGATGTGGCCCCGGGCGGGTGCGGTGCGGCGACGGTAAACTCGCCTGTCGTCTCCTTTGCCGTTCCCTTGTTCTTCGTTGTCCCCTTGCTGTCGGCGTCGTGCGGAGTGGTTCGTCTCCCCTTTGACTTACGCCCGACGGAAAAGGTGACCATGAACGGACACGAGAGCTTGGCGGCACGTTTCGAGGCGCACCGTGACCACCTGCGCGGGGTCGCCTACCGGATGCTCGGCTCGCTGGACGACGCCGACGACGCGGTACAGGCCGCCTGGTTGCGGGTCGACCGGGCGGGCGTGGACGGGGTGGAGAACCTGGCCGGGTGGTTGACCACCGTGGTCGCGCGGGTGTGCCTGGACGTGTTGCGGATCCGGCGGACCCGGGGCGAGGAGTCCCTGACGTCGATCCCGGAAGCGGTGCTGGAGCGGCCGGGCGGAATCGAACCCGAGCAGGAGGCGGTGTTGGCCGAGTCGGTGGGCCGGGCCCTGCTGGTGGTGCTGGACCGGCTCACCCCCGCCGAGCGGGTCGCCTTCGTACTGCACGACCTGTTCGCCGTTCCGTTCGCCGAGATCGCGCCGGTGGTGGGGCGGTCGTCGGTGGCGAGCAAGAAGTTGGCCAGCCGAGCCCGGGACCGGGTACGCGGGGTGGCCGCCGTCGACGAGGCCGATCTCGCCGAACACTACGGCGTGGTCGACGCGTTCCTGGCCGCCGCGCGCGGTGGCGACCTGGACACCCTGGTCCGGGTACTGGCTCCGGACGTGGTCCGGCAAGCCGACCGATTCGCGGTGCCGGACGGGGCCGCCCGCGACGTGCGGGGCGCGCGGGCGGTGGCCGAGGAGACCCCGGTCTTCGCGCACCGGGCCCGGATGGGCGAGGTGGCCCTCGTGGACGGCAGGCCAGGCATCGTGATCGCCCCGAGCGGACGCCTGTTCGCGGTCCTACGGCTGACCGTCGAGACCGGCCGAATCACCCGCATCGAGGTGATCGCAGACCCGACCCACCTGGCCGAACTCCCACTGGCGGCGGGCCGGCCCTGAGGCGGGCGCGCGGAAGGTCGCCGTCGTCGGGACGGGACCGAGCCGGGCCCGGGCCGGGGCGGGGCCGGTCGACGCGGGTCGCGTGGGCGCGGGTCGCCCGGGTCGGGGTGGGCGCTGCGGGATTGCGGGCGGTGGGGCGGGTCCGGTTCGGGCTGGGTAGGGCAGGCGTGTGGGATCGCCGGCGGTCGAGCGGTCCGGGCCGGGGCCGGTGTGGCGGGGACGGAAGATCGCCGGCGGTGGGGCGGGTCTGAGTCGGGACCGGTGTGATGGCCGTGCGAAACCGCCTAGGCGGGGCCGAGGGTCGACGCGACGGCGTGACCCAGGCCGTCCGGGCCGACGACACGGTGCCGGGCGTACTCGACGCCGTGTCCACCGGCCGTTCCTCGGCGCACCCGAAGGAGACGGTCACCCACGGCACCGTGCCGGCGCTCCGGCACCCGGGCCTGCTCCCGACCCCGTGGCCGCGCCGCACCGGGCCCATCCACCGGCCCGAGGCCACCACCGGTCCCGCTGCCGAGCCCGCCACCCAACGCGCGCCCAGCAGGGCGCACCACCCCGCCCGCCGCGACACCCGCACCCGCCGCGGCGGCCGGCGGACGCCCGTACCCCGCACACCCCGCCCGGACGGCCATCAGGCGTCACCAGACTCGGCACGGACCCGGCGCCGAATCCACCGCCGGGCCCGGACAGGCGTCACGGACCGTCACGAACCCGGCATCGAACCCGGACAAGGCCCCCGCACGAGGCCGCATCAGCCTCACCTCCAGCCCCTCCGGACCCTCCCGTCAACACGTCATCCGTCCGGCGGAGTCGGGCAGGCGAGGTGATCCGGGCGGGCCTACGGTGTTGTGTGGGTCACAGGAGCGAGCGGTGGGGTTCAAGTCGAGTTCTTGGCTGACGGAGCGTCAAAAGGCGCGCTTCCAGGGGGTGATGGGATCTGACGATCCGTCAATTCATATATGACGATACGTCAGATCCCTTTGCCCCAAAGGCAGTTGATCGCATCGAGGGTCGTCGTTGTGCGGCGAACAGAGCTAGTGTCGGTCGGGTTGCCACGCTCGAGAAGCGACCCGGCCGGCCAGGGACCGGGGACGCGACGCCTCCCCGGGAGCCTTCAAGTGGGCCGTAGCGGGGACCAGGGATGATGAGGACCTCATGGCCATCGCGCTACCAGTACGTGCCTCGGACGATCGGTCCGGCACCGCACCGACGCCGACCCCGGCCGGCTACCCCGGGCGCCCCGCCCCCGCGCCGCGCACCCTCGTGGACATCCTGGACGCCACCGTCCGGGCCCACCCGAACGAGCCCGCCCTCGACGACGGCCGGCGGACGCTGACGTACCGCGCCCTGGCCGCCGAGGTGGAGGCGCTGCGCCGCCGGCTCGCCGACGCCGGGGTCGGCGTCGGGGACCGGGTCGGCATCCGGGTGCCGTCCGGCAGCAACGACCTGTACATCGCCATCCTTGCCGTGCTGGCCGCCGGCGCCGCCTACGTCCCGGTGGACGCCGAGGATCCGGACGAGCGGGCCGACCTGGTGTTCGGCGAGGCCGGCGTATGCGCCGTGCTCGGTGCCGAGCGCGAACTGCGTGTCACCCGGGCCGGCAACACGCCCGTGGCGCCGGCTCGACCCGGCCCCGGGGACGATGCCTGGATCATCTTCACCTCCGGCTCCACCGGCAAGCCCAAGGGCGTCGCGGTCACCCACCGCAACGCGGCGGCCTTCGTGGACGCCGAGGCCGGGCTGTTCCTCCAGGAGGAGCCGATCGGCCCCGGCGACCGGGTGATGGCGGGCCTGTCGGTCGCCTTCGACGCGTCCTGTGAGGAGATGTGGCTGGCCTGGCGATACGGCGCGTGCCTGGTCACCGTGCCGCGCTCACGGGTGCGCTCCGGCGCCGACCTGGGGCCGTGGCTGGCCGAGCAGGAGATCACCGTGGTCTCCACGGTGCCCACGCTCGCCGCGCTGTGGCCGACCGAGGCGCTGCTGGACGTACGGCTGCTGATCTTCGGCGGCGAGGCATGCCCGCCCGAGTTGGTGGAGCGCGTGGTCGCCGAGGGCCGCGAGGTGTGGAACACGTACGGCCCGACCGAGGCGACCGTGGTCGCCTGTGGATCGCTGCTCACCGGCGAGGGCCCGGTTCGGATCGGGCTGCCCCTGGACGGCTGGGAACTGGCCGTGGTCGATCCCGGTGGTCGACCCGTCGCGATGGGTGAGACCGGCGAGCTGGTGATCGGCGGCGTCGGCCTGGCCCGCTACCTGGACCCGGTCAAGGACGCGGAGAAGTACGCGCCGCTGGAATCGATGGGCTGGGATCGCGCCTACCGCAGCGGCGACGTGGTGCGCGCCGACCCCGAGGGCCTGGTCTTCGTCGGTCGCGGCGACGAGCAGATCAAGCTCGGCGGCCGGCGGATCGAACTCGGCGAGATCGACGCGGCCCTACAGGCCCTGCCCGGCGTGGTGGGCGCGGCCGCCGCCGTACGCACCGTCAAGGGCGGCAATCAGCTCCTGGTCGGCTACCTGGTGACCGGCGAGGGCTGGGATCGCGAGGAGGCGGTCCGCCGGTTGCGGGCCGAACTGCCCGCGGCCCTGGTGCCCCGGCTCGCCCCGGTGGCCGACCTGCCCACCCGGACCTCCGGCAAGGTCGACCGGGACGCGCTGCCGTGGCCGCTCGCGGACGCGGAGGACGCCGGTCCCACCGAGCAGCTCTACGGCACCGAGGCGTGGCTCGCCGAGCAGTGGACCGACGTGCTCGGCATCGCCCCGGAGAGCGCGCAGGACGACTTCTTCGCGATCGGCGGGAACAGCCTGGCCGCCGCCCGGTTGACCACGCTGCTGCGCGAGCGCTACCCCGCCGCCGCGGTCGCCGACATCTATCAGCAGCCCACGCTGCGCAAGCTGGCCCGCCGCCTGGAGCGCTCGGCCCAGGACGCGGGCGCGGTGCGCAAGGTGGCACCCACGCCCACCCGGGCCCGCGTCGCCCAGTTGCTCCTGTTGATCCCGTTGTTCACCCTGATCGGGCTGCGCTGGACGGTCGGCCTGCTCGCGCTGGGCAACGTCGCCGCCTGGTTCGGCGACTACCCGTGGGCGCCGACCGCGTCGTGGTGGTGGGTCGCGGCCGGCTGGGCCGCGCTGTTCAGCCCGCCCGCCCGGGTGGCGATCGCGGCCGGCGGCGCCCGGTTGTTGCTGCGCGGGGTGCGCCCGGGCACCCATCCGCGCGGTGGCGGCGTGCACATCCGGCTGTGGGCGGCCGAACAATTGGCCGACGCCAGTGGTGCGACCGCGCTCTCCGGGGCCTGGTTGCTGCGCTACGCCCGCGCACTGGGTGCCAAGGTCGGCCAGGACGTCGACCTGCACACCCTGCCGCCGGTCACCGGCCTGCTCAAGCTCGGCCGAGGCTGCGCGGTGGAGGCCGAGGTGGACCTGTCCGGTCACTGGCTGGACGGCGACCGGCTGGAGATCGGCGCGATAAAGGTCGGCGCGGGCGCCATCGTGGGCACCCGCAGCACCCTCTTCCCCGGTGCCCGGATCGGCCGCTCCGCCGAGGTGGCGGCCGGTTCCGCGGTCACCGGCAACGTGCCGCCGAGCCGTCGCTGGGGCGGGGTGCCGGCCGTTCGACTCGGCAAGGTCGACCGGGGCCGGTTCGGCGAGCGTCCGCCGCGCAAGGCGCGCTGGGCGGTGCTGTACGGCGTGAGCGGGTTGGTGCCGACGCTGCTGCCGATCCTGGCGGTGCTGCCGGTACTGCCGATCCTCGGCGCGTTCGTGCCGCCGGGCGAGGGTTTCGGCGCGGCGCTCACCGGGGCCATGCTCGCCCTGGTGCCGGCCGTGGCCGCGTTCGCGCTGGTCTACGCGCTGTCGATCCTGCTTCTGGTGCGTCTGCTCAGCCTGGGGCTGCGGCCCGGCTACCACCCGCTGCACGGCCGGATCGGCTGGCAGGCGTGGACCGTCACCCAGCTGATGGACCTGGCCCGGGAAAAGCTGTTCCCGCTGTACGCGAGCCTGTTCACGCCGGTGTGGCTGCGGGCGCTGGGGATGAAGGTGGGCAAGGGCGTCGAGGCGTCCACGGTGCTGGCGCTGCCGAGCCTGACCACGGTCGGCGACGGCGCGTTCCTGGCCGACGACACGCTGATCGCCTCCTACGAACTCGGCGGCGGCCGGATCCGGATCGGCGAGGCGCGGATCGGCGAGCGGGCCTTCCTGGGCAACTCGGGGATGACCGCGCCGGGCCGCTCGGTGCCCGCCCGCGGCCTGGTCGGCGTGTTGTCCGCGACGCCGAAGAAGACCAAGAAGGGCGGCTCGTACCTGGGCATGCCGCCGATGCGGCTGCCGCGTTCGGCGGACGTCGCGGACCAGGGCCTGACCTACGACCCGCCCGCCCGGCTGCGCTGGGCCCGCGGCCTGGTCGAGCTGTGCCGAGCGGTTCCGGTGTTGTGCTCCGCCGCGCTGGCCGTACTGACCCTGGCCGCGCTGGCCTGGCTGGGCACCCACTCGCTGATCCTGGCCGCGCTGCTGTCCGGCCCGGTCCTGCTCGGCTGCGGTGTGCTCGCGTGCGTCGTGTCGATCGCGGCCAAGTGGCTCCTGGTCGGCCGGTTCAAGCCGGTCGAGCACCCGCTGTGGAGCGGCTTCGTGTGGCGCAACGAGCTCGCCGACACCTTCGTCGAGGTGTTGGCCGTGCCGTGGCTGATCGGCCGGGTGCCCGGTACGTCGGTGATGAACGTGTGGCTGCGCGGGCTCGGGGCGTCCATCGGCCGCGGCGTGTGGTGCGAGAGCTACTGGCTGCCGGAGGCGGACCTGGTCACCCTGGAGGACGCGGTGAGCGTGGGGCACGGCTGTGTGCTCCAGACACATCTCTTCCACGACCGGATCATGCGGATGGATACTGTGATCCTTCGCGAGGGCGCCACCCTGGGCCCGCGCGGGATCGTGCTGCCGGGCAGCACGATCGGGGCACGCAGCACGCTGGGTCCCGCCTCGCTGGTGATGCGCGGCGAGACGGTCCCGGAGGACACCGGTTGGCTGGGCAATCCGATCGAGGCATGGCGACGGTAATGCGTTTCGAGGCGGCGTCGCAGGACACGGCCCGTCCCGCGACGGTGGGCGCGACGGGGACGGAGCACGAATCGGTGGTCGACCAGGGGCCGCGCTCGGCCGCGGGGGAGGCGTACTTCGCCACGCACGGCGATCCGCGCTATCGCGTACATCGCTACGAGCTGGCCCTGGACTACCGCCCAGGCCCCAATCGGCTGGCCGGCACCGCCCGAATCGGCGCCGTGGCCGGCGATCGGCCGCTCGGCGAAGTCGTGCTCGACCTGGGCGAATTCCGGATCGGCCGGGTGCTGGTGAACGGCCGCCAGGCGCGCTACACGCACCGCGCGGGCAAGCTGCGGGTGCGGCCGGGCGCGGCCATCGGCGCGCGGGCCGCGTTCACCGTCGAGGTGCACTACGTCGGCAATCCCAAACCGGTGCGCAGCCCATGGGGCGGGATCGGTTGGGAGGAGTTGACCGACGGCTCGCTGGTGGCCGGCCAGCCGATCGGCGCGCCGTCCTGGTACCCGTGCAACGACCGGCCCGACGACAAGGCGGCGTACCAGATCTCGGTCACCGCGCCGTCGGCGTACACCGTGGTGGTCAGCGGTGAGCTGCTCACCCGCAGCACCCGGGGCAGCACCTCCACGTGGGTCTACGAGCAGGCCGCGCCCACCGCGAGCTACCTGGTCAGCGTCTCGATCGGCCGCTACGACACGGTCGGACCGCTGGAACCGGGCGCGAGCGTGCCGCAGTTCGCGCACGTGCCGGCCCGGCTGCTGCCACGCTTCCTGGTCGACTTCGCCCGGCAACCGGAGATGATGACGCTCTTCGAGGAGTTGTTCGGGCCGTACCCGTTCGGTGAGTACACCGTGGTGGTCACCGACGACGAACTCGACATCCCGATCGAGGCCCAGGGGCTGGCCACTTTCGGGGCGAACCACGTCGACGGCGAGCGCGGCTTCGAACGGTTGGTCGCGCACGAGTTGGCCCACCAGTGGTTCGGCAACAGCGTCGGACTGGCGAACTGGCGGCACATCTGGCTCAACGAGGGCTTCGCGCGCTACGCGGAGTGGTTGTGGGCCGAGCGCTCCGGCGGGCGAGCCGCCGCCGTGCAGGCGGCCGTGGAGCACACCCGACTGGGCGGCCTGCCGCAGGACCTGCTGCTCGGGTCGCCGCGCCCGAAGCTGATCTTCGACGACCGGATCTACGCTCGCGGAGCGTTGACCGTACACGCGGTGCGGTGCGCGCTGGGCGACGCGGCGTTCTTCACGATGTTGCGGGACTGGGCCACGACGCACCGGCACGGCGTGGTCGTCACGGACGACTTCACCGCACACGTGGCGCGGTACGCCTCCCGGCCGGTGGACGAGTTGTTCGACGCGTGGCTGTATCGCGAGGCGCTGCCGCCGTTGCCGACGTCGCCGGCCGCGCCCTCCGCGCCGTCGTCGCCGTCTTCGCCGCCGCAGCGGCGGGGGCGACTGGGGTGGCCCTGGGCGTCGGGACACGGCGGATCCTCGGGGTGAAACGGGGGGTGGCGATTCGGGTCCGCGTCGATCCGTCGTACGGTGCGGGAAGGTCGGCAATGTGGTCACCGACACCGCCCGCACGGGTGGTGCGCCGGTGTCCGGACGTATGAGAGGAATCCCGCGATGACCCAGGGCGAGACCGCGAATCCCACGACCCCGTCCCGAGGCTGTGCGGTGGTCACCGGTGCCAGCAGTGGGATCGGCGCGGCGACCGCCGTGCACCTGGCCGGTCTGGGCTACGACGTCGTGCTCGGCGCGCGCCGCAAGGACCGGCTGGACGAGGTGGTCGCGCGTTGTGCCGGGCGCGGCCGGGCGCTGCCGCTGGACGTGGCGGATCCGGACTCGGTCGCCGCGTTCGCCGCCGCGGTGGACCGCTGTGACGTACTGGTCAACAACGCGGGCTTCGCGCGGGGCACCGAACCGGTCGCCGAGGCGGACGAAGCGGCGTGGACCGCGATGTACGAGACCAATGTGCTCGGCACGCTGCGGGTGACCAAGGCGTTCTTGCCGCTGCTGATCGCGTCCGGCGACGGTCAGGTGATCACCATCGGCTCGGTCGCCGGGCGCGAGCCGTACGAGGGCGGCGCGGGGTACAACGCGGCCAAGCACGCGGTGACGGCGATGACCCGGGTGCTGCGGCTGGAGCTGCGCGGGCAGCCGGTGCGGGTGTGCCAGATCGACCCGGGCATGGTCGAGACCGAGTTCACCCTCAACCGGCTCGGCGGCGATGCGGAGAGCGCGTCGGCGGTGTACGCGGGAATGACGCCGCTGGTCGGTCAGGACATCGCGGAATGTGTGGGATGGGTGGCTACTCGGCCGCCGCACGTGAACATCGACTCGATGATGGTGCTCGCGCGGGACCAGACGTCGGCGCGTGTGGTGTTTCGCCGGGATTGACGGTGGGACGAAGGTGGCCTCGATCGCCGGCCGGGCTGGGGGTCTTGCTCGGCTGGGGTTGGGTGGCTCGGGTCGGGTCGTCCTCAAGCGCCGGACGGGCTGGGGGATTTGCTCCGGTTCGGTGAGGTGGCGTGCGGCTGGTTGTTCTCACGTGCCGGACGGGCCGCGTAGCACTGCCGGGGACAGGGCGTGGGGGATCAGCAGGGTCGGGTGGCCGGTGCCGTCGGCGCGTGTGGTCCAGATGTCGGCGCGGAGGTCGCCGGGGAGGCTGTAGACGACGCGGTCGGTGTCGAGCCATTCCGCCTGGTCGTCCAGGGTTCGGGTCTCGGCGAGCGCGCTCTCCGTGCCGGTGGCCAGGACCAGGACGAACAGGTGCCAGGGCCGGTCGGCGTCCGCGCCCGGGACCCGCTTCTTGTACGCCACGCGCGTGCCGTCGGGGGACAACGACGGGCACTCGGCGTTCTCGCGTACCGTGCGCAGCGTGCGGGTGGCCACCTCGCCCCGGGCCAGCCAGGTGTGTCCGCCGGTGGCCACCGTCGCGAAGAAGGTGTTGTCGTCGGCCGCGAAGGTCACGCCCCAGACGTTGACGTCGGGAGAGTGGATCGACTCGTCGCCGCGGTGCAGCGCGTACGACTCCAGGTTGTCGTCGAGCCGGCCGGTTCGGGTGTCCAGGATCGCGGTCCGGGTGGCGAAGTTCAGGCCCGCGTACGACTCGCCGTTGACGAACGACGTCCACGCGACCAGCCGTCCGCTCGGCGATACCCGGGCCCGCGAGGGTGTCCCGGCCAGCGGATGCCGGCCCTTCTCGCGCAGGTTCGCGTCCAGGAGCACCGCGTCGTAGGTGCCGAGCGCGAGCCTCGCCGGTTGCAGGCACACCCCGGTGCCGTGCGCGGCGTGGAAGACCAGGCATCTGCGTCCGGCGACCGCCCGCTCGCCGGGCCGCGCCGCGTCGACCGCCGCGAGGTGGTCCCGGCCGCCGTCGGCGGCCGTGCTGCGGAACAGGATTCGGCCCGGGCGATCCAGGCTCAGCGTCGTGTGGTCACCGCCCCGGCCGGCATCCGCGTCGCCCGCCGCGCGCAGCGTGTACACCACCGCCAGGCCGACGAGCAGCGCGGTGACCACGGTCAGCACGGTCAGGCGGGTGGCGCGGGTCATCCAGATGCCCCTCTCGGGCCGGCCGGGCGGGTGGTGCCCGGTGTGAGGGTGCCGCCGGCCAGGAGCGCGGCGGCGGCGAGCAGCGCGAGGGCCAGTCCGCCGGCGGCCAGGACGCCGGCGGTGTGCGGGCCGTACAGGGTCCAGGCCGCGCCGAATCCGGCCGCGCCCAGGGCCCGCCCGCCGGCCTGCCCCGTCTGCACCAGGGCCAGCGCCCCGCCGCGCAGTCCCGGCGGTGCGGCCGGGGCCGCGAGCGCCATCAGCACGCCGTCGGTGCCCGCGTAGAACAAGCCGAGCAGACCCGGGATCGCGACGATCATCGCCCGATCGGGCAGTGGTGCGAGCAGCACCAGGTAGCCGCAGAGCAGGGCGACATGGCCGGCCAGGAAGACCCGGCCGCGCCCGTACCGATCCCCCGCGGTGCCGGCCGGGACCGCGAGCAGCAGGAAGACCAGCGCGGTGCCCAGCGGCAACAGGGGGAACAGGTGCGGCGACAAAGCGGTGTGCCGTTGCAGCAGCAGGTAGAGCATCGCGTCGCCGACCGTCGTCGCGCCCAGCAGCAGCGCGGCCAGACACACCCGGGCGAAGCCCGGCACCCGCAACACCGCCGCCGCGTCGCGCAGTCGGACCGACGCGCGGACCGTCGGCGGGCCCGCGCCCGCGACCACGACCTCGGGCGTCGGGTCACGGACGAACAGCAGCAGCACCAGCAGCCCGAACGCGGCGAAGCAGAAGCTCATCACGAACACCGCGTCGTACGCGTCGGCCGTCACCCACAACACCGCGAGTGCGACCGGCGGTCCGAGCAACGCGCCCGCCGTGTCCATCGCCCGATGCACGCCGAACGCCCGGCCCTGCTCCGCCGCCGGCGCCGCCATCGAGATCAACGCGTCGCGCGGCGCGGTACGCAGCCCCTTGCCCGCACGATCGGCCGCGAGCACCCCGCCGATCGCCGAGACCCCGCCGGCCGCGGGCAGCAGCAGCTTGCACCCGGCGGAGATCCCGTAGCCGAACGCGGCGACCGTCCGGTGCCGGCGGAATCGGTCCGCGACATGCCCGCCGAGCAGCCGGGACACGGCGGTGGCGCCGTTGTTCAGACCGTCCAGCATGCCGAACGCCATGGGAGAGAGCCCGAGTCCGAGCACGAGGTAGACCGGGAGCACCGCGGTGACCATCTCGGCCGACACGTCGGTCACCAGGGAGACCACGCCCAGGGTGAGCACGACGGGTGCGACCCGCCGGGCACCGCGCGCGGTCGGCGGCGGTGCCTGCGCGCGCGGGGCGCGCGTACCGGACGCGAGGTCGGCGGAACGGCTGGACGACAGATACATCCGGGGACCTCCGGCTGCGGCTGGGCACGGGAAGGTCGGAAGTCGCGGGTGTCGAGCGCGGGTTCGAGCCCTCGACACCCACGGCCGCCGGCGCCTGGACGGCGTGTCGAGCGGTCAGAACCAGCTCACGGTCCAGCGGAACGCGGCGGTGGCTTTCGCCCCCGTCGAGTCGCTCGCACTCACCTCGACGGCGAAAACACCCACCCCCCACGCCCGACCCGAGACCACACACGTGAGCG
>NZ_KB889692.1 GCF_000372745.1 Embleya scabrispora DSM 41855 | reverse complement strand
GGAGCGAAGCGGGGGAAAGAAAAAGCGGTGCCTCGCGAGCCGGCGCCGAAGGCGCCCAACAAGCAGCAACGCCGCCCCCGCGACTCCGGCGGCCTCGTGCTTGCTGCGCCCGCGACTCCGGCCGGGTACACCCGCCCACTCACGACCCCGGCCACCCCCAACTCGCCACCCCCACGGCCCCGACCGAGCCCGCTCCCCCACTCACAATCCGGGCCGCTCGGACCCGCCACACACCCGACCCAGGCAACCCATCCCCGTGCCACACCCAACCCCGCCAACCCCGACCCGCCACCGCCCACCCGAGCGGCCCGTGTCGGTCGCACATCCGACCCAGGGCGGCCCTCGACGCCCAACCCCGAGCAATCCCGACCCACCACACGCCCCACCCAGGCCGGCTGTGCCGGTTGCGCGCCCACTCCAGGCGACGTGGCGCACCCCGACTCCCAGCCCACCCCACCTCCCCACCACCCACCCCCCACCATCGCCCCACCCCCGCCCTCAACCGCTGGTGGCCCGGTCCGGGTCGGCACGCGCCCCCGCGCTCGAAGCGCATGGCGGACACCGGGCGCACCCAGCCCGCCGTGTCCCGTTCGAGCACGTGGATCTCGGCCACCCGGCGCAGGCCGTCGCGCTCGCGCACCACATGCACGACCAAGTCGAGCGCGGCGGCCAACTGGCTGTGCAGTGCGTCCCGGCCCAGGCCCGCCAGTGCGCCGAGCGCCTCGAGCCGCGCCGGCACGTCCGCCGCCGAGTTCGCGTGCACCGTGCCGCAGCCGCCCTCGTGGCCGGTGTTGAGCGCGGCGAGCAACTCGACGACCTCGGCGCCGCGCACCTCCCCGACCACGAGTCGGTCCGGTCGCATCCGCAGTGCCTGTCGAACCAGGTCCCGCAGCGTCACCTCGCCCGCGCCCTCGACGTTGGCCGGGCGCGACTCGAGCCGCACCACGTGCGGATGACGCGGCGTCAGCTCGGCTGAGTCCTCGGCCAGCAACAGCCGTTCGGCCGGATGGGCACATCCGAGCAGTGCCCCGAGCAGCGTGGTCTTGCCCGAACCGGTGCCGCCGGAGACCAGGAACGCCGCGCGCGCCGAGACCACCGCGCACAACAGTTCGGCCGCGACCGGCGACAACGAACCGGCCCGAACCAGATCGGCCAGGCCCAGCGAGGTGCGCCGGGGCACCCGCAACGACAGGCACGTCCCCCGCACCGCGACCGGACGCAGCACCGCGTGCAATCGGATCCCGTCGGCGAGCGTCGCGTCCACGTACGGCGAGGCATCGTCCAACCGCCGCCCGGCACCGCTCGCCAGCCGCTGGGCGAGCCGCCGAACGGCCGCGTCGTCGGCGAACGTCACCGCCGTGCGCTGTGGCCCCGCACCCCGGTCGATCCACACCTCGTCGGGCGCGTTGACCAGCACGTCGGTGACCTCGGGATCACGCAACAGCGCGTCCAGCGGCCCGGCCCCGGCGATCTCCGAGCGCAACGCCCGGACCAGGTCCGGCAACGCCGCCTCGCCGAGCACCCGCCCCTCGGCCCGCAGCGCGGCGGCCACCGCGCCGGGCGTCGGCTCGTGTCCGCCCGCGGCCAACCGCGACCGCACCGCCTCGACCAGATCCGGATCCGGCGGCAACGGCACGGCCGGCGCGGGAGCGGATGTGCCGGCCGCCGGCACCGTCCGCAGTTGCGGTGCCGAGAAGACCCCGGTGCCCCCGTCGGCCGGCGTCGGCACCGGCCACGGCGGCGGCTGCGGCACCCCCGTCGGCCGCACCTCCCGCCCACCCCGTGGCGGCGACCCACCCGGCACGGGCGTCGGCGGCGGGAACGGCGGCATCGGCGGCACCTCGCGCGCACTCACGCGGCCTCCTTGCGCACCATGCCTGCGGGATTGCCCGCCAGGTATTCACGGCAGAACCGGGCCAGCGGTCCGCGCGAGCGCAGGCCCGGCGGATCGCCCCGCTCGGCGGCGGCCGACAACCCCGCCTCCGGTCGCAACTCGCCCGCGAGCGGCAGCCCAAGGCCGCGCGCGGCCGCCTCGGAGGTCAATCCCGAGGAGCTCGGCCGGCGCACCACCGCCCGCAGGTCGCGCAACATCGGCCCGATCCGGGCCGACACCTGCGCCGCCGCGGCCAGCGCCCGCACCTCGGCCGGCACCACCAACAACCCGGTGTCGCACTGCCGCAGGGCCTCCGCCCCGGCCGAGTCGGTGTGCCGCGGCACATCGAGCACCGCGATGTCGTGCCGTCTGCGCACCGCCCGCACCACCGAGCGGATCGTCTCCGTCGGGATCCCCGGTGGTCGCTCGCGGTCCCACGAGAGCACGGTCAGCCCGTGCAGACGCACCAGCGCGTCGGACAGCGCGCCACCGTCGATCCGGCCGCGCGCGCTCGCCAGGTCCGGCCAACGCAGACCGCTCTCGTCCTCGCCGCCGAGCAGCACATCCAGTCCCCCGCCGAGTGGATCCACGTCCACCAGCGCGGTGTTCAGCCCCCGGCGCCCCGCAGTCACCGCGAGCGCACAGGCCAACGTGCTGGCCCCGCTGCCACCGCAACCGCCGAGCACCGCGATCGTGTGCGCGTCCGGCCCGGTGCCCTCCGCTACATCGCCCAGCCGGTCGACGATCCACGCCTCGGCGTCGGGCAGGAACACCACGTGGTCCGCCCCCACGTCCAGGGCCCGTCGCCACACATCGCCGTCGTCCAGGTCGGCGCCGATCAGCACCACGTCCTCCCGGCGCGGCAACCCACACCGGGCCAGGCCCGGCGTCACATCGTCGCCGACGATCACCAGCGGCGCCGCCGGCCACGCGGTCCGCGCCGCGCCCGCATCCGGCTGCACCTCCGGCTCGATCCCGGCCGCGGCGCACAACCGCAGCAGATCGTCGAGCAGGGCCGGATCGCCGGTCACCAGGAGCGGGCGGGCCGGCCGGGGTGGGGAAAGCGCTGCCACAGAACCTCCAGGGGGTCGGGGAGGTCCGTCCGAACCGGCCCTCCCGAGAACTGACCCCACCGTCGCCGCCGGCGCGCGCTCGGCCGAGCGGGTGGTTCGTGCCTGTGCACAAGACCGTGGTTGTGGATAGCGGATTCACTCGTACGAGGGACAGCCGAGCGGCTTCGGACAAGCCTTTGGCATCGGCGCGCGTAGAACGCCGAAAATCGCCCGGGAATCCACCCGAAACAGCGGAGAACGACACTCAGGGAAAAGTCGCCGGCCACACCCACGTCGGTCGACCCGGAATCGCGGATTCAATCCGACCCGGCCGCCCCGGACACCGCACCGACAATCACGCACCACGGCGGTTACTCGGACAAAGGCCGACTCACGCACTCGTACGGGCGCAAAAAATCCCCCCGGACAAGCGACGACCCCCGCCGGGGGGGAGAGCGGGGGTCGTCTCCACGGCCGACTCGGGGGGGGAGGAGTCGGACCGGGTTAGCACGGTCGCGAACGATCCGTGACTTCCAGGATGTACCCGAGGGGGTTCTCTAGCAAACCCATGACGTGGAGTTTACGCCGAATGGCTGCCCTTATCCTCGTGAACTGTGGAAACCCAGGCTCCGAAGCGGACAGCAGCCTTCTTCGACCTCGACAAGACCATCATCGCCAGGTCCAGTGCGCTGGCGTTCAGCAGATCCTTCTACCACGGCGGTCTCATCAATCGCCGCTCCGTCCTCAAGAGTGCCTACGCGCAGTTCGTGTTCCTCGTCGGTGGCGCGGATCACGACCAGATGGAGCGCATGCGCGAATATCTCTCCGCGCTGTGCCGCGGTTGGGACGTCCAGCAGGTGCGCGAGATCGTCGCGGAAACCCTGCACGACATGATCGACCCGATCATCTACGACGAGGCCGCGTCCCTGATCGAGGAACACCACGCAGCGGGCCGCGACGTGGTCATCGTCAGCTCCTCCGGGGCCGAGGTGGTCGAGCCGATCGGCGACATGCTCGGCGCGGACCGGGTGGTGGCCACCCGGATGGTCGTCGAGGACGGCCGCTACTCCGGCGCGATCGACTTCTACGCGTACGGGCCCAACAAGGCCGCGGCGGTCAAGGAGTTGGCCCGAACCGAGGGCTACGACCTCACCTCCTGCTACGCGTACAGCGACTCGATCACCGACCTGCCGATGCTCCTGGAAGTCGGCCACCCGTACGCGGTCAATCCCGATCGCGGCCTGCGCCGCGAGGCGACCGGGCGGGGCTGGCCCGTGCTGGTGTTCAGCCGGCCGGTCGCGCTGCGCCAGCGGGTGCCGTCCCTGTCCGTCCCCTCGCGCCCCGTGCTCGCCGCGACCGCGATCGGCGCGGGCGCCACCGCGGCCGGCTTCGTCTGGTACCTCGCCAAGAAGCGCCGCTGACCCCCGGGCACTCCACCGGGACACGGATCGCAAACCGGGCCGAGCGGTTCGACTGCGGGCCGAGGGCACGGCGGATCGGGAGCAAATCCGACAAAGGCCAAAAGTAAAGATCTTGGGCCAGGGGTTCCCCTCCTCCCGGCAAGCCACTAGAAAAGGGACCAACGGCCCGTACGACCCCGCCTCGGCGGTCGGCTCGCGCGGACCGGACACGACCGCTGGGAACCCACGTGCGACCGACCCTCGTAGGGGCCGACGCGTCGGACGACCTGCATGTTCTTCCCCCCGTGGATGCGCATGCCGGAGCCGATCGTCATCACAGGTGCACGCTTGGTACCCCGGTGGGAGTGACCAAACGGCGGCGTCCGCAAGGGCGCCGCCGTCTCGTGTGTCAGGTCCCGTCCACGGGACGCCGGCCCGCGGGACCCGATCAGATCCCGCGCATCACCGCTTCGCAGACCGCGACGCTCTCGCGCGCGCCCAGCGTCATCGCCTCGGCGCAGTGCCGGATCCAGGTCGCGACACCCTCGGCGGTGCCGCTCTCGTACGCGCGCAGCGCCGCCGCGTAGGCGTCCACGCCCAGTTCCAGGTGACCGACCTCGGGCACGGCCGCGCCTTTGGGGTCCAGACCGCGGGTGACCAGGACGATCCGCTGCGCGGCTCGGGCGATCAGGCCGTTGCCCCAGCCGAACGGGGCGAGCGTGAGGATCTCCGCGTGGGTGACCGCGGCGACCACGATCGCGGGCGCCGAGGACGGCGCGAGCAGCAGTCGGGACAACCCGTCCAGGCGGGCGGCCACCTCCTCCGCCGACGGCAGCGGACCGGCCAGTTCGCCGTCGCGGCGCGGTCGACCGAGCGCCTCCGCGGGCACCGCGTCGGCGGCCGCGACCACATGCAGCCGGGCCAGCACCTGGAGCGGACTGTGCCCCCAGGTGCCCAGCAGCGAGCCGATCTCGGCGGACAACCGCAGCGCGCCCGCGATCACCGCGCCGTCCTCGCCCGAGGAGGAGAAGTCGGTCCGGCGGCGGATCTCCTCCAGCGACCAGTCGACGCCTTCGAGCGCGGCACTCGCCCGCGCGCCTCGAAGCGCGGACTCGGCGCTGATGTCCATGCTGCGGCGGCGCATCGTGCGGTGGCCGAGCAGCCGGTCGACGGCCTTGCGGGTGTCCTCGACGGACTCCGGCACGCCGGGCAGCGCGGCGAGAGCGGCGAGGGGATCGGTTGCGGTGCTCACCCGGGCGACCCTACGCCGCGCGGGAAACCGCCCGCGACACCGGCCCGCGCGCGCCCCTGCGGTCGGCGCGCCGACCACCTCGTGATTACCGAACGACTTGACGTGAACACGGTAAGCGACGGATGATCCTATTCGAAAACGATTGTCAAACCCGAATCATCGAACCCGAATCATCGAACCCGGACGTTCGAACCCGGATGTTCGAACCCGCCGGTTCGGACCCGCCGGTTCGGACCCAGCGGTTCGGAACCCGGATCGTCGAACCCGTCATCGAAGGGCCCATCCGTGAAGATCGCCTTCGTCGGCAAGGGCGGCAGCGGCAAGACCACGTTGTCGTCCCTGTTCATCCGGCATCTCGCGACCACCGGTCGGCCGGTGGTCGCCGTGGACGCGGACATCAACCAGCACCTGGGCGTGGCGCTCGGCCTGGACGAGCGCGCCGCCGCGGCACTGCCCGCGATGGGCGCCGAGCTGCCCACGATCAAGGAGTGGCTGCGCGGCGAGAACCCGCGGATCGGCTCGGTCGCCGAGATGGTCAAGACCACGCCGCCCGGCCGGGGTTCGCGGCTGATCCGACTCGCCGACGACAACCCGATCCACGCGGCGTGCGCGCGCGAGGTGCCCGGCCTGCCCGGCCTGCGGCTGATGGCGACCGGGCCGTTCGAGGAGTCCGACCTGGGTGTGGCGTGCTACCACTCGAAGGTCGGCGCGGTGGAGCTCTACCTCAACCATCTCGTCGACGACGCCGGCGAATACCTGGTGGTGGACATGACCGCCGGGTCCGACTCGTTCGCCTCCGGGCTGTTCACCCGCTTCGACATCACCTTCCTGGTCGCCGAGCCGACCCGCAGGGGCGTCGGCGTCTATCGGCAATACCGCGACTACGCGCGCGACTGGGGCGTGTCGCTCGCGGTCGTCGGCAACAAGGTTCAGGGCCCCGAGGACGTCGAGTTCCTGCGCGAGCACGTCGGTGCGGACCTGTTGACCTGGACGGTGCAGTCCGACTTCGTCCGCGCGCTGGAGAAGGGCCGCACGCCCGGCTTCGAGACCCTGGAGCCGGCCAACCGCGCCGCGCTGGAGGAGTTGCTGCGAGCCTGCGACGCCCGCTTCGAGCGCCGCGACTGGGAGCGGTACACCGCGCAGATGGTCGAGTTCCACCTCAGGAACGCGCGCGGCTGGGCCAACGCGAAGACCGGGGTCGACCTCGCCGAGCAGGTCGACTCGGCATTCGTACTCGGCCCGCACGCGATCTCCGCCGCGGTCTGAACGCCGAAACGCGGCGGGCGGCCCGCCCCCGAAGGGACGGGCCGCCCGAGGCCCCGTCGACCCGACGATCGACCCGCTCAGTCCTCGGCCGCCGCCGACGACTGCTGCGCGGAGATCTGGTCCATCACCGAGGAGTCGGTCAGCGTGGTGACGTCGCCCAGCGTGCGGCCCTCGGCCATGTCCCGAAGCAGACGGCGCATGATCTTCCCGGAGCGCGTCTTGGGCAGTTCGGTGACGACCTGGATGCGCTTGGGCTTCGCGATCGGGCCGAGCACCCTGCCGACGTGCTCGCGCAGCTCGGCGACGAGGGCCTCGGAGGAGTCGCCGGCCGAGCCGCGCAGGATCACGAACGCCACGATGGCCTGGCCCGTGGTCGCATCGGTCGCGCCCACCACGGCCGACTCGGCGACCTTGGCGTGCGAGACCAGCGCCGACTCGACCTCGGTGGTGGAGATGTTGTGGCCGGACACGAGCATCACGTCGTCCACCCGGCCGAGCAGCCAGACGTCGCCGTCCTCGTCCTTCTTGGCGCCGTCGCCGGCGAAGTACAGCCCTTCGAAGCGGGACCAGTAGGTGTCCTTGAACCGCTGGTCGTCGCCCCAGATGGTGCGCAGCATCGACGGCCACGGCTCGTCGAGCACCAGGTAGCCGCCACCGCCGTCGGGCACCTCGGTCGCGGTGTCGTCGACGACCTTGGCCGAGATGCCCGGCAGCGCGCGCTGGGCGGAACCCGGCTTGGTCGAGGTGACGCCCGGCAGCGGGCTGATCATGATCGCGCCGGTCTCGGTCTGCCACCACGTGTCGACGATCGGGGTCTTCCCCGCGCCGATGTGCTCGCGGTACCAGATCCACGCCTCGGGGTTGATCGGCTCGCCCACGCTGCCCAGGATGCGCAACGAGGACAGGTCGAACTTCGCGGGGATGTCGTCGCCCCACTTCATGCAGGTGCGGATCGCGGTGGGCGCGGTGTACAGGATGGTGACCCCGTACTTCGCCACGATCTCCCACCAGCGGCCCTGGTGCGGCGAGTCCGGCGTGCCCTCGTACATGACCTGGGTGGCGCCGTTGGAGAGCGGGCCGTAGGTGATGTACGAGTGCCCGGTGACCCAGCCGATGTCGGCCGTGCACCAGTACACATCGGTCTCGGGCTTGAGGTCGAACACCGCGTTGTGCGTGTAGCTCGCCTGGGTCAGGTAACCGCCGGAGGTGTGCAGAATGCCCTTGGGCTTCCCGGTGGTGCCCGACGTGTACAGGATGAACAGCGGGTGCTCGGCGTCGAACGCCTGCGGCTCGTGCTCCTCGGACTGCGCGTCGACCAGGTCGTGCCACCAGATGTCGCGGCCCTCGGTCCACGCGACGTCGCCGCCGGTGCGGCGCACCACGAGCACGTTGCGCACGTCCGGGCAGGACTCCAGCGCCTCGTCGATGGCCGGCTTGAGCGCGGAGGGCTTGCCGCGCCGGTAGCCGCCGTCGGCGGTGATCACGATCCGCGCGTCGTTGTCGTTGACACGTGAGGACACCGCGTCCGCCGAGAAACCGCCGAAGACGACCGAGTGCGGGGCGCCGATGCGTGCGCACGCGAGCATCGAGATCACCGCCTCGGGAATCATCGGCAGGTAGATCGCGACCCGGTCGCCCGCCTCGACACCCAGCGAGGTCAGCGCGTTGGCCGCCTTGGACACCTCGCGCTTGAGGTCGGCGTAGGTCAGCGTGCGGGTGTCGCCCGGCTCGCCCTCGAAGTGGATCGCCACCCGGTCGCCGTTGCCCGCCTCGACGTGCCGGTCGACGCAGTTGTAGGCCACGTTGAGCTTGCCGTCGGCGAACCACTTCGCGAAGGGCGGCGTCGACCAGTCCAGCGTCTCCTGCGGCTCCACGGCCCAGTCCAGCCGCCGGGCCTGTTCGGCCCAGAAGCCGAGCCGGTCGGCCGACGCGCGCTCGTACGCGTCGGCCTTGACGTTGGCGGCGGCCGCGAGCGCCGGCGGGGGCGCGAAGCGTCGCTCCTCGCGCAGCAGGTTCGACAGTGCCTCTCCGGCCTTGTCCCCGGTGTTCCGGTCTGCGTTGCTCACGCGTACTCCTCCGTGCTGCTGCGGTCGGTTCCTTCCGCCGTAGCTCATCAGGGACCGGCCCGAGCCGGCAAGAGGAGGACCGCGATTGGTTTAGACCACTTATCGGGCCACGGCGCATCGCGGCCGACGGCGCGATCGTACGGGGTGGTTACCCCGCGTTGAGTGCCGGAAAAGTGTGATCTTCGGCGCCCGTGGCGACCGCCTCCGGCAGCACCCCGGACTCGGCCCGCTCCGCGTCCACCGGCCCGAAATCGCCGCGCACGCCGTCGTAGAGGTACATCTGCGCGGAGGCGAGGTCGAAGTACAACCCGAACAACCGGAGTCGACCCTCGGCCACCGCCTGGGCGACCACCGCGTGCTCGAGCAGATTGTCCAGCTGCTGGACCACGTTGGTCAGGCACAGTTGTTCCACAGGCGGCATCTGATACCCGGTCAGGGTCGGCGCGGGGCCGGCCGTGAACCGGGCCAGCGACACGTCGCCGTGGCGCAGCCAGCGATCGAGGTGCGGCGTGGTGCCGTGCTCCGACCCGGCCTCGGGCGCCTCGCCGACCTTGTCGAGCAGCGCGCCCATCGCACCGCATCCGGAGTGCCCGCACACGGTGATGCTGCGCACTGCGAGCACGGACACCGCGTACTCGATCGCCGCGCCCACCGACGCGTCGGCCGTGTTCGGGTCGGCGTGCGCCTCGCCGCGCGGCACCAGGTTGCCGACGTTGCGCACGGTGAACAGATCGCCGGGGCCGCTCGCGGTGATCAGATTCGGCACGATCCGCGAATCGGCGCACGTGATGAACAGCTGGGCGGGCTTTTGCCCCTCCAGCGCGAGCCGCTCCAGGAACGGCTGCACCAGTGGCGCGGTGCGCTGCTGGAACTCGCGCGCGCCGGCCACCAGCGCCTGGGACGCGGTGCCATCCTCGCGCGGGCAGGCCCGCTGCCAGTGCCACCACGGCGCGAACCAGCGCGGCGAGGGGGTCAGCCGGGAGCGCCGAGGGCCCGGCGAACCGCCCGCGGCCCGCTCGTAGCAACCGTCGTGGATCTCCTCGATGTCCACCCGCCCACCACGCGCGAGGTAGCCCGCCCGCCACGAGTGCACCGCCTCGAACGCGGCCTGGTCGAGGTAGTCCACCGTCATGTCGACCACGACGTGCTCGCCCGGCGGCAACTTGCCCAGCACCCGGGACAGTCGCGGCACCGACAGGAAGGTCAGCGACCCGTGCACCTCGACGTGCAGCACGCCGTCGCCGGGATGGACCCGCACGGTACTGCGGCTGAGCCGATACAGCGCGGTGAGCACCGCGACCACCACGCCGAGCAGGACGCCCTGGAGCACGCCCGCCAGGATCACCCCGGCGATCGTGGCCGCGTAGGCGGGAAACTCGCGATGGCGGTGCACGTGTCGGATGTGCGCGAGGCTGACCATCTGGATGCCGACCACCATCACCAGCGCGGCCAGCACCGCGAGTGGGATGCGCTCGACGAACGCACCCAGCAGACCCACGAAAAGCATCACCCACACGCCGTGCAGGATCGTCGCGGTCCGGGTGAGGGCACCGGCCCGCACGTTGGTCACCGAGCGGATCGCCACGCCGGTGACCGGGTAGCCGCCGATCGTGCCGGAGACCACGTTGCCCACGCCCTGGCCGATCAGTTCGCGATCGAGGCCGGCCCGCGGCCCGTGGTGCAGCCGATCGGCCGCGGCGGCCGAGAGCAGCGACTCCATGCCGGAGACCAGGGCCACACTGACCACACCGACCGCGATCGCGCTCCACGCGCCCGACGGCGGCAACACCGGGGTGGTGAGGGTGACCGAGGACAGGTCCACCCGGGCCACGTTCAGGTGCAGCACGCCCGCGGTCACCGTGGCGAGCGAGACCGCGATCAGCGGCGCGGGCACCCTGCCGAGCCGTGCCCACCGCCCGGGCAGCCGGCCGAGCATCGGCCAACCGAGCAGCAGGACCACGGTGATCACCCCGACCGCGACCGTGGGCGCACGCAGATTGCCGACCTGGGTGGGCAACTCGCGCAGGTTCTCCCAGGCCGAGCGCTGCGGAGCGCCGCCCAGGACCACGTGCAACTGGGCCAGTGCGATGACCACGCCGATGCCCGCGACGACGCCGTGCACGACGGCCGGCGACAGGGCGAGGGTGGCCCGGGCCACCCGGAGCAGGCCGAGCAGGATCTGCAGCAGGCCGGCGCCGACGGTGACCAGGCAGGTCACCCGCCAGCCGTAGGTCTGCACGAGGCCGGCCACGATCACCGTCAGCCCTGCGGTGGGGCCGCTCACCTGGAGCGGTGCGCCACCGAGCAGGCCGACGACGATGCCGCCGACCACCGCCGAGATGATGCCGGCGCCGAGCGGGGCGCCGGCCGCGAGGGCGATGCCGAGCGAAAGCGGCACGGCGACCAGGAAAACCACGAGTGAGGCGCCGAAATCCGCGCGCAGCGTGGCGGCCCGGGAGGCCGGTGCGGGCGTGGTGTCAGGGGCAACGGGCATGTCCGTGTCCTCCGGGTCAGTCATGTCAGTCATGTCATGGCGGGCATGGCTGCCGCAGGGATGGCGGCGCGCGCGAGTCGAACGAGAGAGCCGGGCCGGATAGGCCAAGTTAACTCTAAGTATTTCCCTCGTCACAGTAAGGCTATCCTTTTCGGAACGTAAAATATGCACCCACATGGGTGAAACAGGCATTTCCTGCCGAGAACCTTCCGCACGGTGAGTGATGGCCCGTAATCTCCCCGGAGTGGGGGTGGTTCCGTGCAGGTGCTCACGCTGTTCGCGACCGGGCTCGGTGCGGGGTTCCTCGCGGGCGGCGCGTCCTGCGCGGCGGTCCAGGGCGGCCTGCTCGCCGGCGCCGTCCGCCCGTGCCCGGCCCCGGCCGGCGACTGCGCGAGCGCGGCGCCGCGCGGTCTGCTTCCCCGGGCGCTGGCCGCTTTCCTGGGCGCCAAGCTCGTCGCGCACGCCGTTCTGGGCGCCCTGCTCGGTCTGCTCGGCGGCGCGATCCAACCGACGCCCGGCACCCGCGCGATCCTGCTGGTCCTGGCGGGCGCGCTGATGGTGCTCTTCGGCCTGTCGATGCTCGGTGTGCCCGGGGTCGGCAAACTGCTGCCGCGCGCCTCGTCCCGCGGTGCCGGCCGCGGCCCGTTGCTGTTGGGCGCGGCCACCGTGCTGGTGCCGTGCGGGGTCACCCTGGGCGTCGAACTGGTCGCGGTGACCTCGGGAAACGCCTTCGGTGGAGCCGCCGTTCTGACCGGCTTCGTGCTGGGCACTCTCCCGCTGTTCGCCGTACTCGGCCTGCTGGTCGGCGCCTCCGGGCGGGTCCTGCGCGGCCGATCGACCGCGCTCCTGGGCCTGTTGGTGCTCGCGGTGGCCGCCTGGACGATCGCCTCCGGACTGCGGCTGGGCGGCTGGTGGACGCCGGCCGCGGTGGGCACCGTGGACCACGCGGCGGCGAGCACCGGCGCCGACGGCGTTCAGCGGGTCACCGTCCGGGTCGAGAACGAGGGCTACCACCCGGCGCGCGCGTTGGCCCGGGCCGGCGTGCACACCGTCCTGGTGCTGCGTACCGACCACACCACCGGCTGCACCCGGGGCTTCGTGCTGCCCGCCCGGGACGTGCAGCGGGTCCTGCCGACGACCGGGGAGACCGGGATCGACCTGGGCACACCGCGCTCCGGCACCCTCACCTGGACCTGTGCGATGGGCATGTACAGCGGACGGATCGAGTTCCGGGCGGACCCCTGACGGCCGCGCGACGCGGATCGCTTGCGGAGCCTGCCTCCCCGTACGGTGGTGTGTCCGCACTCACGCTCCCCGCCTGATCCGATGCGTCGCGACTCGGGTAGGCAGGGAAGCGGTCCGGGCACGCACGCAACCAGGGGACCCCGGCGTGCGTATGTATCGATAGGGAATACAGCCCGGTCCGGCATGTCCATGGGAAGAGGTGAACTGTGCGAACTGTCCGCGGCGCTGCGGTGCTCGTCGTTGTCGCAGTCCTGGCCGCTATCGGTTTCGTGGTTTTCGCAAAGGACGGGAAAGATTCCGGTAACTCCTCTGCAAAGAACCCCGGCAACGGAAACCCGAGCACTCCGGGCAAGGAATCGGACAAACCGAGAGGTCCGGTCAAGCCGATCGGCGACGGCTCGACCGCCGATACCGGCCCCCAGCCGAACCAGCCCAAGGTGGAGAAACTCAAGCCGGGTGAGAAGCCGCCGCAGTTCGTCGTGTTCTCCTGGGATGGTGCGGCCGAGGACGGAAACAAGCTGGTCTCGGAATTCTCGAAGCTGTCCGAGGCGAACAAGGCTCAGATGACGTACTTCCTGAGCGGCATATATGTGCTCCCGAAGACGAAGAAGGCCATGTACACCGGCCCGAAGCACGCCGCCGGCGCGTCCGACATCAACTTCATGTCGGACGAAACAGTGCGCAACACGATCATCCAGATGCGTGAGGTCTGGCTCAAGGGCAACGAGATCGGCACGCACTTCAACGGGCACTTCTGCAACAGCGCCACGAGCGGCAAGAGCTGGAGCCCCGCGGACTGGAAGAACGAAACCGAACAGGCGGTCAAGTTCGTCCAGAACTGGAAGACCAACACCGGGTACGCCGACCTTCCGCCGCTGCCGTTCGACTACGCGCCGGGCAAGGAACTCATAGGCGGCCGGGCCCCGTGCCTGGAGGGCCAGTCGAATCTGATGCGGGCCGGCAAGGAAATGGGATTCCGCTACGACGCGAGTTCCCCCGGCGGTCTCCAGGTGTGGCCCAAGCGCGGCAAGGAGACCGGCATTTGGGACTTCCCGCTCCAGTCGCTGCCGTGGCCGGGAAGCCCGAACAAGTCGCAGCTCTCCATGGACTACAACATCATGTACGAGCAGGAAGCCCTGCACGGGAAGTACGACCCGTCCAAGAAGGAAGCGTGGGAGAAGGAAGCCCACGAGTTCTACATGAACGGATTCCAGCGCGCCTATACCACCAACCGCGCGCCGTTGTTCATCGGTAATCACTTCGAGGACTGGAACGGCGGCATCTACATGAATGCCGTCCGGGACACGGTGACCTCGGTCTGCACGAAGGCCGACGTGCGCTGTGTGACGTTCCGTCAGCTCACCGACTGGCTCGAAGGCCAGGACCCCGCGGTGATCACCAAGCTGCAGGGTCTGGGCGTGGGCCAGAACGTGCCCGACTGGAACGCGATCATCACCGCTTCCGCGCAGTCCCCGAACAAGCCCGCCGCGTCCCGCGCCCTCTCCGCCCCGGAGCACGCGGTGCTGCCGCGCCGCCAGGACTGAGCGATCGGCCGGACACCGCCGTTGCCGAGCCCCGTACCGAAGGTCCCTTCGGTACGGGGCTCTTGCGTTGCGCGTGTGCGCCTGCGGTATCCGTACGATCGACTCCGCGAGGTCGCGCGCATTATCGATATACTTACGGCGATCGGGGTTGGATTTCACCACCCCCTCATGGGTCTCCCCTCGGGAGGCATGCCGGGAAGTCTGGTCGGCGCTGTTTTGTCGTTTTCGCGGGGCGGTATACGCCTGCGAGCCGCAGCCGACCTGGAGGTCCCGTGGGTGCCGAGTCCGCACCACGCAACAAGTTCTTTCGGCGTCCGTCCACTTTGGCCGAGCGGAATTTCATCGCCGACGCGCTGCGCACCGAAACAGTGGGCGGCGCGCTGTTGCTGATCGCGGCGGTGGTCGCGGTGATCTGGGCGAACACGGGGTGGAGCAACGCTTATCACGACCTGCGCGACTTCCGGATCGGCCCCGAGGCACTCAACCTGCATCTGTCGCTGGACACTTGGGCCGCGGACGGGCTGCTCGCGGTGTTCTTCTTCGTGGCCGGCATCGAACTCAAGCGCGAACTCGTGGTCGGCGACCTGCGCAACCCGGCCCAGGCGGTGCTGCCGGTGGTGGCCGCCGCGTGCGGGATGCTCACACCCGCGCTGTTCTACTTCGCGGTGAACGCGGGCGGCGGCTCGCTCGACGGCTGGGCGATCCCCACCGCCACCGACATCGCCTTCGCGCTGGCCGTTCTCGCGGTGATCGGCACCAATCTGCCCTCGGCGTTGCGTTCCTTCCTGCTGACGCTCGCGGTGGTCGACGACCTCGGCGCGATCTTGATCATCGCGATCTTCTTCACCGATTCGGTGAACTTCCTCGCCCTGGCCGCCGCGTTCGCCCTGCTCGTGGTCTTCGCCCTGCTCCAACGCTTTCGGGTGCGCGGCTGGTGGTGGTACGTACCGCTCGCCCTGGTGATCTGGGCGCTGATGCACGAAAGCGGGGTACACGCCACGGTCGCGGGCGTCGCGATGGGCCTGTTGATGCGCGTGGTTCCCGACCGCGACGAGCGGACCTCGCCGGCCGAGCACGTGGAACACCTGGTGCGGCCCGTCTCCGCGGGGCTCGCGGTGCCGATCTTCGCGCTGTTGTCCGCAGGCGTCGCGGTCTCCGGCCCGGTACTCGCCGACGTGTTCACCGGGCGACCCACGCTCGGCATCATGATCGGCCTGATCGCGGGCAAGGTGGTCGGCATCTTCGCGGGCACCTGGCTGGTCGCCCGGTTCACCCGCGCCCAACTCAGCGACGACCTCGCGTGGTGGGACGTGTTCGGCATGTCGATGCTGGCCGGCATCGGCTTCACGGTGTCCCTGCTGATCGGCGAACTCGCCTTCACCGACGACCCGGAGCTGACCGAACAGGCCAAGGCCGCGGTGCTGGTGGGCTCGGTACTGGCGGCCGGCGCGGCCTCGATCGTGCTGCGGATAAGGAACAACACCTACGCCCGGGTGTGCGCCGAGGAGAATCGCGACGACGACGGCGACGGCATTCCGGACATCTATCGAGCGGACGCGGATCGACTCCGCGACGACAAGCTCGGACACTCCTGACTGCTCCGTTTCCCATCCGAAACACTCGTACGACGCGCCCCAGTGGATACGTATCGCCGCAGCAGGGCATGATCGGGGTCGGATTATCCAAACCCGCACGAGGAGTGACCATGGCAGGCACCGACAGGTCCCCGGCCCAGGACGTGCCCGTCGACGCACAACGATCCCTCGGCGAGTTGTTCTCGTCGGCCAGCCGCGACATGTCCACGCTGGTGCGCAGTGAGATCGCACTCGCCAAGAGCGAGGTCAAGATCAGCGCGGTCAACGTCGCGAAGGGCGGCGGCGCGTTCGGCGCGGCGGCCTTCGTGGGCGTGTTCGCGTTCGTCTTCCTGAGCTTCGCGATCGTTTACGGAATCCACGCCCTCGGTCTCGGCGTGGCGTGGAGCTTCCTGATCGTCGGCGGCTTCTATCTCCTGCTCGCGGTGGCTCTCGCGTTCTACGGCATCAAGTCGTTCAAGAAGGTTCGGGCGCCGGAGCGGACGATCACCACGACCCGGGACACCGTCAGCACGCTGAAGAACGTCGGCTGACCCGGGGGCGCGGGTCGCCCGAACCGGCGGCGGAAACAGGAGTGCGATCGCGAGTGTGCGACGCTGCTCGGCATGACGGTTCCCGAGAGCACCGTGGTCAATGTGGCCGGGCCCTGGACGCACCGCGACATCGCCGCCAACGGCGCGCGGTTCCACATCGCCGAGATGGGCGAGGGCCCGGTCGTGCTCTTGCTGCACGGTTTCCCGCAGTTCTGGTGGACCTGGCGGCATCAGATGCCGGTGCTGGCCCGCGCCGGTTACCGCGCGGTCGCCCTGGATCTGCGCGGTTACGGCGGCAGCGACCGCACCCCGCGTGGCTACGATCCGATCACCCTGGCCCTGGACGTGACCGGGGTGATCCGCTCGCTGGGCGAGCCGGACGCCATCGTGGTCGGCCACGATCTGGGCGCCTACCTGGGCTGGACCGCCGCGGTGTTGCGGCCCAAGGTGGTGCGCCGACTGGTCGCGGTGTCGATGCCGCACCCCCGGCGGCTGCGCGGCGCGCTGCTGACCGATCGGCATCAGGTGGCGGCGAGTTCGCACATCTTCGGCTTCCAGCGGCCGTGGGTGCCCGAGCGGCAGTTGATCCGCGACGGTGCGGCGATGGTCGGCGACATGCTGCGCGCGTGGTCGGCGCCGGGCCGGCCAGCCGACGAGTCGATCGCCCGCTACCGGCAGGCGATGCTCGTGCCCGGCACGGCGCACTGCGCGGCGGAGCACTACCGCTGGCTGATCCGCTCGATCCCGCGTCCGGACGGGATTCAGTACTCGGCCCGGATGAAGGCCCCCGTCGAGGTGCCCACGCTGCATCTGCACGGTGCCCTGGACCCGGTGATCCTGCCCCGCACCGCGGCCGGCTCCGGGCGCTACGTGGAGGCGCCCTACCGATGGCGGCTGCTCGACGGTGTGGGCCACTTCCCGCAGGAGGAACAACCCGCGATGTTCACCGAGGAACTTCTGGGCTGGCTGAAGGATCCGGAACCCGAGCGCTGAAGTTCCACAATGGTCTCGGTCTTTACTTGTGCAATCTTGCCGGGTATATCCGACACTTCCGTACAGATCGACTCGACGGCGCCCGGTAGGCATTTCCACCCCGCGAAAGCGGGGCGATTACGCCGTCGGCGCCCCGGGTAGGCGCCTCCGTATGAGCCGGACGTACAACGCTCCGAGCATGGCGGCGGGGGCCGGGGACACCCGGTCGGAGACGGCAGAGACCCTCATGGTTGAGATCGGCACCACTGGCACTCACGGGTTCGACCACACGCGAGGGGCGCCGGTCGGCGCGGTTGCCGACCGGGGGGAGCATGTCCCGGGGCTGATGGGGATATTGCGCCGACGCGCACGTTGGCTGACACTGCGGCTGCGCTTCCCGCGCTGACGCCTCGACGCGGCTCGACACCGGGCCGCGTCGCGGTACCGCTTTCCGGCGGGTGAGTTCTTCGCATTCACCGATCGATTCCGCCTTTTCGTTTTCAGGCGAATGCGCCGAACCACAAAAGGCCGACCGTGGCGATCATCATCACCGGCACCAGGACGAGCGTCTCCATGCGATTTCCGGTCCGGCTGACGATCGCCACTTCGAAGCGGGTGCCCAGCGGCCAGAGCAGCGGTATCCCCTTCTTGGTGAGGAAGTCGCCGAGCAGGTGTGCGACGCAGCCGAGCACGATCACCATGGGCAGCCAGTCGGGAGCCGACGGCATCCAGTGGTCGACCACGGCCGTGCCGCCGCCGGCGAGCGCGATGATGGTGATCCAGGACGCCAGGCCCTTGCCCGGCGGGCACAGGTTCAGCGCCCGCAGCGCCAACGCGAGCAGCAGGAAGACCATCGTGAGGGTGAACGGCCGACCCAGGTGCTCCACGCCCTGCCAGGTCAACAGCCCCGCCAGCACCACGAAGGCGATCGAGTGGGTCGCCTGCCGATGCCCGCCGGACACCTTCGCCACACCCGAGCACAGTGCGCGCGAGAACGGGCCGAGGAAGTTGGCGATCGTGCCGTTGTGGTGATCGAGGTCGGGCAGGAGCGCCGCGCCCGCGGTCAGGAGCGTGCCGATCACGATCTCGGACCCCGACAGGTGGTTGTGCCACAGGTGTTGCGGCAGGATGGGCGCCGTCGCGGCGAACACCAGTGCCCCACTTACCGCGTGCGAATGCCCGAGCATTCCCCCACCTCGCTCTGCCGTCGCCACACGTCGCGGCGCTGTTCGCACGTCTGCCCGAACAGGCGTCGAGCATGCGTCACATGGCGCAACTCTGGGTGTCCACCGGACGATCGCCGACCGCGCCGGCCTCGGCGTCGGCGCGGACCTCCTCGACGGTGAGCGCGTAGCCGGTGGACTCGTCGTCGAGCGACTTGGCGAAGATCACCCCGGCGACCTTGCCGCCCGGCGAGATCAGCGGTCCGCCGGAATTGCCCTGGCGGACCTTGGCGTACAGCGAGTACACGTCGCGACTGACCGTGCCGCGCTTGTAGATGTCCGGTCCGCCGGCCTGGATCCGGGCCCGCACCCGGGCGGGCTCGACGTGGAAGGCGCCGTTCTCCGGGAAGCCGACCACGATCGCGTCCGCGCCGCTCTCCACTTTCGGTTCGAACTGCAACGGGGTGGCCTTGAGGCCGGGCACCTTGAGCACCGCGATGTCGCGCTTCCAGTCGTAGAGCACGACCTCGGCCTGGTACTCGCGCCCCTCGCCGCCGATCTGCACGGTCGGCTTCTTGACGCCGCCGACGACGTGGGCGTTCGTCATCACCCGCTGCGGGGCGTAGACGAAGCCGGAGCCCTCGATCACCTTTCCGCAGCTCTTCGCGGTGCCGACGATCTTGACGATGCTGTCCCGGGTGTCCTGGACGGCGGGCATCGACAACAGCTTGGGGTCCGGCGGCGGGACCTGCGGGATGTCCTCGCGCACGAACGGACTGAAGACCTGCGGGAAGCCGTTGCGGTCGAGCAGGTTGCCGAACGAGGAGAACCAGGTGTCGGCACCCTGCGGCAACACCTTCTGCACCCCGCCCAGCACCTGGGACGAGCGCACCTCGCGCGAGACGGTGGGCATCGAGGCACCCGCGACCGACGAGCCGATCAGCCACACCACGATCAACAGCGCACACACGCTCACGATCGAGCCGCCGGCCGCGTCCACCAGTCGCGCGGGCCGCCAAGTGAGCTGTCGGCGCAGCCGGTTGCCCGCCGCGGTGGTCAACGCCTGGAACGCGGTGGCCAGCACGAGCACGACGCAGATCGCGGCGATCGAGGGACCCAGACCCGGCTCGAAGCGGTTGAGCAACGACGGCACGAGCCACATGCCCAACACGCCGCCGCCGATGAAGCCCAGGAACGAGAGCACACCGACGATGAAGCCCTGCCGGTATCCGGAGATGGCGAAGGCCACCGCGGCGGCGAGCAGCAACAGGTCCAGGACATTCACGCGCTCACGTTCTCATGTACGAGCCCGCGCTGTCCGCCGCCGTGCCGGTTCGTCGAACACCGGTGACACAGCTGTACAGAGCCGGTATTGATGCTCCGTCAGCCCAGCCCGGATGCGGCAGCGAGCCGACGGCCGCGTCCCGGTTCAGTCCCGGACCTCGGGCTCGGAGGCGGTCTCCTCGTAGCGGTCGAAGCCGCGCCGGGCCAACCGGCTCTCGGTCTCGGACAGGGTCACCTCGCGCCGGTCGTCCCACGGCCGTTCCCAACCGGTGTAGTGCAGCACCCGGTCGATCAGCCCCGCGGTGAAGCCCCAGACCACCAGATCGTGCACCAGGAACGCCGGGCCCAGGTGGCCGCCGGGATGACGCAGCCGGGCCCGGTTGGCCGGATCGGCGAGATCGGCGATCGATACCCGCAGAACGCGCGCGACCTCCTCGGGCGCGCCGGGCGCCACCTCGCTCTCGCGGTGCCACCACGCGAGCACGGGGGTGACCACGAAGTCGCTCACCGGGATGTACAGATCGGGCAGCCGGCCGAAGATCCGCACGCCGGCGGGGTCGAGCCCGACCTCCTCCTGCGCCTCGCGCAGCGCGGTCCCCTCCGGGCCGTCGTCGCCCGGGTCCACCGAGCCGCCGGGGAACGCGGGCTGGCCCGCGTGCGAGCGCAGCGTCGCGGCGCGCTGCAGCAGCAGCAGGTCCGGGCCGTCGGGCCCCTCGCCGAACAACATCAGTACCGCGGAGCGTCGACCGCCCTCGGCCGGGGGCAGGAAGCGGCTCAGTTGCTCGGGGCTGATCGACTCGGCGGCGCGCGCGACCGGGCGCAGCCATTCCGGCAGATCGGCTTCGGCCCAGGTCTGAATCCCGGTCCCGGTCTGAGTCACCCGGCGTCCCCCTCGTCTTTCAGTGCGTTCTCCGCCGCCTCGACCGGCACCGCGAGCACCGGTCCGGGCGGCGGCTTGAGCCGTTGGCCGGGCTGCCCGGCCATCTCGTACTTGAGCAGCGCCTTGGCCTTGATCGGATCCGTCTCGCCCTCGCCGTACGCCGGACACAGCGGTGCGATCGCACACGCCCCGCAGGCCGGGCGGCGGGCGTGGCACACCCGA
This sequence comes from Embleya scabrispora DSM 41855, assembly GCF_000372745.1. Classification (GTDB taxonomy): domain Bacteria; phylum Actinomycetota; class Actinomycetes; order Streptomycetales; family Streptomycetaceae; genus Embleya; species Embleya scabrispora. The sequence continues at coordinate 60,029 of NZ_KB889692.1, read as the reverse complement.
CGGCCGTGGAAGATCACCCGGTGCGAGAGCAGGGTCAGGTCCTTGCGCAAGAACAGCGCCCCGACCTCCTTCTCGACCTTGACCGGATCCTCGTCCGTGGTCCAGCCGAAACGCCGGGCCAGCCGGCCGAAGTGCGTGTCGACGGTGATGCCGGGGACGTCGAAGACCTCGCCGAGCACCACGTGGGCGGTCTTGCGTCCCACCCCCGGCAGGGTGACCAGGTCGGCGAGCTTTCCCGGTACCTCGCCGTCGTAGCGCTCCAGGAGCGCCTGGGCCAGGCCCTGGACCGAGCGCGTCTTGGCTCGGAAGAACCCGGTCGGCTGAATGATCGCCTCCAGCTCGGCCGGCTCCGCGGCGGCGATCGCGGCCGCGTCGGGGAAGCGGGCGAACAGCGCCGGGGTGACCGTGTTGACCCGTCGGTCGGTGGTCTGCGCGGACAACACCACCGCGACCAGGAGCTGGAACGCGTCGCCGTAGTCGAGTTCGCAGTGCGCACCCGGGTATATCTCACCCAGCTCGCGATTGATCCGGCGCGCACGGCGCACCAGAGCGAGATGGGACTCGCCCTTCACGGCTTTTGTGGCCTTCACGACCTTCGCGGCAGCCCGCGACCTGCGCGGTGCGGGCTCCGTCACGTTGCTCGACACCCGGCCAGAGTACGCAGAAGTGCGGAGACTACGGTCGAGCAGTCCGCACACGCTCGATCACAGGAGCGACATGTCCGGTTACTGTGGATCCGCCCGTTCGTGATCCAGGCCACCCCGCGTGATGATTGCGGGTACCGGTGCGTCAGACTGTGACCGATCGCACTGTTTGACCGCTCGGCTTCATTGGTGTCGACCAGGCCGGCCTAGGAGGAACCTCGTGGACGACGTTTTGCAGCGGGCTCCGCTGTTCGCGGCGCTCGAAGATGAGGACGCCGCCGAGCTGCGGGCCTCCATGACGGAGGTCGCGCTCGAGCGCGGGGACTCGCTCTTCCACGAGGGTGACCCGGGTGACCGCCTGTACGTGGTGATCGAGGGCAAGATCAAGCTGCACCGCAGCTCCAACGACGGTCGCGAGAACATGCTCGCGGTGCTCGGCCCGGGCGAGATGTTCGGCGAGCTGTCGTTGTTCGACCCCGGACCGCGAACGGCGACCGCGACCGCGCTCACCGACGTGCGGCTGCTCGGCCTGGGCCACTCCGACCTGCAGCCCTGGCTGACCGGTCGGCCCAAGGTCGCCGCGGCACTCCTTCGGGCGATAGCCCGTCGGCTGCGGCGGACCAACGAGAGCCTGGGCGACCTGGTCTTCTCCGACGTCCCCGGCCGGGTGGCCAAGGCCCTGCTGGACCTGTCCCGCCGATTCGGGGTGCCGGCCGACGAGGGCATCCACGTCGCGCACGACCTCACCCAGGAGGAGCTGGCCCAGCTGGTCGGCGCCTCGCGGGAGACGGTCAACAAGGCGCTGGCCGACTTCGCGAGCCGGGGTTGGCTGCGCCTGGAGGCGCGTGCGGTGGTCCTGATGGACGTCGAGCGGTTGTCGCGCCGCTCCCGGTAGCACGACGCGAACACACGACGCGGGGCCCGCCGACGGCGGGCCCCGCGTCGTTGCGGTATCCGCTTCAGGCGTCCGGGTGCTCGGCCAGGTAGTCCAGCTGGGCCCGGACCGACATCTCCGCGGCCCACCACAGTCCTCGGTCCACGTCCGCGTAGACCCGTTCGACCACGTCCTGGGCGCTCTTGTCGCCGGCTGCGACCGCGTCCCGCACCTGGGCCAGCCGGGCCGCCCGGTGCGCCAGGTAGAAGTCGAGCACGCCGGCCGAATCGTCCAGGATCGGGCCGTGCGCGGGCAGTACGGCGGTGATCTCGCCGGATTCGGCGAGCGCGCGCAGCCGGCGCAGCGAGTCCAGGTAGTCGCCGAGTCGGCCGTCGGGGTGCGCGACCACAGTGGTGCCGCGGCCGAGCACGGTGTCGCCGGTGATCACGAAGCGGTCCGCGGCGACCACGAAGCACACCGAGTCACCCGAATGGCCGGGCGTGGCCAGCACCCGCAGATCCAGCCCGCCGTCGTCGATCACCAAGCCGTCCGTCAGGCCCTCGCCGCCGTAGCGCCACTGCGGGTCCACCGCGTGCACGACGGCGTTGGTGAGCGCCTTGAGGCCGGCCACGCCGGCCGAGTGGTCGGGGTGGCCGTGGGTGAGCAGGATCCGGCCCACCCGGCGGCCCTCCGCCTCGACCGCGGCGACGATCGCGCGCAGGTGGCCCTCGTCGTCGGGGCCCGGGTCGATCACCACGGCGGTGTCCGCGCCGGGTTCGGCCACGATCCACGTGTTGGTGCCGTCCAACGACATCGCGCTCGGGTTGGGCGCGAGCAGACAGGTCACCCGGGGGCTCGCGGGCCCACCGATGCTCGCGCGGGGGTTGCCGGGCAGGGGCTGTGCGTTCATGGTCGCCATCCTGTACCTCAGTGCCTGTACCTCGTTGCCCGGGAGCGATCCGGCGGATGACCGCGGATCGCCCCGGGGCGTCGGCGGAGCCTCAGCGCAGGCCGAACGGGTCCGCGATGCCGGGCCATTCGAGCACGAGGCGGTCTCCCTCGAAACGGCCCTGCGCCATGATCGGGGTGATCTCCCGGTCCGCCGCGGCGGCCAGGGCCGCCGCGGGATCGGCGAGCTCCGCCAAGTGGCGCAGCGTGTCGATGGTGGGCGGCAACATCGCCATGTGCTGCGCCCGGTGCTGCTCCAGCGCGTCGGCGGGCCGGGCCCAGGTGACCCGGTCGGCCTCGCCGGAGACGTCCCGGGTGCGCTGGCCGGTGGGCAGGGCCGCGACGAAGAACCACGTGTCGTAGCGCCGGTCCTCGAACTCGGGGGTGATCCAGCGCGCCCACGCGCCCAGCAGATCGGAGCGCAGCACCAGGTCGCGGCGCTCCAGGAACTCGGTCAGCGTCTGCTCGCGGGCCACCAGCGCCGCGCGGTCCGCCTCCCAGTCCGCGCCGGTGGTGTCGGAGACGATCGTGGTCGGGTCGGGCCCGGCGAGCAGCACGCCGGATTCCTCGAAGGTCTCGCGGACGGCCGCGCAGACGATCGCGCGGGCCTCGGCGACGCCGGTGCCCAGGCGCTTCGCCCACGCGTCGGGCTCGGGTCCGGCCCAGGCCACCGAGTGGTCCGCGTCCCGCGGGTCGACGCCGCCGCCGGGGAACGCGTACATCCCGGCCGCGAACTTCATCGTGGTGTGCCGGCGGAGCAGGTACGCCTCGGCGCCCTTGGGCCGGTCGCGCAGCAGCACCACCGTCGCCGCACGGCGCGGGGCGACCGGCTCGGCCTCGCCGGCGATGATCGCGCGGGCCCGCTCGGCCCAGGACGCGGGCATGCCCGGCTGGGCGTTCCCGGCTTGCGTACTCCCCATATCGGCCATGCGCCGGATCGTACGCCTGACCGAGTCAAGTTCCATCCCTCGCCCCCGAAAACGATCGGACCCGACCCGAAAGGGGTCGGGTCCGATCATCACGCCGGCCGAATCGACGATCCGCTCAGACCACCTCGACGAGGATCTCCACCTCGACCGGGGCGTCCAGCGGCAGCACGGCCACGCCGACCGCGCTGCGGGCGTGCCGCCCGGCCTCGCCGAAGACCTCGCCCAGCAGTTCGCTGGCACCGTTGATGACACCGGGCTGACCGGTGAAGTCCGGGGCGCTGGCCACGAACCCGACCACCTTGACCACCCGGCGCACCAGCGACAGGTCGCCGAGCTCGGCCTTGACCGCGGCGAGCGCGTTCAGCGCGCACTGGCGGGCGAGCTGCTTGGCCTCCTCGGCGGTGACCTCGGCGCCGACCTTGCCGGTCGCGGGCAGCTTGCCCTCGATCATCGGCAACTGGCCGGAGGTGTGGATGTAGTTGCCGGTGCGGATCGCCGGCACGTAGGCGGCGACCGGGGGCACCACACCGGGCAGGGTCAGACCCAGCTCGGTGATCCGCTGTTCGGGGTGTACCTCGCTCACTCGGCCGTCACCTGCTTCTGCTTCGCGCGCTTCATGTAGGCCACCAGGCTCTCCGGGTTGGGACCCGGCACCACCTGCACCAGCTCCCAGCCGTCGTCGCCCCAGTTGTCCAGGATCTGCTTGGTCGCATGCACCAGCAGGGGGACGGTCACGTATTCCCACTTCGTCATGTGTGCAGACTTTAGACGGACACGTCGGGCGGTTCGACGGGGCGCCACGCCACCGGCGAGGACAACACCATCGTGCTGGACGGTTTCCCGTGCTCGGCGAGCCGGTCGATCAGGACCTGGAAATCCGCCATGGTGGCGACCGCGACCATCAGCAGGCAGCACGCGTCACCGGTGACCCGGTGCACCTGGAGCACCTCCGGCCATTCGCGCACGGTGTCCGCGTCCCGGCGCAGCAGGCAGCCGGGGCCGTAACAATTCATCCGGACCAGCGCCACCACGCCGCGGCCGGCCGCCGCCGGGTCGACGTGCGCGTGGTAGCCGGTGATCACGCCGGCGTGTTCGAGCCGGCGCACCCGGGTGGCCACCGCGGGCGCGGAGAGGTTGATCCGCCGGGACAACTCGTTGAGCGAGACCCGGGCGTCGCGCTGCAACTCGGCGAGCAATCTGCGGTCGATCGCGTCCATGCGCACCCTCCATTGACGATCGTGAGGAGATGGCCTCCGATACGTTTCGAGCGTAAACCGAACCGGCCCTTCCGATGCTCGACGCCCATTCCCAACCGAATGGTCGCACGATTCCATATGGGCACTCCCCGACCGGCCCTTCCGGCACACCGGCGGGACGGGCCGGAGAGGTGGTCTGCGATGACGGTCGACGAACGAACGCCCCGAGCCGATCCGGCGGACGGCGTGTGCCCGATGGCCGGGCCGCACCAGGACTTCGCCGGCGCGGCCGCGCCGCCCTACGCGGACTACGTGCAACTGGACCGCCTGCTCTCCCTCCAGCGCACCCGCACCGACGTGCCCGCCGAGTTGTCCTTCCTGATCTCCTCCCAGGTGATGGAACTGCTGTTCGCCCTGTTGCGGCACGAATGGACGATCGCGGGCGAGCGGCTGGACGCGGACGACGTGCCCGGCGCGATCGGCACGCTGCGGCGCAGCACCCACGAGTTGGACGTGCTGGTGTCCACGTGGGACCTGCTGGCCACGCTCACCCCCGGCGAGTTCGGCGCGTTCCGCGAAGCGCTCGGCGAGGCGTCCGGCTTCCAGTCGCACCTGTACCGGCACCTGGAGTTCCTGCTCGGCATCAAGCGGGCGGGCGTGCTGCGGCCCTACGCCGGCTCCCCGAAGGTGCACGCCGAGTTGACCCGCTCGTTGCGTGCGCCGAGCCTGTACGACCACGCGCTGGGCGTGCTCGCCCACCGCGGTCTGTACACCGCGGGGCAGGACACGGACCCCGGCCGGCCCCACCTGCCGTGCGAGGCCGTCGAGCGGGCGTGGGCGCGCGCGTACACCGACGCGGTGCCCGACCTGGTCGAACTCGGCGAGGTGCTCACCGACATCTCCGAGCGCTGGACACGCTGGCGTGAGCGGCATCTGGCCGCCACACTGCGAGCGCTGGGAAATCGGCCGGGCACAGGTGGCTCGGCCGGAGCGTCTTGGTTGGAGCAGACCGTACGCGTGCGCGTTTTTCCCGAGTTGTGGACCATGCGCACCTTGGTCGAACCATCGAAGGTCTGAGTTCATCGAAAGATGGGTGAAGCATGTCCGATTCCTTGTCGAACACGGTCACTGACGATTCGTCAGGCCAATTCCCGACCGGTCGCCTCGCGGCCGATCGGGCCACCGAAGCCGCGAAGCTGGATGCCGCCGACCCGCTGGCGCACGTGCGCGAGCGATTCCTGCTGCCGGCCGGCGTGATCTACCTCGACGGCAATTCGCTCGGCGCGCTGCCGGCCGCCGTGCCCGAGGCGCTGAACGACGCGGTGCACCGCCAGTGGGGCACCGACCTGATCCGTTCGTGGAACGCCAACGACTGGTGGGGCGCGCCCGCCCGGATCGGTGACCGGATCGGCGCGTTGATCGGCGCCGCGCCCGGTCGGGTGGTGTGCGGCGACTCGACGTCGGTGCAGATCTTCAATGCCGTAGCCGGTGCGTTGCGGCTGCGTCCGGGCCGGAGCGTGGTGCTGGCCGACCCGGACAGCTTCCCCACCGACCTCTACCTGGCCGACTCGATCGCGAAGCTGCTCGGCGCCGAGGTGCGCCGCGTCCCGGTCGGCGAGGTCGAGGAGGTACTGCGCGCGGACGGCGCGGCGATCGCGGTGATCGCGTACAACCACGTCGACTACCGCAGCGGCGAACTGCGCGACCTGCCCGGCCTGACCGCCGCCGCGCACGCCGCCGGCGCGCTGGCGCTGTGGGACGTGTGCCACTCGGCCGGCGCCTTCCCGATCGACCTGGACGCGCACGACGTCGACCTCGCCGTCGGCTGCGGCTACAAGTACCTCTCCGGCGGACCCGGCGCACCGGCGTTCGTCTACGTGGCCGAGCGGCACATCGCCGACTTCGCGCCCGCGCTGACCGGCTGGCACGGGCACGCGAACCCGTTCGGGATGGAGGCCGGCTACACGCCCGCGCCGGGCATCGAGCGGGCCCGGATCGGCACCCCGCCGCTGTTGTCGATGCTCGCGCTCGAAGCAGCGCTGGGCGCCTACGAGGGCGTGTCGATGACGGACGTACGGGCCAAGGGCCTGGCGCTGACCGACCTGTTCATCGCGTGTGTCACCGATCTGGGCCTGCAGACGCTGACCCCGCTCGAACACGCCCGGCGCGGCAGCCAGGTCGCGGTGTGCCACCCGGAGCCGCACGCGGTGATGGCGGCGCTGATCGATCGGGGTGTGATCGGCGACGTCCGACCGCCGGACGTGCTGCGCTTCGGCTTCAACCCGCTCTACGTCGGCTACGCCGATGTGGTCGAGTCCGTGCGCATCCTCGGCGACATTTTGGAGACGGGCGCGTACCGGGACGCGCGCTACGCCGTTCGGGCGACGGTGACGTGACGCGGGTCACCACTGGGGGATCACCTCCGACCCGGCGGGGACCGGGTGGTTAGGCTCGACTCGTGAGTTTGGGTGCGCGGTCACACGGATCCGGTAACGCCTCGGCTGCGGCCGTATGGCGCAAGCCTTCGAGGGCAGGGATCCGGGCATGCCGACCACCCGAGACGACCGTCGCGCCGAACGGCCCGGCCGCACCCGCTGGACGGACGCCGTGAACACCTCGACGACAGGCGCACGCACGACCGACGGCAACGCCGATTGGGAGGGCGTGCGCCTGCACGTGGTCAGCGGCAAGGGCGGCACCGGCAAGACCACCGTGGCCGCCGCACTGGCGTTGGCGCTGGCCTCGGGTGGGCGGCGCACCCTGCTGGTCGAGGTGGAGGGGCGCCAGGGCATCGCGCAACTCTTCGACTGCCCGCATCTGCCCTACGAGGACCGCAAGATCGCGGTCGCCCCGGGCGGCGGCGAGGTGTACGCGCTCGCGATCGACCCGGAAGAGGCGCTGCTCGAATATCTCGACATGTTCTACCACCTGGGCCGGGCCGGAAAGGGCCTGAAGAAGCTCGGGGCGATCGACTTCGCGACCACCATCGCGCCGGGCCTGCGCGACGTGTTGTTGACCGGCAAGGCGTGCGAGTCGGCCCGCCGCCGCACACACGGGCGGTTCGCCTACGACGCGGTGGTGATGGACGCGCCGCCCACCGGCCGGATCGCGCGCTTCCTCAACGTCAACACCGAGGTGGCCGGGCTGGCCAAATTCGGCCCGATCCACACCCAGGCCGAGGCGGTGATGGGGGTGATCCGCTCGCCGCAGACCGCGGTCCACCTGGTCACCCTGCTGGAGGAGATGCCGGTCCAGGAAACCGTGGACGGCGTCACCGAATTGCGCCAGTCGGGCCTGCCCGCCGGCGGCGTGGTGATCAACATGGCCCGGCCGCCGCTCCAGGCCGAGGACGAGAGCGACACCGGACAGCGGCTGACCCCCGAGCTGCTGGAGGCGGGGCTGGTCGCCGGCGGCATCAAGCCCACCCGGCCGCTGATCTCCTCGCTGCTGGCCGAGGCCGACGAGCACGCGAGCCGGATCGAGTTGGAGAGCACGGGCCGTGCCCTGGTCCGCGGCCTGGACCTGCCGGTCTACGAACTGCCGCTGTTGGCCGACGGGATGGACCTGGGCGGTCTGTACCGTCTCGCCGAAGCGCTGCGCGAGCAGGGGATGGCATGAACAGGCTGGAGATCGACGAGCTGATCGACGACCCGGGCACCCGCATCCTGGTGTGCTGCGGCTCCGGCGGCGTCGGCAAGACCACCACGGCCGCGGCGCTGGGGCTGCGCGCGGCCGAACGCGGTCGGAACGTGGTGGTGTTGACCATCGACCCCGCGCGCCGGCTCGCCCAGTCGATGGGCCTGACCGAGTTGGACAACACGCCCCGCCGGGTCGTCGACGTCGACGAGACCAAGGGCGGCAGCCTGCACGCGATGATGCTCGACATGAAGCGCACGTTCGACGAGATCGTCGAACAGCACGCCGATCCCGAGCGCGCGCAGCAGATCCTGGACAACCCGTTCTACCAGTCGTTGTCCTCCAGCTTCGCCGGCACGCAGGAATACATGGCGATGGAGAAGCTGGGCCAGTTGCACGCGACCGGCGAGTGGGACCTGATCGTGGTGGACACCCCGCCGAGCCGGTCCGCGCTCGACTTCCTCGACGCCCCCCAGCGCTTGGGCTCGTTCCTGGACGGCCGGCTGATCCGCATACTCTCGGCTCCCGCCAAGGTCGGCGGGCGCGGCGCGCTCAAGTTCCTGTCCGCGGGCATGGGACTGATGACCGGCGCGCTGAGCAAGGTGGTCGGCACCCATCTGCTGACCGACATCCAGACCTTCGTGGCCGCGCTCGACACCACGTTCGGCGGCTTCCGCAAGCGTGCCGACGCGACCTACAAGCTGCTCCAGGCACGAGGCACCTCGTTCCTGGTGGTCGCCGCACCGGAGAAGGACGCGCTGCGTGAGGCCGCGTACTTCGTCGACCGACTGGGCACCGAGCGCATGCCGCTGGCCGGCCTGGTGCTCAACCGCGTGCACGCCACCCGGGCGGGCCGTCTGTCCGCGGAGCGCAGCCTGGCCGCGGCCGAGGCGCTGACCGAACAGGCCGAATCGGCCGAGGAGGCCGGCGGTGAGCCGGACGGGTCCGCGTCGCGTCCCGCCGACCTGCGCCTGGTCGCGGGGCTGCTCACGCTGCACGCCGAGCGGCTGCGGGTAATCGACCGGGAGGAGCGGATGCGTACCCGCTTCACTTCGATCCACCCCGAGGTGTGGGTGGCCGAGGTCCCGGCGTTGCCCGGTGACGTGCACGACCTGGACGGGCTGCGGGTGATCGGCGAAAGCCTGGGCACGGGCTGACCGCGCGGTTCGACCGCGAGCCGCCGATCGGCGGGACGCGTTCGCACCCGCTCGACGGCGAGCCGCCGGCAGCGGATCCGCCGCCGCCCCGCCGGGACCCGGGCCTGACTCCCGGCCCCGACGGGTGGTGACATTCGTACGCGGTGGCGTTCGGCTGCCGACACGTGTTCAGCGCGCAGCGTGCTCAGCCGGCGACCCGAAACTCCTCGTCTCCGTGGATGTCGCGCTCGTACTCCTCGCGCGCGGTCTCCAGCAGCCGACGCCACGAGGTGATCATCGGCCGGCGGCGCAGCAGCGCGCGCCGCTCCCGCTCGGTCATGCCGCCCCAGACGCCGAACTCCACTCGGTTGTCCAGCGCGTCCGCCAGGCACTCGGTGCGGACCGGACACCCGGTGCACACTGCCTTGGCGCGATTCTGCGCCGCCCCCTGCACGAACAGCTCATCCGGATCGGTACTCCGGCAGGCGGCCTGCGTGCTCCAGTCGGTAACCCAGCTCATGCTGGTGCCGTCCTCTCCCGATTTTCGAGGCTCCCCCAACGGCGGCGACGGGAATTCCCGACGCCAAGCAGGACGGTACGAAACCCTGGGCACGCGCAACAGCCCCTGCGCGGGCAGTCATCGATGGCCCGGAAGGACTATGCGCAAATATGGACCCACCCGTCCGGGTGAATGCTCTTGCGTTTCCGGTCACGGCTTCACTCAGAAGGAGGCACGTCGACGGCACGATGCTCGGCGGTGGGACCTGGTACCCGGCCATATTCACTCTAAAGAGTGAAATGCCTACTGATACGGATCCCCCGGCTGCTCCGCCAGCTTAAGCGAAGTCCCTTCACCGCGTAGGGTGTTTGGCCACGTAGGCTGTCGCCCATGGCCCGAACTTCCTCCGGCTCGGCCCGCCCGAAACGCGGCTCGACCCGTCCACGATCCCCACTGGGCTTCGTGGGCCGGTTCGCCGCCTTCGTGGGTGCGAGCATCCTCGCCGGTGCCCTGGTCGCGGGAATCGCGCTGCCGTTCGTGGGTGGCTTCGGCCTGACCGCGAAGGCGGCGTCGGAAAACTTCGACGACCTGCCCGGGGACCTGGATCAACCGTTCCTGTCGCAGCCGTCGTACATCCTCGACTCCGAGGGCAACCAGCTCGCGATGGTCTACGACCGGTATCGCATCCTGGTGAACTTCGACCAGATCTCACCGATCATGCGTCAGGCGATCGTGGCGATCGAGGACTCGCGCTTCTACGAGCACGGTCCGATCGACCTCAAGGGCACCCTGCGCGCCCTGATGCGCAATCAGCAGTCGGGTGGCGCCGGATCCAAGCAGGGCGGGTCCAGCCTCACCCAGCAGTACGTGAAGAACATCTTCGTGGAGGAGGCCGGCAACGACCCGGCCAAGGTGGCCAAGGCACAGGCCCAGGAGATCTCCCGCAAGATCAAGGAACTGAAGTACGCGATCGGCCTGGAACAGCGGCTGTCCAAGGACGAGATCCTGACCAGGTATCTCAACATCACCTTCTTCGGCCGCCAGGCGTACGGCGTGGAAGCCGCGTCGCAGCGCTACTTCAGCAAGCACGCCAAGGATCTGACCCTGACCGAGTCGGCCACGCTGGCCGGCGTCGTGCAGGCTCCCTCGGCGTTCGACCCGATCGGCTATCCGAAGGCCGCCCGGGAACGCCGCAACATCGTGTTGCAGCGCATGGTCGAGGTGAACGTCATCTCGCAGGTCGAGGCCGACGCGGCCAAGGCCACCGAACTGAACCTGAAGACCCAGCCACTGCCCAACGGTTGCATCACCGCCGACCAGATCGACGGTGCCGCGTTCTTCTGTGACTACGTCGAACGGGTGGTCAAGAACGACTCGGTGTTCGGCGCGAATCGGGAGGAACGCGACAAGTTGTGGCGTGAGGGTGGTCTGCGGATCACCACCACGTTGGACCGAAAGGCCCAGAAGGCGGCCTACACCGCCGCGACCAAGGGCGTACTCCAAAAGGACCCGGTCGCCGACGCGGTCGTGATGGTCGAGCCGGGCTCCGGCAGGATCAAGGCGATGGCGCAGAGCCGGCCATACGGCTTCGGCGACTACGAGACCACGCTCAACTACTCGGTCGACCACTCCATGGGCGGCTCGACGTACGGCTTCCAGACCGGGTCGACGTTCAAGCCGATAACCGCCGCGGCGGCGCTGGAGAACGGGATGAAGGTCGACCAGGAGTATTCGACCGAGGCCCAGATGGACATGCGGAAGGAGAAGTTCCGCACGTGTGACAAGCCGACCTCACCGGACCCGTCCTTCAAGGTGAACAACGAGAGCACGAGCGAGGTCGGCACCTGGAACATGCAGACGGCGCTGGAGAAGTCGATCAACACCTACTTCGTCCTGTTGTCCAAGGACGTGGGACTGTGTCCGATCGCGACGCTGGCGGATCAGCTCGGAGTGCACTCGGGCGACGGCAAGGCGCTCCAGCAGGTGGGCAGCATGACGCTCGGCTCCAACACGGTGGCGCCGATGAACATGGCCGCCGCGTACGCGGCGTTCGCCAGTCGCGGCGTCTACTGCGCGCCGGTCGCGGTCACCGAGGTGACCAAGCTCGACGGCACCAAGTTGCCCGTCCCCCAGGCGGGCTGCAAGCAGGTGATGAAGCAGAGCACCGCGGACACGATAAACGCCCTGCTCGAAGGTGTGGTCGAGGACGGCACCGGCACCCAGGCCGGCCTCAAGGATCGCGACAACGCGGGCAAGACCGGCACCACCGACAACCGCAAGGCCGCCTGGTTCGTCGGCTACACGCCGAACATGTCCACGGCGGTGTGGGTCGGCGGCGCCAAGGACGACGTCAAGATGTTCGACATCACCATCGCCGGCGTCACGCACGACAAGGTCTACGGCGGGCAGGTACCGGGGCCGATCTGGAAGAGCGCCATGAACGGCGCGCTCAAGGGTGTGGACTCGCCGAAGTTCGTCGACCCGCCCTCGGGCACGATCCCGTCGAAGCCGGACCCGAACAAGAAGCCGACGGACGGCAAGCCGCGGGACCGGGATCAGAACCGGCCGCCCACGGGCGGCACCAACACCCGACCGCCGTGGACTCTGCCGACCGTGCCGACGAACACGACGCCGCCCGGTGGGGGCGGCAACACCAAGCCGCCGCAGACTTCACGACCGCCGGGCCATTCGTGGCCGCCGCCGATCGGGGGCGGGCCGGGGGATGGTGGGTTCGGTGGGTTCGGTGACGACGGCTGACCACCGGTGACGGGTGGTGGGGCCGGGTCGACCGGGGCTTGTGGTGAACGCTGATGGCGGTGCTCCCCTGTTGTTTGGGGGGCACCGCCATCGGCGTTGTGGGTGTTGGCCGGGTCGGCCGGGACGGCCGATGTGGGCCGGTAGCCGGCCGCGATGGCCCGAGGTGGGCGGCCGGCGTCGGGCCGGGGTCGCGCCGGTGGTGGGTCGGGGCCGGGTGTGCCGACGTTGGGTCAGACGCCCAGCTGGCTCTTGATCTCGGCGGCGATCCGGCCACCCTCGGCCTTGTCGCCGACCTTGGGCCGGACCACCTTCATCACCTGGCCCATCGCCTGCGGACCGCTCGCCCCGGTCTGCGCGATGGCGTCCGCGACGATCACCTTGAGCTCGTCGTCGGACAGCTGCGCCGGCAGGTAGGCCGCGAGGACCTCGCCCTCGGCACGCTCGCGCGCGGCGGACTCGGTCCGGCCGCCGTTCTCGAAGGCTTCGGCGGCCTCCCGGCGCTTCTTCGCCTCGCGCACGATGACCTTGAGGACCTCGTCGTCGGACAGCTCGCGGGCGGTCTTGCCCGCGACCTCCTCATTGGTGATCGCGGTCAGGGTGAGGCGCAGCGTCGAGGAGACCAGTTCGTCACGGGACCGGATGGCCTCGGTGAGGTCGCTCTGCAAACGGCTCTTGAAGGGGCTCATGGGATCAAGTGTCGCAGCCGAGGTCGGCCGGGCCGTACCCAATTACCCGGGCCGGGCACGGTCGGGACGCGTCCGGACCTCGGTGTGGTCGGGTGTCGCGCGTTTGATTCGCACGGGAGCGGGGGGTTACCGAGGGGCGCAGACCCGCAGTGCGAGGTCGATCCGACGTCGATCGTCCGCCGTGTGAGGTCGGCTGGGATCGGCTGCGAAGTCGGCGGCTGCGAGGTCGGCTCGATCATCCGTCCCGTCGCCCCGCGGGGTCGTGTACGACGTCGAGACTGCCGACGACCGGCCGGCTCTGCCAGCATGGAGGGATGCGACCGCGTTCAGCCTTCCCCCTAGCCGTTGCCGTCACCGGGGCCGCCTGCCTCACCTATGCGGCGGCCTACGAAGCTCGTTCGTTCCGCCTGCGCCGGGTCGAGGTGCCGGTATTGCCACGCGGGACGCAGCCGGTGCGGATCCTGCAGGTGTCCGACATCCACATGGTCTCCGGCCAGCGCCGCAAACAGGAGTGGCTGCGTCGGCTCGACGCGCTGCACCCGGACTTCGTGCTGAACACCGGCGACAACCTCTCGGATCCGGACGCCGTACCCGAGACGCTGGACGCGCTCGGCCCGCTGCTCGGCCGGCCCGGAGCGTACGTATTCGGGTCCAACGACTACTACGGCCCTCGCCCCAAGGACCCCACCGGCTACCTCCGCCGTGACGACGGCACCCGCCGGCTCGGCCGCGAGAACCCGTGGACCGACCTGCGCGACGGCTTCGACACGGCGGGCTGGGAAAACCTCAACAACGCGCGCGGCCGGCTCAAGGTGGACGGCCTGGAGATCGAACTGGTCGGCCTGGACGACCCGCACATCGACCGGGACCGCTACGAACAGGTCGCCGGCGGCCCCGACCCGGCCGCGGACATCTCACTCGCCGTCGTCCACGCCCCGTACCTGCGCGCCCTCGACGCCTTCACCGCCGAGGGCTACCCCCTCGTGATCGCCGGCCACACCCACGGCGGCCAGGTGTGCGTCCCCTTCTACGGCGCGCTGACCACGAACTGCGACCTCGACCGCAAGCGCGCCAAGGGCCTGTCCACGCACACCTCCGCGGACCGCGAGGCCTACCTCCACGTCTCCGCTGGCTGCGGCACCTCCCGCTACGCCAGATTCCGCTTCGCCTGCCCTCCCGAAGCCACCCTCCTCACCCTGACCCCCCGTCAATCCACCGCCGGCACCCCCGCCCCCACCCCCCGCTAAACCGGATTTCGCCTCAGGCCCCCGAACCGCTAAGCTGAACGCGCAGCATCGGGGTGTGGCGCAGCTTGGTAGCGCGCTTCGTTCGGGACGAAGAGGCCGTGGGTTCAAATCCCGCCACCCCGACCCAGGTCAGAGGCCCTATCGGATGATTCCGATGGGGCCTCTGGCGTTGCGTACAGCAGCAAACTACAGCAACCGCCTCGGCCACCACGGACCTTCCTCAACCGATGCCCAGGTCCCGCGAACTTGACCTGATTCGGCAGATCAGGCGTGTGGCATCGAACGTCCCTCCTCGGGGCGGCCCTGCCCTGCCCTCACTTCTGGCGCCCAAGGGCTCAAGGTGGGCGAGGGGGCCGCCCGTTCAGGGCATCCGTAGAGGACGATTGCACGTCGGGTCACCCCAGGCATTGGTCACTCCTTCGAGCACCGAGGGCGTCGTTGAACAGCAGCCCCGAGTTCTCAAAACGGACCGCAGGCAACCACGACCCGATGTCGAGCAAGACCCTAAATACGCCACACAAACCAGCCCGGATGGATGGCGCAAGCAGGCCCTGAGCGACTGCCCGAAACCCCCGTATCAGGACGAATGGGCAGATCTGCAGGCCGTTGCCCTGCATTGACCGGAGCCTCGGACACTTCAGCATCACCTCCTCACACATGACCAAATCGACTCTTTCCGTATCGTGTTCACATCCGTACAGTGAGTCACTCATGTGTCTCGGTCGGGTGTGCTCCACTGCGTGCCCCGGACCGGGAACGTAAAGGGGGGAGCAGTACACATGGATGCACTGGCATTTCCGGTACTCGCCGGAACGATGCTGAGTGAGGCAGTCAGGTTTCTCTTCGATCGCGCGAACGCGGTGCTCGATAGGCGAGCCGGACGAGTACCGATCGACGAGCCGGAGCGCTTGGCGGGGCAAGCAGAGGCACTGCAGGTGCGGCCCACCGAACTCACCGATGGCCGCGTCGAGCGGATCACGCAGGCTCAGGGGGCGCTCCGCGTCTACATGTCGCGCCCGGGTCTGCTGCACAGCGACGATGAGGAACTTCGCGATCTCCTTGGTCGTCTGCGGCGAGACTTGGAAGAGGTGTACGGCTGCACGTTGCCCGTCGGGGAGGAGGAGCGCCCGCAGCCGAGCGCGACGGTGTCCCAGCACTCCAACACGAATTCAGGCAAGCAGATCGCCGTGCTCGCGCAACGCATCACTGGAACAGGCCAAGCTCGGGTTGTGCAGAGCACCAACACAAACGAGGCAGGGGCTGAACTGATCGGCGTACAAATCGAAGGGTCAATCGGTTGAGGATGACGACACCACGATGACCTTCGAAACCGACAGCGCGCCGACCGATGATCACGAGCACGGCCACCGTGCACACCAAGACGCCGAGCAACCGTCACCGATTGCGGCCAACAGTGCAACGTTCCCGACATCGAATGACCCTGCGATCGGGGCCCTGCCACAGAAGGACTCAGCACGAACCTCGTCCTCCCCCGCAGATGAGCCCGACCCCTGGGCTCACGAAACACCTGCGAGGTCCAGTAACGGCCCCATCGCCGCAGTCGGTCCCATAGCACCGACGCGTGTGGAAGACGCCGGTGAAGCATCACCAGCCGAGGCGCAAACCGCAGATCTCACAGCCAACAGCAAATTCGCGTATGGCAGCAAAGGAACCGGGCACGACGTCCCTTGGAGCACGGGGCCGAAAACACTCGAGCACTCGGAGCCGCAGCATCAGGCCCCTGACCGCGGCGAGGGGCCGTCTGTGGCGCAGCCCGAGTGGGAGTACTACTACGCCCCACACGCACATGACGCGGGTCCGCCAACCGTCCGGCCCGCCACCGGTAACGACGTGCCCGCTGCCGACGCCCCCAACTCCAATGACGCTGACCCCGCCCCCTCGATCCATTCGAGTGCGGTGCTACGGCGACACACGCCAGACCCAGGCACTGTGGAGGAGGTCCGCCATGCGACCCTCCTCCAAGGGGCACTGATCAATAACGGCGAAATGATCGCCGTGAAGAACGTATACGAGCAGACACTCGACACCCACGCCCCGATTACAGCCGAATACCTGGACGTCGTAAGCAAGGTCTACGCCGAGCTGCACACAAGAAAGAACAGAAACCAGAGCGGCGAAGAAGTCGAACAAAGTACCTTTGGCGATGCCTGCTCGTTACTGCGACCCAGCGGATCTATCCTCGTACTCAATCGACCACCGGGCACAAGTCGAATGATCACCGCCCATGCCTTGCTGGCACATCTTTTGGATGCCGGGGTCATCAAGGAAGCCTGGCCCCTCTCGTTCGGAGGATCGCAGTACTTTCCCGTCAAACGGCTCCCCCGTGAGCGCCAGCGGGGCTACGTGCTCGAACTTCCGCCCGACGAAGTGGGATTCGCAATCAGCGAAACATTCGGCGCAACCCTGGTCTCCATCCAAGAAAATCTCACGCAGCGCGACAGTCGACTCGTCGTGATCACGACGCCCGACCAGTGGCGGCGCATCGGCCGCGGTGCTCCGAACGGTGTGGCACCTGATCTTGGTGAAGCACGGCCGACGGACATTGCCGCCCGATGGCTGAAGGCAGAGGACCCCAATTTCCCGGTGGACGAATGGCTCAACCTCTCGAAGATTGAGGCTCTTCTGAGAGAACAGAGCCCTACCGAAGTGCTGGGCATCGTCGAGCTCATGCGTGAGGCCCGCCGAACTGCCGTGCGAGCCATCGCTGAAGCAGCGTCGGGTCTCGTGGAACTACAACGGCGTGGCACCGAGGCGGAAGCGAACACAAGCGTGGCTGTCGCGGAACAGGCCGACAGTGTCGTTGCTGCTCGCAGCAACTGGGAGAACGAGCTGTACGAGTGGCACGAAGAGCCTGGGCGCACCAGCTTCCAGCGAAATTTCCTGGTAGCTGCTTCCGTACTTCGTGGCGCCTCTGTGGGCCACGTCTATGCCAAAGCTGCAGATTTGAGCAAGCAGATCGAGAAGGACGAGGTCCCGGTCACCGGCCAACAGGCGCCCGGCGTCATCTCCATGAGCCGTGCTATCAAAGCTGTTCGCACGAGCGACGGGATACTCACCTTTACACGCCCACATTGGGACGACGCCGCCCTTGAGTACTTCTGGACTGACCGGCCCCTCGCCCGCGTTCCTTTCCTGCAATGGTTGGCACAGGCACCACTGGACGAACCGAAAGCGGCACTGGAAAGCGTCGAGCGGCAAGATCGACGCGCGCTCGCAGAACGGATCGGCATGTTCGCCGTCCGTTGGGCAGTCCGGCAGCGCCGCCAAGAACCCCTGGAAGAAATCGTCCGAGCGTGGCACGAGCAGGCCACCAAGGGGTTGTGGCCGCTCGCGGTCGATCTGGTGGATAGCGCTGCCGTCCATCCGGCCAGTGCCTCCTACGTCCAGAGCATGTTGCTGTCTTGGGCGACCCGCAAGGAAGCCGCCCTCCAGTTGGTCGTCGTCTTGGTATGCACGGGCAAGTTCGGTCGTATGCACACCGGTAAGGCCTTGCGGCGATTGCGTCATGCCGCACAGTCGGACTATCCGGAAGTAGCAACCGCCCTGCAGGGCGCTGTGCGCACCCTGTGGAAAGATGACTCGGTGCGGGAAATGCTCTTCTCGTCCATCGTCGAGTGGTGTGGCGCCGAGAAGACCAGAAACACCGTCGGATGCCGAACCTTCGCTGCGTTGGCGGCAACCGCGTGGCCTGAAAGCAACGACGTACCGATGATTCTTGACCGAGCGGACGCCAACGGAGACGAGTCTTTCAGGCCGCCGGAGGCTGGTCTGGTCACGTGCTGGCGAACGTTGCTTGCCCAAGGGACAGGGCCCACCGGCTCTCAGGAGACAGAAACCGCCGTCTTCCTATGGCTGGACGCCGCTCTGCGACGTCCGCGCCTCATGGAGTTGGTGCTTACCGTCTTGCGGAAGGCTGTGGACGTGAGGGGCACGGCAGAGGGACGCGCGTTACGCGAAACTCTGCGGAGCTACGCACACGGCTGGGTTCATAGCACGGGACGTCCCCTCTCTGCCGATCGTGAGGCATTGCGACGAGAATTGGGGGCCCGCCTTGACGAGGACTTGTACGCGGCAGTGGAGCGTCGGGAGATGTCGGTCAAGATCGACTCCAACACCGAGGAATCCGGGGACGCGTGAGGCAATTCATGCCCTGGGTACGCCGCTCGGCCTCGGTTGAGGAGTCCCCCCAGCCGGTCTCGTGGACCTTCGCGTTCACCGACCGACCGGCCAGCAGCGACCCGACACTACGGTTCACCGTTCAGGTAGAAGTGACATGGCGGCACATATGCGATGCCACCACAGCCGACCCACACGCAGCAGCCCGTCTCGTCCGGGAGGTTGTGGACGACGCAGCAATCACTTGTGACGTACTACGCCCGGACGCTGCCAATCACGACGTCACAGCAGCATTGCAGGCCGCACTTCCTATCCGCCAGAACGGCATAGAGGTGCTGGAGAGCCGCATCCAGCTCCTCGTCGACGAGTCAACGAAGGAAGCGGCACTCTTGGCGGAGCGAATCCGCCAGGGGTGCGCGCGCGAGGAGACACGGCAACGCCAAGAACACGAACGTGAAGAAACCCAGCTACGCCTGCAGCGGGCACGTGAAGAGTCCCAAAGGCGTCACGAGTACGCGCGTGAGGAGGACAGGCTTCGCCGGGAGTACGAACTTGATGCACTGGCCCGCAGACAGGTTCGAGCTCGCGCGGAATTCCTCAACAGCGAGATCCTTGCCAACCCGGCCTCCGCGCGCCTCTACACGCTGCTCGAACGCTCTGCAGAGCATTGGCCGCGGCTCGGCGGGCTCCCTGCCGCGACCGACCTGACGAATCTGGTACGAGAAGTACAGCAGTGGCAGCCACATGCTCGTTGGGTAGTAGTTGCCCAATTACTGCACGACTTTGTGGTTGGCCTTTCAGAAGATGGCCGAACGGAGTTCCTGACCATCCTTGCGAGGGCCGTCCATGTGTACGGCGACGAGGAACGTGCCCAAGAACTCTTCAAAGCCGCAGAGGAACAGGTGTGAAATCAACGTCTCGGCGATAGCCGCTTGAGCTTCCCCCTTATGTCCAGGTCCGAGGCCCGAGCGGGAAAGCGCGATCGGGCCTCGGAGGTTGAGGAGGGTGCCGCAGGTCTTGCGGGTGTCGTGGACGCGGATGAGCCATACGCCGGCCTACTCGCAGCGGAACTTGAAGCGTCGGTTGAAGTTGCGCGGTTCGATGGGCGTTCCGCACTTCGTGGTGAAGCCGAGGTCGGACTCGGTCCACAGCTCGCGAGCAGCGAGCGTATGGGCGTCGCGGCTCTTCTGACGCAGCACCAGGACTGTGCGGCACATGTCCGGCAGCGGGAGGACCGATTCCGAGGCGTCCGTCTGGACCTGGGATTGCAGGAGTCGGCGGCGCACCCGCTGGAGTTGCTGCTCGATGAGGACCACGCCTCGATCCAGCATGACGTCCGACCAGCGCGAGCCGAGCACTTCGCCCTTGCGCAGGCCAAGGACCAGGATCAACTTAGGCGCCGTACAGGGCAGTTCGACGGCTCGGCTCATGTTTGCCGGTCTCGGCGACACCCACTCATCAAGGCTGCGGCATTGCGACAAACGGGATCTGGTCACGGTGTACGCGCGCCGCCAAACCGAGCCGCACTTCCCTTCCGCCCCAGGCCGCGCAGCCACGAGCGACAGGAGCCTCACGACGACGCCGTCGCCCTTCCTGCACGCACGGATTCTGGCATGCGACGCGTACCTACGTTGTCAGATTGGCACCGACTCCCCCAACAGAGTCCGTCAGGCGGGCCAATGCTTCGGGGGCGACGCATTCGGATCGGTGACCTGGAGGCGATTGTGGCGCGAGGGATCAACAGCCGTCAACGACACCAGGCGCTGCCCATCTGCAGTTTCAAGCTCGGCGATCGCGTGCGGCAGCGCCGCACACACAGTGGCTATCGCGGTCCCGAGACCGACCAAGCCGCCGTGCTTGTTGTTCTGGCGGTACTGGATTCGGTGAAGCCCCGACTCCGCGATCGCCGCCACCTCCAGGGCGCGGCTCAACTGCTTCACATCATTGGTGATGATCGCGTGGAACCCCGCTGCCTTGGCCTTCGCATACAGCTCGATGTCCTTCGTGCCGACCCAACCGTCCAACTCGTGGACGTGTACAACCTGGTGCGCTGCCAGCAGGATGCGCACGATCTCGGCCATGGGCCTGGGGACGTTCTCATCCAGCAGCAGCTTCAAGCCCCGACCTGCCTGAAGCCGTCGTAGCTGTCTACGTAGTCACTGAAGTCAACTGCATCGCGCGCAGCTGCGGCAGTGACGCCCGGGTAGAAATCACCGATCCGGTCCGCAGGCACACCGTCCCGCACCAGAGCAGCTACCTCCGCCGCCGGAATGCGCGTGCCGTCGATGACTGGCTCGCCACCACGCACCGCGGCGTCTACCGCAACGTGGTCGCGCGGTCTCAGCAGATCCGGAATGTGCCGGCCGTCCTTGTAGAAAGGCGCGAGCACATCCACCAACTGGTGGATGACCAAGTTCCCGCCCCGGATCAGGTCAACTGCCTGTTCCTGTTCCACGAGGTAGATCGTGTCCGCGTCGGCGACCAGCGCGTAAGACGACAGATGCTCGCGTTCCCCCAGGTCACCGCGGAGCGTGTCCACCGCCCTGCGGATCTTCTGCAGCGACGTCTCCTTGCGGAGCTTCACGCAGGCCCGCAGCGCCACAACGTCACGGAAGGAGTACAGAATCGGGCGCGAGTCAGAGATCTCCGGTACCAAAAGCGCACCCTTCGTACCCGAAGCGTGCCGCCAGTGGGACAACTGCCGCAGCGTGGCACCGGACAGGGCCGCAGCGAGCTTGGACTCATACGACACCGCGCTCCTCCTATCCGTCCCACCGAACCACCGACGGTACTTCATTCTCATAGCCGGCACCGCTGACCAGTGAAGATACCCAGAGCACCCACAATCCAGCCGCCCCGGACCTCGGATCCAGTCCACGCTCGGAGACCCCAACCCAGCAAGGGTTGGACATCGCCACGAGCGGCGGTCGGAGAGGAAGCAACACGGCCGGGACGATGCGTGCAGCCGCAAGAGCCTGCCTCGTAGCAGTGCCGACGCGGGCCCTGCTGTACAGCAGCAAAGTACAGCAACCAGGCCCGCCAGCAGTGACCGTCAATGAACCTGGCACCACCTCTGACCTACGCATATGACTCCAGCAACCACCCTGCCTTGAATTCGGGACGAAGAGGCCGTGGGTTCAAATCCCGCCACCCCGACCAGCAGGTCAGAGGCCCTATCGGAGAAATCCGGTAGGGCCTCTGGTGCGTTGGCTACACGAAAATACGGTGCACGCTGGTCGCCGGCGGCATTCATCAACGGGCCGCCGACCGGGCCGGCTCTCGGGCCGGTCGGGTCGCGTCAGTTCTCATAGTTGTAGCGGCACTGTGCGATCAGGACGGTGTCCTCGGTGGCCTTGTAGATCAGTCGGTGCTCGTCGTTGATGCGGCGCGACCAATAACCCTGGAATCCGTGCTTGAGCGGTTCCGGTTTGCCGATCCCCTCATTGCCATTCCGGTAGATGTCCGTAATAAGTTTATTGATGCGCTTCAGGGTCCTGTGGTCCTGAAGCCGCCACCACAGGTAGTCCTCCCAGGCGCGGGAGGAGAACGTGATCTTCATGCGCCGGCCCTCATTCGTCGGGCGTCAGCTCACGCACGGTGCCGCCGCCGTTTTCCAACTCGTCGATGGACGCGAGCAGACGCCGGGCGTTCGCCGGGCTTCGCAACAGGTAGGCCGCCTTCTTCAGGGACTCGTAGTCCTCAAGGGAGACGATGACGACCGGGTCGTGTCCGGCTCGGGTGATGACAACCTCTTCGCGGTCGTCGTTGACGGAATTAAGCACCTCGGCTTTCCTGGTGCGGCCAAATGCTCGATCGACGCCGGGACCAGGCCGTCAGGGGTCGAGGAGGGCGCTCAGGACGATGGCGGGGTCGGCGTCGGGTGGGCCGGCGGGACACCAGGTGGTTCCGTCCTTGGTGTACGGGTACCACAGGCCGTCCCGACCCAGGCGTAGTTGGGCTGCTCGGCCCTCGACGGTCCAGCGGTTGCGCCAGGAGCGGAGTCGGGGTGGCTTGCCGTCGGGCCAGTCCGCCCGCAGCGCCTCACGGTCGCGCTCCAGGCGGGCAACGGGTGGCGTCCAGTCGTTCTCCAGGACGTCCAGGGATGCCGCGCCCCCGTGCCGCCACGCGTGGGTGGCGGCGGCGAGTTCGCCGGGTGTACAGCCGCAGTTCGAGCAGATCCGAGCGAGGACCTCCGGCGTTGGGTGGGCTGCCGCGAAGCGGACGGCATCCTGCCATTCGGTGAGCGGGAGAGGCGGGATGCTGTCCGCGTGCCGCTCGCCGAGGGCTGCGGCCAGCAGGTGACGGGCACGCGTCGCGGCGTCGGCGGCGAGCAGTTCGAGCGCGGCGGGGTCCACACCGGGCTCCGGGACCGCCGAGTCCACCAGTGTGGGGCCTCGACCGGGCCGATCGGGCAACGGCGGCGGCGGCAGGGGCGGCAGTTCGGTGCGGGAGGCGAAAGCGAGTCCGGCCGGATCGGCGGCCCGGGCCGGGGGTATGGCCCGGCCCGGGCTTACGGCGTCGGCCGCAGCTTCGGCCGCCGCGCGAGCGGTGTTGCGACGGCCGAGCTCGTCCATCAGCTCCCGCTCGCCGCGCCCCCGCAGGAGCAACAGCACGAAGGGGTCGCGGTCCAGCAGTCGGGCGACCTGATAGCACAGGGCGGCGGCGTGTTTGCAGGGGTAACCCCAGTCGGGGCAACTGCACTCGGGGTCGAGGTCGCGGGGACCGGGCAGCAGCGGGACGCCGGCGGCCGCGGCGTCGTCGGCGAGTCCGGCGGGCATCTCGCCGTCGAGGAGAGCGGCGATGTTGGCGGCCCGCTCGGCGATCATGTCGAGCAGTCGGTCCCACTGCCGGTCCGTCAGCTGCTCGACCCGAACCGTGGAGCGGTACGGGGTGCGGCGGCTACCGTGCACCGGGGCGGCGGCCATGCCGCGGGTGATGGTGACCCGGTCCACCGCGCCGCCGCGCGCGTAGGTCCGGCCGCGCTGGAGGCGCCCGGAGTCCAGGGAGGACTCCTCCAGGGCGCGCAGCCATTCGCGGCCCCACCAGGACTCGGCGAACGGCGCCCGACTGCCCTTGGCGGGCGGGAACGCCTCGAAGGTGCGGACGGCTTCCTGGTCCGACCCGGTACGCCTGGTCATCGTCCCGTCCTTCGCAGCGCGACCAGTTCGGCCAGTTCGTCGTCGCCGAGTTCGCTGAAGGCCGCCTCGCCCGAATCCAGCACCGAGTCGGCCAGTTCGCGCTTGTGCCGCAACATCTCCGCGACCCGGTCCTCCACGGTCCCCTCGGCGATCAGTTTGTGCACCTGTACCGGCTGGGTTTGTCCGATCCGATAGGCACGGTCGGTGGCTTGGTCCTCCACCGCCGGGTTCCACCAGCGGTCGTAGTGGATGACGTGTCCGGCCCGAGTCAGGTTCAGGCCGGTCCCGGCGGCTTTGAGGGACAGCAGGAACACCCTTTGCTCGCCGCGCTGAAAGGCGTCGACCATCTCCTCACGGCGCTTGACCGTGGTGCCTCCGTGCAGGAAGAGGGTGTCCACACCGCGATCCGCCAAGTGCCGCTCGATCAGCCGGCCCATGGCCACGTACTGGGTGAAAACCAGGGCAGATCCCTGCTCCGCCAGGACGGTGTCCAGGAGTTCGTCCAGGAGTTCCAGTTTCCCGGAGCGGCCCGGCAGCTTCGCGCCGGCCGGTTCCTTCAGGAACTGCGCGGGATGGTTGCAGACCTGCTTGAGACCGGTGAGCAGTTTCAGCACCAGACCACGTCGGGTGATGCCCTGTTTCCCCTCGATCTCGGCCATGAGTTCGCGTACCACTGCCTCGTACAGCGAGACCTGTTCCTTCGTCAGCGACACCGGCCGATCGGTCTCGGTCTTGGGTGGTAGTTCGGGCGCGATGCCGGGGTCGGCTTTGCGCCGGCGCAGCAGGAAGGGGCGAACGAGCGCGGCCAACCGCCTGGCGGCCTGCTCGTCGCGGTCGCCCTCGACGGCCCTGGCGTAGCGCTCGCGGAAGGAGGTGAGCGTGCCGAGCAAGCCGGGGGTGGTCCAGTCGAGCAGTGCCCACAGCTCGGACAGGTTGTTCTCGACCGGGGTGCCGGTCAGCGCGACCCGACCCCGCGAGGGGATCTCGCGCAGCGCCCGAGCGGTGTGCGCGTACGGGTTCTTGACGTGCTGCGCCTCGTCGGCGACGAGCAGGCCCCAGGGCTGGTTCGCCAGGCGTTCGGCGTCGCGGCGCATGGTCCCGTAGGTGGTCAGGACGAAGCCGCCCTCGGCTCCCGTGCCGAGCCCGTCCAGGTCGCGGCCGGGGCCGTGGAAGCGGCGTACCGGGGTGGCCGGTGCGAAGCGCCGGATCTCGCGCTCCCAGTTGCCGAGCAGGGAGGCGGGACAGACCACCAGGGTCGGGCCGGCGGTGGCCTTTCGTTCCTGGCGGCGCAGGTGGAGTGCGATGAGGGTGACGGTCTTGCCCAGGCCCATGTCGTCGGCGAGGCAGCCGCCGAGGCCGAGTGAGGTCATCCGGTGCAGCCAGTTCAGGCCGCGCAGTTGGTAGTCACGCAGGGTCGCGAGCAGAGCCTTCGGGGGTCCCTGAGGCTCGCGCGCGGCGCGGGCTTCGGGGTCGGCGATCCGGGACCGCAGCTCCTCCAGCGCACCGCTCGCGGTGACCGCCACCCGTTCGCCGTCCACCTCGACGCCGCCGGTCAGCGCGGCGCCCAGCGCGTCGATCGCGGTCAGCGACGGTGTCCCGGATTGCGCGGCCCGGCGCAGGCGGCGAACCAACTCCGGGTCCACGACCACCCACTGGTCGCGCAGCCGCACGATCGGCCGGTGCGCCTGGACCAGCCGTTCCACCTCCTCCTCGGTGAGTTCCCGGTCTCCGAGCGCGACCCGCCAGCGGAACTCCGACAGCCCGCCGGGGGACAGGAAGGACTCGGCCGAGGACCGCGTCCCCTTGCGGCGGGCGGGTTCCAGGACCCCGGCGGCGGTCAGCTCGCGGACCAGCTCCTTGGGCCAGTGCACGGCGACGCCGGCCGCGGCAAGGCTCTCGGCTGCCTCACCCAGCAACGCCCGGGCTTCCTCGTCGGACAGCTCCAGGCCGGTCGGGGCGGCTGTCTCCAGCAGCCGCGCGGCCGGGGGCCAGGCACGCGCGGCCCGGCGCAGCGTCAGCAATGTGTCCACTTGAGCCCGTGGGCCGAACAGTTCAGGGGCGAAGGCCCGGCCGGACCACAGGTCCGCGGCGTCGGCGAGCACGGTGGGATCGCTCAGGCTGCGTAGTTGGACCACGGCGCGGAAGGAGTCCGCCCGACCCAGTTCCAGCCGCAGCGACACCGCCAGACCGGCGTCGCGGCCGGCGGCGACCTCCGCCGCCCAGGCGCGCTGCCCGGGCACGGACTGCGGCGCTCGAACCGCGAACGCCGGTCCGCCGGCCACCTTGCGGGCGGCGGGAGGTCGCGTGAGGGAATCGGCCACGGCATCCAGAAAGGCCCGTAGCAACGGCTCGGCCGGCGGGAGGGCAAGTGGGGAAAGCCTCGGGACCGCGACCGCGCGGGCCTCGGGAGGCATGGCCGCGGCCAAGCCACCCAGCCGCTCATGGTCGTCGGCGTCCAGCGGGCCGACCCGCCACGCGTCGAAGCCCTCCGGTGACACCCCGGGCAGCACCCGGCCCCGGGCCAGCAGGTCCAGACCGTGCAGGGCCGCCGCACCCCAGAACGCGGTTCCGGCCGACACCCGCCCGCCGCCGTGCACACCGAGCGCCCGGCAGCGGGTCAGCAGCGGCAACGCCTGCTCCACCGGCAGCAGCACGGCGGCCACCCGGGCCCGGCTCACGGACGAGCCGCGCGGTCGCACCACGGTGAGTTCCTCGGGTTCCATCCCGAGGTCCGGCGGCTCGCCGCCGAACGTCCAGAACGCCACCCGGCCCGACCGGGGCGGGTCCGCGGGAAGAAACACCGCCTCGCCTGCGGCGAGTTCGGACAACAAAGCAAGCAGTCGCTCCCGGTCCGCAGTGGCCGCCCCGGACGCGGCCGGCCCGCCGGACTCGGCCAGGCGTACGCTCGCGAACTCCGCCGACGGGTAGATCTTCGCCACCACACCCACTCCACAGCTATGTCGGGACGGCGCGGAACCCGCGCGAACCCTCGGCAGGCCAAGGCTATCCACACAGGTGGACAGGACGTGTCAAATGCGGCTACCCCACTCGGCGCAGTGCGAGAAGATTGCGCCGTCAGCACCGCAGACAGCTTCAGCGCATTTTCGAGGCTGCCCCGCTCCGGTGCCGGAATCCGCCTCCGCTTCGAGGGAACCTTCGCCGTGACCGCCGAGCCCGTGCCCACCTACCAGCTCAAGATCGCCCTACGGAACACCAGCCCGCCGATCTGGCGCCGAGTCACTCTGCCCGCCGACACCTCGCTCGGCTGCCTGCACGACATCGTCCGACTCTGCTTCGGCTGGGACGACTCGCACCTGCACGCCTTCGCCGAACCCGGCTCCGGGCGCCGATTCGTCGACTTCGACGCACCATCGGAGCGCGATCCCGGCCACGACTTCGACGAGGAGTCCGTGTCAGTGGCCGAGCTACTGTCCTCCGAGGGTGAACGGCTGGAGCACACCTACGACTTCGGCGACGACTGGCGGCACCTGATTACTCTGGAGAAGGTCCTCCCCGCTTCCCCCGGCAACGGGGTGGCCGGCAACCGACCCACCGGCAGTCGGCACGTCCGCTGCACTGGTGGACGCCGCGCCATGCCCTACGCCGAGGACACCGGCGGCGCCTGGGCACTGCAGGCCGTACTCGACGCCGTCGTGGACCGCACCGCACCGGCCCCCGAGCCGTGGACCGACCTGGTCGAAACCCTGCGCATGGAGGGATTCGACCCCGCTGCCTTCGACCACGAGGCGTTGGACCGGCGACTGGCCGCGCTGGAGCCGCGGCGGCCCACGGCCACCCCGGCATCCAGGTCGACCAAGGCTGCCCCCGGCGGGCGGCGCTGCTCCTGCGGAGAAAACCACGACGGCGAGGACGTCGACATGGAGTTCGCCCCGGTACGCCCGGTCTCCCTGCCACCGCGCGCGGACCTCGCCGCCGCCGCACGGCAGGTACCGCTGATCGCCGCCGCGCTCCGCCTGGCCCACTGGTGCGAGGGCGGACGAGCCGTCACGTCCCGGGACGTGCTCAAGCCCGCACTCGGCCGCCGGGCCGTCCAGGAACTCGAACTGTGGTCCCTGGACGACGAGCTGAGCGCACTCCGGCCGGCGGAGCGCGAGCAGCGGCTGGGACGCCTGCGCAGCTCCGGCGACCTGCCCTGCCTGGACGACCCCTGGCAGCTCGTCCTGTACACGGACCTGGTGCGGATCGGCGCAGGCACCGCACGACCCGGTCCCGACCTGCCCGCCACGGCGGAAGACGAAGGAGTCGTGGAGTTCTGGTGCCGGTCGATCGAGGGCGAACTCGACATCCTGGACGACCTCGAAAGCCTCGGCCTGCCCCCGATGTTGTCGATCGCGCTGGGCATGGAGGACGAGGACGGCTACGGCACGGGCTTGGCGGCTGTCGTGTTGCGGGCACTGTACGAGGTTCCCGACGGCGAATGGCTGGACACGGCGATGCTCGCCGAGGCTCTTCGCGACGGCGCTCTCCGCGACGGCCTCTCCAAGCAGGAGGCAGGATTGGTCGAACTGCTCCTCCTGCGGATCCTCGACCAAGCGGCCGTGGTCCTCGCCGAGTACCGGGCGGCAGAGGTGGAGAACGGCCCGAAGACGGATCGGGAGCACGACCGCATCCTCTCGGACATCCTCGGCCTCCAACGAATCATCGACGGGGGCGACGACCTCTCCGGGCCCGGGATCCGGCTCAGGCTGACCCCGCTGGGACGCCTCGGCCTGCGCGAATACCTGCTCGCCGAGGGAGTCCCCGCTCCGCTGATCGGTGAGCTGGCCGCCGTCGACGCCCCGACCCTGCTCGACGGCCTACTCGACTACGACCAGGACGCCGCGCGCGCCGAGATCGCCGGCTGGATCAGCCACCGGGGTCAGGGCCCGGCCGCGGTCCAGATCATCGACTCCTGCGCCGGACTGGACGCCGACGCGGCCCTGCGTCGCCTGAGCGCGACAGCGGTGCTGGCGCAACTCGACGAGCCCACCGCGCTCAGGGTCCTGCGCAAAGCCGCGGCCTCCCAGGTCCCCGGCTGCGCCCAGATCGCGGCGATTACGCTGGCCGGCCGCGGCGAGATCCCCGAAGGACACGGCCCGGAACTCCAACTCTGGTGGCTCGTGGACCATCTGTGGGGTCCACTCGGCGTCGCCGACGAGGCACTTGCCACATTCCTGGACCAGGAGGGGGACTCGGTGCTGCCCCTCCTCGATGAGATCGCCGACGACCTGTGGCGCTGCGACCACCCGGCCACCGGCGCCGTCCTGGGAGCGGCGGGGCGACACCTGAGGGCCCGGGACAAGGCGCTGGCCAAGCGGCTGCGCAGGTCCGCGACCAAGGTCGGATCCCAGCGCCGACGGTGACGTCGAACGTATGGCGAAGCGGTCGGCAGAGCCTCACCGGCCGACCGCCCCGATCCGCGAGGCAGGTGTGCGATACCGGTCCAGCGCGCGAGGACGGCCGCCGGCGGCCTCAGGAGTCCTCGGGTGGTGCGGCGTTTCCCGGCCCCAGGGCCGTTGCGGTGTCATGGCCCTCCCACCCTGATGGTGTTCGCCAAAGGAGGTGGACACCGAAGACGCCCTTGATGGTGTCGGCGGCCCAGTCCTGGGCGGGGGGTTCGGAGAGGACCAGGTAGAGGCGGTCGGCCCTGCGCGGCAGCGAGTAGTCGATCTCCAGGAGCCGCGCGGCGCCGGCTCGGAGGTCGGCGTAGGCACAAAGCCCGGCGCCGAGGACCTCGTACACGAAGTGTCCGTCGCCGCCCACGCGGCTGACGTCGACCGTGGGTGAATCGGACGGCTTCAGCCCCGCCCACAGCAGAGCCGCCTTCAATTCGTGACGTACCGCCTCGTGTGTGTTGCAGTTGCGGTCGGCATCGGAAGCGACTGCCAGCTCGTCCAGGAGGGTGGTGTTCACCGGTGCCTGCCGAGGGTGAGGGATGTGTTGATCATGATCGGATTCGACGCCCTTCGATGCAGTCGCGGCTTGTGGTTCGGCTGTAGGTGTCACCGCGTCGGATGACATACCGTCTCGGGGCTCGTCATCGGCCGGCTCACGCAAGGCGACTCGGGCCGCGGACAGGGCGTCGGACCAGTCGACCAACGTCGGGTCGGAGCGGAGCTCGGCGGACACGGTCGAGCCATCGGCCCCAAGCGCGTCCCGGGTGCGTTGGGCCAGGTCGCGCAGGGCGATCAAGCGATCGGTGTCGGGTGAGCCGAGCAGGCGCCAGACGCTCAACCAGTCCGCCTGCTCCCGGCGCAGACACCGATTCGCGATGTCCTTCAAATCCGCCAGGCGCGTGGCGGCGTTCGACGGGAACTCGCCTTCGAGTTCCCTGA
Organism: Embleya scabrispora DSM 41855; assembly: GCF_000372745.1. Lineage (GTDB taxonomy): Bacteria > Actinomycetota > Actinomycetes > Streptomycetales > Streptomycetaceae > Embleya > Embleya scabrispora. The sequence continues at coordinate 29,867 of NZ_KB889692.1, read as the reverse complement.
GGATGCTCAGTACGTCGAGCGCCGCCGCGAAGCGTTCCACCATGTCCGAGGGGATCGGCTTGCGACCGAAGTCGCCGGCCGAGACCAGGCTGACGCGTGCCTCCACGCGCACCACCCAGCAATCGAGTTCGGCGCCGATCACCGGGGGCGGCGAGCCGTGTCGGGCGACGAGGAAAAGCGTGCGCGTCGTTGCCGGTGCGATGGCCTGCACCTTCCAGTGCGGGCCCTTGCCGGCGGCAACGACCCGAACGCGCACCCGGTCACCGACCGCCGGCCCGGTCGGGCTCGACGCCATTTCGGGCATGGTGGCGGCTTCGGCCGCGTCCGGGACAGTGTGCGTTTCCGCGACCACTGGGCTGTCGTCCCGCAGGGCACCGCCGATAAGGATCTCGGGCAGGGGTGACGTGTACAGGATGGTCAGGCTCTGTGTACTGCGTGTCAGGGCCACATAGAGCTGTCGTGCGCCCGCCGGCTCACGGTCGACGATGGCAGCCGGGTCCAGGACGATGACGTGGTCGTACTCCATCCCCTTGGCCTGGCTCGCGACCAGGACGGAGACCGTCGCGCGTTGTTCCGGGGTCAGGCTGTCGGCGCGACCCAGGAATGCCCCGATCTCGGCCAACCAGCGGGACCCGTCCGGTACGACGACCGCGATCGACCGCAAGGACCTGCCGTCCGTCCCGACGAGCCGACGCGCGCACGCGAGGACCGCATCGGTCACCTCTCCCGAATCCAAGGCGATCAGACTCACCGGTTCGCCCTCGGCTCGCCGTACGGCCACCGGGAAGGGAAGCGAAGGTGCCACCGCCCGCGCCAGCGGGGCCACGAACTCCATGATCTGGGCCGGGATCCGGTAGCTGGTATTGAGCTCGGTCGCACGCCAAACACCCCCGTCGGCCAAGAGCGCGCCCAGCCGCTCCCAGTCGTCGTAAGGGTGCGGGCCGGTGGCCTGTGCCAGGTCTCCGAGGACGGTCATCGATCCGGTCGGGCAGCGCGATCGTAATGACCTCGCCTGCATGGGCGTCAGATCCTGCGCCTCGTCGATCACGATGTGGCGGTAGTGCTGTGGGGTCTCGCCCGCGATCAGGAAACGCAGTTCCTCCAGGCAGACCAAGTCGTCGAGCGTCCAAGCCTCCTCGGCCGCGCTCAAGGCCCTCGGCCTTCGCAGCGCGGCCTGCTCGGCCTCATCGAGAATCCCGGACGCGCACTCGCGAAGCCTGTCCGTGGAGTCGAACAGACTCCTGAGCGCCTCCTCGGGGCTGAGAGCCGGCCAGGCCCGCTCGACGAGCGCCACGACGTGCCTGTTGCGCTCCAGGTCGCGGCGCACCGTCGCCTCACGCCCGCGTCGTGGGGCGACTTGGGCCAACGTCTTCAACAGTTGATCCACCAACAGGTGGCGGAACCGATTGCGACGCGCCCGGTACGCCCCACTGACCTCGTCCGCGGCACGCAGGAGTTCGAGCACCTCCGATCGTGGCAGGCGCAACGACGTACTGCCGATCGTGACCATGAACGCGGGTTCGTCCCGCTCGTCCGAGGAAGCGACGAAGAGGGTGTCCAAAGCCCCTGGCCTGCGCTCGCTCGCCACGCGTCGGCGCAGCACCTCGGTCATGCGATCGTCGGACTTGATCAACCGCGTCTCGGCGGAATCGGCGCCGCGGATGTCACCCGCCCAAAGGCGGGCGAGTTGAACCGCGTTGACGTTTCGCGTGCCCAGCGTGGGCAGGACCCGCCCGACGTATTCGAGAAAACCCTGGTGTGGACCGACGACCAGAATGTCCTGTGCGCGAAAGTGGTCGTTGTTCACGAGCCAGGTCACCCGATGCAGCCCGACCGCGGACTTTCCGGTCCCTGGGCCGCCCTGTACGACGAGTACGTCCGCCGGCGAGTCGGTGACCAGGGCCATCTGGTCACGCCGGATGGTCTCGACGATGTCGCGCATACGCCCGCTGCGAGATCGGTGAAGTTCGCGCAGCAGGAACTCGTCCACCTGCGTGGGCTTCTTTCGAAGACGATCCGAGACGTCTCGGGGTGAAGGCACGAAACGGGGACCCGAACCTTCACCGACCGCCGGCTCGTCGGTGGCGTCAGGAAATACCGGGTCGTCGCCGTAGTCGAGCACGGGTTCGCCGTCCAGGACACCGTCGGCGGGTGCCGCCTCCCGGGAAATCTCGTCGAAGTAATCCTCGACGATGCGCTCGGCGCAGCGTAACTGCCGGCGCAGCAGCAGCTCACCCGGCGTTTCGGGGCGGGCGTTGTGCCACTTCACGGCCAAAGGTGTCGTCCACGAGACCACCAGACGGTCGCCGGTCTCGACATCCGCCACGGTGCGCCGCCCGACGTACCACGTCTCCGGCTCCGGTTCGCCCGGCTCGTGCACGTCCACCCGACTGATCACCAAGGCTTCACCGTCGAGACCGCCGTACTCGGCGGCCCTCTTCTCGGCATCGGCCTTGGTGACGATCGAGTCCTTGCCGCTGGCCGACGCCGAAGCCGGCGACTGGGCCGTCATCTCCCGCAGTTGTTGCTCGTAGCACTCGTACGCGCGGTCGACGGCCTTTTGCTCGACGGCGATAACCGCATCCCGTGGATTCGTTCCCACGTATCCCCCTCCAGGCAGCGTCTGCACGCTGCGACGAGTCGAAGCCCTGGTCCTGTGCCGACGTGTCGGCGAGTGGCGACGCGCGAAGTTCGATCAGGTTTCCAAGCAGGCCAGGACCTGTACCACCGCGATGTGGCCACCGCCGCAACTGGTGCTCGGTGAGCCCGAACTCGTAGTGGTGGTAGTGACATCCCTGGCAGAGCATGCCCCACGTGGCCCAGCCCGACGGGCGGTTTCCGCTTCTGTACAGGTACGAAAGCAGAGAGACTGCGTCGCCGGCGCCTGGGATCGGAGGGGATCGCCTCCCGTGTCGATCCGGTCCGACAGGATCGCTGGAGAAACGGGAACAAGCCGAACGGATTGCCGCTAGCCGGGCTTATCAATGCACTGTGGCTTCCGCGTGGTTCGGGAGGGCTCGACGCAATTCTTGGATTCGGCGGCGGACTTCGGGTACGGGCATGCCTGCGGCCGGAGTCGGCGGTTGGTCGTGGCGGCATGTTCGGCAGAGGCCGCCGGGGAGAGCGTCGGGAGGGCCTGGAGCGGCGCAGTTGGTGCATTCCATGAGACGGCGGACAGGTGGAGTCGGCACCCGGGGAGTCGGACCTTCGGCCCGCGCGGGCTCCGGGGGCAGCTTTTCGGTGAGTCGTCTGCGGGTGAAGGCGCCCGGGGCGTGGATGTGCTCGGGCAGGCCGGCGGTCAGCGCGAGGACGAGCTGCGGTTTGCTGATTCCGCGTGCGAGCCAGGTGGCGGCGAGCGGTTCCAGCGTGACGCAGTCGGCGGCGGAGAGGGTCAATCGGGCGTCTTTGTGGCCGAGTTCGGCGAGGGCTTCGTAAGCGACCGAGGGCGGGCCGGCGAATGGCGTGGAGGAACGTGCGCCAGGTGGTGAGTCCGTCGGCTGCCTGGCGCGCGGGGTGGGCTCACGTAGGCGCGGCACGGTGGGAATTGCGGGCGGGCGGGCTTCCCGGCGGGCCATGGGAGGTGGGGGCGAGGTCGACTCCGAAGGCTTGGTCCGTACCGGTACCGGCACCGATACGGGTGCCTGTGTTGGTGAAGTCGGCGTGATGGCCGGTGGGCCGACGGTCAGGAAGTGGGCCCACCATGCGTCGTCGCGGGCCGCGGGAGAGAAGTACGTCCGGTACACCCAGCGGGTCCGGTCGCCGCCGACGGACTCACGGACTCGGCGGAGGTGGCCGGCCGTCGACAACGCGGTGAGTGCCGAGCGGACGGCTTGTTGTCCGTAGCGGGGAAGGGACTTGGCGAGCGTCTTGACGTCCATCGCGGCGCCGTCCGGCAAACGGTCGACGTAGGAGGCGATATACGCCTCACGCTCGGGCAGATGTGCGAAGTCGCGCCTGCGGCGGGAGGGTTGGTCGGAGATTGCGCGTTTGCCGTAACCCGGATTGGCCATTGGGTGCGCGGATTGGCACGGGGCGGCGTTAAGGTTTTCGGAAGCCATGGGATCGCCTTTCACGATCGTTGTGGTCAGACCCCGGTTCGGTGTTGGTGCACCTGCCGGGGTCGTTCGTTGTCGCGAACTTATGGCGCTGCAACGCTGCGCGGCAAGCTGGTCACGAATAGTCATACATGCAGATTGCGATGAGGTCGCGCGCACCTCTCGTGCGCCTCACGCGCACAGGGAGGGCGGGTGGGTGGGTTAATGAACCACCCAATCCAATAAGAAGGCGCTCGGGTCTCGAATCTCGACGCTCGCCACCCGAAGCCTGTGCTTCGAGCTTCGGGGCCGGCGAAAACGACCCACAGGCCGCCTGTTCGCGGAGCGGCGCACCGGACAGGCGGCGCGCGAGGTCGCCGGCCATCGACTCATCCAGGCCCGGGAGCCTCCTCTTCGCGAGTATCCATTTCCGCGAAGACGACCTTGCCCGGCCCCGATCGCTCGGTCACTCCCCAACAGGCCGCGACGGAATCGACGAGCATCAGGCCCCGGCCGCTCTCGGCATCTGCGGCCGGCGGCGCACTCACGGGTCGGGCGGGGTGAGCGTCGGCCACCTCGACCCGAACCACACCGGTCGCCCTGTCGTAGGCGAGTCGCAGTGCGAAGTTCGCGCCACTCGTGGGCTACTCGGGTCACTACGTCGCCAAAATCGAGCAGGGCAAGCGCTTCCCGCCCAGGGACCTGGTGACACGCTCCGAAGCGGCGCTCGGACCGACCGCGGGGCGCGTGCTGAAGGCGGCGGCGCAGAGCTTGTCGCGTAAGGCGGGGTTGGCGTCGTGGTTCCGGCAGTGGGCGGGGATCGAGGAGGACGCGGTGTCGCTGTACACATACGAGTGCCGGGCGGTCCCGGGACTGCTGCAATCAGAGACGTATGTCCGAACCATCTTCGAGCGTAGGCTGCCTCCGCTGTCCGAAGAACAGCGGGCAACCCGGGCTGAGTACCGCGACGGCGGCCAAGCCGGGGCAGGGCCGGTAGAGCGACGGTCGGTGTCCGAGTCGGGCACGGCGCCGGCCTGCGGGAATCAAGCGGCCGGTGTCTATGGTTGTCCGGTTGGTCGGCTTCGATTCGCCCCGCCGGGGGTCGGCGAGTGCAGCCGTTGTCGTCTTTACGAACGAGGTAGTACAGCCATGCCGTCAGCCCGTGCGCGGATGCGCCGTGACCCCGTCGTCGCCGAGTCGGCGCCGGGCAGGCGAACCGGTCGGGCGCCCGGGGCCGTGCTGACGTTGGTCGCGCTGTTCCTGATCGCAATCAATTTGCGTGGGGCGATCACGGATGTGCCGCCGCTGCTCACCTCCATTCGGGACGATCTCGGGCTGTCGGGGGCCGCTGCCGGAGTGTTGACGGCGATTCCGGTGGTGTCGATGGGGGTGTTCGCGCCGCTCGCGCATCGGGGGGCCGCGCGGTACGGGTATGAGCGCACCGTGGCCGCGTCGGTGGTCGTGCTGCTGGTGGGGGTGCTGATCCGGCTGGGTGGGGCCTCGGTCGTACTGCTCTTCCTGGGCACGTTGGTCGCCGGCGCCGGGATCGCGGTCCTGGGCGCGGCGCTGCCGGGTGTGGTCAAGACGCACTTCGCCGAGCACGCGGGGGCGGTCACCGGGTTGTACAGCGCGGCGGTCGGCGTCGGCGCGGCGGGCGCGAGCGCACTCGCCGTACCGCTGTCGGACGGATTCGGGTCCTGGCAGCTCTCCCTCGGCGTGGTCGCGGTCCCCGCCGTGCTGGGGCTGCTCGCCTGGCTGCCGGTGATCCGACGCGCGAAGCCGGTACGGACCGACCCGAGCCGCACGAGGTCCACCGGCCCGAGCCGCGCAGGCACCACCGACGCGACCGCGGCCCGGCCCACGCCGCCCACGCCCGCACCGGCCGCCGCGGCGCCCGACACCTCCCCCTGGCGACGCCCCGTGGCCTGGATCCTGGCGGTCTTCCTGGTCATGCAGACCAGCGCGTACTACGGCGTGGTCGGCTGGGTTCCCGCCGCCTACGAGGAGCAGGGCTGGAGCGCCGAGCGGGCCGGGCTGCTGCTGTCCGTGTTCGGCCTCACCGGCATCGTCTCCGGCCTGGTGATCCCACTGCTCGCGGACCGCTTCACCGACCCTCGGCCGCTGTTCGCGGTCACCGTCGCGGGGGCCGTGGTCGGCATGGGCCTGCTCGCGTTCGCGCCGAATCTGGCGCCGTGGCCCACCATCGCGCTGCTCGGCCTCACCCTCGGCGGCGCGTTCCCGTTGATGCTGGTGATGCTCGTCCGCTTCGCGCCGAGCCCGGCGGCGGCCGGCCGGCTGTCCGCGATGACGTTCCTGATCGGCTATCCGATCGCCGCCGTGCTGCAGATCGTGTTCGGCACGATCCACGACGCGACCGGCGAGTACACGGCGGTGTTCGGCGTGCTGTTCGCGATGACGTTGGTGGAACTGGCGGTCTGCCTCGGGTTGAATCCGAAGCATGCCCGACACTCCTGACCGTCCGTCACCGCAGACCGACACCCCCGACCACCCCTCACTGTCCGTCCTCCCGTCACCCGTGCTCCCGCCACGCTTTCGGGCCGTCCCCTACGTCTACGCCCGACACCCGCAGGCCGTCGCGGCCGGTGACCTGACGGCCGGCGCCAACTGCCAGCTGTACGCGTACGCCTTCCTCGCCCACCACGGCCTGCACGTCCCGCCGCTGCGCTCGTCCGAGTTGTGGGCCGACGACACCGCGACCGTGCGGGTCACCGAGCCCGCGCCGCTGGATCTGCTCCTGTTCGACGCCGGCCCGCGCCCGGACCGGGATCCGGGCTACGCCGCGCACGTCGGGGTTCATCTGGGCCCGGATCGGGTGCTGCACCTGTGCCGGGAGGTCGGTCGGCCGGCCGTCTGGTCGTACGCCGAATTCGCCGCGCACCCCGGCTACTCACGCCTGTTCGGAGTCAAACGGTGCCGCTCGGTGACGGAACACAATCACCCCCTCCCGTAGTTGAATTGCGACATGCCCGCTCGTGAGAACAGCGCCTTCGACGCCACCGCCACCGCCACCGAACCGCAGACCCCGACCGACGCGCCGCCGCCCCCCGTCCCGGCCTGGGAACGCCGCTACCGCGCGGCCCGGATCGGCCTGCCGCGCTGGGCCGACCACGCGCCGGCGAAGTCCGTCTTCGTCTCCAACGCCTCCGGCACCTTCGAGGTGTACGCGTGGGACCGGGTCAGCGGTGCGCAACGCCAGGTGACCGACCGACCCAACGGCACCTCGGCGACCCGGATCAGCCCGGACGGGCACTGGATCTGGTGGTTCGCGGACACCGACGGCGACGAACTGGGCGTCTGGATGCGCCAGCCGTTCGACGGCGGCCCGGACGAGGTCGCCGTCCCCGGCCTGGAGCCGTCCTACCCGGGCGGCCTCGGCCTGGCCAACGACGGCACCGTCGTGGTCGGCCGGATGACCGACGACGAGGGCTCCACGATCCACGTCGCCCGCCCCGGCGCCGAGCCGGTGACCGTGTACCGCCACACCGAGTCGGCGTGGTTGTCCGCGCTGTCCGAGGACGGCACCCACCTGGCCATCGCGCACAACGAGCACGGCGACGCGATGCACGCGTCGCTGCGCGTACTGCGCCTGGACGGCACGCACGTGGCCGACCTGCACGACGGCCCCGAGGGCGGCCAGCCGGACTCGGACCTGTCCGCGATGGGCTTCTCCCCCGTCGCCGGCGACCAGCGCGTACTGGTCATCCACCAGCGCCGCGGCCGGGACGAGCCGCTGCTGTGGGAACCGCTGACCGGCGTCGAGACCGAACTCGACCTCGGGCTGCCCGGCGACCTGTCCGCCGACTGGTATCCGGACGGTCGTGCGCTGCTGATCGACCACGAGCAACACGGGCGTTCCGAGCTGTACCGCTACGACCTGGCGAGCGAGGAACTCACCCGGATCGACACCCCGCCGGGCACCATCGGCGGCGCCGGCGCCCGGCCCGACGGCAGTGTCGAGTACCACTGGTCGAGCGGTTCGACCCCCTCCGAGCTGCGCTCGACCTCGGGGGACGTGCTGCTCACCCCGCCCGGCGAGCGCCCGCCCGGTTCGGTCCCGGTCTCCGACGCCTGGGTCGAGGGGCCGGGCGGCAAGGTGCACGCGCTGGTGTCCAAGCCCGCCGGCGAGGGTCCCTTCCCGACCGTGTTCAACATCCACGGCGGGCCCACCGCGCACGACGGCGACCACTTCGCGGCGGACGTCGCGGCCTGGGTCGACCACGGCTTCGCGGTGGTCCGGGTCAACTACCGGGGCTCGACCGGCTACGGCAAGGACTGGACCGACGCGCTGCGGGTACGGATCGGCCTGATCGAGCTGGAGGACATCGGCGCGGTGCGCGAGTGGGCCGTCGAGTCGGGCCTGGCCGACCCCGAGCGGATCGTGCTCTCCGGTGGCTCGTGGGGCGGCTATCTGACCCTGCTGGGCCTGGGCGTCCAGCCCGACGCGTGGGCGCTGGGCCTGGCCGCGGTGCCGGTCGCGGACTACGTCACGGCGTACCACGACGAGATGGACGTGTTGAAGGCGATGGACCGCACGCTGCTGGGCGGTACGCCCGAGGAGGTGCCCGAGCGCTGGGCCGCGTCCTCGCCGCTGACCTACGTCGAGAAGGTGCGGGTACCGGTCTACATCAGCGCCGGCGAGAACGACCCGCGCTGCCCGATCAAGCAGATCGAGAACTACGTCGCGCGTCTGGCGGAACTCGGCAAGCCGCACGAGGTCTACCGCTACGACGCGGGCCACGGCTCGCTGGTCGTCGAGGAGCGCATCCGGCAACTGCGCAAGGAGTTCGCCTTCGTCGACCGGGTCATCGGCCTGCCGATCCCGAACCCGGCGTAGGGCCTGTCCGGCGGATCCCGGCGGGTCCCGGCGGCCCGCGCCGGCTTGATCCACCGGGATCCGCGGCAAGCCCCGGCGGCGCCCGCGTACCCGACGGGGCTGGGTGTCAGCTCTTGACGCCCAGTTCCGCGAGCAGCTCCGCCTCCCGCTCCTCGGCCCGATCGTCCGCCTCCCGGCGGACCACGCGCCACCACACGAACACCGCGGCGCCCGCGAAGACGAACCACTGCGCGGTATAGCCGAGGTTCTGCCACGCCCGGCCCGAAATCCCGCCGCCCTCGGCCTCCTTGACCGGTGGCATCGGCGCCAGCGCGGCCGAATCGGCGGCCGGGGTCTGCGCGGTCAGCGCGACGAACCCGTCGGTGAGCGGATACGGCAGCATGTTGACCAGCTCGGGCGTGCTGATCATGGAGAGCTGACCGGCCCGCAGGTCGGTGGCGCGTTCGGCGTCCGAGGTGTGCTCCGCCTCCGACCACTCCAGCCGACCGGTGACGGTGACCGGCCCGGCCGGTGGCGCGGGCACGCTGCTTCCCTCGACCCAGCCCCGGTTGACCACGACCGCGGGCGCCCCGGCGACCAGCAGCGGGGTGACCACGTACGACCCCGTGCGCCCGTCGAGTCGGCGCCCGGGCACCACGAGTTGGCGGCTCACGTCGTAGGTGCCGCTGACCGTGACCGAGCGGCCGCGATCGGCTCCCTCGACCCGGCCGCCGAGCGGCACGAGCTCACCGATCGGCACCGCGGGAGCCGCGGACACCTTCTCCCCGGTGCTCCCGCCGCCCTTGTGCTCGCCGTAGCGGTGGAACTGCCACAACCCCAGCGCCGCGCACACCGGGACCGCGACGAGCACGATCATGTGGAAGGCCAGCCAGCGTGGCTGGAGCAGGAACCGGTACACCCCCCAACGGTAACCGCCGTCCGACGGCGCCCGAGCGCGGGTGTCACCTCGCACGCGGGTACAGGCCCGACCCCGCCCCCGAGTCCGCGGCACCGCGGGAGCTCACCTCGCGCGCGGGTACTCCCCCGTCCGATAGATGTCGGTGCGGAACACGGTGCCGCCGCACGTGGGCGTCAGCGCCACCTTGGCCACGTTGAAGTCGTTGGCCACGAGCGCGTAGCCGAGCGCGGGCACCGGCGCCTTGGGCGCGTCGGGGGCGCACCTGCCGTCCGCGCCCGGCACCTGCGGTTGCCACGCGAACTGGAACTCGTACGCCTGGCCCGGTCGAAGGACGATCACCGTGCCCGCCGTCTCCGGCAGCAGCGGCAACCCGGCCGCACCGTCGCCGGCCGTGTGCTGGTGCACGGTGACCTGCACGGGCGGGTTGCCGGGCGGGGAGCCCACCGAGACCACTCCGGGCCCGGTCACCTGGCAGTCCTTGGCCGCGTTGCTGCGCACCTGGAGTACGCCGTACGCCAGGCCGTCGGTACCGACCGGTCCGAGTCGGGCGTCCTCCCCGGACAGGTCGGTGGTCAGACACGCGGGTGTCGGCTTCACCGGCGGCGCGGTCCCGGTCGGCGGCGCGCTGCTCGCGGGCGGCGCGCTCTGCCCGGCACCCGCGCTCAGCCCGCTCGTCGGAGCGATCGAGGCGCCGGATCCGCTGCTCGGGGTGCCGCCTCGGGTCGCCGGATGGGACTGGCCGGCCCCGCCCGGGATCCCGGCGCTCATCCCCTCGCTCGGCCCCGGCAACGGCTCGGTGGCGTTGACCGTGCCCGCCGACGGCTGGGTCCCGCTGACATTCGACTTCGAGTCGCCGCCGCCGTCCACCGCGGTGCGCAGCACGGGTGTGCCGACCAGCAGCGCCGCCACCAGCCCGGCGGCGCCGAGCGTGGCCACCCGCCGCTGTCGGCGCCGAGCCGGCACCGCCACGCGCAGCCGGTCCAGCGCGTCCGACGAGGGCTGCACGTCGGCGACCGCCGCATGCAGTCGCCGGCGTACCTCTGCCGCGAGGTCGTCGGGGTCGGGACCAAAGGTCCCCGGGTCGTTCGTCACGGCGTCTCCATCCGGGCCCGGAGGGCTTCCAGTCCGCGTGAGGCGTACGCCTTCACCGAGCCGACCGACAGTCCGAGCAGATCGGCCACCTGAGCCTCTGTCAGATCAGCGTAATAGCGCAGCACGATCACTTCCCGCTGCCGTCGTTGCAATTCGCGCAACGCCCTTACCAGTACGTCCCGTTCCAACACGTGCCGCGAGCCGTCCTCGGTACTCGTGGACTCCGGCTCGGGCTTGGACAGCAATCGCATGCCCATGATCCGCCGCCGCAGCGTGGACCGGGACAGGTTCACCACGGTCTGCCGCAGGTAGGCGAGCGTCTTGTCGGCCTCGCGCAACCGGTGCCGGGCGGTGTGCACCCGGACGAACGACTCCTGCACCACGTCCTCACACGAATCGGTGTCGTCGAGCAACAGGGAAGCCAAGCGCAACAACGAACCATAGTGGGCGCGATAGGTCTCGGTGAGGACGTCTATCGAGACGCCCGCGTCAGAGGACACGGAAACTCCCGAAACGCCCTGATCCAGCGCGCCGACCACAGGCATTCGGACCGGGCGCAGCACCGGTTCCGCCCTCACGACCATTTCTGCCACGACTGTTGGACACTCGACCCCCCGGGAAGGTTGTATACGCCTGCGATCCGGGGACGGTCGTCGGCTCAGCCACACATCCGCCCACCGTAGTGGGCCGGGTGATGCGCAGTCAGCTACTCGGGGCGGGGAAGCGGCCGCCGCACGCACGGCAGCCGGTGTCCCCACTCGGGGAACACCGGCTGCCGCAACGGTCCGCGGTCCGGGGCTAGTCGCGCTCGACCAGTTCCGCGGCGACGACCTCGGCGATCTGGGCGGTGTTCAGCGCCGCGCCCTTGCGCAGGTTGTCCCCGCACATGAACATGTCGAGCGCGAACGGGTCGTCGATCGAACGACGCACCCGGCCGACCCAGGTCGGGTCGGTGCCGACCACGTCGGCCGGCGTCGGGAACTCGCCGTTCTCCGGGTCGTCGCACAGCACGACGCCGGGAGCACCGTCCAGGATCTCGTGCGCGCGGGCGACCGAGACCTCGTTCTCGAACACGGCGTGCACCGCGAGCGAGTGCGTGGTGATCACCGGGACGCGCACGCAGGTCGTGTGCACCTTCAGGTCGGGCAGCCCCAGGATCTTGCGGGACTCGTTGCGGACCTTGAGCTCCTCGGACGACCAGCCGTCGTCCTTGAGCGAACCGGCCCACGGCACCACGTTGAGCGCGAGCGGCGCCGGGAACGGACCGAAGTCGCCCACCGCGCGGCGCACGTCGCCGGGCTGAGTGCCCAGCGTCTGGCTGCCCGCGACCTTGCCGATCTGCTCGCGCAGCGCGTCGACACCGGGCTGCCCGGCGCCGGACGCGGCCTGGTACGACGCGACGACGAGCTCCTTGAGGCCCAGCTCGGCGTGCAGCGCGCCCAGGGCGACGACCATGGTCAGCGTCGTGCAGTTGGGGTTGGAGATGATGCCGCGCGGCCGCACCCGCGCCGCGGCGGCGTTGACCTCGGGCACCACGAGCGGGACCTCGGGGTCCATCCGGAACGCGCCGGAGTTGTCCACCGCGACCGCGCCCTTGCTCGCGGCGATCGGCGCCCAGTGCGCGGAGACCTCGTCGGGCACGTCGAACATCGCGACGTCCACGCCGTCGAAGCATTCCTCGCTCAGCGCGATGACCTCGACCTCCTCGCCGCGCACGACGAGCTTCTTGCCCGCGCTGCGCGCGGAGGCGATCAGCCGGATCTCGCCCCACACGTCCTGGCGGGTGGAGAGCAGTTCGAGCATCACCGTGCCGACCGCGCCGGTGGCGCCGACCACGGCCAGGGTGGGCTTGTCCTTGCGGGTCATCGGCCGGTACCTCCGTAGACGACGGCTTCGCCGGACTGGTCGTCCAGACCGAACGCGGTGTGCACGGCCTGTACGGCGGCCGGAACGCCGTCGGCGCGGCAGACCACCGAGATCCGGATCTCGGATGTCGAGATCAGCTCGATGTTCACCCCCGCGCCGGTGAGCGATTCGAAGAACTTGGCGGTCACGCCCGGGTGCGAGCGCATGCCGGCGCCGACGAGCGAGATCTTGCCGATCTGGTCGTCGTAGCGCAGCGACTCGAAGCCGATCTCGGCCTGGGCCTTGGTCAGCGCGGTCATCGCGTTCTGCCCGTCGGACATCGGCAGCGTGAAGGAGATGTCGGTGCGGCCGGTGGAGGCCGCGGAGACGTTCTGCACGATCATGTCGATGTTGATCTCGTTGTCCGCCACCAGACGGAAGATCTTGGCCGCCTCGCCCGGCTTGTCCGGGACCCCGACCACCGTGATCTTCGCTTCGCTGGTGTCGTGGGCGACCCCGGAGATGATCGCGTGCTCCATGTCGTCCCCTTCGGGTTCATCCGTCACCCAAGTGCCGACGAGTCCCGAGAAGGACGACCGCACGTGCACGGGCATGTCGTAGCGGCGGGCGTACTCCACGCACCGCAGGTGCAGCACCTTGGATCCGCTCGCGGCCAGCTCCAGCATCTCCTGGTAGCTGATCCGGGAGATCTTCCGGGCCTTCTTCACCACGCGGGGGTCGGCGGTGAAGATGCCGTCCACGTCCGTGTAGATCTCACAGACCTCGGCGTTCAGCGCGGCGGCGAGCGCGACGGCGGTGGTGTCCGAGCCGCCGCGGCCGAGCGTGGTGATGTCCTTCGTGTCCTGGGACACGCCCTGGAAGCCGGCCACGATCGCGATCGCGCCCTCGTCGAGCGCGGAGCGGATCCGACCCGGCGTCACATCGATGATGCGCGCTTTGTTGTGGACCGCGTCGGTGATCACACCGGCTTGGCTGCCGGTGAACGACCGTGCGTCGACGCCCAGGTTTTTGATCGCCATCGCCAACAGCGCCATCGACATCCGCTCACCCGCGGTGAGCAGCATGTCGAGCTCGCGCCCGGAAGGGATGGGACTCACCTGTTGCGCCAGATCGATCAGCTCGTCCGTCGTGTCGCCCATCGCGGACACCACCACGACCACTTCGTGGCCCTGCTTCTTGGTGTCGACGATTCGCTTGGCCACGCGCTTGATGCCCTCGGCATCGGCGACGGAGGAGCCGCCGTACTTCTGCACGACAAGGCCCACGTGCGCTCCTCGCTTGATATCTGTGCGGTCGCCTCAGTCTAACTAGGCCGCACAGCGGGCAAAGCTTTATTCACATTGTGAGACGTACGTATCACCAGGCGGGATTGTGCGACGTACGCATCACTAAGCGGGCATTCGGTGCCAAACGCCCGGGGCGTGGGCCGGATGCGCTCCCGAACCGCCCGGATCGCGTGGTCTCGAAAGGATCACGTGTGCGGGCCACCCAGGACCACGGCCTCGTCGAGTTGCTCGGCGAGTTCGTCGACCAACTCGTCGGCGAGTGCCTGTCCGGCCGGGTCCAGACTCTCCATGATCGGATCGTCCAGGCGGGCGTGCGACACCACCGACTGCAGCGCTCGCAACACGGCGCTCGCGGTCGCGCCCCAGTTGGACAGGTACGAGAACTGCCACCACCACAGCGCCTCGCGGCTGCGCCCGGCCCGATGGTGGGCCAGCCCGTGCGCGAGGTCGGCGACCACGTCGGCGACGTCGTCCGACAGGCGCGCCGCGACCGGCTTGGACTTGGGCACGTACGGATCGAAGACCTCGTAGTACACGTCGATCGGCTCCAGCAGCCGGGACAGCGCCGAGCGCAGCGCGTCGACGTCCGGGTCGGGACCCGAGTCCGGCTCGAAGCGGTCGTCGGGCACCACATCGGCGATCGCGCCGAGCCGGCCGCCCGCGAGCATCAACTGCGAGACCTCCAGGAGCAGCATCGACACCGCCTGCTCCGGCTCCTCGCCCTTGGCCACCTCGGTGACGGCCAGGACGAAGCTGTCGATCTGGTCGGCGATCTCATGGGTGAATTCGTTCAGGTCGTCAGACATCGAGCAGTCGTCTCCCCTCGAAGGCACGCCCGAGCGTGACCTCGTCGGCGTACTCCAGGTCGCCCCCCACCGGCAGCCCGCTGGCCAACCGGGTCACACGCAGACCCATCGGCTTGCACAGGCGAGCCAGATACGTCGCGGTCGCCTCTCCTTCCAGGTTCGGGTCGGTGGCCAGGATCAACTCGGTCACCACACCGTCCGCGAGCCGGGTCATCAGCTCACGAATCCGCAGGTCGTCGGGTCCCACGCCCTCGATCGGGCTGATCGCGCCACCGAGCACGTGATACCGACCCCGGAACTCGCGGGTCTTCTCGATCGCCACGACATCCTTGGACTCCTCGACCACGCAGATCACCGCGACGTCGCGTCGCGGGTCGAGACAGATTCGACACTGCTCCGATTCCGCCACGTTCCCGCATGTGGCGCAGAACCGCACCTTGTCCTTGACCTCGACGAGCGCGTGCACGAGGCGCCGGACGTCGGCCGGGTCGGCCGCCAGGAGGTGGAAGGCGATGCGTTGCGCGCTCTTCGGCCCTACACCGGGCAATCGGCCCAGCTCGTCGATGAGGTCCTGTACGACGCCTTCGTACACCTACCGTCTCCCTGCTCGCTCTGGTTCTTCGGTTGGTCGGTTGGGGCGGTCGACTCCGTGTGCCGAGGTCTTCGATCGGCTGCTTCGCGGGGCCTTTGGTGGGGTCGTTTTCGGTCGGGTGGGCTCGGTCTTCGGTCGGGTGGGCCGGGTGTTGGCCGGGCCGGGTTTTGGCTGGGCTCGGCTCGGCTCACATGCCGGGCAGCCCGAGCGGGCCGCCGCCGCCCATGCCCTGGGCCAGCGGGCCCATCAACTGGGACTGCATCTCCAGAGCGGCGCGGTTGGCGTCGCGTACCGCGGCGACGATGAGGTCGCCGAGTGTCTCCGTGTCCTCAGGATCCACCGCGGACGGCGAGATCTCCAGAGCCAGCAGTTCGCCGGCGCCGGACACGGTCGCGGTCACCAGGCCGCCGCCGGCGCTTCCGGTGACCTGGGTGCGCGCGAGTTCGTCCTGCGCCGCCATCAGGTCCTGCTGCATCTTCTGCGCCTGCTGCAGCAGCTGCTGCATGTCGGGCTGGCCACCACCGGGAAACACTGGACACCCTTCGTCGCTCGAACGCGGCTTCGCACCGCCTCGGGGCGGCCCGCTCGGCGGCCGTCCTGCCGTCGAGCCTACGGCTCCGGGCGGGGCCGATGCGCGGCGACGGCACGCATCGGCGGGTCAGGTGGTGGACGGGTGGGTCGGGCGCCCCGGTCGGGTGCCGGGTCAAGTGGTGGGCGACTCGTCGATGATCGTCGCGCCGAGCTCGCGGGTGAGCAATTCGTGGGTGGACAGGCCGCCGTCGTCCGCCAGGTCCTCGTCGTCGTACCGGCCGATGTCCTCGGGGATGTCGAAGTCCGGCTCGGGCGGCGGCGGAGGTGGTGGTGCCTGTTGGGGCTGCGGGCGGGTGGGCGGCGCCTGCGGCGGGGCGGCGGCGGGACGGGCCGGGGCGGGCGGCGGCGGCGCGACCGGAGGGGGCGGAGCCGAAGCGCCGGGCCACGCGCCGGGGGGTGGGCCAGCGGGCGGGCGGTCGACGGGCGGCGTCGCGGTCGGGGCGGGGGCGGGCGGCGGCGGAGTCGGGCCGCCGGGGCGACGGGTGGGCGCGGCGCCGGCCTCGCCGGTGACCACGCAGTCGATCCGCCAGTCGAAGCCGAAGGCGTCCTGGACGGCCTGTCGCACGATCTCGTCCCGGCCACTGCTGCGGAAGCCCTCGCGGGTGCCGGCCTGCTCGAACGCGAGGGTCAGCGTGGTGCCGTCGAACCCGGCCACGGTCACGGTCTGCAGCATCATCCAGGCCACCCGGTTGCGGCCGCGTACGGCGTCCAGGATCTGCGGCCACATCTCGTGCACGCGGGCGAGGTCGCCGGTGGCCTGGGCGGGGGCTGCGGCGGGTGCCTGGGTGGGCTGCTGTGATTGGTACGGCTGTTGTGTGTGCTGCTGGGGTGCGGCGGGGGGTGGGCCGGAGCCGGCGGTGCGGGCCTGGGGCCAGGCGCCGGGGGTCGGGGCGGGCTGGTGGGGTTGGGGTTGTTGTGGCTGGGATTGCGACTGATGCTGCTGCGGCTGATGCTGTTGCGGCTGTGGGTGCTGCGGCTGTGTTGCGGGAGCCGGTACCGGGGGCTGGGGTGCGGCGGCCTGGTGCGGGCGGGTCGGCGCGGGGGCCGGGGCGTCGGCGCGGGCGTGGTCCGGGGTGGGTCCGCCGGGGGCGGCCGAGCCCGCGGGGAGACCGCCGAGCGACACGCGGCGTTCCAGGCGTTCCAGGCGCGTCTGTAGACCCTGCTCGCCGGAGTCGACCGCGGGCAGCAGTACCCGGGCGCAGATCAGCTCCAGCTGGAGCCGGGGCGCGGTGGCACCGCGCATCTCGGTGAGGCCGGTGTTGACGATGTCGGCGGCGCGGGTGAGCCCGGCCCGGCCGAACTCGGCGGCGTGCCGAACCATGCGCTCCAGCTGGTCGGCCGGCACGTCGATCAGGCCCTTGTCGGCCGCGTCCGGCACCGCGGCGAGGATCACCAGGTCGCGCAGCCGCTCCAGCAGGTCGGCCACGAACCGGCGCGGGTCGTAGCCCCCCTCGATCACCCGATCGACCAACTCGAACGCGGCCCCACCGTCCTGCGCGACGAACGCCTCGACGACGTCGTCCAGCAGCGACCGGTCGGTGAACCCGAGCAGCGAGGTGGCCATCGCGTAGGTGACACCGTCGTCGGTGGCGCCCGCGAGCAACTGGTCCATCACCGACATCGAGTCCCGCACCGACCCGGCGCCGGCCCGCACCACGAGCGGCAGCACGGCCGGCTCCACCTTGATGCCCTCGGTCTCGCACACCGAGGCGAGGTGGTCGCGCAGCACGCCGGGCGGCACCAGCCGGAACGGGTAGTGGTGCGTCCGGGACCGGATGGTCCCGATCACCTTCTCCGGCTCGGTGGTGGCGAAGATGAACTTCAGGTGCTCCGGCGGCTCCTCGACCACCTTGAGCAACGCGTTGAAGCCCGCCGACGTGACCATGTGGGCCTCGTCGATGATGTAGATCTTGTACCGCGAACTCACCGGCGAGAAGTGCGCCTTCTCGCGCAGGTCACGAGCGTCGTCCACACCACCGTGCGACGCGGCGTCGATCTCGATCACGTCGATGCTGCCGGGCCCGCCCAGACCGAGGTCCCGACACGACTGGCACTCGCCGCAGGGCGTGGGCGTGGGCCCCTGCTCACAGTTGAGACACCGGGCGAGAATGCGCGCGCTGGTGGTCTTGCCACACCCTCGCGGCCCACTGAACAGGTAGGCGTGATTGACGCGGTTGTTCCGCAGGGCCTGCATGAGGGGTTCCGTCACGTGCTCCTGCCCGATGACCTCTGCGTAGGTCTCGGGGCGGTAGCGACGGTAGAGGGCGAGCGACACGCCCCCGACGATAGCCGGGCGGAAGGACAGACGCGGACCCTCACCACCCGCCCGTGCCCGAACACCGACCCGGGTCGGGTACTGTAGGCCCCGGACCCCCCGTGCGGCGGTATCCTCCTGAACCTCCCCAGGGCCGGAAGGCAGCAAGGATAGGGAGGCTCTGCCGGGTGCACGGGGGGTTCACTGCATCCCCCATCCCGCCCGGCCCACCCCCGCGCCCCCTTCGAATAGGGGTGCGCGAGCACCCGCCGACCTCCTGTAAGCTTCCGCACGGAGGATTCGCCTAGTGGCCTAGGGCGCACGCTTGGAAAGCGTGTTGGGTTCACCCCCTCACGAGTTCGAATCTCGTATCCTCCGCACCCGCCCACTTGGGCAAACGTCAGCCCGGACCACTTCGATGGTCCGGGCTGACGTCGTTTCTGGTTGCAGTTCTGGTTGCATTTATTTCGGATATATACGGCTAAATGCATCTCCGTACGCCTGGTCTTCGTCCCACACGCCTCGAACCGGCGGCACATTCAGAGATCCGCAAACCTTCAAGTGCCACCTCGGCAAGAAGGCCCCATCCCTGGTCATCTGAGTGGCGTAGTCCTGCCCCCAGGTGCGTGAGCAACCGATCGCGCGGCTCACCCGATCGACGGGTGTGCGGCGCGGGAAGCCCCGGCAGGCCGGGGCCCCACGCGGTCACATCAGCGCGCGGGCCCGGCGCTCCCAGTCCGCGATCCGGGACATCACGCCGCCGACCTGCTTGACCGCAGCCGAGATGTCCCGGCCGGGCGCCCGCAGCGCCCGGCTCATCTTCGCCACCCACCGCATGCCGACCTCAAACTCGCCGAGCACGCCGATCACCTCGTGGGTGGACTCGGCGATGCTGACCATCTGCTCAAGGAAGCCGGTCGCCGAACCGGCGCGCTGCTCGGGTGGCATCGCCGCGATGACGTCGAACACAGTCAGGACCGCTGCGTCCATCTCCACCATCTGCCCGGCGAAGCGGGTGCACGCCTCCCGGAGACCGGAGGCTGGCTCGGCCATCGCTGTCCCCAGTTCGGACATCGCCGGCAGCCACGCGCTCATCGGCGCGCCGGGCTGGGAGGCCTGCTCCATCACGGGGCCGATATCCAGGGCGACTTCGGCGATCACGGTCATGAATCCAGTAATCGCCTCCGTGGTCTCACCCATCGCCTCCATCTGCTCCTCCACCCGGGCGAACCGGTCGATCAGCCCGGGGGCCTCTGGGTCATCCGGCTCCGCCTCGACCACAGCCGGCAGCGGCGCCGCTGGCAGCCCGAATAGGATCCGGGCCGGGGTCAGCGGCTCGAACCCGTTGTGCAGGGCACCTTCCAGCGCACTCACAAGATCCCGCCGCGCCTTGACCAGCCCGCTCCGGCTGCGCTTGAACATGATTGTCCGGATCAGTGAGAGGTCGAACGGCAGTTGGCCGTTCTCACCGATGTGGATGATGGGCTTGCCGGTCAGATGCCGAATCCCGATCTCATAAGTGACATTGGCGTTGCCCCCGGTGAGGTCGGCGATCACGATGTCGTCCTGCAGCACGTGGCGGCAGATCTGCTCGGTGATCTCGCCCGAGTCGGCGATCCCGTCCGCCCGGACCGGGACGATGCCGTGCTTGGCGCAGGCGGGCAGGATTACCTTTTCGTAGATTTCCAGGTTCTCCTCGAACGCCAAGAGCTCCGGGCTCCCATCCGGGGCGTGCTCGTTCCCGATGGGCGCGATGACGAAGCAGGTCGTCATCGGTCCCTCCTCGGGCTCAGCAGCGGTGACGGCCACGATGCTCATGTGTAGTCCTCCGTTTCGAACGCCATTGCACAATCACGCTGTTCCGCGAAGTCGGCGCCGGCGCGCAGATCGGCCGGGTAGACGGGGCGCTCCTCAATCCCAAGCGCCCGAAGCAGGCCGGCGGTGGGGATCCGGTACTGCCATCCGAGGCGCAGGACCGGGCAGGGGAAGCAGTCCTGGTAGATGAGCTTGTAGGCGGTGGCGGGGCAGAGCCCGAGCGCGCGGGCGGCGGTGCGCAGGTCGACGACCAGCGGCAGGTCGAACGCCTCGCTGAACGACAGCCAGGTGCCGGGGCGTGGGATCATGGTCGTCCTCCGGCCGGACGCAGCGACAGAGTGCCGATCCGGCTGCCTTCGCTCGGGCGCCGCGCCCGGTGCACAATCTCTCCGAGACCCAGGTGACCTGCCAGCTCGCCCAGTCGGAAGCTTTCCAGCCGCTCCGGTGCGACACTGAACCGCACCGTCGCCGACAGGCCGTCAGGCCGGGCAGGCGGCGAAACGCGCAGCTCCCAGCCATCCTGCCAATCGCTGACCGGCGACTCCGCGGGCGCCTCCACGGCGAGGTGGGCGACGGCCAGCGCCGCGATGTCCGCCACCGGCCGCTCCCGGATACGGGCCCGGGCGAACGCCCAGACCCGGTTGATGGCTGGGCGCAGCAGCGCGGAGCCAGCCTCCTGAGCCAGCGGGTCCACGTCCGCGAGTGCCGCCAACAGGGCGAGCAGGGCCTCGGATTCGAGCTCCCGCCGGTCGATCGACCACCGGATCGCAATCCGGTAGAGGGTGCGCCGCATTGCGGGCAGGGCCAGCCAGAGCACCAGCAGCCGGTCCGGGCCACCTGCGCTGGTGTCGACCTGCGCTGCGCCGACGGCCTCGCGCCAGATCTCCTCTCGGAGCTGCAGGTCCGCCGACCTGCTGTACAACGCCCGCCGGGCCGCCAGGGTGGAGAGCCGAGTTGGCCCGTCGGCCGTGGTGACCGGGAAGGGCAGGTCGGCGGGCCGGAGCCGGTGCTCCAGCACGTCGAATACCCGGTTATAGGGGATCAGTCCCATGGTGCGCCTCCCGAGTCGTCGGTGTCGTCACGCAGGTCGTCCACGATGCGCGAGCAGGCCCGGATGATCCGGTGCAACTCCTCGCGCAGCGTCTCGTAGGGGACCGGCGAGAAGCCGGCCGCGCGCCGCCGCGCGCTTGCGATGGGATGGTGGTCGCCAGCGGCGTAGTAGTGCACGTCGCCTGTCCGGCCTTGGACCGAGAGGCCCCGGGTGCCCTGCTGGCGGTTGCTGCCCGCCGCGTTCTCGCAGGAGGTGCAGCCTCCGGCGGGCGGGTCGTCGCTCATCGGCCCGCCCGACCGGGCACCGCCCCGTGAACGACGGACCCGTGGATCACACCCTGGATGGCGGTGCCGTGGACGCCGTGCTGCACGAAGGTCGGCTGCTCCCGCTCCGCCGCTCGCGCCGGGGGCCGCGGCCCGTCCTCCGGCGCGCCCGGCCATGGCTCCTGCGCGTCCTGCGGATCCGTTCCGGGCAATCGAACCCAGCCGTACCCGGCAAACCCCTTCTGCTGCACGTGGATGCGGCGGTACTGCTCCGGGTCGAGTCCGTGAAACCGCGAGCGCACCACGTCTTGGTAGAGCCGGTCGGAGACCACCACGGCCAGGCTCTCCGAACCGGCGGCCGCCAAGGCCTGTTTCACCTGGGGGGCGTTCAGGTAGCGGGCTACCGCGACCGGGGCAGGACCAGAGAAGCCAAGAGCGGCCGTGGCGGCCACGCCGGTGTCGATGGCCAGCCGAAGCCGCATCCGCCCGGCGGGCCGGCGGGTGGCGTTGTAGCCGCCGAGCTCAGCCGCCAAGTGCGTGACGTACTCGCCCAGCACAAGCTGTTCGGGTGTGCCGGGCGGAAGCACCGCGAACTCCAGGTCGCCCTGCGGCTGGGTGCACCACTTGCTGTGATCCAGCCCGCTGCGTTCGGCTGCCGCTCGCAACACCCGGGCGAGTTGAGCCTGTGCGGCCCACTGGTCCGGGGTGTCGAAGCGACTGTACTGCTCGATGTCCGCCGCCAGACATAGGCGGCGGGAGACGTCCGGCCGGGACTTGTCCCAGGGCCGTGCGGTCGGATGCGAAGTCATGTGAACCATCACCTGCTCGATGAGAGTGGTCAGTTGGCTGCGATCGACGCCAACTGTGCGGCCGGCGGGCCGGAATCTCCGAGCAAGCCGCAAAAATGCGGGTTCCTAGGCGGTGTCAGCCACCGATCGTCGGCAGGCGTCCGATCACCCGGAGGCGGTCCGGGTTGATCACCTCCATCCGGCGGCTGCCGGTCCTGACGATCCCCTCGGCGCGAAAGCCCGCCAGCGCCTTCTGCACCGTCCTCAGCTGCGATCCGATGAACCCGGCGAGTTCGGTGTTCGTGAGGTCGACGCAGATCAGGGTGTGCGAGCAAACGGCCCGGCCGTGTTTGTCCGCCAGTTCGCTGAGCACTCGGGCCAACCGCACTCGAGCCGGGAACTCGCCAAACGCGATGCGCCGGGAATTCGCGGCGCGCAGGCGGCGGTTGCTGAGCCGCACGATCTGAATGGCGGCCTCGGGGCACTTGTCCAGGAAGCTCCGCATCGCTCGACCTTGGACAACGTGAGCGTCGACGTCGTCACACGCCGTTACCGTGGCCGACCTGGGCACATCGTCGATCACGGCCATCTCCCCGACCACGTCTCCGCCGACCCGGATGGCAATCAGGGCTTCATGCCCGTTGCCGAGCCTGCCGGTGACCTTCACGCGGCCGGTCTTCAGGAGCACCAGGTAATCCCCCCGTGCCCCTTCGACCAGGATCTTCTCCCTGGGCGAAAACTGCTGTGGGGAACCGATGCTCAGCAGTTCCTCCCGGACCGGCCCCGACAAGCTGCCTAGGAACCAGGCGGGCCGTCGATGGCCGATGCCCTCCGTGCCGCGCCGTGCTGTCCCCTGAGTCGCGCGCTCCATACCCACCTCACGGTCGAACCCGAGTACCTTCCCGGTCAGGGAATCAGGCCCGGATTCGAGCGGAAAGAGCGTGCAACGAGTATCCGGTGTGGTGTTTGTGCGCAGGGCGTGCGTCGACGCCGTCACAGAGCGCATCACCAATGGGTCACTCGAGACTCGGTCCGACGCATGAAGAGTCCCTCAGGGGCGCTTCACGTCGTTCCCAAAAAGGGTCCGAGGTGGGGTCTCGAAGCCGTGATCCGTAGCCGGCGGTCTTCGCACCACGGCCGAACTCCTCTACGGAGGAACCTCGTTCGTGACCGAATGGGTCGTACAGCGCAGCCGACACTCGTATCGTTGGCACATCGATTTACAGAGGCACACCGCACCTCTGTATCGGAAGATGGGGCCGCACAGATGACTGAGATCGCGATTCGAACATGTGGGCGCCCCACCCGCTCAGGGAGCCCTTGCAAGATACGGATAACCGGCTCGGACATTGCTTGCGGAACGCATGCCACAGCACACGACCGCGCACTCGCCGATGCCCATCGCCGCGGCTACAACGAGGGGTACAAATCTGGCAGCGAGAGCGGCACACACTGGTCCACGTTCAAGGTCGAGCAGTTGGAGAAACGCGTCAAGGACCTCGAAGCCCAACTCGACCAGGCGAGGCGCTACTACGAAATCGAGGGCGATCAGGTCGTCGAGGTCGGCAGATACGCGTATCGCTGGCGTGGGCCCGAAGCCCTCGAAGTCGGCGACCGCGTACTGCTTCCCGAGAACTACGTAACTCGCCTCAAGAACGGTCCGGGAGCAACGCTCGGCACCGTGACTGCTCTCGGCGCGACATACCGCGGCACCTTGTCGGTCATCGTCGGGAGAGCGCCCGCAAACCTCACCACGCCCTGAACCCTGCCACTGCGTCGCCTAGACGTGGAGGAGATATCAAGGACATGTCGCTCGCGCTCGTGGAGATCCTGACTCTGCCAAATGCAACCCATCCCGCAGCGGCCCTGGTTGCAGTTCTGGTTGCATTCGTAGGTGTACGGCGGCGTTCACGACACTCGCAGCCGAGTGTTTCATCGCAGGTCAGGACGTCGGTAGCGCCAACTGCATGATCAGATGACCCCTTGGAAAGCGTGTTGGGTTCACACCCTCACGAGTTCGAATCTCGTATCCTCCGCCAGTCTGCTGGACTGCTAAAACAGCGGGCAAAACCGTCGGCCCCGACCTCTCGCCAGGTCGGGGCCGATTTCATGTGGTTGCAGTTCTGGTTTCAGTCGGCTCAGAAGGCCGGGCCGGCCGGTGGATCCCGGCCCTTCACCGTGCTGCCGCCCGACGCGGTTCACCTCGGTCCGGCAGGTGGTGCACAGCCCGTCTGTCATCGCGGCATGGATGGACCGGAGGCGAGGCCCAAGCGCCGCCCCGTACGCCACGGCTCTCGGCCGGAGACCCACGACCGGTCACTCCATCCAGCACCAGGCTTGGACTTCGGAACACATTCCGAAGTATCATGCATCCATGTCCACTCTCACCGTGGCCTTCTCCGACCTGTCGAAGAACTCGAAGCGAGTCGCCGAGACCGTCGAACAGGCCCAGCGTGTCCACGTCACACGTCGTGACGGCGAGGATCTCTATCTGACCACTGAGCGCCATGATCGCCAGCGGGAAGAAACTGCGGATGTCACCTCCCGACTGTTCGCCGCGTTGATCGGTACCGACGAGGGCGCCCGAGCGGTACTCCTCGCCTTGCCGACGGTTTTCCCGTGGATTCGACACTTGTCCGCGGATGAGGTCCGCGAGTTCGTCGTGGACCTCGTGGACGCCACGCGCGACGTCGCGGAACTGGATGTGCACTCGACCCTGCATCGCGTCATTGTCGAGTGGCGCGCGACCGCCAGGATCCTGGCCGATCCCGAGTTGGCCGCCCTGCTCACCGAGCCGTTGCAGGATGAGGATCACGGTGAGGTACTCGCGCCTTGAGTCCGAAACGCGGTGACGATGTCCCGCCGCCACCCATCGGTGACGAGTGGAGATTGCGCTTCGCGACCACCGAGGCTGCCAAGGGCTGGGGTGACCTCTGTGCCGAGGCGGCGGCCAATGCCCGTCGCTGCTTCG
Organism: Embleya scabrispora DSM 41855; assembly: GCF_000372745.1. Classification (GTDB taxonomy): domain Bacteria; phylum Actinomycetota; class Actinomycetes; order Streptomycetales; family Streptomycetaceae; genus Embleya; species Embleya scabrispora. Next base: position 4,705 of record NZ_KB889692.1, on the reverse strand, counting down.
AGTCCCTCCGCACCGACCCACTGTCCACCCGCGACCCGGACCGACAGCACCGCCTGCGCGGTCGCCTTGCCACCCGGGTCCTGGGCGGCCAGGAACTGTCGCAATGGGAATTCGAAGTGACCGCCGGTGGTCGCGTGCGCTATCTCGTCGATGAGGTCGGACATACCGTCCACCTGGTGTACGCCTCCACCCGGCATCCGAAAGACACTGACGCCTGACGCCTTGCGTCGGCTGGTCTCAGTTCTGGTCTCATTCACCTCCGTTCACCGAAGTCCAGACGCCAAGAGGGCTGGAGCTTCGCGGCAGGTCAGAACGCCGGCGAATTGTGCCGGGCACCGCAACGGCGGCTTGGAAAGCGTGTTGGGTTCACACCCTCACGAGTTCGAATCTCGTACCCTCCGCCAGCCTGAACAGGCAAAACGTTGCCCCCGGTCGCTCAGCGGCCGGGGGCAACGTCGTTGTCGGTCTCGGTTTGCCTCTCGCTCCCGTTCCCGGCCTTCGCGCGCCGAGCCGGCGCCGGGCGTTCCGGCGGCACCGCGGGTTACGGCGTCATGCGGCGTGCAGGAGCCGGGCGAGCCAGTCGGTGCGGGTGCGGCGGGCCGTGGCCGAGATGTGCGCCTGTGGATACAGGGCGTCGAAGCCGTGGAAACCGCCTGCCCAGACGTGGAGTTCGGCCTGTCCGCCGGCTGCCCAGATCCGGGTGGCGTAGTCGGTGTCCTCGTCGCGGAACACTTCGGCGGAGCCGGTGTCGATGTAGGTGGTCGGCAGGTTCGAGAGATCGTCGGCCAGCGAGGGTGAGACGTACGCAGGTACGTCGTCGTCGGTGAGGTCGCCGAGAACGCAGCGCCAGCCGAAGTCGTTCATCTCGCGAGTCCAGACGCCGGGCCCGCCGGAGTACTGGCGGCTGGAGGTGCTGGTGTTGCGGTGGTCGAGCATGGGGCAGGTCAGTATCTGCGCGGCGATCGCCGGAGTGCCGAGGTCGCGGGCCAGCAGCGTGACGCCGGCCGCCAGGCCGCCGCCCGCGCTGGCTCCCGCGACGATGATCCGGGCGGGATCGACGCCCAGTTCCTCGGCGTGTTCGGCGACCCAGAGCAGTCCCTGGTAGCAGTCGTCGACGGGGACGGTGCCAGTAGCCTCGGGTGCCAGCCGGTAGTCCACGGACACCACGACCGCGCCGAACTCGTCGAGCCACTCCAGCGGTATGTCGATCTGCGAGAAACGGTCGCCCATCACCATTCCGCCGCCGTGGATCCAGTACACGCAAGGCGCGGCGGTGGTGCGGTCGGCGCTCGCGGGGGTGAAGACCGACAGAGGTATCGCAGTGCCGTCCTTGGCGGGCACGGTGACCTCGCGCCGGTCGACCCGCCGGTGGGCCGGCAGGGACCCGACCGGCGTCGAAGGGTACTGCCGCAGTTGTGCGAGCAATTCCATGGTGAGCTCGGACATCAGCGGCATGTCGGAGAGGAGGTCGCGAAGTTCGGGGTTCAGGGCAGGGCGCGCTGTGGTCATGGTCGTCGGCCTTTCGCGGGGGTGGTGCGGGGGCTCTCGGGCGGGATTTCGGGTGGAGCGAAGGCCGCCTCGGCAGGCGCCGGGGCGGCCTCCCCGGGGCCTAGAAGGCGGCCTTGCCGCAGACCGGGACGTAGTCGGTGTTCTCCGGCTCCTTGGCCAGCAGTCCGCCGATCCGCGCCACGATCGCCTGGGCGGCCTCGCCGGCGAACGTCCGGTGGTGGTCCTCCTCGCTGGTCCATCCCTCGGTGACGTGTACGACGTCTGGGTCGGAAGCGGAACGCGAGACCAGGTAGACGACGCAGTGCTCGCTCGCGCCGGGGCTGCCCTCGTCCAGGCCGGTCAACAGCACATCGACCAGCCGGTCGCCCATTCCAGGGGCGGCGGTCAGAGTGGCGTTGAATCCGTAGTTGGCAATCATGAGGAGCCTTCTTCGCTTCGGTGGAGTGGACCGCTTCCATTCAATGCCCCTGACCTGCGGAAATGTTAGAAGGATTCTCTCGCGCTCTTGCATGATCCTCGCGAATTCGGGAGTACTACCGCGCAGTGCTGCTGAAATGGGCGCATGCCCCTCGATGAGTTCCGCGACCTGCTGGCCCGGCACGCCCGCCCCGACTGGACCACCGCCGTCGACGGCGTCCTGATCTCGAAGGTCGACCGGCCCGACCCGCCCGCGCCCTCCATGTCCGGCACGGTCCTGGCGGTCATCGCCCAGGGCGCCAAACGGCTCGCGCTGGGCGACCGGGTCTACGAGTACGGACCGGGGCAGTACCTGGTCGCCTCCGTCGACATGCCCGTCACCGGACAGTTCACCCAGGCCGACCCCGGCCGCCCGGCGCTGGGCTTCGGGCTCGTTCTCGAACCGTCCGCCGTTGCCGAGCTCCTGCTGCAGGCCGGCCCCGGAGACATGCCCCGCACCGGCGGAGGCCCGCCGTCGGGGATCGCCGTCAGCAACGCGCCGCCCACCCTCCTGGACGCGGTGGTCCGGCTGCTGCGCCTGCTCGACGAACCCCGCGACCGCGCCGTACTGGCCCCGCTGGTCAAACGCGAGATCCTGTGGCGCGTGATCACCGGCGAGCAGGGTGCGACGGTGCGCCAACTGGGCATCGCCGACAGCGGCCTCAGCCATGTCTCACGCGCCGCACGCTGGATCCGTGAGCATTACGCCGAGCCCTTCCGGGTCGAGGACGTGGCCCGCCTGTCCGGCATGAGCGCCTCCGCGTTCTACCGCAACTTCCAGGCGGTGACCGCGATGAGCCCCATCCAGTTCCAGAAGCAGATCCGGCTCCAGGAGGCACGACTGCTGCTGGCCACCCACCCGGGCGATGTCGCCGGGGTCGGCCGGCGTGTCGGCTACGACAACCCGTCGCAGTTCAGCCGCGAGTACCGCCGCCGGTTCGGCGCGCCCCCGGGCCGGGACGCGGTCCGCCTGCGGGACGCCGCCCGCAGCCCGGCAAGCATCATGCCCTAAGTACGGTCGGACAGAATGGGAGAATCGTGCAAGGAAGGGCGAGGATAGTTCTACTGTTTTCGCAATTCAGAGCGATTCAATGGGATCACTGAAACCACCGCCGAGCAGGAATGAACATTCCAGTCCGCGGATCCCACCACATCGCAAGGGGCACAGAATGAACACCGTTCTGATCACCGGGACCTCGTCCGGCTACGGCCGCGCGACCGCCCTCCACTTCCACGCGCAGGGGTGGAACGTCATCGCGACGATGCGCAGCCGGCGCCCGGGTGTCCTGCCCGAGTCGGACCGGCTGCGCATCGTCGAACTGGACGTGACCAAGCCCGACACGATCACCACCGCGCTCGAGCTCGCCGGGCCGATCGACGCCCTGGTCAACAACGCGGGCGTCCCCTCGATCAGCGTGTTCGAGGGGACCCCGATGGCCCGCGTGCGGGAGGTCTTCGAGACCAACACGTTCGGCGTGATGGCCACAACGCAGGCGGTGCTGCCCCAGTTCCGCGAGCGCGGATCCGGCGTGGTGGTCAACGTGACCTCCAGCGTGGTGCTGGGCCCCATGCCCCTCTCGGCCGTCTACAAGGCGAGCAAGGCGGCCGTCGAGGGGTTCACTTCGTCCCTCGCGCTCGAACTCGCACCGTTCGGTGTACGGGCCAAGACGGTCCAGCCGGGCGCTTGTCTGACGACGAACTTCGCGGGGAAGGCCATGGACGGCGGGCCGCTGGACGAGCTGGTCCCGCCGCCCTACACGCCGTTCGCAAGGAAGGCCATGGCCGACTTCACCGGCCAGGATCTGTTCACCCAAGAGAGCGACGTCGCCGAGACGGTCTGGCGCGCCGCCCACGACACGACCGGCCAACTGCGCTTCCCGGCCGGCCCCGACGCCGTCCGGCTCGCCCAGGCGACGTGACCAAACCGGATGCGCGCTCACGTGTACCGGCGTGGGATTGTCCGAGACGGGGATGGGGAGACTCGACCTGCCGAGCGCGGCGGCCGTCTTCACCCGCCGGCAGTGGCGCTGTACGCGCCTTCATCCCAGAGCTGCCACAGACCGCCCGCAGCATCACCGAGTCGTAGGGCACGGGGCCCGAGAACCCCAAGGGCGCAGGAGCGGTTGTCAGCCTGATCAACTGCAATCAAGAGCCACCACCCTGGTTGCGGTTCTGGTTGCATTCACCGGTATACAGCGGCGTTCGCGAGGCTGACAGCCGTGTACTCCACCACAGGTCAGGACGTCGGCGAGCGTCGCCGAATCGGCAGATGACCCATTGGAAAGCGTGTTGGGTTCACATCCTCACGAGTTCGAATCTCGTATCCTCCGCCAGCCTGAACAGGCAAAACGAACGCCCCGATCGCCATCTTGGGTTCTAGTGGTCGTCGCAACACCCCAGCTCAGGGGATGCGATGGACTTCGAGATCCGTGGGACTCGGGAACCTCAGGGTCCCGTGAAACCGGCCCGGGAGCGGGAGGAATACTTCCGGCTCGTGGATCAAGGACTGGGGTTCGCGGAGGCATGCCGGGTCGTCGGCATCAACGTCCGCACGGGGAAGCGATGGCGCAACGGGTACAGCCCGACCGCAGGCAGGAAGGGGGCGCCGCCGATCACCGCGGCGCCCTCGTCCGGCCCGTCGAGACACCTGCGCGAAGCCGACCGCATCCACATTGCCGACCGGCTGCGGGACAAGGCCGGCGTCCGCACGATCGCCGCCGAGCTGGGCCGCAGCCCCTCC
>NZ_KB889691.1 GCF_000372745.1 Embleya scabrispora DSM 41855 | reverse complement strand
GGACTGGGTCGCCCGGACCCGGCCCTGGCCGTCGGCGAGCACGACGGCGTCGCCGCCGACCACCGGGATGCCCCGGTAGGTGCGCTCGTAGGCGACCGAGTAGAGGCCGTTGACCCAGGGGGTCACCGACTGCCGTTGGTACTGCTCGTCGGGACCCTTGGCGAGGGTGTCCAGACCGCTGGCCGCGGCCCGGTCGGCGGCGGAGACCGCCAGCGACTGCGAGCCGGGCGGGGGAGACGGATCGGCGGAGGCCGGCTGAGCAACCGTGCCGATCGCCAAACCGGCGAGCATGGCCAGGACGGTCCCGGCCGTGGTCGTTCTGCGATTCATCGAGGCTCCTTGAGTGGAAGGCAAACCTCGACCACGAATCCGGCTTTGTGCCGCGCGCCTTGTGAGCGTTGCGGCCGACCGTGCACGCCGGGGTTCGTGCCCGAGCGAGCGAAACACTCACACGGCCACGTGTCCCGAGCGAAGGGATCCGGCGAGGCCAGCAAATACTGGCTAAATCGCGCGACCCCGGCGTGCCGATCCCGGGCGCCTCACACCCGGCCGCCGAGCCGGGGCGAGGGGACGACGTCAAGGAGCCACGGGGCAGCCGGTATCGTAGGTCGCCGGCACGTCGACCGCGTTCCAGGCGTCCCTGGTCTTCCTGTACAGGGCGCACGTGGGGTCGAGTGCCTTGGCCGCCCGCAGGGTGTGCCCACGTAGCTTCGGGTAGTTCGTGCCACCCGTCCTGAGCAGCAGGCCGCCGTAGAAGACCTTGCCGGCCAGTTGCACGCCGACTCCGGTGAGGGCGGTGTTGTTGCAGGTCGGGCTGTTGGGTTTGCCGCCGCCGGGGTTGGTGCCCTCGGCCAGCAGGTAGAACCAGTGGTTGAGCGGACCCGTGGCCCGATAATGGTCCGGAGGCAGCGTGCTCGAATAGCAATTGGGGTCCCCGGCGAGCGAGGGGTTGTACATGTAGCGGATCGGTGCGTGGCCGCCCACGTCGACCATCTCGCCGACGGTGTAGTCCGGGGTGTCGAACGGCGGGGGTTCGTTGGCGTACGCCTCGGTGAGCGCCCCGAAGATGTCGCCGGTGCCTTCGCTCAGGCCCGGTTGCGCGAACGGGTAGCCGGGGCTGGTCGAGTCGACGCCGTGACCGTACTCGTGGCCCACGATGTCCATCGCGCCCAACCACTGGCCTTTGACGTCGTGGCCGATGAACACCCGTGTGTCGTCGAACCAGGCGTTCACGGCGTTGACACCGACGGACACCGGCCAGGTGCCGCCGTTGCCGTTGTGCCCGTTGCGGCCGAGCCAACTGCGGAGCATGTCCCATTCCTTCTGCGCGGCCCACATGGAGTCGACGCAGCCGGTCTCGATGCCGGTGGGATTGCCCGTGCCCCAGTCGTCGACGGACTTGGTGAGCACGCCCGCGTTGTATTTCGAGCAACTCAGGCCCGGGCGGGTCAGGTCCTGCATGAAATAGGTGCCGCCGGAGCCGGCGGTGGTGATGGTGATCGGGTCGGGGCCGTTCCACTTGCTGTGGCCGGTGCCGGCGTGCACGTCGTCGTAGGTCTCCAGCACCGCGCCGGTGCGGGCGTCGACGAACACGTGCAGGCGGCTGGGGGCGGAGTCGGTGCGGCCGATCAGCACGGTCTCCCAGGCCAGTTGGGTGGTGTCCGGGCCCAGGCGTAACACCAGGCGACGCGCGTCGACCCGGTCGACCACGGCGAGTCGGGTCCGGGCGGTGGTCTCGGCCGCCTCGGCGCGTACGGTCGGCTCGGTCGGGATGTCGGCGGGAAGCGCGTTTCCCGTCTCCACGGCACGGACCTTGCCGGTGCCGTCGGCCAATACGGCGGCGTCGCCGCCGACGACGGGAAGTCCGCGGTAGGCGCGGGTGTAGGCGATCGAGTAGAGGTTGTCCACCCACGGCGTCACCATGCTCCGCAGATAGGTTTCGCCGGCCACCCGGGGCAGTGCGTTCGGGCCGCTGCCCACGGCCCGGTCGGCCGCGTCGATCGCCGCCGTCCGAGCGGCGGCCGAGAAGGGGGTTGGTGGTGGTGCCGCGTTCGATGGGGCGGTCGTGCCGATCACCAGGCCGGCGAGCAGGGCCAGGACCGACCCGATCGTCAGCGTTCCACGATGCATCGAGGCTCCTCGGGTTGAAGGCACGCCCCGACCACGAATCCGACCGCCATCGCGCCGGGTTCGTCGCCCGAGCGAAGGAACCCTCACACCGGGACCGCCACGCGGGCAACGAACCTCGATCCATCGGCACATATTGGCTAGGTGCGTCCGGCGCGGGCCGATGACGGGGCGACGTGCCCGCCGGCCTCCTGGGTGATCGAACCCAGGTGTCCATGCTCACGCCCGGACCGGACCGGCAACCAGTCTTGGGCATCCGGCGGTTGGTACTCGAATGGGAGGAAGTCCGGCTGCGTCAGGGCTTCTTCGGCGCCGTCCGGGTCTACGCCCCGGCGAGGGCGACACGCGAGCAAGCCCGACTTCCGGCGGCCGGGTCGGCCCTGTCGGGAAGCGAGCCGGCCGAACCCGGGCGGAGCGGTGGTGACCCGGCGAACGGGGGAGCGGCCCCCGCGCGCCTACGCTGGGGGCATGGTCTCTCCCACGTTGCCCGCGACGGCGCCGGGTCCGCCGGCGATGTACCACCGAGGACGAGGTGCGGCCGTGGTGGGCGCGGCGGACGAAGGAGCAGCGTGACCGAGGGCGGGACGGATACGGCGGGGGGCTTCGAGCCGGCGACCGGCGCCGAGGCGCGGCCGATGCCGGGTTCGGGTGTGGGGACGGGGCAGCGGGCGGCGGCGGTTCGCGAGGCGTTCGATGCGCTGCTGCGGATTCGCGCGGTGGTGAACACCGCGGCCGTGGATCCGGGTGCGGTGCCCGCCGCATGGGAGCGGGTCCGGATGGTGCGGGCGATCAGCCTGTCCTTGGAGGCGGCCGGAATGCCGCCGTCGGCGGTCGACGAGCGGGGCGAGCGTACGGCGACGGGGTACTGCGTCAGCGCGACCGAGCATCCCGCGGTGGCGCGGGTGGAGTGGCCGGGTCCGCGCGGAAGCGGCGCGCGGCACGAGGCGGAGACGGCGCTGCGCGAGTGCGCGCGGGTGTTGGGCGGGCTCGGCTGGGTGGTGCTGGAGTACCGCGGCAAGGCCGGCCGGCGGTATCTGGAGGTCGAGGCTCCTTCTACGGTGCGGCGGTGAGCGCGGGTGCGGCGTCGAGCGGCGGCGCGGCGTCGAGCGGCGGTGCGGCGTCGAGCGGCGGTGCGGCGGCGCGATGACGGCACACCGCGGGGCACGACCGCTTCCGCGCCGGCCGATCCGGCCGGTCGCGGTGTGCGGGTGTGGTCGCGGGTGGTGGGGAGGACCGAGCGGCGGGGGCGATCACAGACCGGGGTCCATTCCGGCGTGCCGCCCGCACAGGGCCATGCACACCTGGTTCGGCCCCTCGTACGGGCGTTCCGGCAGCGCCGCCAAGGCCCGGGTGACCCAGCCTGCGGCCCCGTTGTTCATGGCCGCCGCGCTCAGGGCTTCCGGACGGGCCGGAAATCGCACGCCGAACAGCGCGCACTGCAGCGCCTCGGGCTCCATCAACGTCGATTCGCCACTGCTACGCATGGCTCCTCCACAACACCACCCGGCCCCGGGTGCGCCATCCGACGGGCCGGTCTCGCCGAACGCACCGGGCACCGGCCTTTGCGCCGCCCTCGAGGCCGCGCTTCGGCACAGGGCCGCCTGTCGCGCGAGCACGAGACGTCATTCGGGGCTCGCGATTCCCGAGGCGCCGGCAGCTTTCCGTTCCAGGGCTATGATACGCCGCCGCGTCAACCCGATGCCGGGCCGCGCGGCCCGTACGGTCCTCCCGTCGGTGCCGCGCGGCCCGTTCTCGACCCGACGCCCGCCGGTCTCGGCTGGGGCAACCTCACGTGGCGAACCCGAGGTGGACGTGGTCGCGGTGGGTCGGGTCGCTGAAGAACGCGGCGCCGGAGAGTTGGTACGGGCCGCCCACGTTGTACGAGCCGGCCGCCGCGCCCGCCCGCATGAAGCCCTCGACGAGGGCGCGTGGCGTGGCCGGGTTCACGACGGATCGGCCGTCGATGCGCCATACGTCGACGGCCCGACCCCGTGGATGGTCGCTGGGGCGGGTGGTGCCGAAGACGTTGATCGGGTGGCCCGAGCGCAGGACGCTGACGTCGATGGTGTGCTCGGCGGCGAGCGTTTCCAACGCGGTCAACACCGAAGCGTGCACGGCGCCGGCCCGCACGTCGGCGGTCGCGGCCGGCGGCAGGGTGATGCGCGAATCGGCGAGGATCCGGGTCGCCTGGGCGGAGAGCGACGCGGCGGCCGGCCCGGGATCCGAGGGGTACAGCGTGGTGACCGTCCAGACCGGTGAGGCCCGGCTCAGCCGCACGTCCACGGTCGACCCGTCCGCCGTCACGGCTCCGTCCTCGGCCCGCGTCCACCGACGGCAGACCACGAGCACGCTCGCGGTGTCGTCCAGGATGCCGCCGTACTGCGCGTCGACCACTTCGAGCACGGCCTGCGGCGCCTGGGACAACAGCGGGCCGGCCCGGTCGGCCAACTCCGGGGCGAAGCCCAGGGCGGCGAGCCGCGCCCGAGCCGCCGCGGGCCCCTGCCCGCCGGGTGGCCACGCGCCGAGAGCTGACACCAGGGTGACCGCGCGCTGCTTGACCTGCGGCTGCACGTCGCCGGGATCGGGCGCCCAGGTGGTGACCGTTGGCAGAGTGGGTGCGGAACTCGGCGCGGGTGTGCCGCCGGTCGGTGCCGCCGTCGGTGTGCCGCTCGTGGGCGTCGGCGTCGCGGCCCGCCCGCCGGACGACGAGCAACCCGTCGCCACCCCGGTGACGCCCAGCAGCACCGCACGCCGACTCATCGCATACCGATCGTCCACCTCGTCACGGTAAGCCGCGCCCCCACCCGACTCCGGCAGATCGTGGTCGACCGCACGGGTGTCGCGGCGCCGCCTCGACACCGGATCGGCCCGGGGCGCGATAGACGAGGAGATAGCGCCAGAAGAGCAACCGGCGCACAGTGCATCCGGGCAGCAGCGCGGCGGCCTCCCGCCGGATCAGTGGCAGCGGCATCGTGGGCGCACACACCGGCGCGGTCGTACCCCGCTCGGCCGCGCCGGCGCGGCCGCCGAGTCGTTCCTGGGCGGCCACGGCGAGCCGGGCGCCGGCGTTGATCGGGACGGCGAGGAGGCTGTACGCCCAGTCGAGCGGGGTCCGCTCCGGGTGGCAACCCAGGATCACCAGGACCCCGCCGGGCGCGAGGGCGTCGCGCAACGTGGCGACGGTATCGAATGGGACGTGGTGGATACTCGCCAGGCAGGAGACGAAGTCGTAGTGCCCGTCAGGCAGTTCGATCTCGGTGACGTCCGCGCAGGTGAAGCGTGGGTTCGGCGCGCCCGCGGTGATCGGGGACCGGCGACGGGCCTCGGCGACCACCTCCTCGGCCGGATCGATCGCATCGACCGCGATCTTCGAAGCGGCGAGCCGATGTGCGAACCGCCCGGTGCCGCAGCCCACATCCAGCGCCGTCCGGCAGCGCCTCGGCACCTGGCGCAGCAGCAGCGGATGGTAGTGATCGTTGTGATCGAAGGGCATGCCCCGACCCTGCCACAGCGCATCCGGGCGTCAGCCGGCCGTACCTCCCGTGGCCGCCACGAGGGCGCCGTCCAGCAGCGCGTCGAGGTAGCGCTCGGCCAACTCGGGATCGTTCCGGTCGGGGGAGTGACGTACGGCGAAGCCCAGCCCGCAGAGCATGAGCTGGAGGTCGGTGGGACCCAGGGGCGGGCGCAGGGCCTCGGCGCCGGCCGTACGAGCCAGCAGGTCGCCGGTCACGCGCAGCAGGCGGTCGCGCAGATCCAGGGTTTCGGCGGTGGCCGCCCCGGGACCGAAGGCCGCCGCGGTGAACGCCTGGTCCTGGGCGTAGGCGATCAGCGCCGCCGCCAGGAAGCCGCGCAGGGCCTGCCGCGCGTCCGGCAGCTCGGCGGCTCGATGGGCGTGTTGGATCAGCTCCGCGAACCGGTCGGCGGCGAGTGCTTCGAGCAGCGCCTCGGGGGTGGGGAAGTGCCGGTAGACGGTGCCGACGCCGACGTCGGCGGCCAATGCGACCGCGTTCAACTGTGGTGGCCTGCCCCTGCGCGCCAGGTCACGCGCGGCGTCGATGATCCGGCGCCGATTGCGCGCGGCATCCTTGCGCAGCGTGGGTCTATGGGGTGCGGCCGTGTCGTCCATGCGGCGACGCTATCGGCCAAGCGGATGGATGGTCCATGCGGCCGATCGACCGTCGGTCGACGCGAACCGTCGACCGACGCCTCCCCGGAGGCCGCCCGGTGGAGCCGCGTGTCGCCGACCCGCTCACCGCGATCAGGCGCGGCCGGGCCACGTGGACGAGGCGCGCGGAGCGTGAGCGTCGTGTGGTCGTGGCTCCCGACGGCGGCGGTGTGCCGGGCCGCCGGTGGTGTGCATTCGCCGGATCGGGTGAAATCTCGGTTGGTTCGGCCTCGTTGCCGTGCCGACGGCGGAAATCGGAGGTTCTCTCGGAGAGCGGTACCGAGGGAGGTCAGGATGGGGCAGGTCGCGGCCGATGGTGCTCCCGCCCGGCACGGCGTGTGCCGGGTGATCGTGCTGATCGCCTTGATGGCCCTGTTGCACGCGACCCACGTACCCGGAGCCGCGCACCGCGCCGCGCCGGATCCGGATCGCTGCGCGGTCGGCGCGGTCGGCCGCGCCGCCCCGTTCGGCACCGACGACGTGCCCGGCGACGGGCGGCCCGGCGATCACTCGGTGCGCAGCGCCACGCCCGCCGGCGAAACCGGTGGCCGGCACGGGCCCGCCGTCGGCCCCGCCTGCGCGCCGACTACCGCCCGGCCGCGGCACCACTCCACCACCGCATCGGCTTCCGCCCTCGTGGACACCGTCGGGTCCCGGCTCGCCGACCAGGCCGAGGTCGGCGAGATCCGCGCCCGTACGGCCGCGAGCATTCCCGGATCGATCCCTTCGCGGACCGTCGTCCTGCGCTGCTGAGCGATCGCCGCCGCCGAGCCGCCGCCGCACCCGGCGCGTGGCCGGACCGGCGTGTCCGCGTTCGATTCCTCAGCCCCGCGAACCCGGGAGATCCCGCCATGCCCCTTGACGCCTATCTGCTCATGAGCGCCCTCGTGCGCGCCGAAGCCGCCCGCGCCGCCGCGACCGCCGGTGCCGCCGCGGAGACCCCAGCGCCTGCTGCCGCCGCGACCACCGGCCCCGCCGCGACCTCGGACGCCCCAATGTCCGTTGCCGGTTCGGGCACGATTGCCGCCGACGCGAGCACCCCCGACGCCGATCCGACCGCGGCCGACTCCTCGGGTACCGATCGGCAGACCGGCCCGCAACCTCCGTCCGCGGCGCCGAGGTCATAGCGCGCGCACGATCCACGCGGTCCACGCGGCCACTCCACATCGGTGCCCCCCGGCCCACCCGCGCCGGGGGGCGCCGGCGTCTCCGGCTGTCGGCGCCACGGCTCCCGGGCCGCCCCGCTCGCCGATGACGAACTCGCGTTCGACCCGTCCCATCGGCGCGCGACGGCCGACCTGTTCGAGGGATTTCTCGATGTGAGCGCCCGACCCGAACCCGCCCACGGCCCACGCCCGATCCGGTCCGATCGCGGATCCGCCTTGCGTCGGAGCCGATGCCCGGGCCGCGCCGGGGCCGGACTCCGGCCTGGACAGCGTTTGGTCAGATGATTATGGTTTTCATTATCGAACGATCGATGCGCGTCCGCCGATCGATGCGTCGATACACCCCTGCCTGGAGAGAGTTCTCATGCGCATATCCAGCCGCGCGGTCTTTGCCGTCGCCGCCACCGCCCTGACCGCCGCGACCGTGACCGCGTGCGGTTCCGACGGCAAGGACACCAACGACACCAAGGGCACCAAGGACAAGAACCTGATCGGGTCCGCCGCGCCCGTGGCGGGCGGCGGTTCGCCGGGCGCCGGTTCGGGGCCCCGGATCAAGGTGGTGGCGACCACGACGCAGGTCGCCGACTTCGTGCGCAACATCGGCGGCGACCGGGTCGAGGTGACCCAGTTGATCAAGTCCAACGCGAGCGCCCACGAGTACGAGGCGACGCCGGCGGACCTGAACGCGATCCGCGCGGCCAAGCTGGTCGTGGAGAACGGCGTCGACATGGAGAAGGCGTGGTTGCCCAAGGCGGTGCAGGCCGCGGGGTTCAAGGGTCCGGTGGTGGACACCTCCGTCGGGGTGCAGCTGCGCAAGGGCGAGCACGAGGAGCACGGCGAGCACGAGGAGCACGATCACGGGGCGTACGACCCGCACATCTGGCACAACCCGCTCAACGCGAAGGTGATGGTGAGCAATATCGCCAAGGCGTTGAGCACCGCCGACGGGGCCAACGCGAGGATCTACGAGAACAACCTCGCCGGCTACGGCGCCAAGCTCGACGCGCTCGACGCCGACAACCGGGCCAAGCTGGACACCATCCCGGCGGCGAACCGCAAACTGGTCACCAACCACGACGCGCTGGGCTACTACGTCGACCGCTACCGGCTGGAATTCGTCGGCTCGATCATCCCGAGCTTCGACGATCAGGCCGAACTCTCCGGCAGCCGGATCGAGGACGTCGTGGCCAAGATCAAGGCCACCGGTGCCAAGGCCGTGTTCGCCGAAAGCGCGCTGCCGCCCAAGACCGCCTCGACCATAGCCCGGGAAGCGGGCGTCAAGGTCGTCGACGGCGACGACGCGCTGTACGCCGACTCGCTCGGCGCCCCCGGCTCCGAGGGTGCCGGTTACCTCGGCTCCGAGGCGCACAACACCGACACCATCGTCGCCGCGCTGCGGGGCTGAGCGATGACCGACCGCATCGAGACCGCGCCGGATCCGGTCCGCTTCACCGAGGCGACCATGGCCTACGACCGCACCCCGGCCCTGACCCTGGTCGACGGCCGCGTCCCGGCCGGGCAGGCGGTGGCCCTGGTCGGCCCCAACGGCGGCGGCAAGTCCACGCTGATCAAGGCCGTCCTGGGACTGGTTCCGGTAGTCGCCGGAGCGGTCACCGTGGCGGGCCGCCGCCCGGCCGCGGCCCGCGAGTTCGTCGGCTACGTACCGCAGGCGGCCAACCTGGACCCGGAATTCCCGGTCACCGCACGGCAGGTGGTGCTGATGGGCCGCTACCGCCTGATCGGCCGACTGCGGCGTCCCGGCCGTCGGGACCGGGCCGCCGCCGACGAGGCACTGGCCCGGGTCGGCCTCGCGGATCGGGCGAACGCACGTTTCGGCGCCCTGTCCGGCGGCCAACGCCAGCGTGTACTGCTGGCCCGCGCGCTGTCCGCGCAACCGCCGATCCTGGTCCTGGACGAGCCGTTCAACGGCGTCGACGCGGTGAGCCAGGAGGCCCTGATCGAAGCGCTGGTGCGCGCCAAGGACGCCGGCACCGCGGTCCTGGTCAGCACCCACGACCTCGCCGTGGCCCAACGCCTGTGCGAGCAGACCTGCCTGGTCAATCGCCGGCAATTCGCCTTCGCGGACACCGAGTCCGCGCTCACCCCGGAACTGCTGTGCGCCTGCTATGGCGGGCAGGTCCTCGAACTCGACGCCGGCCGACTCGTCGTCACCCCGGGCTGAGGCCGACCGTGGACACCACCCTGCTCATGGAACCCTTTCGGGTCCCCTACCTGACCCGGGCCCTGATCGAATTGACCATCCTGGGCGTCCTGTGCGGCACCGTCGGCGCGTTCGTCGCGCTGCGCCGCCTGGAGTTCGTCGCCGACGCGCTCACCCACACGGTATTTCCGGGCGTGGCGATCGGCTTCGCCCTCCAGGGCGCGGACGGCGTCTTCGAGGGCGCGCTGATCGCGGCCGGCATCACCGCCGGCGCGCTGACCCTGCTCACCCGCAACCGGCGCACCAGCGACGACGCGGCGCTGGCGATCGTGCTGACCGCGATGTTCTCGATCGGCGTGGTCGTGGTCTCGCGCAGCCACTCGTACACCGCCGACCTCCAGACCTTCCTGTTCGGGCAGATCCTCTACACCTCACGCACACAGATCATCGAGACCGCGGTGGTCGCCGTGCTCTGCCTGGCCGTGCTCGCCGCGTCGGGGCGGGAACTGTTCCTGCGCAGCTTCGACGTCGAAGCCGCGCGAGCCGCCGGCCACCGGGTCGGCGCGCTGGACCTGGCGCTGAACCTGGTGATCGCGCTGACCGTGGTCGCCGCGGTCCGCACCATCGGCACCGCGCTGGTGCTGGCGCTGCTGGTGGTCCCGGCCACCATCGGCCGCACCCTGGGCGGCCGGATCGGCCCGATCATCGCGATCGGCGTCGGCTCGGCCGTGCTGTGCGGATACCTCGGCCTGACCATCAGCTACACCGCCTCCGTCGACCACGACCTGGCACTGCCCACCGGGCCGACCGTCGTGCTCACCCTGGTCGCGGCATACCTGCTCGCCCTGGGCGCGACCGGCGTCACCCGCCGGCGCGGCCTGCGCGCGTCCGCCCACGCGGCGGCCGTGCGGATCCCCGCCCCGCCGGTGCTTCCCCGGCCGACCGGGAGCCCCTGATGACCTGGTTCGACACGTACACCCACCGCTCCTATGCCGAGGCCGTCATGGTCGGCCTGCTCGCCGGCGTCGTCGGAGTGCAAGTGGTGTTGCGCAAGCTTGCCTTCCATGCCATGGCGATGACCCACGCCACCTTCCCCGGCGTCGTGCTCGCCTCGATCCTGGGCCTGGACATCTACCTCGGCGGTGCCTCGGTGGGCGTGTTGTTGTCACTGGCCATCGTCGGCCTGACCCGACGCCCGGGCCGGACCGCGTCCGGTGCGACCGGGGTGATCCTGGCCGCCGGCTTCGCCTTGGGCGCCGCGCTGGTCGCCGCAGGTCCGGCCGGAGACCGCAAGCTCTCCGCCTTCCTGGTCGGGTCCATCGTCACCATCGACACCCGCGACCTCGTGGTCACGGCCGGCACCGGGGTGGTGATCCTGCTCGTCCTCGGCCTGTGCGCCAAGGAACTCACCTTCGCCGCCTTCGACCACGAGGGCATGCGAGCCGCCGGGCATCCGGTGACCGCGCTGGACCTGCTGCTCCTGCTGATCGTCCAGGCCGTGATCGTGGTGCTGACCCCGGCGGTGGGCATCATGCTCACGCTCGCGCTGCTGGTGGCGCCGGCCGCCGCGGCCCGGCTGTGGACCGACTCGCTCGCCCGCACCACCGCGCTGGCCGGCGCGCTGGGCATCGGCAGCGCGTCGGCCGGACTGGAGATCTCCCGGCACTACGACGTCGCCGCCGGGGCGACCATCGCGCTGGTGGCCGCCGCCGGCTTCGTGCTCTCCCTGCTCCTGTCGCCGCGACACGGCCTGCTCGGTCGCCTGGTCCGGCGCCGACCCACCGCCGGTGCGTCGGTCCCGGCGGCCGGCTGAATGTGCCCGGAGGACCGATGCCGTCGGCGACAGACCCCACCCGCGACCCCTCCACCCCACCACCGGCCCCGCGCCGGGACACCACACACCGCGACACCGTGGCCCGAGCCCTGGCCGCACACGGCGGGTTCGTCAGCGCCCAGGAGTTGTTCGTCCGGATGCGAGACCGGGACCGGGACCGAGATCCGGACCGAGACGCGGATCGAGACGCGGATCGAGAGCATGACCGGGACCGAGATCCGGACCGGGGCCGAGACGTGGACCGAGAGCGTGGCCGGGACGGAGACCGGGATCCGAACCCGGATCACGACCGGGGCCGGGACCCGAGCCTGGATCGCCCGGTCAGCCTCAGCACCACCTACCGCAGCCTCGCCGCGCTCGCCGCGGACGGTCGCGCGGACAGCCGCTACACCGCCGACGGGGAGCGCCAGTACCGGCGCCGACGGCGACCGGACCACCACCACCTGCTGATCTGCCGGCTGTGCGGCACCGCGGTCGAGGTGCACTCGGCGGTCGTCGAACGATGGACCGCCACCGCCGGCGCCGAACACGGCTTCACCGAGGTCCGACACACCATCGAACTCACCGGCAGATGCCGACGCTGCCACTGACCCACACCACCTACCGCGAACCGACCTGCGTGCCGGGTGCCTCGTTCGGCGCCTTGGCTGGCTGCTGTCGGTCCTGGGTCGGCGCCGTGTGGGGCGGGTGGAGGCGGCCGTTCACCCGGGTGGCCGACAGGGGGTGGGACGGAGAGGATGGAAGGACCGCGTCGCTACGCCCGCGGCGCGGTCCCGAGCCCTGCGGTCGGTGTGCTGCCGTCGGCAGGCATGTCGAGAGGTACCACCATGACCATGGCCAAGGACATCATGCACGAGGGTGCGCGGTGGATTCCGCAGACCGAGACGCTGGATCGGGCCGCGGAGTTGATGCTGCAACTCGACGTGGGTTCGCTCCCGGTCAGCGATGCGAACGAGAGGCTGTGCGGAATCATCACCGACCGCGACATCGTCACGAAGTGCGTTGCCATCGGCCGCGATCCCGCCCAGGTCACGGCCGGCGAACTGTGCGAGGGCACGCCGCGCTGGATCGACGCGGAAGCCGACATCGCCGAGGTACTGAGCGAGATGCAGGTGCACCAGATCCGTCGACTGCCGGTGATCGCGCGCAAGCGCCTGGTCGGCATGATCAGCGAGGCGGACGTGGCGCGACACCTGTCGGAGGAGCAGATCGCCGCCTTCGCCGAGAACGTCTACGCAGCGCGTTAGCCCCACCACGCGTCGCGGCGAGCCGGGCCCTGTCCCGCGGGCACGTGGGTCCGGTCGCCGGGTCGCCGTGAGTCGCGGTCACTGCGCCGGGACCACGGCCACCGGGCAGCGCGCGTGGTGCAGGACGGCGTGGGTGGTCGGGCCCATTCGCATCGGCAGGGGGCCGCGCCGGCGGTGGCCCGAGACGACCACGAGGGCGCTGTCGGTGGACGCGCAGACCAGGTCGCGCCCGGCCATCCCGTTCATCACCACGGTGTCCACCGGTAGTTCGGGGTTACGGAGCCGGATCGCACCGAGCACCTGGTCCAGCATCCGGCCACGCTCCGCAGCGATCGCGTCGACATCGAACATCGACGGCAACATCAGGCTGGGAGCCAGGCCGGTCACCGGGAGCGCCCACGAGTGCACGGCGCGCAGTCCGCCCAGCCGCCGCGCCCGGTCCGCCGCGAACTCGGCCGCCGGCCCGTCCTCGGGACCGGCGATGCCCACCACCACGCCGCTCGCGTCCTCGGCCGCGTCGGCGTGTACCACGACGACCGGGCACGACGAGTGCGCGCACACCCGCAGCGACACCGATCCCAGCAGCAAGCCGGTGAAACCGCCGTGACCGCGACTGCCCATCACCATGGTGTCGGCGCGGGCGCTCGCCTCCAGCAGTGACTCGGCGGGGTCGCCCTCCCGAACCGACCCCTCCACGACCGAGTCGGCGAAGCGCGCGCGCACGCGTGCGCAGGCCGCGTCGATCAGCGCGTGCGCCCGCTCGCGCAGTTCGACCCGATGCCGGTGGCCGAGCCCGCCGACGGGCACGGCGGTGACCACGTACAGGGTTACGCGCCGGGCGACGGCGTCCTGCGCCGCCCAATCCAGCGCGCGGTCGGCGGCGGGCGAGCCGTCGTGACCGACCAGGACCCCGAGATCGACTTCGCTGTATGTGGACGACATCGGCACTCACCTCGACGGGGGGATCCACCAGGCTCATACCCGCTGCGCCCCACCACGATCGCGGCGACGAGGACCGCGGAACCTCGCCACCCGGGACGCGGGCCGGGGTGCCTCCCGGTCGGCCGGTGCCGGACCCCGGCCGGGGCTCCTCTGAGCCGGCGTGCGCAGCCCCGCGAGCCCGACCCGGAGTCCTCGACGAAGCCCTGCTCCAGCCCCCACGCCACACTGCGTACACCGCACCTCCTTCATCGTCCGAGCCCAGGTCCTCCGGCGGATCTCTTGGGCGGCAACCTCATTCGAACGGGCCGGAGTTCTCAGCGTGGCAGGGCGGCCAACCAGTCGATCAGGAGCCGGTCGACCTCGGTGGGACGCTCGTGGTGGAGCCAGTGGCCGCAACCCGCGAGGACATGGGAGGAGACCAGGCCGGGCAGTGTGGTGGGGAAAGCGTCGATCGCGTCGGACAGCCACATGGTGGAGGCGTCCAGAGCGCCGCCGAGGAACAGCGAGGGCTGGGTGATCGGCGCGCCTGCGTACGCGGCCAGATCCGCCCAGTCCCGGTCCATGTTCCGGTAGCGGTTGAGTGCCCCGCTCATTCCGGTCCGCTCGAACTCACCGGCGTAGACGTCGAGATCGTCCTCATCGAGCCACCCGGGCAGGCGACCTGCGGGGAATCGGTCGCGGAGCCTGCCGCCGCGGCCGACGAAGTGCGGATCGGGCGCGTCGGCGGCGGGCATGGTGTCGGCGGAGAGCGCCGCGTAGAAGCCGGCCAGCCAACCCCGTACGTCCGGCTCGATCTCCGCCTCGGCGCGGCCGGGTTCCTGGAAGTACCGGACATAGAACTCCTCTTCGCCGCCCATCGCCGCGAACACATCACTGGGCTTCGGTCCGCCGGGCGGGGTGTACGGCACGCTCAGCAGCCCGACCGCGCGAAAGACATCCGGCCGGACCAAAGCGGACTGGGCGGCGATGGTCGAGCCCCAGTCGTGTCCGACGATCACCGCCGAGCGCTCGCCCAGTGCCTCGACGACGGCGACGTTGTCCTCGATCAACTCCGACATCCGGTACGCGGCGATGTCCTGCGGCTTGGACGAGCGGCCGTAACCCCGGACGTCGATGGCGACCGCACGATGGCCGGCCGCCGCCAGGTCGGCCAGCTGCCTGCGCCAGCCGTACCACGAATCGGGGAACCCGTGCACGAGCAGGACCAGTGGACCGGCGCCCTGCTCCACCAGGTGGATGCGGCCGGCCGGGGAGGGAACCAGGCGATGGGTGAGGTCCGCGGTTCGGGCCGGTCGGGTCATGTGAACTCCCAGGTCTCGGTACGGACCACGATCATGTGGCGATCCGTCGGCGGCCACAAACTTCCGTGCCGCTTCGGCAAATCACACCGGGGCGAAGTCGGATCCGACCTTCTGCGGACCCCGCGCGTCCACCGGACGGAGAGGATGAAGGATGGGGACGTACACCACGACAGGGGAGATCGGCACCATGAACACACGGCACGCGATCGTCGACACCTCGCTCGGGGGACTCATCGTGGTGGCGTCGCAGGATGCCATCGTGGGTCTCTACTTCCCGCAGCACTGGTACATGCCTCCCGAGGAGAGCCTCGGTCGGCGGGTCGACCATCGTGGGGACCCGCTACTCGCGGCGGCGGCGACCCAGTTGGCCGAATACCTCGACGGCGACCGGACCTCGTTCGACCTGCCCACGGCCACGCACGGCGATCCGTTCCAGGAGCGGGTCTGGGCGATGCTCCGGGAGATTCCGTTCGGCGAGACCACCACCTACGGCGCGCTCGCCGAGCGGTTGGGGAACAAGGCGCTGGCCCAGTCGGTGGGGCAGGCGGTCGGGCACAACCCGATCTCGATCATCGTGGCCTGTCATCGTGTCGTCGGCAGCGACGGGAAGCTGACCGGCTTCGCCGGCGGGCTCGCGCGCAAGCGGCGACTGCTCGAACTGGAGGAATCCGAGAGCACCCGGTCCGCTCGACTGTTCTGAGCCCCGGCTCCGGCGGCGCGCATTCGGTCGGGCGGGGAAGCCGGTTACGGCTCTTCGACTTACAGTGACTACCATGGACGATTTCTTCGGCGTGTCGGGTGAAGAGGCGCCCGGGGACGCACTGCACGAACTTGCCGAGCAGACGACCCGGCAGGGCTGGGCGGCCTCGGACCCCGCGGCCGACCTGCTGCCCAGGCTGCGGGTCGCCTGCGACCTCCCCGGCTCGCCCTGGAGCCTGCGCGGCGCCACCGTACTCCCGGACGGCGTCTACGCCGTCGACGTCGAGCACGCCCGACCCCGCAGCCCCCGCCTGTTGGCCGACGCGATCGAATTGCTCGCGGGGATCGCCGGCCCCGCCTTCTTCGTACGGCACACCGACGCGGCCACCTTCGACTGCGTCACCGGCACCCTGCGGCGCGACACCCCCGGACCCGGCCGAGGGCACCTGCTCCGGCTGCGCCTGGTCGGCCCCGGACGCGACGGCTTCCGCGCCCTGCGGGCCCGCGCGGCGGCCCTGGTGCCCGCGCGTTGAGCGGCGCGCGGATAACGGGTGGTCGGTTGCGGGAGTGGGCTGGTTGGATCCGGGGATGGACCTTCACCTTCCGGACGGTTACGAGATCTCGACCGATCCGACCCGGCTCGATGTCGCGCTGATACACCGCTGGTTGTCCCTCGACGCCTATTGGGCGCTGGGTCGGCCGCGGGAGAAGCTGGACGCGGCGATCGCCGGGTCACTCAACTTCGGGGTGTACGACACGGCCTCCGGGGCCCAGGTCGGATATGCCCGCGTGGTCACCGACGGGGCCACGTTCGGCTGGCTCTGTGACGTCTACATCGCTCCCGCCGTCCGCGGCAAGGGGCTGGGCACCGCGCTGGCCGCGCACATCCGGGACCACTTCGCCCCCGCCGGTCTGCGTCGTCTGATGCTGGCCACGGCGGACGCGCACGCGGTCTACGCGCGGGTGGGCTTCGAACCGGTCGCCGCCACCGACACCTGGATGGTCCTGGGCGAACAGTGAGGCGGGCCGAGAAAGCGCGCCGGGTCCTGCGCTCGGCTCGCGAGCGCAAGCCGAGCCCCGTCCCGGCCGGCGGGGTCTCGGCGCGCCGCCTCGGACGCGGGTTCGGCCAACCGGTCATCTTTTCCGCTCGTGGGCCTATGAACCGTCGAGGGCCCTCGCTAACCTCCAGCGCATGATTTCCACGGTTGTCTGGGGTACCGGGAACGTCGGCCGTGCGGCCATCCGCGCCGTCGAGGCGCATCCGGCACTGAAGCTCGCGGCGGTGTTGGTGCACAATCCCGACAAGGTCGGCCGCGATGCGGGCGAACTTGCCGGGCTGGACCATGAGTTGGGGGTCACGGCCGAGAACGACATCGACGCGGTGCTGGCCGCCGGGCCCGGTGCGGTGGTGTACGCGGCATCCGGCGACATCCGTCCCGACGAGGCGCTCGCCGACATCGTCCGGGCGATCCGGGCCGGCGCCGTGGTGGTCACCCCCGCCCTGTACGCGCTCTACGACCAGCGCAACGCCCCGACGGAGTTGCGCGAGCCGGTACTTGCCGCCATCGAGGCCGGCGGCGGCTCGCTGTTCGTCTCCGGCGTGGACCCCGGCTGGGGCAACGACGTGCTGCCGCTGCTGATCAGTGGGCTGGGCACGACCGTGGACGCGATCCGCTGCCAGGAGATCTTCGACTACTCCACCTATGACCAGGAGGACTCGGTCCGCAACCTGGTCGGCATGGGGCAGCCGATGGACTACGGCGCGCCGATGTTGTGGCCGGAGATGCCGACCATGGTGTGGGGCGGCCAAATCCGGTTGATGGCACGGGCGTTGGGCGTCGAACTGGACGAGATCCGGGAGACGATGGACCGCCGCCCGCTGGAGAGCACGGTGCGCACCACGACGATGGGCGAGTTCGAGGCCGGCACCCAGGGCGCGGTGCGGTTCGAGGTGCAGGGCATCGTCGGCGGCGAACCCCGGATCGTCATCGAGCACGTGACCCGCATCCATCCCTCCTGCGCGCCGGACTGGCCCGTGCCGCCCAACGGCGACGGGGCGCATCGGGTGATCATCGAGGGACGCCCGCGCATCGAGGTCACGGTCGAGGCCACCGACGAGGGCGCGAACCGGTCCGCGGGGGGCAACGCCACCGCGGTCGGCCGACTCGTCGGCGCCATCGACTGGCTGGTCGCCGCCGAACCCGGGCTCTACGACGCGCTCGACATTCCGCTCCGTCCCGCAGTCGGCAAGCTCGGAAGGAAGTAACCATGCACATCGACATTCCCGAGGACAAGGACCCGATCGCCTATGTGTGGGCGGAGATGGTGCCGGAGATCGGGATCGCGGCCTCGACCTTCTCGATGAAGGTCTACGACGCCTCGAACCTGGGACTGCGCGAGTTCGAGGCCGCGCGACTTCGGATCGCACAGATCAACGGGTGCATCTTCTGCCTGGACTGGCGCACCGAACGGGACGGGGAGAAGGTCGAGGACGGGTTCGACGTCGCGGTCACCGAGTGGCGTACCACCGAGGTCTTCGACGACCGCACCCGGCTGGCCGCCGAATACGCCGAGCGGTACGCGGTGGACCACCACAACCTGGACGACGAGTTCTGGGCCCGGATGACCGCGCACTACACCCAGGCCGAGATCGTCGAGCTGAGCATGGCGATCGGGTCATGGCTGGCCTTCGGCCGGCTCAACCACGTGCTCGGCCTCGACTCGGTGTGCGTGCTGCCGAGTCACTGAGTGCCGTCGGGGCCGCGCGGGATTCCTCCCGGGCGGCCCCGATCCGGTGCGCCCCGCGCCCGTGCGGCGTGCGACGGTTCGCCGCGGCGAAATCGAGTAGTCCCCGCGTGCTGCGGAATCTACCCTCGCCATAGCGGGATTGCGCAGTTCCGCAGGTTGAGGTGCCGTGGCAGAGCGGCCCATTGCGATCGACGTGGTGGAGGTTCCCGCCACGTCGACTGAGGGGGGTACGGCGGGCCTGCCCGCCCCCGTCCGCGGGTTCGAATCCCGTCGGCACCTCAACCGCCCGGCCCGCGCCGCCGATCCGTCCTCGGGCGTCAGGTGTTGGGTTTGGCCCGGACGTGCATGCGCTCGCCCTGTCTGCCGAAGAGGCTGAGGATCTCCACCGGGCGTCCGTCCGCGCTGCCGAACCAGTGCGGCAGCCGGGTGTCCCACTCGGCGGCCTCGCCCGGGCCGAGGATCAGATCGTGGTCGGCGAGCACCAGGCGCAGCCGGCCGTTCAGCACGTACAGCCACTCGTAGCCCTCGTGGGTACGCAGGTTCGGCTCGGTGCCCCGGTCGGCGATGATCATCTTGAACGCCTGGAGGGGCCCGGGGGTGCGGGTCAGGGACACCGACGTGCCGCCGCTCGGCAGCGGGCGGGGAGTCAGCCGCACCCGGGGGTCGCCCACCTCGGGAGCGCCGACCAACTCGTCCAGCGGCACGTGGTAGACGCCGGCCAGCGGCAGCAGCAGTTCCAGACTGGGCCGGCGCTGTCCGGACTCCAGCCGGGACAGGGTGCTCTTGGAGATGCCGGTCGCCTCGGAGAGCGCGGCCAGGGTGAGGCCGCGTCGGGCGCGCAGGCGCCTGAGCCGCGGGGCGACCTCGTCCAGGACCGTTTGGTAGGCCGGTGTGTTGTCCATGGGGGCATTCCATCCCGCCGTCCCGGAATTGGCAACAAGCGTTGCCGACGGTGCGTGGTGGGGACACCCTTCCCGGCATGAGCCCGCACAGTGCGGCCGGACGCGGACGCGGACCCGGCGCGAACGGGCGGGCCGCATACGACGAACCCGGCCGGGTCACCGGATCGCCGGGCTTCGGCAGCCACCGGGAAACGGAGTTCATGTGAAAACGATCAGCACGGAACCGGACGAGGCGGCAACCGGCGGCACGGAGCACACACCCGCGGTGCGGTGGGTGCTGGCCGGGCTGTCGTTGTCGATGCTGCTGTCCTCGCTCGGCACCAGTGTTGCCAACGTTGCCCTGCCGACCCTGGCCACCACGTTCGACGCCTCCTTCCAGGCGGTCCAGTGGATCGTCCTGGCCTACCTCCTCGCGATCACCACCGTGATCGTCAGTGTCGGGCGGCTCGGCGACATCATCGGTCGACGCCGGTTGCTCCTGACCGGAATCCTGCTGTTCACCGTGGCCTCGGTCCTGTGCGGCCTGGCGCCCTCGCTGTGGCTGCTGGTCGCCGCGCGGGCGGCGCAGGGCCTCGGCGCGGCCGTGATGATGGCACTGACCATGGCGTTCGTGGGCGAGACGGTGCCCAAGGCCCGGACCGGCAGCGCCATGGGCCTGCTCGGCACGATGTCCGCGATCGGCACCGCGCTCGGTCCGTCCCTGGGCGGCGCGTTGATCGCCGGACCCGGCTGGCGGGCGATCTTCCTCGTCAACGCACCGCTGGGTGTCGTGACACTGGTCCTGGCGTACCGCCACCTGCCCGTCGACCGACGCGAGGCCGGGACCGTGCGGGCGGGCTTCGACCACGTGGGCACCCTGCTCCTCGCGCTGACGCTCGCGGCATACGCGCTCGCCATGACGATCGGGCGCGGCGACTTCGGATGGCTCAACGCGGCATTGTCGGCGGCCGCCGCCATCGGTGTCGCACTGTTCGTCCGTGCCGAGGCGAGAGCCGGCGCACCTCTCGTCCGGCTGACGATGTTCCGGGATCCGGTGCTGAGCGCGAGTCTGGCCATGAGCGCGCTGGTCTCGACGGTGATGATGGCCACGCTGGTGGTCGGGCCGTTCTATCTCGCGCGCACGCTCGGGCTGAAGGAAGCCCTGGTCGGGCTCGTCCTGTCGGTCGGTCCGGTCGTCGCGGCGCTGACCGGGGTGCCCGCCGGTCGCGTCGCGGACCGATTCGGCGCGCCTCGGATGACCGTGGTCGGGCTCGGCGCGATGGCCGTCGGCGCGTTCGTGCTGTCGGTGACCCCGGCGTCCTTCGGCGTCGTCGGCTATCTCGCCCCGATCGTGGTCGTCACCGCCGGCTATGCGGTGTTCCAGACGGCCAACAACACCGCCGTGATGGCCGACGTCCGGCCGGACCGACGCGGTGTCGTGTCCGGAATGCTCAACCTGTCGCGCAATCTCGGGCTGATCACCGGTACCTCGGTCATGGGCGCGGTGTTCGCGCTCGCGTCGGCCGCGAACGACGTCACCACGGCGCGCGCCGGGGCCGTCGCCACCGGGATGCGGGTCACCTTCGCGGTCGCGGCGGTGCTGATCGTTGCGGCGCTCGCCATCGCGCTGCGCGGGCGGGTGCTGGTGCGGCGCGGGGCGCGGGGGTGATTGTCGCCGGGCCCGGTTCGGTTGCTTCGCCGGCTCGGACGTGCGATCCCGTGCCCGCCGCGCGTGGTCGCGGGGTGCGTTGATTCGGGCGCGGGCCGGTTTCGGGGGTGGGCTATGGGGCGTGTTCCAGTCGACGATGTACCACGCGTTGTCGAGGTACTGGAGGGTGTGGCTGCCCAGGTCGCTTTCGGAGACGGCGACGGTGGCGTCGAGGATTGCTTCTTCGAGGAATCGGTGTCGTCGCACGCCGCCGGCAGGATGACGGCCGATACGGTCACTGTTCAACTATGGTTTTCAATCTCGGTACTCAAGGTAAGTGTTCAACCGAGGTGATGGATCAGAGTTGAATCCATCTCCGGGAAAGGCGCCAAGAGTGGACTTCGGATTGTTGCTCGGTCGCGCGTACGAGGCGTTCGTCCAGGAACTGCACGCACATCTCGCGGCGCGCGGATTCCCGATCGTGGGCGCGTCGTATGGGTACGTGCTGCGCACCCTGGACGGCGAGTCCGTCACCGCGACCCAACTCGGCGAGCGGCTCGGTATCACCGCGCAGGGCGCGGCGAAGATCGTCGACGAGATGGTGGCGGCCGGGTGCGTCGAGCGACGTCCCGACCCCGCCGACGGGCGGGCCAAACGCCTGTACCTGGCTCCGCGTGGCCGGGAGATGCTCGACGTGGTCCGCGCGTTCCACGCCGATTTCGAGCACCGGCTGACCGCACGGGCCGGCGCGCAGCCCGTCGCGATCACCCGCGAGACGCTGACCCGGATCGTGGCCGACGCTCCGGGCTCCGATCCGACCCGAATCTTCCGCTCCGTCTGACGGGCCCTCGCACGCGCCGGCTGACGCGCCGTCGGACGAAGCGGAAGCGCCCGGAGTCAGGGGGTGTTGGTGAGCAAACTCCACCAGGGGTTCGGCTGGGACGCTTCAGCGGCGGTGTCGATGCGGTCGCCGGGGCGGGGGATGGCGAGTTGTACGTCCCTGGCCTTGGCCTCGTGCCACAGGCGGTCGACCGGTTCGGCCCACGGGTGCGGGGCCAGGTTGAAGGTCGCCCAGTGCACCGGCAGCAGCACCTTGCCGCCGAGGTCGAGGTGGGCGGTGATCGCTTCTTCCGGGTTCATGTGGATGTCGGGCCAGCTCGGGCTGTACGCGCCGATCGGCATCAGGGTCAGGTCGAAGGGGCCGTGCGCCGCGCCGATACGGGCATAGCCGTCGAAGTATCCCGAATCGCCGGCGTAGAAGACCCGGTGCCGGGTGCCGGCGACGACCCAGGAGCCCCAGAGCGTGTCGTTGCGGCGCAGGGTGCGTCCGGAGAAGTGACGGGCCGCGGTGGCGGTGAAGCGCAGGCCGGCGACGACGGCGTCCTCCTCCCAGTCGAGTTCGATGATGCGGGAGGCGGGCACGTTCCAGCGCTCCAGGTGGGCGCCGATGCCGAGGGGTACCAGGAACGGCGCGGTTTGGGTCGCGGTGAGGGTGCGCACCGTCGCCCGGTCGAGGTGGTCGTAGTGATCGTGCGAGATGACCACCGCGTCCAGGGTCGGCAGCGCGGCCGACGGGATCGGGAGCGGGTGCAGCCGCCGCGGGCCGACGAGTTGGGAGGGGGAGACCCGCTCGCTCCACACCGGGTCGAAGAGCACCCGGCGGCCCTCGATCTCGACCAGGGTGGTCGCGTGGCCGTACCAGACGGCGCTCAGCCCATCCTGGGCCGGCGGTGTGGTCGGAGCGGTGACCAGTGGCACCGGCGCGGCGGGTCGCCGCTCGCTGCGGTTGCGGAGCATCTGGCCGATGAGCTGTGGCGCGTTTCCCGCGGCTACCAGGTCGGCGGGGACCGAGTTGCGGAACGCGCCCTCGTGGAACTGCGGCGATCGCCGAAAGCGGGCGAGTCGTTCGCCTTCGGCTCGACCGCCGAACTCCGCCGGGACGTCCCGCAGGGCCCATCCGGCGGCGGCCAGCGCCAGTCCGCCCGCGACCAGTCGCCGAGCCGCTACGTTTCCCGCCATCGGTCCCACTCTCCTTGTGTCGTCCTCGGCTCTTCAACAGACAACGGGGGTGACACGTTCCCCGAATCGCGATTTTCGTCGCGGCGGGAGCCGTGTCGGTGGGTCGGGGGCCGCGGCAGCGCGAGCAGTTGACGCTGCCGCTGTTGCGGCCCGGCGGCGGGTTGTCGTGCCGGTGGTCGGGGTGCTCGGGTGCCTGGGCCGCCGATGGTGGTCGGGGTGGGCGAAGGCTCGGGGCGGGGATGTTCTTGTCATCTCTATTGCTTGACTGCATCATGCATTCGACGATCGAGTCGAGCGAAACGAGGCACGGCCATGGGCACCGGTGAACTGCTGGACGACAACGACGCGGTGGGACTGGCCGATCTGGTGCGGCAGGGCGCGGTCAAGCCGATCGAGATTCTCGACGCGGTGATCGAGCGAATCGAGGAGCGCGACCCCGCGCTGCGCGCGTTCGTGTCCACACGGTTCGAGGCGGCTCGTGCCGAGGCCGAGGGGACGTTGCCCGACGGGCCGCTGCGGGGCGTGCCGTTCGCGGTCAAGGATCTCGGCTGCGATGTCGCGGGCATGGTGACCACACATGGCTCACGGCTGTTCGCCGACGCGGTCGCCGAGCAGGACGGAGCACTGGCCGTCCGCTATCGCCGCGCCGGGCTGGTGATCGTCGGCAAGACCAATACTCCCGAATTCGGGAAGAATGCCAGTACCGAGCCGCTCCTGCACGGCCCGTCGCACAACCCGTGGCGGACCACCCATTCGACGGGCGGTTCCTCCGGCGGTTCGGCGGCGGCCGTCGCGGGCGGGATGTTGCCCGCCGCGCACGCCAACGACGGCGGCGGCTCGATTCGCATACCGGCGGCCTGCTGCGGGCTGTTCGGGCTCAAGCCCTCGCGCGGACGCGTCCCGGACGACCACGGCCTGTCCGCGCTGGCCTACCCGTTGGCGATCGCACACGCGGTCACCCGTACGGTCCGCGACTCCGCCGCGCTGCTCGATGTCGTCGCCGGTCCGCTTCCCGGAGATCCGTACGCCTCGTTGCCGACGCCGGCCGCCGGTTCCTTCCTGGCCGCGCTGGACACCGCGCCGGGTCGGCTGCGGATCGGCTTCGCGACCGCGAGTGTGGACGGAACAGCCGCCCACCCGGCGGCCGTTCGGGCGGTCGAGCGCACGGCGGCACTGCTCGCAGAGCTCGGCCACCGGGTGGAGGAGGGTGCGCCGAGATGGGACGGTCCGGCGACCGGCCGGGCTCTCGCCCAGGTGATGGCGGCGGCCACGCACGCCCAGATCGAGGACCGACTCGCCGAGCTCGGCCGCGAGTTGCGAGAGGACGACCTCGAACCGTTCACCCGGGTCATCCACGAGCACACGGCCGCGATGCGTGGTCAGGATCTGGTTCGAGCGCTGCAGACCGTGGTGCGGATCGGCCGTCAGGTGGCGCCGTTCTTCGATACGCACGACATCTGGCTGAGCCCGACGTTGGGTGTCGCGGTACCCGAACTCGGGGTCCTGGACACGAGCGACCCGGCGAGCATGTACGCGCACGCCGCGAAGATGACCTGGTTCACGTCGGTGTTCAACGTCTCCGGGCTGCCGGCGGCGAGCGTGCCGGCGGGCTTCGACGAGGCGGGCCTGCCGGTGGCGATCCAGCTCACCGGCCGACTGGGGGCCGAGGCGGAACTACTGCGAGTGGCGGCGCAGTTGGAGGAGGCCGCGCCGTGGCCGGGGTTGGCGCCGTGGCCGACCGGGGTCGCCGGGGGCTGAGCGCAGCGGCCGACGTTCGGGGCGGCGGGCCTTCGGGCCCGTCGATCCGCGTGTGGTCGACGGGCCCGGATCGGCGGTGCCGAGCGGCCTTCGGCTGCGTTCGGCCGACTCAGCGCAGGGTGCCGACGCCGCCGTAACCCCACACGTTCTCGACGGAATCCAGGGCGTCCTCGGGCTCGTTGTCCGGGTTCCAGTGCGGGCGGATGCCGGGTGGTTCGACCAGTTCGAAGCCGTCGAAGAAGGCCAGGACACGATCGTAGCCGCGCATCGTCATCTCGGCGGAGGCGTTCTTCCAGCCGGCCGCTCCAGCCTGGCCGCGGGCGGGGTCGGCGTCCGAGGAGGCGTGCGACAGGATGAGCATGCTGCCCGGCGCGAGGGCGTCGCGCAGCGTCGCGACGATCTCGGCCGGGTTCTCCTCGTCCTTGATGAAGTGCAGGATGGCGACCAGCATCACCGCGACCGGCTCGGTGAAGTCGATCACCTCCAGTACCTCGGGCGCGGTCAGGATCGCCTTCGGGTCGCGCAGGTCGGCCTGGGTGAAGGTGGTCCGCCCCGGGCCGTCGTCGGTCATCAAGGCCCGACCGTGGACGAGCACGATGGGGTCGTTGTCCACATACGCCACCCGTGCGTCCGGCGCGACCTGGTGGGCCGCCTCATGGGTGTTCCCGCCGGTGGGGATGCCGGTCCCGATGTCCAGGAACTGGCGGATGCCGCGCCGTGCGGCGTATCGCACGCTGCGCTGCAGGAAGAGCCGGTTGAGCCGGAGGGTGGTGGGCAGGTCCGGGATCGCGGCCAGGATGTGTTCGGCCGCCGCGCGGTCCACGGCGAAGTTGCTTTTGCCGCCCAGCAGATAGTCGTAGATCCGTGCGGTGTGCGGGATGCTCGTATCGATCCGGACGGCTGCGGATTCCGACGCGACCTCGTCCAGACGCGGCAACCGCCAGGCGTCCTCGTCGCTGTTCGATATCGATGTCACAGGCTCACCCTTCGGACAAGCACTTCCACGGACCCGCCGAGACTACTGCGGCCGGCGGCTGTTCGGGCCACCGCGCGGCGAATCGGCGTTCGACGGTGTCCGAAGGTCCGGGAGGTGTCCGGGGGAGCCCGGGGTCCGTCGGTGTCGATGGTTAGGGTTACGGGCTGTGATGTCGCGTTGATCGAGGGGGTTGTTCGGATGGTCGAGCCGTCCTACCTGGCTGCGGTTCGGCGGTCGTACGACACCGTTTGCGCCGACTATGCCCGGCTCGTGAAGTCTCCGGCGGAGCTGGATCCGTTGTCGCGCTCGATGTTCGGTGCGTTCGCCGAACTCGTGCGGGTGGCGGACCTTGGGCCGGTCGCGGATCTGGGCTGCGGGCCGGGCCGGGTGACCGCGTACCTGGCCTCGTTGGGGTCGGCCGCCTTCGGCGTCGATCTGTCGCCGAAGATGATCGAGTCGGCCCGAAGGGCTTATCCAGACCTGCGGTTTGCCGTGGGATCGATGACCGCGCTGGAGTCGGCGGACGATGAACTCGGCGGCATTCTCAGCTACTTCGTCGTCCACCACACACCGCCGGAGTGGTTGCCGGTGGTATTCGCCGAGTTCCGTCGCGTGCTTGCGCCCGGTGGTTGGCTCATGCTGGGCGACTATGTCGGGGACGACGAGCATGTGCGTCCGACCAGCGCTTACGGGGGCCACCCGGTCTCCTACGAGTCCTACTTCCCACCGGCCGATCGGATCGTCGACCTGCTGGGGCAGGCCGGACTCGTCGTCACCGCGCGGTTGGAATGCGAGCCCGGCGACGGGGTGAAGCGGCGCAATGCCGTCTTCTTGGCGCACAAGCCGGGATCGGCGGACGGGGTGGAACTCCCGGAGTGAATACGGGGGTCGGGCCGACCTCGGGGTTCGGGGCCGAGGGGCTTGGTAGCGGCGGCTCGGCTGCTGCCGGTGGAACTCGGGTGCGTGCGTGGCCTGCGGGGACCGACGGGTGGTGACTCGTCGTGGTGTGCTCGGATGTCTCGGCGGGAGCGACGCGTGGGCGTCACGCCGGGATCAGGGCGATTCGATGGCGTCCTGTCGGAGTGGGCGGCCGGGCGGGGTGGTGCGTTCGTCTTCCGACGGCCGCAGGAGCGGGGCGAGTGCCCTACGGAGGTCTTCGAGGCGTCGGTAGTGCACGGCGGCCATCCCGACCTCGCGAGCTGCCGTGACGTTGGCCTCCGTGTCGTCCACGAACGGCAGCGGTGCGGTGCGGCGCCGACGCTCGCAGCGGCGATGCGATAAACCCGAGCATCCGGTTCGGCGACGCCGATGCGCGCGGTGTTCACGATCGAGTCGGCGAGGTCGGCCGGACCCTGTCGGGCGAGATCCCACTCCAGTCTGGTGGTCGCGGTGGAGACCGGGGCCACGGCGGCGACCGCGCGAACCCGGTGGAGCAGGGCGACGACGCCCCGGTCGACGGTCGGCCGGATGTCGGACCAAGCGGCCACGGCGGCACTCGCGCGTGCCGTCGACCCGCGGCCGGCGGCGAGGTCGGCGGTGACGGCGGCTCGCCATTGCCCGTCCGTGATCCGTCCGGTGATCGCCGGGAGCAGGCGGGTCGGGGCGAAGGCGGCGGCGGCCGGGGTCGTCTTTCGGTTACGTCGCCGTTCTCCGCTCTCGGCGGGTCAACGTCGTTGGGCGGCCGAAAAGGAGGTCGTAGCCCGGTGGCAGTTGTAGGAGCAGGCGGTTCATCAGGTTTTCGTCGGTGGCGTCGGCCACGACGCTGAGTACCGCCCCGACGTCCCATTTCGCGGTCTCGTCGGTGGCTCCCTCGATCCACGCGCCGGTGGCACGGACGAATCGGTCGGCGCTGAGCGGTTCGTGCGCGGGGAGCGGGTTGAGCAGCACGAGGGCGCAGGTGTCGGGGAGCCGGGCGGCCAGTTCGGCGCTTTCGCCTCCGACCAGGTGTGCGCCCAGGAGGGCCAGGACGACCCTGACGGCTCGTTCCGCCTCCTCGGGGGAGGAGTATTCGCCCCGCTCCTGGACTGCCGCGAGGAAGGATTCCCATCGCATCGGCATCTGTATCGGCCCTTCTTCCGTCTTGCGTTGAAGGCGATCGGGGCGGGCTCGGGCGGGACGGCCTCGATCGGAGGGCGGGCGGCGTACCGGTTCGACGACCGGGACGGGCAGCCTCGGAACGCCGGTGTGGCCGGCCGCATCGACCTTTGCGCCGGCAAAGGCCCGTCGCGCTCCGCTGCCGCGCGTTTTCTTCGAGCCGCGCGCCATTTTTCCGGGGCCACGGAGCGGGCCCGTGCGCAAGAGGTGCTCCCAACCTTATAACTCTCCGTAGGAGACTTGACAAGCCGAGGCTCGGGTGGGGCAGGCCCGACCGGAAGACGCCCACGCCGAAGGTGTCGCGGTGGCTCGAGAGGCCGTGGCGCGAAAAAGGTTGCGCTCGACCACCTTGCGCGGGACCTCGACGCGTCTCGGGAGCGGCCTCGCCGGCCGGCGCCCGGCCGTCGGCACAGGCCGGCCGGTGCCGCGCATTCTCGAAGTGGTGGCTTCGTCGGTGGGTGGAGGCGCCTTGGGTGATGTGGCCGTATGGGTTGGGTTCGTCGCCCTGTGTGCCGGTTCGCGACTTCCGCGTGGCGGGCGGGGGCCGGCCTCGCACCCGGGTGGCGAGGCTTTCGGCGGCGCCGTCGGCGGGAGCGGTGCACGTTGGCCTTCCGGGCTCGGCCCGCCGACCGTTCCGGGGCGGCGGTCCGACGGTTGTCGGCCACCCGGATCCCGGATATCGGTCCGGGTTGCCTCGCGTATGTCCGTCGTGGCCGGTCGGCAACGCGGGCGTCGACTGCTCGCTCGGGTCGTCGGGTTCGTCATTGTCAGGCCCTCGGCCGTGGTCTCGCCGTCGAGGGTGATGGTGAGTGGCCTGGCCGCTGTCGGATGCGCCGGCTCTTCCCGTGAAGCTTGCCCGGCGGTGCGCGTGTGTTCACGCTCCGGACATCGGATGCCGGCCTACTGAGCCGAGTTGTACAGACAACTCGACTTCCGCCTGGAGCATTTCCGTGCCCACCTCCCGTGGCCGCAGCACCCCGATCGCCGTCGGCCCCGCCGCCGGTCATGACCCCAGGTCCCGAGTCCGCCTCCACGTCGAGCAGCCGGGCGCGGCCCTCGCGGGTGCCGAACACCTCGGCCACACCCCGCTCGCCGCCACGCTGCCACGAGTCCGGGCGCCCGCGCGGCCAAGCGCCCGAACCGACCCGGCCGACCGCTCAAGTGCCCAAGCCCACGCGGCCAACCGCTCACGCCCACGCATCCACACGGCCACGACCGCGCGCTCACGCACACGTTCCGATGCCCCCGCGCGCCCGCGCCCGTGCGTCGGAAGCGCGAGCCCGGCGACCGCGACGTGCGCCGGCTGACTCACCTCGCAGTCGCAGGCTTTGCGACTCGGCTCCCGCCTCGGGGGCCGCATACCCCTGTCCGCGGCATCGCCGATACCTGCGATGCCGCCCCCGTTTCGGAAAGGAATCGACCATATGTCGGGGAGTTCGCTCACTCTTCTGCGTCCCACCGTGCCCAAGGAAGGTGATCAGCTGACCTTTCGGTTCGCCACCGATGTGCCGCATGCGAAGAACTGGGTGGGGGTGTACGACGGGGCTCGGCAGCCGGGTGACGGGGGGTCGTTGGCCTGGAAGTACGTCACCGCCGCCGAGGGTGAGGTGACCATCGAGACGCAGGGGCTCACGGATGGGCCCTACACCGCCTACCTGTTGGCCAAGGACGGTTACGCGATCCTCGCGCAGACCGCGCCGTTCACTTTCGCGGTGCGGCCGGTGCCGCCCCGGCCCCGTTTCGCGGTGGACACCGTCACCGGCGCGGCCGTCGCCCCGGGGGAGACCTCGATCGTGCGCCTGGCCGGCCTGTGGACCGCGTCGAACGGGCAACAGTCCGGCCAGGGCGTCACCTTCCGTGCCCGAGGCGGTGACGGTTGGCTCGGCGTCGGTGCCGACGGCGTCGTCACCGCCAAGGCCCCGCGCGGCGGCGCGCGCCGACCGGGCGTACTCGTGGTCGAGGGCCGAGACGGCGCGACCGGTGCCACCTCGCAGCTCACGGTGCAGGTACCGGTCCGGCGCAACGCGCGAAGCGCCAAACTCAAGGTCGCCGGCCTCGACGCCTGGGACGCGGGCAAGCACGTGGACGGCGCGGTGACCAAGTTGTTGCGGCTCGCGCTGTCCCAGGATCTGGATGTGCTGGCGTTGCAGGACACCGGCGGTGTCCTGGGCAAGTCGGTGGCCGAGGCGCTGGGTTGGGCGGTGTACGAGGACCCGGCCGGGCTCGCGCTGATCAGCCGGCATCCGCTCACCGATCCGCGCCCCGCGAGCGCCGAGCTGCCTGCGGTCGCGGCCACCGTGCGGGCTCCCGGGGTGCGCGCCGTCCGAGTGTGGACCGCGCGCCTGGACGAGGGGGACTACGGGCCGACCGGGATTCGCCGAGGCCGTACGCCCGCGCAGGCCGAGGCGGCCGAACGGGCGAGCCTGCGCTACGGCCAGGCTCGGACGCTGGTCGCGGCGATGGAGCCGGACCTGCGCGCGGCTCGGGACACCCCGGTGCTGCTCGCGGGCGCCCTCGCCTCGCCTTCGCACCTGGACTGGACCGCCCGCACCGCCGGCGCCCACGGGACGTCCGGACCGGTGCGCTGGCCAGTCACCCAACTGCTCGAACAGGCCCGACTGGCCGACGTGTTCCGCGACCGGCACCACGACCCGGCCCGTGAGCCCGGCAACACCTGGTCGCCGGTGGACCCCTCCCAGCCGCAGGACCGCATCGACGCGCTGCACACCGCCGGCCCGCTGTCCGCCGAGGAGGCGCACAGCCTGGTCACCGGCTGGCCCAAGCCGATCCCGGGCACCGCCGGGAACGGCTGGCCCAGCGACCACGCCGCCGCCGTCGCCACCTTCACGCTGCGCGCCTGACTGCCCGTCACCTCCCCTCCTCGAAAGGTCGGTTCGTCATGACCGAGTTCAGCCGCCGCTCCTTCGTGGGCGCCTCCGCCGCCGTCGGCGCGGCCGGCGCGGTGGGCCTCACCGCGACCCCCGCCCACGCGGACCCGACACCGGACCCCGCCGCGGACGCCGCACGCCGGCCGAACCCCGGCAGCGTCAAGGACGTTCGGCACGTGGTGATCCTGATGCAGGAGAACCGCAGCTTCGACCACTACTTCGGCACCCTCGCGGGTGTGCGCGGCTTCGCCGATCGCCAGGGCCTGGTGCTGCCGGGCGGCGACGACGTGTTCCGCCAGCCGCACCCCGGCCGCACCGACGGCGGCTACCTGTTGCCGTATCGGATGGACTCCACCAAGTACAACGCGCAGAACGCCGGCGGCCTCCCGCACGACTGGAGCACCGGCCACACCGCGGTCAACAACGGCGCGCAGAACCGCTGGGTCGCGGCCAAGGGTGAACGCTCGATGGGCTACTTCACCCGCGAGGACATCCCGTACCAGTACGCCCTCGCCGACGCGTTCACCGTGTGCGACGCCTACTTCACCTCACTCAACGGCCCCACCGACCCGAACCGGCTCTACCTGTGGTCGGGCACCGCCGGACCCGGCCGGGACGGCACCACCGGTCCGTGGATCGACAACACCCCCGTCACCGACAATCCGGTCGCCGACTGGACCACCTACGCCGAGCGGCTGTCCGCCGCCGGGGTGAGCTGGCGCGTCTACCACAACCCGAGCAAGGACGACCGCTACGGCGACTACGACGACAACGGTCTGTCCTACTTCAAGCAGTTCCACAACTTCCCCAAGGACGACCCGCGTTACATCAACGCGATGACCAAGTGGGACCTGACCGCGTTCGACGCGCACTGCAAGGACGGCACGCTGCCCACCGTCTCCTGGCTGGTCGCGCCCTATCTGTTCTGCGAGCACCCGGACGCCGGGCCCAACTACGGTGCGCACTGGGTGAACACAGCGCTGCAATCGATGTTCGCCAACCCCGAGGTGTGGAAGCACACCGTGTTCCTGCTGATGTACGACGAGAACGACGGCTACTTCGACCACGTGGTGCCGCCGATGCCCGAGCCGGGCACCCCCGAGGAGTTCGTCGGAGGACGGCCGATCGGCCTCGGCTCGCGCGTACCGCTGTGGATCGCCTCGCCCTGGAGCCGCGGCGGGCATGTCAACTCCCAGGTGGCCGATCACACTTCGGTACTGCGCTTCCTGGAGACGGTGACCGGGGTGAACGAACCCAACATCTCCGCGTGGCGTCGCGCGGTCTGCGGTGACCTCACCTCCTGCTTCGACTTCACCCGGCCCGACTACACCATCCCGGTCCTGCCCGACACCAACCCGCTGATCGCCAAGGCGGATGCGGCCAAGGCGCTGCCCGGCGTCAAGCTCCCGGCGGCCGGCGCCCAGCAGGTGCCCACCCAGGAACCCGGCTACCGACCGCACCGGCCGCTGCCGTACCGCCCCTGGGCGGATGTCACCGTCGACCGCAGGACCGGCCGGGTGGAGTGCACGCTGGCCAACGAGGGCACGGTGACCTATCACTTCACCGTGTTCCCCAACATCGCGCTCCCGTTCGCGGGTACCCCGTTCACCGTGGCTCCGGGCAAGCACGCGACCTATGTGTGGGACGCCGCCGGCACCGACGGCGCCTACGACTTCAGCGTGCACGGCGCGGACGGCTTCGTCGGGCGCTTCGCCGGCACCGTGGTTCGCGACCCGCAGCGTGACGTCGCCATACCCTCGGTCCGGGCCACGCTGAGCGGGCGCCGGCCCGACGCGGCCCGGGTGGAGTTGCGGTTGGGCAACGACGGCGACACCGACGCGCGCTTCACCGTCACGCCGAACGACTTCGGCGGAACGGCCCGCGAGCAGTGGGTCGGTGCCCGGGACCGGGATACCGTGACGTGGCCGACCGACGCGCACGGCCGCTACGACATCACGGTCGCGGCGGCGAACGGGTTCACCCGCCGCTACGCCGGTACGGTCCACCCCTCGAACCGGGACTGATCGACGAACGATTCGCGGTGCCTCGTCCCCGAAAGCGCGGGCGGCGAGGCGCCGCGAGCCGGATGCTCACTCCGGGCGGCGCCGGATCAGCACCAGGGCGCTGTGTGCCCGGACCGCACGGATGCTGCCCGCCTTGATCTCGACCTCGTCGGCGTCGTCCGGGTCGGCGGTGTCCACCGCGACGTGCCAGATGTCGCCGTCGTCACGCAGGACCGGGATGCGTACGTCGATGCCGTCGTAGTGGGCGTTGAGCACGAACAGGAACGAGTCGTCGACGATCGGGCCTCCTCGGGAGTCCCGTTCGGAGATGGCGTCCCCGTTGAGGAAGACCACCACGGAGCGGGCTTCGGCGCGGTCCCAGTCCCTGCCGGTCATCCTCGCGCCGTCCGGGCGGAACCACAGCAGGTCGGCCGGGCCGTCCCCGCCATCGCCGCGGAAGAAGCGCCGGCGGCGCAGCACGGGGTGTTCGGCGCGGAGTCGGACCAGGCCGCGGGTGAACTCCAGGAGGTCCCGTCGGGTCGGGTCGGCGGCGGCCCGGGCCCAGTCCATCCAGGCGATCTCGTTGTCCTGGCAGTACACGTTGTTGTTGCCGTGCTGGGTGCGGCCGAATTCGTCGCCGTGCGAGAGCATCGGCACGCCTTGCGCGACGAACAGGGTCGTGAGCAGGTTGCGCTGTCGGCGCTCGCGCAGCGCGCGCACGCGCGGGTCGTCGGTCTCGCCCTCGGCGCCGGAGTTCCACGAACGGTTGTCGTTGGCGCCGTCGCGGTTCGCCTCGCCGTTGGCCACGTTGTGCTTGTCGTTGTACGACACCAGGTCGCGCAGGGTGAAGCCGTCGTGTGCGGTGACGAAATTGACGCCCGCCAGCGGCCTGCGGTGCTCGCTCGCGTACAGGTCGGAGGAACCGGTCAGGCGGGCCGCGAACTCCGGCAGCACGCCGTCCGTGCCGCGCCAGAAGTCGCGAACCCCGTCCCGGAATTTGCCGTTCCACTCGCTCCACAGGGGCGGGAAGTTGCCCACCTGGTAGCCGCCCTCGCCCAGGTCCCACGGCTCGGCGATCAGCTTGACCCGGCTGACCACCGGATCCTGCTGGACCAGGTCGAAGAACGCGGAGAGCCGATCCACCTCCTCGAACTGCCGGGCCAGGGTGGCCGCCAGATCGAAACGGAAGCCGTCGACGTGCATGTCGGTGACCCAGTGGCGCAGCGAGTCCATGATCAGCTGGAGCACGTTGGGGTGCCGCATCAGCAGGCTGTTCCCGGTGCCGGTGGTGTCGTAGTAGTGCGCCGGATCGTCGTCCACCAGGCGGTAGTACGAGGCGTTGTCGATGCCGCGGAAGGAGAGCGTGGGGCCCAACTCGTTGCCCTCGGCGGTGTGGTTGTAGACGACGTCGAGGATGACCTCGATCCCGGCCGCGTGCAGGGCCTTGACCATCGCCTTGAACTCGGTCACCTGTTCGCCGCGGGTTCCGGAGGAGCAGTAGGCGTTGTGCGGGGCGAGGAAGCCGATGGTGTTGTAGCCCCAGTAGTTCGACAACCCTCGGTCGAGCAGCGATCCGTCGTGGACGAACTGGTGCACCGGCATCAGCTCGATCGCGGTGACGCCGAGTGCGGTCAGGTGCTCGATCACGGCGGGATGGGCCAGACCGGCGTAGGTGCCGCGCTGGTGTTCGGGAACGTCGGGATGGGTGCGGGTCATGCCCTTGACGTGCGCCTCGTAGATCACCGTCTCGTGGTAGGGCCGGTTCGGGCTGCGGTCGTCGCCCCAGTCGAAGGTCGAGT
The DNA here is from genome assembly GCF_000372745.1 of Embleya scabrispora DSM 41855. Lineage (GTDB taxonomy): Bacteria > Actinomycetota > Actinomycetes > Streptomycetales > Streptomycetaceae > Embleya > Embleya scabrispora. The sequence goes on along the minus strand of NZ_KB889691.1, from coordinate 49,690 downwards.
CGGTCACCACCGACAACATGGTGTGGCCCAGGTTGTCCGTCGTGTTCTGCTCGTCCCGCGCCTCGGGGCGGTAGTCGAGCAACGACAGGTCGCCGTCGGTGTCGCCGTCGATCGCCTTTGCGTAGGGGTCGATCAGGATCTTCGCGGGATTGCAGCGGTGTCCCCGGTCGGGATCGTGGGGTCCGTGTACGCGGTACCCGTAGCGCGTGCCCGGTCCGACGCCGGGCAGGTAGCCGTGCCACACGAAACCGTCCACCTCGGGCAGCGGCACCCGCCGTTCGGTGCCGTCGTCGCCGATCAGCGCGACCTCGACGCGTTCGGCGACTTCGGAGAACACCGCGAAGTTGGTGCCCGAGCCGTCGAAGGTGGCGCCGAGGGGATAGGACCTGCCATTCCATGCCTGCATGAGGTGACACTAACCGGTCATATCGGGCGCAAATTCGACCCTCGACGCGCGGCGCTCTCGTGTCTCGTCGCGACTTCGGTCGCGGGGTGCGCGTTCGAAGCGGCATTTTTGAACGCGTTCAATTCTTTGGGTTGGGGTAGTTCCCGGGACCGAGGGGGTTCGATGAAGGTTGTGATACCCGGGGGGACCGGGCAGGTGGGCACGATTGTCGACCGCGCTGCGGGCGGCCGGCCACGAGGTGGTGATCCTGACCAGGCGACCGGAGCGGCCGGGATTGCTTTGCTGGGACGGGACGACCGCGGGGGCCGGGTGAAGGCCGTCGACGGCAGCGATGTGGTGATCAACCTCGCGGGTCGCAGCGTCAGTTGCCGTTACACGCAGGCCAATCTGCGCGAGCTGCTCGCGGCGGGCTTCGAGTTCGAGCACGCCCGCCGGCCGGAGGCCGCCGCCGATCTCGTACGGCGTGTGCGGGAGCGGTGAGGCGGCCGGGCGGGCTCCGGCGAGGCCGGCGCTCGTGATCGGTGACGGGCGTGCGGAGGTCACCGGGTGCGTGTCGAGCGGGTCATCGCCCGTTCGGTGAACTGCCGGACGCCTCCGGGGTGGATGCCGCTTCTCCCGAGCCGGCGGCGGGGCGGGGGCTTTGTGCCGGCTGCGGCGCGGGACCGGGCGGCCCGAGCCGCGGACGTATCGTGCGCCACCACGCGCCCGAGTCCCACTTCGGCCGCCCACGCGTCAACCGGCGGCAGCACAGTCCGATCAGCACCGCGCTGAGATGTCCGGTCGCGGTGAAGTCCCGATGCACGAACATCGGCAGGCCGACGTACAGCGCCAGGCCCGCGAGATAAGGCCATCGCCCCGGGCCGGCGATCCGGTAGCAGAGCACGCCCGCGACGGCCATGTACCCGTAGCTGGGGCCGACGTCCAACTGAAAGCGCGCACTCCGCGCCAAAGTGCCATCGTGGACCTGCGCCAGGACGATCGCCTGGCTGACGCAGGTCGCGCCCACGTGCCCGAGCGCGGCGACGGCCAGCCACCGCCGAGTCCCGATCCACCGCTCGGCGACCGCGCACAGCACGGTGAACATCACCGTGAACTTGAGCAGGTGCAGACCCTGGTCCCAGACGGCGCTGGCCACGAACACCCGCAGCGGCGCGGTGTCGAGATTGTGCAGATTCGTGCTCTGTCGACGGAGGAAGGCGATGCGCTCGTCGGCCGTCAGGCGCACGTACAGGTCGGCTGTGGTCACATAAAGGATCAGCAGCCAGATGTAGGTACCGGGGGCGGAGATCATCCAGTCGCGGACCGCACCGAGGGCTCGTCGTGTCGACTCCGGGCTGGGCACGCGCAAGGGTCTTCCCATCGGGAGGCAGACGTTCGTCCCGATACAACCACGAAGATCACGCCAACCGCACCCGACCCGGGCCTGCCCCGATGCGGGCGGGTCCTTGCCCGCCCGACACCGAACGGTCCCCGGCCTTTCCGGCAGCCGCGGTGGGCGGGCGTTGTGGGGCGCGATCGCAGCCCGGAAAGCGGGCTCCTTTCGGTCGGCCCGGGGGCTTTCGGGTTCGTCGGCGCGTCGTTGCGAGGTTTGTGCGACAGGGCGGGCAAAATTGGCTGGATTGTGGTGATTTAGTGCAGCTGTGGGCGTCGTGTGGCGAGCGGTGAAGGGGCCGTGGTCCGTCGGTCGGTGTGGAGGGAGGCGGCTTGTCCACCTATTTGTTCCGGCTGGGGCGCTGGGCATTTCGGCATCGGCGCCTCGTGTTGGCGGTTTGGCTTGCCGTCGCGGCGGGAGCTGTCGTCCTTGCCATGGTGAGTGGGGGCAAGACCAATGACACCTTCACGATTCCCGGGACCGAGGCGCAGCGTACGACGGACCTGCTGAACGACAAGCTGCCCGCGCTCGGCGGCGGTCAGACGCAGGTGGTGTTCGCCGGGAAGGGCACGGTCAAGGTCACCGACCAGGGTCCTCGGGCCGGTATCGAGGCGGCCATCGCGCAGTTGCGTGCCGTGCCGCAAGTGGCCTCCGTATCCGACCCGTTCACCGATCAGGGCGTGTCGCCCGACGGGCACGTGGCGCTCGGCTGGGTGCAGTACACCGCGCAGCCGGCGGACGTCGAGGACGCCACCTTGGACAAGCTCGCGGACGCGGTGGTGCCGGCCCGGCAGGCCGGGGTCCAGGTCGAGTACTCGGGCAGTGTGTACCCGGGCTGGCGGATCACTCCCTCCGAGCTGCCGGAGGTGATCGGCCTGGCGATCGCGCTGATCATCCTGCTGATCACGTTCGGTGCGATCGTGGCCGCCGGTGTGCCGATCGTCAACGCGATCATCGGCGTGGTGATCGCCCTGATGGGCGTGACCGCGCTCGCGTCGGTGGTGAACATCGCGTCGGCGTCCACGACGGTGGCGCTCATGCTCGGGTTGTCCTGCGGCATCGACTACGGGCTCTTCATCCTGTTCAGGCACCGCAACAATCTGATCGCTGGCATGGCCGTGGAGGAGTCCGTGGCCCTGGCCCTGGGCACCGCCGGCAGCTCGGTGGTCTTCGCCGGGCTCACCGTGATCATCGCCCTGTGCGGGCTGGCCGTCGTGGGCATCCCCTTCCTGACCCTGATGGGGCTGTGCGCCGCGGCGGCGGTGGCGGTCGCGTTGTTGATCGCGCTCACCCTGTTGCCCGCGATCCTGGGCTTCGCCGGTACCAAAGTCGCCTCGTTCATCGACACGCGGCTGCGGCCCGGGCACCACGAGGAGGTCGCCCGGATCGTCGCGATCGAACCGGCCCGGACCTTCGGCGCGGCCTGGGCGCGTTTCGTGGTGCGCTTTCGGATCCCGGCACTGATCCTCGGCGTCGGCCTGTTGCTCGTGCTGGCGATCCCGGCGACGAGCATGGAACTGGGCCTGCCCAGCAGTGCCTCCCAGCCCGAGTCCTCCACCCAACGCAAGGCGTACGACCTGACCGCCGCGAGTTTCGGGCCCGGGTTCAACGGACCCCTCCTGGTGGTCGCCGACGGGCCGGTGAACCAGACCGGCTTGCAGAACCTGGTGGCCGCGCTGAAGCAGCAGCCGGACGTGGCGGCGGCGGGTCCGCTCGCCGTGAACGATCAGGTGGCCGTGGTCCGGGTGATTCCCACGACCGGGCCGAACTCCGAAACCACGGCCGACCTGGTGCACCAGATCCGCGACAACCGTGCGGCGATCGAGGCGGGCGTAGGCGCGCCGATCCTGGTCGGCGGCAGCACCGCGTCCAACATCGACGTGTCCGCCAAACTCTTAGCCGCGCTTCCTGAGTTCCTGCTCGTGGTGGTGGGGTTGGCGTTCGTGCTGCTCACCTTCGCTTTCCGAACCATCCTGGTGCCGATCAAGTCGATCATCGGTTTCCTGCTGTCGATCGCGGCGGCGTTCGGGGCCGAGGTCGCGATGTTCCAATGGGGCTGGGGCGAGGACATCTTCGACATCACCCCGACCGAGACGATCAGCTTTCTGCCGATCCTGATGCTCGCGATCATCTTCGGACTGTCCAGCGACTACGAGGTGTTCGTCGTCTCCCGGATCAAGGAGGACTTCACCGATACCGGCGATGCGCGCGGTGCGGTCGCGCGCGGCACCGGGCTGTCCGCGCGCGTGGTGACGGCGGCGGCGCTGATCATGTTCGCGATCTTCGTGGCGTTCATGTTCACCGACGACCCGACCATCAAGGCGATCGGGTTCGGTTTCGCGGTCGGTGTCTTCCTGGACGCCTTCGTGGTCCGGTTGACCCTGGTTCCGGCGACGATGGCGATCGTTCGGGCCAAGCTGTGGTACCACCCCCAGTGGTTCGCCAAGTACGTCCCCGACCCGGACATCGAGGGCAAACGCCTGGAGGAACGCCTGAGCGGCGGCATACCCGCTGCCCGCGGCGGAGCGGGACCGCACTGAACGCGCGGCCTGCGACCCCGGCGTTGCCCGGCCCGGAGCACGAGCGTCCCGATGCGTTCGGCGAACGATGCCGGCCGGCGCGGAGGGCAGCCGAAGGTGTGGCGCCACACCGCAAGGGCCGCATTCCGGCCATCCTGTCGGACAGTGCCTCGGGGCCGCCCGGACGCGGTCGTCGGCTCTTTTTGCCAAGCAGGTGCAACTGATGGGCACCATCCGGGCGTTGATGAAGATGACGCACCGTTTCGGGTTCGTCGGACACCCACAGTCAGGAGAGGTCATGCCCGGTCCCTTGATTCTCGGCCGCAGGGCCCCCGTCCCCACCCGAGGCGCGCCCGCACTGCCCCGCCATCACTACGATCCCGATCTGTGCGTCAATGTCACCCCGGGCGGCAAGCTGCTGATCCACGCGGTCGACTCGGGCACCTACACCGGAACGCAGGAGCCCAGGGGATACAAGAAGGATGACTGATCACGACGCGAGCGTCGTGATCGTGGCCACCGAGGAGGACCTGACCGCCGACATGGTGGCGGCGCACCTCCTCGGCGGCCCCGTGGCCCTGCTTCGGCTGGACCCGGGCCGACTGCGCGAACGCCCGCTGGTCACCGGCCGGTTCGCCGGTGGGCGCTGGCACACCGTACTGACCTCGGGGCGGGCGACGGTGACCCTGGACGAGCGCTGTGCGGTCTACTGGCGCAAGCCCACCCGGCCGGACGCACTGGCCGCCGCCGAGGAACGCTGGCGTGCGGACGAGAACACCACAGCCCTGCTGGGCCTGTTGCGCGCGCACCCGCTGAAGGTGTGGATCGACGACCCCACCGTCGTGGCCGCCTCGCTGCACAAACCCACCCAATTGGCGGCCGCCGCGCGCAACGGTTTCGCGGTGCCCGACACGCTGTTCACCAGCGATCCGCATGCGGCCCGCGCGTTCATCGCCGCACACCGGGACAAGGCCGTGGTCAAGGCGCTCACCCAGCGGCACACCACCTTCATCCCGACCACGCGCATCCACCTCTCGGACGACCTGACGGGCATCGCCGGCACCCTGCACTACCTGCAAGCCCTGGTCGAGGACCGACTGTTCGACGCGCGGGTGACCGTCGTGGACGATCGGGTGTTCGCCGCCGCGATCAGGACGGACGGTGCGCTCGACTGGCGGGCCGTTCCGCAGGAGACGGCCGAGTACCGGGCGATCGACCCGCCGGCGGAGATCGCGAGGGCGTGCGTCGAGCACGTGCGCGACCTCGGGTTGGTCTACGCCGCGCTGGACTTCGTGGTCACCTCGGCCGGCTGGACCTACCTGGAGACCAACTGCGTGGGCGAGTTCGGCTGGATCGAGAGTGCGACCGGCCTGCCGATCTCGGCGCGGCTCGCCCGGGTCCTGTCCGAGGGCCCGGCCCGGCGCAGGGCCGTCGTGTCCTGCGCGTCCGCCAGAATGTGAGAATGGATCCGCTGCTCGCCGCCGCGTTGGAGACCCTCGGCATCGCCGACCGGCCCCGCCCGCTGACCTCGCATCACACCCACGCCTGGCGGGCCGGAGGGTGGCGGATCAAGACCGCCGAGAGGCCGGCCGAGGTCGCCTCGCTGCACCACGAGGCCCGCGCGTTGACCATCCTGCGCGAACAGGGCCTGTATCCGGTCGGCGGCGCACACGGGCACGTCGGCGACGGCGTGTGGACGGCGGTCGAATGGCGTCCGGGGAAGACCCTGTGGCGCTGGTGCGAGTCGGTACGCCGCACCGGTCCCTCTCTCGCGGACCGGTTGCCCGCGTTGGCCCGGCGGGCGTTCGCGGCGCTGGCGCGGCTGCACGCGGTGGGTTGGCACCACGGGGACATCCAGCCGATGAACATCCTGGTCACCCCGGGCGGCGGCATCGAGTTCATCGACCACGATCTGACCCAGCACCCGGATCTGCTTCCGCTGCCGGTTCCCTATCGGGGCGGAATGGACCTGACCACGGCCCCCGAGATCGCCCGGCAACTCCTGGACACCGGGCCCGGACACCACGTGTGCCTCACCGACGCCGCGGAGGTGTACAGCCTGGGCGCCTCGTTCCGGGCGGCGTGGACCGGCCGCGCGCCGGCCACCGATCGGGCGATCGGAGGGCGAATCGGTGCCGCCGACATCCTGGAGGACATCGCCACCGGCCGGCATCGGCCCCCGCTGGCCGTGGTGCGCCCGTGGCCGGATCCCGACCTGGAGGCGCTCCTGGAGGCGGCGATGTCACTGGACCCGGCGGGCCGGGCCGTGGTGCGCCCGGCGTCGCCGTATCCGTGTTGAACGGCACGCCGCACGCCCGGTGTTCGCCGCCGTGAAACACGCGACGGGCGCCCGCCGCCGCGTCGCGGGACGCGAGGCCGGGCGCCCGTCGGGTGCCTGGGAGTGTGTCCGGGCCCGGTGGTGCCGTCACAGTCGCAGGTACGACAGGTCCACGGCCCCGGCCATCGCCCGTGCGCCCGCGTCGTTCAGGTGCAGGTGGTCGCCGCTGTCCAGGTCGGGCCGGATGTGGTCCGGCGCATCGGGATTCCGCACCGCCGCCGCGACGTCCACGACCGCGTCGAAGACCGCAGCCGTGCGGATCCAGTCGTTGACCCGACGGCGGATCACCCGCCCCTGCATGCTGTCGACGCCGGGATAGATGGTGCCGGCGTAGGGGCCCATGGTCATCCCGATGCCGATCAGCCCCGCCGCCCGGGCCCGAGCGGCCAGCGTGGTGAATCCGGCGATCAAATCCTCAGCCGTGGCCGGGGGTTCGCCGGTCATGCCCGGCAGGCCCAGGTCGTTGAGGCCGAAGTGGAAGAGCACGTGGGTGGCCCCGGGCACGGTGAGCACGTCGCGGTCGAAGCGGGCGAGGCCGCGCAGGCCGACCTCGTCGGTCAGCAGCCGGTTGCCGCCGATGCCCTGGTTGACCACCCAACCCCGGTCCAGTCGTCGGTTCAGCTGGTTGGGGAAGCGCAGGTTGGCACCGGTTGAGGTGCCCCCGCCCTCGAACCAGGAGTCGCCGAAGGCCACGGCGATCGTGGTGCCTTCGGGAGCCAGTACGTCCACGCCGGCGACGAAGTAGCGGTTGTCCGCCTCCTCCGCGCCCACGAAGTTCGCCGAGACGGCATTGCCCGGTAGCACGTAGGCGAGTTGCGACGGGGTGGCGGAGTAGGTGGCGAGGCCGGTGTCCCCGGGCAGGTACAGGGTCAGCGCCAGGTCGGTCCCGGCGGGCACGGCCAACTCCACCGGGTCGCTTCGGCGGAATCCGCCGACGGGGATGGTCACCTCGGCCGCGCCGCCGAAGCGCAGCACCGTGTCCGTGTCGCGGTCGACCGTGCCGTCGCCGGTGCCCACGGCCACCCGGGCGGCGCCGATGACGAGCGGTTCCTTGCCGTATTCGTTGCTGAGCAGCACCCGCAGCGCGGTACCGCCGCCGTCCAGGTGCAGGATCTGCCGCACCGTCTGGTCGCGGAAACCCCGTGAGGGCTGGATCAGGATGCTCTCGTTCGGGTCGAGCACGGCGGAGCGAAAGCCCGCGACCCAGGTCGTCGTGGTCATGATCGGTGAACTCCTCTGCTGGGTGGGGGTGGTGGTTCGGTGGTGCTCAGACCCGGACGGGCCGGGGGCTGGGGGTGCGGCGGGCCCGCAGGCTCACCGAGGCGAGCGCGGCGAGGGCGAACAGCGCCGCCGCAGCCCGGAAGGCGAACGCGTAGCCGTCGGTGGCGGCCTGTTCGGGGGAGGAGCCGGCACCGGTGTGCGCGTCGGCGAGCGAGGCGAACAAGGCCATGCCGACGGTGGGGCCCAGCAGCATCGTGGTGTTGAACGCGCCGCCGGCGAGGGCGGCCTGGGTGTGCGGCACGCCGCGGGTGGCGGCGACCACGGCCGCCGCGGCGGTCAGACCGATGCCGATGGGCAGGGTGAGCATGCCGGCAAGCGGTGCTCCGAGGTAGGCCGCGTCCGGGCTGATCCGGGAGAACAGCACGAAGGCGCCCGCCATCGTGGCCAGACCCAGTGCGGCCGTCCACCGCACGCCCAACCGGGCCACGATCGGCACACTGCCGGCGCTGACCGCGATCAGCATCAGCGTGTACGGGCCGAAACCCATCGCCGAGCGCAGCGCGGACCACCCCAGCACCCGCTGGAAGTACAAGGACATCAAGAACGCGGCCGTCGACCCGGCGATCGGCGCGAGCATTCCGGTGGCGAGCGCGGCCACGCGTCGGCGGGAGGCGAGGAAGGACAGCGGTACGAGCGGCGCCGCGACCCGGTTCTCGGCCACGCCGAAGGCCGCCAGCAATGCCGCTCCGACGGCCAGCGGCAGCAGTACCGCCGGGGCGAGCCAGCCGTGCGTGCCCACCGCCACCAGCCCCAGGCTCAGTACCGCGACGCCGCCGGTGACCAGGGCTGCGCCGAGCACGTCCACGCGGCCCGGGACCCGGGCCGGGCCGGTCGGCAGATACCGGCCGGCGAGCACGGCGACGGCGAGACCGATCAGCGCGAGCGCCACGAACGCCCAGCGCCAGGACGCCCAGGTCGCGGTCGCGCCGCCGAGTTGCATGCCCAGTGCCGCGCCGACCCCGGACAACCCGCCCCACGCGGCCATCGCCCGCCGGCGGGCCGCGTCGCCGGGGAAGACGTCCGCGACCAGCGCCATGGCGGCCGGTGCGGCGAGCGCGGCGCCGGCGCCCTGAGCCAGTCGGGCCGCGATCAGCCACCCCCCGCCCGGTACGAGGGCGCCGGCCAGGGACGCGGCGGCGAACACCGCGGTGCCGATCCGGAAGCCGGCCCGCCGCCCGCGCAGGTCGGCCACCCGGCCGCCGAGCAGCAGCAGGCCGCTGAACGCCAGGGTGTACGCGGCGCCGGCCCAGACCAGACCCGACGCGCCGAGGTCCAGGTCGGCGGCGATGTCGGGCCCGGCGGCCGAGGTGATGGTGACCGACGTGTTGAGGATCGCCTGCACCGCGGCGAGCAGCGCGAATGCCGCCCCCGTTCGCGCCGACCGCTCGCTCGTCTGCTCGTGCTTCATGCGCTGATCCCCTTCCGGGAAGTGGCTTGTTCGAGAACTGAACCATACAGTGGAGTTCAGTTGAACTCAACAGTGCAGTTCAGTTAGCACACGCAACAGTGCGGCGGTGCGCGACCGAAACCCAACAGCACGGTTCAGCTGAACTAACCGGTTCGGTTCAATTGGTTAAACTGCGCTCGACGAACGGAGACACGACTGTGTGGGCAGCGGAGCAGACCCCCAAGCGCATCCCTTCCGGTGACCGGGCGGCGCGCAAGCGCAAGGCGATCCTGGAGGCGGCCACGCAAGCCTTCCTGCGCGAGGGCTACCAGGTGGGCATGGACACCATCGCCGCCGAGGCGGGCGTCGCGAAGGTGACCGTCTACAACCACTTCGGCAGCAAGGAGGCCCTGTTCACGGCGATCGTCGGCGAGATCCTGGACCGGGCGCTCGCGGAGTCCACCCGCCTGATCGAGGAGCGGCTGGGCTCCTCGACGGACGTCCGGGCCGATCTGGTGGCGATCTGCGAGGCATGGGTGGCGGGTCATGCCACGCCGGAGGTGCTCACCCTGCACAACGTGGTGATGGGCTCGATGTCGCGGCTGCCCGATCTGGGCCGCACCTGGCGCGAACTGGGACCGGACCGCTTCCACGTGATCGTCCGCACGGCGCTCGCGGAACTCGTCGGGCGCGGCGAACTCGAGATCGACGACGTGCAGTTGGCCGCGATCCAACTCTCCGGCCTGGTCCTGATGCCGCACATCTCCTACGGCTCCTCGGGCGCGGTGCCCGACGCCGATCTGACCCAGCGGCTGATCACCGGCGGCGTGGACATGTTCCTGGCCCGTTACCGCCCGTCGGCCGACGGGACCGCCACCCCGGACACGCCCGTACCGCCGGTGTCCTGACGCGGATCGGTGACGCGGCGGCGGGTCGGCCCCATGCGCCGCCGCGGAACCGGGGGTGGCGAGACTCGCCCGGATGGCCCGGATGTGAGGCGCGTCACGCGGTGGGCTGATAGGAAGGTTCGAAGAGTCCGTTATGTCTGACTCGTAACCTTTCGAGGAGGCGTCATCATGCGCGCCACGCCCGAGAACACCGCCGAGAGTCCGAGCGCCGGCACGCCGGCCGAACCACCGTCCCCGATCCATATCCTGTGGATCAATGCCGGTCTGAGCTGCGACGGCGACTCCGTCGCCCTGACCGCCGCGATGCAGCCGTCGATCGAGGAGATCGTCACCGGCGCGCTGCCCGGACTGCCGCCGATCGCCGTGCACTGGCCGCTGATCGATTACGAATGCGGCCCGGTCCAGGGCGCGGACACCTTCATCGAATGGTTCTTCAAGGCCGAACGGGGCGAACTCGACCCGTTCGTCCTGGTGGTCGAGGGATCCATCCCGAACGAGTCGATCAAGGCCGAGGGTTACTGGTGCGGATTCGGCGACGACCCCGCCACCGGCCAACCGATCACCACGAGCGAATGGCTGGACCGGCTCGCGCCCAAGGCCACCGGCGTGGTGGCGATCGGCACGTGCGCCACCTACGGCGGCATCCACGCGATGGCCGGCAACCCGACCGGCGCGATGGGCGTGCCCGACTACCTGGGCTGGGATTGGACCTCCAAGGCGGGCCTGCCGATCGTGTGCGTGCCCGGGTGCCCCATCCAGCCGGACAACTTCGCCGAGACGCTGACCTACCTGCTCTACCAACTCGCCGGGTCCGCGCCGATGATCCCGCTGGACGACAAACTGCGTCCGACCTGGCTGTTCGGCGCCACCGTGCACGAGGGCTGCGACCGCGGCGGCTACTACGAACAGGGGCAGTTCGCCGACGAGTACGGCTCGCCGCTGTGCCTGGTGAAGCTGGGCTGCTGGGGTCCGGTGGTCAAGTGCAACGTGCCCAAGCGCGGTTGGATCAACGGCGTCGGCGGTTGCCCGAACGTCGGCGGGATCTGCATCGCGTGCACGATGCCCGGCTTCCCGGACAAGTTCATGCCCTTCATGGACGAACCGCCCGGCAGCAAGGTCTCCGCGACCGCCAGCGGCGCGTACGGCCTGCTGATCCGCAAACTGCGCTCGATCACCGCGCAGACCGTGGACAAGGAACCCAAGTGGCGTCACTCGCGTCGCGAGCTGACCACCGGCTACCGCCCGCCCTGGTGAGCGGATCGCCTGCACCCAGTCCTCGACTTCGCGGCCGGCCCCGAGCGTGCCGCCGTCCCACACCGCAGAAGGGCACTACACACGATGGCACCCTCGACCAAAGTGGCCGGCGACGGCAGCGGCCTCACCGAGATGTCCTGGGATCCGATCACCCGGATCGTGGGCAGTCTGGGCATCCACACCAAGATCGACTTCAAGCAGAAGCGGGTCGCCGAGTGCTACAGCACCTCGTCGGTCTTCCGCGGCTACAGCGTGTTCATGCGCGGCAAGGACCCCCGCGACGCGCACTTCATCACCAGCCGGATCTGCGGTATCTGCGGCGACAACCACGCCACCTGCTCGGTCTACGCGCAGAACATGGCCTACGGCGTCAAGCCGCCACACCTGGCCGAGTGGATCATCAACCTCGGTGAAGCCGCCGAGTACATGTTCGACCACAACATCTTCCAGGAGAACCTGGTCGGGGTGGACTACTGCGAGCGCATGGTCCGCGAGACCAACCCCGGTGTGCTGGAACTGGCCGAACGCACCGAGGCCCCGCACGCCGCGGAACACGGCTACCGCACCATCGCCGACATCATGCGCTCGCTCAACCCGATCGAGGGTGAGTTCTACCGTGAGGCGCTGGCGGTCAGCCGCTACACCCGGGAGATGTTCTGCCTGATGGAGGGCCGGCACGTGCACCCCTCCACGCTCTACCCGGGCGGTGTGGGCACGGTCGCCTCGGTCCAGTTGTTCACCGACTACCTGTCCCGACTGATGCGCTACGTCGAGTTCATGAAGCGTGTGGTGCCGCTGCACGACGACCTCTTCGACTTCTTCTACACGGCCCTGCCCGGCTACGAGGAGGTCGGCCGGCGGCGGGTGTTGCTCGGCTGTTGGGGCGCGCTCAACGACCCCGACCACTGCGACTTCACCTACCGCAACATGACCGACTGGGGCCGGCGGATGTACGTCAGCCCCGGCATCGTGGTGGACGGCGAATTGATCACCAACGACCTGACCGAGATCAACCTGGGCATCCGGATCCTGCTCGGCAGCTCCTACTACCAGGATTGGGAGGGCCAGGAGCAGTTCGTCACGCACGACCCGCTGGGCAATTCGGTCGACCCGCGCCACCCGTGGAACCAGCACACCATCCCCGCACCGCAGAAGCGGGACTTCCAGAACAACTACAGCTGGGTGATGTCGCCGCGCTGGTTCGACGGCACCGACTACCTGGCCCTGGACACCGGCGGCGGCCCGCTCGCCCGGCTGTGGTCCACCGCGCTCAACGGCCTGGTCGACACCGGCTTCGTCAAAGCCACCGGGCACAGCGTGGTGATCAATCTGCCCAGGTCGATGACCAAACCGGAGACCACCTTCGAGTGGAAGATCCCGCAGTGGAGCAACGCCCTGGAGCGCAACCGCGCACGCACCTACTTCCAGGCGTACATGGCCGCCATGGCGGTGTACTTCGCCGAGAAGGCACTCGAAGAGGTGCGCTCGGGCCGGACCAAGACGTGGGAGAAGTTCGAAGTGCCCGACCAGGCGGTCGGCGTCGGCTTCACCGAGGCCGTGCGCGGTGTGCTCTCGCACCACATGGTGATCCGGGACGGGAAGATCGCCAACTATCACCCGTACCCGCCCACTCCGTGGAACGCCAGCGTCCGCGACACCCTGGGCACCCCCGGGCCCTACGAGGACGCGGTGCAGAACACGCCGATCTTCGAGGAGAACTCCCCGGAGAACTTCAAGGGCATCGACATCATGCGGGCCGTGCGCAGCTTCGATCCCTGTCTGCCGTGCGGCGTGCACATGTACCTCGGCGACGGCAAGACCCTGCAGAAGCTGCACGTGCCCACCGGCCTGAGCGGGCTGAGCGGATGAACGCCGAACAGACCGGACTGCGGGTCGAGGAGATCCTCACCCGCCTGGCCGCGAGCGCCGACCCGGCCGGCAAGGCCGCCGCCGAGGATCTGGTACGCGCCCTGATGGACTTCTACGGCGCCGGCCTGACCCGCCTGGCCGCGCTGTTGCGCGACGCCGACACGGACAGGCGCGCCGTGCTCGACGACGAACTGGTCACCGGCCTGCTCGTCCTGCACGACCTGCATCCGGACGACGTGCCGACCCGGATCGCCCGCGGCCTCGCGGCCCACCCGGAACACCGCGCCGAACTGCTCGACTACGACGAGCTCGCCCGGAGCGTGCGACTGCGGATCACCGCCGCGAGCGGCGGCTGCGGATGCGCGAACACGAGCGCGGACGGCGCGCGGGAGGCCATCGAGGGTGTCCTGGGCGGCTACGCACCCGAGATCGAGCACGTCGAGATCGAGGAGGCCCCGGCCGCGCCCGCACAACCCGCGCTGCTCCAGATCGGCGTCCGAGGGATCGACCCGGCTCGGGCCGCGCGGTGAGCGCGCCACCCCGGACGAGTACGCGGCCGGCGACCGGGCTGCGCCGATTCCGCCGCCCGGCCGGACCGCGGCCGGAACGCTGCGAGTTGTGCGCCGAGGAGGTCGGCCCGGGACATCGCCACCTCGTCGACACCGAGGCCCGGGTCCTGGCCTGCGCGTGCCGCGGCTGCGCCCTGTTGTTCGAGCAGCGCGGCGCGGCCGGCGGTCGCCACCGGGCCGTGCCCGAGCGCTACCTCGTCGACCCCGACCACAGCCTGGACGACGGCGCGTGGGATGCCCTGCAGATTCCGGTCGGGATGGCGTTCTTCCTGCGCAACGCCGCGGCGGACCGGCTGGTCGCGTTCTACCCCAGCCCGGCCGGCGCCACCGAAAGCGACCTGGACCCGGACCTGTGGCAGGCGGTGCTCGGTGAGAGTCGGCTCGCCCGACTGCTGCACGCCGACGTCGAGGCGCTGCTGTTGCGCCGCACCGACGGGGCGAGCGAGTGCTTCCTGGTTCCGGTCGACGTCTGCTACGCGCTGGTGGGCCGGATGCGACTGCATTGGCAGGGCTTCGACGGCGGTGCCGAGGCGCGCGCCGACCTGGCCGCGTTCTTCGCCGACGTGCGCTCGCGGGCTCGGGTGCCCGGAAGGGACGAACTGCCGTGACCGAGTTGGACTTCTCCTGCGTCGGAGTGCGTGCGGACGGCTACGCGGCGGGCCCCACCCTGGTCTTCCGGCTGCGGATCACCGCCGCCGAGCAGGCCCGGGTGCACGCACTCGCGCTGCACGTGCAACTGCGGATCGAGCCGGCCCGGCGCCGCTACGGCGCGGTCGAGGGCGACCGGCTGGACGTGCTGTTCGGCGAACGATCCCGCTGGGGCAGCACGCTGCACCCGATCCGGTTCGCCCAGGTGGCGTTGACCGCGCCGGGCTTCACCGGGGAGACCGAGGTGGACCTGGTGGTGCCGTGCACCTACGACATGGACATCGCCTCCTCCCGCTACTTCCACGCATTGGGCGAGGGCGAGGTGCCGCTGCTGATGCTCTTCTCCGGGACCGCGTTCACCGGCCCCGGCGGCTTCGGGGTCGAACCGGTGCCCTGGCACAAGGAGGCCGTATGCCGCATGCCGGTGGCCGTGTGGCAGGAGATGATCGAGCAGCACTTCCCCGGCTGCGGCTGGCTGCGCCTGCCGCGCGAGGGCATGGACGCGCTGCTCGCCTACCGGTCCCGGCATGCGCTGCCCTCCTGGGAGGCCACGATGCGAGCCCTGCTGGCGGCGGCCGAACCCGACTCCGCGTCCGAGCGCATCCTCGGTGTCGCGGCCGGCCGCGACCGCGCGCCGGATCGCAGCGGCGACACCGAGGGGATCGTGCGATGACACCGTCCGGGCTCGCCACCGAGGAGCGGTTCGCCGCCGCTCGACAGATCGCCGACGCCGTCCTGTTCGAGGGCTACGTGCTCTACCCGTACCGGGCCTCGGCCGCCAAGAACCGGATGCGCTGGCAGTTCGGCGTCCTGGTGCCGCCCGCCTGGGGGCAGGGCAGCGGCGAACACCACGACCAGCGCACCGAGTGCCTGATCGAACCGCGTGACGGCGCGAACCTCTCGGTCGAGCTGCGCTTCCTGCATGCGCGACGACGCACGGTGCAACAGGCAGGTCCCGACGGCGGATTCACCTCGGTGGACGAGTTGGAACTGCCCGACAGGGTGCTCGTGCCGTGGGACGAAGGCATCGAGGAGCGGGTCGAACTCGTGGTGCCAGTAGCGAATTTGGCCGGTGATGGGCTGGTCGTGCCGTTCGAGCGGGACGAGCACGAGGACAGCGAGGCGGTCGAGCTCGACGGCCGGGTGCTCGGTCGGATGGTCCGCCGGCGGGCCCGGGCGGAGGGAGTGATCCGGCTGCGGACCGCCGAGATCCCCGGCCCGTACCGCACGCTCAAACTCACCGTCGAGGTGGCGAACACCGTCGGCTGGACGCCGGATCCGGGTGCCGACCGGGACGCGGCGCTGCGCTACGCGCTGGTGTCGGCGCACGTGCTGCTCGGGGTGGACGCCGGGTCGTTCCTGTCGATGACCGATCCGCCGGAGTGGGCCCGGGCCGCCGCGGCGACGTGCGTCAATCTGCGGACCTGGCCGGTGCTGGTCGGGGAGCGGGACGACGTGGTGTTGTCCTCGCCGATCATCTTGGAGGATCACCCGCAGGTGGCCCCGGAGAGCCTGGGCGCGCTCTACGACGCGACCGAGATCGACGAGATTCTCGCGCTGCGCACGTCGGCGCTGACCGAGCGGGAGAAGCGCGAGGCGCGCGGCACCGACGTCCGAGCGGGCGCCGCCGTGGACCTGGTCGACTCGCTGCCCCCGGAGGTGTGGGACCGGCTGCACGGCGCGGTGCGGGCGCTGCGCGAGGGCAGCGGGCCGGGTGCGCCGACGACCCTGGCCGAACCCGACGCGGCGGATCCGTTCGTGTCGGGGGGCGACCGGCCCTGGTGGGATCCGGCGAGCGACGCCGGGTTCGATCCCGGTTCGGATCGGGTTTTGCTGGACGGGCGTTCGGTTGGGGCGGGCAGTCGGGTGCGGTTGCGGCCGGGATCGCGCCGTACCGACGCCCAGGACCTGTTCCTACACGGCCGGGACGCGGTGGTCGAGGCGGTGCTGCACGACGTCGACGGCGCGGTGCACGTCGCGGTGACCGTGGCGGACGACCCAGGCGCGGACATCCGGCGTGCACAGGGCCGGTTCCTGTACTTCCGACCCGACGAACTCACCCTCCCGGAGGACGAATGACCGGCCGCGACGAGCCGACCGACGGCGTCGAGCGCGTGCTCGTCGCCGGGGTCGGCAACATCTTCCTCGGTGATGACGGATTCGGGGTGGAGACCGTCGGCAGGATCGCCGCACACCAGTTGCCGGCCGGCGCCGAGGTGGTCGACTTCGGCGTGCGCGGTGTGCACCTCGCCTACCAACTCCTGGAAGGCTACGACACGTTGATCCTGGTGGACGCCACCGCACGCGGCGGCGAACCGGGCACGGTGTACCTGATCGAGGCCGCCGTACCGGGCTCGGTGGAAGCGGGGTCGGCGCTGCTGGACGGCCACCGGATGGGGCCCGACGCGGTGCTCGCACTGCTGGGCACGCTGAGCGCGGGCACCGGCGGCACGCCGCCGCGCCGGGTGCTTGTGGTCGGCTGTGAACCGGCCGACCTGAACGAGCGGGTGGGGCTCAGCCCGCCTGTGGCGGCCGCCGTGGACGAGGCGGTCGCGCTGATCCTGCGGGTGCTGCGGCACCGGGAACCGGCCGAGCGCAAGGCCGACCGGCCGGCCGGGCAGGCGGCCGAACGAGCGGTCGAACCAACGGTCCGCGCGCGAGCCGGTACGCCGGACGCGCCGGACCCGGTCGATGCACGACCCGCCGCCGTGGACGCGGTGCGCGGTTGCGATTCCGATTCCGGAGAGGTGCCGGTATGCGAAGGGTCCTGATCGGCGGAGTGCTTCTGTTGGGGCTGGGCGTGCTCGTGAATCGGGCCGACATCCAGCGCTATCTGCGGATGCGCGCCATGTAGGCCGGCCCGCGTGGGCCGGCCCGCTCGATACCCGGCCGGCCCCACCGGGTTGCGGCGAATGGTGTACGCCGGGCGTCGGCCACGGCGTGGGTGTCGGGACAAATCGCCGGCCGCGCCTGTAATGGAGCCCCGGGCTCGGGCAGGCCGAGCCGGTGGGTCGAAGCGCGGGACCGGCGAACCAGCGGAGGGCCGATGCACGAGATGTCGATTGCGATGGCCGCCGTCGAACAGGTCGAGGCGGCTGCCGCGCGCATCGGCGACCGCGCCGCGCTGAGCGTACGGCTGCGGGTCGGGGAACTAGCCGGTGTGGTTCCCGACGCACTGGCCTTCGCCTTCGAGGTCGCGCGTGCCGAAACGGTGCTGCGCGATGCCGAGTTGGTGATCGAGATCGTCCCCGGCCGGGCCCGCTGCGCGGCGTGCGCCGTGGAGTGGGCGGTGGGCATGCCGCCGGACCTGTGCTGTCCCCAGTGCGCGGGAGCGACAGCCGAACTGCTGTGCGGACGCGAGTTGCAGATTCTCGACGTGTGCTGGGCCGACCCGGTCGAGGACGTCGGATACGCCGAGGCCATTCAGGAGGGTTGATCCGTCATGTGCCGAGTCGACGAGTTGCGGCAGGCCGTACTCGCCCACAACGATCGCGGTGCGAGCGACCTGCGCGCCGAGCTGACCGCGCGCGGGGTGATCGCGATCAACCTGCTGTCCAGCCCCGGCAGTGGTAAGACCGCGCTGCTGGAGGCGGAACTGCGCCTGGCCGGCGAACGCGGCGTTCCGGTGGCGGCGTTGACCGCCGACCTGGCCACCGACAACGACGCGACGCGGCTGGCCCGGGCCGGCGCGCCGGTCAAGCAGGTCCTCACCGACGGGTTGTGCCACCTGGAGGCCGCGATGTTGCGCCGGCAGCTCACCGGCTGGCTGCCGACGCGGACCCGGCTGTTGTTCGTGGAGAACGTCGGCAACCTGGTCTGCCCGGCCTCCTACGACCTGGGCGAGAGCTTGCGGGTCGCGCTCGCGTCGGTGACCGAGGGGGAGGACAAGCCGCTCAAGTATCCGTCCGCGTTCGGCCTGGCGAACCTGGTGGTGTTGACCAAGACCGACCTCGCCGAGGCGGTCGAGTTCGACGAACTCGCGTTCCTGGCGAATGTCCGGCGGGTCAACCCCGGGGTCGAGGTGCTGTTCACGTCGGCCAGGACCGGCCGTGGTGTGGGTGATCTGCTGGCACGTGCACTCGCGGTGCTCGACGGCGCCGCGGTGCACACGCCGGTCATGGCGCGGCACGCGGCGGACGGGCACGGGCACGGCGGGTCGCCGGACCACGGACACCGAAACGGGCATGATCACGCCCACCCGTACGAGCACGAGTACGGGCAGGGGCACGGGGACCCCGCTCACACACACGAGGACGACCACGGGTTCGACCGGTGGCCCGCGCCGGCGGGGGAGCCGTCTTGACCGCCGGGGGGCAGGCCGACGTCGCACAGCGTCGTCGAATCACCGTGCGGGGCACCGTGCAGGGCGTGGGTTTCCGGCCGTTCGTCTACACGTTGGCCACCGAGCTGGGCCTGGCCGGCCATGTCACCAACACCGGTGCGGGCGTGCTGGTGGAGATCGAGGGCCGGTCGGCCGAGGTGGCCGCCTTCTGCCGGCGGATCGACACCGACGCGCCCGCGCTGGCCTCGGTCGAGTCGATCACCCACGAGGAACTCGAGATCGGCGGCGACACCGGGTTCGCGATCGTGGCGTCCGCACCGCCGGAGTCGGGCGCCACGCAGCGTACCCAGATCCCACCGGACGTCGCCACGTGCGCGCCCTGCCTGGCCGAGCTGGCGGACCCCACCGATCGCCGCCACCTGCACCCGTTCATCACGTGCACCGACTGCGGCCCACGCTTCACCATCGTCACCGCACTGCCCTACGACCGTGCGCACACCACGATGGCCGAGTTCCCGATGTGCGCGGACTGCGCCCGGGAGTACACCGATCCGAGCGACCGACGCTTCCACGCACAACCCATCGCGTGCCACGCCTGCGGGCCCCGGCTGTCCCTGGTCGGCGCGGACGGGGCGCCGATCGGCTTCGGCACGCTGGAGGAGGCCCGCCGGATGCTCGCCGAGGGGGCGATCCTGGCGGTCAAGGGCATCGGCGGCTACCACCTGGCCTGCGACGCGGCCGACGAGGACGCGGTAGTGCGGCTGCGCGAGCGCAAGGGGCGCGGCGACAAGCCCTTCGCGCTGCTGGCCCGTAGCCTCGCCGAGATCGAGCCGCATGCCGCGATCGGGGACGCGGAGCGCGAGTTGCTCACCGGTGCCGCCCGACCGATCGTGCTGCTCCGGCGCCGCCGGGCGGCCCGGTCCGCACTGCCGGAGGCGATCGCCCCGCGCTGCCCCGACCTGGGCTTCATGTTGCCGTACACGCCCCTGCACCACCTGCTCCTGGGGCTGCTCGACGATCGGCCCGGGCCGCGCCTGCTCGTGCTCACCAGCGGCAATGCGGCCGGCGAGCCGATCGTGACCGATGACGCCGAGGCGTTGACCCGGCTCGCACCACTCGCCGACGGCTGGCTCACCCACGACCGGGCGATCCGGGTGCCGCTGGACGACTCGGTGGTGCGGGTCGTGGACGGCGAACCGCTGTTCGTCCGGCGTTCCCGGGGCTGGGCTCCGCTGTCGATCCGGCTGCCGGTGGCAGTGCCCGCGACACTCGCCGTCGGCGGGGACCTGAAGAACACGTTCGCGCTGGCCGAGGGGCGCGAGGCGTGGTTGTCCGGGCATGTCGGCGACATGGACGACCTGGCCACGCAGCGTGCGTTCGAGCACGCGGTGGAGCATCTGGGCGCGGTCACCGGCGTGCGTCCCGAAGTACTGGTCGCCGATCGCCATCCGGGCTATCGGTCCACCGGCTGGGCGCGCCGCGCCGCGGCACGGCGGCCGGTGCGTCTGGTCCAGCACCATCACGCGCACATCGCCGCCGCGATGGCCGAACACGGATCGCACGGCACCGCGCCGGTGCTGGGCGTCGCCTTCGACGGGACCGGCTACGGGGACGACGGCGCGATCTGGGGCGGGGAGTTCCTGCTCGCCGACTACGCCGGCTTCCAGCGGGTGGCGCACCTGCGCTACGCGCCGCTGGCCGGGGGCGACGCGGCGGTGGCCCGCCCGTATCGGATGGCGCTGGCTCACCTGCACGCTGCCGGGATCGAGTGGGCGGACGACCTGCCGTGCGTGCGAGCCGGATCGGACGAGGAACGCCGGGTGTTGGCGCGCCAGCTCGAACGCGACCTGAACTGCGTGCCCACCTCCAGCATGGGTCGGCTCTTCGACGCGTTCGCGTCGCTGATCGGCGTCTGCCACCTGGCCGGGTACGAGGCGCAGGCGGCGATCGAGTTGGAGGGCGCGGCCGTTCGGCGGCCCGGACCGGTCCCGGGGTACACGTTCGGGCTGCTCCCGGGGGACGGCGAGGACGATCCGCTGATCGCCGACCCCGGCCCGGTGTTCGCGGCGGCGATCGCCGACCTGCGCGCCGGGAGCGAGCCGGAGCTGCTCGCGGCGCGTTTTCACCACGCGGTCGTGGACCTGGTGGTCGCGGTGGCCGAACACGCGCGGGAGCGGTTCGGGCCGACGCCGGTCGCGCTCACCGGCGGCGTGTTCGCCAACGCGATCCTGTCCTCGGCCTGCGGGCGGGCGTTGCGCGAACGGCACTTCACCGTGCTGCGCCATCGCCGGGTGCCGCCGAACGACGGTGGGCTGGCGCTGGGCCAGGTGCTGGTCGGGGCCGGTCGACCCGTGCCCGATGATCCGGCCCGCCCGTGAACGTTCGCCCGAAGACCCACGAGTCGACGACGCGCGTGCCGCGGTCGTTGCCGGATGACGAGGAGAGACCCATGTGCCTGGCGGTGCCCGGCAAAGTGACGCACATCGAGGATCGGGACGGAACCCGGATGGGTCTCGTCGACTTCGGCGGCGTGGTCAAGGAGGTGTGCCTGGAGTACGTCCCCGACCTGAGCGTCGGTGAGTACGCCATCGTGCACGTGGGCTTCGCGCTGCAACGGCTGGACGAGGAGTCGGCCCTGCGCACGCTTGCTCTGTTCGATGAAATGGGGCTGCTCCAGGAGGAGTTCGGAGACCCCTGGGAGGCGGCCGGTGCGGCGCCCGGGGAGTTCGTCCGGCCGGAGCCGGTGGTCGTCCCCGACCCCAATCACAACGGCGTTTCGAAGGAGGCCCGGCGGTGAAGTACCTGGAGGAGTTCCGGAATCCGGAGGTCGGTCGTCGACTGCTGGACGAGATCCGGGCCACGGTGACCCGGCCGTGGTCGATCATGGAGGTCTGCGGCGGGCAGACGCACACCATCATTCGACACGGGATCGACCAACTGCTGCCTTCCGGGGTGGAGTTGATTCACGGGCCGGGCTGTCCGGTGTGCGTGACCCCGCTGGAGGTGATCGACAAGGCGCTGGCGATCGCGGCGCGCCCCGGGGTCATCTTCTGCTCGTTCGGCGACATGCTGCGGGTGCCCGGCACCGACCGCGACCTGTTCCGGGTGCGCAGCGAGGGTGGCGACGTGCGGGTGGTCTACTCGCCGTTGGACGCGCTCGCGATCGCCCGGGACAACCCGGACCGCGAGGTGGTGTTCTTCGGTATCGGCTTCGAAACCACCGCGCCGCCCAACGCGATGACGGTGTATCAGGCCAGGCGGCTGGGCATCCGCAACTTCAGTCTGTTGGTGTCGCACGTGCGGGTGCCGCCGGCGATCGAGGCGATCATGCAGTCGCCGGACTGCCGGGTGCAGGGCTTCCTGGCGGCCGGCCACGTGTGCAGCGTGATGGGTATGGACGAGTATCCGGACCTGGCCGAGCGCCATCGGGTGCCGATCGTGGTCACCGGGTTCGAGCCGTTGGACATCCTGGAGGGCATCCGGCGCACGATCCACCAATTGGAGCGTGGCGAGCACACCGTGGAGAACGCGTACCCGCGGGCGGTCCGGGTCGAGGGCAATCCCGCCGCCAAGGCCATGCTGGCCGATGTGTTCGAGGTGACGGACCGGGCCTGGCGCGGCATCGGGATCATTCCGGACAGCGGATGGCGGTTGTCTTCGCGCTACCGCGACCACGACGCCGAGTACCGCTTCGACGTGACCGGGATCGCCACCCTGGAACCGGCCGAGTGCCGCAGCGGCGAGGTGTTGCAGGGCCTGCTCAAGCCCAACGAGTGCGCGGCGTTCGGCACCACCTGCACCCCGCGCAATCCGCTCGGCGCCACGATGGTCTCCAGTGAGGGCGCGTGCGCCGCCTACTACCTCTACCGCCGGCTCGACGCCGCCGCCACCGCGCCCCGGGAGGCGACCCCCGTTGTCTGAGCTCATCGACCTGGCTCCGGTCGCCGCGCCCGCCGCGCCCGACTTCTCCGGGTGGACCTGCCCGGCCCCGTTGCGCGACCATCCGCGGATCGTGACCGGGCACGGCGGCGGCGGCGCGCTGTCCGCCGAACTCGTCGAGCACGTCTTCGCACCCGCGTTCGGGGGACCCTTGCTGGCCGGTCTCGCCGACTCCGCGGTGATCACCCTCGGCGGGGCCCGACTGGCCTTTTCCACCGACTCGTTCGTGGTCCGTCCGCTGTTCTTCCCCGGCGGCGGCATCGGCGACCTCGCGGTCAACGGGACGGTGAACGACCTGGCCATGAGCGGCGCCAAGGCGGCATATCTGTCCGTCGGTTTCATCCTGGAGGAGGGCGTCGAGATGTCGGTCGTCGCCCGGGTCGCCCAGGCGCTCGGCGACGCGGCCCGAGCCGCCGGCGTGGAGATCGCCACCGGCGACACCAAGGTGGTCGAGGCCGGGCACGGGGACGGCATCTATCTCAACACCGCCGGGATCGGCTTGCTCCCGGCAGGCGTCGACATCCGACCGCAGCGCGCCGCCCCGGGCGACGTGGTGATCGTCAGCGGCGACATCGGCGTGCACGGCGTGGCCGTGATGAGCGTGCGCGAGGGCCTCGAATTCGACGTGGAGATCCGCAGCGACTGCGCCGCGCTGGGTGGGCTGGTCGAGGCCATGCTGGCGGTCACGCCGGACCTGCACGTGCTGCGGGATCCCACCCGGGGCGGCCTGGGCGCCGCGCTCAACGAGATCGCCGCCGCGGCCGGGGTCGGCGTGACGATCGCCGAACGCGACGTTCCGGTGCCGCCCCAGGTGGCCAACGCGTGCGCGATCCTGGGCCTGGATCCGCTGTATGTGGCCAACGAGGGCAAGCTGGTCGCGTTCGTGCCCCGCGAGCACGCCGACGCGGTGCTCGCGGCGATGCGTGCGCATCCGCTGGGCGCGGGGGCGGTGGTGATCGGGGAGTGTGTCGCGGCGCATCCGGGGATGGTGGTGGCGCGCACCGGGCTGGGCGGCACACGCGTGTTGGACATGCCGATCGGCGAGCAACTGCCCAGGATCTGTTGAGCGGTGCCGTGGGATCGTCGCGCGACGGCCGCAACGGCGTGCGTATGCGGCCCTCGCGCGCGGTCCTCAGGCCGAAGGCGCGGGCACCAGGCGCGGCCGGCGGGCGGCGGCGATCAGGGCGTGGGCCAGCCGCCGGTCGGTCCCGGCTTCGGGATGCCATTGGACTCCCAGCGCGAAGTTCTCGCCGGGTAGTTCCACCGCCTCGATGATGCCGTCCTCGGCCCGGGCGCTCGGCACCAGGCCGCGGCCGAGCCGGTCCACCGCCTGGTGGTGGTAGGTCGGCACCTCGTACGGCTCGGCGCCGAGCGAGGCGAACAGCGTGCCGGGGATCGGCGCGACGACGTGCGCGGCCAGTGTGCCGGACGGGCCGGTGTGCCCGCCGTGGCCGACCACGTCCGGCACGTGCTGGATCAGCGTGCCGCCCAACACCACGTTCAGCAGTTGCATGCCGCGACAGATCGCCAGGAGCGGCGTGTTCGAGGCCAGCGCCGCCTCGATCAACGCACTCTCCCACTCGTCCCGGGCCTCGTTCGGAGGCCCGGTCCGGGCGTGCGGCTCGGCGCCGTAGCGGGCGGGCCGTACGTCCGGACCGCCCGCGATCACCACGGCGTCCACCCGGGCCACGGTCTCGGCCGCCGCCTCCGGAGCGTCCGGAGGCAACATCACCGCCAGCCCGCCGGCGCGTTGGATATGGGTCGGATAGTCGAGGGGCAGCAGCGCGGCGGGCAGCTGCCACACCCCCCACTGCACGGATTCCTCGTGGTAGGTGCTGATACCGATCAGTGGCTTGGGCATGAAGGGTGGCTCGGTTCCTCAGGATGTCTCGAGATCGCGGGCTCGGGATCGCGGCGGCGATGGATGGGATGGGTGTGTGGTCAGTCCCGGTCGAGTTCGGCCTCGGCCGCGGCCAGTGCGGCGAATTCCTCCTCGGGCGCGTTGGCCACCAGATGATGCCGGCTGTACAGGGCGAAATAGGCCAGGGCGACGGCGTACACGCCCAGAGCGATGAACGCGGCCTGTTTGTCCACCAGGAACGTCGCGGCCAGTGCGGAGCAGGCCAACACGAAGGCCACCGAGGAGGTGGCGATACCGCCCGGGGTGCGGTACGGCCGGGCCAGGTCCGGTTCGCGGCGGCGCAGCACGATGTGCGACAGCGACATCAGCGCGTAGGAGATGGTCGCGCCGAACACCGCGATGTTCAGCATCCGGGCGCCGTCGCCGCTCCACGCGGCCAGTGCGAAGCCGAGCGCGCCGGGCACCAGCAGACCGAGGTAGGGGGCCTTGCGGCGGCTGGTCAGGGACAGGAAGCGGGGCAGGTAGCCGGCTCGGGACAGTGCGAACAACTGCCGCGATCCGGCGTAGATCAGCGAGAAGAACGACGCGACCAGTCCGGCCAGGCCGGCGTAGTTCACGAAGCGGCTCAGCGGGGTCGGTTCGCCGTCGCCCTGGAGCGCGGTCACCAGCGGGTTGCCCGCCTCCTGGACCGCGTTCGAGCCGTGCGCGCCGGTCGCGGCCAGGAAGGTCAGCACGGCCAGGAGGAGCAGCACGCCGATCGACAGGCTCATCGCCTTGGGCAGCGTGCGGGCCGGGTCCTTGGTCTCCTCGGCGGCCAGCGGCACCCCCTCCACGCCCAGGAAGAACCACATCCCGAACGGGAAGGCGGACCAGATGCCGAGCAGACCGAACGGGAGCCAGGAGTTGGCACCGAGCGCGTCGTGGTCCACCGGGATGTCGTTGAGCCCGCCGGCGTCGAACTCGGTGAACGCGCCGACCGCGAAGATCAGCAGTGCGGCGACCGCGATCCCGGTGACCACGAAGCTGAAGCGCAGCGCCTCGCCGACACCCCACAGGTGGATGCCGATGAAGACGACGAAACAGGCGAGGTAGACCGGCCAGGACGAGGTCAGGCCGAACAGGTTGAGGGATTCGACGTAGTCGCCGATGAAGATGACGATCGCGGCGGGCGCGAGCACGTATTCGATCAGGATCGCGGTGCCGGTCAGGAAGCCGCCCCAGGTGCCCAGCGCCCGACGGGCGAAGCCGTATCCGCCGCCGGCGGCGGGCAGGATCGAGGACAACTCCGCGAGCGAGAAGACCATGCACGTGTACATCAGGCCCATCAGCGCGGCGGCGATCGCCAGACCGCCGAAACCGGCCTCGGCCAGGCCGAAGTTCCAGCCGGAGAAGTCGCCCGAGACCACATAGGCCACACCGAGGCCGGTCAGCAGCAACCAGCCCGCGCTGCCCCGGCGCAGCGCCCGCTTCTCCAGGTAGTCCTCCGCCCCGGCGGACGCGCCGCCGCTCTGCTTCGTGCGCGCTTGGATGTCGTCGACCACGAGCCACTCCTGACGGGAGGGAGGTGAGGAAGAATTATTGGTTCGAGCGCATACCTTTGCTCTTCGAGTCGACACCGCGCAAGGCTTCGGCGCGGATGTCTTTCGGGCGGGTGGTCCGAGGCGAGCGGAAAAACAAGGCGACCCGGGCGGGAAAACGGCACCGGCCGGGCGGAGATTCCGCGCGGCCGGGGCGGGAGGTGACGGGTGGCTCAGGCGAGAAACCCGCGCAGCAGGGCCGCGGTTCCGGCGCAGTGCTCGCGCATCACCTCGGCCGCCGCGTCCGGATCGCCGTCCAGGATCGCCTCGACCAGTGCGGTGTGCTGGTGCTGCGAGTGCTCCAGATTGCGCACCAGCAGCGGAATGCAGTCCAGCAGGTCGTTCACCGTGGCCCGAACCGCCGCGTATTGGCCGGCCAACGTCGGCGAGCCGCACAACTGGGCCAACGTCAGATGCAGCAGCGTGTCCCGGCGCCGGTACTCGGCCAGCGGCGCGTCCCTGGTCTGCGCCAGTGCCGCCCGCAACCGCGCCGCCTGCGCCTGGTCCAAGCCCTGGGCCGCGCACAGCCCGGCCGCGCCGACCTCCAGCACCTCGCGAAAGCGCAGCGTGTCCTCCACGTCCACCTTCGCGATCCGGCGGCGCAGCTCGGCGGCCGAGCCGTCGCCGACCGGCCCCGGGCGCTCGCGCACGAACGTGCCGCCGTAACGGCCCCGGCGGCTCTCCACGATGCCCTGATCGGCCAGCACCTTGAGTACCTCGCGCAGGGTCACCCGGCTGACCCCGAGCCGCTCGGCCAGGTCGCGTTCGGCGGGCAGCCGGCCGCCGTCGGAGACCAGGCCCAGCCGGACGACCTGGAGGATCTGCTCCAACGCCTCCTCGAAGCCGTTGCCCGCACGCACCGGCCGCAACAGCGGCGACAGCCCGTCCTTGGGCTCCGGCCCGGATCGCTCGTCCACGATCCCTCCCCTCCAGCTCTTCCCAATCAATGGTTCGTGGCCATACCTTATGGCTTCCGGTTGGACCGACAGGAGGCATTCCCTTGGCAGACCGAACGCCCCCGCTGTCCGTCGACGAGCTGCGCGCACTCGTCGACACCGGGGAGATCGACACGGTAGTCCTGGCCTTCACCGACATGCAGGGCAGGCTGCAGGGCAAACGCTTCGCCGCCCGCTTCTTCCTGGACGACACGCTCGCCCACGGCACCGAGGGCTGCAACTATCTGCTCGCCGTGGACACCGACATGAACACGGTCGCCGGCTACGCGATGTCGTCCTGGGAACGTGGCTACGGTGACTTCGTGATGCGCCCCGACCTGGCCACCCTGCGCCGCACCCCCTGGCATCCGGGCACCGCGCAGGTCAACGCGGACCTGCTGTGGCACGACGGCTCCCCGGTCGCGGCCTCGCCCCGACAGATCCTGCGCCGCCAACTCGACCGGCTCGCCGAGCACGGCTGGACCGCGCACGCCGGCACCGAACTCGAGTTCATCCTGTTCAAGGACACCTACGAGGCCGGCTGGGACCGCGCCTACCGCGGCATGACACCGGCCAACCAGTACAACGTCGACTACTCGGTGCTGGGCACCGGCCGGGTCGAACCGCTGCTGCGCCGGATCCGCAACGAGATGGGTGCGGCCGGGATGACCGTGGAGTCGGCCAAGGGCGAGTGCAACCTCGGCCAGCACGAGATCGCCTTCCGCTACGACGACGCGCTGACCACCTGCGACCAGCACACCGTCTACAAGACCGGAGCCAAGGAGATCGCCGCGCAGGAGGGCATGTCGCTCACCTTCATGGCCAAGTACGACGAGCGCGAGGGCAACTCGTGCCACATCCACCTGTCCCTGCGCGACGGCGACGGCTGGCCGGTGCTGGCCGACGACAGCGGTCCGTACGGGATGTCCGAGACGATGCGGCACTTCCTGGCCGGCCAACTCGCCGCGATGCGCGAGTTCACGCTCCTGTACGCGCCCAACATCAACTCGTACAAGCGTTTTCGGCCCGGCTCCTTCGCGCCGACCGCGGTGGCCTGGGGGCCGGACAACCGCACCTGTGCGCTGCGGGTGATCGGACACGGCCACTCGCACCGCTTCGAGAACCGCCTCCCCGGCGGGGACGTGAACCCCTACCTCGCGGTCGCCGGGATGATCGCGGCCGGCCTGTACGGGATCGAGCACGAGCTCGAACCCGGCGACGCCTGCACCGGCAACGCCTACACCGGCGACGCGCCGCACGTGCCCGGCACGCTGCGCGAGGCCGCCGAACTGTGGGCCTCCTCGACCATCGCCGAGCACGCCTTCGGCGCCGAGGTGGTGGCCCACTACCTGCACATGGCGCAGGTCGAGCAGGACGCGTACGACACGGCAGTCACCGACTGGGAGCGCTTCCGCTCCTTCGAGCGCATGTGAGGATCAAAGCGTTGTCCCAGCAGCACGAACAACACGACCGACCCGACCCGGACGGGCCGCACGAGCACGACATCCTCGACCCCGCCACCGAGGAGATCATCGCCACCATCCGGGCGAGTTCGGCGCACGACGTCGACGCGGCGGTGGCCCGGGCCACCCGCGCCGCCGCGCAGTGGTCGGCGCGCGCCCCCGGCGACCGGGCCCGCGTCCTGCGCCGCTTCGCCGTCGTCGTGGACGAGCACCTCGAGGAACTCGCCCGGCTGGAGGTGCGCGAGGCCGGCCACCCGATCGGCAACGCCCGCTGGGAGGCGGGCAACGTCCGCGACCTGCTGGACTACGCCGCCGGCGGGGTCGAGCGGCTGAGCGGCCGGCAGATCCCGGTGGCCGGCGGCCTGGACATCACCTTCCACGAACCGCTCGGCGTGGTCGCGGTGATCGCGCCCTGGAACTTTCCGATGCCGATCGCCGCGTGGGGCCTGGCGCCCGCACTCGCGGCCGGCAACGCGGTCCTGCTCAAGCCCGCCGAGACCACCCCGCTGACCGCACTGCGCCTGGCGGAACTGGGCCTGGCCGCGGGTCTGCCCGAGGGACTGTTCCAGGTGCTGCCGGGAGCCGGCCCCGTCGCCGGACGGGCCCTGGTGGAACACCCGGGCGTGGCCAAGGTGGTCTTCACCGGCTCCACCGCCGTGGGCAAGGACATCATGGCCAGGTGCGCCGCCGGGGTGAAGCGGGTCACCCTCGAACTGGGCGGCAAGAGTGCGAACATCGTCTTCGCCGACGCCGACATCGAGGCCGCCGCGGCCGCCGCGCCGGGCGCGTTCCTGGACAACACCGGACAGGACTGCTGCGCGCGCACCCGCATCCTGGTGCAGCGCGGCGTCTACCACCGCTTCATGGACCTGCTCGAACCGGCGGTGCGGGCCTTCAGGGTCGGCGACCCCAGGGATCCCGACACGCAGATGGGCCCGCTGATCTCCGCCGCGCATCGCGAGCGGGTGCGCTCCTACGTACCGCAGGACGCGCCCGCCGCGATCCGCGGACAGGCGCCCACCGGCAAGGGCTTCTGGTATCCGGCGACGGTCCTCACACCCGAGTCCGCCGAGGACCGCACGGCGGTGGAGGAGATCTTCGGTCCGGTCGCGGTGGTCCTGCCGTTCGACGACGAGGCGGATGCGATCCGACTGGCCAACGCCACCGCGTACGGGCTGTCCGGGTCGCTGTGGACCCGGGACGTGGGTCGTGCGCTGCGCGTCTCGCGAGCGGTGCGGGCCGGGAACCTGTCGGTCAACTCGCACAGCAGCGTGCGCTATTCGACCCCGTTCGGCGGCTTCGGCCAGTCCGGGCTGGGCCGGGAGCTGGGGCCGGACGCACTGGCGGCCTTCACCGAGATCAAGAACGTGTTCATCAGTACCGAGTCCGTCACCACCGAGTCCACGAGCACCGAGGAGAGTTAAGTGAGCGAGCAGACCCCCGTGTGCCGCCGCCTGGTCGGCCGTACGGCCGTCGTCACCGGAGCGGGCAGCGGTATCGGCCTGGCCTCCGCCCGGCGACTGGCCTCCGAAGGCGCGAACGTGGTGTGCGCCGACATCGACGAAGCGTCCGGCAAGGCCGCCGCCGAGGAGGTCGGCGGGATCTTCGTGCGAGTCGACGTCACCGACGCCGACCAGGTCGAGGCCCTGTTCAAGACCGCGTTCGACACCTACGGGTCGGTCGATGTCGCGTTCAACAACGCGGGCATCTCGCCGCCCGACGACGACTCGATCCTGACCACCGGCCTGGACGCGTGGCGCCGGGTCCAGGAGGTCAACCTCACCTCGGTGTTCCTGTGCTGCAAGGCCGCGTTGCCGTACATGCAGCGGCAGGGCAGGGGCTCGATCATCAACACCGCGTCGTTCGTGGCGGTG
The DNA here is from genome assembly GCF_000372745.1 of Embleya scabrispora DSM 41855. Classification (GTDB taxonomy): domain Bacteria; phylum Actinomycetota; class Actinomycetes; order Streptomycetales; family Streptomycetaceae; genus Embleya; species Embleya scabrispora. Next base: position 19,208 of record NZ_KB889691.1, on the reverse strand, counting down.
ATGGGCGCGGCCACCTCGCAGATCTCCTACACCGCGTCCAAGGGCGGCGTGCTCGCGATGTCGCGGGAGTTGGGCGTGCAGTTCGCCCGCGAGGGCATCCGGGTCAACGCGCTGTGCCCGGGGCCGGTGAACACCCCGCTGCTCAAGGAACTGTTCGCCAAGGACCCGGAGCGGGCGGCCCGCCGGCTCGTGCACATCCCGGTCGGCCGGTTCGCCGAGCCCGAGGAACTCGCGGCCGCGGTCGCGTTCCTGGCCAGCGACGACTCGTCGTTCGTGAACGCCGCGGAGTTCCTGGTCGACGGCGGTATCGCGGGGGCGTACGTCACCCCGATGTAGCGGGTGCCGGGCTCGTCGGTGCGCCGCCGGCCCGGCCCCAACCCCGCGCTCCGGTACACGCCGCCGCGATCGTGGGTCCCACCGCCGCCGGCCCGTCGTGCGTCCCCTGCGCGACGGGCCGGCGGCGGGTCCGGGCGCGATCGCCGGCTCGGCGGCGGCTCGCGGGTGGCCGGGTCAGACGAGCCGGCCGCCGCCGTCGACGTGCAGGACGGTGCCGGTGACGTACGGGTTGGCGATGGCGAACAGCACCGCTCGGATCAGGTCGTCGGGCGTGCCGACCCGGCGGGCCGGGTTGCGCTGTGCGACGCCGCGCAGGAACGCGTCCTTGTCGGCGCCGAGACCGTCCCACGAACCGGTGTCGACGATGCCGGGCGAGATCGCGTTGACCCGCACCGGCGCGATCTCCACCGCCAGGGCCTGGACCAGGAACGCCAAGGCGCCGTTGGTGGTGGCCATCACGGTGCGCGCGGGCGCGGGGCGCCACGCGGCCACGCCGGAGAAGAAGGTGAACGAGCCGTCCGGCTCGACCTGCGGCGCCAGGTGCTTGGCGAGCAGCAGCGGGCCGATCACCTTGGCCGCGAACGCGTCCTGGACGGCCGCGAGTTCCAACTCGGCCAGCGGGCCGTTGGCGGGTCGCGCCGCGGTCGACACGAGATGGTCGAAGCGGCCGACCTTCGCGGCGAGTGCGGCGATCGAGTCCTCGTCGGTGAGGTCGACCGGGACCACGTCGACCGGACCGCCGAGTTCGCCGGCGGTCCATTCCAGCTTGCGCGGGTCGGGGCCGGCCAGGATCACATGGGCTCCGGCGGCGGACACGTCGCGGGCGAGGAGGCGGCCGGTGTGCGAGCCGGCGCCGACGACAACGATGCGGCGGTCGGCGAGCGAGGCGGATGCGGACATGACGGAACACCTTTGCGACTGGGGATCGGATGGTTCGACCGCGAGAACGCGCTGCTGCGCTGCGGCCGGGTCACCACCTTCGCGCCGGAGATCGTCATGAGTCCAAGTCTTGTTTTCTACCGCCGGCATGAAATCTGTTCATGACCGGTGCACCCGGACCGGCGAAGCCGGCCGGGAAGGTCGGGGGCTCGCCGCGCAACGGGGGGATCGGGCCGGTCCCGACCTCCCCGCTCGCGGCGGCCGGGTCAGCGCAGCGACAGGCGTTGGCCGGGGCGGATGAGGTCGGGGTCGGGGCCCACCATCGCCAGGTTCTTGGCGTAGAGGGCCTGCCAGCCGCCCGGGATGTGGTGCGTGGCGGCGATATCGGACAGGGTGTCGCCGGGCCGGACCTCGATCTCGTCGGTGTTCGCGGGCGGCGCGGACTGTTCGGTGGAGGATGCGGGCTCCTCCCGGGGGCCGGAGGCGGGCGGGGCGGACGCGACGGACTTCCGGGTACGGTCGGGCTGTTTGGCCGTGGAGCGTTCGGCGCGCCGGGCGGGGCCGGCGCCGGTCAGGCCGGCCTTGCGTCCGCAGACGGGCCAGGCGCCCGCCCCCTGTGATCGCAGTACGTTCTCGGCGACGCGGATCTGTTCCGCCTTGGGCGCGTCCTGCGCCCGGCCCTTGCCGCCGTGAGCCTTCCACGTGCGCTCATTGAACTGAAGTCCTCCGTGGTAGCCGTTGCCGGTGTCGGTAGCCCAGTTGCCGCCGCTCTCGCAGCGTGCGACCCGGTCCCAGGTGGCGTCGTCCGCGGCCTGGGCCTGGGCCAGGGCGGCGAAGCCCACGAGTGAGGTCGCGACGACACCGACCACGGCCGAGTCGCGCAGGCGGCGCAGGCCGCCGGCTCGGGATGATTCGTCACGGTGCGAAGTGCTGTGAGAAAGCATGGATTCCCTTCGGAATTCCCCCTGTGGGGCTCGACCGGCGGCGATTCGCGAGGAATCCGTTCCGGCCATCCGAATCGCCCGGATGCTTGTGACGAGCGTTTCGATGCCTCCACCTCGCGACGAGGTCGCGAGTTCGTCCGTGACTGCACGGCGAAAAACCGGGGGTGCGGTCTGCACTTGGCGCAGACGGTAGACAACCCGTGTCGTCGATATCAACGACCGATTACGTTTCCGCAGGCCACAGCGGCATTTCTCGCGAGTGTCGCGGCCGGCGCGCAGGCTTTCCCATGGACCGGTAAATGTGTTGCCCCGCCGCCGTTCGGTCGGCGACTATACGGGTGATTTCGGTGGGCCAAAGGAGTTCCGGACGCAGCCGACCGCTCACCTTCGAGGTTGCCGATCCGGCTCCGGAGCAGGGATTTCGATGGAGCGGATTCTGTCGCGGGCCGAACAATGTGGGGTGCGCCCCGATAAACCTCGGAGGGCGTCCGGAAGATTTCCTGGTGCCGACGGCCGGGCCTTTCCGGGAAGTCTTTCGGGCAGCCGGTACCCTCTGCGCGCGATCGGCGATTCCAGAAGGTTGACGACCGTCGGTTTCGTGTCGGCAAATAGCAGATAATAGTATTAAGACCATGAGCCGCAAGGGCCCTCGGGCGTGATCCGGGTGGCTGCCGTTCGAGTGCGGGCCGCCGGGGCGGGTGTCGCGTCGGATATGCCTGGCCGGCATGGGAGCAGTGCGCAACATGCGTTGGTGCCATGGATTCGGGGTGGGCGAGGATCACCGTATGACGACGAATCGACGACTTGTGCGGATGTCCTCACCCGTCGGTGTGGTGCCCGCGCAGGGCTACAGTCAAGTGGTGACCGGTCCCGGTCGGCTGGTGGTGGCCTCCGGGCAGCCGGCGATCGACGAGCATGGCGAACCGGTCGGCCCGAGGGACCCGGACACCCAGGCGCGGCAGGTGTTCGCGAACCTCGGGCGATGCCTGGCGGCGGCGGGGGCGACGTTCGACGACGTTGTGAAACTCACCCACTTCACCACCGACATCGGATACCTGGCGAGCATCGGTGCGGCCTGGGACGAGTTCGTCGACCCTCGGCACGAACCGGCCAGTGTCGCGATACAGGTGCGCGCGCTGTCGCGGCCCGAGTTCCTCCTGGAGGTCGAGGCGATGGCCCTGGTCGCGCCGTAGGGCCATCGGGCGCGGCACGGCGTTTCGGACCTGCGGTGCCGGCTGTCAAGCCGTGCGAAGTGGCCTGGAATGCACGGTGGTTGCCGGACCTCTCGGGCTCACGGACGCTTTCCGGGACGTCACGGATTGGCGGCCGGTGCCGTCGTACCGGGTGCCGCGTCGGCCGATTTCCCTTCCATGCACAGGAGTTCCGTATGTCTGCGAGTTGCCGTCGATAGGATCGGCGCGGCATTTGGGACGCCGCTTGGTGACCGAGGGGGATCTGTGCGTGAACGGGGCGAGGACCGGGTGGAGTGGGTCGAGCGCGGGGTGGACGTGCGGGTGCCGAGCATCGCGCGCGTCTACGACGCGGCGCTCGGCGGCAAGGACAACTTCGCCGTCGACCGGGCGGTGGCCGAGGAGTTGATCAAAGCCGTGCCCGGGGCGCGGGACGGCGCGTTGGCGAATCGGGCGATTCTCTCGCGGGGGGTTCGGTTCCTGGTCGAGCAGGGGATCGACCAGTTCATCGACCTGGGTTCGGGGTTACCGTCGGCGGAGAACACGCACGAGGTCGCCCAGCGGCACGACCCGGGGGCGTCGGTGGTCTACGTCGACATCGACCCGATCGTGCTCGCCCACGGACGGGCACTGTTGGCGGAGAACTCGCGGACCCGTGTGGTCACCGCCGACGCGCGCGACCCGAAGGCGGTGCTCGCGCTCCCTGAGGTGCGCGAACTCGTCGACTTCGACCGGCCGGTGGGCCTGTTGATGGTTGCGATCGTGCATCACCTGGAGGACGACGAGGACCCGGCCGGCATCGTCCGGACCTATCTGGACGCGCTCCCGTCGGGGAGTTATCTGTTCCTGACCCACTTCTGGGCCAATGGCACGCCCGAGGCCGCGGTGATCGAGGAGGTGCTGCACGGCGCGCACAACACCGGACGGTTCCGTTCCCGGGAGGAGATCGCGGGCTTCTTCGACGGCCTGGATCTGGTCGAACCCGGCCTGGTGAACCTGCCGTTGTGGCGCCCGGAGGATAAGGTGCCGGACCCGCTGCCGGTGTCCGGCACGCTGTTGCTGGGCGGGATCGCCCGCAAGCCGTAGTCGGGTCGCCCCACAGGTGGCCTACTTCCTCGGAGGCGCGGTGCTGGTGCGGATCACCAGTTCCGGATGCAGCAGGTGGCGGGCGGCTTTGGTGCGTTCGCCGCGCAGGCGTTGGAGGAGGGTTTCGGTGGCCAGCCGGCCCATCTCCTCCCGCGGCTGGTTGATCGTGGTCAGCCCGATGTGCCGCAGCCCGGCCAGGTGGGTGTTGTCGTAGCCGACCACGGAGACGTCCCCGGGCACCCGCACGCCGGACGCGGACAGTTCGCCGATGATGCCGACCGCGTTGAAGTCGTTGGCCGCGACGATGGCCGTCGGCAGGGTGCCGCGGTCCAGCAGTGCCCGCGCGGCACGGGCGCCGCCGGTGTCGGTGTACTCGCTCGGCACGACGGACAGGTGCCGGCTCAACGCCAGGCGGGTCATGGCCTGTTCGTAGCCGCGGCGGCGGACCGCGGCCTGCGAGCCGGCGCCGCCGTCCACGTGCACGATGTCGCGGTGGCCGAGTGCGGCCAAATGCTCGACGGCCAGCGCCGATCCGGTGGCGCCGTCGTCGTTCACGGTGTCCACCCGGGCCGCCCGTACACTGCGCGCCACCAGCACGGTGGGCACCTGGGCGGCGGCATCCTCGATCGCGCTGGTCTCCACAACCGGGCCGAGCAGGACCAGGCCGGCGGGGTGGAACTGGAGCAGGCGTTCCAGGCTGCGACGCTCGTGCGCCGGACGGCGTCCGCCGGTGCCCAGGATGATGTCCATGCCGCAGGCGTGCGCGGCGGCCTCGACGCCGTCGACCACCTCGGCGAAGTACGGGTTGTGCAGGTCGGAAATCATCACGCCCAGCGTGCTGCTGCTGCCGGTGGCCAGGGTGCGGGCGTTGAGGTTGGGGCGGTAGCCCAACTCGCGGGCGGCGGCCAGGACGGCCTGTCGGCGCACCTCGCTGACCTTGGGCGAGTCGCGCATCACCAGCGACACGAGCGAGCGGGAAACCCCGGCGCGGGCGGCGACGTCCTCGAGGGTGGGTCCGGACACTGATGCTCACCTTTCTCCCGGTGTGGAGCCTGTCCCGACGTGGAGCCGACGGTCGGGCCGTGGGGGAGACGCTCGACGCCCCGGCGATCGACGACCTGCCGACGCCGAGGTTCGGCGTCCACCGATTCGACGCGTTCGACCATCCGGCGAGCCCGCGACCCGCACAACCGCGACCCCACCCGACCCCACCCGATGCCGCGGCGCCGCGCCGCACGATCGGCCCCCGGCGACGCCGGAGCCCCGGCGATCCGACGGCCGACGGCCGTGGAACGAAGATTACACGCTTGGCGCGCTCCAGCGAATGGAGCGCTCCAACCCACAGCGGCGCGGATCCCCGAACAGTCCGACGAATGGCTGTAATGCCCATCGGTTCGGGTGTGTCGGCGACGTTAAGCGAACGTTACGAGTGACCCTTGACACGCTCGGATGGCGAGTATCAGGCTTGGGGCGTTCCCGGATTGGAGCGCTCCAATCCGGAGGCGCTCCGAACGACGGCAGTCGAACGGGCGGCCGTCGAAGCCTCGTTGCCCACCTGCCCGTCACCCAATCACCCAGTAGCCCAATCACCCAGTAGCCCAGTAGTCCTCTTGCCCACTGGAGACATGAACCTGATGCGTATCGGAGTCGCAGGCGTGGGGCGGATCGGCGCGATGCACGCGCGGAATCTCACGAGCCTGGAGACGGTCGACGAACTGGTCCTGTTCGACCCGCAACCGGGTCGGGCGGATGCCCTCGCGAAGGAACTCGGCGCCGAGGCGGTCGACGACCCGGAGGCCCTGCTCGGCACGGTCGACGGCGTCGTGGTGGCGACCCCCACCGACACCCACCCGCAGATGGTGCGGCGGACCGTGGCCGCCGGCGTACCGACGCTGTGCGAGAAGCCGATCGCCTCGGACATCGCCGGGATGATCGCCCTGATCGCGGACGTGGAGGCGAGCGGCGTGCCGGTCCTGGTCGGCTTCCAACGCCGATTCGACCCGGCCGTGACGGAGTTGAAGCGCCGTCTCGACGCCGGCGAGATGGGTACGCCCTATCTGGTCCGCGCGGTCGGCCAGGACGCCGCGCCGCCGGACTTCGGCTACCTGCCCGCGTCCGGCGGGATCTTCCGCGACCTGCTGATCCACGACCTGGACGCGGTGCCGTGGTTGCTCGGCGAACCGGTCGTCGAGGTGTTCGCGAGCGGATCGGTGCTGGTGGACGAGGCGTTCGCGAAGGCGGACGACGTGGACAACGCGGTCGTGGTGCTGCGCTTCGGGAGCGGGGCACACGCGGTGCTCACCGGCGGACGGCACGATCCGGCGGGTTACGACCACCGGATCGAGGTGCTGGGCTCGGCCCAGTCGCTCACGGTGGGCCTGGATCCCCGGACGCCGTTGACCTCGCTGGAGGCGGACGGCCCGCAGGCCGGCCCCGATGCCTACCCCGGTTTCCCGGAACGGTTCGCCCGCGCCTACGGCAACGAGATGCGGGTGTTCGTCGAGGTGGTCGCCGGGCGGATGGCCAACCCGTCCCCGGTCCGCGACTCGCTGGCCAGTCTGGTGCTCGCGGACGCCTGCGAGCGGTCGCGCCGCGAGGGTCGTGCGATCGAGCCCGCGGCCGTACTCGCCGCGGCGAGCGCGGCGCCGGCCACGGAGGTGGCCTGATGAGCGGACCGGTCCCCGGGGCGACGCCCGGCACCCCGGCCGCGCCGACCGCCGCCGACCCGCCGTTCACCCCGACGCCCGCGGCCGCTTTCGCGACATCGGCCGTCCCGTCCTCGCCGGACCTGCGGCTCGCCGGTGCGCCGATCTCCTGGGGCGTGTGCGAGGTGCCCGGTTGGGGCCCGATGCTGCCGACGGACACGGTGCTCGGCGAGATGGCCGAGCTCGGCCTGACCGCCACCGAATCGGGCCCGCCCGGCTACCTGCCGGACGATCCCACCGTGCTCAAGGGTGTGTTGGCGGGGCACGGCCTGACCCTGGTCGGCTCGTTCGCCGCGCTCGTGCTGCACGAGCGGGACCGGGTCGCACAGTCGGCCGCGGCGGCCGAACGCACGGCCGCGTTGATCGCCGCCGCCGGTGGCGAGGTGCTCGTACTGGCCGCCGCCACCGGCCTGGACGGCTACGACGCCCGACCCGAACTCTCCGGCGCGCAATGGCGATGCCTGATCGAAGCGGCCGAGGAGGTCGCCCGGATCGCCGGGGGATACGGCCTGCGAACCACCCTGCACCCGCATGTGGGCACGCACGTGGAGACCTCGACGGAGGTCGAGCGTTTCCTCGACGACAGCACCCTGCCGCTGTGCCTGGACACCGGTCACCTGCTGATCGGCGGGACCGACCCGCTGGACCTGGTCCGTCGGCACCCCGACCGGATCGGGCACGTGCACCTCAAGGACGTGCACGCCGACACCGCCGCGCTGGTGCGATCCGGCGCGCTGACCTACGCCGACGCCGTCGGGCGCGGCATCTACCGCCCGCTCGGCGAGGGCGACGTCCCGGTCGCCGAGATAGTGGCGACCCTTCGGGCGGCCGGCTACCGCGACTGGTACGTGCTGGAACAGGACACCCGGCTGACCGACGACCCGGACGACGCGAACCTGCCCCGCCACGACACCGCCCGCAGTCTGGCGCACCTGCGCGGCATCTGAACGCCGACGCCCGTGCGCGCCCGGTGGGTTCGGTGCCCTTGCCGGCCGCCCGGCCGGGTACGACATCGGTATCGGGCCGCGAGCCCGTACCGCCGCACGCCGCTCACCCGTACCACCGTCCCTCGCCCACCCGTCTACGGGGATCCGCACCGTTGTGGATCGACTCCCGATCCGACCCGTTCGTCCCGTTCGTCCAGACCGTTCCGACCGTCCTGACGAGGAGTACTCGATGCCCCGACGTTCCCTGGGATTCGCCGCCGCCCTAGGCGTATCCGCGCTCGTCCTCGCCGCATGCAGCAGCCCATCCGGTTCCGACCCGGATGCCGAGAACACCCCCAAGGGCGCTCCGACCGCCGCGGCCAAGGGGAACAACACCGTGGCCGTGATCACGCACGGCTCGGCCGGGGACGCGTTCTGGAGCGTCGTGCAGAACGGCGCGCAGGACGCGGGCAAGAAGCTGGGCGTGGACGTCCAGTACCAGGGCAACGGCGACCCGGCCGGCCAGGCCCGGTTGATCGACAACGCGGTCACCCAGGGTGTGGGCGGCATCGTGGTCTCGATGGCCAACCCGGACGCGCTGGCCAATTCGATCAAAGCGGCCACCGCCAAGGGCATTCCGGTGATCACCATCAACTCGGGGCAGGCCAAATCCACCGAGTTCGGTGCGATCGCGCATGTCGGCCAGGACGAATCGATCGCCGGCGAGGCGGCCGGCGCCAAGCTCAAGCAGGCCGGCCGTACCAAGATGTTGTGCGTCATCCACGAGGCGGGCAACATCGGCCTGAACCAGCGATGCGACGGCGCCAAGGCCGGTTTCGGCGGCCAGACCCAGACACTCCAGGTGGACATCGGCAACCCCACCGACATCCAGGCCCGCATTCGTGGCGCGCTCCAGTCGGACTCCTCGATCGACGCCGTGCTCGCGCTCAACCCGCAGGTGGCCGCGGTCGCCGTGGGCGCCGTGGGCGACGCGAACTCCAAGGCGCAGATCGCCACCTTCGACCTCAATCCGGATGTGGTCACCGGGATCAGGAACGGCAAGATCGTCTTCGCGGTGGACCAGCAGCAATACCTCCAGGGCTACCTGCCGGTGATGATGATCAAGCTCTACCGGGACAACGCCAACACGGTCGGCGGCGGCAAGCCCGTACTGACCGGACCCGGCTTCGTCGACAAGAACAACGTCGGCGCGGTGGCCGAGTACGCGCAGCGGGGGACCAGATGAGCACGAGTTCCTCGACGCCCTCGGTGCCCACCGAGGCGGCCGGCGGCGCGGATCGCGCCGCGCCCGCGCCTGCGGCCGGCGCCGTTGCCGTCGAGCCCGGGCCGGACGAACGGGTGGCGCCCGCCCGGCTCGCGCACCGGCTGCTGATCCGCCCGGAACTGGGCTCGCTGATCGGCGCCGTGCTGGTCATGTGCTTCTTCGCGATAGTCGCGGACGGCTTCTTCACCGCCTCCGGAGCGGCGACCTGGCTGGACGACTCGGCCACCCTGGGCATCATGGCGGTGGCCGTGGCGCTGCTGATGATCGGCGGCGAATTCGACCTGTCCGCCGGTGTGATGACCGCCTCGACCGCGCTGATCACGGCGATGCTGGCGACCCGGGCCGGTTGGTCGGTATGGCCCGCACTCGTCGTGTCGCTGGTGTTCGCACTCGCGGTCGGCGCGCTCAACGGCTGGCTCGTGGTGCGTACCGGACTGCCCAGCTTCATCATCACGCTGGGCACGTTCCTGGCACTCCAGGGCCTCAATCTCGGGGTCACCCGGCATGTGACGAACAGCGTGCAGGTCAGCGGGATGCGCTCGACCGACGGCTACGAGTCGGCCGGCCGGTTCTTCGCCTCGACCATGGCCATCGCCGGCACCGAGATCCAGGTCTCGGTGCTGTGGTGGCTGGTGCTGGCCGCGCTGGCGACCTGGCTGCTCGCACGGACCCGATTCGGCAACTGGATCTACGCCGTCGGCGGCGCGCCGGTCAGCGCGCGCAACGTCGGCGTGCCGGTGGACCGGACCAAGATCGTGTTGTTCATGACCACGGCCGGCGCCGGCTGGCTGGTCGGGTCGATCAACATCCTGCGCTACACCTCGGTCCAGGCCAATCAGGGCATCGGCCTGGAGTTCCAGTACATCATCGCCGCGGTGATCGGCGGTTGCCTGCTCACCGGCGGCTACGGCTCGGCGATCGGCGCCGCGGTGGGCGCGCTGATCTTCGGCATGGCCCGGCAGGGCATCGTCTACGCGAAGTGGAACAGCGACTGGTTCCAGCTCTTCCTCGGCGTGATGCTGCTGGCGGCCGTCCTGGTCAACAACTCCTTCCGGCGCCGCGCGGAGAGGTCCCGTCGATGACGAATCCACCAGCTCGGCCGCAGGCCGGGGAACCGAGCACCATCGAGAGCGCCGCCGCCGCGGAGACGGGCGCGACCAAGGCCCCGGCGAGCGGTCCCGGCACCGGCGCACACCTGCTCGAACTGCGCGGCGTCGGCAAACGGTTCGGCAGCGTGATCGCCCTCGACGACGTGTCCACCTCGGTCGACGCCGGCGAGGTGACGTGCGTCCTGGGCGACAACGGCGCGGGCAAGTCGACCTTCATCAAGATCCTGGCGGGCGTGCACACCAACGAAAGCGGCGCATACCTCGTCGAGGGCACGCCGGTGCGGTTCTCCTCGCCCCGACAGGCCCTGGACCGGGGCATCGCCACGGTCTACCAGGATCTGGCCGTGGTGCCGCTGATGAGCGTGTGGCGCAACTTCTTCCTCGGCTCCGAACCGCGCAAGGGCCGCGGCCCGTTCTCCCGGCTGGACATCGCCGAGGCGCGCGGCACCGCGCGCCGGGCCCTGTCCGAGATGGGCATCGATCTGCGCGACGTGGAACAGCCGGTGGGCACACTCTCCGGCGGCGAGCGCCAGTGTGTGGCGATCGCACGGGCCGTGCACTTCGGCGCCAAGGTGCTGATTCTGGACGAGCCGACCGCCGCGCTCGGCGTCAAGCAGGCCGGCGTCGTGCTCCGTTACATCGCGCGGGCCCGCGACCGGGGTCTGGGCGTCGTGTTCATCACCCACAACCCGCACCACGCCTACCCGGTGGGCGACCGCTTCCTGCTGCTCAACCGAGGCCGCAGCCAGGGTTGCTTCGGCAAATCCGAGATCACCCTGGCCGAACTCACCCGACAGATGGCCGGCGGCGCCGAACTCGAGGCACTCGCACACGAGTTGCACGCCGAGGCCAAGGCATGACGGCGCCCGTGCCGGAGCGGGCCGACGGTGCTCGACCCACCCTCGGCCCGGACTCGGGGCCGGCCCTCGACGTGCTCACCGTCGGGCGCGTCGGTGTGGATCTCTATCCGCAGCAGAGCGGCGTCCCGCTCGACCGGGTCGAGACCTTCGCCAGGTCGCTGGGCGGCACCGCCACCAACGTGGCGGTGGCCGCCGCCCGGCTGGGCCGCCGCTCCGCGGTGCTGACCAAGGTCGGCGCCGACCCGTTCGGCACGTATGTACGCACCGCCCTGGCCGACTTCGGCGTCGACCCGACCTGGGTGGCCACGCACGAACGGCTGCTCACCCCGGTGGTCTTCTGCGCGCTCGACCCGCCCGACGACCCGCCGCTGCTGTTCTACCGGCTTCCGGTGGCCCCCGACCTCACGCTCACCGACGAGGATGTGCCGTGGGAAGCGGTCCGCGACGTGCCGGTGTTGTGGGTGACCGGCACCGGGGCGAGCACCGAGCCCTCACGCGGCACCCACCGGCGGATGCTCGCCACGCGGGGCCGACGTGCGCACACCGTGCTCGACCTCGACTACCGCCCGATGTTCTGGCCCGACCCGGCCGCCGCGACCCGGTACATCGGCGAACTCGTCGACGAGGCCACGGTCGTGGTGGGCAACCGGGCCGAGGTCGCGATCGCGGTCGGCACCGCGGATCCGGACGAGGCGGCGCGCCGACTGCTCGATCGCGGCGTGCGCCTGGTCCTGGTCAAGAAGGGTGGTGAAGGCGTCCTGGTGGCGACGCCCGAAGGCAGCACCACGGTCGCCCCCCGCCGCGTCGAGCCGGTGTGCGGACTCGGCGCCGGCGACGCCTTCGGCGGGGCCCTCGTGCACGGACTGCTCGCCGGCTGGGACCCGGTACGCATCGCCGAATACGCCAATGCCGCCGGGGCGCTGGTCGCCGCCCGACTCGCGTGCGCCGACGCGATGCCCACCGATGCGGAAATCGAGAACCTCATGAACCACCCGATGCTGGAGAACCGAACGTGATCAGCGACCGCGACTGGACCAACCTGCTGGCGACCCGGGCGAACCGCCCCGACGCGGTACGCGCCGCGTACGCGGAGCGCCGGCGCCGGCCGCGTCTGCTCTCCGCGCACGGCACCCTCTTCCTGGTCGCCGCCGACCACCCCGGGCGCGGTTCGCTCGGGGTGGGCACCGACCCGCTCGCCATGGCCGACCGACGCGACCTGCTCGGCCGACTGGTCGAGGCCCTGGAACACCCGGACGTGGACGGGGTCCTGGGCACCCCCGACGTGATCGAGGAACTGCTGCTCCTGGGCGCCTTGGAGGACAAGGTGGTGATCGGTTCGATGAACCGGGGCGGCCTGGCGGGCGCGTCCTGGGAGATAGACGACCGCTTCACCGGCTACGACGCGGACGCGATCCGCCGATACCGGCTCGACGGCGGCAAGATGCTGCTGCGCATCGTCGACGAGGACGCGGGCACGATTCCCACCCTGGAGGGCTGCGCCCGCGCGGTGAGCGAACTGGCCGAACACGGGATCCGGGCGATGATCGAGCCGCTGCCCTACCGGCGCGACGCCTCCGGGCGGCTGGTCCTCGATCGGGGCACCGCCGCCAACGTGCGCGCGGTGACCGTAGCCTCGGCACTGGGCACCACCTCCGCGTACACGTGGCTCAAGCTGCCCGCGACCGACGAGCCGGACCGGGTGGCCGGCGCCACCACCCTGCCTACCGTCGTACTGGGCGGCGTGCCCTCGGCCGACCCGCGGGCCGACCTGTCCTCGTGGGGGCGGGCCCTGGCCCAACCGGCCGTTCGTGGCCTGGTGGTGGGCCGCGCACTGCTGTACCCGGCGGACGGCGACGTGCGCGGCGCGGTGGCCGCGGCGGCGCGGGTGCTGCGCGCCGCGAACCCGCGAGCGATCGAGGTGATCGCGTGAACGACCCGACCCTGTTCCACCCCTGGGGCACCGCCACCGGCGCCGAGGACCCGCTGCTGATCACCCCCGAACTCGCCGGCTGGCGCTACAGCGGCCTGCGGGTGATCCACCTGCCCCCGGGCGGCCGGCGGGATCTGGCGACCGGGGGCCACGAGGTCGCGGTGATCCCGCTGGCCGGGTCCGCGACCGTGCAGACCGAGGGCCGCCGCTTCGAACTGGCGGGCCGCGAGAGTGTGTTCACCGCCGTGCCGGACTTCGCGTACGTGCCGCGCGACGCCGAACTGCGGTTGTCCAGCGAGCACGGGTGTCAGCTCGCGCTCGCCTCGGCGCGGGCGACCCGGCGGCTGGACCCGGCGTACGGCCCGGCGGCCGGCGTGCCGGTCGAGGTGCGCGGCGCCGGGCGCGCGACCCGACAGGCGAACAACCTGATGACCCCCGACGCCTTCGAGGCGGACAAGCTGATCGTCTGCGAGATCCTCACCCCGGACGGCAACTGGTCCTCCCACCCGCCGCACAAGCACGACACGGCCAGTGCGCACGAGAGCGTCAACGAGGAGATCTACTTCTTCCGGGTGGCCGGCCGGGACGGACGCACCCCCGACCGGACCGGCTTCGGCCTGCACCGCACCTACACCACCGACGGCACGATCGACGAGACGGTGACCGTTCGCGACGGCGACGTCTTCCTGGTCCCGCGCGGCTACCACGGCCCCTGCGTGGCCACCCCCGGACACCACCTCTACTACCTCAACGTGATGGCCGGCCCCGCCGACGAGCGGGCGATGCTCGCCTGCGACGACCCCGCCCACCACTGGGTACGGGAGAGCTGGGCCGATCAGAGACCCGACCCCAGGTGCCCGCTGACCCCGCTGCCGACGCCGGATGGAGGAACCCGATGAGCACGCCGAAGCCGGCGTCCACCGCGACGCCCGGTGCCACCGTGCGGCTGACCACGGCCCAGGCCCTGGTGCGCTGGCTGGTGGCCCAGGAGAGCGAACTCCTCGACGGCCGGCGAGCACGACTGTTCCCCGGCGTGTTCGCCATCTTCGGTCACGGCAACGTGCTCGGCCTGGGCGACGCGCTGCACGAGGCCGGCGAGGCGATGCCGGTCTGGCGCGGCCAGAACGAACAGGGCATGGCACTGGCCGCCGTCGGCTACGCCCGGGCCACCCAACGCCGCCAGGTGCTCACGGCCACCTCCTCGATCGGGCCCGGCGCGCTGAACATGGTCACCGCCGCGGGCGTCGCGCACGCCAACCGGCTGCCGCTGCTCCTGCTGGTCGGCGACACCTTCGCGAGCCGCGCCCCGGATCCGGTGCTGCAACAGGTCGAGCACTTCCACGACCCGAGCGCGAGCGTCAACGACGCCTTCCGCGCGGTCAGCCGCTACTGGGACCGGATCACCCGCCCGGAACAACTGATCGCCACCCTCCCGCACGTGGCCCGGGTGCTGACCGACCCGGCCGACTGCGGGCCGGTCACCCTCGCACTGCCCCAGGACGTCCAGGCCCAGGCGTACGACTTCCCGCTGGCCCTGTTCGCGCCGCGCCTGCACCGGCCGCTGCGACCGCGCGCCGACCTGGACGAACTCGCGGACGCGGCAGCGCTGTTGCGCGGCTCGAAGCGGCCGCTGCTGGTGGTCGGCGGCGGCGTGCGCTATTCCGGCGCGGCGGGGGAGGTGTTGCGGGTGGCCCGGGCGCACGGTGTCCCGTTCGCCGAGACGGTCGCCGGGCGCACCCTGCTCCCGCACGACCACCCGCTGCACGCCGGACCGATCGGGGTGACCGGCTCCGCCTCGGCCAACGCGCTCGCCGCCGACGCGGACCTGATCCTGGCCGTCGGCACCCGCCTCCAGGACTTCACCACCGCGTCGTGGAGCGTGTTCGCCGCCGACGCGCGCCTGGTGTCGATCAACGCGGCCCGATTCGACGCGGTCAAGCGGCACGCCGCACCGGTGACCGCGGACGCCCGCGAGGCGCTGCGCGAACTCGGGCCGCTGCTGGGTGAATGGCGAGCGGACCCGGTGTGGACCGCGCGGGTCGAAGGTGAGCGGCGGGCCTGGGACGGGGTGGTCGATCGGCTGCGCGAGGTGGGGGAGCCGGCCGCGCCGCCGACGTACGCGCAGGTCGTGGGCGTGGTCAATACGATCGCCGGGCCCGACGACTACGTGCTCACCGCCGCCGGCGGGCTGCCCGGCGAACTGGTCGGCGGCTGGCGGGCCCGCGGCCCGATCGGCGCGGCGACGATGGACGTCGAGTACGGGTTCTCCTGCATGGGCTACGAGATCGCGGGCGCGTGGGGCGCGGCGATGGCGCGGCCGACGGGAGTGGTCACCACCCTGCTGGGCGACGGCTCCTATCTGATGCTCAACTCCGAGCTGTACTCGGCCGTTCTGTCCGGACACCGGTTCGTCGCGGTGGTCTGCGACAACGGCGGATACGCGGTGATCGCCCGACTCCAGGAGGGGCAGGGCGCGGCGCCGTTCAACAACATGATCACCGACTGTCGGGGCCCGGGCGCAGCCGCGGACCACCGGGTCGACTTCGCCGCGCATGCCGCGGCGTTGGGCGCCGAGGTGTTCACCGCGGACACCGTCGAGGCATTGGCGAAGGCGTACGCGGCGGCGCGGGCGGCTCACGGGCCGGCCGTGGTGGTCGTGCGTACCCGGCCCGATCGCTGGACCGAGGCAGGCGCGTGGTGGGAGGTGGGCGTGCCGGAGGTGTCGGCGCGGCCGGAGGTGACCGTGGCGCGCGAGCGCATGGACCTGGCCCGGGCCGAGCGGGCCCGCAAGGGTTGAGGCGCGGCGGGCCCGCGACCGGTGCTCGTCGACCGGCCGCGGGCCCGCGCGGTGTCGCCGGGAGGACGCTTCGGTCAGGCCGCGATCGGCCGGGAGGGCAGCCCGGCGCCGGCCCTGGCCTGGGCGAACGAGCGCAGCAGCCGGTCGTGGATGGCGCCGTTGGAAGCCACCAGTTCGCCGTCGCCGGGCTTCCAGTCGGCCCCCTCGAAGGTGGTGGCCCGACCGCCGGCCTCGCGCACCAGGATCGCGCCGGGCGCCCAGTCCCACGGGCCGCAGCGCTGCTCCCAGTACGCGTCCAGGCGACCGGCCGCCACCCAGGACAGATCGATGCCGGCGCAGCCCAGGCGGCGCACGTCGCGGGTGTCGTTGACCACGGACAGGAACTCGGCCAGGTTGTTGTCCGGATCGGTGGCCCGGGACGGCGGGAAGCCGGTGGCGATCACACTGCGGCCCAGCGCGCGGGTGTCGGACACGTGCAGGCGCTTGCGGCCCTCGTAGGCGCCGCGGCCGGCCTCGGCCCAGTAGGTCCGGCGCCGAGTCGCGTCGGCGACCACGCCCAGCGCGAGTTTCTCGCCGTCCCAGAACGCGATCGCGCACGCGTAATGCGGCAGCCCGTGGGCGAAGTTGGTGGTGCCGTCGAGCGGATCCACGAACCAGGTCGGCCGGCGCAGATCCAACTCGGCCAACCCGCCGCCCTCTTCGCCGACCACCGCGTCCTGCGGGTAATGGCTGCCCAGCCAGGCCCGGACCAGTTTCTCCACCCGCAGGTCGGTCGCGGTGACCAGGTCCGCAGCGGAGGACTTGAGCCGGATCCGCCGGGGGCGCCCGGCGCGGCGAATGGTCTGGGCGGCCTCTCGGGCAACGCGCAGGGCCGCGAGCGTACGGGGAAGGGGGAAGACCACGGTGTCGCTCCTTGCCTACGGCGGTCGATGAGACCGATGCCCGATCGATCGGGAGCCGAGGGTCGGCCCACGCGATCGGCCCGCGGCCTTCGCCCCACGCGAAAGCCGTTCCCGGGGCGTGCCTTCGGTCCCGCGTCGTGGTGCTCGGCGAGGTCGAAGGCGCGTCCCGCATCGGGTCGCCGTCGTGCAATAGATTGCCCCTGCATTATGTCGAGGCCGGCCGCCGTCCACCACCAGGTTGGCCGCGGGCCCGAACGCCGGGTCGGTGGCGGTCGGCTCGCGGGCATCCGCCGTCGTGATCGCGGGAGTTGTGGGTCGTGGACCGACAACCGATCGAACACGAGAGCCACCGGCAGACCGTCTCCAGCGCCCTGTGCCGAGCCGAATCCGAGGAACGATCCACCACCCTTCGCTCGGCGTGCGGACCACCGACCGGCTCCGACGACTCCGCGGGCATACGGCCGGCGCATGCGAATGGTGACGGCGTGATCACTCGTTGGCCGAAACGCCTTCCGCTGAACACGCCCGGTGATCCGCGGCCGGCCCGGACGGTGCGGTGCGGCGGAATCGGGGATGAGGGGCATCGCCGGCAACTCACCGTGCGGATGTGGCCACCGTGGGTGGAGGAAGATCGTGATTGTCACGGTTGTGGTTGACATGGGGGTATGTGGGTCATATTCCGGAGGTAGTACCCGCACGGCCGCTAGGTACGAGAGCTCGGTGGCGGGTCCGTGGCTCGGGGGCGGTCGCGGTGCCGGTGGTACCGGGACGCGGACGCGGGATCGGCCACCGATGCGCTCGACGTTCGACGAGGAGCGTCGTCATGGCACGACCGGTCGGTATCGATCTGGGCACGACCAATTCGGTGGTCGCGATTCTGGAAGGCGGTGAACCCACCGTCATCGCGAACGCGGAAGGGGCGCGGACGACCCCGTCGGTGGTCGCGTTCGCGAAGAACGGTGAGGTGCTGGTCGGCGAGGTGGCCAAGCGCCAGGCGGTGACCAACGTCGAGCGCACCGCACGATCGGTGAAGCGGCACATGGGCGACAACTCGTGGCACTTTCCCGACGTCGGCGACATCGACGGCAAGCGGTACACGGCGCAGGAGATCGCCGCCCGGGTCCTGCAGAAGCTCAAGCGCGACGCCGAGGCGTACCTGGGCGAGAAGGTCACCGACGCGGTCGTCACGGTGCCGGCGTACTTCGACGACGCCCAGCGGCAGGCCACCAAGGAGGCGGGCGAGATCGCCGGACTCCAGGTGCTGCGCATCGTCAACGAGCCCACGGCGGCGGCGCTGGCATACGGCCTGGACAAGGTGCGCGATCAGATGATCCTGGTGTTCGACCTGGGCGGTGGCACGTTCGACGTGTCGCTGTTGGAGATCGGCGAGGGCGTCGTGGAGGTCAAGGCGACGCACGGCGATACCCATCTGGGCGGCGACGACTGGGATCAGCGGGTCATGGACCACCTGGTCAAGCAGTTCAAGAACGCGCACGGCGTGGACCTGTCCAAGGACAAGATGGCCCTCCAGCGGCTGCGCGAGGCGGCGGAGAAGGCCAAGGTGGAACTGTCGAGCGCGACCGAGACCTCGATCAACCTGCCCTACATCACCGCTTCGGCGGAGGGCCCGCTGCACTTGGACGAAAAGCTCACCCGCGCCCAGTTCCAGCAGTTGACGGTCGATCTGCTGGAGCGCTGCCGCGGGCCGTTCCACGCCGCGATCAAGGACGCCGGCATCTCGATCGCGGATGTCGACCAGGTGGTGCTGGTGGGCGGTTCGACCCGGATGCCGGCCGTCACCGAACTCGTCCGCGAACTCACCGATGGCAAGGAGCCGAACAAGGGCGTCAACCCGGACGAGGTGGTCGCCGTCGGCGCCGCGCTGCAGGCCGGTGTGCTCAAGGGTGAGGTCAAGGACGTCCTGCTGCTGGACGTGACGCCGCTGTCGCTTGGTATCGAGACCAAGGGCGGCATCATGACCAAGCTGATCGAGCGCAACACCACGATCCCGACCAAGCGTTCGGAGATCTTCACCACGGCCGAGGACAACCAGCCGTCGGTGCAGATCCAGGTGTTCCAGGGCGAGCGCGAGATCGCCGCCTACAACAAGNNGCTCGGCATGTTCGAGCTGACCGGCCTGCCGCCGGCCCCGCGCGGGCTGCCGCAGATCGAGGTCACCTTCGACATCGACGCCAACGGCATCGTGCACGTGTCCGCGAAGGACCTGGGCACGGGCAAGGAGCAGTCGATGACCATCAC
>NZ_KB889690.1 GCF_000372745.1 Embleya scabrispora DSM 41855 | reverse complement strand
CTGCACGCGGGCCAGCTTGTTGATCACCTCGACCATGTGGACCGGGATGCGGATGGTCCGCGCCTGGTCGGCCATGGCCCGGGTGATCGCCTGCCGAATCCACCAGGTCGCGTAGGTGGAGAACTTGTAGCCCTTGGTGTAGTCGAACTTCTCGACCGCACGGATCAGGCCCAGGTTGCCCTCCTGGATCAGGTCCAGGAAGAGCATGCCGCGACCGGTGTAACGCTTCGCCAGCGAGACCACCAGGCGGAGGTTGGCCTCCAGGAGGTGGTTCTTCGCCCGGCGGCCGTCCTCGGCGATGATCTCCAGCTCCATCCGGAGCTTGGGTTGCAGCTTGTCGCCGGAGCCGAGCTTGTCCTCGGCGAACAGGCCGGCCTCGATCCGCTTGGCGAGGTTGACCTCCTGCTCGGCATTGAGCAGCGGAACCTTGCCGATCTGCTTGAGGTAGTCCTTGACCGGGTCGGCGGTGGCGCCGGCGGCGGCGACCTGCTGCGCGGGGGCGTCGTCCTCGTCGTCGGAGAGAATGAAGCCCTTGCTCTCCGGCTCGTCGGGCGCAGCGTCCTCGACGACCGCCTCGGGGTCGTCGGGCAACTCCTCGGCGTCCGCGTCGGCTTCGCCGGCCTTGCCGGCGGTCTTCTTGGCGGCGGCCTTCTTCGGTGCGGCCTTCTTGGCGGTGCCTGCGGCGGCGGTCTTCTTCGCGGCGCTCTTGCGCGGTGCGGCGCTCGCCGCGGGCGCGGTCGGGGCAGCCGGGGCGGCCTCGGCCGCGGTGGTGGTCGGCGCGGCGCCGGAGTCGGGTGTGGCCGGTTCGGCCGCTGCGGTCACGGTGCCGGCGCTGCCGGCGCGATTGGAGACGACGGTCTTGGTCGCGGTCCGCTTGGCGGCGCTCTTCGCCGCCACACTCTTGCGGGTGCGCTTGGGCGCCGCCGAGTCCGCGGCACTGACCATGATGGTCACACCCTCCTGGTCGAGGACCTGGTTGAGGCTGCGCAGGACGTTCTTCCACTGAGTGGCCGGAATCTGGTCGGCCTCGAACGCCTGACGCACCTCGTCGCTGGCGATGTACCCCTGGGCCTCACCCCGCTCGATCAACGACTTCACGTTGACGAATTCGGCGATCTCGGGCGGGAGCGAACGGGATGTGCTGGCCGACACAAACAACCTCTCGACGATCTGGACGGCGTCACGGCCTGGTGGACAGGCAGGCGCCGCCAAGCGAACGACACTCGGGCGGACAGCGTGTTCCGTGGTTCCGGCAAACCGTTGCGCTCGAATCAGCGCAGCGGCCTGGTTTTGCTATTCCCGAACGGCTGCCACCTTCGTACTCATCGGGCCAGGCGAAGAAGTGTTACGCACCCGTTCGGTGGTGCAGCTCACACGGTTCCCTCTTGCGGTGCGCGCCACACCCTGTGTGAGGGATCCGGCTCACGGGTCACCGGTGATCCGCACCCCCAGGATGGTCACGTCGTCGTCTCGATCCCGGTCACCGAGCAGTCCTTCCAGGATGTCGGTCAACAGCGCCTCCAGGCCCTCGTTGGCCCCGCGGGCGATCTCCACGAGGTCGTCCAGACCCTCGTCGATGCCACGCCCGCGCGTCTCGACGAGGCCGTCCGAGAAGCCGATCAGGATGTCCCCCGGATCGAGTCGAATGGTGTGTTGCGTCCGCCGTTCCGCAACTCCCAGGGGCGTCGACTCCTCGCCGATCTCGACGAGTTTGGCCTTGCCGTCGGCCGAGACGACCACCACCGGCAGGTGGCCCGCGTCGGCGAGATCGAGCAGGCCGGTGACGGGATCCACCACGGCGTAGACGAGCGTGGTCAGCGACTCGTCATCCTCGGTCGCGGTGAACAGCCGGTCCAGACCGGTGAGTACGGCGGCGGGCTCGGCGTCGGTGAAGGCGAGCGCGCGCAGCGCCGAACGGACCCGGCCCATGCCGGCCGCCGCGGTCAGGCCCTTTCCGATCACGTCGCCGACCACGATCGCCACCCGCCCGTCGGGCAGTTGGAACACGTCGTACCAGTCGCCGCCGACCTCGAAGTCGGGGGCGCCGGGCAGGTAGCGGAAGCCGAACTCGACGCCGCGCACCGCCGGCAACCGCTCGGGCAGCAGGCTGCGCTGGAGCGCGACGGCGGTGCGGTGCTCGCGCTCGTACAGGCGCGAGCGCTCGATGGCCAGCGCACACTGGCCCGCGAACGCCTCCAGGAAGATCCGGTCGTCCGGGTCGAACACACGGCCGTCGTCGAAGGTGTAGCGCAGCACGCCCAGCGGTGCGCCGGAGCCGACCAGCGGCAGGATCGCCCGCGCGGCGCCCGGCCCGTCGTTCGAGGTGTACTGCGCGATGCCGTCGGTCACCGCGGCCACCAGGTCCGCCGACCAGTGTGCGGGCAGGCCGCGCCGGCGGGCGACGGTGCGCTGCGCGGGCACGTTCGGCCACGGGTACACCGGCGCGGTCTCGTCCAGCAGGTACGCCTCCGAGCACGCGGCGGCGATGCCGGTGCCCAGTTCCTCGACCGCCTCCTCCACCTCGGGCACGCTGAGGGTGCCCGCGATCCGCGCGGTCATCGCCTGGAGTCTGGTGGTGCGCCACTGGCTGGACCGCAGCAGCTCCTCGCAGCGCCGCTGTTCGGTGATGTCGCGCACCACCAGCAGTACGCCGATCACCGGAGCGGCCTCGTCGATCGGGTCACGCACCGGCAACCACTGGGACTCGTACGCCCGTTCGCGTTCGTCGGCGCGGGCTTTGCCGACCCGGTCGGCGGGTGCGCCGCAGTCCGGGGAGCGGCTCGCGTGGGTCTCCACGTGCGGCTCACCGCGGGCCAGTACCCGGGTGAGGGCCGCTTCGATCCGGCGCGCCCGGGCCGGCGGCCAGACCTCGTCGGGACGTCGGCCGAGCAGGTCCTCGGCCGCGCGGCCGGCCAGCCGGGCCAGTGCGCCGCTGATCCGCCGGCAGTGCAACTGCCGGTCGTAGAAAGCGAATGCCGTCGATCCCTGGCTGGTCAAGGTTGCCAGCAGTGCCGCGTCGATCCCTGCGGACCGCTCGCATCCGACCTTGTCGTCGTTCATTGCCTCACAACCCCACCTGTTGGCAATTCCGGGCCGGCGAGTCAGATATCGAGAGTACGCACGCGACCCCCTTCACCGGGAGGATCGGCCCGAACTCTGTGTACATCGGATATGGGTGCGGACTCGGACATACACGCGCCCCTTCGTCGACCCGTGCGTCGGGTCGGCGAAGGGGCGATGCGCGTGTCCTCGTTCCGGGGAGTGGCACTGTCCCTCGACTGCGGGTCAGCCCTCGCGCGGGGCGGGGAATTGGCGGTCCACCTCGGGGTGTACGGCGAGCAGCGAGCGCATGGCGGTCTCGGCGCTCTCGCCGTCGCCGGCGGCGACCGCTTCGACCAGGCGCGCGTGCAGCGCGACGGACGCCTCGGAGAGGTGCTCGCAGCCGGCCACGTGTCCGCCGGACACCTGGAGCGCGGCGGCCAGGATGCTCGCGAGGTGGTCGAGCATCCGGTTGCCCGCGACCTGGAGCAGCAGACCGTGGAACTCCGCGTCCGCGCGACTGAAGGTGAGCGGGTCGGGCTGGGCGACGGCCCGCTGCATGATCTCCACGACGTCGCCGAGCCGGCGGACGATCTCCGGGTGGTTGCGACACGCGGCCATGTGCGCGGCCAGCGGCTCGATGCCCCAGCGCAGTTCGAAGAGTTCGCGGCGCTGCGAGTCGCGCTGGGGGCCGCACGCGCGCCACTCGATCACATCGGGGTCGAGCAGATTCCAGTCGCTCACCGGGCGCACTCGGGTGCCGACGTTGGGCCGGGCGCTGACCAGGCCCTTGGCCTCCAGCACCCGGAGCGATTCGCGCACCACGGTGCGGGAGACCTCGAAGCGCTGGCCGATCTCCTCGGGCACCAGCGGGCGTTCGGCACCCACCTCGCCCGCGACGATCATCTGGCCCAGTTGCTGGACGAGTTGGCCGTGCAGGCCGCGGCCTCGACCGACGCCGGGTTTGCGTACGGCGCGAGCCGGTTCGAGGTCGGGTCCGTCCCACCCGTACGGCCGGCGGGAGATCGGGTCGGTGCCGGCGGCGCCCGGCTCGCCGGCGCGGAACGCGTCGGCCGAGCCGCTCGCCGGGGCGTGGGTCATTGTCTGATGGGCAGCGATACTCACGCTCTCCATCTCGGCCTCGAACGGGTCCGGCTTGAGCAGCAAACCCGCTCTCGACTGAAAAACACACGAAAGGGTGATCTACCTTGCGGGTCGATCGTCCGAAAGTGTGACGTCCGCCGGAACCGGTTCAGGCGCGGCGGCGCACGAAGGTGATCAGCGCGAGCACGGTGAGCACGAGCGTGGTTCCGGCCAGGACCGAGCCGCCCACCACGGGCGACAGGCCGCCGTCGGCGACGGTGAGCATGCGGTCCGCGGCGCGGAACGGAAGGTAACGCACGAGGTCTCGGTACGCCGGCGGGGCACCGGCCGAAACGGCCGCCGCGATCAGCCGTTCGACCCCCACCGGCAGTGACGCGGCGACGATCGCGATCAGCGGGGCACCACGGGACAGGGTGCCGATCGCCAGGCCGAGGACGGCGGCGAGCAACACATAGGCGACGAATCCGGCCAGGATCTGCGGTGCCGGGGCCTGAATCGCCGCGGTGTCGAGGAAGGTCGGACCGAGTACGGCGCGGGCCGTGCCGACGCTCGCGGCCACCGCCAGGACGGCGACCGCGACGGCCGCGAGCGCGGTGCCGAGCACCTTGGCCAGGTAGACCCGACCGCGCCGGGGCAATGCGAGCAACAGGGTGGGCAGTGCCTCCCGGCGTTGTTCGCGCGCGCACGCGAGGGCGGTCGCCAGCATGATCGCGGGGATCAGCACGGGGGTACGGCCGGGTCCCGCGGTGACCAGCCGGGCCGCCTCGGCGGAGCCGATCGGGACGGCGCCGGTCTGGCGGGCCGCCACCCATGTGGCACCGGCGGTGAGCGCGAGCAGGCCCAGCAGGCCCCACCATGTCGTGCGCAGGCTGCGGGCTCGCACGAGTTCGTATCCGATCGCGCTCATGCGCTTCTCACCTCGTCGGTCAGCTCGGCGCGCCCGGTGGAGCGCCAGGTGCGGGCGAATCGGCCCCTCGGCGGCAGCGCGGAGGACACCTCGTTCGGGTCCGGGTCGCTGCTTCGGCGGGCGCCTGCTGCGACATCGGCGTCGGCGTCGGCGTCGGCAGGGCGGGTGTGCGGCGCGACGGACACCCGGGCGTTCGGGTCGGCGGCGCAGGCGATGTCCGGGTCAACGCCCGACTCGATGATCCGGTGAGCCTCGGGCACGGTGCTCGCGGCGGTGTCGCGGTTCGTCGGTGAGCCGGCCGGCGCGACGGTCGGCGTGGTGGCCGACCGGGCCACCGTTCGCGCTCGGGCCGGCGGTGTGGCCTTCGTTCGCGCTTGGGCAGGAGGCGGATCGGGATCGGGATCGAGCCCCGACCCGGGCGCGGCCGACGGCGCCGGGCCGGCGAGCGGCGGGCCCGGCGGCGCCGCGTGGGTGAACGCGGATCCCGGTTGGGCGAGTTCCTCGGTGGGCCGGCTCGCCGAGTCGATCCCGGTCGAGTGTCCGGTGCCGGAGTCCTCGTCCTGGTCGGTCTGCGGACGCTCGCGCCCCATGGTGATCACATCGGTGAACGCGTCACCGACCCCGGGCTCGCGTTCGGTCAACTCGTGCAGCAGGATCCCGCCCCGGAAGGCGATCTCGCCGACCCTGGCCCGATCGACACCGGTCACGGTGAGCATGGTGCCGCCGGACCGGGCGGTGTACAGGCCCTCGGCCTGCAACAGCGCGGACAGCCGGGCCACCTGCGGCGTACGCACCGAGACCCCGCCCTGCGCCCCGCGGCGCAGGAAGTCGGCCGCCGGTTCGTCCGCGACCAGGCGACCCCGACTGATCACCAGGACCCGATCCGCGCAGCGCGCGGTCTCGGCCAGGATGTGTCCGGCGACCAGGACCGTACGGCCATCGTCCGCGAAGGCGCGCAGGAAGTCGCGCAGCCAGCGCACCCCCTGCGGGTCCAGGCCGGCCGCGGGTTCGTCCAGCACCAACGTGCGCGGATCGCCGAGCAGCGCGCCGGCCAGCCCGAGTCGGCCGAGCGCGCCGGCCGAAAGCACCCGGACCCGGGCGCCGGCCACCGGGGTCAGCCCGACCAGGTCGAGCACCTCGTCCACTCGGCGGGCCGGGATGCGACCGGCCGCCGCGAGCATCCGCAGGTGCGCCCGGACGCGGCGTCCCGGATGTGCGCCGGTCAGACCCACGCAGGCGCCGACCTCGGCACCGGGCCGGCGAAGTCGGCGATAGCGTCGGCCGTCGTACAGCGTCTCGCCCCGGCCCCGTTCGAGGTCGAGCATCAGCCGCAGGGCGGTCGACTTGCCCGCGCCGTTGGGCCCGAGCAGTGCCGTGACCCGGCCGGGGAACACATCGAAGGACAGGTTGTCGACGGCCACGATGCCGCCGTATCTCTTGGTCAGCGCGCGTGCCTGGATCATCGCCATCGCCATCGCTCCTCGTCACCCCGAATACGGGAGATCTATGGATCTTTGGCAAGATACCGACGAGATCGTAATTTTCCCGGCATTTCGTCGTGTTTCGGCGAGCTGCGGAAAAGTCCGCCGAACCTGGACAGGCCGCCGGGTCCTGGAGGACCATCGAGATACCGCCGAGTACCGCCTCTGGAGGTCGGCATGTCTCTTCCCGATCCGGGCGTCCTGGACGCCGTCCGCCGCAGGCGGGGCGACCTCGACGACGCGTTGTTGATCGTCCGTGACGGTCTGGTCGCCGACAGGGCGGGCCCGCGCCGGGTGGCCGCGCTGTGCGCGGGGCTGCGGCAACTGCGGGCCGATCTGTACGAACACGTCGCGGCCACCGAGGGGCCCGACGGTCTCTATGACGAGGTGCGCCGCGCGGATCCCAGGTTCGAACCCGCGGTGTGGCGGCTGCGGGATGAACACACCCGGCTCGGCCTGCTCTTGGACGACCTGCTGGCGGACATCGGCCACGGTCCGCAGGGCGTCGCGGGTTGGCCGGCGCTGCAACCGCAGGTGGTGGAGTTGCTCGCGATGCTGGGCCGCCACCGCAGCCGGGACGCGCAACTCGCCTACGACGCGGGCGGTCTCGATCTGGGCGGTCAGGACTGACGGCTGGGCGGCCCCTGCGGGCGGCGCGGCCGGAGCGGGCGGCGGGCACCGCCCGCGCGCGCCGGGCGGTGCGCAAAGGGCGCGGCTGCGGCCGAGTCGGTCAGGCTTCGGGGCGCAACATCGGTGGGTTGAGCTTCTCCGCGGAGCCGCGCCGAAACAGTTGGGCCGGCCGGCCACCCTGCCGGGTGGTGGTACCGCCGGTGGGCACCAGGAAGTCGGGCGTGCCGGTGACTTTGCGGTGGAAGTTGCGCGGATCCAGAGCCACGCCCCACACCGCCTCGTAGACCCGGCGCAGCTCGCCGACGGTGAACTCCTCGGGGCAGAAGGCGGCGGCGAGCGAGGAGTACTCGATCTTGGAGCGGGCGCGCTCGACGCCGTCCTCCAGGATCCGCGCGTGGTCGAAGGCGAGCCGGGTGCCGTCGCCGAGCAGTTCGCCGACCGAGGACCAGCGCGCGCCGGCCGCGTCGCCGCCCGGGCGCGGGGCGGGCAGGTCCGGGGCCAGGACCAGGTAGGCCACGCTGACCACGCGCATCCGCGGGTCGCGGCCGGGGTCGCCGAAGGTGGCGAGTTGCTCCAGGTGCACCGGCAGCCGGTCCAGGCCGGTCTCCTCGGCGAGTTCGCGCGCCGCGGCGGCCTCCAGGCCCTCGCCTTCGCGCACGAAGCCGCCGGGAAGCGCCCACGCGCCCTGGAACGGCGGCTCGCCCCGGCGGATGGTCAGGGCACTCAGCGCGTGCTCGCGCACCGTGAGGACGACGAGATCCACGGTGACTCCGAAGGGCGGAAAGAGCGAGGTCTCGGAGCGCGGCATGGGGCGATCCTAGTGCCCGGAGGGCACTAGCTGTCTGGCTGACGATAAAACGCATTCCCGATCGGTCGGCATACCCCGCGCACGCGGGCGGTGGCGTCGCGTCACCGGGCCGCGCGGCTCAGATCGCCAACTGCATGCCCTCCGCCGCCGCCTCCACGATCGCCTGACCGGCCCGGTTGACCCGAACCGTGAACGGCTCGCCGGCCACGCACAGATCGCGCAGTTCGAGTTCGCCGATGTCCAGCGGGCCGGCCGGGCGCACGGTGACCCGGCCGGCCGGGACGTCGGGCCGAATCCCGGCGAAGGCCACCAGGACCGGCAGGATCGCCCCGGCCGCGCGCGCGAGCGGCCGGCACGCCAGGGGGTGGGCGACCGGAGCATGGCCTTGCACGCGCTGTTCGCCCGCGTGCATCTCCGGAAAGCGGTACTGGAACCACGGCGCGGCGTGCAGCAACCCGGCGAACAGCTGCTGCGCGGCGTCGAGATGGCCCGCTTCGGCGAGCCCGGCGGCGGCCACACACGTGTCGTGCGCGCGCACCACACCGCCTCGCGCGGCGAGCGGGTGGTAGCCGGGCCACCGGGCCGAGGTGCCGCGTAGCCCCCAGCCGCAGTCCAGGTCGGGTGCGGTCAACCGGCGGGCCACCGCCCGATTGCCGGTGACGTCCAGGATGCCGCTGCCGGGCAGGTGCGCCATCGCGGACGAGGCCACGGTGATCGGCCGGCCGGCGGGGTCGAGCGCCGCCGCGTAGTACTCCCCCGCCGCGTCCTCGGCGCGAAACGCCCGGCGGAAGGCGACGCCGAGTTGCTCGGCCCGCTCCCGCAGGGCGTCCGCGCCCGGCAGGCCGTGCGCGTCCAGCAGGGCCGCGCCGTGCCGCGCGGCCTGATAGGTCTGCGCCTGGAGTTCGCACGGCGCGGGCCCCTCGGGGCCGAGCCGGACGAAGTCGCCGGGCCGCTCGCCCAGCGTGCGGGACAGGTGGGCGAGCGCACGGCCGAGCGCGGGCAACAGTGCGCCGGTCTCGGCGGCGGGCAGTCCCCAGCGCCAGGCTTCACCGAACAGCGTGACGAACAGCGCGGTCGAACCCGCGCAGTCGTAGCGGGCCGGTTCGCCGACCCGACCCAGGGTGTGCGGGATCCGCCCGGGGTCCTCGCCGCCGCGCGGCCGCGTGCGTACGCCCTGATGGGCGGCGAGCAACCGCAGCACACCGCCCGCGAATCGGGTGCCCAGCGGTAACAACGTCCGGGCGGTCCACAACGCGTCGCGTCCGGTGGGGGCCAGCTGCCAGGGCGCGCCGGCCGCGGGCAGCGGCGCGGTCGGCAGGTCGGGATCGGGGACCACGAGCAGCGCCCGCAGGTCGCGCAGTCCCTGGTCGAGCCAGGCCGCGACCCGTACGTCGTCGCAACGCACCCGGGGCTGCGTCCACGGCGGCCGGCCGGAGAAGGCGCGCGGGCCGGGTCGACCGGGACCCGATTCGGCGACCACGCGCAGTTCGACCACCCACGAGCGGGCCGGCTCCAGGTCGACGTCCCAGCGCAGCGTCGCGGTGGCGGCCAGCGCGGTCTCCGGTGCCGGCTCGGCGCTCGCCCGCACGCTCGTCCCGTCCGGTGCGCTCCAACCCAGACCCGCCGCGGTGACCCGGGCCGGCAGTTCGGATGGGCGGTGTCCGGCCCGCAGCGCGTCCAGCGAGATCAGGTCGGTGCCCAGGGCCAGTTCGACCGAACAGCGCAGCGCCCGGCGCCCGGTGTTGCGCAGCACGAGCCGCTCCCGGCCGGCGGCGTGCCGGGTGCGCTCGATCACCAGGCCGGGGTCGGGCGAGCCGTCCGCGGCGAATCGGCGCATCGCGAGGTAGCGCACGGTGTCGGCCGCGACCACGTGTCCGGACAGCGGTTCGGGCTCGGTGCCGCCGACGGTCAGCACGATGCGCGAGAGGGTGCGCCGCCCGTCGTGGTAGATGCCCTGCACGCCGTGCCCGCGCAACTGCCCGTCGAGCCCATTGATCGCCATGCCCGGCGCGTCCACGCAGACGAGCGCGTCGTGCGCGACGGGATGTGGGGTCGTGCTCACGCTCACCGCTCTCGTCTCCCGCTTCTCGTGCGCCCCTCGCGGGCGGGGATCGGGCTCCCCCGCATGGGAGCCGGCGGCGCGCCCGGCGGCGGTCCGCTCCGACGTCGACCGGTCGGTCGACATCCGGTCCCCGGGCTGCCAACGGTCACGGCGCCCGGTTGGTCACGGCATCGCCGAAGATCCTTCGGCGCACCTCGGCCGCGCTCAGCGGGCTGTTGATCGCCGAGTGCAGCAGCCGCGCCATGGTGTATGCGGCGTCGGCCCGCAGCGCCCGGGTCACCGCGACCCGGGCCAACACGCCGTCGCCGATCGACCACGCCGCCCACGCGGCGAGGGTGAGCGGCGGCGCGGAGGCGGGGGCGAAGGCCCGGCGGGCCAGCGCGGTCCACAGCGCGAGCAGGGCCACGTCCTCGGCGTCGCCCGGCTGCTCGCCGTGCCACGCCATCACCTCGTCGCGCACTCGCGCGTCGCCCAGCCCGAGCACCAGCCGCGCCGCCTCGGCCGGTTCGATCGTGGTGTCGCCGGCCCGGAACCGCGCACGGTGGCCGGCCAGCGCGGTCAGCGTGCGCCGCACCGCGAACCCCGTGGGCTCGGTTCGCACGCTTTCGTACGCTCGCAGCATCAGCTCGCGCATCGCATACTCGGGCGGCCGGAAGCGGCGCACCAACTCGGCCAGCGACACCGGCTCGGGCAGTCCCGCCCAGACCGCCGTCGCGGCGACCGTCGAGCTGCGTTCGGTGCGCAGCAGGGTGCCCTCCGCCGGGCAGCACCGGGCATCCGTACAGCCGTAGGACCACCAGCGCTCGGCGGTCACGCACACCGCCTCGCGCACCTCGATCGCGTGCGTGCCACACGCGTGGGCGATCGCCGTGTGCAGCGGCCGCAGCCGCTCGACGGCCGGCTCCGGCTCGTCCCCGGGCGCCGTCCCTCCCGTGGTCGGCGCCGTCGCCTCGGCACCGTCCGGATACATCGCCACGGCCACGCCGCGCGCGCCGGTGCGCACCAGCAGTCGGGCGAAGTGCCGGGCGGCGGGCTCGAAATCGGCCGGCGGCGGCAGATCGTGTCGCAGCACCGGGCCGACCCGACTGCGCTCGCCCGGCAGGATGCCCAGCAGCACCACGCTGTCCGTGGGCCGCACCCCGATCAGATACGGCACGGCCTCCACCAGGTCCGCGGGCGAGCGCACCCGCAGCACGGACTGCGGGGACATCGCCACGAAGGGAGTGCGGTCGAAACCATCGGTGTCGTTCATGCGGCGAGCCTGCGCCCGCTCGCGATCCGCGCCCGGCACCGGCCGACGACCTGTGCTCAACTCGAACGTTGTGCACACATGTTTCGACAAACCCGGTCAACGCCCTCTGCTCCTCCCGGCGCGGTGGCCACCTGTGGCCGGGCGGCGTCCGCCCGGCGCCTCACCCGCCCGTCGGCCCGGATGTCCGCCCGCACCGGTCGACCCCGGCGACCCCGGCGACCCGCGAAAGCGACACGTTTCTGCACAAACCGTCCCTACCTTCTTTTCGCGATGTCGCCGCCGGCGACTACAAAGGAAGGCATGACCCAGGACCGCTCCACCCACGACGCCCGCCCCGACCCCGCGACCGACCTGCGCACCCGCGCCGACGCCGTGCTGCGGGACCTGGCCGGCGGCGACGCGCGGCTGCGCGAGGACCAGTGGCGCGCGGTCGAGGCGCTGGTCGCACACCATCGCCGGGTCCTGGTGGTGCAGCGCACGGGCTGGGGCAAGTCCGCGGTCTACTTCGTGGCCACCGCGCTGCTGCGCGAGCGCGGCGCCGGGCCCACCGTGATCGTCTCGCCGCTGCTGGCCCTGATGCGCAACCAGGTCGACGCCGCCGCCCGGGCCGGGATCCGGGCCCGCACCATCAACTCGGCCAACGTCGACGACTGGGACGCGGTGCAGGCCGAGGTGGCCGAGGGCACCGTCGACGTGCTCCTGGTCAGCCCCGAGCGGCTGAACAACCCCGACTTCCGGGACACCGTGCTGCCCAAGCTGGCCGCCACCACCGGTCTGCTCGTGGTCGACGAGGCGCACTGCGTGTCCGACTGGGGGCACGACTTCCGCCCCGACTATCGCCGGCTGCGCACCCTGCTGGAGGAGCTGCCGACCGGCGTCCCGGTCCTGGCCACCACCGCGACCGCGAACGCGCGGGTGAGCGCCGACGTGGCCGAGCAACTCGACCCGGCCGGCGACGCGCTGGTGCTGCGCGGCACCCTGGATCGGGAGAGCCTGTCGCTCGGCGTGCTGCGACTGCCCGACGCGGCCGACCGGTTGGCCTGGCTGGACACCCACCTGCCCGAGCTGCCGGGCTCGGGCATCGTCTACACGCTGACCGTCGCCGCGGCCGAGGAGGTCACCGCGTTCCTGCGCTCGCGCGGACACGCCGTCGCGTCCTACTCGGGCCGCACCGAGGACGCCGAGCGCCGGGTCGCCGAGGCCGACCTGCTGGCCAACCGGGTCAAGGCGCTCGTGGCCACGTCCGCGCTCGGCATGGGTTTCGACAAGGGCGACCTGGGCTTCGTGGTGCACCTGGGCGCCCCGCAGTCGCCGATCGCCTACTACCAGCAGATCGGCCGGGCCGGGCGCGCCGTGGACCGGGCCGACGTGCTGCTGCTGCCCGGCCGGGAGGACGAGGCGATCTGGCGCTACTTCGGCTCGCTCGGCTTTCCCGCCCGCGAGCAGGTCGAGCGCACGCTGGCCGCTCTGGAGGGCGCCGGGCGCCCGCTGTCCACCCAGGCCCTGGAACCGCTCGTGGACCTGCGCCGCAACCGCCTGGAGCTGATGCTCAAGGTGCTCGACGTGGACGGCGCGGTCAAGCGCGTGCGCGGCGGCTGGACCGCGACCGGCCGCCCCTGGGCGTACGACGCCGAGCGCTACGCGCGGGTGGCGGCGGCCCGCGAGCACGAGCAGCAGTCCATGCGCGACTATCAGGCCGACGGTACCTGCCGGATGGAGTTCCTGCGCCGCTGCCTGGACGATCCGGGCGCCGTCCCGTGCGGGCGCTGCGACGCGTGCGCCGGCCCGCGCCACGACGCGCGGGTGGATCCCGCCTCCCGGGACGCGGCGCGCGCGGCCCTGGGCCGGCCGGGCGTGGAGGTGGAGCCGCGCCGGATGTGGCCCACCGGCATGGCGGTGGCCGGCGTCGAACTCAAGGGCCGCATCCCCGACGGCGAACAGGCCGCCGCGGGACGGGCGCTGGGCCGCTCCTCGGACATCGGATGGGGTAACCGGCTGCGCCCGATCCTGGCCCCCGGCGCACCCGACGGGCCGATCCCGGACGCCGCGTTCGACGCCGTCGTCCAGGTCCTGGCCGCATGGGGCTGGCAGCGCCGACCCGGCGGCGTGGTGACCATCGCCTCGCATACGCGCGGCGCGCTGATCGACAGCCTCGGCGAACGGCTGGCCTCGGTCGGCCGCCTCCCCTGGCTCGGCCGGGTCGAGTACACACCCGGCGCGGGCGGTCCGGGGCCGCGCAGCAACAGCGCGCAGCGCCTGCGTTCGATCGCCGACGCGTTCGTGCTGCCCGATGCGCTCGCCGAGCGGGTGGCCGCCCTGGACGCGCCGATCCTGCTCGTGGACGACCGCACCGACACCGGGTGGACGCTCACCGTGGTGGCCCGCCTGCTGCGCCGGGCCGGCGCCCCCGGGGTGTTGCCCCTGGTGCTCACGATGGAGGGGTGATCGGCACCGGCCGACCCCGGACCGTCACGCGGACGTACCGAATGATCACACTTACGTGTTGCCGAGTTCCCGGGCGCCACGCAAGAATCGACAAGGCGTTCTCTTCACATTCCCGTACGGGCCCCGTCGGCGCCGCTCCGCCGCGAGCCGCCCGTTGCCGGAGCGTGCGCCGCTGTCCGTCCCGGACGGAAGGAGGACCGTGCACAACGCCGCAACAGCCTCCGCCGCGCCTGCCGGCCACGGCGCGCCCACGGCCAGTCCCTCCCGCTGGCTGGATCCCCAATCCTGGCGCGCGCGCCGGATCCCGTTGCTGCGCGACCCCCGCGCGCTGATCAAACGCCTGCACGACCTGCATCAACCGGTCGCGCGTACGGCGGTGGTCGCCGTCCTGGATCGCTCCGAACGCCCGGTGGCCAGCGCCTCCTTCGGCTTCGGCGAGGGCCGTATCGACGGCTGGCGCTGTCGCAATCTGATCCTGGCGAATCTGCGCCTGATCGTCCCGGACGACCTGCGTCGGCCCACCCCGACGCACACCACGGTGCTGGCGATCCACCGCGAGGGCACGCGCGAGTGGGAAACGGACGACGGCCGCTGGATGTGGGGGTTGCACGACGCGTGCGTGCTGCACGGGATGCGCTGCGGCGCGATCGCGATCGTCGCGCAGAACGGCTGGCAGCTGGTCGCCGACGGGCGCTCCGGGCGTACCCCGGCGCTGCCCGCGAGCCGCAAGCGCGGTCCCGGCGGCAGCACGCCGATCAGGGCAGCGGGCATCGCCCCGGCCCACCCCGCGACTGGACTGCCGCAGGTGCGTTACCTGCCGGAGACGGGGCCCACTCCCCTGGTACGACCTTCCGCGTCCTGACGGACGCTCCGGATCAGGCGGTGAGACCGCGCTCGGCGAGCCAGTCGACCAGATCGGTCGTGACCGTCAACGCGTGGTCCTGGACGAGCTCCGGGCTCTGCAACCGCGTACGCAGATGTTGCGCGTGGAACGGCTTGATCCCGGCGATCAACTTGCGCACCCCGAACACGTTGCAGAACGCCCGGTCGTCACCGGCCGAGAAGGCGCGGTCCCATTCCTGGCGTTCGGCCCCGATCAGGGTGGTGTAGGCATACCGGTTGAGATAGCCCGACAACATGTCGATGACGGTGCTACAGGCCCGGTACTGCTGTATTTTCAGCCGGTCCTCCTGGTCGCTGAGGAACCGGTCAAGGAGCTGCGCGATCGACGGCGATTCCGACATGGCAACGAACCGTAGCCGACCTTCGGGTCTCGCGGGGCAGGGGGCCCGAGTTCGGTCGGACCGGATACGGGCGGGCCCCCTACGTGCTACGACGTGCTATGCGACACCGGTGAGCGCGCGCACTCGCTCGATGTCGCCGCAGACCGTCACCGACGCCCCGGCGGTCAGAGCCGCGGTCAGGACCTGTGCGGCGTTGTCCGGGTCGGCGAATCCGTTGACCACGACCACGACCGCGGCCCGGCGCAGCGGACGCGAGGCGGGCAGCGACGCGTAGAACACGTCCTTGCCCTCGTCGTACTGACGCCAGTACTGCGCGGCGCCGAACGTCTCCTCGTGCTGCTGCCACGGGTGCGGCCCACCCGTGGTCAGCACCAGGATCGAGCCGGGCTCGGTGCCGGCCTCCAGGAGCGCGTCCACCGCGTCGTCCGCGGCGTCGAAGACGTTGTCCTCGGTCGCCGGGATCAGCGTGACCCGCGGCGCGGCCGGAGCGGGCTTGCCGGGCTTGCCCGGCTTCGCCGGGGCGGATCCCGCGGTTGCGGTCGCCTGACGTGGCACGGCGGGCTTGGGCGGGCCCGGCTTCGGGCCCGGTCGAGGTCCGGGCTTGGGCACCGCGCCGGACGGGCGCGGTACGGACGGGGTTTCGGGTGCGGACGTCGCGTCCGCGGTGTTTTCGGCAGTCACCGGATTCACAGTCATGTCTGGGGAAGGCTCGGTTCGTTCGTGGCGGTACCGGGATGCCCGGCGGTGAGGAGACGCGGGGAGGGATCGGTGGAGTCCCGTTCCCCGGAGAACACGCGCGGCATGGTGGCAGTCCTATCAAAGCCGCGCGGGGCGTGCCCACCCAGGGTGCTCCTGGGGTGTGGCCCGGGCGTACGACGGCGCATCCTACGATGCCCCGTCAGCTCGGCCGGATCAATCGTCCACCACCACCCCGTGCTCGATCACCAAAGCTGCCAGGCCCTCCGCATAGCCCTGACCGACCGAGCGCAGGCGCCAGGAGTCGCCGCGTCGGTAGACCTCGGCCAGGATCATGACGGTCTCATCGCCTCCGCTCAACCGGAATTCGGCGAGTCGGCGGCAGGTCACAGGGTCGACGATACCGACGGTGACGGGTACCTGGGCGAAGGTGGTGCCACTGGTGGCGTCCAGCGCGAGCGCGACCAGGACCCGACTGCGGCCGGGGGGCAGCGTGGTGACGTCGATCTCGACCGAATCCGAGCCCGGTTCCACCTCGTTGGTGGTCCCGGTCTGCAGTTTGCCGGCCAACCGCACGGCGCCGCTGGCGTGCACCGGTTGGTTGAAGAACACCAGGTCGCCGTCGTCACCCACTCGGCGCTCGTCGTCCAGGACCAGGGCCACCGTGTCGCCGTCCGCCTGACCGGGTGCCCACCACGCCGCCTCGATCCGCACCGTGCCCGCGAACGGGCCGAGATCCTCGATCGTGACGGCCTGCCCGCGAGTGAGCGCACGCGGGGGCGCATCCGCCGGCCGGGGCGGCACGGCGGTCGGGGGCGCGTCCGCCGGCCGCGGCGGCACGACCGCTGACGACGCCTCGGGCCCGCCGGCGGTCGGCGTCGACGCGGGCACCGCCGGCATCGGCTGCGGCGGCGTCTCCGGGCCCGGCACGGGCGGCGGCGTGGTCGGCTGGGTGTCGTGCGTCGCCGGCACCTTGGGCGGCGGCGGGAGCACGTCCGGGACGGTGGCCTGGAGCACCTCGGCGGCCGAGGAACCCGGCGCCACCGGCAGGTCGGCCGCGGTCGGCGGCGGCGGGATGCTCGGCAGCGTGACACCGGTTCCCGGCACCGGCGCCGGCGTGGTGGCGGACGCCGACCCGGATACCGGCGTCGCCGGCGCGGTCTGCGCCTCGGTGACCTCGAACGCCTCGGTGGGCGCGAAGGCTTCGCCCGATCCCAATGCCTCGGTCGACTCGAAGGCCTCGGTCGGCAGCACCTCCGAGACGCCGTCCACGGGCGTGTCGTAGGGCCGGTAGGGGCTCGGCGCGAAGGATCCGGCGGCGGCCGGCACCGAGGCGCCGGGGCGGGGCATCAGGAAACCGCTCGTGGTGCGCGGTGCCCCGGGCACGGCGTGCGCGAGCGAGGCGGCGGCCACCTGGGAGGCCGCGTCGGCCGCGCTGCTGCGCCCGCGTTCCAGGTCGGCGAGCAGCGCCAGGAACACCGGCTCGATCAGCACCCGGATGCCGCGCTGGCGGGCCCAGTAGGTGCGATCCGCCGATTCGTCCGGGTCGGCCACCACGAGCACGTCCACCCGATCGTGGATGCCGGACGCCACGGACAGGTCCGCGCGGGCCATCCGACGCTCCAACTCGCCCCGGGTGACCGCGAGATAGCCGTGGAAGAGCACGTGCAGACCCGACTCCAGCGGACGCCCCCGGGCCAGGATGCGCGGCCCGCCGTGGCCCTGCTCGACGGTGGAGCGGGCCATCCCGACGATCTCGTCCAGCGCGGTGCGCGGGATGCCCAATTGCGCGGCGACCCGGGTCAGGTCGGCCCGTTCCTCGCGGTCGACGGGTCCGGCCGTGACCATGGACGCGGCCAGCGCGGTCACGTACAGCCGGTCCAGGTCCTTGCGTTGTTCCTCGGAAATGCCCAGGGACACCGCGAGTTCGGCCAGATCGATGGCCTCCTGCGGGGTGATCACCCGGTCCTCCAGGGCCGCGTCGAGCACCGCGAGGTAGCTGTCGGGGCCCTCGCCCACGCCGGTGGGCGGACCGTACGCGCGAGCCTTCTCCAGGTACGACACCGCGTCCCGGCGGCGCACCTGCTCGGCCTCCTCGCGCGCCCGCCGGGCCACGTGCGCGTCGTCGCGGGTGAACGTCCGCGGCACGTCGGCGCCGCGGCGCGGCCAGTTCAGCGAGGCCGCCACCGTCCGGGCCTGCTGCCAATGCCGAGCCTCGCCCGCGCTCCGGCGCAGGTAGTGCTCCAAGAGCCGCGCGGTGCCCATCGCCTTGGCCGCCGCGCCGTGCCCGCCGTCCACCGGCACGTCGGCCGCCTCGCAGCACGCGAGCAGCGTGAAGCGCGGCGCCTCGGGCAGGTGGTGCGGTGCCTCGCGCATCGTGCACAGCGTGGTCAGCGGCGGCACGGTGGGTCGACCGCGGCGCTGGAACTCGCGCTCGACGAAGCCGATGTCGAAGCGCGCGTTGTGCGCGACCACCACCCGTTGCCGGAACAGGTGCGCCAGCCACGGCGCGACCTCGGCGAACGTCGGGGCGTTCACCACGTCGTCGTCGAACAGGCCGTGTGCCTGGAAGTCGCCGGCGGGACCCTGCGGGTCGAGCAGGGTCGTGAAGAACTCGGTCACTCGTCCGTCGAGATCGCATTGGGCTACCGCGATCTCGATGATGCGATGTCGATGTGGGGACAATCCCGTCGTCTCCACGGCCACCACCGAGTAGCCGGGGCATTCGAGGCGATCACCGATGCGCACAGTCACCCCCCAATGATGATGTGCCCGGTGCGGCCTCCTTCAGTCGCATCCCGGCAAGCCCGACCTGCGGCGCGCGTCCACGGTACGCGCTCGCGACCGGTGCGGGGTACGGCGCGACCGATCGGGCGTACCGTACCGCTCGTGACGTCTCGTCAGATATGACGCAGGGTCAGGATGTGCTCTCCGAGGGCTGCGGCGTGCCCACCTTGATGCCCTTGAGTACCGTGTCGAGCGTGGACTTGTCCGGCGCCGAGGCGGAGATCTCCAGTTTGAGCAGTACGCAGGGGAATTCGCCGTCCTCGTTCTTCTCGTCGATCACCACCGCCTGCGCCCAGGCGGCGTCCGAGTCCATGTTCAGGTCCTCGGGCCTGCCCTTGACCTTGGCGCGCAGGACGTAGCCCGGGTGGCCGTCCACCGTGATCTTCTTGTCCAGTTCCAGGGTGTCCAGCTTGATCCTGCCCTTGGTGCCGGTCACGTCCTTCTTCAGGTCGGCGACCAACTCCTCCAAGGTGTCGGCCTTGCGGGTGTCCAGCGTCAGGCCGGCCCGATAGCACTTGCGTTCCGCCTGCAGCGCGGTCTCGGCCGCGCCCCCGCTCGTCCGGGTCGGGGACTTGCTCGGGCACGGGCGCTCCACCGCCTGATCCGCGGGATCGTCCGGGTCCGGGACGACCCAGTTCTTGAACCTGGGGACGGTGAGCCCGGTGGTGGGATCGGTGAGCGTGCCGTCCGTGGCCGCGGTTTTTCCGCCGCCGCCACCGTCCCCGCCCAGGACGACGATCAGCGTGGCGACGATGCCGCCCACCACGACCAGCGCCAGCACGCTCAGGCCGATCGCCTTGCCGCGACCGGGTCGGGGTGCGCCGAGGGGCGGGCCGACCGGCTGATAGCCGCCGGGATACCCGCCCTGGGGATATCCGACCTGCCCCGCGGCCTGCGGTGCGCCGATCGGCGGGGGCGGGATCTCGCCCTGCCCGCGGGCCCGGGTCGAGGCGGTCCACTGGGCGCCGTCCCACCAGCGCTCGGAGCCGGGAGCGGAGGGGTCTTCGTACCAGCCGGGAGGAATCGAGGCAGTCACCCGCGTGACGCTACAACCGGCCCCGGGCGGTGCACGAGCGCCCTCGGGCAAACGTGACCGTTCGGAAACCGACCCCGATCAGCCCAGGTCGAAGCCGAGTTGCCCGTCGGCGACCGGCTCGATGCGCGGTCGCTTGAGGTGGCGCCACGCGGGCAGGTCGTCCCAGTACGCCCAGGACATCCGGTGATGCGGCGTGGGGCCGTGCTCGGCCAGCGCCGCCCGATGCACCGGAGCCGGGTACCCGGCGTTGCCGTCGAAGCCGTACGCCGGATACCCGACGCCGATGTCGGCCATCAGGGCGTCGCGGTGCACCTTCGCCAACACCGAGGCCGCCGCCACGCTGATGCAGGACTGGTCGCCCTTGATCACGCAGCGCACGGCCCACGGTGCGCCGAGGAAGTCGTGCTTGCCGTCCAGCACGATCGCGTCGGGGCGCATCGGCAGCGCGGTCAGCGCACGTTCGGCGGCCAGACGCAGTGCGGCGGTCATCCCGAGAGTGTCGATCTCCTCGGGACCGGCCGCCCCGAACGCGTAGGCGCGCACCCACGGATCGACCGCGGCGGCCACCTCCTCGCGGCGGCGCGCGGTGAGCAGCTTGGAATCGGTGAGTCCGGCGGGCGGCACGGACAAATCGGTGATCGCGGCCGCGACCAGCACGGGGCCGGCCCAGGCGCCGCGTCCGACCTCGTCGACCCCGGCGACCACCTGCGCGCCCCGGGCGATCAGTTCGCGCTCGACGTCGTAGGTGGGCGGTGCGACCCGACCGGCCGGCTTGCGCTGCGCGACGACCTTCTTCGCGACGGCCTTCTTCTTCGCGACGGCCTTCCCGGCCGCGGCCTTCCCGCCGGCGATCTTCTTCGCCGCGGCCTTCCCGCCGGAAACCTTCTCGACGACGGTCCCGTCCGCTGCGGCCTCGCGGACGGCGGTCGGCTTCGCGGCGGCTCGCTCGGGTTCGATCCCGGGGCCGCCCGCCTGCTCGGTGCTCGGCTGCTTCACACCACCACCGTAGGTCACCGATCAGCGGTGACCTACCACCGTCTCCCGCTCCCCGTCGGCGATCGACAGCGGCGGCTTGGGCTCGAAGTAGGTCGAGACGCCCGCCGCGGTCAACCGTTCGCGCAGCGCCCGGGCTCCGGGCGAATCGGCCAGCGCGGCCTCGGCCCAGGCGACCAGGTCCAGCTCGACGCCGAGATGGTCGGTGACCGTCCCGCCGCCGGCCCAGGTCGGCCGCAACCGGCCGCGCCCGGATTCCACCCACGCACACCCCAGCAGGGCGGCCAGCGCCCCGGTGGTGTCCTCGCCGTGCCGGGCGGCCAGTTCCGCGCCCCGGCCCTCGACCAGCAGCGCCAGCACCCCGCCCAGGGTCACCGGGTATTCCACGCCCGCACGCCGCGCCGACATCCCCAGCGCGGCGGCCCGGCGGCCCCGGGCGAAGCCGACCAGGTGCTCCAGGAACGCCTCTTCGGGCAGCTTCACCAGACCGTGCAATTCCGCGAACCCGTGCCGACCCAGGTGCCCGTCGTCGTCGGTGACCAGCAGGTACGGATGCACGTGGCCAAGCAGCCGGAGCGGCTCGGCCAGCAGCGAGCCGCCGGCCACGTCGGCGCCGGCGGGGGCTCCGCGCCCGTCCAGGGGGCGGGCGAGGAGCCGCTCGACCCGGGCCGCCGTCGCTCCCCGCGGCCCGGCCTCGACATCGCCCCAGGCGGCCCGCAGTTCCCGAAAGGCCAGGAAGCCGGCGATCGGGTCGCTCGGCACGCAGCCCGCCTCGGTCCCCGGGGTCAGCACGTCGGCCCGGAACCGGGCCCAGTCCGCCCGGGCCCGCGCCAGTTCGGTCAGCGCGTCCGCCACCGCGTCGGTGCCGTAGGCGCGGGCCGCGGCCCGGTCGGCGGCGCGCTCCTCGAAGGCCACCACGGGCGCGGTCACCCGCCGGTAGAACGCGGCGTAGCCGGCCGCCGCCCGTCCCGCGCCGCCGTGGCCGGCCAGCGCCTCGGCCAACCCGATCACCGCGTCCACTCCGTGGCAGGCGATCCGGTCCGCCAGCGGCGGCCGGCGACGACGGGCGTGTCCGAGCGCGTGCGCGATCGCCACCCGCAGTCGCCGACCGGTCAGCACATGCGGCAGCGCGGCGCCCAGCACCAGGTGACGGTGCAGCCAGGTCCCGGGACGACGGACCGCCCGCAGTTCGCAGCCGGCTCCACCGGTCAGCACGATCCCGTCCGGCACGGGCACCCGCAGATCGGCGGCCACGTCCGCGACCAGTTCCCACAGCACCGGCTGCGCCCGGGCGTCCACCGCGAGACCGGCCGGCAGCCGGCGCGGTCCGGTCAGCTCGAGCAGCAGCGCCACCAGCGCGACGACGCCGAGGCCCCACAGCACGGCGGCGCCCGAGGTGAAGAATCGCCCCTGGTCGACGATCGCACCGCTCACGAACGCCACGAACAGGAGCGGCAGCGCGAGCACGACGTACAGCACGCCCAGGAGCAGCACCCCGGCGAGTGCGCGTAGCCCCGTCCCAGCGCCCATGGATCCCCCTCGAAGCGATGACTCACTCGTTCGAGGTCGACCCTAGGGCCTGTCTCTCGGCCACCGCCGGATCCCGCACGATCCGACCGAGCCGGCCCCGTCGCCGGGCCGGGATCACCGGCCGAGGTGACCTCTTGGGAGCAACCCGGCGGGGGCTCGCCTTTCGCCGGCTACTCGCCGGGGTCACCTTCCGCAGGCCACCTGCCGGAGGTCGGCGAACGCGCGTCGCCGCCCCGAGTCATCGCACCCGGATCACCGACCCCCGAGTCGTCGACCCCGAATCGCCGACCCCGAATCGCCGATCAGGGCAGCAGCGGCTCCAGCAATCGGTGCGGCCGGCGCATCGCGAGGGTGACCGCGTCCTCGCGCCGCAGCAGGTTCGCCCCGGGCCCCGGGGCCACCTCGGTCGCGTCGGGGGCGACCAGCGCCGCGCAGAGCGCGCAGATCCCGGTCGGATCCACCGTCCCGCCGCAGCCGTGGTGCCGGAAGATCCGACAGGCCACCCCGTTCTGCACGTGCTTCTCGCCCCAGCGGGCCATGCTGCGGATGATCGGCCACAGGTCGACCCCGCGTTCGGTGAGCACGTACTCCTCCCGAGGCGGCGACTCCTGGTAGCGGCGCTTGTCGAGCACGCCCGCCTCGACCAGCGTCTGCAGCCGGCTCGACAGCACGGCGCGCGGAATGTCCAGGTGGGCGAGGAAGTCGCTGTAACGCCGGACACCGTAGAAGGCGTCCCGCACGATCAGCAGCGTCCAGCGCTCGCCGACGAGTTCGAGAGTGCGAGCGAGCGCACAGTCCTGCTGCCCGTAGTCCTTGCCCAAAGCCATACGAGCACTTTAACCCCGGGTTGGTTCATTCATCGAACCTTCGAGTGCTACGTTTTCCCGCAGCATCGGTTCATTCACCGAACCGACTCGGTAGGACTCGCGATCCGGGAGCACAGCCATGTCCATCGCAACGCCCATCGCCCCGCGCACCGCACCCGTGGCGCCCGACCCCGCCATCGGCAGCGGTTCCGGGAGCGGGGTCGTGCCCGTGGTCGCCCTGGGCACGCTGCTGCTCCTGGCGACCTACACGATGCCGATCGCGATCGTCCCGGACACCGTGCGCGAATTGCACGCGGGCCCGGGCGGCCCGGCCTGGATCCTCAGCGCCATCGGCCTGGGCCTGTCCGCGGCCCTGCTGATCACCGGCAGCCTCGCCGACGACTTCGGCCGCCGGCGGATCTTCACGGCGGGCGCCTTGGGCCTGGCGGTGTCCTCGGTGCTGACCGCACTGGCCCCCTCGCTGCCGCTGTACGTGCTCGGCCGCGCGCTCCAGGGCGTCGCCGGGGCGGCGATCATGTCCGCCGGGCTCGGCCTGCTCGCGCACAACCACCAAGGCGTCGCGCGCGGCCGGGCGATGGCCGCGTACGGCTCCTCGATCGGCGCGGGCATGGTCGTGGGGCCGCTGCTCGGCGCCGGGCTGGCTCTCGCCCACCGCTCCGCGCCCTACTGGTTCTCCGCCGGCGCCGCCCTCGCACTGGCCGCGGTCGCCCGTCTGATGCCCGAATCGCGTGCCGAGCACCCGCGCCGGCCGGACGTGTGGGGCACGCTGACCCTGGGCCCGGGTCTGATCGCGCTGACCGCCGCGCTGATCGAGGGCCGCCAGGGATGGCACCGGCCCGTGGTCGAGGTGCTGATGATCGTCGCGGTGCTCCTGCTCGCCGGCTACGGCACCACCGCCCTGCGCGGCCGGGCGCCGATGCTGGACCTGCGCATGTTCGCCCGCCCCGCGTTCGCCGTCGCCACCTTCGGCGCCCTGATCGTGGGCGTCGCGGTGATCGCCATCGCGGCCTATCTGGGCACCGTCTTCCAGGGCACGCTGGGCCTGAGCGCGCTGGGCGCCGCCCTGCTGCTCGGCCTGTGGTCGGCCGCGGCCGCGATCACGTCCTTCGCGGTCGGCCGGGTCCACGTCCTGCCCGACGCCCGGCACCGCTTCGCCGCGGGCCTGCTCGTCGCCGCCGTCGGCTTC
Source organism: Embleya scabrispora DSM 41855 (assembly GCF_000372745.1). Lineage (GTDB taxonomy): Bacteria > Actinomycetota > Actinomycetes > Streptomycetales > Streptomycetaceae > Embleya > Embleya scabrispora. The sequence continues at coordinate 64,936 of NZ_KB889690.1, read as the reverse complement.
GTGGGCCTGTACGGGCTCACCCCCGCCGACTCGTGGGCGCGCGTGGTGCCCGGCCTGCTCGTCGGCGGCTTCGGCGTGGGCCTGGTCAACACCGCGCTCGCCCGACTCGCCGTGGAGAGCGTGCCGGCCGACCGGGCGAGCATGGGTTCCGGCGCCAACAGCACCGCGCGCTACATGGGCGCCTCGATCGGCGCGGCGCTCGTGGTCGCCCTGGTCGACGCGGGGGGCATGGACCTGGCGATCCTGGTCGCGGCCGGCCTGTCCGTGCTCGGCGCACTCGTCACCCTTGGTCTTCACCAAAGCGAATAAACCCACAAAATGCTCCATGTCGGACACTCGCCGGCGACGCCGGGCCTCGCGTCTGGAAAACTCGGGTCATGTGACGAGCGATGTGCAAATCCCAGCGACGGATCGACCCGCAGCGCCGGCGGGTCGCCGTCGTTTTCGGGCATTCGCGAACGCGGTCATCGAGCGGCCGTACCTGATCACCGCCGGGCTGATCGGCCTGATCATCGTCACCGGCGTGAACGGCCCCGACTGGCCCGCGCAGTACTTCCGGACCTGGCTGATCCGCGACCACGGCACGTACCTGTGGAACAACCAGTGGTACGGCGGACACCTGCTGCCCGGCTACAGCATCCTCGCGCCGGTGATCGCCTCCAAGATCGGCACCGCCACGCTGACCGCGCTCTCGTGTGTGACCTCCGCGTGGGCCTGGGACAAGCTCCGGGTCGGCGGGAACGACTTCGCCCGCCGGGTGGGCAGTTGCTGGTTCGCGGTGATGTGCAGCGTCGACTACCTGATCGGCCGCACGCCGTTCGCGCTGGGCGTCGCCGCGGGCATGCTCGCGATACTGGCCGCCCGCCGCCGGCACCCGCTGTGGGCCGGGTTCGCCGCCCTGCTGTGCGGGCTCTCCAGCCCGCTGTCCGGCGCGTTCCTGATGCTGGTCGCGCTCGCCTGGGTGCCCAAGGAGCGGGTCTGGCCGACCCGACTGTGCTTCGCGCCGGCCGCGCTGGGCCTGGTCGCCGCGCTCGCCTTCCCCAACGAGGGCATGTTCCCCTTCCCGTGGTGGCGGTTCCTGCCGATCCTGGCCTTCGCCGCGGTCGGCCTGCTGATACTGCCCAAGGAGCAGCAGAGCGCCCGGCGCTTCCTGTGGCTGTACGCGGCCACCGCGGTGATCTTCTTCTTCGTGCCGACCTCGCTCGGCGGCAACCTGGCCCGGCTCGGCGAACTCACCGCCGGTCCGCTGATGGCGGTCGTACTGCTCTCGGCCGGCCGGCGTCGACTCGTGGTGCTGCTGGCCCTGCCGCTGCTGGTGTGGCAGTTCCAGTCCGCCGCGCTGGCCATCACCCACGACATCAAGGACTCGCCGGGCGAGAAGCCGCAGTACTACGCGGGCATGCTCGACTTCCTGCAGAAGAACAACACCCACCCGCTGGGCCGGGTGGAGATCCCGTTCACGCGCGGTCACTGGGAGTCGGTGTTCGTCGCGGAGAAGATGCCGCTGGCCCGCGGCTGGGAGCGCCAGTTGGACCGCAACTACAACGCGGTGCTCTACCAGGAGGACCTGACGATCCAGGAGTACCGCGACTGGATCGACGACACGGGCGTGCGTTTCGTGGCCCTGCCGGACATCCCGATCGACCCGTCCGCGATCCCCGAGGCCGACCTGATCCGCAAGGGCATCCCCTGGCTCAAGCCGGTCTACGCCGACAAGGACAGGCACTGGCAGGTCTGGGAGGTGGAGAACCCGACACCGATCGTGATGGGACCGGGCGAGCTGACCGAGCTGACGCCGAGCAGGTTCTCCTTCGACGCGCACGCGGCGGGAACCTTCGTGATCAAGATCCACCCCACGTTCTGGGTGACCCCCGACCGTCCCGGGATCGTGATCAAGGCGACCGAGGACGAGTGGAGCGAGATCACCGTCGACCGGCCGGGACCGGTCACGGTCTCCGCGCGCGACGCGAAGCTCTTCAAGGGCAAGGGCGGCTGACGTTCGGGCCCGGTCCGGCGAATCTCGGCGACGCCGGACCGGGCCCGGGTCGATGCCGGGAGCCGGGTCGACGGGCCGGCCCGCATCCGGACCGGCCACTCAGGGCTTCGGCGCCGCCGCCGGGTCCAGACCGCCCGCCCACTTGGGCGCCGGCGGCCGCCATGCCTTCGCCTGGGCCAGCAGGTCCGCGCCGTCCCGGGTCACCAGCAGGGTCGAGCGCAGCTTCGGCTTGAGGAAACCGTTCACGGTCATCGTGTCCAGCGCCTCCAGGAGCGGTCGCCAGAAGTCGTCCACCTCCAGCACCGCGACCGGCTTGGCGTGGATCGCCAGGTGCTGCCAGGTCCACACCTCGAAGAGTTCCTCCAGGGTGCCCGCACCGCCGGGCAACGCCACGAAGGCGTCCGCCTGCTCGGCCATCGCCGCCTTGCGCTCGTGCATCGTCTCGGTGACCTGCAGGGCGGTCAGGCCCAGGTGGGCGATCTCGCGGTCCACCAGCGAGCGTGGCATCACCCCGATCACCTCGCCGCCCGCCGCCAGGCACGCGTCCGCCACCGCGCCCATCAGACCCACGTGCCCGCCGCCGTAGACGATCCCGACGCCGGCCTCCGCGAGGGCACGACCGAGTTCGACCGCCGCCTCCCGAAAGCGCGGCGAGACACCCGACGCCGACCCCGCGAACACCGCTACCCGCATGTCAGGCTCCCTGCGTTGCCCACCACCGAAGTGGCTGCCGGCCACCGAAGTGGCTCGTATCGAATCGGTTCGGTACGAAGTCTGCCAACCCGCCCCCTGAGCACGGCGCCGGCCCCGCCCCGCGGCCGGCGCGGCGAGGCCGACGGGCCGGCATCGCGCCGATCGCGAATCGAGTCGATGAATCGCCTATCCCGCGATACGACGGCGGTACAGTCCCGGCATAGAAGGGCAAAATCGGCCAACGTCGACGGTGGTCACGCAACCCGACGTTGACGGGAAGACCCCCCGCCACGGCAGAATGCCCGCGTGCCCGCCACCGAGCGCCCTGCCTCGGACATCCCGTTCGAGCGGCTGTTTCCCGATCTCGACGACCATGGCCGTGAACGCCTGGTCGCCGCCGCTCAAGCGCTCGATCTGCGCCGCTCGCTCGACGATCCCGCGCGCTGGTTCTGGAACGAGCCCGACCCGCTGAGTCCCGAGCCCGAGCCCGAGCCGTCCCCGCACATCCTGGGCACCGCGCTGTTGCTCTACGAGGCCGACGGCGACTGGCTGGAACTGGGCCTGGACGTGTGGCAACTGGACGGCCCCTTCGTCAGCGTCACCGCCACGGTCGAGGTGGCGTGCTGGTGCGACACCGATCACAACATGCACGCGGTCCAGCGCGCCGAGTGGCCGGCGTCCACCGCGCAGGCGTTCCTGGAGGCGTTCCACACCGCCGCGCTCTCGGTGATCCGCCGGATCGAGGGCCCGCGCGACCCGCGCGACCTGCGCGCCCGTGCGGGGCTGCCCAACCCGCCCGAGCCACCCCCTGAGGACGACCTGCCCGGGCCTCCATCCGGCCCCGTGGTCTGAACCCCCGTTTCATCCGAACGAAGGATTTTTTCGTACCGCACCGGTGATTCCACGGTGGACATTGCGCCATGGCACGCCATACATCGGACAATCCGGCGTCCCACCTCAATGCCCCCCTGCACCACATCGGCCTCGATCTGAAAAACTAAGCCGTCATGACACATGCTCTGGACGGCCGCATACCCCTCGGGGAGCCCAAGTCGGATGCCGGCGGCACCGCCCGCCGCACCTGGCGACGGCACCTGCGCGGAGTCCTGGTCGCCGTCGCCGAGCATCCATACCTGATCACCCTCGCCCTGGTCGGCCTGCTGACCGTGCTCGGCATCAGCGGCGCCGACTGGCCTGCCCAGATCTTCCGGGCCTGGCTGGTGCGCGACCACGGCGCGGTGTTGTGGAACAACCAGTGGTACGGCGGCCACCTGCTGCCCGGCTACAGCGTGATCACCCCGATCCTGGCCGGCGGCATCGGCACCCGCCTGCTCACCGCGATCTCCTGCGTCGCCGCGGCGTGGGCGTTCTCGCGCCTGCGCCTGGGCCGCGGCAACCTGGCCCGCCGGGTCGGCAGCTGCTGGTTCGCGGTGATCGTCAGCATCGAATACCTGATCGGCCGCACCCCCTTCGTGCTCGGCGTGGCCGCCGGGCTGATGGCGATCCTGGCGGCCCGCACCGGGCATCGCGCGTGGGCCGCGGTGGCGGCCGGGTTCTGCGGCCTGGCCAGCCCGTTGGCCGCCGCGTTCCTGCTGATGATCGCGCTCGCGTGGGTGCCCGCCGAGCGGGTGTGGGCGACCCGGTTCAGCCTGGCGCCGGCCGTGATCGGCCTGGTGATGTCACTGGTCTTTCCCGGAGGCGGCGACTTCTCCTTCCCGCTGTGGCGGTTCGCCGCGATCCTGGGCTTCGCGGGCGTGGGCCTGGCCCTGGTCCCGCGCACCGAGGTCAGCGCGCGCCGGTTCCTGTGGTTGTACGCGCTCTCCTCCACCGTGCTGTTCCTGATCCCCAGCGCGGTGGGCGGCAACGTGGCCCGGCTCGGCGAGTTGTGCGCCGGGCCGCTGATGGCCGTGGTGCTGCTCTCGCTGGGCCGCAGGCGGCTGGTGGTGCTGCTCGCCATCCCGCTGCTGGCCTGGCAGTTCTCCTCGGCCGGCAAGGCGGTCGCGTTCAACAACCAGGACAGCACCGGCAAGAACTCCGCCTACTACACCGGCATGCTCGACTTCCTGGAGCGGGCCAACCTGCCGGTGGGACGGATCGAGATCCCGTTCACCCGCGGCCACTGGGAGACGGTCTACGTCGCCGAGCACATGCCGCTCGCCCGCGGCTGGGAGCGCCAGCTCGACCGCGCGCACAACGCGGTGCTCTACGGCCCCACGCTGGACGAGGGGCAGTACCACGCATGGGTGCGCGAGACCGGCGTGCGCTTCATCGCACTGCCCGATGTACCGCTGGACCCCTCCGCCAAGCGCGAGGCGGAGATCCTGCGCGCCGGCGCCGACTGGCTGGTGCCGGTGTGGTCCGACCCGCACTGGGTGATCTGGGAGGTCGCCGACCCGGTTCCGCTGCTGGACGGCCCCGGCCAGCTCGTGGCCATCACCCCCAGCGGCTTCACCCTGTTGGCCCAGCAGGCCGGCACGTTCACCGTGCGCATCCACCGGACCAGCTGGTTCGTCGCGAACAAGCCCAACACGAGCATCGGCGAGACCGAGGACGGCTGGACCGAGATCACCGTCACCGAGCCCGGCGAGGTCACCATCACGGCCAAGGCATCGGCGGTCCTGCCCTGACGGGTGCGGGTAGGGTGATTCGGGTTCATGCCCTGGTGGAAAGGTAAAGCAAACCGATGGCCGAGCACCACGACCACTCCAGCCACGATCACCACGATCACGAAGAAGGCCGGATCTTTGTGATGGGCCGCCCGGTGGACGCGTACCCCGCCATGGCGCCCGAGGCCGCCCGCGGCAAGGTCCTGCGCGTCACCGTGGTCGGCGAGGACGTCCTGCACCGGCCCTGTGCCGAGATCACCGAGTTCGGCACCGAGGAGCTGAACACGCTGATCGACGACATGTTCCTGACCATGTACGTCGCCGACGGCGTGGGCCTGGCCGCGAACCAGGTCGACGTGGGCATTCGGCTGTTCGTGTACGACTGCGTGGACGAGGACGGCAATCGCCACGTCGGCCACCTGATCAACCCGGTCCTGGACGAACTTCCCGCGACCGAGCGGCACTTGGAGGAGGCGGGCGAGGGCTGCCTGTCCGTCCCCGGTCCGCACGAGGACCTGGCCCGCCCCGACCGCGCGATCGCGCGCGGGGTGGACAAGGACGGCCATCCGCTGGTGATCGAGGGTGAGGGCTACTTCGCCCGCTGCCTCCAGCACGAGACCGACCACCTCAACGGATACCTGTACATCGACCGTCTGTCCAAGCGCGAGCGCAAGAACGTGCTCAAGGAGATGGAGTCGATGCGCGACGAGGTCTTCGCCAAGCGCGACGCGAAGGCCAAGCAGCTCGCGGGCTGACCCGCCCGCCCGATTCACCACACGCGCCGGCCGGGCGCATCGCGCCGAGGCGCAACCGCCGCACCGGCCGACCGGCCGAACCGAAAGGGGCGGGGAACCGAGACCGGTTCCCCGCCCCTTTCAGGCGTTCACGTCGATGACCCGAGAGGTCAGCTGCAACCGCTGGTCGAGCCGCAGCCCTCGCATACGTAGCAGCTGCCGGCCGGGCGCATCTTGATCCCGCAGGAGAAGCACAGCGGGGCGTCCGCGCTGCGGCCCTGGCGGGCCTCCAGCAGCTCGGTCGAGGAGTGCACCGCGGCCGGGACCGGCTTGAGGTCCGGGGCCTTGGGCGCGGCGTCCACCGGCGCGGACTGCGCGAGCGTGCGCATGTCCTCGGCGGCGGCCGGCTCGTCCGGCTCGTAGGAGCCGGTCTCCAGGTGCCGGGTGCGCTCCGCGGCGGAGTGGATGCCCAGCGCCGAGCGGGTCTCGAACGGCAGGTGGTCCAGCGCCAGGCGACGGAAGATGTAGTCGACGATCGACTGCGCCATCCGCACGTCCGGGTCGTCGGTCAGACCGGCCGGCTCGAAGCGCATGTTGGTGAACTTGGAGACGTAGGTCTCCAGCGGCACGCCGTACTGAAGGCCGACCGAGACCGCGATCGAGAAGGCGTCCATCATGCCCGCGAGGGTGGAGCCCTGCTTGGACATCTTCAGGAAGACCTCGCCGAGGCCGTCGTCCGGGTAGGAGTTGGCGGTCATGTAGCCCTCGGCGCCACCCACCGAGAAGGACGTGGTGATGCCGGGCCGGCCCTTGGGCAGGCGCTTGCGCACCGGGCGGTACTCGACGACCTTCTCCACCACGGTGGCCGCGGTCGACTTGCCGTCGTCCGCCTTGCCCTTGTTCTCGCCCTTGCCGGCCGAGAGCGGCTGGCCGACCTTGCAGTTGTCCCGGTAGATCGCCAGCGCCTTGATGCCCAGCTTCCAGCCCTGGAAGTAGATCTCCTCGATCTCCTCGACGGTGGCGTCCTCGGACATGTTGACCGTCTTGGAGATCGCGCCGGAGATCCACGGCTGGATCGCCGCCATCATCCGCACGTGGCCCATCGGCGAGATGGTGCGCTCGCCCATCGCGCAGTCGAACACCTCGTAGTGCTCGAGCTTGAGGCCGGGCGCGTCCACCACGTGGCCGTGCTCGGCGATGTGCTCGATGATCGCCTCGACCTGCTCGGGCTGGTAGCCCAACCGGCGCAGCGCCCGGGCGACCGTGCCGTTGACGATCTGCATCGAGCCGCCGCCGACCAGCTTCTTGAACTTCACCAGCGCCAGGTCGGGTTCGACACCGGTGGTGTCGCAGTCCATCATCAGGCCGATCGTGCCGGTGGGGGCCAGCACCGAGGCCTGCGCGTTGCGGAAGCCGTTCTTGTCGCCGAGCTTGGCGACGTCCTTCCACGCCTTGGTCGCCAGGTCCCACACGGGGGCGTCCAGGTCGTCCATGCGCTTGCCGGCGTCGTTGGCCTCGGCGTGCTGGCGCATGACGCGCTTGTGCGGCTCGGCGTTGCGGGCGTAGCCGTCGTACGGGCCGACGATGGCGGCCAGTTCCGCGGAGCGCTTGTACGCGGTGCCGGTCATCAGCGAGGTGATCGCGCCGGCCAGCGCGCGGCCGCCGTCGCTGTCGTAGGCGTGGCCTGTGGCCATCAGCAGCGCGCCCAGGTTGGCGTAGCCGATGCCCAGCTGGCGGAACGCGCGGGTGGTCTCGCCGATCTTCTCGGTCGGGAAGTCGGCGAAGCAGATCGAGATGTCCATCGCGGTGATGACCAGCTCGACGACCTTGGCGAACTTGACCGCGTCGAACGTGCCCGCCCCGTCGTCATCGGTCGCACGCAGGAACTTCATCAGGTTCAGCGACGCGAGGTTGCACGACGAGTTGTCCAGGTGCATGTACTCCGAGCACGGGTTGGACGCGGTGATCCGGCCCGACTCGGGGCACGTGTGCCACTTGTTGATCTCGTCGTCGTACTGGATGCCGGGGTCGGCGCAGGCCCACGCGGCCTCGGCCATCCGGCGGAACAGCGCCTTGGCGTCGACCGTCTCCAGCACGTCGCCGGTGAGCCGGGCACGCAGGCCGAACTCCTTGCCCTGCTCGACCGCGTTCATGAACTCGTCCGAGACCCGGACCGAGTTGTTGGCGTTCTGGTACTGCACCGACGCGATGTCGGCGCCCCCGAGGTCCATGTCGAAGCCCGCGTCGCGCAGCGCGCGGATCTTCTCCTCCTCCTTGACCTTGGTGTCGATGAAGTCCTCGATGTCGGGGTGGTCGACGTCCAGGACCACCATCTTGGCCGCGCGGCGGGTGGCGCCGCCCGACTTGATGGTCCCGGCCGAGGCGTCCGCGCCGCGCATGAAGGAGACCGGCCCCGAGGCGTTGCCGCCCGAGGTGAGCAGTTCCTTGCTGGAGCGGATCCGGGACAGGTTCAGGCCGGCGCCGGAGCCGCCCTTGAAGATCAGGCCCTCTTCCTTGTACCAGTCCAGGATCGAGTCCATCGAGTCGTCGACCGACAGGATGAAGCACGCGCTGACCTGCTGCTTCTGCGCGGTGCCGACGTTGAACCAGACCGGCGAGTTGAAGCTGAAGATCTGGTGCACGAGGGCGTACGCCAGCTCGTGCTCGAAGATCTCCGCGTCGGCGGGGCCGGCGAAGTAGCCGTTCTCCTCACCGGACTTGCGGTAGGTCTTGACGACCCGGTCGACCAGCTGCTTCAGGCTCCACTCGCGCTGCGGCGTGCCCACCGCACCGCGGAAGTACTTGCTCGTGACGATGTTGACCGCGTTCACCGACCAGGAGTCGGGGAACTCGACGCCGCGCTGCTCGAAGTTGATCGAGCCGTCGCGCCAGTTGGTCATGACGACGTCACGACGCTCCCAGACCACCTCGTCGTACGGGTGGACGCCGGGGGTCGTGTACACGCGCTCGATCCGCAGGCCCTTGCCGGGTCGTGGCCGACCGGCACCGCGTGCTGAGCCGCTCGTCGTCTCTGTCATGCCGTCTCCTCTTTTGAACAACGCCGTGGGCAGGCCGGAGCATCCCGGGGGAATGTCCCGCCGACCGGTCGGGTGGTCCGTCGTTCGTGTGCTACCGAATTGATTTCTGGTGATCCGCGATCAGTCCGAGGCGGGACTGTCCGCCGCGTTCACGGGCACCGCGGGCTCCGCCGACTCCGCGCGGCCGGCGCGCAACAGGGCGACCTCGGCCTCGAAGTCCTCCAGGGACTCGAAGGCTCGGTACACGGACGCGAACCGCAGGTAGGCGACCTCGTCGAGTTCCCGCAGCGGGCCCAATATCGTCAGGCCCACGTCGTGGGTGGTCAACTCGGCACACCCGGTGGCCCGCACCGCCTCCTCGACCCGTTGACCGAGCAGGGCCAGCGCGTCGCCGGTGACCGGGCGACCCTGGCATGCCTTGCGCACGCCGGCGATGACCTTGTCCCGGCTGAAGGGTTCGGTGACGCCGCTGCGCTTGATCACCGTGAGCGAGGCGGTCTCGATCGTGGTGAAGCGCCGTCCGCAGTCCGGACACGACCGCCGGCGCCTGATCGCGGCGCCGTCGTCGGTGGTCCGGCTGTCCACGACGCGGCTGTCCGCTCGCCGACAGAAGGGGCAGTGCATGCGGTTCCCTCTCCCCCTCGTTGAGACGCAGGTCGTACGTGTTGCCCGTGCGTGCCGCGCGCGGTATGGCGAAGCGTGCCCGGTCGTTGCCGCGCCCCCGCCCCGAGGGCCGCCCCGAAGGGGCCCGTCCGGTGCGCTCCGGGAATATGGTATATACGGCAACCACAACTTGTGGGTTCCTTCAACGCCCTCGACCACAAGATGTAGTGGCTACGGTAGACCGCGACCCCGAGCGCTGCAAGCCGACTCGCAGACACTCGGAGAGCCCGCGGTGACCTCTCGTCATCCCCGCAGGTCACCGCCCGAGGGTGGCGGAAAATTAACCCCACCGGCCGCGTGTCGCGACGCACAAGCCCGCGGATGCGACATATCGGACGCTCGACGGCATCGCATTTCCACGCCGAATTCGAATGTATGTACGATTACTACAGCGGGAACCGAATGATCGCCACTGGATTGGCCTAAATTCACTCGAACGTGTGTTTGGCGCAACCTTTCGAACCCGACTACCGTTCTCCACGTGCGAGCAATCCGTCGAAAGGGCCAGCCGTGACCGGAGAAGCCACCGGAGCCATCCACCCCGGAATCCGCACCGAAACCCTCCCCGCGAAACACCCGCACAGCGCCGCTGTGCCACCTCCGACGCCCGCCCCGGGCACCGAGAACGGGCAGGTCCAGGGCGGTGTGACGCGGCGTCCGACGGGAGGGCTGACGCCACGCCAGACGCGTGTTCTCGAAGTGATCCGCACTTCCGTGGAGTCCCGCGGATATCCGCCGAGCATGCGGGAGATCGGCGAGGCCGTCGGCCTCTCCAGTACTTCTTCCGTCGCGCACCAACTGATGGCCCTCGAACGCAAGGGCTATTTGCGCCGTGATCCGCACCGGCCGCGCGCCTACGAGGTGCGCTCGCCCGACGGCGGCCGGCCGCTCGCGCCGGCCGGGCCGCACGCCGAACGCGGCGCGCAGGCCGCGTCCTACGTACCGGTGGTCGGCCGGATCGCGGCCGGTGGCCCGATCCTGGCCGAGCAGTCCATCGAGGACGTGTTCCCGCTGCCGCGTCAGCTCGTCGGCGACGGCGACGTGTTCCTGCTCAAGGTGAGCGGCGACTCGATGATCGAGGCCGCGATCATGGACGGCGACTATGTCGCGGTGCGCCGCCAACCGGTCGCCGAGAACGGCGACATCGTCGCGGCGATGATCGACGGCGAGGCCACCGTCAAGCGCCTGCGCCACCGTGACGGGCACCGCTGGCTGATGCCGCACAACCCCGCCTACGAACCCATTCCGGGAGACGAGGCGACCATCCTGGGCCGCGTGGTGGCCGTCATGCGACGGGTCTGAGATGAGCGGGGACGGCGACATACCGGCCGCGGGCGGTCGTGCGGCGAGAGTTCGCCGCACGGCCGCCCGTGTCACGTTCGCGGCACGCCGGCGCCCGCGGTAGCGGTTCAGGCCGGCTCGCCCCGGCCGTCCTTGTCGATCGCGGCCAGCGAGCGGCGCACCTGGTTGCGGTCCTCGGTGTACCACAGCGGCGGCATCGAGGCCCGGAAGAATCCGCCGTAGCGGGCGGTGGCCAGGCGCGGGTCGAGCACCGCCACCACCCCCCGGTCGTCCATCGCCCGGATCAGCCGCCCGGCGCCCTGCGCCATCAACAGCGCGGCGTGCGTGGCCGACACAGCCATGAAGCCGTTGCCGCCGTTCTCCTGCACCGACTGCGCCCGCGCGCTCATCAACGGGTCGTCGGGACGCGGGAAGGGGATCCGGTCCATGATCACCAACTGGCAGGACGGTCCCGGCACGTCCACGCCCTGCCACAGCGACAACGTGCCGAACAGGCATGTGCGCGGCTCGGCGGCGAAGCGACGCAACAGCTCCGCCAGCGAGTCGTCGCCCTGACACAGGATCGGCTGCTCCAGCCGCTCACGCAGTGCCTCGGTGGCCGCCTCCGCGCCGCGCCGCGAGGAGAACAGGCCCAGCGCCCGTCCCCCGGCCGCCTCGATCAACTCGGCGAGCTCGTCCAGGGTGTCCGCGCTCATCCCGTCCCGGCCGGGCGGCGGCAGGTGTCGGGCGACGTAGAGGATGCCCTGCCGCGGGTAGTCGAACGGCGAGCCCACGTCCAACGCCCGCCACTGCGCCAGGTCCGCGTCGGTGTCCGGATCCGCGTCGTCGTCGGCCTCCTCGCCCTCGCCCGGGTGTACCGCCACCTCGGTGGGCACCGGCGCGGGCTCGTCGGTGAGCAGCCCCTCGGCGGTCAGCCCCAGGCTGCCGGCCACACCGCGGAAGTCGCCGCCCAGCTTGAGCGTGGCCGAGGTGAGCACCACCGTGCGGTCGCCGAACAGCGCCTCGCGCAGCAGCCCCGCCACCGCGATCGGGGCCACCCGCAGCGACGCGCCGGTGCGCTCGTTGCGCTCCAGCCAGATCACGTCGTGCGGCGAGCCCTTGAGGATGCGCTCGCACGTGTCGTGGATGTTCTCGACGCCGGCCAGCGCCTGGCGGCGGGCCGCGTCCTCGTTGCTCAGCGACTTGTCCCGGACCTCGCCGAGCGAGGTGATCACGCCGCGGCACGCGTCGCGCAGCGCGGACACCGTCCAGCCCAGATCCGGATCCAGCTCGCGCAGCCGACCCGACTCGCGCCCCTCCATGGTCTTCTTGAACGCCTCCGACGCGGCGTCCAGGTTGTCCACGGCGCTCTCGTTGGCCAGTTTGCCCGCGCGGCGCGCGGCGCGGTCCACCGCGCTCAGGCTCAGCTCGGCGGTGGCCACCCCGGTGGCCCGGCTCGCGAACTCGTGCGCCTCGTCCACGATCAGCAGCTCGTGCTCGGGCAGCACCGGCGCGTCCTCCAACGCGTCGATGGCCAGCAGCGCGTGGTTGGTGATCACGATGTCGGCCTGCTTGGCCCGCTCCCGCGCGGCCTCGGCGAAACAGTCGTCGCCGTACGGGCAACGCGAGGCGCCCAGACACTCGCGCGAGGACACCGACACCTGGGCCCAGGCCCGGTCGTTGACGCCCGGGCTCAGGTCGTCGCGGTCACCGGTCTCGGTGTCGTCGGCCCAATCCCGCAGCCGGACCACGTCCTGTCCGAGTCTGCTCGTGGGCGCCGGGTCGAAGAGCACCTCGCCCTCGTCCGGCGGCCCGTCGTGCAACCGGTGCAGGCACAGGTAGTTGCCGCGGCCCTTGAGCGTGGCGAACGTCGGCGAGCGGCGCAGCAGCGGGCGCAGCGCCTCGACCGTGCGCGGCAGGTCGCGTTCGACCAGCTGCCGCTGCAGCGCCAGCGTCGCGGTGGCCACCACGACCTTGCGGCGCGCGGCCAGCGCGGGCACCAGGTAGGCCAAGGACTTGCCGGTGCCGGTGCCCGCCTGGACCAGGAGGTGTTCGGCGCGGGCCACCGCGCCGGAGACGGCCTCGGCCATGGACACTTGTCCGGGCCGCTCCGCTCCGCCGACGGCGGCAACGGCGGCGTGCAGAAGTTCGGTCAGCTCGGGACGGTCGGAGTCGCTCATCGGGCGACAAGCCTAGATGCTTCGCCCGACATCATTTACCGCACGGCCCGCTTCGCCCGGCTTCTCCCGCGCCGCGCGCCGCGCCCGGCCCGATCAGCCGAGCTTGGCGAGCACCGCCTTGGCCATGCCCTCCTGGCCGAGCGCGTTGGGGTGCACCGGGGCGGCGGGCGCCTCGGGCTTGATCCCCTCGACCCACTTGGTGCCCGCCGGCCGGCACACGTCGTGGCCGGCCGAGCCGGCGTAGGTGTCCACGTACTCGGCGCCCTGCTTGGCCGCCTCCTTGGCGAGCATGTCGTTCAGCGCGGGCACCACCTTGCGCAGGTAGGGCAGGTCGCCTTCGGCGACCGGCACCTGGGCGGGGCAGGTGGGGCCGCTCTCCGGCAGGATCGTGGGGTAGCCGACGACCAGGATCCGGGCCTTGGGCGAGCGCTCCTTGATGCCGGCGATGGTGGCGGCGATCTTCGGCCCGGTCTCCGCGATCCGCTTGGCCAACTCGTCGTTGCCGCCCGCGGTGTACTTGTCGGTGCACGGCTGGGTCGAGGTGGTGCTGCGGCTTTGGATCACGCACGTCGTGACGATCTCGGAGAAGCCGATGTCGTTGCCGCCGATGCCCAGGGTGACCAGCGCGGTGTCCGGACGCAGCGCGTCGAACTGCGGCGGCGGCGAGCCCTGGGTCTGCTGACCGGCCGTCATGTCCGGTGTGCGGGCACCGCCGCAGGTGGCGTCGACGAAGCCGGTGATGTTGTGCTGCCTGGCCACCAGATGCGCGTAGTTGCTTTCCGAGCGGCTGCACCCGGGCGGCGCGGCGGGCACGATCACGGGTATCTTCACGCCCGCCGCGTACGAGTCGCCGAGCGCGACGAAGGTGGCCCCGCTCGCCGCGGCCGGCAACGCCTTGGCGTTCGCCGAGGCGCCCTTGTCACCGCCGGGGACGCCGGGGGCGTTCGTGGCGCCGGCCTTGCGGTCGGCCGAGGAGCCCGAGTCGTCGGAGTCGTCCGAGCAGGCGGACAGCGCGACGAGCGCCGTCAGCGCGGCCAGGCCCGCGATCGCCCTGCGAGTTGTGCGCACGTGCGCTCCCCTCTCGTCGTTGCCTTCCACCGTTACCCGTCGGTAAGTCACGGTGATCCGGCGAGACTAGGCGCTCGCGCCCGCGGATTCCAGCATCGACGGGCCGGGAGCGGACCGGGTCGGGTGCGATCGGGTCGAGCCGGTCCGGGCGGGTCGGGTCTCAGTCGAGCTTGATCGTCTCGCGCCGCTCGCCCGGCCGCGCCCGCCGCGATCCCGGCAGGTCCTCCAGCATGGTCAGGCATTCGCGCGCGGCGTCGATCTCGATGTCCTGAAAGGTCGCGGCGACCACGTCCACCCGCTCCCCGTCGGCCTCGATCACCACCCGCCCGTCCGGGCCGTACACCCCGCTGCGTCCGCACGCCGGACCCGACCCGGTGTCGCCGATGTGGTTGGCGACCACCGTGTAGCAGGTGTTCTCCAGGGCGCGGGCGGCGAGATACAGGTCGCGGCGGTGCTCGCTGTCGCCGCGGGTGTACACGCCCGGGCACAGGTAGGCGTCGCAGCCGTCCTGCACGGCCGCGCGTACGTGTTCGGGAAAGCTGACGTCGTACGCGCTGCCCAGGCCCAGTCGCCACCCGGCGATCTCGATGGTGCAGCCGTGGTCGCCCGGGCGGAAGAACTCACGTTCCTCGTGCCACAGGTGTTGGCGGTCGTAGGCCACGTGCGCGTCGCCGTCTCGGCCCACCACCACGAGCGAGATGGTCCGCGCGCCGGCGCGGCGCACCGCGGCGCCGACCACCGCGACCGTGCGCGTCGCGTAACAGGCGGCCTGGAGCTCACCGAGCCGGGTGTCGCCGGGCACGATGTCGCACGGTTTCACGTCCGGCCGGAACAGGTCGAGGTCATACCCCGACAGGAACAGTTCCGGCAACACCACCACGTCGGCCCCGGCCGAGGATGCGAAGCGCACGAGTTGCGCGGCCGTGGCGACATTCGCGGGGATGTCGCCCGGTCGCGCCTGGGCCTGTGCGGCGGCGACCCTCAGTGGTTGCCTCGCGTTTTCGGCGACGTCGGTCACCCGCCGCATTCTGGCATCGTGATGGGGATCACACCATCGGCAAACCGGACAGGTTGTCGGTGACCATGTCGCCGCCCGTCGTCGTGCTCACATGCACAGCGCGTTCGGCACGCTCCCGTGCGCGCTCACGTGCGGGCGCGTGGGGCGGTCCCGATAGCCGTCCAAAAGCAGCCGATTGCGGTTCAGGCACAGCCGGTCGATCCGCGGCGTGAGCAGGTCGAACAGCTCGTGCCGGTCCTTGAGTTCGGGGAACGCCCCCTGGTGGTCCAGGATTTCCTCGCGCACCAGGGCCCAGAAACCCTGCTGCGGGATGCCCAGGTGCACGACCGCGAGGTCGGCCAGGTAGCGGTGGTGCCCCACCAGCAGCGCGGCGTGGATGAACTGGCACAGGTAGTCGGGGCGTTCCCGCAGCAGAACCGCCGCGACCTCGGCCGGCAGGTCGGCGAGCTCCGGCAGCGGCTGGTCGCTGATGTTGACATCGTCGACGAAGTCCTTGATCGCCAGGCGCACCGGCACGTCGTGCTCGTCGAAGATCACGATCGCGTTCTCGCCGTGCGGGGAGAACACCAGGCCGTACCGGTACAGGCAGTGCAGCAGCGGCGGGAGCAGTGCGTGAAAGAGCCGGCGCAGCCACACCCGGGGGGCCAGTCCCGAGCGTTCGACCAGTTCGACGACGAACGGCCGGCCGGCCGGATCCACGTGCAGCAGCGAGGCGAGCGTACGGGCGCGCTCGCCGGGGTCCAGCCGCGGTGCCAGCGGTTCGCGCCAGATCGCGCCGAGCAGTTCGCGGTACTGGTAGGGCACGCCCGGGAGTTCCTCCAGGACCGGGTGGCGCACCGTCACCGACGCGGTCTCGCCCAGCATGATCACCCGGCACTCGTCGCGCAGGAACGGGTCCGCGTCACGCAGGTCGAGCACCCACTCGGTGACCGCGGGCGCGGCCAGCGTGCGCTCGGTGGGCAGGCCGCGCCACACCAACGTGTTCAGTACCGACAGCGGGAGCTTGACGGTGCGCCGCGCGGGCCGGTCCAGGTTCAGGAAGGTACGCACCGACTGCTGCGCGAGGTGCCGGTCCTCGGCCTCTCCCAGCGCGAGAATGCGACCGGCGGCGATCTCCGGCGCGAACAGTGTCGCGATCGTCTCGTCCCACTGCCACGGATGCACCGGCAACCACAGGAAGTCGTCCGGCTCCAGCCCGCGCGCGGCCGGCACCCGACGAAAGCCCTCCAGGGTCGCCGGGTCCAGTTCCTCGTCGTACAGCCGCTGTTCGCTCAGCCCCGGCACCGCCCGGAAGGCCGCCAGGTCCCGATGCACCGCGATCCACGGCAGCCGCAGCGCCTGCCGTGCCTCCGGCGCGTAGCGGCGCGCGTCGCTCGCCGAGAAGCCGATCCGGCCCTTGTTCGGCACGATCCACGGGTGGCCGCTCTGGTGCCCCTCCAATTCGGCGTAGCCCAGGTCGGCCAGCGTCGCCGCACTCGCCGCGTCCACCGCGCCGGCCGCGTCGGCGGCCAGCGTCGCGGTCAGCTCGCGCACCAGGTGGCCCGCGGTGTCGCCGCTCAGCCCGATCACGGTGTGCGCGTCCAGCAGGAACTGCAGCATGTCCTCGGCCGGGTCGGCGCCGCCCTCCCACTCGCGCACCACCGACTCGGGGTCCACATGCCACGCGTCGTAGGCGCCGCGCCGGGCCCGGAAGCGGTAGTGCACATCGCCCGAGACGTCCACGGTGTACGTGTCGCCGTCCGCGAGTGGGGCCAGCAATTCCTCGTAGGCGAACTCGGCGAGCGACTTGGCGATCATGTCCCGGTTGACCCGTCGCCAGACCTCCAGGTCGGTGGAGGGCGCGCCGGACCCGGCGCCGGGGGCCCGGGAGGCGGGCTCAGGCGCTGCGTGTCGGGCTCCCTGGTGCGGCAGTTCGGCCTCGATGGGCTCCGCTGCCGGGTTCGACTGCGACATTGCGTACCTCTGCGGGGTCGGTCGCGCCCCCACGCTGCGGTCGGCGCGCGGGCTCGGTGTCGCCCGCGGCCAGGCCGAACGTGGTGAACGCGGTACGGATCGGCAGTCGGTAGACCGCGTCGCCGCACACGGAGTTGAGAATGGTCGCGGCCCGGTGCGCGCCCAGGCCCAGATCGGGGGTGCCCACGCCGTGCGAGTGCAACTCGGCGTTTTGCGTGTACAGCCCGCCGGTGACGTGTTCGGCGAGCACGACCCGGTGGTGCAAATCGATCAGCGGACGGCCGGCGTCGTCGCGCACGATCAGGTCCTTCACCGGGTCCAGGAGCGCGGGATGCCGCTGCGCGTACCCGGTCGCCAGCACGACCCGGTCGGTGCGCACGGTGAACGCACGATCCTGTTCGCCGTGTCGACAGCCCAGTTCCACGCCCTCGCGGGTGGCGCGCGCGCAGGTCACCGTGACATCGGGCATCAACGTCGCGCGCACCCGGCCGCCCGCGATGCCGCGCTCGTAGAGCTCGTCGTGGATGGCGGCGATGGTGTCCGCGCTGATCGCCTTGTACAGCTGCCACTGCTCGGGCACCAGACGATCGCGAACCGGCTCGGGCAGCGCGTGGAAGTAGCGGGTGTAGTCCGGCGTGAAGTGCTCCAGGCCGAGCTTGGAGTACTCCATCGGGGCGAACGCGGGCGAGCGGGTCAGCCAGGTCAGCCGCCGGCTCGGGCCGGTTCGCCGGCGCAGCAGGTCCAGGAAGACCTCCGCGCCGGACTGCCCCGAGCCCAGCACCGTGACGTCCTCGGCGTCGGTCAGATCCGCGCGATGGTCCAGGTATCGGGCCGCGTGCAGCACGGTGTCGCCGAGCAGGCCCGCGAACGGCTCCGGCACCACCGGCTCGGTACCGATGCCGAGCACCACGTGCCGGGCGTGCACGTGGTGCCGCTCGCCGGTCGCGGTGTCGCGGAACTCGACCCGGTACAGGTCGCCCTCCCAGGACACCGATCCGACGTCGCTGCCGAACCGGCAGGCCGGCAACGCCTCGGCGACCCACCGGCAGTAATGGTCGTACTCGCGCCGCGGCACATGCAGCCGCTCGGCGAAGTAGAACGGGTACAACCGGTCGTGCGCGCGCAGATAGGCCAGGAACGACCACGGACTGGTCGGATCGACCAGGGTGACCAGGTCGGCCAGGAACGGCACCTGGAGAGTGGTGCCGTCCAGGAGCAGCCCCGGATGCCAGCTGAACGCGGGGGCCCGGTCCAAGAACAGCGTCCGCAGCGGCTCGACCCGGTCGGCCAGCGCGGCGAGCGCGAGGTTGAACGGCCCGATGCCCACCCCCACCAGGTCGTACACCACCGTGCCGGGATCGGGCGCCCGGCGCGGCGCGGGCAAACGCTCGGTCACCGCCGCGCACCCGCTTCCCGCACGGCGCGCCCGCGCATCATCAACGCAGCCGTCTTGTCCGGCAGTTCGACGTGACCGAAGCGGTGGAAACCGGCCCGGGCGAAGGCCGCCAGCGACGCCTCGTTGCGCACGTCGGGCTCGGCCACCACCCGCATCGTGTCGGGGGCCGCGCGCAACACCAGCTCGGTGACCGCACGCAGCAGCAACGAGCCGACCCCGCGCCCGCGCCACGCCGCCGGACCGACCAGCAGGTGGATCCCCACGTCGTGCGGGCGCGCCGGGTAGTGGCGGGCCAAGTCGTCCAGGTCGGCGCGGTACAGCTCCCAGTAGCTGATCGGTTCGTCGTCCAGGCAGCCCAGGTAGGCGTTGTCGTGGGTGCGTACGGCCCGGGTCGCCAGGTGTCGGCGCACCACCTCCCGGTCCCCCGCCAGCCCCCACCAGCGGGCGATGTCGGGGTCGTTCATCCACACGTGCAGCAGCGGCAGGTCGCGCTTGGCGTGGATCTCGTGCAGCGAGAAGCGACCCGCCGGGAGCGGGACCGTTCCCCAGCGCGCCGCCTCGGCGAGCGGACAGGCCGGCCCCGCGCGCAGGATCCCGGTGTTCAGGCGCACGGTCGGGGCCTCGGCGAGGTCGTACCGGCGGGCGTCGGCGGGCGACGACAGGAATGACGGGCTCATACGGGGACGGAACCTCCTGGGACCGGGCTCACGCGGGGGCGTCGGCGAGCGGGTTGCGGATGTGTACGTAGATCGACTGGGTCGCCACGGGGCCGACGAGTTCGTCGAGGCCGTGTAGTCGGGTCATCAGGTTGGCCTTGCAGCGCGGCCTGGGGTCGGTGAGCAGCGAGCGTGCCGCACCACAGGTGGGCGCGTGGGCGGCGAGCAGCGTGCGCAACCGTGCCAGCAGCACCGACTCCTCGATCAGGCCCTGCGCGCCGAACGCGCCGATCAACCCGAGCAGGTTGTTCACCCCCAGGTAGTAGGCCAGCCGCTCGTCGGCGATCTCGTCCGCGACGATGGTGTCGCTGGCCACCCCCGCGGCGGGCAGCCGCCGGGCCAGGTCGGCGGCGCGCGAGGCCCGGAAGTAGTAGCCCTGGTTGTCCCGGTAGCGCCCGCCCGTGGGCAGGCCGTCCGCGTCCAGCAGGACCAGGGTGTTCTGCTGGTGCGCCTCCAGCGCGATGCCGGCGTGCCGATCCAGCCACAACACCGGCTCGGCCACCACCGCCAGGTAGCGCTCGAACCACTCCTCGGCGACCGAGGCCGTGGTGCGATCGGTGCGCTCGGCCAGCGCGTGCACGTAGCCGGCCAGCCGCGAGGGTCCGATCCCGGGCCGCTCGGCCACCAGCGCGGCCACGCACGACACCCGCTGATCGGGCCCGAACGGATTGGCCCGCAGCACCAGTTCCAGCCCGGCGGCGGGCCGGTCCTGGCGCGGGAACGGCTCCGGCGGCGCGACCGAGATCCAGGCCGGGTCGCGGACGATGTCGAAGGTGGGGTGCGCGCAACGCAGTTCGTACTCGAGGCCGGAGCGCAGCAGGCGGTGCACCTCGATCCCGCGCAGCAGTTCCTTGGGCAGGTTCTCCCGGCGCGAGTTGGTGATCCGCAGGCCCAACGAGAGCTTGAGCATCACCTCGGCGTCGGGCCGATAGACGGTGCGCACCGAGGAGGTGGGATGCCACGGGGCGCCGGCCGGACCCAGCGCGCGCAGCTGGCCCGCGTCGAAGAGCGCCCGCAGGTGCGGACGTCCGGGCAGGTCCCGGGCCTGCCATGGGTGGGCCGGTACCAGCACGGTGCCCTCGGGCGCGCGCAACCCACCCGCGAGATCGGCCAGCACGTCGGCGGCCTCGCGCCCCAGCGCGCTGTCCTGCCCGACCAGGTCGGCGTCCGCGGCGAACCAGTGCAGCGCGAAGGAGCCGCGCAACTCGGGCGACCACGCGGCGTCCTCGACCGGATCGAGCCGGTCGCGGCTCTTGGGCGTGGGATGCATCGGGTGACCCAGCACCAGCGACTGCTCGGCGGCCAGGAACGGCGCCGCCTCGGGCGGGTCCTCGGGGTGTGCCCGGCGATGGGCGATGTAGCGCTCGGTGTGGGTGACCGAGTCGGCGACCCGGACCGCGGTGTCCCCGCACGCCTCACCGGCCGGCGAGGTCCCGCTCCCGCTCGCGCTCGCCTCGTCGCCCAGCAGCAGCGCCAGAGTGACCGCGTTCAACGGCCCCTCGCCCACCAGGTGCGGGGTACCGAAGCGATGCCACCCCGACGGCGACCAGTAGCGCACCGGCACGTTGACGGTCCGCCCGATCGCGGGCAGGTCGATGCTCAACACGCTCGACTCGGGCCCGGCCAGCGCGCGTTCGCGCACCCAGCAGCGGAGCAGGCACTCGACCGTCGCCCCGTCGGCGGCGCGCCGGGCCTCCGGCGCGTCGAGGTGGTCCGTGTCGGGATCCGTCCGCACGGCGGACGAGTCGGGACCCGCGATGGTCATCGCTGCTCCGTGTGGTGTCGATCGACCCGGTGGTCGATGCCCGTGGATGAGGTTGCTCCGGGATATGAAGATTTCGACCCGTGTCGATTGTTTGGCGAGGTTGGTCACAAATATGCGAGGCGCGCGGAAACGATCGTTTGTTGACGGAGCGTCAGCAGGCCGGGGCACTTTCCGCGCGCCCCGCCTCGACCACGGCCTCCAGCAGGGCCGCCAGGTCCGCTGCGGTGGTGTTCGGGTTGAGCAGGGTGAGCTTGAGCCGCACCGCGCCCGGGCCCTCGCCCAGCTCGGTCCGGCCGACCACCGCGCGCCCCTCGTGCAGCAGGCGGCGGCGCAACGCGGCGTTGACCCGATCCGTCTCGGCCCCNCCCGCCGGCCCCGGCCCGTCGGGGCGGTCCGGGAGATAGCGGAACACCACCGAGGTGAGCACCGGCTCCGCGGCCAGCTCCAGGCGCGGATCGACCCGGATCAACTGCGCCGCGTGCCTGGCCAGGTCGTGGCAGCGCTCCACCAACTCGCCCAATCCGGCCCGGCCCAGGGCACGCAGGGTGACCGCGATCTTGAACACGTCCGCCCGCCGGGTGGTACGCGGCGAGTTGCCCAACAGGCTGAAGTAGCCCGCCCGTTCGTCGTCGTCCGGGTTCAGGTAGGCGGCACGCTGGGCGAGCGGGGACAGCAGTGCCGCGTCGCGCACCACGAAGACCCCGGCGGCGACCGGCTGCCAGCCCAGCTTGTGCAGGTCCAGGCCCACCGAGTGGGCCCGGTGCAGGCCGGCCAGCAGCGGCGCGAGCCGGTCCGAGAACAGCGCGCCGCCGCCGTAGGCCGCGTCCACGTGCAGCCAGGCGCCCAGCTCCCGGGCCACCGAGGCGACCGCCGGCAGCGGATCGATCGCACCCAGGTCGGTGGTGCCGGCGGTGGCCACGATCGCCGCGATGCGATCGTTGCCCGCCAGCACCCGGCGGCCGGCCGCGGCCAGCGCGACCGGGTCCATCCGGTGGTCGGCGCCCGCCGGCACGGTGACCACGGCGTCCTCGCCCAAGCCGAGCAGGCCGGCGCAGCGCCGGATGGAGAAGTGCGCGGCCTGCGAGCACAGGATCCGCCGCCGCCCCACCCCGGGGCCCGCCGCGTCCCGCGCCAACAGCAGGCCCATCAGGTTGGACTCGGTACCGCCGCTGGTGATCGTGCCGCCCGCCGCCTTCGGCGCGAAGCCGACCAGACCCGCGAGCGCGGCGATCACCTCCACCTCCAGCGCGGTCGCCGCCGGAGCCTGGTCCCACGAGTCGAGCGAGCCGTTGAGCGCGCCGGCGACCAGGTCCGCGGCCACCGCGACCGCCAGCGGCGGACAGTGCAGGTGCCCCGCACAGTACGGATCGGCCGGATCCGCGGCCCCCCAGGCCAGCAGCGCGGACAGCTCGCCCAGTGCGGCGAACTCGCCCACGCCGCACTCCGGCAGCGGGCCCGGGCCGATCGCGGCCGACCCGCGCGCGGCCGGCACCGCGCCCACCGGGCCCACCGCGCCCGGACCCAGTACCCGGGCCACCTCGGCCGCGACCGCGACCGGGCCGCCCGGCGGCAGTGCTCCACCCCGCGCGCCCGCACCACTCGCCAGCGCGGCCAGCGCGACCTCGATCAACGTGCGCAGCGCGTCGGCGCCCGCGACCCCGCCCGCGAGCGCGGCCCCGACCGGATGCCCGACGCGCCGCGCGGTGCTCACGCCGACTCCGTCGCGGCGGTCGAGGTCGCCTGCCCGGCCCGGGCCGCCTCGATCGCGTCCGCCAGCCGCTCCAACACCGCGTCCGCCTGCACGTCGGTCATCGTCAGCGGCGGCAGCAGCCGCACCACGCTGTCGTGCCGCCCGCCCAACTCGACGATCAGCCCCCGCCCCAGCGCCTCACGGCGCACCGCGAGCGCCAGCGCCGGCGCAGCGGGCCGGGCACCGCACGCGTCCGCGCCGACGTCCGGCTCGACGATCTCCACGCCGAGCATCAGCCCGCGCCCGCGCACGTCGCCGATCGCCGGCTGACCGGGCATCAGGTCGCGCAGCACGCCCGCGAGCCGGGCCCCCAGCCGGGCCGCCCGCTCGTGCAGGCGGTGCTCGCGCACGAAGGCGATCGTCGCGGTGCCCGCCGCCATCGCGAGCTGGTTGCCGCGGAAGGTACCGGCGTGCGCACCGGGCCACCAGTGGTCCAGCTCGGCGCGATAGACCACCACCGCGAGCGGCAGGCTGCCGCCGATCGCCTTGGAGATCACCATCACGTCCGGCACCACACCGGCGTGGTCCACGCCCCACATCGCGCCGGTCCGGCCCAGGCCGGTCTGTACCTCGTCGGCGATCAACGCGATGCCGCGCTCCGCGGTCAGCCGGCGCATCTCGCGCAGCCAGCCGTCCGGCGCCGGCAGCACCCCGCCCTCGCCCTGCACCGGCTCCACGATCATCCCGGCGGGCGCCGGCACCCCGCCGCTGGGATCCTCCAGGAGCGTGCGTGCGTAGTGCGCGGCCACCCGCTCGCCCTCGTCGCCGCCGGTGCCGAACGGACAGCGATATCGCTGCGGGAAGGGCAGCCGCACGGTGTCGCCGGTGCCCGCGCCGGTCGCGTCGCGGATCGCGGTGTCCCCGCTGACCGCCAGCGCGCCCTCGGTCATCCCGTGGTAGGCGCCGGTGAACGCGACCACCCCGCGCCGTCCGGTCGCGGTCCGCACCAGCTTCAGCGCCGCCTCCACCGCGTCGGTGCCGGCCGGCCCGCAGAACTGGATCCGCCCGCCTCGCGCCAACTCCGGCGGCAGCGTCGCGAACAGCTCCTCCACGAAGCGGTCCTTGACCGGGGTGGCCAGGTCGAGCACGTGCAGCGGCGCGCCGGTGTCCAACACGCCGCGGATCGCCGCGAGCACCGCGGGGTGGTTGTGGCCGAGCGCGAGCGTGCCGGCGCCGGAGAGGCAGTCGAGGTAGCGCCGGCCGTCGGCGCCCTCGACGGTCATCCCCCGGGCCCGCACCGGCACGATCGGCAACGAGCGCGCGTACGTGCGCGCCGAGGACTCGCGGGCGGCCTGCCGGCGCAGGATCCCCGGCCCGTCGGCCGGCGGTCGCGAGCGCTGGCGACCGATCGGCCCGGGGTCCGCAGGCGCGGTGTCCACGCAAGCGGCGTCGACGGGAGCGGTGTCGACGGGAGCGGCGTCCGCCGGCGCCGCGCCCGGCGCCGAATTCTCGGTGCCGGAGCGGTCGTCCGGCCTGGTCAGGGCGGCGGTCATGACTGCGGCACCTCCACAAGGCGATCGAAATTTAGGTAAGGCTTACCTCATGGTGATGACTCGGGGCAAAGTTGTCACCACAACGAGTGACAATCGCCGGATCGACGTCCCCTGCCCCGAACAACGACCGAACCGCCGCCCGATCACGGCCGCGACGCCCTCCGATACTGTCGGGCCGTCATATACGGGGGCGCGCACGGGGAGGTAGGCGCTTGACGCGCGGCGTTCGCACGCTGTTCGTCACGCTGACGGTGGCGGTGTCGCTGCTGGTGACGGGCACCGTCATGGCACTGACACTCACCGGAGTCGGCAAGGACGACGGCAACGGCAGAGGCCCGGAGGCGCTCGCGGATCCCGGCGATCCCGCGCACTGGACCCCGGAACGCATGAGCCGGGCCAAGCCCCGCGACCCCAGGGGCGAGGACGGCCCGCCCGCCCCGACCGCGGCACCCGACCGACCCGGCCCACAAGCCTCCCGAGGACCCCTGCCCGAGGTGCTCGCCGAGGCCAAGCCGCCACCCGTCCAGGCCCGCCCGGTGGTCCGCCCCTACACCGGCGAGGCCGGCACCATCGCCGCCGGCAAACTCTTCTTCGAAGCCCCCGACGGCCCCTCCGTCTGCTCCGGCACCGTGGTCGCCGACCCCAAACGCCCCGGCCGCAGCAACCTGGTCTGGACCGCCGGCCACTGCGTCCACGCCGGCCGCGGCGGCACCTGGTTCACCAGCCTGCAATTCGTGCCGGCCTTCAACAGCAGCGGCCAGGGCACCCTGGCCAACCTCGGCAACCCGGGTCCGGTCGCGCCGTTCGGCCAATGGTGGGCGACCTCGGTGTCCACCTCCGACCAGTGGCGCGCCGGCGGCACGAACTCCACGTCACCCGCCACCGCCTACGACTACGCGGTGGTCGAGGTCAAGAACCCCGACCGCAGCGCACGCAGCCTGGAGGAGGTCGTCGGCCGCGCCCTGCAGATGTGGTTCGACGCCCCGCGCGACCTGACCGCCGCCGGCGCGTACGGCTACCCGCAGGACGCCCCGTTCGACGGGCTGACCATGTTCGCCTGCACCCAGGACCCGCGCCGGATGACCGTCGACCCGAACAGCCCGCCCCTGCTGCGCATCGGCTGCACCATGACCGCCGGCGCCAGCGGCGGCGGCTGGTACGCCACCGCCCCCGACGGCACCCTGCGGCTGATCGGCAACAGCGCGCTCAGCGGCGCCGGACACACCTGGATCGCCGGCCCCTACCTGGACCAGGACGCCCGCCGCATGCTGGACAACCTCAAACGCAAACGCTGAGCACGCGGGCGCGGCCGTCCCACGGACACGACAAAGGCCCGGGCCGCACACGCAAATCGTGTGCGGCCCGGGCCACGTCACCGCGACGGCCGGTGGTCAGCGCTTGGCGACCACGAACCGCTCCAACTCGGCGGCGAGTTGCCGGCCCACCCGGGCGTGCAACCACGTGCCCGCCTCGCGGTGCTCGGTGGCCAACAGCTCACCGGTGGCATGCACCTTGGCCACCAGATCGCCGCGCTCGTACGGCACGACCACCTCGACCTCGACATCCGGGCGCGGCAGTTCCTCGTCGATCAACGCGAGCAGCTCGTCCATGCCCTGCCCGGTACGGGCCGACACCACGATCGCGTGCTTCTCCCGACGCAACAGCCGTGCCAGCACCTCCGGATCGGCCGCGTCCGCCTTGTTCACCACCACGATCTCACGCACCTTGTGCGCCTCGACCTCGGTGAACACCTCACGCACGGCCGCCAGTTGGGCCTCCGGCGTGGGGTCGGAGCCGTCCACCACGTGCAGGATCAGATCCGCGTCGGCGACCTCTTCCAGGGTGGAGCGGAAAGCCTCGACCAGCTGGTGCGGCAGATGCCGCACGAAACCGACCGTGTCGGCGAGCGTGTACCCGCGACCGCTGGGCGTCTCGGCCCGGCGCACCGTCGGATCCAGCGTCGCGAACAGCGCGTTCTCCACCAGCACGCCCGCACCGGTCAACCGGTTCAGGATCGAGGACTTGCCGGCGTTCGTGTAACCCGCGATGGCCACCGACGGGATGGCGTTGCGCCGCCGCTCCTGCCGCTTGGTGTCCCGGGCCTTCTTCATGTCCGCGATCTCGCGGCGCATCTTGGCCATCTTCTCCCGGATGCGCCGACGATCGGTCTCGATCTTCGTCTCACCGGGACCACGCGTGGCCATGCCGCCACCGCCGCCGCCACCCATCTGGCGCGACAGCGAGGCACCCCAGCCACGCAGGCGCGGCAGCATGTACTGCATCTGCGCCAGCGAGACCTGCGCCTTGCCCTCTCGGGACTTGGCGTGCTGCGCGAAGATGTCCAGGATCAACGCCGTGCGGTCCACGACCTTGACCTTGACCACGTCTTCGAGCTGAATGAGCTGACCCGGGGTCAGCTCACCGTCGCAGACCACGGTGTCCGCGCCCGTGGCGATCACCACGTCGCGCAGTTCCTTGGCCTTTCCGGACCCGATGTAGGTCGCCGGGTCCGGCTTGTCGCGGCGCTGGATCAGCCCGTCCAGCACCTCCGAGCCCGCGGTCTCCGCGAGCGCGGCGAGTTCCTTGAGCGAGTATTCGGCATCCGCGGCGGTCCCGTCGGTCCAGACCCCGACCAACACGACCCGTTCCAGGCGAAGCTGTCGGTATTCGACCTCGGTGACATCGGTCAACTCGGTGGAGAGACCGGCGATCCGGCGGAGCGCGCTGCGCTCCTCACGGTCGAACTGGTCGCCGTCGTAGTCGAGCGGACCGACCCCGACGTCATCGCCCGTTCCGAATCCGTCGAAGGCCGCTCCGTCGTCGAAGCCGTCGGCGTCGTCGAATGGGGGAGTCGAGTCCGTGTCGTCGTGTCCGGCGCGGTGTGAGCGAGAAGTCATATCGTCCTGTTCAACGTAGTCGGCGGGCCGCTCCATTCCCCGGGGCGGCCGTCATGATGGTCCCACGACGGCCCGCACACGGGCATCCGGGTTTTCGCCGGTTCGTCCGCCGACCGGCCCGGACGCGGTCGACGCCGGGACCGGCGACCCCGCCGAGCCCTCGACCTCACGAGGTCAGCAACCGCGCCTGGCCCGCGTCGGTGTGCACCTTGACCTTGTGCTGCGACTGGTCGTTGCGCGAGACCTTGACGTCGGTGTCGCCGATCGTGGTCGACACGTCCGCCGCGTACTGCTGCCCACCCGGCACCCGCACCGTCGCCCGACCCGCGTTGGTCTTGGCGTCCACATCGGTCGGCGCCTTGGTGAAGGTCAGGTCGATCGACCCGGCACTGGTCTGTGCGGTCACCTTCGCCGAGGTGACCCCCTCGCCGTCGATCTTGCCCGCGCTGGTGTGCAGGTTGAGCGTCCCGGTCACATCGCGCAGGGTCACGTTGCCCGCGTCGGTACGGATGTCGAGCGCGGCGCCCCCGCGCGGGATGGTCACCTCGTACGCCACGAAGCACGCCTTCTTGCTCGCGCAGTCGTAGTCGAGGACCAGCTGCCCGTTGCCGTCCACGTTGTGCGTGGTCGTCGGCGCCGTGTTGTCGTAGTGCTGTTTCTCGGTCACCTTGACCGTCTTGACGTCGGCTTCCGTCACCTTGACGTTGCCCGCGTTGCTGTCCACCTTGAGCGAACGCACGTTCTGCGACACGTCGTAGGACGTGGTCTTCTTCTCCGCCCCGTGCCCATCGCTGTCCACGTTGAACTCGCACGCGGTGAGCACCAGCGGAAGTGCGACCAGCGGGGCCAGCAGAGCCAATCGACGGTTGCGGGCAGACATGGTTTCTCCTTGGGGTCGGGGCGGGGTCCGCCGCCCGAACGCACGACCACTCCCCCGCTTTACTGATGCCTCAAGGCTAGGAAGACATGCCCCCGCCCCGCGTCGGTCCGGCGTCGGGTAAGGCGGGTCCTTCCCTGGCAGGAGAAACCCCCGAGGCGGTCCACCTCCAGGCAGGATCCGCCTAGGGGTTCTCCCGGACCCCGGTACCGGGACCGACCCCTCGCGTCAGTGCGCCAAGCGGGCGCCCAGAGCCGGTGCGAACGCGGCGAAGTCGGCCGCCTCGGCCTCGTCCAGGACCGCGTAACCGGCCGCCACGAGTTCGTCGGTGAGCTCCTCCGCGGCCCGGTACCGCTCCGCCACATCGGCCGTGACCTCGGGAAACGGCTTCCGGTGCCCGTAGAACTCCAGGTACGGGCTCCCCTCGGCCATTTGCGCCTGGAGTGGGGTGAGGCGATGGGCGGCCAGCGCCAGGATGTGCAGCCCGCCCCGGTGCTCGCGCAGCGTCTGCAGGTTCTGCGCGAGGCGGGCGGGCGCGTCATCCGGAAGAAGTACACCGCGCCAGGCCGAATACAGCGGAGCCAGGTCGCCCAGATCGTTGGCGCGCACGATCGAGGTGGTGATCTCGGCCAGCCGCTCCACTTCGGGCAGGTCCGCGAGGTGGGCGCGGCCCCACGCCCGGGCACAGTCCGCGTACAGCTCGCCCACCTGCGCGGGCGGCGCGATCTTGCGGCCCGCCTCCCACAGCTGGAGCAGGGTCTCGGCGGTGAAGTGGTGGAACGCGCGAACCACCGTGTCGTCGTCCACGTCACCCAGCACCCCGCCGCGACCGGCGATGTACAGGGTCACGCCGTCCAGGCCCAGTTCCGCACCGCGCTCGACCGTGTGCGGCGCGAAGAAGAAGGCTCCTGCCGCCTGCACGGTTTTCTTCACCGCGCGGGTGGTGTCACGTGCCGTGTCCATGCTGCTCATGCTGGTGTCTCCCCATGACGGCATTGCTTGACAAGGTCATACAAGACCTATCACGGAGGATCGGACATGCACAGGGCGCGGGAGGACGCCCGCACGGCGACGCCGGGCGGGTCGGCTCTCACAGTCGGTCGAGGTCGACCCGTCCCTCGGCGACGATCACGGCCGGACCGGCCATCTCGATATGGCCGTCCACGCGCTCGGTGATCACCAGCCGACCGCCCGGGAGGTCCACGGTGTAGGTGACCGGTTCGCCGGTCACGGTCGGCTCCGCGCCGTCGGCCCGCGCCGCGGCGACCATCACCGCGCACGCCCCGGTTCCGCACGACCGGGTCTCCCCGGAGCCGCGCTCGTGCACCCGCATCGCCACGTGCCCCGGCGCCCGGCGCACCACGAACTCGACATTGACGCCGTCGGGATACGCCCCCGCGGGGGATACCGCCGGCGCCGTGTACAGGTTGCCCGCCTGGGCCAGGTCCTCGACGAACACCACGGCGTGCGGGTTGCCCATGTCGACGTTGGTCGCGGGCCGCACCAGCCCCTCGACATCCACCCCGATGCCGGCGGAGTCGGGCAGCCGGGGCACACCCATGTCCACCGTGACCGGGCCCTCGATCGGCACGGTGACCGTCTTGACCCCGCCGCGGGTGGCCACCCGCAACTCGCCCGCATCGGCCAGGCCCTGCTCGACCAGGTGCCGGGCGAACACCCGCACACCGTTGCCGCACATCTCGGCGATCGACCCGTCGGAGTTGCGGTAGTCCATGAACCACTCGGCCTCGCCGGCCATGTGCTCGGCGGCCGGATCCTTGGCCGAACGCACCACCCGGAGCAGGCCGTCGCCGCCGATGCCCGCGCGCCGATCGCACAGCGCGGCGACCTGCTCGGCGGTCGGGGCGAACTCGCCGTCCGCGTCCGGCACGATCACGAAGTCGTTCTCGGTGCCGTGGCCCTTGAAGAAGTGCAGAGTGCTCACCCGACAATCCTAGGGCGTGTCCTGGCGCGGCCCCGGTGGGTTTCCACCGGGGCCGCGCTCGCGCACTGCGGGGCCCGCCCGTCGGGTGAGCCTGTTATCAGTCGGGGTGGATCACTCCCGCCGCGCCGCCGCCGCGGCGGGTGGGCTCCGCGACGGCCTGGATCCGACCACCCGGGAGGAACTCGAGCGCGGCGGCGGCGCCGATCTCCGGATTCGCCTTGAGCACATGCCCACGTTGCTCCAGGGCCGCGCGCAGCGGGGCGGGCACCCCGGGTTCGACCTCGGTGGCCGCCCCGTTGCGCTGGGACAACCGCGGCGCGGCGACCGCCTGCGGCAGCGACAGACCCCGGTCCAGGCGCCCGGTCAGCACCTGGAGCACCGTGGTGATGATGGTCGCGCCGCCGGGCGAGCCGACCGCGATGAACGGGCGGCCGTCGCGGAGCACGATGGTGGGCGACATGCTGCTGCGCGGGCGCTTGCCGGGCGCGGGCAGGTTCGGGTCGTACACACCGGGGGTCAGCGGCGCGAAATTGAAGTCGGTCAGCTCGTTGTTCAGCAGGAACCCGCGACCGGGCACGGTGATCGCGCTGCCCCCGGTCTGCTCGATGGTCAGCGTGTACGACACCA
Source organism: Embleya scabrispora DSM 41855 (assembly GCF_000372745.1). Classification (GTDB taxonomy): domain Bacteria; phylum Actinomycetota; class Actinomycetes; order Streptomycetales; family Streptomycetaceae; genus Embleya; species Embleya scabrispora. Next base: position 34,240 of record NZ_KB889690.1, on the reverse strand, counting down.
CGTTGCCCCAGCGGTCGGCGGTGACCAGGTGGGTCGTGGACAACCCCTCGACCGGCTCACTCGCCTCCGGCGTGCCGGCGGGACGGCAGCCCCGGTCGTACGGCGGCGTCGGGTCACCCGGTGGGACCGGACTCACCGCCGCGTGGTCCGGGTCGATCAGGCACGCGCGTTCCCTCGCGTAGCCGTCCGCGAGCAGGCCGCGCAGTGGCACGTCCACGGCGGCGGGGTCGCCGACGTAACGGTTGCGGTCGGCGAACGCCAGGCGGGACGCCTCCAGGTAGTAGTGCGTCGCGGTGACCTCGTCCTGCCGACGCGGGTCGGTGGTCTCCAGGATGTTGAGCGCCTCGCCCACCGTGGATCCGCCCGACGAGGACGGCGCCATGCCGTAGACGTCCAGCCCGCGGAAGTCGATGTGCGTGGGCCGCTGGTCCAGGACCCGGTAGCGGGCCAGGTCGCCGGCGTCGATCAGGCCAGGCCGAAAGACCCGGTCCGCGCCCGGCGCCACCGGCGGTTGTTGCGCGGTGTGCACCACCTCGCGGCCGAGCCCGCCCCGGTAGAACCAGTCCACGCCGTTGCGGCCCAGTTGCTCGTAGGTGCGGGCCAGGTCCGGGTTGCGGAACACGCTGCCCACGACCGGCGGCTGCCCGTCGGGCAGGAACAGCCGGGCGGTCGGGGTGATGTCGTCGAACCGGGTCGCGTTCGCCGCGGTCTGGTCGTGGAAGGTCTGGTCGACCACGAACCCGCGCTCGGCCAGCGCCCGCGCGGGCTCCAGCGCCGCGCGCAGGTTGGTGGTGCCCCACTTGCGCAGCGCGGTGTTCCAGGTCTGCGGGGTGCCTGGAATGCCCACCGAGAGCCCCGAGTTGACCCCCTGGTCGAACGGGATCGGCAGCCCGGTGGCCGGGTCGAGGAACGCGTCCTTGTCCATCTTCGCGGGCGCCGTCTCGCGGCCGTCCAGGGTGCGCACCGTGCGGCTGCGCGCGTCGTAGTAGACGAAGTAGCCACCGCCGCCGATCCCGGACGAGTAGGGCTCGGTGACACCCAGGGCGGCGGCGGTGGCCACCGCGGCGTCCACCGCGTTGCCGCCGCGGCGCAGCACGTCCAGACCGATCCGGGTGGCGTCGGGGTCGACGCTGGAGACCGCGCCGCCCCAGCCCGTGGCCACCGGCTGCTTGGACGGCGGGCCGGTCGACTCGCCGGGGTGCGCGGACGCCACTCCCGGAATGGTCAATGCGAGCCCGAGCGCCGTACCCAACGCCATGGCGCGACGAACAGAGCGGATCACGAGCGCCTCCCCCGAGAAGGTTCGGGTGTGTCACGGACCTCCCACCGTGCCACGCACACCCCACCCGCAACACCCCTACGCGGGTCGGATCACCCGTTCGAGCGCGGCGTCCAGGAGATCGGCCCGGGAGTGCTCCAGCCACTCGATCCGCGGGTCCCGCCGGAACCAGGTGTCTTGCCTGCGGGCGAACCGGCGGGTGGTGCGCACCGTGTCCTCGCGAGCCTGTTCGTCGGTGCACTCGCCCGCGAGCAGCCGCAACACCTGCGCGTAGCCCAGCGCGCGCGAGGCGGTCCGGCCCTCGCGCAGCCCGACCTTCTCCAGCTCGCGCACCTCCTCGACCAGACCCGTCGCCCACATCCGATCCACTCGCGCGGTGATCCGCTCGTCCAGCACCGGACGCGGCACGTCCACGCCGATCTGCACGCTGTCGTAGAGCGAGCGGTGGGTGGGCAGGGTGGCGGTGAACGGGCGCCCGGTGAGTTCGATGACCTCCAGCGCGCGCACGATCCGCCGGGCGTTGCTCGGCAGGATCGCCGCCGCGGCGGGCGGATCGGCCGCGGCCAGGCGCTCGTGCAGCGGCCCGGGCCCGAACCGCTCGGCCTCGGCCTCCAGGCGGGCCCGGATCCGGGGATCGGTGCCGGGGAACTCCAGGTCGTCCAGCACCGCGCGCACGTACAGCCCGGAACCGCCGACCAGTACGGGGGTGCGACCGCGCGCCAGCAGGTCGTCCACCAGCGCCCGCGCGTCGCGCTGGTACTCGGCCACGCTGGCGGAGCTGGTCACGTCCCACACGTCGAGCAGGTGGTGCGGGACGCCGGCGCGCTCGGCGACGGTCAGTTTGGCGGTGCCGATGTCCATGCCGCGGTAGAGCTGCATGGAATCGCTGTTGATCACCTCCCCGTCCAGCGCACGGGCCAAGGCGACCCCCAGATCGGACTTTCCGGCCGCAGTGGGACCGACGACGGCAATGACACGGGGACTCACCCCCCAAGTCTGCCGGATCACCGCACCGGGTCGTGCCGTCGCTCGTTGCGGTACGGCCGCCCGCGAGGTCGTGACCGGCCCCGCGCGCTCTCGTTGATCTCCGACGACCCATATCCCCGGGCGGCTGTACTCCGGGCGGCGCGGCGGTACTCCGGACGGCGCAGTGGACCGGCCCGTCCCGTCGCCGAAATGCAAGACGACGACCACAGACATACGGTCAAGGAGAAATTGTGAGTGTTTTCGACTGGTTCAAGCGGCGTCCGAGCACGTCGGAGGAGAGCGGCTCGTGCTGCTCGCAGAACGCGGCGGGCACGGACACCGCCACGCTGGTCGAGGACCGGCCCGCAACGCGGGCTTCGGCCGAGGCCGAACCCGTCGAGGCGGCGGCCACGACGCCCGCTCCCCGGACTCCCGGGGACGCGGCCGCCGAGCAGGTCGCGACGGGCGCATCCGAGGAGGAGCAGGACATGGGTGTCTTCAACACCATCAAGGCCAAGGCCGAGGGGCTGCTCGGTCAGCACGGCGACAAGGCCGACAAGGGCATCGACAAGGCCGCCGAGATCGCCGATCGAAAGACCGGCGGCAAACACACCGACACGATCCACGGTGCCTCGGACAAGGCCAAGGAATCGCTGGGCAAGGCCGGCGGCGAAGAGCCCGAGGCGACGCCGCCCGGGCCTCCGGCCGATCCCACCGTGTGAGTGCGCGCGGGCGGTGGTCACCGGATTCCGGTGGCCCCGCCCGCTTTTTCATGTCCGGGGCGCGCCCGGGCATCCCTGCTCGGGGCCTTCGTGCCCGGGGCTTTCGCGTTCGCGGGCCGGCCGACGGTCGTGGGGCCGTCGCGGGTCAGGACCAGAGCGCCACGAAGTAGCCGACGCCGTAGGGCGCCTCGGCGTAGAGCAGCCGGCCGCGTCGACCGGGGCCCGCCGCGCCGGCCAGCACCTGGAGGGCGGGCCGGCCGGCCACCCACAGTTCCTCCGCGAGCGCGGGCTCCAGCGCCGCGAGCGCGTCCGAGTCGGCGTCCGCGAGCGCCGCGCCCAGTGCGCGGTCGTAGGGCTCGGCGCGCGCGTCGAGGTAGCCGGGGGCCTTCTCGGTCCGGCACGCGGATCCGTCCCCGACCACCACGAGCGCGACCCGATCGGGGCCGGCGACCAGTTCGGCGCCCCGGGCGGCACAACGCGCGGGGTCGGCGTCCGAGGCGATCACCGCTGCGGTCACCGGGCTCGGCGCGGTCCCCGCGGCGATCCGCTCGGCGGCCCACGGCGAGCGGCCGAGCAGCCAGGCGCCGACGGTCAACGCGGGCGAGAGCGGCTGCGCGGCGCCGGCCCCGAGGACGACCTCCAGGTCGAGTCCGTACGGCGCGAACGAGCCGGTCCCCCCGGCCTCCAGCGTCGCGTCCGCATCGCCCGCGCCCAGCACGACCAACCGGTCCGGGGCCGTCTCGGCCAGCCCGGCCAGCGCCCGATCACACGCCGCGCGCAGCGCGTCCAACTCCGCTACGGCCCCGCGGGCCAGCTCGGGCACGATCATCGGGGGGCACGGGACTACCGCGGCGGCTACGAGCATTCAGGGAGAGTACTAAGTGGCCGCCGCGACGCCTCCCGGGTCGCGTGATGGGATGGATCACATGCGAGAACTGATGTTGGTGCGACACGGCGAGACCGAATGGAGCAGGTCCGGGCGGCACACGGGGCTGACCGACATCCCGCTGACCCCCGAGGGGAAGGCCCAGGCCAAGGCGGTGGCCGACCTGCTGGCCGGGCACGAGTTCGGGCTCGCCCTGATCAGCCCGCTGACCAGGGCCCGACACACCGCGGAGCTGGCCGGGATCACCGGCGGACGGCTCGAACCGGATCTGGTCGAGTGGGACTACGGCGGCTACGAGGGCATCACCACGAGCGAGATCCGCGAGAGCGTCCCGGGCTGGTTCCTGTGGCGGGACGGGGTGATCCCGGGCGACGCCGCGCATCCCGGCGAGTCGATCGCCGATGTGGGCCGCCGGGTGGACCGGGTGCTCGATCGGGTACGGCCGGTGCTGGAGCGCGGCGAGGACGCGGTGCTCGTCGCCCACGGCCACCTGCTCCGGGTGTTGACCGCCCGCTGGCTGGGCCTGCCGCCCGAGGACGGCCGGCTGTTCCGGCTGGAGACCGCCCGGCTGTCCACCCTCGGCTACGAGCGCGAACAGCCGGTCATGCTCGGCTGGAACGTGACCTGAGCGGTGCTCAGTCGCAGCACTCGACCCCGGTCGACGCGGCCGGGGTCGCCGGCGCGCCGATCCGCGGCATGCCGAGCAGCACGCCCGGCTTGGCCGCGGGGGCCGCGTTGCGGCGCTCCCACGCGTCGCCCGCGCGGGTGCGCCGGATCGCCAGGGTCGGCTTCTCCGCGAGCAGGTGGTGCGGTGCGGCGTAGGTGATCTCGACCGAGACCACGTCGCCGGGCCGCACGCCCTCGGCGGGGCGTTCGAAGTGCACGAGGCGGTTGTCCGGGGCTCGCCCGGACAACCGCGCGGTGTCGTGGTCCTTGCGCCCCTCGCCCTCGGCGACCAGCACCTCCAGGGTGCGGCCGACCCGGGTGCGGTTCTCCGCCCAGGAGATCTCCTCCTGGAGCGCGAGCAGCCGCTGGTAGCGCTCGGTCACGACCTCCTTGGGCACCTGGCCGTCCATCGTGGCCGCCGGGGTGCCCGGGCGCTTGGAGTACTGGAACGTGAACGCGGCGGCGAACCGGGCCTCGCGCACCGTGTGCAGGGTCTGTTCGAAGTCCTCGTCGGTCTCCCCGGGGAAGCCCACGATGATGTCGGTGGAGATCGCCGCGTCCGGCATCGCCGCCCGCACCCGCTCGATGATCCCGAGGTATCTGTCCTGCCGGTAGGAGCGGCGCATCGCGCGCAACATCGTGTCCGAGCCGGACTGCAGCGGCATGTGCAACTGGTGCATCACGTTCGGCGTCTCGGCCATCGCCGCGATCACGTCGTCGGTGAAGTCGCGCGGGTGCGGCGAGGTGAAGCGCACCCGCTCCAGGCCCTCGACGCGTCCGCACGAGCGGAGCAGCTTGGAGAAGGCTTCGCGATCGCCCATGTCCGAGCCGTACGCGTTCACGTTCTGGCCGAGCAGGGTGACCTCGATCACGCCCTCGCCGACCAGGGTCTCGATCTCGGCGAGCACGTCGCCGGGTCGGCGGTCCTTCTCCTTGCCGCGCAGCGCGGGCACGATGCAGAACGTGCAGGTGTTGTTGCAGCCCACCGAGATGGCCACCCACGCCGCGTACGCCGACTCGCGCCGGGTGGGCAGCGTGGAGGGGAAGACGTCGAGCGACTCCAGGATCTCGACCTGGGCCTCCTGCTCGATCCGGGCCCGCTCCAGGAGCACCGGCAGCGAGCCCACGTTGTGGGTGCCGAAGACCACGTCCACCCACGGCGCCTTGCGCACGATGGTGTCCCGGTCCTTTTGCGCGAGGCAGCCGCCGACCGCGATCTGCATGCCGGGGCGTTCGGCCTTCGCGGGCGCCAGGTGGCCCAGGTTCCCGTACAGCTTGTTGTCCGCGTTCTCGCGGACGGCGCACGTGTTGAAGACGACCACGTCGGCCGACTCCCCCTTGGGCGCGCGGACGTATCCCGCGTCCTCCAGCAGACCGGACAGTCGCTCGGAGTCGTGGACGTTCATCTGGCACCCGTAGGTGCGGACCTCATAGCTTCGCGCAGTCATAACACCCGACAGGGTACGGGGTTTGCTTGCCGGGGCGCGTGGCCGACCTCCATGGCAATATCGCCGCCGTGCCCTCCTTGTCGTTCCTCCCCGTTTCCCTGCGCGACGCCTGTGCGCGTCGACCCCGCCTGGTCAGGGCCGGACTGGTCACGCTCGTGCTGTTGTGCCTGGTCGGCGGGTACGTGGTGTTCTCCCGGGACGACCGGCCGACCCCGGGTGGGCCGGTCTCGTTGGCCACCGGGGTGCCGACCGGGGTGTACCACCGCTACGGCGAACTGTTGCGGCCGCGGCTGTCCGCGGACCTGGACGTCAAGGTCACGGTGAACTCCAGCGGTGGGTCGGTGGAGAACCTGCGCCGGGTGATCGAGGGCGTCGACACCTTCGGCATCGCCACCGCCGACGCGGTGGCCGATCTGGGGCCGGGCGATCGCGAGCGACTGCGGGCGGTCGCCCGGTTGTACGACGACTACGTGCAACTGGTCGTGCCGGTCGGTTCCCCGGTGCAGAAGATCGCCGACCTGCGCGGGCGCCGGGTGGTGGTGGGGCTGCCCGGATCGGGCGTGGAGTTGATCACCCGCCGGCTGCTGAGCGAGGTGGGCATGGGCGACATGGATCGGGCCATCACCCCCGTGCGGATCGGCATCGGGGAGGCCACCCAGCGACTGCGCGACGGCACCGTGGACGCGTTCTTCTGGTCCGGCGGGTTGCCCACCGGGGCGGTCTCCGACCTGGCCGAGCACTGGTCGGTGCGTCTGGTCCAACTCGGCGACCTCGCGGGCAAACTGCGCGATCGCTACGGGCCGGTGTACCGCGAGGCGGTGGTGCCCGCGGACGCCTATCCCGGCGGTACCGAGACGCCCACCATCGCGGTGCCGAATCTGCTGGTCACCCGGGCCTCGCAGGATCCGGTGTTGATCAGGCGGGTGACCGAGACGGTGATGGAGAACCGGGAGGCGATCGGACGCGAGGTGCACGCGGCCCAGTTGGTCGATCCCAGGACGGCGATCTTCACCGATCCGCTGCCACTGCACACCGGCGCTCAGCGGTGGTACCGATCGGTGAAACCCTGATCGGACAGATCGTGATGCCCAGGGCGTCGCGCGAAGCGGCTCCGATGGCACATGCTGGGTTCGTGTCATGGTGTTCGGGACCGACATCTACGCTCTGAGCTTGTGGGCCAGACCGTGCGCGGTCCCCGAACCGACGCTGTGAGCCGACCGGGGGGAAGGCCGCACACTTGGTCAGGGAGGCCCGCTTGCTCGGGAGGAGGGTGCGACCGCGGTGTCCGAGGGGGAGATCGGCCGAATACTGAACAATCGTTACCGCCTCAGCCGCAGTCTCGGCCGAGGCGGTATGGGCGAGGTCTGGCTGGCCGTGGACACCGCCCTCGGCCGCGAGGTCGCGGTCAAGGAGTTGCTGCTCCCCAAGTCCCTGGACGCGGGCTCGCAGCGGTCCTGGCTGGAGCGCAGCAAGCGCGAGGCGATCGCCGCGGCCCGCATCCGCCACGAGAACGTGGTGACGGTGCACGACGTCTTCGAAGAGGACGGTTTGCCGTGGATCGTCATGGAATTGGTGATCTCGCGCTCGCTGGCCGACGTGATCCGCGCGGAGGGTCGACTCGACCACGCCGAGGCGGCCCGGATCGGCCTGGACGTGCTGCGGGCGCTGCGCGCCGCGCATGCCAAGGGCGTGCTGCACCGTGACGTGAAGCCGGCGAACGTGCTCCTGGGCACGGACGGCCGGGTGGTGCTCACCGACTTCGGCATCGCCACCTTCGCCGATGCGCCCCAGGTGACCCAGTTCGGCGAACTGCTCGGCACCCCGGGCTATCTCGCTCCCGAGCGCGCGGAACAGTTCTCCCGCGGTCGGGCCGGCGTGCTCACCGACAACGGATCGAGCGAGCACACGCTCGCCGACGTGCCGGGCGCGTTGGATCCGGCCTCGGACCTGTGGTCGCTGGGCGCGACGCTGTACGAGATGGTCGAGGGTCTCGCGCCGTTTCGTCGCTCCTCCCCCGTGGAGGTCGTGGACGCGGTGGTGAACGCGCCGCCCGCGCCGCCGCGGCACGCGGGTCCGCTGGAGCCGGTGATCATGGGCCTGTTGCGCAAGGATCCGCTCCGGCGGCTGGACGCCAAGGAGACCGACGCGCTGCTCACCCGAGTGGTGCAGGACTCGGTGCCGGTGACCTGGGGCGGCGACCCGCTGCCCCGGCGCGAGCGCGACGAGCCGGACGAGGACGTCGAGGCCACCTACGCGGGCGAAGGCCCGCCGCAGGAGCCGATATCGCGGCCCGCGGCCCGCGCCCGGTGGTGGCGGCGCACCCGGATCGCGCTGCCCGCCGCGTTGGCGTTCCTGTTGGTCGCGGTGGGCGCGTCCTGGCTCGCGGTGGAGAACAACCGGGCCGAGGGCGGCACGCACGCCCCCGACCCGCTCGCCAACCTGCGCAAGAACTCGCCGACCTACCGGGAGATGGTGGCCCGGGGCCGGATCATCATCGGGGTCAAACCGGACCAACCCGGGTGGAGCGTGCGCACCGGCGATCAGGCGTATCAGGGCTTCGACGACGATGTCGCGCGGATGATCGCGGACGATCTCGGGTTCAAGGACCGGATCACCTTCATGGACGTGGAGACGCAGAACCGCGAGTACCGGATCACCAGCGGTCAGGTCGACCTGGTCGTGGCCAGCTACACGATCAACGCCGCCCGGTCGCAGAAGGTCTCCTTCGCCGGGCCGTACTTCATCGCCGGCCAGGACTTCCTGGTCCGCTCGGACGAGCCGGACGTCAACGGTCCCGAGGACCTCGCCGACAGCGCGGTGTGCGTGGTGCGCGAGTCGACGTCGGCGACCCGCATCCGCACCGAGTTCCCGACCATGAAGGTCCAGGAACGCGGCAAGTACTCCGAGTGCGTGGACGAGTTGTTGGCCAAGAAGGTGCGCGGGGTCAGCACCGACGACGCGATCCTGTCCGGCTTCGTCGCCCAGTATCCGGGCACGCTGCGGATCCTGGGCCGGCCGTTCTCGGACGAGCCGTACGGCGTGGGCCTGAGCAAGGGCGATGTCGCCCTCGCGGACGCGGTGTGCGGGGCACTGAACCGGCACATCGCCAACGGTGATTGGCAGCGCGCCTACGACGTGCGGCTGCGCCCGCTGGGCCTGCCCCAGCCGCGCGCGCCGCAGTGCCGGGTGGCCGAATAGCGACGACCGCCGTTTCGATCCGGCCGGTTCAGTCGGCCCTGGGCACGGTCAGTGTGACGGTCAGCCCGCCGCCCTCGCGCGCGGCGAAGTCGATCGTGCCGCCGCTCGCGGCGAGCAGGGTGCGGGCGATCGACAGGCCCAGGCCCGAGCCGTCCACGTTCTGATGCCGCGGGCTGCGCCAGAACCGGTCGCCCACGCGTCGCATCTCCTCGAAGGTCAGCCCCGGGCCGCGGTCGCTGACCCGGATCTCCACCTCGCTGCCCACCGCCGAGCACGCCACGGTGATCGTGGTGTCCTCGGGGGCGAACTTGAGCGCGTTGTCCAGGATCGCGTCGAGCGCGCTGCCCAGGGTGACCGGATCCACGTTGCCGGTCAGCGCGAGCGGGCCCTCCTGCTCGAACCGGCGACCGCGGCTGCGGGCCAACGTCTGCCACGCGTCCACTCGTTCGTGCACCAGGGCCGCCACGTCCACGGCCCGCGCGGACGGGCGGGCATTCTCGGCCAGCGCCAACTCGAGGAGTTCGTCCAGGACATGGGTGAGCCGCCGGCCCTCCTCGCGCACCCCCTCCAGCGTCTCGCCGTGGCCCGGCGGCAGCGACAGGCCCAGCTCCTCGATCCGCAGCAGCAGCGCGGACAGCGGGTTGCGCAGTTGGTGCGAGGCGTCTGCGGCGAACGCCCGCTGCTGGTCCACGACGGTCTCCACGTGATCCGCCATCTCGTTGAACGACCTTGCCAGTCGCCGCAGTTCCGGCGGCCCCTGGGCGCCGGCCACCCGTGCGCCGAGCCGGCCGGTGGCGATCTCGTGGGTCACCGAGTCGAGCACCCGGACCGGACGCAGCACCCAGCCGGTGAGCCGGGTCGCGAGCAGCAGCGCGGCGAGCACCGCGACCACTTCGCCGGCGACCAGAATCAGCCACACCTGTTGGATCTTCGAACGCATCCGGCCGGTCGGCGAGTCGGTCAGCACGACCGCGACCACGTCGCCGCGGTGGATCACCGGGACCGCCACCACGATGCGGTCGCGCTGCCAGGGCCACACCTGCCCGGGGTCGTCGCTGCGCCGCCCGGCGAGCGCCTCGGTGAACGCCGGCGAGCGCGGATCGACCCGAAATCCCGGGTGGGACACGGCGATCGCCTGGCCGCGCCGATCGAAGGCGCCGACCCGGATGCCGTAGACGGCCTCGTAGCGCTCCAGTTCCGAGCGCAACATGTCCAGGTCGGCGGCGTCGGGGCCGGGTGGCTGCCCGCCGTCGGTCTGCGCGCGCAGGGTGTCCGAGACCACGGTCAACTGGGTGTCCGAAACGAAGCGGGTGAGATCGTCCACGCGGTCCCGGATCAGCTCCTGCTGGTGGGCGGACGCGCGGGAGATCGCCAACGGGATGCCGAGCGCGATCAGCACCGCGGTCATCAGGGCGAGAAGCAAGGCGAGCAGGCGGGTACGCACAGGAACCGGTGACGATCCGTCGGGAAGCCGGTGGGATCAGGCCTCGGGAACGACACGGTAGCCCACGCCGCGTACCGTCTCGACGATCGCCGGATTGCCGAGCTTGGAGCGCAGCGACGCGACATGCACCTCCAGGGTGCGGTTGTTGCCCGCCCAGCTGGTGTGCCAGACCTCGCTGATGATCTGTTCGCGCCGAAACACCACGCCCGGGCGCTGCGCCAGCAGGGCGAGCAGATCGAATTCCTTGCGGGTGAGCACCACGTCGACACCGCCGACGCTCACCCGCCGGGTCGCCGGGTCCAGCACGATGCCACCGGGCCCCTTGGCGGCCGGCGCACTCTCCGCGAGCGGCGCGTCACTGCGCGTGCGTCTGCTCACCGCGTGTATGCGGGCCAGCAGTTCGCCGATGTCGTAGGGCTTGGTGACGTAGTCGTCGGCACCCAGGTTCAGCCCGTGTATGCGCGATCGGATGTCCGCGCGCGCGGTGACCATGATCACCGGGACGTCGCACAACCGCCGAATCCGACTGCACACCTCGAAGCCGTCGTGGTCGGGCAGCGACAGGTCGAGCAGCACCACGTCGGGCACGTCGTCGAGCGCGGCGAGGGCCTCCTCGCCGGTGGTGGCGTGCCGCACGGTGAAGCCGTGCCGGCCCAGCACCGCGCGTAGCGGTGCGGCGACTCGCAGATCATCCTCGACGAGCAGGAGGCGCACGTGGTTCCTCACATCTGACGGTCCGTTACCGACTCTTGACCTCAAGACAAGCTCAAGTGCACTGACTGGGGGGGTGCTGCCTGCCCTAGTGTCACGCACCACCCGGCCACGCCGGGAGACTCTCGAACCCACCTGCCACCCGGTCGCGCAAAAAGATACGGGACGACTCTGGACGGAGCCCGCCATCGTGACGACGGATGCCTCTGACACCGCACCGAAGCCGCCGGTGCTCACCAAGCGCGACATCGGCAAGGACGCGCACTCCGGCGAGCCCCTCGTCGTGTTGGAGAACGTCAACAAGCACTTCGGCGCCCTGCACGTGTTGCAGGACATCGACCTGACGATCCACAGGGGCGAGGTCGTCGTCGTCATCGGTCCCTCCGGATCGGGAAAGTCGACGCTGTGCCGCACGATCAACCGGTTGGAGGCGATCGACGGCGGCCGCATCACCATCGATGGGAACCTCCTCCCGCAGGAGGGTCGTGAACTCGCCCGCCTGCGCTCGGACGTCGGCATGGTGTTCCAGTCGTTCAACCTGTTCGCGCACAAGACCGTGCTCCAGAACGTGACGCTGGGCCCGCTCAAGGTCCGTCGCGAGAAGGCCGACGTGGTCACCCGCCGGGCGCACGAACTGCTGGACCGGGTCGGCGTGGGCAGCCAGGCGGACAAGTACCCGGCCCAACTCTCCGGTGGCCAGCAGCAACGCGTCGCGATCGCCCGGGCACTGGCCATGGAGCCCAAGGTGATGCTCTTCGACGAGCCCACCTCCGCGCTCGACCCGGAGATGATCAACGAGGTCCTGGAGGTCATGCGCGACCTGGCCCGCGAGGGCATGACGATGGTCGTGGTGACCCACGAGATGGGCTTCGCGCGCTCCGCCGCGAACCGGGTGATCTTCATGGCCGACGGCCGCATCGTCGAGGAGAACACGCCCGACGAATTCTTCAGCAACCCGCGCAGCGACCGTGCTCGGGACTTCCTCTCCAAGATCCTGCACCACTGAGCCGCATCGGGCGCCCCCAGTGCGCCCGATGGCGCAACTCACGCTTCGCACCCTGCAGTTCGTCTGTCGTCAGGCCGCTCTCCCTTTCACTCAAGGACGTTGATCATGAAGATGCGCTCATCCGTGGCCGTCGCCGGCATCGCCGTGCTCGCCCTGTTCGGTACCGCGTGCGGCAAGGACGGTTCGCCGGAGGCCAAGACGCCGGGCGGTACCACCGGTGGTTCGCAGGGCGCGCCCGGCGCGCCCGGTGCCGGCAAGCCCGAGCTGCCGAGCTACACGCCCAAGGCGGACGCCGCGCTCACCGGCTCGAAGACCTTCGACAACGCCAAGCGGCGCGGCAAGCTGATCGTCGGCGCCAAGGAGGACCAGCCCTTCCTCGGCTCCAAGGACCCGGCCACCGGCAAGTACTCCGGCTTCGACATCGAGGTCGCCAAGATGATCGCGGCCGACCTCGGCTTCGGCCCGGACAAGATCGAGTTCAAGGCCATCGCGTCGACCAACCGGGAGAACGCGCTGGTCAACGGTGACATCGACTACTACGTCGGCACCTACAGCATCACCGACAAGCGCAAGGAGCAGGTGTCCTTCGCGGGTCCGTACTACATCGCCGGCCAGTCCCTGCTGGTGCGCAAGAACGAGAGCGCGATCACCGGCAAGGACACCATCAAGGGCAAGACGGTGTGCTCCGCCAAGGGCTCCACCCCGCTGCAGAACCTGCAGTCCAAGTTCCCCGACACCACCACCCGGGTGTTCGACACCTACTCGCTGTGTGTCGAGAACCTGCTCTCCAACCAGGTCGACGCGGTCTCCACCGACGACGCGATCCTCAAGGGTTACGCGGCCAAGGACCCGGGCGCGCTCAAGGTGGTCGGCGAGCCGTTCACCGTGGAGAACTACGGCGTCGGCCTGAACAAGGACGACGCGGTGTTCCGCAACGCGGTCAGCGACGCCCTCGAGGCGCACGAGAAGAACGGCGACTGGAAGAAGGCGTACGACGCCACGCTCGGCCTGTCCGGCTCGGCCGCCCCGGCCATCCCGGCGCTCGTCCGCTACTGACGCGCCACGTCGCACCCGTCGCACGTCGCGCGTCGGCCGGTCCCGGCTCCCCCGGGACCGGCCGGCGCGCGGCCCCTCCCGTCCCCGCCGCACGTGAGCAGGGGAACGGTTCGTCAACCCACCCCTGAACCCACGATCACGGAGAGGAGGGCTCGATCACGATGCTCGAAGTGATCCAGGACAACTGGGATCTCTTGCAGGACGGCTTCGTCGGGACGCTCAAGCTGACCGTCGTCTGTGGGATCGCGTCGCTTCTGCTCGGCACGCTGATAGCCGCGTGTCGGGTCTCGCCGGTGCCGCCCCTGCGCTGGTTCGGCGCCGCGTACGTCAATCTCTTCCGCAACACCCCCCTGACGCTGATCTTCTTCGCCGTCGCGCTCGGTTTCCCCAAGCTGCGGTTCAACTTCTCCTTCTTCCAGTTCGCGGTCATCGCGCTGAGCACGTACACCGCCGCCTTCATCTGCGAGGCGATCCGCTCGGGCATCAACACCGTCCCGATCGGCCAGGCCGAGGCCGCCCGCAGCCTGGGCATGTCCTTCACCCAGACACTGAGCCAGATCGTGCTGCCACAGGCCGGTCGGGCGGCGGTCCCGCCGATCGGCAGCCTGCTGATCGCGATGGTCCGCAACTCGGCCATCGCCAGCGCCTTCAACACCACCGAACTCATGGGCACCAGCTCGACGATGATCGAGAACGGCTACAAATCCCTGTGGGTCCTGGTGTGGATCGCGATCGGCTACCTGATCATCACCCTGACCATGAGCGCGCTTCTCGCCGCGCTGGAGAAGAAGCTGGCGGTGGTCCGATGAGCCGCGAAGCGAGCGTGCTGTTCGACGTGCCGGGCCCGAAGGCACGTCGGCGCAACCTGATCATCGGCGTGGTCGGCACCCTGGCCCTGGCCGCCTTCCTGGTCTTCGTGATCATGCGGTTCGAGGACACCGGCCAGTTCGAGTCGGCCAAGTGGGACCCGTTCCAGTACACGGGGGTCCAGCAGTTCATCTTCGACGGCCTCAAGGCCACCTTGAAGGCGTTCGCGCTCGCCGCGGTGTTCTCGATCGTGCTCGGCGCCTTCCTGGCCGCCGGCCGGCTCTCCGATCACAAGATCGTGCGCTGGGCCTCGACCACGTTCGTGACCTTCTTCCGCGCGATGCCGCTGCTGGTGCTGATCTTCATGCTCTACCTCGTCCCGGGCAGCCAGGGCTGGTGGAAGTGGGATCCGATGTGGCCGCTGGTGGTCGGCCTGACCATCTACAACGGCACCGTGCAGGCGGAGAACATCCGCGCGGGCATCCTCGCCGTGCCGAAGGGGCAGAGCGAGGCGGCCTACGCGCTGGGCATGCGCAAGACCCAGGTGATGACGATGATCCTGGTCCCGCAGGGCATCCGCACCATGCTCCCGACGATCATCAGCCAGGTTGTGGTGACCCTCAAGGACACCTCGCTCGGCTTCCTGATCACCTACCCGGAGTTGCTCGCGGCGGCCAAGCTGATCGGTGGCTACCAGGACTACCACATGCCGTTCATCCCGGTCACGATCATCGTCGGCACGATCTACGTCGCGATGTGCATGATCCTGTCGGCGTTCGCCACCTGGCTGGAGCGCAGGCTGCGCACCTCGCGCAAGGGCAAGCCGATCGCCGTCCAGCCGCCGCGGCCGGCGGCGCTGTCCCTGGACGGCGCCGGCGTCTGACCCCGCCGGCCCGGCGCCCCACCCGCACCACCGACGACCGACGCCCCGCGGTGAACACCACCCGCGGGGCGTCGCTTTGTCGTGGCGGGGTCCCGGTGCCGGATGATGGGCGACGAGTACGACACGTCTTGCAACACTTGGGGGGCCACGATGGCGGGCAATGCTCCGCGCGCGGACTCGGTGATCATCGCGGGCGCCGGGCCCGCCGGCCTGGCCGCCGCCCTGGCCCTGGCCGGGCGCGGGGTGCGCTCGGTCGTGGTGGACTCGGGCAACGGCACGCCGCGGGCCGGCTCGCGCGCGTGTGCGCTGGACGGCGCGACGCTGGCCTTCGTCTACGACCTGACCGGCACCCGCCTGGACGGCGCCGCCGAGCCGTGGGGCGTGCAGCGGATCCGCCGGCGCACCCGCGACGTACCGCAGCCGGTCGACGAGCCCGAGGCCCCGGTCCGCTATGGGCTCTCCCAACAGCGCCTGGAACGCGCCCTGTTGGACGCCGCACACGCCAGCCCGCTGGTGACCACCGCGTGGCGGCACCGGATCGAGGGGGTCGAACAGGACGAGACCTCGGTCACGTTGCTCGCCCGCGGCCCCGGGGGCCCGGTCAAATGGCGCGCGCAGTGGCTGCTCGGCTGCGACGGAGCCCGCTCGGTGGTCCGGCGCGCGGTGGGCGTGCGCTTTCCCGGCCGGCCGCGGGTGGACCGGCTGTTGTGCGCGGACGTGAAGGTACGGCTGCCGCGCCGGCTCACCGCGACGTCGCTGGTGCCGCCGGATCCCTCGCTCGCCGACGAGCCCCCGACCCCCGACACCGGCGGGCCGGCCACCCCGTGGCTGTTCGTGGACCCGCCGTTCCACAAGGGCGGCACCGTGCTCGCCCAGCCGCTGCCGGACGACGTGTGGCGACTGACCTGGCAGCTCCCGATGGCGCACGGAGTGGCCAAGGCCGCCGAGGAGACCCGGGTGATCCCGGTGACCGGCGACCTGGCCGACCCCAAGCGGGTCTCCGCCCGGGTGCGTTCGGTGCTGCGCACCCTGGACGCGCTCTCCCCCGACTCGGACGCCGCCGGGGATCCCGCGCACGATTTGTTGTGGAGCGGCGAGTACGAGGTGCATCAGCGACTCGCCCGCCGCTTCCGGGTCGGCCGGGTGCTGCTCGCCGGGGATGCCGCGCACCTGGTCCACCCGTCCGCCGCGGACTCGGTCGAGCTCGGTCTCCAGGACGTT
Source organism: Embleya scabrispora DSM 41855 (assembly GCF_000372745.1). Taxonomy (GTDB): domain Bacteria; phylum Actinomycetota; class Actinomycetes; order Streptomycetales; family Streptomycetaceae; genus Embleya; species Embleya scabrispora. Next base: position 17,947 of record NZ_KB889690.1, on the reverse strand, counting down.
CGCAACCTGGCCTGGAAACTGGCCTTCACCCTGCGCGGCTACGCCCCGATCCGGCTCCTGGAGACCTACCACGGCGAGCGCCGGGGGGCCGCCCGGCGCCGATTGGCGCTGGGCGAGGACGCGTTGCACTTCCTGGCGCCGGTGAGCCCGGCGCAGAAGGTGGGCCGCCGGCTGACCCTGATGGGCGCGCGCGGCAAGGGCACCACACTGCGCCGGCTCGACCCGCGCGGACCGGCCGCGAGCACCTCGGGCCCCGACTACAACGGCTCGCCGCTGCTAACCCCCGGCCCCGGGGTCGGCGAGTGGATCCGGGACGTCCCGGTGGTCCGTGCGGACGGCGCCGACGGGTGGCTGACCGAGTGCCTGGACCGGGGGTTGGTGGTGCTGCTGATCGCCCCCGGCATAGAGGTGTGGCACGGCGACCGCTGGCGGGAGGCGGGCCTGATGCCACGGCTGCGCGCACGCTTGGACAAGCTCGCCGCGCCCGCCGAGTTGGTGGTCACCCCCGAGTACCCGGGCACCGGCGCGCACACGATCCTGCTGATCCGCCCGGACGGCTACATAGCGGCGCACCTGCCCCCCGAGCACCTGGACATCCTCGAGGAGGCCATCGACCGCGCCCGCGGAGCGGGCCACTGACCCGGCGGCCGACGCCGCCTCGTCCTCGAACGCCGGTCCGAATTTCGGCCGACCGGCGTTCGAGGACGGCGAACGTCAGATCCCGTAGTGCCAGGTGGTCAACATGTACGCGCCGTACCACATGCCGAACAGGCACATCCCGCTCAGCACGAGCACCGCCGTACGCGTGCGCACCCGCGCCAGGACCGTCGCCAGGGGGACGAAGAACAGCAGCGTGGGGATCATCAGCCGCAGCTTCGAGTGGTAATAGTTGCTCTGGCACAGCGTCATCACCAGGATCGACAGGCCGTACACCGCCAGCGGCGGCCAGATCCGTCGGTTCAGCGCGACCAGCGAGCCGATCACCGCCGCGATGATCAACACCGCCGTGCTGACCGCTATCCACTGGTCGCCGTTGCGCAGCGTGTCGGTCAGGAAGTGCCGGACCGCCTCGCCGTTGTCCCACTTGGTACCCCAGCCGGCGTCCTGGATGGTGAACCAGGCGTCGATCTCGCCGAGCCGGGCGCCCACCCACAGCAGATACAGCGGCATACCCAGGCACGCGATCACACACGCCGCGATCGGGCGGTACACGAGCCGCCGGTGCTGCCACATCTCCAGCAGCGCGGCCACTCCCAGCGCGGCGATCGCGGCGATGCCGGCCGGCCGGGTGACGCTGGTCAAACACGCGAGCAGGCCCGCGGTCAACCAGGCCCGCCGGTGCGCGGCGAGCAACGTGCCCACCGCCAGCGCCAGGAACAGCGTCTCGCTGTAGGCCATCGAGAAGACCACGCCCATCGGCTGCGCGCCGCCCACGAGCACGGTCATCACCAGCGCCGCGCGGCGGTCGTACAGACGCTTCATGAACACGTACAGCACACACAGCGCGACGGCGGTGGCCAGGTGTCCGGCGATCAGGCCGGCCGTCTCGTAGTCGGCGCCGGTGAGGTAGTGCACGATCCGGACCAGGCCCGGATACAGCGGGAAGAACGCCAGCGTATTGCCGGTGAGGTCACCCTCGGGGGTGTAGGTGAAGCTGTCCGGATAGCCGTGCGCGGCGACGTCCACGTACCAGTGCGCGTCCCACTGCAGCAGCCGGTCCCGCAGACTCGGCCCACCCGGCGGGATCATCCACGAGAGCACCAGCAACTGGACCAGGGCGGTACCCGCGTACACCGCCAACGGCGGCCACAGCAGCCGAAAGCCGCGCTCCGCGAACGACAGGGCCCCCGACGAGTCCTCGTCGGGGGCACCTGGGCCCGGGGCGGACGTCGGCGCGCCCGGTATCCGGGGCTCGTCGATGACGGTCAACGCGTACTCCTTGGTGGGTTCCGTTTATTCAACGCCGGGGACAACTGACACGGTTGACGCCCTTCGCGCGGTTTCTGTGTGGCCTATGTCACGCGTCCGAAGTCTGACGCTCTGTCAACTCCGGGCGCGAAGTTCTACTGTGCTGCTTCGTAATCCGTTCGGAGGAGTCGCATGCCCGTCGCACCGCAGATCCAGCCGATCCTCGACGCTGTCGCCGCCGCGCCGCCCCTTTTGGCCGACCTGCCCTTGGCGGAGCGCCGTGCCGCGTCCAATAAAGCTCTCGAGTCGTCCATCCTCGCGTTCGCCGAGCCCGCACCGGAAGGTGTGACGACGCGGGATGTGAACATCACGGTGAAGGAGCCGGAGCCGGGCCGGATCACCGCTCGTGTGTACACGCCGGCCGGACCCGCCCCCAGGGGCGGTCGCCCAGGCTACGTGTACCTGCACGACGGTGCGTGGTGGCTCGGCGCGGTGGACCGTTTCGACGGTCACTGCGCGCACATCGCCGCCGAGAGCGGCGCCGTGGTGATCTCGGTCGAGTATCGCCTGGCGCCCGAGTTCAAGTTCCCGTGGCCCCTGGAGGACGCGTACGCCGCGTGGATCTGGGTGCAGGAGCGCGCCTTCCAACTCGGCGTGAACGCGGACAAGGTGGCCATCGGCGGCGCGGGCGCGGGCGGCAACCTGGCCGCGGCCTGCTCGATCATGCTGCGCGACCGCCGCCAGCCGACCCCGCTCGCCCAGGTGCTGGACGGCCCGATCCTGGACCTGACCCTCTCCCAGGCGTCCGTGGCGGAGAACGGCGAGGGCTACCTGCTCACCCGCGAGGCGCTGGAGGAAGCCGTCCGGCTGTACCTGACCAGCCCGCGCAGCGAGCGCACCGATCCGCTCGCGTCGCCGCTGCACGCCGAGGACCTCGCCGGGCTGCCCGCGGCGCTGGTGCTCACCGGCGAGTACGACCCACTGCGCGACGAGGGCGAGGCGTACGCGAAGCAGTTGGAGGCGGCCGGCGTCCCGGTCGAGGCCAAGCGCTGGGATGGCTTCGTACACGGCGCGGGCGAACTCACCGCGCTGCTGCCGCAGGCCCGCGAGTATCGCTCGACCATGGCGCAGTTCCTCAAGCGCACGCTGGGCTGAGCGGGGCGCGGGGCCGCCTCACTCCGTCCCGCGTCGCCTCGGACATGCGGCGGCCGTCCCGTCGGGCTTGCGCTCGGCGGGACGGCCACAGGTCCACGGCCTTCGGGCGACAGCAGAAACATCCGGCGCGCGGACACTCCAAGTGTGGCGTGCGTGATCGGATCCGGCCACCCCTGCGTCGGATTTTGATCATGAACTTTGGTGTTTTTGATCAGCGGGGTGCACCTACTCGTGCCCGGCCGGACTTTCCTGCGCGTCCAGCGCCTCTTGCACGGTGTCGTGCACGGCCACCATCAGGGTGAAGCCGGTCAGCCGCAGCACCCGCGCCACCGCCCGGGTCGGCGCGATCAGCTGCAGGGAGCCGCCGGCCTCGCGGGCCCGCCGCTCGGCCCGGACCAGAATCCGCAGGCCGAAGGAGTCGATGAAGGCGACCGAGGACAGGTCGAGCAGCAGCCGGTTCAGGCCGGCCGAGACCTGCCGGCTCAGCGCGTCGTCCAGGATCGGACCGCTGTCCATGTCGATCTCGCCGTGCACGGTCACCAACGTATGACCGGCTCCGGCTGCCGATACCTGCACCAAGAGGGGACCGCTCTCGTCGTTCACGGGCGCATGCCTACCCTTCGTTTCCGCGAGCACACCTCACGTGTCCCGCCCGGATCATCAACGCGACTCGGGCGCTTGCGTCACCGGTGTCGCGGCGGGCGGACCACCCGCCGCACCTCGCGGCCGGCGGCACCCGGGGCGGGGGCGGAGCCGGCTCGCGCTCCGGTTCGCGAGTCGGCTCAAGTCTCCGGGTCGGTTCCCGCTCCGTTTCGGCTCTCGTCCCGGCTCTCGGCTCAGCACTCGATGATGTTGACCGCGAGGCCGCCCCGGGCGGTCTCCTTGTACTTGGTCTTCATGTCGGCGCCGGTCTCCTTCATGGTCTTGATGACCTTGTCCAGCGAGACGTGGTGCCGGCCGTCGCCGCGCAGAGCCATCCGGGCGGCGGTGACCGCCTTGACGCCGGCCATGCCGTTGCGCTCGATGCACGGGATCTGCACGAGGCCGCCGACCGGGTCGCAGGTGAGTCCGAGGTTGTGCTCCATCCCGATCTCGGCGGCGTTCTCCACCTGCTCCGGGGTGCCGCCCAGGACCTCCGCCAGGCCGCCGGCGGCCATCGCGCAGGCCGAACCCACCTCACCCTGGCAACCGACCTCTGCGCCCGAGATCGACGCGTTCTCCTTGAACAGCATGCCGATCGCGCCCGCGGCGAGCAGGAAGCGCACGATGCCGTCCTCGTCCGCGCCCGGGACGGTGGCCACGTAGTGGTGCAGGACGGCCGGGATGATCCCGGCGGCGCCGTTGGTGGGCGCGGTGACCACCCGACCGCCGGCGGCGTTCTCCTCGTTGACCGCCATCGCCCACAGGGTGACCCACTCCATCGCGTGCGTGGGCCGATCACCCTCGGCGCGCAGCGTGCGGGCGGTCCGCGACGCGCGGCGGCGCACCTTGAGCCCACCGGGCAGGATGCCCTCGGTGGCCAGGCCGCGCTCCACGCACGCGCGCATCACGTGCCAGATCTCCAGCAACTCGGCGCGGATCTCCGGCTCGGTGCGCCACGCCTTCTCGTTCTCCAGCATCAGTGCGGACACCGAGAGTCCGGTCTCCCGGGTCAACCGCAACAACTCGTCGCCGGTGCGGAACGGGTGTCGCAGCACGGTGTCGTCGGGCTTGACCCGATCCGCCCCCATCGCGTCCTCGTCCACCACGAAGCCGCCGCCGACCGAGTAGTACGTCTTGGTGAGCAGTTCGGTGCCGTCCGCGTCGCGCGCCCACGCGGTCATCCCGTTGGCGTGGTACGGCAGCGCCTTGCGTCGATGCAGCACCAGGTCACGGTCGCCGTCGAAGGCGATGTCGTGCACGCCGAGCAGTCGCAACATCCCCGACTCGCGGATGCGCGCCAGCTCCGGCTCGACCTCCTCGGGGTCGACGGTGCGCGGTGAGTAGCCCTCCAGGCCGAGCAGCACCGCGCGCGGGGTGCCGTGGCCGTGACCGGTCGCGCCGAGGGAGCCGTACAGCTCGACCCGGACGGAGGCGACCCGGTCCAGGACACCCTCGCTCTTGAGTCGCTGCGCGAACATCCGCGCGGCGCGCATGGGACCCACCGTGTGGGAGCTCGACGGGCCGATCCCGATCGAGAACATGTCGAACACACTGATCGCCAAGGCGGATGGCCCTTCAAGCGGACGGCAGGGACGTATGCGCGCCGAGGGACGCGCTTGTGGCGGTCCGACGGCTCGGACAACGGTCCCAGGCTAGGTCACCGACCGCAGTCTCGGGAGCGCGGCTCAGACCGGTCCGTCCCAGGCCCGCCACGGGTTCTCGTCCGCCTCGTCCGCCTCGTCGGCCTCGGCCTCGTGCGCGAGCGCGTCCCGGACCACGCGAAGGGCCAGGCCCTCGCCGTATCCCTTGCGCGCGAGCATCCCCGCCAACCTGCGGATGCGCTTGTCCCGGTCCAGGCCACGCGTGCCCGGCAACCGGCGGGCCACCAGGGCCCGAGCCGTCTCCAGCTCCTGTTCGGGATCGAGTCGGGCGACCGCCTCGTCCACCACGACGGCGTCCACGCCGCGTTGGCGCAGTTCCCGGGCCAGGGCGCGACGGGCCAGCCCCTTGCCGGTGTGTCTGGTGTCGACCCACGCGCCCGCGAAGGCGGTGTCGTCGATCAGCCCCACGTCGGTGAATCGGCCCAGCACGTATTCCGCCACCTCGTCGGGCACCTCCCGACGGCGCAGAGCGTCCGCCAGCTGGGACCGGGTTCGGGCGCGCCCGGTCAACAGGCGCAGGCAGATCGCCCGCGCGGTGGCCTCCGGATCGGCGAGCGGTTGCGGCTCCGCGTCGGCGCCCTCGACAGGCTCGACGCCCTCGTCGTCCGTGTTCCGGCGGGGCCGGCCCCGAGTCCCGGCCCGCTCGCGCGTGTCCCGCTTGGCCCGACCGCGTTCGGACCGCCGACCGGCGGCCCGCTCACCCACACCGCGGACGTCGGCCCCCGAGCCGTCGTCCCTCGCATCCCGGTCGCCCGCTTCGCGCTCCCCCGAGTCGCGTCGCGTCGAGCCGGCTCGGCGGGCGGTGCGGCGCTCGGCACCGCCGCGCTCGGCGCGATCACCTGTCGCGGCACGCGCCGTGACGGCCGCCAGCGCGGCCCGCAGTTCGGCGGCGTCGACCGGCGGGGAGACGGGTCCGGCCCCGGATCCGTCCCCCCACGTGTTCGACCACTCGCCGGCAGGGCGACCCACGGGCTCAGCCCTCCTCGGGTTCCGCTTCCGCCGGCGCGTCGACCCGCGGGCCGACTCCCAGCTTCTCCTTGATCTTCTTCTCGATCTCGTCGGAGAGGTCGGGGTTGTCCCTGAGGAACTTCCGCGCGTTCTCCTTGCCCTGACCGAGCTGGTCGCCCTCGTACGTGTACCAGGCACCGGACTTGCGCACGAAGCCGTGCTCGACGCCCATGTCGATCAGGCCACCCTCACGGCTGATCCCGATGCCGTAGAGGATGTCGAACTCGGCCTGCTTGAACGGCGAGGCCAGCTTGTTCTTGACCACCTTGACCCGGGTGCGGTTGCCCACCGCCTCGGTGCCGTCCTTGAGCGTCTCGATCCGCCGGATGTCCAGTCGCACGGACGCGTAGAACTTCAGCGCGCGCCCACCGGTCGTGGTCTCCGGCGAGCCGAACATCACGCCGATCTTCTCGCGCAGCTGGTTGATGAACAGCGCGGTGGTGTTCGTCTGGTTGAGCGCACCGGTGATCTTGCGGAGCGCCTGGCTCATCAGTCGGGCCTGGAGGCCGACGTGCGAGTCGCCCATCTCGCCCTCGATCTCCGCGCGCGGCACGAGCGCCGCCACCGAGTCGATGACGATGATGTCGACCGCGCCGGAGCGCGTCAGCATGTCGACGATCTCCAGCGCCTGCTCGCCGGTGTCCGGCTGCGACACCAGGAGGGCGTCGGTGTCGACGCCGAGCTTCTTCGCGTAGTCGGGGTCGAGCGCGTGCTCGGCGTCGACGATCGCCGCGATGCCGCCGGCCCGCTGGACGCTGGCGATGGCGTGCAGCGCAAGGCTCGTCTTGCCGGAGCCTTCCGGGCCGTAGACCTCGACGACGCGGCCGCGCGGGAGGCCACCGATGCCCAGTGCCACGTCGAGCGCGATCGAGCCGGTGGGAATGACCTCGATCGGTGCGCGCGCCTCGTCGCCGAGACGCATCACCGAACCCTTCCCGAACTGTCGTTCAATTTGGGCGAGGGCGTTTTCCAACGCCTTCTCGCGATCCTGTCCAGCCATGGATGCCGCCTTGCCGGTCTGTGGTGTTCGCTTCACACCTTGAACGCTAACCCGTCGCACCGACACGGAGGCACGACCGGCGTACGCCTGTGGACAACGTCGGTCGAAGCGTAGCCCGAACTTTTGTTCGAATTCGATGCCGACACGCCATCGGCCGGCGGCATCCACCCATACGGGTGACGCCGGCGGGCGGCGAGACGGACTCAGACCCGGGCGGCGAGCTCACGCGAACGGCGCACCCGGTGCCGGCGCAGGTAGTAGAAGGCGAGATTCCCGTCGAGCGCGGCGAGCAGCACGAACGGGACGCCGAGCCAGCTTCCGCCGACGAAGGCCACCACGGCGGCGGCGAGCGCCAGGACGCACACGATCACGGCGAGGACGACGATGCGGGGCATGGCGGGGGGCTCCAGACGGGTGCGAACGAGGAACGGCCGCGGGTGACACGGGCGCGGCGCGGCTCCATTGTCGCCCCCGCCGACCGGGTCGCCGGCACCGGTCGCCGACACCGCCGCCGACGGTTCGCGACGCCGACCCCCCTGGGAGGAAGCCCAAAAGTTGAACCCACAACAAACTCGGGGTACGTTGTTAAACGTTCAACAATCTGCCTTGTCCCGCCTCGCCACGGAGGACCCCATGTCCCGCATCCTCGCCATCTCCGGCTCGCTGCGCGCCCAGTCGTTCAACACCGCGCTCGTGAACGCCCTCCAGCCGTTCGCGCCCGAGGGCATGCAGATCGAGGTGTACAAGGGTCTGGACGAGCTCCCGCACTTCAACCAGGACCTGGAGGCCAACCCGCCGGCGTCCGTGGTGCGCCTGCGCGAGGCGATCGCCGAGGCGGACGGCCTGATCATCGCCACCCCCGAGTACAACCGCAGCCTCCCGGGCGTGCTCAAGAACGCGCTGGACTGGGCCTCGCGCCCGTACGCCCAGGGCGTGCTGGCCGGCAAGTCGATCGTCGCGATCTCCGCCTCGCCCGGCGTCCAGGGCGGCATCCGCGCGCTGATCCAGCTCAAGGCCCTGCTGCGGGACCTGAGCAACTTCGTCGTCTCCGGCCCGGAGATCTCGGTCCCCGAGGTGCACACCCGGCTCGGTGTCGAGGCCGACGTGCAGCACGTGCTCACCGACCCGGCCACCGCCGGCATGGTCACCCACGTGCTGGCCGGCCTGCAGGACGCGATCGACAACAACGCCGGCGAACTGGTCGCCCGCCCGCTGGGCACTTGGAGCGCATCACTGGCCTGACGCCGGGGCGAACCCCGCACCCGGCGAGACGGCACGAGGCCCGGCACATCCGATGATGTGCCGGGCCTCGTGCCGCCTTCTCCGGTATGCGCCGTGGGCCGCACCCGAGCGGGCTCACACGTCGGTGACGCGCAGTCCGGCGTGTGCCTTGTACCGGCGGTTGGTCGAGATGAGGTTGGCGGTGAGCCCCTCGACCTGCCGCGCGTTGCGCAGTCGCCCGGCGTACACCCCGCGCATCCCGGGGATCCGCGACGCGAGCGCCTGTACCGCATCGGTGGCGTCGCGCTTGTCGCCGAGCACCATGATGTCGGTGTCCAGGGATTCGACGTTCGGGTCGAGCAGCAGCACCGCGGAGACGTGGTGGAAGGCGGCGGTGACGGACGAGTCGGTGAGCACGGCGGCGGCCTGCTGCGCGGCGCTGCCCTCCTCGACGTCGAGCACGAACGCGCCCTGCTTGTCGAAGCCCATCGGGTTCACGCAGTCGACGACGATCTTGCCCGCCAACTCGCTCTTGAGGGCCACGAGCAGATCGCGGTGCCCCTCCCAGGGCACGGCGACGATCACGATGTCGCTCTCCGCCGCACAGGTGGCGTTGTCCGCGCCGCGGACACCGGCACCGAGCTCCGCCGCGGCGGAGCCGGCCCGTTCGGCGCTGCGCGAGCCGATGATCACTTTCTGGCCGGCGACGGCCAGGCGGTACGCGAGGCCGCGGCCCTGCTCGCCGGTGCCGCCGAGGACACCCACGACCAGGTGGTCGATGTTCGGCAGGTCACGCGGGTCGCGCTTGGGGGACGAGGGGGTTGTCATGGCGTGATCCTGCCGGCCGAAACCGCAGAGGACACGGGGTCGGCGCCCGGATGCAGTCGAGGTCACAGTGGTTTTCGGCTGTGCGGGCCGATTCACTCCGAAATAGCACTTATATATGACAACCGGGACAAACCGTGTTTCCGTGGAGGAGAAAACTTTCTCTTCGCTCTCCAAGGAGACGCAGTGCCGGCCAAATTTATTGTCACCAAGGGACGCTCCGGCAAGTACGGCTTCGTCCTGGCAGCCGCCAACGGTGCGACGATCATCAAGTCGTCGCCCTATGAAACCAAGCGCGAGGCGCTCACCGCGGTGCGCTATATCCAGCGCAACGGCGACACCGAGACGGTCGACGACCGCACCGTCGACGCACTCGCCGCGCAGCGGGCCCAGGCCCCGAAGTCCGCGGCCACGCACCGGCGGACACCGGCCGCGCGAACCGTCGCGCGCCGCGGCGGCGCGGTGCGCAAGAGCACCACGACGCGCAAGAGCGCGTCGGCGAAGTCGGCCACCGCAAAGGCGCCGCCTCGAAAGGCGCAATCGCGAAAGATCGCGACCAAGCCCTCGGCCACCCGAAAGGCGGTATCCAGGCCGGCCGCCTCGCGCACCCGAAAGGCCGTATCCAGGACGGCCGGGTCACGAAGGCGAATGTCGGTCGGCTCTCGCGCCTGACCCCCGTCCGCCCCTCCCTCGATCGCCGGTTTCCGGACCCACGTACGTGATCCCTGCCGCATTCGGGGTCGTGGCGGGCAAGGACGGAAAACGATCGAGCAGCCCCGGGACCCCGGTCGGTCCCGGGCGGAGGAGGTGGGCGCCCCCGCGCATCGGTCCCGCCGCCCGCTCAGCGGCGCCCGCGGTCGTTCCAGTTGGGGTCGTTCTCCCAGACCTGATTGCGGGTCTTCGCGGTCTCCAACGCGTTCGCCGCCTCCCGGCGGGTCGAGTACGGCCCGAGCCGGTCGCGCGCCGGGCAGTCCGGACCCTCCTCGACCGTGCCGTGCCTGATGCAGTAGTACCACTCGCCGGCGCGCCCCTCGGACCTGCGCCACAGTCTGAACTTCACGGCCCGTCCTCCACCCACTCGCTGCCTGCTCGCCACCGCGCGTGGCATCCGTCGTATCGATCGCCGCCTCGGTCGCGGCGCCGGCTACACTCGCTGGTTATGGCGATTCTCGTACCCGGTAAGGCGACCCCCATCCGCTCCGTTCCCGCCGACATCCCGCGGCCGGAGTATGTCGGGAAGTCGGCGCCGACCCCGTACACCGGGCCGGAGGTGCAGGACGCCGAGACGATCGAGCGCATGCGTGTCGCCGGTCGGATCGCGGCCGGCGCGATGGAGGCCGCCGCCGCGCACATCGCGCCCGGGGTGACCACGGACGAGTTGGACAGGATCGCCCACGAGTACGTGCTCGATCACCACGCATATCCGTCCTGCCTGGGCTACCGGGGATTCCCGAAGACCATCTGCACCTCGATCAACGAGGTGATCTGCCATGGCATTCCGGACACCACACGCCTGAACGACGGCGACATCGTCAATATCGACGTGACCGTGTTCATCGGCGGCGTGCACGGCGACACCGACGCGACCTACCTGGTGGGCGACGTCGACGAGGAGTCGAGGCTGCTCGTCGAGCGCACCCGAGAGGCGCTGAACCGGGGCATCAAGGCGGTCAAGCCGGGTCGGCAGATCAACGTGATCGGCCGGGTCATCGAGTCCTACGCGAAGCGCTTCGGCTACGGCGTGGTCCGTGACTTCACCGGCCACGGCATCAACAGCTCGTTCCACTCCGGTCTGATCATTCCGCACTACGACGACGAGCGGGCGACCACCGTGATGGAGCCCGGGATGACCTTCACCATCGAGCCGATGCTCACCCTGGGCACCTACGACTACGACATGTGGGACGACGGCTGGACCGTGGTCACCAAGGACCGCAAGCGCACCGCGCAGTTCGAACACACCCTGGTCGTCACCGACAGCGGCGCCGAGGTCCTGACCGTCGTGTAGTTCCCACCGGGCGGGCGCGGTGCCGCGCGGGGCGCGGGCAGTAAGGTTTCGCGAGATCTCCTCCTGCCCGCTCCCCCGGAAGAGTTGCCGAACCGATGCGCATATCCCGCGCGGTGGCCGCGACCGCCGCCCTGCTCGTGACGGCGCTCGCCGCGACCGGCTGTGTCGCCGTCCACGGCTCCTCGACGCCCGTCGAGGCCCTGGACCGGCGCGAGGCCGGCAAGGTGCTGCACGACTACGAGGTACAGAACAACCAGGCGTACGCCAACCGCGATCTGCCGCTCAACGCCCGGGTCGAGACCGGCTCGCTCGGCGCGCTGGACCAGGCCGGTCTGAAGATCCTGAGCTTCACCGACCCGCGCGGAAACCTGGGCAAGGCCCCGATCACGCACGAGCGGCCCGAGTTCCTGATCCCCAAGGTGATCGGCTGGCCCAAGTGGTTCGCCGTACACAGCACGCCGAACTTCAACAACGCCAAGCCGCAGTTGCTGGTGTTCGTCAAGGCGAACCCGGACGCGGTCTGGCAGGCCGCGTGGGGTCCGACCCTGCAGAACCCGCTGCCCGAGTTGCGCAAGGACGCGGACGGCTACCTCGAACCGGTTGCCCCGACCGCCGCCGGGCTGGCCGCCGCCCCCGGCGAACTGGCGCCCGTACTCACCGAGTTCCTCAAGGACGGGAAGACGCGCGCGGAGCTGTTCGGACCCGACCCCTACACCGCGCAGTTGCGCAGGCAGCGGGACGAGCCGATCGGCGAGGGCTTCGTGCGGCAGACGGTGGACAGCGCGGCGAACCAGTTCCCGCCGCTCGCGGTGCGGACCAAGGACGGCGGCGCGCTCGTGCTCTTCGCGCTCCAGCACAGCGTCAAGCTGACCGTGCAACCGCCGCGCCGACTCGGCGACGTGGACCCCTCGACGCTGACCTTCCTGGCCGGCAAGCCGTCCAGGTCGGTCACCGAGCACCGGCTCTCCGAGTACGTCGCGGTGGTGCCGAAGGCCGGTGGCAAGGTGCAGCTCGTCGGATGGATGTACGGCCTGGTCGGCGCCGACGGCGAGTGACCGCTCGTGGGCGCCGGGCCGGCCGGCCCGGCTACATCCAGCGCACGTCGCCGGCCGTGGCCCCCACCGTGTCGCAGGCGTCGGTGAGCACGTCCAGCACCCGCAACGGGTCGGGCAGCGGCAGTTCGGGCCCCCGGATCCAACGCACCGGCTGCCCCGAGGGGTGCTGCGAGGACGGGACCAGCACATAGCTGCCCCGGCAGTGCCAGCGCAGGCCCGGATGCGCGTCCAGCGTCTCGGGGTGGCAGTCCAGCTCGCAGGGCCACCACTCGTCCTCGTCGGCGGGCGTGCCGCGGGTCGCGGTGAAGAACAGCGTGCGCTCGGGGCCACACGAGGCCACCGGGCCGATCTCGATGCCCTGCTCGGCGAAGACCGCCAAGGCGATCTCGCCCGCCCGCGCGGGCACATCCAGCACGTCGTGTCCCGCTCCGGTGGCGGTGACGAAGTTGGCCTCCGGATACAACTCCAGCCAGCGGGCCACCTGTACCGGATCGGTGGACGCCTGGGTCTGCCACGCGAACGAGACCGGGTGCATGCCCGGCGCCGGACAACCGACCCGGTCACACGAACAGCCGAAGCCCACCGGGTGCGCCGCCGGACAGACGGGCCAGCCGCGCTCGACCAGGTCCATGAGCAGTCCGGCCCGCCGGTCGCGAACGGCGTCCGGATCCTCACGCGGTCGACGGCGCAGCCATCCGGCCATTCTGCCCATTCGCTCCATGGAACCCCTTCTTCCGCGTGCGTGCCTTACGCGCCCCACACGGCGCCTCTGCGTGTACAACGCGGAAGACCGGCCCGGGCAATCCCCATCATCGCGGGTCGCACGCGTCGATGTGCCGACAGGGTTCACAGGTGATCGCAATGACACCTGTCCGGCTTCGTGAACCCGCGAGAAATGTACATCGCCGATCGCTTCGGTTCGGTGTGCCGCCCGCAACGAGAACCGCCCCGTTTCCCGGAGTCGGGAACGGGGCGGTCCCGTCGGCCGGCGACCGAGGAGGCGGGCCGGGGCGCGTGATCAGCCCGCGTTGACGCAGGTGTTGCCGAACGTCGGGTTCAGCACGGCGATCAGGTGTCGATGTTCGTCACAGCGTTCGTTTCCTCCACGTCACCGCCGACCGGGTTCGGCAGGCTGGTCAACGACGTGGCCGGGGAGCGGAAACGCTCGGCGGGCGGGATTCACTCGTTCCACCCCGGGCGGCGGGCGCCCTACTTGATCTTGCCGGTCTGGTCCGGGCAGAACGCGGGCATCGCGGCGCCCACGAGCATGCCCTTCTCCTGAATGGCACTCACCGCGGTCACCTTCGTCGCGGTCTCCAGCAGGGTCTTCCCCGACTTGAGATCCGAGCAGGCCTGCTTGCCCTGGGCCACCAGTTCGGCGTCCGACTTCGACTTCGTCGCCGGGAGGAGCATGTGCATCGTGGAGAGGAAGTTGTCCTCGCCCAGCCCGGCGCCGCCACCGCCCAGCCCGGGAATCGAGGTCGACTCGTCGTCCGGTTCGGGCGCGGAGGTGCGCGTGGACGGCTTGGTCGACGGCGTGGGCGACCCGGACTTCGCACCGGTCGAAGCGCTCGCCGACGAGGTCGAGGAGGCCGAACTCTTCTTGTCGTCGCCGCCGGACAGGCCGATCGCGGCGATCACGCCGACGATGGCGAGTACCGCGACCACCGAGACGCCGATCCACAGATTCCTGCGGCTGCGGCCGGGCGGCGGCGGGTAGCCGGGGCCCTGCGGGTAGCCGCCCGGGTACTGCGGCTGCCCGTACGGGCCGGACTGTCCCTGCTGGTACTGCGGCTGCTGGTACTGCTGACCCGGGTACGGCTGCTGTCCGTACTGCGGCTGGCCGTACGGCTGGTTCGGGTCCTGGCCGGGCGGCGGCGGGTAAGTCACTCATCCCCCATGGATGTCGGATCGTCGACTCCGCCGGGCACGACGCACTGATCATCCAAAAGTAGGACGGAATGCTTTGTTTTTTGCCTGCGGAGGAAGCGTCAGGATCATGAAGCTCCCCTGTTTTGTCAAGGCGAGACCTCGTCTGATCGCAATTGGCCGAACATAGGCCCTACTCAGACCGCGGCGACCACGATGTCCAGCGCCCAGGGCGTACCGCCCTGCTTGGGTTCGGCCGTCTCCACCGTCCAGCCCAGTTCGCGCAGCACGTCGGCCAGTTCGCCCGGATTGCGCGGCTCGGCGCCGGAGATGAGCAGGTCGCGGGTCACTCGGCCCTTGGTCGCCTTGTTGAAGTGGCTCACCACCGAGCGCTTGGCCACCCCGTCCACGATGCGCTCGTGCAACACCCGCACCGTGGCGGTCCGCTCGGCGACCGCACCGGTCGGCTTCCAGGCCGCGCCGTACGCCGCCGACCGCAGATCCAGGACCAGTTCCTCGCTCGCGAGCCTGGGCAACACCGGCGCCATCGCCACCCGCCACTGGCTCGCGAGCGCGCCGATGCCGGGCAGTCGCACACCCATCGAGCAGCGGTACGGCGGCACCCGGTCGGTCGGCCGCAACGCTCCCCAGAGCCCGGAGAAGACCAGGATCGAACCGGCCGCGCGCGCGGCCGCCGCACCGGTGAGCGAGGGCAGGTCCAGGGCGTCGTAGAGCACGCCGGTATACAGGGCGGCCACCGTCAACGCGGGCGCCTCGCGCAGGTCGAGATTGCGCAGCACCTCACCGTGCAGCTTCGGGCCGAGACCGAGCACTTCGAGGGCCTTGAGTGCGTCACCCTCGCACAGGGTGATCAGCGAATCGAGCACCTGCCGCCGCACGGAGTTCAGTTCCGGCATCGAAAGGCCCGCGAGGTCGAGCGCGGGGCCCGCCCCCGCAGCGGCCTTGCCCTCGGAGGGCGGCAACAACACGAGCACGGGCGGGACTCCAAGCGACGCGGACGGAAGGGGAACGATCAAGTTTATGGATCGAGTTTATGGGGACGAGCCGGGCCGATCACGACACGGCGGCTCCGGGTGGGCGGGCGAAAAGCGGTAAAAAGTCCTTCGCACCGCGGCGGATCTTTCCTAAGCTCGATCCGTGCCTCGTCGCCATCTCCACATCAGGTCCGCCGACGGTGATCGCCTGCGCGCCGGCTTCACCCGGCTGCGTGCGGACCTCGGACTGCCGGGGCCGTTCTCCCGGGAGGTGCTGGCGGAGGCGGACGCGGCCGCCCGGCGCGGGCCGACACTGACCCGCCGGGACCTGACCGACCTGCCGTTCCTGACCATCGATCCGGCCGAGTCGCTGGACCTGGACCAGGCGATGCACCTGGCCCGCACGGACACCGGCTACCGGGTGCACTACGCGATCGCCGACGTGGCGGCCTGGGTGACCCCCGGCGGCGCGCTGGACGCGGAGACCATGCGCCGGGTGGAGACCCTGTATCTGCCGGACGAGCGCATCCCGCTGCATCCGCCGACCCTGTCCGAGGGGGCGGCCAGTCTGCTCCCGGGGCAGGACCGGCCCGCGCTGGTGTGGGTGCTCGACCTGGACGCGGGCGGCGACCTGATCGGCACCGACGTCTTTCGCGCGCTGGTGCGCAGCCGGGTCCGGTTCGACTATCCGCAGGTGCAGCGCGCGATCGACACGGGCACCGCCGAGGAGCCGTTGGCGCTGCTCGCCGAGATCGGTCTGCTGCGCGAGACGCTGGAGAGCGATCGCGGCGGGGTGAGCCTGCCGATCCCGGAGCAGGAGATCGTCGAGCACGGCGATACGTGGCGGCTGGAATACCGGGCGCCGATCCCGGCCGAGGGCTGGAACGCGCAGATCTCGCTGCTCACCGGCATCGCCGCCGCCGACCTGATGACGTACGCGGGCATCGGCATCCTGCGCACCCTGCCGCCGCCGGCGCCGGACGCGCTGGCCCAGGTCCGCCGGGTCGGCCGGGCGCTGGACGTGGCCTGGCCCGAGGGCGGCACCTACGGCGCGGTGATCCGCTCGCTCGATCCGGACAACCCCCGGCATGCGGCGTTCCTCGAGGAGGCCACCGGGCTGCTGCGCGGGGCGGGTTACACCGCCTTCGACGCGGGCGTACCGGAGCAGGCCGGGCATGCGGCGGTCGCCGACGAGTACGCGCACGTGACCGCGCCGCTGCGGCGCCTGGTCGACCGGTACGCGGGCGAGATCTGCGTGTCCCTGGTCGCGGGCACCGACGTGCCCGAGTGGGTGGGCGAGCGGTTGCACGAGTTGCCGAAGGCGATGGAGACCGGTGATCGCCGGGCGCACGAGGTCGAGCGCGAGGCGGTGTCCCTGGTCGAGGCGGTCGTGCTGGCCGACCACGTCGGCGACGAGTTCGACGCGGTGGTGGTGGACCTGAACGATCGCGGCGACGGCGGGACCGTACAACTCGCCGAGCCGGCCGTACGGGCCCGCTTCGACGGCGTGGGCCTGGGTCTGGGCGAGCGGGTCCGGGTCCGGCTGACCGAGGCCGACGACACCCGGCGAAGGGTGCGGTTCGCCCCCGCTAGGATGGCCGGTACGGCGGACGAGTCGGCCGGGCGGCCGCGTCGGGATTCCTCTTCGGAGGGTTCCGCCGAGGAACGTCCGGGCTCCACAGGGCAGGGTGGTCGGTAACACCGACCCGGGGTGACCCGCGGGACAGTGCCACAGAAAACAGACCGCCGGCGTCCTCGGACGACCGGTAAGGGTGAAACGGTGGTGTAAGAGACCACCAGCGCCCGAGGTGACTCGGGCGGCTAGGTAAACCCCACCCGGAGCAAGGTCAAGAGGAGCACCGTCACACGTGCTCTGCGCGAACGTTCGAGGGCGGCCCGCCCGAGTTCGCGGGTAGACCGCTGGAGGCTGTCGGCAACGGCAGTCGTAGATGGATGGCCGCCTCCCCGGGCGCCGCAAGGCTCCCGGGAGACAGAACCCGGCGTAGAGGCCGACTCGTCCGTCGCTTCACCGATCACGGCCCTTCGACCTGCGAACACGCGGGTCGGGGGCCTTTTTGGCGTGGCTCGCGCCGCCGATCGGGCCGCGGGGCGCGCACGGGCCGCTTCGCCCGGCGCACCCGGGGCGCCGACCCGCTGCCCCCGGCCGCGCCGGCCGGCGGTGCGTGCCCGGGCAAGACGAAAGCCCCGGCCGCGGCTTGGGTTCTAGTGGTCGTCGCAACACCCCAGCTCAGGGGATGCGATGGACTTCGAGATCCGTGGGACTCGGGAACCTCAGGGTCCCGTGAAACTGGCCCGGGAGCGGGAGGAATACTTCCGGCTCGTGGATCAAGGACTGGGGTTCGCGGAGGCATGCCGGGTCGTCGGCATCAACGTCCGCACGGGGAAGCGATGGCGCAACGGGTACAGCCCGACCGCAGGCAGGAAGGGGGCGCCGCCGATCACCGCGGCGCCCTCGTCCGGCCCGTCGAGACACCTGCGCGAAGCCGACCGCATCCACATTGCCGACCGGCTGCGGGACAAGGCCGGCGTCCGCACGATCGCCGCCGAGCTGGGCCGCAGCCCCTCCACGATCAGCCGGG